>CAVRDA010000018.1:0-631256 GCA_963719755.1 Vicinamibacteria bacterium | reverse complement strand
CGGTTCGATCATGAGGGTCGGGCTCGTGTCTCCTCGGCTGGTAGCGCGGCATCCTGCACGGTAACGCCTGCATGTCGGCTGAGGTCGCGGCTGTCCCATTGGAGAACGTGTTTGCGAGTCTGGAACTTCGTCGGCTGGACCGATGGCTCGTCGCCCTGACATGACGCCATAGTTTTATCGACTCAAGAATGCCGTTGCTGCTATCGGCACGTGACGGGTCTTTGACCCGGATCAGCGCTCTTGAGGAACGCGCAGGTTTGCGCGGAACGAGGCACGCTTGACCGCCGAATAACCACCAGACCCGCCGGCGCGAGCGATCTCCCATTTAAGGAATCACGCGACGCGAACAACTCTTCCACGTATCCCGAGCGTAAAGAATAAGGCGCACGATACAGTGACCGCCCGCGCAAGGGCGCCAGTTCGTGTACGAGCACGTCATTGGCCTCATGGTTGATGCTCAGCAGTTTGCCCGCACGATCCATGGCGATTTGTGCGTACCGGGTGGCTGTTTCGTGGGGCATCTCGGTGAGAGAATCTGTGTTTAGCACGATGTCGAACCGGTCGTCCGTCGCGAAGAGCCATTTGGGCGTCAATATGCGAATACCCGAGCGATTCTCGCCGGTCAGGCAGATTGCGTCTTCACCGAGGACAGCACCCAAGAAAGCCGCCTGTGCAACGTTGGCCATTGGAAGATCGACGATCGTGTATTGGCCGAGCCCCCATTCGCGCGCGTACAACGCGGTACGACCCATTCCCGCGCCGATTTCCAGAATGCTGTAGCCGCGCCCACGGGGGCGCAACATGGACAAACGGGATGCATAGTAAATCGCGTGAATGGCACGGTGCGACACGATGCCACGCGAAGTAGCGACTCCGTACTCGTTGGGGAAAGGGTTCGGAAATCTAAGCCCGTAGCCGGTTCTCTGCTCAATCGCGCAAGCAAAGATTCCACATCCCGCGATTGACTCTGCTCGTAATACGGGTACGCTGTGCCGAACTCAGGTTGCCAGATGCGCTTCGCCGCCACCGTCTCGGCAAGTTGCCCGATCATCGCCACGATTTGCACAGCCCATGCGGGCGCTCCGTCCCCCGAGCGGATCAGGGCTTGGGTACTGTCGATGAAGAGATTGTCGAAACCATAGAACAGGTTGTTCGATCCGGGATCGCTCAGCAAATTCGCAAGCCGATCTTCATCTTCATCGATCAAGGCCTCGTGGATGTCGCGGGTGCGCGTCGCGATATACGACCATAACTCGGACTGGCGCTCGCTGTAGTCGGCAATCGCCGTGCGATATGCCGTACGGATACGGCGCACCAGTGTCAAAGATAGCCGCCCCGTGCCGGAAGCCGGCACGCAGTAAGGTGTTTTCGTTTGTGTCATCGCCGAGATACTCGCTGCCTCCTGCATGTTCCACCATTCTATGCCATCCCGAGCCCCAAGGCGATGGCGCCCCCGGGACGCGCCCGGAGAGGTTGCAACGTCCCATAGTCTCCCACGGCGGGAGCGCGATGCCGCTGTGGCAACGTCACTCGACGATGGGCGACCCGAAGGCGTCTGCGCGTGGAATGCAGTGACGAGAGTAATAAGGATCGGGCGCGCCGGCCGCTGGATACTCCGCGACAATCTGGGCGACGAGCGCGCGATCGGCGCCCGCCGGATGCGCGAGCTGCCCGTCGAAGGTGGCCTTCATCCGAGGCGAGTACGCGGTCTTGATGCCGTGACGCGCGGCCCGCAGGCAGAACTCGATCCCATAGAGCCCGTCCGAGCGGTCGATGCCCTTGAGGCCTCCGATCGTGCGGAGCACGTCCCGCTTGACCGCCATGAACGAGCCGTACACCGCGGTCACGTTGCGGCGGATGAAGCCCATTTGGCCATGGACGAACCGCATGTCCTGGCCATGAGCGGGCGTGGCGAAAAAGCCATCGAGACCGGACACGTAGCCGATGTGGTAGACGCGCCCGTCGGGATCGAGGATGCAGCCGCCAGCAATACCGGTCGACGGGTCCAGCTCGAACGTGCCAATGGCTTCCCAGATCCAATCCGGGTTCGTGACGGCCAGCATGGGGTTGAGGACGACGTGGACCTCTCCGCTTTCGATGGCCTCGCCGGTGAACATGAGGGAGAGGAGGTCTGCCTCGTCTCGATATGTCACCACCTCCGGCTTCACACCACCGATCCGAATCTTTCCTGCAGCAGCGGCGAGGCCGACGCCCACCTCGTCCTGGCCCGGCACGTAGATACGTTGCGAAATTGCTTCGTACCGCGTGTGCGCGAGGCTGGAACGAAGCTGTGTCAACGCGTCACGTGGCGCATCCAAGGGAATCACGGCATGCAGCAGGACGCGAGGCCCGTCCTGCTTACGGCGTACGGCATGGTAATAGCCGAGCACGTCGTGGGCGTTGGCGACCTCGAAGCGATCCGCGAGGTCGAGCCGCTCGAGCGCGTGGCGTACGACCGACTTCTGCGATTCGGCCAGGTAGTTCTTGGAGTCCTCGTTGAGCGCGGTCGAGCCCGGGTGCATGCGCCAGCCGTACAGCACGAAGGGCACCTGCACGATGTGTGAGGTCCGGGTCGCAAGCCGGAGTGCCGAGTCCCAATCGGGGCTGCCGCGCGCGTAGTCGGCGCTGTAGAACTCCGCCTCGAGCGCCAGCGTCCGCTTGAAGACCATCAGATGCGACGCCGGACACGTCGACAGCGCCGCGAGGTTCGACCAGGCCGGCCTCCACAGGATCTCCGACGCCACCCCGCTCAATGTGATCTTCTGCTCGTCCGAATACAGGAGATCCGGCTCGTGGTGCTCGGCCACGAAGCTGCTCAGAATCCGCAGCGCGTCCGGATAGAGCACGTCGTCGTGATCGACGGGGATGACATAGGTGCCGCGCGCATGCTCGAGGAGAAAGCGATTGCCCCCGATGATGTGCAGATTGTCCTCGACGCGCCAGAAGCGAACGCGGGGATCGCGGGCCGCCAAATCTCGACTGACTTGCTGCGTGTCCGGTCGATGCGACCCATTGTCGAGCAGAACCCATTCGAAATCATCGTAGCGCTGGCCCAGGATCGAGTCAGCCAGCGCGACGACGAACGGGGGATCGACGTCGTGAATCGCCGTCGTGATCGAAAAGAGCGGCTCGCCTTCTCGCCGCGGCCTCTCGGCGGCGGGCTTCCCGACCGCGAACCGGGCCTGGTCCTCGAGCATCGCCTGGAACCGTCGGGGCCAGCGTTCCTTGGCTTCCCTGAGACAGACCCCCGAGACGGAGAGGACGCTGCCGGTCGACTCTTTCAGCACGACGATGTAGTCGCCCTCGGGCAGCGGGGCGGCGGGCATGCCGACGAGCACGCCGGCCACGTCAGCGGGCTCGAGACGCACCGACGCCACGCGTGCGGCTCGCTCGATCCCCCGTCCGATATAGTCGTCGCGCCTGAACAACAGCACTTCGCCCCGTGCCTCGTCGTCCCTGGTGCGGACGTTGAACTCCGGCCGGGTCCCGACGTGCTGCCAGTCGGCGGGCGCAATCAGGCGGAGCGCTGGCAGGGCGGGAGCGCCGTCGTTCGGGGCCCTCTGCGCGAGCCGCGAATCCTCCTCGGCGAGGAACGTGTCGTCGACCCGCGACGCATGGTCGCGTGGGATGCGGATCCTCCGTGCTTCGACGAGCGGCGAGTAGATCACGCGGCGGTGTTGTGCTTTCGCGAGCGCACCGAGCGTCGCGCCGAGTCGCCTCGTGAAGCCCTCACGCGTGACGGACTCGATGGCGGCCTCCAGGAAGCGGCGCTCGACGACGAGAAAGCCCTCGGCTGGCGCCTCGATCGTCTGCGGCTTCAGCGCAAGAGCAAATGCGCCGGCGTCCGTTCGATGGAGACCCCGGTAGAGCGCCATGGTCTCGCCGGCGGTGACGCGAGAGCCGGCGTCGACGACGAAGTCGCGATCGTCCAGGATGCGGCCGCCCACGATCGCCACGTCCGGCTGGAGCTCGAACCATTTCGTCGCCTCCCACACCCACTCCTGCGTGGTCGGACGACATCGAAGATCGAGCAGCGCAATACGTTCGACGTTGCGGGGAAGGGCGTCGCCGAGCGTCCGCCAGTCCGAGAGCGTGTCCAGACGTCGTCGAACCGGCACGACGTGACTGGCGATCGAAAGGCCGGGCACGTGCGCGAGCGCATCCACATCGGCTTGGGTCGCGCCCAGGACCACGACGGCAAAGCCTGGGTCGCCGATGGGCCGGCGGCGAATCCACCATTCGACAGCGCCTCGAAAGAGAGGGAACTCGGCGATCTCGTAGCGCTCGGCTGCGCTGCGGCGGGCGAGCACCGCCTCGACCACCGCGCGCATGGATGCCAGGGAGCCGGGATTCTGAGTGTCGGTATTGCTCTGCGATTCGGCATGCGTGCGCCAGTGGTAGAGCACGTGCGGCACATGCGCGATCCGCAGGCCGGCCTCGCTGAAACGGACGATCGTGTCCCAGTCGTGGCAGTACTCGGCCCCCTCGTCCGAGTAGACGCCGAGCTCGAGCGCCCGCTCGCGGCTGAACGCGCACAGATGCCAGATGTACGAAGATTCCAGGTTGAGGACCGGATCGAACCCGGGCCTCGAGTACGGCGTGTGCACGCGCTCGTCGGTGAGGTGATCTTCGTCCGAGAAGACGAAATCGGCCTGCTCGCGGTCGATCGCGGCAGCGAGAACCTCCAGCGCATCGGGCTCGAGCACATCGTCTGCGTCGAGCGGGACCACGAATCGTCGCGCCGCACGTGCGAGGCATTGGCGCATCGCGCCCTGGATGCCGGCGTTCTCGGCACACGCAAAGCGCTGGACTCGATGGTCGGCCGCGATGCGATCGAGCACCCGCACGACGTCGTCGCGTACCGGGCCGTTCTCGAGCACGATCCATTCGAAGTCGGCATGGCGCTGCTCGAGAAGCGAGCGCGCGGTCAGCTCGAAGAACTGTGCCGGCGTGCGGGAGTAGACGCTCGTCAGGATCGAGAACGACACCTCCGAGGAGGCCCGCGGCAGGACGGCGCGCGCCATCCGATCGGCCTCGAGCACCTGTGCGTCCGTCAACGCCGGTCCCGGGTCGCCGAACGGCCGTCGGCGCACCTCGATTGATGCCGGCTGGTACGCCGGCGCGCGCAGCGCGACGTGCGGCGAGAGATAGCGCCGATCGGGCATCAAGTCGACGTTCACGCGCTTGAATGCCTCGTGCTCCACGTCGCGGACCTGTGCCGCCGAGATCGATGTTCGTCTCGGCCGACAGGTTCGGGCTGTAGATGACCCGCCGCCCCTGTCGTCGTGAACGCGGCGCCGAGCCAGGCGCCGAGGTGAGCCAGCGAGACGTTCGCGCGCGCCAGAGCTGAAAGCGCATCGAGCGGCCAATTTCGGATCGAGCACAGCAGTGATCGAGCGACACCGCGCTGACCGAATGCTGCTTCCACGCCTGGGCGTGGTACCCCGGATCCTCGAGCGGCCGGCCGCGATCGGGCGCATCGCATCCGCGGCCGAACCCGAAGTACGCGCCGGCATCGACGATGCGGCCGTTCTGATGCAGGCGACCGCCCACCATGGCGGTATCTGGAAACAGCTCGAAGAGACCCATTGCCTCGAGCGCCCAGACGTCGTCCACGATCCGGGTGTCGTGCCACAGAACGTGCAGCAGGCGGCCGCTCTCGGCCGCTCGCGCCGCAAGGCGTGCCAGCCCCACCACGCCGTCCGCCGGATCCAGATGCACGACCTCGTGTGGAATCTCCTTCGGCACCTCGAGGCGAGGTGGACGGTCTAGAGACGATGCCAGGACCACGGTGGTAACCGCGCGCGGGTCCGTCGCGTCTCGCCGCATCCACCAGTCCGGCATACCGCCGAAAAGCGGCGAGGGCTCCACGCGAAATCGTCCGGTCGGCGCCAGCGTCTCGAGCAACTTCGTCAAGACGCAGCGCTGAGAGTCGTACACGAAGGGCTTTGAATGGATGTTTCCTGGAGGTCGACGTCTGGTGAATACGCCAGCTGTACAGCACTTCGGGGATGTGCAGCGGTGTATGGCCGGCGGCAAGGAACCGCGTGAACGTGTCCCAGTCGTGGCTGCCCTCGGCCCGCTGGTCGGTGTAGGCGCCGAGCTCCAGCGCCAGCTCGCGGTCGATGGCGCCAAGATGCGCCGTGTAGCACGAGTTCGCGAAGAGGACGGGATCGAATGTGGGCTTGAAATAGGGCTGACTGAAGTGGCTGCCTTCCAGGTTGTCTTCGTCGGTGTAAGCGAGGGCTGGATAGCCGGCCTGCCGCAGCGCGTGAGAGAGGACACGCAAGCAGTCGGGCGTCAGCAGATCGTCTGAATCAACCGGCAGAATGTATCGGTGCGTCGCACGCTCGAGACAGAAGCGCATGCCGCCGATGATCCCGAGGTTACCCTCGACGCGAAAGACTCTGATCGCACGCTCTTTTGCCAGGCGCTCGACCGACCGCCGGGTGCCCGGATCGTGAGAGCCATTGTCGAGGAGCACCCACTCGAATGTCGAATCTGCATCCTGGCTAAGAACGCTGTCGGCCAATGCATCGAGGTATTCGGGCGGCGTATTCCAGACGGTGGTGAGCAGGCTGAAGAGCCCCGGCTCCTGTCGCAACGGGTATTGTCTGCGGCGTCGCGCGAACGCCTGGAGACGATGCACCTCGTACTCGTCGCGAGGCCAGTTCCGGAAGCCAGGCGCGACGATCGACGTGCCTTCGTCGTCGCGGCTTCGCTCGCCTTCCCTCACGGGACTTCCCTGGAGCACCGCCAGTTCGTCGAACAGCTTTGGCACGACCTCAGCCAGGCTGCTGCGCCAGCTCGCCGGCAGGTTGATCGCGGCAGCGGCCCGGCGTCCCTCCACATCGTCGACGCGTGCCACGGCGGCTTCGAGCCCTTCCGAGATGCCCTCGAGTGTCGGGGGAACACCGATGATATTGGCCGAGAGCTCGGCGAGGGCTTCCGACGTCTTGTTCGCGAACGCCGTCGTCACCGCGAGGCCGCCGCAGGCCGCCATCTCGAGCGGCGGATAGCTCGGATGCGGAGACAGCATGAGCGACAGGAGGATGTCGCTTTCGCGCATCTGTTGCGCGTAACCCGCGAGGTCGAGCCAGGGCGCGGGCACCAGCGTGGCGCCGCGGCCGAGCGAGACGGCCGGGAACGACTCACCCATGCCGACGAGCTCCCAGCGTTCGGGGTCGAGCGTGCCGTCGGCCACCGCCTTCTCGAGCGCGGCCACGCCGAGCTCGAACAGGTTCCGCAGGCCGTGGGTGGGCCGTGCGTAGAACAACAGGCGCCTGCGCGCCCGAGTGGAGCGATCGAACGCCGGGAAGAAAAGCGTGCGATCGACGGCCGGCTGGAAGACGAGGCTTCGCTCGACGAACGCCGGGTCGGCGAAGCGCCCGATGCGCTCGCGGACGAGGAACTCGTGGAGCCATTGTGAGTTGACGACGGGAAGATGATCGAGCGAGTAGGTTTCGGCCGCGAGCGCCTGCTGGGTCGAGGCCGGGTGCAGCAGCGGCTCGTAGTCCTGGATCAAATAGACGAAGCGCGAGTGTTGCGTCTGACGGACCGCATACTTGGCCTGCTGGGCAGTCCACCACGCCGTGGCCATGAACAGATCGCGTGCGCCGATTGGCCAGCGGTACGGCGCGGTCGTTCGCCGACACGAGCTGGACGTCCGCCGGCAGGTCGGTGCCGAGCAGGCCGCGCATGTGCGCCCTGAATGGCGCGAGGTCTTCATCGAACGCGAACTCGGTGCTGATCAAGCGGACGCGGACGCCTGACAGGGCCAGCCGTCCCGCGATCTCGAGCGCGGTGTTGGGCCCGCCCGACAGGTGCCGCATCGCCAAGCCCGGGACGAGGACGTTCAGACGGGGCTCGTTGACCAGCTGGGGCGCCACGACCAGGTTGAGCGGGTTGAACCACGGCAAGCGGCCTTGCGGCGGCACGTATCCGGTGAGCCTTCCCGATGCGGGCGTTCCAGGCGCGAACGCCGCCCTCCCCTCGGCTCTTCCAGCCGTCACATAGTGGACCAGTGGATTCACGCCGGCCGCTGCAACGTCAGGGTTCCGACTGGAGGTAGAACGAGGAGGCGAACAGGGGATGCGGATCGCGTCCCTCATGCGCGCCCCACTTGAGATAGTGCACGAGCGGATCGACGTTGGAGCGGCCCACATCGGGATAGCGCTCCCGGTACCACGTCGCGTCGAACAGGCCGCTCTCGGCAGCCAGCGCATAGTTGCGGCGTCTGGTGGTGCGCTCCCCACCCATCGGCGCATGCCCGTCAGGGCGCCGACGGGAGCCGTGATAAGGTGCGGTGCCGGAGAGCCTCGGTGAATCGCCGTAGCGGCGCCGTCAACCGCCACGAACGGGACGTCAGGATGACTGCAGCTCTCGTTCGAGGGCTGTCGCCCGCCGTGTGCGTCTCCTCGAGTCGCACGTGCGCCGCCGACAACGCGCGGCCTGTCGATCGCAGCTCTGATCTGCAGCGTCTCGCGCCGATGCGCTTGCGACTTGCGCTGCTCCAGCTTGCCGATGTGCGATCTTCGCGTCGACGGCGTGCTCAGCTCGGCAGCGCTTCTGGCTGCGATGTGCGCATCTTGTCTCGTCGACGGCGTGCTCTCAGCTCGGCGAGCTGCGCTCATCCAGCTTCCGCGATGTGCGCATCTTTCTCGGCGACAGCCTCCTTGAAGCGCAAGAGCGCGGCGTCCAGCTCACCGACGTGCCGGTGGATCGCTTCGACTTCACGCGTGGAGCGCTCGCGCAGCTCCTGGCGCCAACCGAGGATGCCTGTGACCAGCTCGCGAACGAGCCGCTGCGGCTCGCTCGGATCCGGGGATCTCGCGGCGTCGATGACGCGGGCGGCCGTCGCGGCGTGCGCCGGCGACGTGAAAGCGCAGAAAAAGCGGCGGTAGTGCGCCGCGCCCGAGCGCGCCAAAGGAGCTCGCGTGTTGACCGCCGCCGCGAAGCGGCCCTTCGCTTCGTCGTCGCCCAAATCGCACGCATAGATGAAATCGAGCGCGTTGAACGCGAGCCATTCGTCCAGCGGGGCGTTGTCGGCGACCAGCACCGACCCCGGCTCGCTGAACCAGGACACGACCTCCGCGGCATCCGGCAGCCCGTGTTCGCGATGCTCCACGAGGAAGTCGACGTCGCGGCCCGACACGGCCTTCGCACAGGCCGAGAACTGACGCTCGGCCTCGACGACTTCCGGCGTGTCTATGGGGCAGCACACGATGGTGGCCTGCCGCGAGACCCGCTGCAGCTCACGAATCAGGCTCGGCCGCTGCGCCGGCGGCACGTGCTCCAGCACCTCGATCGCGACGGCAACATCGAAGGCCGCGTCCTCGAAGGGCAGCGGCTCGCCCGGTTGCAGCTGGACGATGGAGGGATCGTCGAATTGACCGGCGTCTGCGCGAACGATGTCGAACCGCGGTGAAACGAACGCTTCGGTCAGCGCAATCGGACCGCTTCCGACATCGAGCAGGGTGAGGGCGCCGCTGCCTTCGCCGGACAGGATGTCGGTCAGCCTCGCGAGAAAGGAGTAGCGCTGATAGATGTCGGGCTGCCAGGCGAGCCGGCGATCGGAAAGCTCGTTCAACGTGACGCTCCGGACGCGAACCCCAGGCAAGCCGCAGTGGGGTATGTGGTGAGAGCGGCACTGACCGTCTCACGAATCGCATGATACCCCACACAGTGGACCTTCAGGCTGACGGGCACACGGCGGCAGTGGTCACTCGACCTCGAAGGCATGCGACGTTGTCGAGTTGCCGGCTGCAGGATTGCCCATTACAATGACGCCCGTTGCCGGGCTCCACTCCGTGCCCCAACACGACGCGATGTCCCCCGACGCTTTCGCCGGGTGCCCAGCCGCTCGCACCAATCCGATGGCCCACGTACGAGACTCATTGGTGATGAAGGCCGTGATCCTCGCTGGAGGGCTCGGCACGCGGCTGTCCGAGGAGACGGAAGCCCGCCCCAAGCCGATGATCGAGATCGGCGGCAAGCCAATCATCTGGCACATCATGAAGATCTACTCGGCTCACGGGGTGAACGAGTTCGTGGTGTGCCTCGGCTACAAGGGCTACATGCTCAAGGAGTACTTTGCGAACTACTACCTCCACGAGACCGACGTGACGTTCGATATCGGCCAGAACACGATGGAGGTCCATCACCGCCGCGCGGAGCCCTGGCGGGTCACGCTCGTCGATACCGGCACGGAGACGATGACGGGAGGGCGGCTTCGTCGCGTGGCGGAGTACGTCGGTCATGAGACGTTCTGCATGACCTATGGCGACGGCGTCTCGGACGTGAACATCCGGCGGCTGCTCGACTTCCACACGGCCAACGGGTTGCTCGCGACGCTGACCGCCGTCCGCCCGCCGGGGCGCTTCGGTGCGCTCGAGCTCGACGAGGTCAAGGTGGATGCGTTTCAGGAAAAGCCCGTTGGGGACGGCGGCTGGATCAACGGCGGCTTCTTCGTCCTCTCCCCCGCCGTGCTCGACTACATTGCCGGCGATGACACCGTGTGGGAGCAGGAGCCGCTCGAGCGCCTCGCACGCGAGGGTCAGCTGGCCGCCTATCGTCACGAAGGGTTCTGGCAGCCGATGGACACGCTACGCGACAAGCGCCACCTCGAAGAGCTCTGGCGGACCGGACGCGCGCCGTGGAAGACGTGGTGACCGCCGCTCGCGATTTCTGGCGCGACCGACGCGTCCTCGTCACCGGGCACACGGGCTTCAAGGGCGCCTGGCTCAGTCTCTGGCTCGGCCGGCTGGGGGCCCGCGTCACGGGCTTTGCGCTTCCGCCCACGACCTCGCCCAACCTCTTCACGCTGGCGGCCATCGAGCGGCGGATCGATTCGCAGCTCGGTGACGTGCGCGACCCCTCTGCGGTCGATGCCGTGATGGCGCGGTCTCGTGCCGAGGTGGTGTTCCATCTCGCGGCACAGGCGCTGGTGCGGCGGTCGTACGTCGATCCGGTCGGCACCTACGCGGCCAACGTGATGGGTACGGCGCACGTCCTCGATGCCGCCCGACGCGCGTCCGGGCTGCGCGCGATCGTGGTGGTCACGAGCGATAAGTGCTACGAGAACCGTGAATGGTGGTGGCCCTATCGCGAGGACGAGGCCATGGGCGGTCACGATCCGTACAGCAGCAGCAAGGGCTGTGCGGAGCTGGTGACGGCGGCCTGGCGGCGCTCGTTCTTTCTTTCGGACGGCGCCGAGCCCGTTGGCCTGGGATCGGCGCGGGCCGGCAATGTCATCGGCGGTGGCGATTGGGCAGAGGATCGACTCGTCCCCGATTGCATGCGGGCGTTTGCGTCGGGCGAGCCCGTTGTCCTTCGGCGACCAGCCGCCGTGCGCCCCTGGCAGCACGTGCTCGAGCCGCTGTCGGGCTATCTTTCGCTCGCCGAGCGCCTGTCGAGCGATCCCCGGGGTTTCGGTGAAGCCTGGAACTTCGGTCCGGCGACCGACGAGGCGCGGCCGGTCGCATGGGTCGTCGATCGACTCAGCCGGTTCTGGGGCGATGGCGCGCGTTGGGAGCCCGATCCCGGCACGCATCCGCACGAAGCGGGACTCTTGCAGGTCGATGCCTCGAAGGCCCGGGCCCGTCTGGGTTGGACACCACGCCTGTCGCTCGAAGAGGGCCTGCGCTGGACCGTCGACTGGTACAGGCGCTTCGGAGCCGGTGAGGACGCGGCTGCTCTGACCCTCGACCAGATCGAGCGCTTCGAAGCCCTGGAACAGCGACTGTGAAGGAACGAGACCCCGTGGCCACCAGCGCGTGTCGTTTGTGCGGCCAGCCCTTGTCGGAGACCTTCGTCGATCTCGGGCTGTCACCTCTGGCCAACGCCTACGTGACGCCCGCCCGTTTGTCGCAAAAGGAAAGCTTCTATCCGCTGCACGTCTTCGTCTGCGGAAGCTGCCTGCTCGTGCAGCTCGACGAGTTCGAGAGCCCGGAGCACATTTTCAGCGACTATCTCTATTTCTCGTCGTTCTCGGACCTCTGGCTCGCCCACTGCCGGGCGTACGCCGATCGCATGGTCGAACGCTTCGGGCTCGGAGCTCGAGTCACAAGTCGTCGAGGTCGCGAGCAACGACGGCTACCTGCTGCAGTACTTCCTGCCCCACGGCGTGCCGGTCCTGGGCGTCGAGCCGGCCGCCAACGTCGCGCAGACGGCCATCGCCAAGGGGATTCCCACGGAGGTGGCCTTCTTCGGCACCGAGACGGCGCAGCGGCTCCGCGCACGCGGTGTCGAAGCCGACCTCATCGCGGGCAACAACGTGCTCGCGCACGTGCCTCGGCTGCTCGACTTCGTCCAGGGCCTGCAGATCCTCCTGAAGCCCGAGGGGGTCGTCACGATCGAGGTGCCTCACCTGCTTCGGCTGGTCGCCGAGAACCAGTTCGACACGATCTACCACGAGCACTTCTCGTATTTCTCGCTGCTCGTCCTGGACGCCCTCTTTGCCCGCGTGCACATGCGCATCGTCGACGTCGAGGAGCTCTGGACGCATGGCGGGTCGCTGCGCGTCTACGTGCGGCACGCCGACGCGGCCGGTTCGCCGACGGAAGCCGTGGCTGACGTGCTGGCGCGCGAACGCGCGGCCGGCCTCGACGGACTCGCCGCCTATCGACGCTTTGCGCTCGCAGGTCGTGCGGACGAAGTGCGACGTGCTCGCGTTCTTCGTCGAGGCTGCGCGACGCGGTCAGACGGTCGTTGGGTACGGCGCACCGGCCAAGGGCAACACGCTCCTGAATTACTGCGGCATCGGCCCGGAGCTGATGCCCTTCACGGTCGACCGCAGCCCGCACAAACAGGGTCTCTACCTGCCTGGCACACGCATACCGGTCCGAGCACCGGAAGCGTTGCTCGCGTCCAGGCCCGAGTACGTGTTCATCCTGCCGTGGAACCTGCGCGACGAGATCACGCAGCAGATGTCCGCCGTTCGCGAGTGGGGCGGACGCTTCGTCGTCCCGATCCCCGAGCTCAGCGTGTTCTGATGCGCTTCACGCCCTCCGAGCTTCCGGACACCGTGATTGTCGATGTCGAGGGACACGTCGATGGTCGGGGTCTCTTCGCGCGGACGTTCTGCGAGAAAGAGTTCGCGGCCGCCGGGTTGCCAACCCGGTTCGTCCAGTCCAGCGTCTCGTTCAACACGCGGCGTGGCACCCTGCGGGGTCTGCACTACCAGGCGCCGCCCAAGCCCGAAGGAAAGCTCGTGCGATGTACGCGCGGCGCCATCCACGATGTCGTCGTCGATCTGCGGTCCTCGTCGGCCACCTTTCTCCAATGGATCTGCGTCGAGCTCACGGCGGAGAACCGGCGGGCGCTCTATATTCCTCCGGGTTGTGCGCACGGTTTCCAGACGCTGATCGGACGATTCGGAAGTGTTGTACCTGATGACCGAGTTCTACGCGCCCGAGATGGCGCGGGGTGTCCGCTGGAACGATCCGATGTTCGGTGTCGAGTGGCCGATTGCCGACCCCACCATTTCGGAACGCGACGCCACGTACCCTGACTTTCGGCCATGAAGCGCGCGCTCGTCACCGGTGGCACAGGATTCATCGGTCGCCACACGCTCCCCGAGCTCGTGGCGCGGGGCTTCGAAGTGCACGTCGCGGGACGTTCGAAGCCTTCCGCCGATTTTCCGTCGGACGTCACGTTTCACGAGTGCGACCTGCTCGATACCGGCGCAGCGAGCCTTCTGACGGCACGGCTTGCGCCAACGCATCTCCTCCATCTTGGCTGGTATGCCAAGCCCGGTCTCTTCTGGACGTCGTTGGAGAACCTGCGCTGGGTGGCCGCGAGCCTGAACTTGTATCTCGCGTTTGCCAAAGCCGGCGGCACCCGTGCCGTGATGGCGGGCTCCTGCGCCGAGTACGACTGGTCCTACACCGAGCTGGACGAGGCATCGACGCCGCTGGCGCCGCGAACCCTTTACGGCCAGTCCAAGCATGCGCTGCGCGCATTACTCGAACAGGCGGGACTTCAGACGTCCGTGCGGATGGCCTGGGGCCGCGTCTTCTTTCTCTACGGACCCCATGAGGCGCCAGGCCGCCTCGTCAGCGACGTGATTCAGTCGTTGATCGAGCGGCGCGAGGCTCACTGCTCAGATGGCACTCAGCAGCGCGACTTCATGCACGTGTTCGATGTGGGGCGTGCGTTTGCCGCTGTTCTGGACAGCGACATCACAGGACCTGTCAATATCGCGTCGGGCGTCTGCGTGCCAGTGCGGTCGGTCATCTCGACTCTCGGCTCACTCATCCAGGCGTCCGATCTGATACGGTTCGGCGCCGCGAACCGTCCCGATGAGCCACCGCGGCTCGCCGCGTCTATCGACATTCTCCACGGCCAGCTGGGCTTTCGTCCCGTATACGATCTGGAGTCCGGCCTCGCCAACACTGTCGATTGGTGGCGCTCGCGACGCGCACGCTCCGGAATGCCATGACGACTGTTTCTGAAGCGCCCCAGGTCGACCGCCGCCTTGTGCCGTCGCTGGCTGGTCTTGGACCGATGGTTTTGGTCCGGCGGCTCTCGTCGCATCGCTTTTTGCTGCGCCAGCTCGTGCGGAAGAATGTGGCCACGATCTACCAGGGCTCGATGGTCGGCGTGGCGTGGATTCTGCTCCGCCCGCTTCTGACATTGGCGATCTACGGGTTCTGCTTCGGGGTGGTGTTTCAGGGCCGGTTCTTTCGGCAGACCCATGGCGGCCCGCTCGAGTTCGCCATGGTGCTCTTCGTCGGCCTGACGATCTTCACCGTGCTCGCCGAGATGCTCGCCGTCGCCCCGTCGCTCGTCACCGGCAACGCCAATTTCGTCAAGCGCGTCGTCTTTCCGTTGGATCTGCTCGTCCCGGCGCAGCTCGGCGCCGCGCTCGTGCAGATGACGATGAGCGCCGCCGTCTTCCTCGCCGTGCGAGTGTTCCTCGATCCGCCGCTCGGGTGGGCCGCGTTGTCGGTGCCGATCCTGATCGTCCCGTATCTGATGCTCACGCTGGGCCTCGCGTGGTTCCTCGCCTCGCTCGGGGTCTTCGCCCGGGATCTCCAGCAGGTCGTGCCGCTCGCCATCACCGGGTTGATGTTTCTTGAGCCCGCTGTTCTATCCCGTGTCGGCCGTGCCGCCTTTCCTGCGATCGACGATCTACCTCAACCCGCGTGACCTTCATCGTCGAGAGCGCCCGCAACGCGCTCTTTCGGAACGAATGGCCCGACCCGATCGGCTTGCTCGTGTACTTCGTCGCTGGCTGGGTTCGTGATGTGGCTGGGGTGGGCGTGGTTCGAGAAGACGAAGAAGGGCTTCGCCGATGTCCTTTGAGTACGCCATCCGCGCGCGACACCTGGGCAAGAGCTACCAGGTGTATCAGCGGCCCGGCGATCGGCTGAAGCAGTTCGTCTGGCGCGGCCGGCGCCGCTTCTATCGCGAGTTCTGGGCGCTCCGGGACGTGAGCTTCGACGTGGCGCCCGGCGCGACGGTGGGCATCATCGGACGCAACGGGTCGGGCAAGTCGACGCTCCTGCAACTCATTTGCGGGACGCTCACGCCCACGACCGGGATCGGTGGAGCTGCACGGGCGCGTCGCGGCGTTGTTGGAGCTGGGTGCCGGGTTCAACCCCGAGTTCACGGGCCGCGAGAACGTCTTCATGTATGGCGCGGTGCTCGGCCTGAACGAGCAGGAGATCAGGGACCGATACGATCACATCCTGGCCTTCGCCGACATCGGCGCCTTCATCGACATGCCGGTCAAGACCTACTCGTCCGGCATGTTCGTGCGTCTGGCGTTCTCCGTCGCGATCAACGTCGATCCCGACGTCTTGATCGTCGACGAGGCGCTGGCGGTCGGCGATGCACGGTTCCAGCAGCGCTGCATGGCGAAGCTGCGGCAGCTGCAGCAGCGTGGCGTCTCGGTCCTGTTCGTCAGCCACGACACCGAGGCCGTCAAGCGGCTGTGCGAGCACGTCGTCATCCTTCACGACGGCGAGGTCGTCAACCAGGGCGATCCGCTCAGCATGGCCAACTGGTACCTGGCGCTGTCGACGTTGGACTTCGACCTCGATCGGCTCAGGCACATGCAGGAGTCCGAGGCCCAGCGGGCCGAGCGCGAGGCTTCAGCCGCGCCCGTGCCCGCGGTCGAGCCGGGAACCGTGGCCGCCGGCGAGCGGCCGGGAGCCGGCGGGGGCGAAGCCAACCTGGACATTCCAGAGTTCAAGCTGTTCAGGCACGGCGACGGCAACGCCCGGATCCAGGACGTCTTTCTGGCGACTGAAGACGGCGTGAGAACCGAGGTCGTCACGCTGGGCCAGACCGTCCAGGTCGTCGTGGACGTCGAATTCTGCTCGGATCAATTCCGGCATCTGATCGGCTTCTACATGCGCGATCGGCTGGGCACCGACGTGATCGGCATCAACACCTGGCAGGAGCGCGTCGAGCTGCCGGAGGTGCGGCGCGGCGACCGCATGCGCTACGCCTTCACGCTGCCGATCGATCTGAAGCCGGGCTACTACAGTCTCTCGCCCTCGGTCGCCTACCATCAGGACATTCAGCAGTGGATGGACTGGATCGAGAACGCCCTCATCTTTCGCGTCGTGGATGACGACGTCCAGCGGACGGTGTTCGGCATCTACCTACCGCGTCGCCGCGCCGTCAAGGTGACGGCGCTTCATGGCGCGCCGGGCGGATCACCGGCTACGCCGATCGATGAGCTCGTCTGACGACGACGTCAGCGAGCTGGACCGGCTCGGCAAACCCGCGATGCTCGTGTCCGTTTTCGAGTCGCTCACGCCGCTTCCAGCCGATCGGCCTCACCCGGGAAGACCCGCCCCCGCTCAGCGATGTCACGACCGTTCTGGCCATACGCTTGCACGCCTCCAGACGGGAAGCTTGTGGCCACGGCGAGGGTTGGATGTTCTGGCTGGCATTACAAGGGCTGGAGGGGACGGTTTTACGATTCGGCCTTGCCTTCGACGCGCTGGCTGGAGCATTACGCCAGCCGCTTCGACACCGTCGAGCTGAACAACAGCTTCTATCGCCTGCCTGAGGCCGGGCAGTTCGCACGCTGGGCTGCGTCTGTCTCCCCGTCGTTCACATTCGCCGTCAAGGCAAGCCGCTACCTGACCCATCTGAAGCGGCTTCGAGATCCGGAGGAGCCGATCGAGCGGCTGCTGGATCGCGCGATTGAGCTTGGACCGACGCTCGGTCCGATCCTCTATCAGTTGCCGCCGCGCTGGATTCCCGACCGCGAGCGGCTCGAGTCGTTCCTCGCCGCGCTGCCGCGTCGCCGGCGCATCGGGCGCCGGGTCGTTCGCCTCGCGCACGTCATCGAGTTCCGGGATGTTCGAGGCTACACACCAGAGATCGTCCAGCAGCTCGATCGGCACGGCGTCAGCCTGTGCGTCCACGACATGCCGGAATCGGCGTCACCACGCCTGCAGGTTGGTCCAATCGTCTACGTGCGTTTTCACGGCTACGGCGCCGAATATGGCGGCAGCTATCCCACAAACGTGCTCGAGGAGTGGAGCGAGTGGCTGGGAGAGCGCCTGGCATCGGGCGTCGATGTCTATGTGTACTTCAACAACGACGTCGACGGGCACGCGGTGGAGGACGCGACTCGCCTGGTCAGACTGCTCGGCGCGCCGGCGCGACGCAGGACGAAGGTCAGAGCGATCGGACAAGACAGATCGTGACTCGAAGCGAGGCGTTCCTGGCCGCAGCTGGGCAACACTGACCGCACGCCAGGCAGCGGCCGTATGGATCATCGCTCAGCCCTTCTCGTAATCCCACGTCGCCCTCGGCAGCCGGCGCATCGAACGTGCCGCGGTGGACGAACATCGGTCCGCCCGGCAGCGCAAAGGCGTTGATCTCCTTCAGGTTCACCGGCGTGAACAAGTACCTCGTAGACCGGCTGCTTGAGCTCGGCCGGGGCAACGGCCACCAGGCGATCGCCCAGCTTCGTCAGATAGCGCGCGATCTGTTCGTTCTCGATGACCGGATACTGTTTGCGGATCTCTGCCGCGGCCTCGCGGCCCAGCTTCAGGTCCTGAAAAGATGGCATTAGCAAGGATTCACCGCCGAAGCACGATAGAATGCCAGTATCCATGCGAGCCTTTCTGGTCCACGTTCGCGATCCCCAGTTTTACGCCATCCCACGGCGCACCCGGGCAGCGAACGGCCGTCTGCAGGTCATGGGATTTCCGCCGATCGGCATCATGTCCCTCTCCGCGGTGCTCAAGCGCGCCGGCCACGAGGTCACGATGTTCGATCAGGCCAATCCCGACACGCCCAACACCGTCATCGTCGACGAGATGCGGCGGCAGAAGCCGGACCTCATCGGCATGAGTTTTCTGTCGACCACGAGCTATCCCTACGCCAAGATTCTCGCGCGCCAGCTGCGCGCGGCCGATGCCAACGTCAAGCTGGCGTTCGGCGGTGTGTTCGCGACCCTGAACGCGCCACTGATCAAGGCGCAGTGCCAGGAAGTCGACTTCGTGTGCCGGGGCGACGGCGAGCAACTCATCATCGACCTGCTCGAGCGCCTGAACGATCCGGACACGGTGACGGGCATCACCTGGCAGGAGAAAGACGGCACGCTCCGCAACAACCCGAACCGGGCGCTGCCGCGCGATCTCGACCAGTGGCCCTTCCCCGACCGCGAGAGCCTGCCGCTCGACTTCGTCGAGTCGATGCCGCTCGACGTCCCGGCCGTGCTGTCGCTGGATCGCTTCACCACGATGCAGACGTCGCGCGGCTGTCCCTGGCCGTGTGTGTTCTGCGACATCCCGATCTTCAACGAGGGCAAGTGGCGGGCGCGGACCCCCGCCCACGTCATCGCGGAGTTCGAGCAGCTGCGGAAGGATGGCTACGGCTCGGTCTACTTCGTCGACGACCACTTCCTGCTCCAGCCCAAACGCATCGAGGCGATCTGCGACGGCCTCATCGCCGCAAAGAATCCGATCAAATACGGGCTCGAGGGCCGCGTCGATTCGGTGGCGCAGCACCTGTTCCCCAAGCTCGCGCAATCCGGGTGCCGGACGGTCATGTTCGGCATCGAGAGCGGCAGCCAGAAGATCCTCGACCGTCTCAAGAAGGAGCAAACCCTCGCGGAGATCGAAACCGCGGTCAACAATGCCAAGACCGCCGGCATTGAAATTGTCCACGGCTTCTTCGTCGTCGGGATTCCCGACGAGACCGAGGAGGACCTGCGGGCCACGTTTCGCTTTGCGTCGAGGATCCGTATCGACAGCTTTGGCTTCAACCGCCTGTGTGTCTATCGCGGCACGCCGCTGTGGCACGAGTACGTCAGAGCGCGGGCTCGTCAACGACGCCGTCGACTGGTACAAGTACTTCAAGTGCACGTCGATCGATCCCAGCTGCCTGCCGGGAGAAGAAGTCCACCGCATCCGATCGGAGGAGATGCGGAAGCTCATCGTCTACAAGTTCACGCGCTTCCCAGTCCAGACCTTCCGACTGCTGCGGCGGTTCCTGCGCTTCATGCCACTGCGCGACGTGATCTACCTGGTCGTGAAGCCATTTCTCGGCAAGAAGACCGGAGCGACGAACGCCGAAGTGGTCTCGCGCGCCGTCGAGCATGCCGACGCAAAGAGCGCCGCGGCAGACCTCACCATCCTCCCGGACGACGCGCTGGAGCGTGCGATCGCCGGATCCAAGGCCGAGCGCGCCCGGATCCAGGCGATGGCCGAAGCCGGCGACTGATCCGGCCTGTCGCCCTCCGGGCAGCGGCGCTCCGGCCTTCGATGATCCGGCCAGCCCTCACTTCTTGAAAGTGCAGGTGCCACTGTAATCGACGATGCTGTCGCCTTCCGGCGTCTTCTCGCCGGCCCCCACAGCCACGAGATCGCATCGGATCTTCGGGCCGGCGATCCTGTCCGTCAAGTGCACCTCGCCAGATTCCAGTCCTCCGGTGTTCAGGTCCACCTCGAAACGAAACTCGTCATCATGGAGGAGGACCGGCGACGATCCGAGAACGGTGCCGGAGAACACCTGGTTCCCGGTGTTCACCAGCGTGCCCTTGACGAAGTCAAAGACAGAGGTGGGATGATACAGGACGCGTCCTTTCAGATCGCCACTGAGCTCGATGATGTCCGTGCTGCGCTGGATCATTCCTGTAGCGGTCGGCGTCTGCGAGTGAATGATCGCGGTGGTGAAGTAATGCACCGCCCTCCCGGAGACGGCACGCGTTCTGGATTGCTGGTCCTGTCGAACGCGCGCATCGGATGCCATGGCGCACGCAAGGACGGTCGCGGCGATAAGGGCTGTGACGATTCGACGCATGGTGAAGCTCCTTTCGGTGGTGCAGGCGCGGCCCGAAAAGGCCGAGCGGGGTGAGGACTCATGCATCGCACGCTACGTGCGACCTGGGAGGACCGGCAAGCGTCATGGACGGCCAATGCATCGGTGGCCCACTCTGGCCCTCTTTGGCCACGTCGTGAGGTAGGAACCTTTGGGAGACGCGCCTGGGAACCGTCTCGAGTCGTGGAAGGAGATCGCCGCCTATCTCAATCGGGGTGTGCGCACCGTACGCCGATGGGAGACTGAGGAAGGTCTTCCGGTGCACCGTCACGTGCATCGCACGCTCGGCAGCGTCTACGCGTACAAGTCAGAGATCGACACGTGGCGGCTCACTCGTCCCGCGCACCCCGGACCGCGGGCCGCTGCCGGCGCCCACGGCGGCAGCGCCGGGTCGGGATCTGTGCCATCGATCGCGGTGCTGCCGTTCACGAACCTGAGCATCGATCCGGAAAACGCATACTTCGCGGATGGCCTGACCGAGGAAGTGATCGCCGATCTGTCAAAGGTGCGGTCTCTTCGCGTCATCTCACGCACGTCGTCGATGGTCTTCAAGGACACGAAGAAAGACGTGAAGACCATCGCCCGCGAGCTTGGCGTTCGCTACGTTCTCCAGGGAAGCGTGCGGCGGGCAGGAAGACAGCTGCGAATCAGCGCTCAGCTCATTGATGCGAGCAGAGACGCCCATCTGTGGGCCGAGAACTACGACGGCACCTTCGAGGATGTCTTCACGATGCAGGAACGTCTCGCTCGCGTGATCGTTGCAGCCCTCGAGCTCCGACTCACCGATGACGAACAGCGGCGCCTCACGGAACACTCCATCCGCGACCTGCACGCGTACGAATGTTATCTCCGGGCCCGGCACGAAGCATGGCGCTGGCGGCGCGATGCGATCGATCATGCCATTCAGCTGCTTCACAATGGCCTCGCGATTGTCGGAGACAATGTCAGGCTCTACGCCGCGCTTGGTCACGCGCATCTCCAGTATCGCGAAGCCGGTATCGACTTCAGCGAGCGTCCGCTCGACGAGGCGGAAGCCTGCGCCCACAAAGTCTTGGCGCTCGACTCCCGGTCCGCAGCGGGATTTCGGCTGCGTGGTTGGATCCAATACTCGCGCGGGCCGGATTCAGGACGCTGTGCGAAACCTGAAAGCGGCGAAGGAGATCGATCCGAATGATGCGGACACGCTGCTCCTCTTGTGCAACTGCTACCTGATCTCCGGGAAGGTGTCAGCCACCCGTCCGCTGATCGGCCCTCTGTTGACGCTGGATCCACTGACGCCCCTGACGCGCTGCCTACCGGGGTTCGCCGCCGTGTCGGAGGGAAATCTACAGGCAGTCGAACCCTATCGGGAGATGTTCGACATGGATCCGGGCAATCCCATGGCGCGGCTTTTCTATCTGTGGATCCTCGCTCTCAATCGACGTCAGGACGCCGTCGCCACGGTCCTGGAAGGGTTTTCACACACCGAGCGCGAAACGGTCCCGGCGCGTGTCGCGCAGTTCCTCACGCATGCCCTCTTCGGCCAGCGGGACGACGCGTTGGCGACTGTGACGCCCGACATCGAAGCGGTAGCGAACGCGAGCGACGTCTTTGCGCGGTTTCTTGCGGAGGGCTACGCGGCGGCCGGCGTGCCCGCGCGCGCGCTTCATTGGCTCGCCATCGCAGTCGATCGTGGCTTCATCAACTATCCCTTCCTGGCTCGATACGATCCTTGCTTCGAGACGCTGCGAACCGATCCACGGTTCGAGCAACTGTTGGAAGCCGTACGTCAACGCTGGCTGAGGTTTGAAGAGTAAGAACTATCAGGCAGTTGGCCAGATCCTGCGGGCGGCACAACTTCGATCTGGATCGGTCGATACGCATTCGCAAGCCTATGACGCGATCCGCGACCTCCGTTCACTGAAGACGCCCCGCGTCGGCCAATTGGCGCGATGCGCCTCGAGGCTGCTCGTTGGTGTCATCCCTCTGTTGTGGCTGGCTTCGGGATGCCAGAGGCGGGAGGAATCGCCAGTCGAATCCGCAGCCAATCATCGACATGAACTTGAAGGCTCATTCGTTGAGCCAGTACGGCGGCGGCATGGCGAATTGTGCCAACAATCAGGAGATCCTGTATCCGGGCGCGGACCCTCGTGAGCCCATGACATTCGACTCGGCTCAAGACACTGCCCGTCTCCCATCCCTCCCGCTGCGAACGACGAATCACTCATGAAGAATCGCTTGCGATGCTCGAACGGAACAACATCTTCGCAGTGACGACCGGTCCCCTTGCCCGTGTCAGCGCATGGCGCGCCGCTGCTCCCGATCGCATCATCCCCGCACACGCTTTCGGCGACCCCGGCGTCGCCAAGCGTCGACGAGTACCGGACGCCTGTTCGCAAACGGCGAGTTGGCGCTGTTCGCGGAGGTGTCACCTCAGGTACCAAGGGGCGACATTGGACGACCCGAGATGGGAGCCCTACTTCGCGCTCGCCGAGGAGCTCGACGTCCCCGTCGGCGTCCATCTCGGGGAGGGCCCCCCGGGCGGGCCCTATTGGGCGGCGCCAGGCTATCGCGCGCGGTTGACGAGCCCTCTACAGCTCGAAGAAGTGCTGGTTCGCCACCCGAAGCTTCGACTGTATGTCATCCATTACGGCTCCCCGCTGGTTGACGAGATGATTGCGGTGCTCTTCTCCCACCCTCAGGTGTACGTCGACATCTCAGGAAACGACTGGGCGCAGCCGCGGCCTCATTTCTACGGACAACTCAGACGGCTCGTCGACGCCGGATTCATCAAGCGGATTATGTGGGGATCGGACCAGATGGTGTGGCCACGGGCCATCGATGTGGCCATCGAAGCGCTCGAGACGTGCGCCATTCTTGAGCGCGGAACAGAAGCGCGACATCTTCTACAACAACGCCGCACGATTCCTCCGATTGAGCGAGGAGCAGATCGCAAAACATCACGGGCGATGACCCTCCCCTGGGTGGGGTGGGCCGGACAGCAGGCCAGCAGCCGGCATAGCCCAGGCCCCAGCCGCCCTGTATGAGAGCATACGGCGACATGCCGACGGCGCCAGCCTCACGCAGCGACTGGTGGAGCGCGCTGCTGCTCTGCGCCGCGCTGCTCCCGCTGTATCTGCTGACGATGTATCCCGACGTGCTCGCGTCGGGCGACTCGGCGAAGTTCCAGTACATCGGGCCGGTCCTGGGGACGCCGCATCCGCCGGGCTATCCGCTGTACATGCTGGTGTCGTACGCCTGGTCCTGGCTGCCGCTGGGCACGCTGGCCTGGCGGATGAACCTGCTGTCGATCGTTGCCGCGCTGTTGGCCGTCGCCTGCGTTTACTTCGCGGGCCGGCGACTGGGCGCAGGGCGCGCACACGCTGCCCTCGTGGCTGCCGCGCTCGGCGTCGGGCGGATCTTCTGGGAGAAGTCGCTCGCGGCCGAGGTGTACTCCATCGGCGCTGCGCTGGTGGCCGCGGCGCTCTGGCGCGTGCTCGTCTGGCGCGACACCCGGCAGACGCGCGATCTGCTGATCCCGGTGGCGCTGCTGGCTGCCGGGCTCGGCAATCACCTGACCATCGCGATGGTGGCGCCCGCGTTCGTCGCATTCGCGCTCGCCGTCGACGCGCGCTCGGTGCTGCGATGGCGCGTCGTCGGAGGCGGCCTGCTGCTGGTGCTCGCCGGCCTTTCGCAATACGGATACATCCTGTGGCGCACGTCGAGCCGGTCCCCGTACCTCGAGGCCTCGGCCCGGACCCTCGGTGAGCTCGCCGACGTGATGCGTGCCTCGCGATACGAGAACGACATGTTCGCCCGCGGGTGGCGCGAGCTGCTGGGCGCTCCACTCGAGTCGCTCGGGTCGCTGCTCTTCACCGAACTCGGCATCGCCGGCGTCGCGGTCGTCGCAGTGGGCACGGTGCTGGGTCTCAGATACGCGTGGCGAGAGACGGTTCTGCTTGTGGGATCCGCGTTGGGGGTGCTCCTGCTCGCCCTCAACATCGAGGCCGATACCGCCGGCTTCATCATGCCGGCCCTGCCGCCGCTGTGGCTGCTCGCGGCCGTTGCTCTGGCTCGATCCACCGCGTCGTGGCGCTCGTGGCTCACGGCAGTCTGCGCGGCGGTGCTCGTCGTGGGCGTGGCGATGGCCGGGCGCACGAACTTCCGCTCCGTCGATCACAGCGACCGCACCATCGAGCGACGGATGTGGAGCGGAGTGCTCGAGGTCGTGCCGGACGGCACTCGCGTGGTCAGCCATTCGTATCTGCAGGACCAGTCTCTGCTTTACCTGCTCCACGGTGAAAGGGTGAGCAGCCGGGACATCACGCTGCTGCACGCGGGACTGCCCGACATCGACCGTGCCTTCCGGGACGAGCGGCGGACAGTAGTGGCGTTCGAGCCCCAGGTCCGCCAGCTGCAGCCGTCCGGCCTCGAGTTCGAGCCGCTGCCCGTACTCGATGCGCCGATTCCCGAGCTGGTCGGCGCGAGCCGCCGGGACCGATTCGTCATCGCCGCGGTGCAGCCCGAAGCCACACCCGCCCTGGTTGCCGACGCTCCGACCTGGCTGGAGAGTCTCGGCGCCTCGTGGCGCCCTGACTCACGGCCGGCACGCTATGTCATGGTGGGCCTGGCTCGCGGTGGTCGCGACGCGGCAGAGATCCTGGGCGAGCACAACGCCAGACTTTCGGTGCCTGCGGGCACGGCGATCGACGGCGTGGAACTTCCCGTGCCAGTCGAGGTCGAGGCCTCGCCGGGCGTCGTTCGAATAGCCGTCGATGGCGAAGAGATCCTGAAGACGCCTGGGCCCATGGCCGTCGTGGTGCTCGCCGAGGGCGGACAGGTCCGGCGGCGCCTGGTTCCGGCGACACCGGCCTCGCTCCGGCCTCCCCTCGACACGCCCGTGTTCCGCCTTGTCCGAAGCGTCCGCTGCGCCGATATCGGCGACCGGCGCTGGCATGATGCGACGGACATCGCCGATTGCCAAATCCGCGTGAGGTTCGACAACTACCGGGATCACCCCGCCCGCGCGACCGTCTACGTGGGCGGGACTGCCGCCTTCGAGATCTCCACGGTGGAGGTGACTGGTACCCGGGCTCCGGAGGTCATCCACGAGTCGGTGTCCGCCTCCGAGCGCCTGCGGCAGTTCGAGCGTGACGGCCTCGTCGCCTCCGAGGAGTTGCGCGACGCGCCGTATCTCGTCCGGCTCGAGGTGCGTGTCAGACGATCCGGTGGACATCGCGGTCCTGACGCTCGACCTGGGCTCGACTCCGGCGGTGATGGCCGCAACCGGCTCGGCGGATCGGATCGCCGGTCCCCGCGTCCGCGTCTGTCGCTGACGACGCTTTCTCGAGCAGACCTGTGCGGCGGCGGCCGGCTCCTACGACAGCGCGGCCTAGTACTCCTCGAGGATCCGCTGGATCACCTTGACGTCCTTCGTCTTGGTGAGCGCCAGTCGCAGCAGCACCCTCGACTTCTGCGGGTTCAGCCCCATCGAGGCCACAAACCCGAGCGCGTTGTCGTCGAGTTCGACGTTGCGGCCGACGATGCCCGTCGCCACGCGGGTTGAACGGACAGCCACAACGCCCTTTGCGGCCTGCGCCGCGAGTGCCTTGACCGCTGGAGCCGTGAGATTGCCGTTGCCGACCCCGGCGATCACGATGCCCTTGGCGCCCGCCGCGGCGGAGGCGTCGATCAGCGCGCCGTCCATGTTCTCGTAGGCCATGATGATATCCACGCGGGGCAGCGCCGTGACGCCCTCGAGCGAGAACTCCGAGTCCGTCGTGTGCTTGCCGACCGGGCCGCGGTTGAACTCGGCCGCGCCGTAGCTGACGGTCCCGATCAGGCCACTCAGCGGCG
The DNA here is from genome assembly GCA_963719755.1 of Vicinamibacteria bacterium. GTDB lineage: Bacteria > Acidobacteriota > Vicinamibacteria > Vicinamibacterales > JAENWD01 > JAENWD01. The sequence goes on along the minus strand of CAVRDA010000018.1, from coordinate 605,126 downwards.
ACATGAACGTCTGGACCGCCGTGGTGCTGGTCTTCGTCAGCGACGACGCGCCATGGATCCAGTCGTTGATCACGACGAGCACGCCGCGTCCAGCCGCCTCCTTGTTCGCGGCCACGGCCACGGCGTTGTAGAAGTTCAGCGGGCCGTCGGCCGAGAGCGCAGTCGACGGGCGCATCGCGGCCGTCAGCACGACGGGCTTTCTGGACTTGACGACGAGGTTCAGGAAGTACGCCGTTTCCTCGATCGTGTCGGTGCCGTGCGTGATGACCACGCCGTCGACGTCCGGCATCGCCACCAGTTCGTTGACGCGACGGGCGAGCTTCAGCCACACCTCGTCATTCATGTCCTGGGAGCCGATGTTCGAAATCTGCTCGCCCCGCATGTTGGCGAGCTTCTTGGCTTGCGGAACGGCGGCGAGCAGTTGGTCGACGCCGACCTGACCGGAGGTATAGCCCGCCTGTACATCACTGGCGGCAGCGCCGGCAATCGTGCCGCCGGTGGCGAGCACGACAACAGTCGGGAGAGCCGGTTGCGCGGCCTGCCGCACGGCCGAGACCCCGGCGGTCCCCGCCATCCCGAGCGAGAGGGCCAGCGCAGCCATGGACAGCGACGAGCGTTTCAACGACATGACGCATTCTCCTTTGCGAAGCCGACAAACCACGTCCGTCTCGCTCGACGGCCGCTGTAGCCGGGCAGACTCCTCAGTTCCTGACGTCATCGGGCGACGAACATCAGCCAGGGCGTCGCCACCACGAGGTAGATCAGCAGGCTGATGGCGGTCGTCAGCGCGCCGAGGCGGTAGAGCTCGCCCTGGGAGAGATAGCCGCTTCCCGTGAAGAGCAGGTTCGCGCTCGATCCCTGCGGCGTGATCACCGAGAAGAAGTTGCTCGCGAAGAGCAGCATGAACGCGAGCGGCGCGGCGGGCACGCCGAGCTTGATCCCGACATCGAGAAACACCGCGAACAGGGCCAGCAGGTGCGCCGTCTGGCTCACGAACAGGTAGTGGAGCAGGACGTACGCGACGACCAGGACGCAGATAGACGGGGATCGGGCCAAGCCCGCCGAGTGCGCCCGCCAGGCGCTGGCCAAGATAGCCCATGAACCCCATCTCGTTCAGCTGACCGCTGAGCGTGTAGAGCACCGCGAACCAGATGAACGTGGCGAGCACGTCGCCTTCCTTCGCGATGTCACCGAGCGTCAGCACGCCGGTGGCGAGCAGGATACCCAGGCCCAGGAGCGCGATAGCCGTCGAGTCGAGGCCGAGGACGCCCGCCGACGCCCAGAGCGCGACCATCCCGACGAACGTCGATCGCCACGATCCATTCGTCGCGCGATGAGCGGGCCCAGCGCGGCAAGCGCCCGTGCGGCCGCGGCCGGCGCGTCCGGCGTCGACGTGACCTCCGGCGACATGATCCGCTGCAGCAGCCACGGCAGCAGCACCATGGCGGTCGAGCGTCGGGACGCACGACGCGACGAGCCACGAGCCGAACGTGATCTCCAGCCCGGCGCTGCGCGCGAGTTCGGCGCCCAGCGGGTTGGCCGCCATCGCGGTGAACCACAGCGCGGACGAGAGGCTGAGACTCACCATGCCTGAGAACATGAGGTAGCCGCCCAGCCGCCTGCGATCGGGCCTGTCAGGCGACGCACCGCCGGCCTCCGCGAGACCGACGACGAGCGGATACAGCACACCGCCGCGCGCGGTGTTGCTCGGAAACGCCGGCGCGATCAGGCCGTCCACCAGAAAGATGCTGTAGGAGAGGCCGAGCGTCGATCGGCCGAACCGGCTGACCACGAGATGGCCCAGACGCTGTCCCAGCCCGCACTTCACCACGGCCCGCGCGACAAGAAAGGCCATGATGATGAGGAGGATCGTCGAGTTGGCAAACCCCGCGTAGGCCTGGGCTGGCGTGAGGACACCCGTGAGCACGGCGCCGGCCGCGCGCGAACACGGACGCCGTCAGAATCGGAAACGCGCCGACGACCACCGACGCGATCGTCGCGAAGAAGATCGCGAACAACCGCCATGCGTCAACGGTAAGGCCTTCAGGCGGAGGGATGAACCAGATCGCCACGCGCCAGCGCCAGCGCGCCGAGCCGCGCGATCCATGGCGGACGGCCCGCAGTGGATGTCGTCACTGCCCGCGCGGTCCGCCACGCACGCTGCCGCGCAGATCGACCGCTCGCCCGTGGACGACGTCGCCTTCCGCCGCGATCAGGTACTGCCAGCGGAACTCGTACTCGCCGGTGATGCCGGCGTAGCGGCCGGTGCCGCCCGTGATCGTGCCGCGCATCGGCCGGCCGGCCGCGCAAGCGCCTCGCCCGTCGAGTACGCTGAAGATCCGGTCGCCGCTGCTCGTCGGTCCACACGACGCGACCCGACGACCGATGCCCACGCCATCGTCGAAACCGATCGACCTCGCCACGGAAGCCGCGGCCGAGCCCGGCGCCGGTCGTGATCGCGACCGCGCCGGAGAGTTGGACCGTCACCGCCGGCCGGCCGGCCTCCGTCGGCAGCGTCTGGCGCCGGCCGGTGGCCGACCACGTGCCCTCGAACGCTGGCCGACCGCGCCGGCTCGGGAAGTTGCGCGCGGCCGGCGGCGCGCCGGGCAGACCGCGCGCTGCCAGGGCGACGACCATCCCGGCGAACAGCACGACGACGACGGTTCTCACGGACACCCCGCGCTCAGGACGAGCGCCGCTGTCCCGTCATCGCGGCCGGGTTCATGACGTCGGCGATCTGCTCTTCGGTCAGCACCTTCTTCTCTCTCACGAGTTCCATGATGCCCTTGCCGGTCTTCATGGCCTCCGTCGCGAGTTCCGTGGCCTTGTCGTAGCCGATCACGGGATTGAGCGCCGTGACGGTGCCGATGCTGTAGTCCACGTAGTGCGCGAGGACGTCGGCGATTCGCCGTGATCCCCTCGACGCAGTGCTCACGCAGCGTGCGCGCGGCGTTGATGAACATCGTCTGGGCCTCGAAGATGCAGGCCGCAATGACCGGCTCGAACACGTTGAGCTGCAACTGCCCTGCCTCGGCCGCCATCGTGACCGTCAGGTCGCTGCCGATGACGCGGAAGCAGACCATGTTCACGACCTCGGGAATGACGGGGTTGACCTTGCCGGGCATGATCGACGAGCCGGGCTGCATCGCCGGCAGGTTGATCTCGCGCAGGCCGCAGCGCGGGCCCGACGACAGCAGCCGGAGGTCGTTGCAGACCTTCGAGAGCTTGATGGCCAGGCTCTTCATGCAGGAGGAGTAGAGGACAAACGCCTGAGTGTCCTGCGTGGCCTCGATGAGGTCGGCCGCGAGATGAATGGGCAAGCCGGTGATCTGCGCCAGGTGCGCGGTGCACTTCTCGGCGTAGCCAGCCGGCGCATTGAGGCCGGTGCCGATGGCGGTGGCGCCCATGTTGATCTCGGAGAGCACCCGCTGCATCGCCTCGAGCGCCCGCACCTCGCCTGCCAGCGTGGCCGCGAACGCCGTGAACTCCTGGCCGAGCGTCATCGGCACGGCATCCTGGAGTTGCGTGCGGCCCATCTTGATGATCGAGGCGAACTCCTCGCCCTTGGCGCGGAACGCCGCGATCAGTTCGTTCACCGCGGCGATGAGTTCGCGGTTGCCGAGCGCCATGCCGACGTGCAGCGACGTCGGGTAGGCATCGTTGGTCGATTGCGACGCATTCGCATGGTCGTGGGGGCTGCAGTACTGGTACTCGCCCTTCGTGTGGCCCATCAGTTCCAGCGCGCGATTGGCAATGACCTCGTTCGCGTTCATGTTCGTCGACGTGCCGGCGCCGCCCTGGAACACATCCAGGCGGAACTGGTCGTGGAGCTTGCCGTCGATCAGATCTCCGTGCAGGCGCCTTCCATGCCGCGCAGGATCTCCTGGCTGAACTGGCCGCAGTCGAAGTTGGCGCGAGCGGCGGCCAACTTGACCATGCCGAGCGCCTTGATGATGTTGGGATAGAGCCGAAGCTCCACCCCGGAGATGTGGAAGTTCTCGAGCGCCCGGGCGGTCTGCACGCCGTAGTAGGCGTCCGCAGGGACCTCCTTGGTGCCGATCAGATCGTGCTCAGTGCGGGTCTTCGTCGCGTCCACCATGACGGGCCTCCTCGCGGAACAACGGCCGCGGCCGCATACTACGCTCGCGCCCTACGGCTCATACATGAATCTGCGCAATGGCGTCCTTCAGGTTCCTCGGACGTCTCGCCCGCGCGAGCTCGAGTTCGTAGGCCTTCTCGGCCACGCTCACGGCGATGGCGAGCGAGATCCGGCGAATGTCCCTTAACGGCGGATAGAGAGCAGCCGCGCTGGAGGTCTGTCTTCTCCACCAACCCGGCGAGCGTTCGGGCCGCGGCCAGGAAGAACTCGTCCGGAATGACGCGAGCGCCGCACACGACTGCGCCCAGGCCGATGCCCGGAAACACGTAGGCGTTGTTGCCCTGGCCGGGCTGGAACTCCCGGCCCTCGTACGTCACGGCGCCGAAGGGGCTGCCGCTCGCGAAGACGGCTTGACCGTGGCTCCAGCGTGTAGGCCTGCTCGGCAGTGCACTCCGCCTTCGACGTGGGATTGGAGAGCGCGAACAGGACCGGTCGTTCATTGTGAGCGCACATGCGCTCGACAGCCCGTTGAGTGAACGTGCCCGGCGCGCCGGTGGCGCCGATGAGCACGTGCGGCTTGAGGGCGTCGATGGCCTCGACGAAGCCGAGCGGCGCGTGCTCGTGCGCGTAGGGCAGGTTGTGCGCCATCAGGTCCGTCCTGCCCTTCACGACCAGACCGTTGACGTCCACGAACCACAGCCGGCGGCGCGCCTCGTCGAGGCTCAGCCCCTCGTCCACCAGAGCCGACGCCATGAGGTCGGCGATGCCGGTCGCTGCGGATCCGGCGCCCAGGAACATGATGCGCAGATCCGCGAACTTCAACTCTGGTGATCTTCGTGGACGCGTAGACGCCTGCCAGCGCCACGGCGGCGGTGCCCTGGATGTCGTCGTTGAAGCACAGCAGGCGATCGCGGTACTTCGTTCAGCAGCGCGTAGGCATTGGGCGTCAGAAAGTCCTCGAACTGGAGAAGCGCGCGCGGGTACTTCTTCTTCACGGCCCGCACGAACTCTTCGACGAGGTCGAAGTACGGCTTGCCTTCCAACCGCTTGCGCGGGTAGCCGAGGTAGAGGACGTCCTCCCGGAGCGCCGCGTTGTTCGTGCCCACGTCGAGCATCACCGGCAGGCAGTGCTTCGGCGGGATGCCCGCGCACGCGGTGTAGAGCGCGAGTTTGCCGATGGGAATCCCCATGCCGTTGGCGCCCAGGTCGCCGAGGCCCAGGATCCGCTGCCCATCGGTGACGACGATGACGCGGATATCCTTCTCGGGCCAGTTGTCGAGAATCTTCGCGATGCGGCCGCGGTCGTCCGGCGTGATGAAGAAGCCCTTCGGCTCGCGCGCGATGTGCGAAAACTCCCGGCACGCCTCGCCGACGGTGGGCGTGTAAATCAACGGCATGATCTCGTCGAGGTGATCGATCACCGTGCGGTAGAACACGCGCTCGTTGCGTTCCTGCAGCGAGGACAACGCCATGTACTTGTCGATGTCCCGTGGCACCCGCCGCAGGCTCTCCATCACCCGTGACACGAGCTGCGCCTGGGTGACGACGGCGTGCGGCAGCAGCCCTTCGAGCCCCAGGCGCTTCCGCTCGGCGCGGGTGAAGGCGATGGACTTGTAGAGCGACTTGTCCCGGAGGATGTCGACGGATTTCTTGGGTCGCATCACATGCGCCAGGAAGCAGCGTTTTTTGAACCCAATGTGGGCGGAATCATGCCCGATATAGGCATGACGATCAATTGGAAGGCCGCAACGTACAAACGAAGAGGTCGCCGGAATCCGACGACCTCATTCCTGCACAGAGCTAGTGACCTTAGACTCCGCCATCGGTCCAACGGCAGCCGTCCACGCACGGTCCACCCGCCCCTAAAAGTCGGACCGCTTCCCTGCGTCGGTATTCAATTGCGTCACGTCGAGCCGCGCTTTCCGCGGATCGGGGCCGGCGCCCGCGGAGCCATCCGGCCGGAAATCGAAGATCAGGTCCTTGCCGGGATCGTGGCGTGGCCAGGTCGGCAGGCCGGCACCATTCGGGTCGCCGGTCCTGGCGAAGTTGACCCAATAGCTCTGGGCCATCCGGGAGACCGCCAGATCCTCGGGCGAGGGCGTCGCCGCCGGGCCCAGCCCCGAGCGTACCGAACACAAAACCGATTTCGCCTCCGTGCGGGGCGCCGGCGCGCAACTTCTCGCGCAACGCGCTTTGGACGTAGGAGAAACGATAGAGATAGACGGGCGAACCGTTGGCGGCGAAGGCATTCGCGGCGAAGCGCGCCGGCTCGGCCTGACCGAAGTCGTCATTGGCCCGCGACACCAGCGTGGCGAGCTCGGTCGATCCGTCAGGATCGTAGGCTGCCTTTGCCTGGGCGCTCCACTGGCCGTACCGGGCGAACAACTCGTCCTTGGTGGCCGCCTTAATCCGGTTGCCTGCGGTATCGGCGCTGTTGCTTCCAACGAGCAGCGGCACACGCGGCTGTCGGCGGGCCTTGTAGGCACTCTCAGCCGTCTCGGTAATCAGTTTGCCATCGAGGATCGGCGTCGTCTCGTACGACGGCGCGCTCGTCCCTGGCTGGGCTGGAGCGCCGCGAAGCACCTCGTCGGCGCTCAGGCCACGCAATCTGGCCAGCGCGGCCTGGTCCGTGCCTTCGATTCCCATCGATTTCGCGAACTGGGTTCCGATCGTCTCGGCTGACACCGGATAGTTCGGATCGACGCCGTCCTCACGCATCGGCCGGGCGGTGAGCACGCTGTCCCTCGAGCCGCCGGACTGGGCGATGGCTTTGTGAAACAGGCCACGCGCCAGCGGCGACGCCAGCAGGCTGTGAACGGAGACGCCACCCGCGGAAAACCCGAAGATGGTGACGTTGTCGGGATCGCCGCCGAAGGCGGCGATGTTCCGCTTCACCCATTGCAGCGCGGCGATCTGGTCCATGTAGGCGTAGTTGCCCTTGAGCTCGTCAGGGCGCTCGCCGCTCAACGCGGGGAACGCGAAGAAGCCGAAGCGCCCCAGGCGGTAGTTGATGGTCACAAGGACGACGCCCTGCCTGGCAAACGGCCCGCCCGCCGCGCCCTGCAACGCGCCTGAGCCGCCGACGAACCCGCCCCCGTGGATCCAGACCATCACGGGCAGCTTGCGTGCGTTCGCATCGGCAGGGCGCCAGACGTTCAGGAACAGGCAATCCTCCGACGGAGCACGAGGCGCTGGCGCACCTGCGGGCGGGGGCGGTCCGAACCGGCCCTGCATGCAGTTCGCGCCGAATTCCGCCGCCTGCCGCACGCCCGTCCAACCGCGCCGCCGGCTGGGGAGGCCGCCACCGCAGGTCGCCCACCGGAGGCGCCGCGAAGGGGATGCCCTTGAAGGAGACGACGCCGTCGTCGACCACGCCTTGCAACTCGCCGCTATCCACCCGCACGAGTGACTGCGCTTGCGCACGCGCCTCGGTGCCAACACTCGTCGCGGCCGCCAGCGCGGCCAGCGAGCAGAAGAGAAGCCTGGTCACTCTGGAAGCCGCCGTGGCACTATCGTCCCGTTCTGCGCGCATACCTTTTCCTTTCCTCTCAGCACGATTCGCCCGCACGCCCGAGTAAACCAACGGGAGCACTCGCCGTTTGACGCCGTATCGTACAAGCAGGGTCGCGTCGTCGCTTGCCCAAGCCTCCAGCCGAATCGGCGAGACCCGGATGTTCGGAGAGCAATAGGCAAGACAGCCAAAGGTCGGCATGATCGGAGTGTTTCGGGCGACGGTGCCCTGACGCCGGCGTGCACGATGTGGCCCCGGAGGATCTTCATGAAACCCAAACGGTTCATTTCACCCACGCTCCTGCTGGCTCTGCTGTCGAGTGCCGCATGCGCGAAGCCGAGTCGTTCGATCTCGATCGCGCAGCAGGGCAGTTTTGCCGTGGGAGGGACGGTGGTGACGACTCCCGGTGTCTTCGACGCCGCCGCTCAGACACCGCCGGGTCAGCCGCCGTCGACTGCGGGGCAGACGCTGCACGGCGATCACGCCTACGTCTTCTACCAGGTCCCTGAGCGGGCCCGGCGCTTACCGCTGGTCATGTGGCACGGCATCGGCCAGTTTTCGAAGACGTGGGAGACGACGCCTGACGGCCGTGAGGGGTATCAGACGATCTTCCTGCGGCGCGGCTTCGGGGTCTACCTCGTGGACCAACCGCGCCGCGGCCGGGCGGGACGAAGCACGGTGGATGGCACGATACGGGCGACGCCTGACGAGCAGAACTGGTTCGGCGTCTTTCGACTCGGCGTGTGGCCCGACTTCTTCCCCGGCGTGCAGTTTTCACGCGATCCGGAGGCCCTCAACCAGTACTTCCGGCAGATGACGCCGAACGTTGGGCCAATCGACGTGGAAGTGAACGCGAATGCTATCGCCGCCTTGTTCGGCAAGATCGGCCCCGGGATCCTCGTCACCCATTCACACAGCGGCGGCATGGGCTGGCGTACAGCCATCAAGAGCCAGAACGTGCGCGCGATCGTCTCGTACGAACCTGGCAGCGGCTTCGTGTTCCCGGCGGATGAAGTGCCGCCGCCGGTTCCGAGCTCCGGTGGGGCCATTTCTGCCGTCGGCATTCCGTTGGCCGAGTTCATGCTGCTGACGAAGATTCCGATCGTCATCTACTACGGCGACAACATCCCGGAGACGCAAATCGCCAATGGCGGGCAGGACGGCTGGCGCGCACGAATGGTCATGGCGCGACTGTGGCGCGACGCCGTCAACAAACGGGGAGGTGACGTCACGGTAGTTCACCTGCCCGAGGTCGGTGTTCGCGGCAACACGCACTTTCCCTTCTCGGATCTGAACAACGTGCAGGTCGCCGACGTGATGTCCGAGTGGCTGCGAAAGAAGGGCCTGGACAAATAGCTAGCACGGGCCGCTATCGGCCGGCGCCGGCCGGGGCGAGCCCTTCCGCCCGGAGCCGCGCCGTGTCCTTCATGGGAGCGCTGCCGAAGAAGCGCGCGTACTCCCGGCTGAACTGCGACGGACTGAGGTAGCCGACGCGACGGCACGCGTCGCCCGCGTCCATGTCCTGGAACAGCATCAGCCGGCGCGCCTCGTGCAGCCGGAGCACCTTTTGGTACTGCAGCGGGCTCATCGAGGTGACTGCCTTGAAGCGCTCGTGGAACGACGAAGTGCTCATGCGGACGGAGGCCGCCATTTCGTCGACCGTGACGGGTTGCGCGAAATTGGCGCGGATCCAGGAGATCGCCTCTCCCATTCGGTGGACCCCCGATTTCGGCTCGCCGATCTGTGCCACGCGCGTGCCGATCGGGGTCCGGAGCAATCGAATCAGGATCTCGTCAACCGTGAGCGGCCCGAGGAGATCCGCATCCTCGGGTCGAGCGATCAGCGTCAGCAAACGAGTCACGGCATCGATGATGTCGTCGGTCGCGCGTCCCACGTAGAGCCCGCGGTTGTCCGATGGCTTCGGGACGCCGCGCGGAAACACCCGCGACGCCAGCTCCGCCACGCGCGCCGGATCCAGGTCCAGCCTGAAGCCGAGGTACGGTTCCCGCCGGCTGGCTCGAGTCACCTGCGCGGAGACCGGCAGATCCACGGCGAAGACGAGCATGCGCGCGGGGTCGTATTCGAACACCTCATTGCCGAGCATCAGGGCTTTGGCCCCCTGCGCCACGAGGCACAGCGACGGGCCGAGCGTGGCGTAGGCGGGCTCGGTGTTCATCTGCGACAGGCGAACGGCATACGTCCCCGGGAGCCGTAGCGGAAACATCCCGTCGTGCGGAGCGTAAGCTGCGAGCTGGTTCGCCAGTGCCCGGAGGGCCAACGTCCCCGGACCGGCGAGCGTCAGGTCGTCCGGCGGTGCCGCTATCCCGATGACGACGTGGGCTCGCCGCTGCGGCTGAGGCGGGACGAAAGCCCATCGACCCTCCTGATACGACGCGGTGTGTGCACCTGTGAATCGATCGCGGTCATGCGGTCCATGGTACGCGCAGTCGCAGCTCTCTGATTGCCCAAATCTCCGCCGACTATTCTTGCGCGGCTGATAGATCACCAAGGAATAGGCAACTAGGACGGTCGCGACGGCTACAGTGGATCCTGTGATCGAAGCCGTCGACGACGGCCATCCTGGTCGACGCTCTCGATGAGCTCGAAAGGCTGAGTCGGACCGATGCCCAACAGATTGAAGCTCGTCGGAATCATCTTCGCTTTGTCGGTCGCCTCCGCGTTCGCAGCCGACTGGCCGTGGCTGTACGGACCGCGGCGGGACCACACCTCTAAACAGAAGGGGCTGCTGCGCACCTGGCCACAGAAAGGCCCGAGGTGCTCTGGACCGTTCCGATGGGGGCGGGTTTCGGCGGAGCCGCGGTCGGCGGCGGGCACGTGTACCTGCTGGACCGCGACGAGAAGGTGGGCGACACGCTGCGGGTCCTCGACCTCGCGAGCGGCAAGGAGTTGTGGACGTTTGCCTACGACGCTCCGGGCAGCTTCATGTTCGCCGGCTCACGCATGACGCCGACCGTGGACGGCGAGTATGTGTATACGGTCGGGCCCCTGGGCGACCTGCACGCCATCAGCACGAAGACCCGGAAGCCCGCCTGGCGCAAGAACATCTGGAAGGACTTCGGCGGCGGCGCCGAACTGCCGCGTTGGGCCATCGTGCAGCATCCGTTGGTCTACGGGGATCTGCTGATCGTCGCGCCTCAGACTCCGGAGGTCGGTGTCGTCGCGTACGACAAGGTGTCCGGCGAGGTTCGCTGGAAGTCCGTCGCCTTGTCCGGCATTGCGGGGTACGTCACCCCTTCGGTCGTCAAGGTGGCGGGCGAGGACCATCTCGTCATGATCACCGGCGCCGTGGGTCGAGGCCGCAACGCCAAGGACGGGAGTGTCAGCGGCCTGGATCCACGCACAGGCAAGGTGCTGTGGAGTTACTCGAACTGGCAGTGCATCATCCCCGTCCCGCAGGCCGTCGATGCCGGCGAGGGGCGCGTGCTCATCACGGGGGCGTACGGTGCCGGCAGCGCGATGATCAAGGTGGACAAGAAGGCCGACGGCACTTACGGGGTGTCCGAGCTGTTCAAGAACCCCGACTTCGGCGCCCACACCCAGCCGCCCGTCCTGCATCAGGGGCACTTCTACTCGCACTACACCATCAACGAGCGCAGCGATGGGCTCGTCGCCATGAGCATGGATGGCCAGATCAAGTGGAAGACCGATCAGCAGCCGCCGTTCGTGCGCGGCGGCTCGATTCTCGCGGACGGCGTGATGCTGATGACCGACGGCAACACGAAGCTGTATCTCATCGAGCCGAGCCCTGCCGGCTTCAAGCCGCTTGCGAGCGCGGTGATTCTCGAGCCGGGCGACAACTGGGCGCCGCTGGCGCTTGCCGATGGCACGCTGCTGGTACGGGGACAAAAGGAACTGAAGGCCATGAAGGTCGCGAAGTGAGTCGGTTCCGTGCCGCGACGCTCACGGTCGCTGGGCCGGCTCCCTTCATCGAACGTCCTCGTCTACATCGACGTGAGACAGGAGTTGCGACATCCGCTCGGTGGAGGCCTCACATTCGTCGCCGCGCCCCACACATGTAGCGTTCCGCCGGCCTGGGCCGCGCAGTGTAGCCGGGACGTAGCGAACTCGTCTTCGCAGCGTATCGACACGTGCAATCTCCCGTTGACGCAGGTACCAAGCGGCGCCACGTCGGTTACGCCACCTCGTTTCGAACTGTTCACAGAAGGAATCACAAAATGAACCTGAGACTGTCAATCCTTGGCCTCGCCCTTGTGCTCTGCGGTGCGACTGGCGCTACTGCACAAACGCCCTCGACCGAGGAAATCATTCAGCTGTCGAAAAATAAGTGGCAATGGATGGCCGACAAGGACGTCGCTAAACTCGAACCGCTATTCCACGATCGGTCAAAGTTCGTGCACATGGGCGGAACATGGAAGAAGGCCGAGGAACTCGACATCATCAAAACGGGCAAAATTTGGTACAAGCAGGCTGATGTCCACGACGTGGCGGCAGAAATGTTCGAGAACACCGGCATTGTCTGGAGCCGCATCACGCTGACGGCGGTGCTCGGGAGCAACGAGGTGAAGACCGAATTCACGGTGACCGAAGTGTTCCAAAAGCAAGGTCCGGAGTGGAAGCTTCTGGATCTGACATTTAGCAGTGTGCGCAATACACACGAGATTCGGAAATAGCAGGAGCGGACGTCACCATTGACCGGAGCCTGAAGATCACGTAACACCGCGTCGACTAAGGGTGACGATCGACCCCCATCCAAGGGCCAATGTGTCAGCCGAGCCTGCTCGGTGTTGACGGGTGCCCATGGGCGCTGTCATCTGGGCGCCAAGTCCGAGGAGTGAAATGAAAAGTCGTCTTCGCCTCTCGGCGATGGTCGCGACGGTCGGTCTGATGACCCAATTGTCCGCGCGGCTGCCGGCGAGCGGGCAAACCCCCCGTCCAGGCCCAGCCCCTCAAGGAGCGCCGGGCCGCGGCACTGGCCGCCACTGGCGCTGGTGGACGGCATGCTGCTCGTGCCGGGACAGAAGGAACTGAAGGTCGCGCAGTGAGCCGCAAAGAGAGGTCAACATGGCCGACGATGTCTTCAACCTGGCGAGGCGCGAATTCCTCGGTGCGTCTGCGCTCGCGGGAGCGCTAACGAAGGCGGGTGTCGTGTTGGCGGCGGCTCTCGCGGTCGGCCAGACGTTCACGGCTCAGCCCGCATCTCGGCTGCGACTCCAGATGGAGGACTACGCGCAGCTGCCGATCACCGGCGAGCTGGACGGCCAGAACACGAGAGGGCAACTGGCACGTGTCAACTTTCTTCGCGACGAGCCGGGCGGTCTGCGCTTCTTCGTCAACGACCTCAACGGCCCGCTCTACATCCTCGACAAGCAGACGAAGCAGTCGACCGTCTACCTCGATTTCAACGGGCTCGGCGGCCGGTCGGGCCTCTTCCCGAAGTTCACGTTCGAGCGCAACTTCGCGACGGGCCTCACCAACTTCCTCTTCGATCCCGACTACGCCCGAAACGGCGTCTTCTACACGATGCACATGGAGGACCCGAACGGGCCGGGTGGGCCGGCGCCGAAGGCCGGCGTCGTGGCCGGTCTGGACCTGACGGGCTACACAACCACGCCGGCGATTCCGACGCCGACCGTTGAAGGGAAGATCGAGCGGGAAGTGGTGCTGATCGAATGGGCGGATCGCAATCCGGCCAACGCGACCTTCGAGGGCACGGCGCGCGAGCTGATGCGGCTCCAGCATCCGCTGCCGCAGCACCCGCTCGGCGAGATGACCTTCAATCCGGTCGCGCGGCGCGGCGATCCCGACTGGCGGGTCATGTACATCGGCGCCGGCGATTCGGGCTCGGGCGACCAGAAGGACAGCCGTCCGCGTCAACCCGCAGCGGCTCGACACCCTCGTCGGAAAGATCTGGCGCATCGTCCCCGACCTGCGCGAGCACACGGCGACCAGCACGGTCAGCGAGAACGGCCGCTACCGGATCCCCAGCGACAATCCGTTCACGACCCTCGAGGGCGCGCGCAAGGAGATCTGGGCCTACGGCCTGCGCAATCCGCACCGGTTGATCTGGGACGTCGATCCGGCACGGCCTGCGGAGCCGCGGCTGCTGGCGTTCCACATCGGGCTGGTGTCGTGGGAGACCGTTGTCGTCATCCGCAAAGGCGCCAACTACGGCTGGCCCATGCGCGAAGGCACTGAAGCGAGGTCCTTGGAAGGCATGGCGCCGATCCCGCAGGACGACACGATTCCGATTCAAATCTCAGACACCGTCTCTCGCGGCACGGTCAAACCGACGTATCCAGTGCTGCAGTACCCGCACCGGCCGGCGGGTGGCGACGCCATCGCCAATGGCTTCGTCTATAGCGGCAGGCAGATTCCAGCGCTGCGCGACAAGCTCGTGTTCGGGGACATCACAACCGGACGGGTGTGGTACGCCGAGCGTGCCGACCTTCTCGCGGCCGACGATGGCGACCCGGCGACGGTGGCGCCGATCCACGAGATCGACACGGGGTTGCGCGCGCTGGTCAGCGAGGCGTACCGCGCAAGAGGCGGCAAAGGGGAAGAGCTACCCGGCGCCGCCCAGATCTCCGGCCGTGGACGTGTGGACCTGCGGTTCGCAGTCGACGAGGACGGCGAGCTCTATGTCCTCACGAAGCCGGACGGCATGATCAGGAAGATCGTCGGCGCTGAGGCGACGACCGCGCCCGCGGTGACGGCGACCGCACCTCCGGAGACGGCGCCTGTCGGCGGCTCTGGCGAGATCCTCACTCGCGCCCAGGCCGCGGCCCTGAAGAATCCCGTGCCGGCTACGCCGGCCTCGATCGCCGCCGGGAAAGCCGCCTACGACGCCACGTGCGCCGCCTGCCACGGCAACCGGGCGCAGGGCGCGGTCAACGCGAAGTTGACGATCTCGATCATCGAGGAACAGGGGGGCAAGCAGCCGCCGGACCTCACCGACGATCAATGGGACCACGGCTCCAGCGATGGCGAGATCTATGCCGTCACGAAGAGGGGGCTCCCACCCACGATGATGCCTGGGTTCGACGGTGCCATCTCGGACAACGACCTGTGGAGCATCGTCAACTACCTTCGAACGCTCGCGCCCAGGAAGTAGCCCGGATGGGTCGTCGTGCGCTTACGTTCAATTTTCGGCGCCGCGAACGAGACGATAGACGCGTCCCTCGCCCCCGGTGTGGACGAGCTGCACCCGCCCTTCGAAGCCCTTCAGACGCTCCTCGACCCTCGCCCATTCACCAGGGGGATAGAGCTCCGTGTGCGCCACGACGTAGTCGACTCCGAGGCGGTCCAGGGTATCCAGGCTGGCGCTATTAGGGAACGTTCGAAGGAACGAGTACAGCTCTGCGTGGAGGGCTGGACGTATGCCGCTGTACCCGTGCACGGTCTTCTGCCAGTGCGCCATTGAGTGCAGCATGTAGCGCGTGTGATTGCGGTCTTCCGTCGTCATCGGAACTTCCACGACCGAGAACGGCTGCCGCTGCTCCGCCAGCCACCGCTCCACGGCAGGACGCGGGACCTGGTATGGGTTGATGCGGAGAGGAACGGCTGCGAATTCGATGACCAGCAACAGTCCAAGCCCAGCGGCCGCAAGGCCGCGCGAACGTGCTGTCAGCCGCGTCGTCAAGCGATCGAATCCGAACCCCGCGAGCACGGCGAGGCCCATGACGGCGACGATCATGAAGCGCGACGGTACACGGATGAAGTTCAGCCCGGGCAGCCAGTAGACGAGAGGCCACAGCCCGATAGGCGGTCCCGCGGTCAGACACACGGCGAGCAGTGTCAACAGCGCATAGAACGCCCGCATGTCCCGCCTGCGCGCCGCGGCCCACGCGGCGAGCGCGCCTGCGCCGCGGCGAAGCCGGATCCACGGCGCGAAGGGAACGGCGCGCAGAAGGGCCATTCGTGCTCCCCAGACGGCGACGAAGAGCAGCAACGCGCGGCTCGGGTCGTGCGCGGTAAGGAACGTGCTCGATCCCACGCGCAGTCTGATCGGACCGCTCATCGTCACCCACAGGGCAAGAGCCAGCAGCACCAGCGCGACAATTTCCAGGCAAACGGCCACGCGCGGCCAGAGTCGGCCGGGCCGAGCAGGATCCGGAGTGACCCGACGCCCCCGCCAGAGGGTAATGCCGGCGAGGATGAGTGGCAGGTAGCCTGGAAACAGATACGCATCGGCCTCCTCGTTCACACGTGTGAGACCGGCGAGCGACAGCACCGACGACTGCACGTGCGTCGGAGATGCGAGAAAGCTCTCCGGTGACGGCGCCCATTTCACGAGTGATCGGCGCAGGCCCATCTCGATCTGTACCGCGCGATAGGGAATGAACGTCACCGCGACCAACGCGAGCAGCGCCACGCCTGTCAGGCCGAGGTCGCGAATGCGACGTCCGAACGCGATCGGCTCGCCGAGGCCGAACCGATAGACCACGAGCGCAGCAGTCGCGACCGAGACGAATACGGCGCCGTGGCCGCTCGCGAGCGCTTGCAAGGTGAAGAACGCCGCCCACAGGCGAAGGTCCCACTTGCGGCCTCCGTCGAAATAGGCATGGAGCGCGGCAAGGGCGAACGGAATCCATTGAATGGCCGTCATGTGCAGCTGCGCGATGCGAAAGAAGCGCGGCGGCGCAAACGCAAAAATCACTCCGCACAGCAGGGCGCCCGGAAACCCGATGCCAAGCCGTCTGGCCAGCACGTAGGCGCCGAGACCGCTCAGCGTAATACCGAGCAGCAGCACCAGGTTCAACGCGAGCACCGGATTGCCCGTCAGCCACAGAACGGGCGCTGCGAAGAAGGCGCTGCCGATCAGGTTCTCGGAGTATGCGAGCGTGTGAGCCTGCGGGTAGTAGATGTTCGCGTCGAAGATGCCGAGCGGCTGCGCCAGAAACGCATGCGTGTCCCACGAAAGCGTCCACATGAACAGGTGCGCATCCGGGTTGTCGGCGAGGAGCCCGTCCGACAGGTGGAACGCGAGCGGGTAGGACAGCAGCAGAGTCAGCGCGGTGAAGATCGCGGCCGCGCGTCCCTTCCCGTCGACGCGCGACGTCCCCGGCCGCTCACTGTCTCGTGGACTCATCCTTCGGGAGGGAGCGTATTCTATGTGGGCTCCTCCTCACAAAGGGAGAGCCCACGACGATGAACGGCGTCTCGACGGCAGAGGCGAAGCGCGCGTGGCTAGGGCCGTCTCGCGTTTCACATCACGCCCGTTCTCGGTCCCTGCTCAGCCCTTCTCTGTTCGACCAGCGCGGATAAGGCCGCTGTCTGCAGCCGATTTTCGTCAAGGAGTCGGAGAAGAGCAAGGGAAAGGCTGACCGGGAAGAGAAACGGTAGTGCCGATGTGGCAGGAACACGGACAAAACACGGACACTCGCGGTACCAAAGAAAAAGGGCGGCCCGAAGACCACCCTGTTTCTTGGAAATTCTGGTTGCGGGGTCCTGCCAACCGCCGGTACTTGCAGCTGTGGAGCGGCGCGGCGTAGTCATGCGACGGCGAAAGACTCGAAGTTATCTCATAGACGGTTACAGTCGATCCGTCGTGCCGGGATGCGGCCGACTTCGGGCTAACAAGCCCGATGACTACCTTCTAGGCTCATACCGCATCGCCACCGCCCCAGAGCCGAACTCCAGCCGGTCCACGAGCTTCAAGTCGACACGCCTCGAGAGCCCCGCGAACAACGTCGGCCCATGGCCGGCCAGCCGGGGATGGACCACGAACTCGTACTCATCGATCAATCCCAGCTCCGCCAACGCCAGCGGGAGCGTCACGCCGCCCGTGAACAGTCCCTTGCCCGGCTCCTGCTTGAGCTGCCGAACGGCCTGCGCCAGATCCCCGCGGATGAGCTCCGCGTTCCAATCGACCCGGTCCAGGGTGCCCGACACTACGTATTTCTTCGCCGCGTCGATCGTCCGCGCGAAGGGTTCCGTCCAGTCAGGCATCGCCACCGTCCGGGTCGACAACCGCCACGCTGCCTCCATCATTTCGTAAGTCACCCGGCCGAAGAGAAGGGCATCGGCTTGGACGATGTTTTCAATCGCGTGACGATGCAAGTCTTCGTCCGCGATCCCTTCGCGATGATCGCAGCACCCGTCCAATGTGACGTTGATGGAATACCGAAGGAGTCGCATTGCGTAAGTGTATCGCCGAGGGCCCGCCAGGAATCGCCGCTTTCGCAGCTCGCTACCGCAGACGCCCCGGTGCCGCTGCTGCATCCCAACCCGGCCGCTCTGTACGGCGAGAAGGTCACAACGGTGGCGTTCGCCACCCGATCAAGGCGTCCACAATATGCAGCGGCAATCCCGCCGCCGATCTCCGCTTCGGCATTAGTTAGTCCTCCAGATCGAGCAGCCGCAACAGGTTCGAGTTGCAGCGAATCTCCCGGTGCAATCCCCGCGTGTCATCCGTCGGTGCCTGCTGCAGCGCCTCGAGCCGCGCACAGGACAGCACGTAGTTCCTGAGCGTCTCCAGCTTCGTCACGGTCCAGCCGTCGTAGTCGCTGAGTAGTCGCATCGCTCAGCCGGCGAGCCGTGCCCGCCAACGTGCGCCGCCTATCACCCTCGGACAGCGGAGGCAGCGAAGATTGGTCGGTCAGGTGCGCGTGCCGATCAGGTCGGAAGGTTCCGCGCAGCCGGTGCGCCTCCACTGGAAGCCGGTTTGCTCCGCCGCTACGCCCAGTTACACCCGCCATCTCGTAGTCCTCCACCCCTCAGAAACAATCGATTCGCTGGCGCCGCACGCTCGACAGGACTCTGTGGTTGGGGCATTCCCCCCCGAGGATTTTCGAGATACCCCGCCGAGTACGGAAAGTGGCATCCTGCGGCCTCGCGCGTTTGAGTGCTGACTGGTTCGCCGGGATTCGTCTCGGCCGACATCAGACCGCCGCCCTGTGGTATGCTCCGCGCTTCCTCGCAAAGCCTCTTGTCTTCAGGAGAGGGGAGTCGCCATGACGCTTGTCGTCGTCGCGTTGATCTCCGTCGCCGTTGCTCAGACCCCTACGCCGGCCAGCCTCCCAGGACAGCCCTGCACCGCACCCGCGCTAGTCGGGACGTGGACTGGCGTGGAGTCCACGTTTGGCGGGGACACATTTCGCTATGGCCCCGATACGCCGACCGCGTTCAAGCACGTCACACCGACCCACTTCGTTGTGTACCAAGTGGCCGCTGGCGGTACGAATGCCGTCGAATGGGCGCATGGCGGCCTTGCCGCAGTGGCGGGTGGCACGTACACCGAAAAAATCCAACATGGGTTCGGCAATCCTTTTTCAAACGTCAAAGGACAATCGATAGCCTTCCAGTGCAGCGTCGAAGGCAATGATCGGTGGCACGTCTCCGGAACAATCAACGGCACGCCCCTCAGGGAGACGTGGAAGCGCGTGAGCGCCGAGCCAAAGCCCTAACCTCTTCACGCTGCCACTCTCGCCGTCGAGTGGCTCGAGGTCAGCCTCGGGTAGTCGTGGACGCGATGAAGCGCGAGCCAGACGCCCGCTGCGGCCCGAGCAGATACCCGGTAGTTGAGCGCCAGGAGCAGCGCCCTGATGGCCGCGTCACGCTGCCGCACTGCTCGCGTCACGGCTACCGTCCCTCGGCGGCGAGGATGGCGTCGGCGTTTGCACGTTCGATCCGATCGCGCTCAGAGAAGGGCGACGAAGTCGCCTTCTTCGCTCTTGTATTTCTTTCGTCTCCAGACTGGAAACGGTCGAATCGGACTAACTCACTGAGGCCGCACAACTTGAAGTGTGTGACCACAACACGACCACCGCTTCCGTTCTGGAGACGCTGATCGGTTCCAGAATGGAGACACTTGCGCTTCCGCTCTGGAGACGCACAACGCTCCACTGGCACACGCACGATCAGGTCGGCCTGCTCGAGTTCGCGAAGGGCGCGGAGTAACTGATTGATGCCGCCTCCGACCATGTCGCGCAGCGTCCGCTGCGACAGCAGGATCTCGCCTGGCAGTAGCTGCACGGCGCGAGTGTCAGCAGTCGCCGTGCGACCGCGCTGATGCCGTTGTGCTCACGGGCAGCACGCTCGCGCAACCGGTCCCTAAGATCGGTCGGAACGCGTACCTTGATGTTGTGTAGTTGGCGTGCGGTTGAATACAGGCGGGGTCGCCAATCAGTCCTCCCGGCTTGGCACGTAAGCCACAAGGAACGAACCGCATTGGTTCGCTCAGAGTGCCTATCCGGTGCCTCCGGTGGAGCCTTGGAGAACCCAAAGGATAGACCGGCGGGAGCGAAAGGCGGAACGGGTGACGATTCCTCGTCGCCCGCGCTATGAAGCCGGCAAGCGTGGATTGATAACGATCAATCGAAGCCTGCCGCCGACTACAAATTCACAGGAATCGTAAGCGCGTGTCAAACACTGCGAAGCAGATGGCGCACGAACGCGGACAAGCGCAAAGCGGCGATGACGCTGATGAACAACGGGAGTCGAGCAGCGGCGAGACGTAGCAGTCTCGCACGACCGTTAACAATTGTTAACAGAGTGACAACGCCGACGATTCCAGCCAAGACGTCTCCGCCTGCCAGGCATGCCGCGACCTGCCCTCTGCCCTCAGTTGCCCTTTGCCCCTGGCTACCGCCAGGTCATGTCAGCAGGCCCCATGACGGCTGGTGCAATCGTCCTGCTTCCCCTGTACGTCACACGCCAGCCCATGACGCACGCGACGTTGACACGGTCGATACCAGCGAACGCGTCACCATTCGAATTGAGCCCGATGTCGATCCATCGCGCCCAGCGTGCCGAGCCATCGGCGCACCTGGCGCTTGGCGCGGCGCCGCCCTTGGTGCCCGTTGTCGGGGATTCACCCTTCCACCTGCACACTTCGAAGAGCGCCGACCCGTCTCTTGCCGGAAGACGATTGCTGTCCTCCACATGGACCTTTACCTGCAGATATAACCCGCACCCACAGGGAGAGTGGTGACCACCTGGCCAGAACCGTTCAGGAACGTCATTTGATAGAACCCCACCGCGAGGGACGAGCCAGGCTTCGCATCGGTCGTTCCGGGAGCGGTGGACGCGTCGGTCGTTGGCGCGGTCGGACTCTGGGCGCACCCGGCAGCGATCAAAGTGGCCAGCAGCAACCCGGATAAGCAGCAATTCTGCAAACGAGACATGACTCCTCCGTGGCGCTTCTGGCGCAGGTGTAGGTGGACGTTTATAGCAGTACCTGAAGGAACCTGCGCCATTTGCCACCAAGCACGGCACGGAAGCCAAACGATGAACGTCGAGTTTGTGCCAGCCGTTGTGCCAGCCGTTTGTGTCGGAAGGTGTCGCGAATCGTCGTCTTATGGCGTGATTTGATGGTGCGGTCCGTACAAACAAAACGGGCCGAAACCTTTCGATTTCGGCCCGTAATCTTTGGTTGCGGGGGCGTGCAACCAGCTTTATTTGGAGTTCTGCTCGGCCGCTGCGTAGCTGCACCGAAAGGCTAACCTGGCGCGGCACCGCGAATGCCAGTCCCTGAAAAATGGGTGACTATTTCCTGACTCCCACCTGAGACTCGGATATCACCACCGCGCTACCTTCCTCACGCTCCGAGCGTTGCGAGATCAACCATTGGCGTCTGACAACGCCAGCGTCCCGGCTGCGTTTGCAGAACGAGTCATGACGGATCCGCCAACGACGAGCGAAGGAGCTTCCATGGATGTGAAGCCTCGTGTAGTCGCGGCGGCTGGATGCGCTCTCCTGCTCGTCCTCGCAGGACCGTATGGTGGCGCGATTGGGCAGGACATCAGCAGCAGTACCGTCGAGCAGCCCCTCAGCCTGGATTGCGATCCGACCCTGTCGGATCATGCGCCAGCCTGCGTCTCCGAGCGGGTCGGAGACTCTTCGACGTGGAGACGTTCGACGGCAATGGACGCACGTGCCGGACCTGCCACAGCAACAGGACGGGCACCTTCTCGCCGGAGGATGCGCTTGCGCGTCTGGTCGAAGACCCGAACGACGCGCTCTTTCTCCACGATGGACTCGACGATGGCGTGGCGGGAACGAGCCGGATCACCGAACATGCGACGGTCCGGATCGAGATCCCGCTGCCTCCGGACGTGGTGCTGTTGGACGATCCGACCCGCAGGAGCGTGATCCTCAATCGAGGCACGCCGACGACGATGAACACCCCGGCGCTCGATCCACAGCTGATGTACGACACCCGTGAACCAAACTTGCAGAGTCAGGCGTTCAACGCCATTCACGGACATGCGCAAAACACACGGGAGCCCACGGCGCTGGAGCTGGATCTCATCAAGGAGTTCCAGCAGAAGGATTCGCGCTTCTTCTCGTCCGATGCGCTCCGGGATTTTGCGAACGGCGGTCCTCCGCCGCAACTGCCGCCTGGCACGACTGAATCTGAAAAGCGAGGGCGTGCGATGTTCGACAATGTTCCTTTCGATGGCGTGACGACGAGGGGCATTTGCAACTCGTGTCATTCCGGACCGATGCTGAACCGGGCCGCTCGTGGCAATCCTTTTGGGTTACCTCCTGGTGGTCTCCGGGCCGGCATCGGACTCTCAGAACGAAATCTGGTCGGCAACCCCGTCTACTCGTTCGTCGTCACGAATCAGGATGGAAGCGTTGTTGTTATCAACAACACGCCCGATCCGGGCGCGATGCTGAACGATCCGCCCCCGAGCGCTCCGCCTGGGGTGCCGACGCCACCGAGAGCCTTCTTCGCGAACTTGTTCAAAATCCCGCCGCTGTGGGGCATCAAGGATACCGCTCCGTACTTCCACGACAACTCCGCGAAGACGCTGGAGGACGTCGCTGAACATTACGAGTTCTTCTTCTTCACCAGTCCAAGTACAACGGGTTTCGTGTTTACGAAGCAGGATCAGGCGGACATGGTGGCATTCCTGAAGTTGCTTCGCTGAAGCTACTTTCAGTCCCTCTGCGACATAGAGCTCGTGGTGGCGTCGAGCGTACCGAGTAGCAGTACCCGCGGCCGTCGGCGCTGATCACGATGGACCCAAGACGCTCGATGCCGACCGGATCGGACGGAACGAGCGTCTTCCACGGCTCGCGACGGCCCGTCGTGACGTCGAGCCGCTCGATGGCGACCGGCGGAACCGAGCCGCCGCGCGCGACGTAGAGGAACCGTCCGTCGGCACTCCACCGTCGCGGATCATCGCCAGCGCCGAGTAGCGGAAACGCGCGCGGCTGCCCGCCGTCGATGGGATAAAGGAACCACTTGCCGTCCAGCAACACCAACACCGACTTGCCATCAGGACTCGCCGCTTTTTCGGGCATGTGAACACCCGCAGGCGTGATGGGCCGCATGCTTCCCGTTTCGACATCCTGAACGTACGCACGCGCCCTCTGGGCCCTCTCGATCGCGGTGAACACAATCCGCTTTCCGTCGGGCAGCCAGGCACCGTTGACCAACTGCGTGATCGTTCCGCGGGGGAGCAATCGCGGTGCGCCCGGCCCGGTGGGCACCAGCACCCATTCGCGCCCCCACGTCGTCTCCGCTCCGGGCGCTCTCGTCAGCACCCACGTTCCGTCGGGTGACAGCGACTCGGGGTGTCCGTCACCCAATCGGACCGCGGGTGATCCGTCCGTCGTTCTTGTGTACACCCCTCCTCTCCAACTCCCTTCGAATGAACGAAAGAGAACCGTCTTACCGTCTGCCGACAGGCCCTCGACGTACGGGTTATCGAGCCATCCGAGCTCACGTTCTCGTGTCTCACCGGGGACCAGACACGTGATTCCACCCAGGTTCAATCCTTTGGTTACGAGCACGCGTCCATCACGGGATATGTCATCGAGCTTCAACGGCGCGGGTACGCGCTCCACGAGCCGCTCCCTGCCGGAGAGCGACACGGCGCGAATCGTCGGCGGGCCGTCGGACCGGGCGCCGCTGAACCACACCTCGTTGCCTGAGGGCGGCCAGGCGATTCCGAGAGCGGGCGACGCCTTCGCCAGCGTGGTTCTCTTGCGAGATCGGTCCATGACGACCAGCTCTCCGGCACTGCCCACTGACGGCGCGGACGCCTCGAAGAAGGCAATTCTGTCGCCCGCCGGAGAAACACGCATCGACCAGATCGAAGTCGCTTCGTGCAGCTGGGTGCCGAGAGGGAATTCGAGCTCCATCCGGTTCCCGCGCCGCTTCACCACGGCGAGGGCACCGTCTGGACCCCAATCAGCCTCCGTGACACCTTCCAAGACCTCGCGAGGCAGGCCACCCGCCAGCGACGCCCGCACGAGCGTGCCGATCCCTTGAAAAAAGGACTGTCGTCCCAGGAGGATGGCCATTTCCCCTGTCGACGACACCGAAAGGATTCTGCCGTTCGCCATTCCCAGCGAGCGCGATTCCGTGCTTCCGATCCGCGAGAGGAACAGTTCATATGGCCGTGCATCCCAGGCAGCGCTGAAAATGACCGTCTGGCCATCAGGCGCAAAGCGGGCAGAGGAAATGATTCCGCGCCGGAAGGTGAGTCGCTGATACGAGGGCGGCGGCGTGTCGTCCGGCCCGAGGATCAACGCTGCCACTGAGACGGCAGCGACGAGTCCGGCGCCGATCAGCGCGCCCACGAGCATCGCACCGCGCTTCCGTTCCCTCACCACTTTCGCGGCGTGGGCGCTCTCTTCCGCGATCGACTTCAGCTCCCAGCCGAGATCGCGCGCGGTCTGCCAGCGATCGTCGGGATTCTTCGCCAGACATCTATTGACGACACGTTCCAATGCGGGAGGAGTGACTGGCTGAAGCGCTGACATGGGCGGCGGGTCCGAGCTCAGGACCGCCGCAGTCACGCTCGCCCTGCTTTCGCCTGCGAACGGCCGGCGGCCGGTGACCATCTCGTACAGGACGACGCCGACAGCAAAGAGATCGGTGCGTGCATCGACCTTGCGTCCTTCGAGCTGTTCCGGCGACATGTACCAGACCGTGCCCAGGATCCCGCCTTCCTGGGTGAGATGCAGGGCCTCTATCGTTTCCTCGGCTGCGTCGTCTGCTTCGGCCTGCCGGAGTTTCGCCAGGCCGAAATCCAGCAGCTTCACTCCGTCTCGCGTCAGCATCACGTTGCCGGGCTTGACATCTCGATGGATGACGCCGTGGCGGTGGGCTTCGTCCAGGGCGTCGCAGATCTCGACGGCGTATCTCAACGCGTGCGCCATTGGGATCGCGCCGTCGTCCAGGCGGTCCGCCAATGTGTGCCCTTCCAGGTACTCCATGACGAGGAAGGGCGTGCCGTTCTGATCGCCCACGTCGTAGAGCGCGCAGATGTGCGGATGACTGAGACGCGAAATGACACGTGCCTCGCGGTCAAAGCGCTCTCGACTGCCGACTTTGTCGGGACGGAGGATCTTGACGGCGACCGTGCGATCCAGGCGCCTGTCCCACGCGCGGTAGACCTCGCCCATGCCACCCGCGCCGAGGGGGGACACGATTTCGAACGAGCCCAAATACGTACCGGCGCTGAGCACGATCGTTAGGAAGGATACACCCGCGTCGGCAGCACGGGCGGCGCGGTACAATGCGTGCGGTCTCGCAGCACCTGCTGAGCTGTCCGATGGTTTAGGACCGGTGAATCGAGTATGCAGGTACGATTCAGCGACTTCGTCCTCGACACGGATACACGGGAGCTGCTGCGCGACTCGCGGCCGATCCATCTTTCGCCCAAAGCGTTTCAGCTTCTCGAGCTGCTGGTAGAGACGCGACCCAGGGCGCTCCCGAAAGACACACTCTACAACCGTCTCTGGCCGAACACGTTCGTCGTGGAGGCCAACCTGTCAAACCTCGTGGGTGAGGTGCGAGCGGCGCTCGGCGATAACCCGCGGCGGCCAAGGTTCGTGAGGACTGTGCACGGCTTCGGCTATGCCTTCAGCGAAGCGCCACAGTCTGAAGGCGTCGCGAGCCAGGGATCGCGTGGCGTCTTGTATCGGCTGGTGTGGGACCAGGGGCGCGCAACGTTCGGCGAGGGGGAGCACCT
The DNA here is from genome assembly GCA_963719755.1 of Vicinamibacteria bacterium. Taxonomy (GTDB): domain Bacteria; phylum Acidobacteriota; class Vicinamibacteria; order Vicinamibacterales; family JAENWD01; genus JAENWD01. The sequence continues at coordinate 579,601 of CAVRDA010000018.1, read as the reverse complement.
GCTGGGCCGAGATCCCGCGCTCGAAGTCTGCCTGGATTCGTCCTCTGTTTCGCGGCAGCACGCGCGGGTCCAGATCGCCGACGGCGTAGCGATGCTGGAGGATCTGGGTAGTAAGAACGGCACGTTCGTTAACGGCCAGAGGATCACAACGGCCGTGCGACTGTGCGACCGCGATCAGATCGGCGTTGGTGAGGTGCGACTGAGGTTCAGGATCCTATCCGCGCAACCGTCGACGGAAACGACATGCAGGGATTAACGAGGTCGTTGTGCGATGACCATCTGGCTTTTCCATGGCGGGGTTCGTCAAAGGACGAGGTGGCCGACAATAGAGATGTCAACTACCCAGGGGAGTCGGTCGACATGCCACAGCTGACGCGCATCACTCGTGAACCCCGCGTAATGGGCGGGAAGCCGTGTATCCGGGCATGCGTGTGACTGTCGGCACCGTGGTCGGCCTCGTGGCCGCGGGGCGGACGCGGGAAGAGATTCGTCGCGAGTATCCCTACCTGGAAGCCGAGGACATCGCCGAAGGCCTTTCCTACGCCGCGTGGCGGGCAGAGGAAGTCGAAGTTCCGCTCCGCCAGCCGTGAAGCTTCGCGTGGATATGAACCTGTCGCCAAGCTGGGTCGAGCGCTTGGCGCGTCACGGGTTCGAGGCTGTCCACTGGTCGTGCAAATCCGATCGCAGGACCAACATCACGATCGGCCGTCCCGCCAGTAGCGCCACCTCACCCGCGGTCCACCACGTTCCCCGAGAAGACCTCCAAGGCCCCTGCCGCCACACCGGCGGCTAAACGCATTCACACGGCTGCGGTCACGTTCTGTGATCGCCGACCACTTACATGCCGATGCCGTGCGACTGGCACGGCTCGATCAAATCACCGGCCGCAGCTGCGATATCCATTTGCGGAGGACGGCCGCTGACTGGTCGACATCACGGCCCCATCGTGGCCAGAAACGGGGATCACTGTGAACCTTTCACGTCCGTTGGTTCGTTGGGCGTCCGCGGTCCTGCCAAATCTCGTCCTGCTCGAACGCAGCGAGGAGCGTACTGACGCGCATGCCGAATTATGGTGCAAGACAGAGGCAAAAGGCCCCGCTTGGTGACAAATGGCGCAGGTTCCTTCAGGTACTGCTATAAACGTCCATCTACAGCTGCGCCGGAAGCGCCACGGAGGAGTCATGGCTCGTTTGCAGAATTGCTGCTTACCCGGGTTGCTGCTGGCCACTTTGATCGCTGCCGGGTGCGCCCAGAGTCCGACCGCGCCAACGACCGACGCGTCCACCGCTCCCGGAACGACCGCCGCGAAGCCTGGGTCGTCCCTCGCGGTGGGGTTTTATCAAATGACGTTCCTGAACAGTTCTGGCCAGGAGGTCACAACTCTCCCTGTGGGTGCGGGTTCACATCTGTTGGTAAAGGTCCATGTGGAGGACAGCAATCATCTTCCGGCAAGTGACGGGTCGGCGCTCTTCGAAGTGTGCAAGTGGAAGGGTGAATCCCCGACAACCGGCACCAGGGGCGGCGCCGCGCCAAGCGCCCGGTGCGCCGATGGCTCGGCACGCTGGGAGCGATGGACCGACATCGGGCTCAATCTGACGGGTGACGCGTTCGCTGGTATCGACCGCGTCAACGTCACGTGCGTCATGGGCTGGCGTGCGACGTACAAGGGAAGCAGGACGATTGCACCAGCCGTCATGGGACCTGCTGATATGACCTGGCGGTAGCCAGGGGCAAAGGGCAACTGAGGGCAGAGGGCAGGTCGCGGCATGCCTGGCAGGCGGAGACGTCTGGCTGGAATCGTCGGCTCCCCTTGAAGCAGATGACTGAGTACGTGACCGCGCTCCCCACCCGAAATGAGAACGTCGCCGAACACGCACCCCAGAAAGAGGCGGCGAGCTAGAACACGGACAAAACACGGACAGTTGCGGTACAAAGAAAAAGGGCGGCCCGAAGACCACCCTGTTTTCTTGGAAATTTTGGTTGCGGGGGCGGGATTTGAACCCGCGACCTTTGGGTTATGAGCCCAACGAGCTACCGGACTGCTCCACCCCGCGTCAAGACAACCTTCATACTGTAGCACCCCCGCCGAGGGCATGCAAGCCTTCGTCGATTCCCGCGGAATCCCGCGCAGTTTCCGCCGCGACATTTCCAGCTCCTGCCCGACCTGATGTACAAACGCGGCTATGCGCCGACAGTCTCTCCGCTCATTATTCCTCGCCGCCCTGCTCGTGGTGCCCGCCGCCGTCAGCGCGCAGCCTCGCCGCGCCATCGGCGTCGACGACCTGCTCGCGTTGCACCGCGTCAGCGATCCGCAGATCTCCCCCGACGGCAGCCGCGTCGTCTACACGGTCGGGACGCCCGATCGGCAGGCGAACCGGCTGTCGCGCAACCTGTGGATCGTGCCGGTCGCTGGCGGGACGCCGCGGCAGTTGACCTTCACGGGACGCGACGGAAGCGCGCGCTGGGCCCCTGACGGGTCGCGCCTGGCGTTTCTCTCGAGCCGGGACGGCGGCCAGCAGATCTACCTGCTGAACCTGACCGGCGGCGAGCCGACGAAGCTGACCTCGCTCGACGGCGGCGCGGACCAGATCGTCTGGGCGCCCGACGGCAAGAGCCTCGCCTTCACGTCACAGGTGTGGCCCGACTGCCAGGACGACGCGTGCAACAAGAAGAAGAGCGAGGGCAAGGAGAAAGATGCCGTCAAGGCGCGAACCTACGACGGACTGCTCTACCGCCACTGGACGTCGTGGAGCACCGGCCAGCGAGGCCACCTGTTTGTCGTGCCGGTTGGAGGTGGCACCCCGAAAGACCTGACGCCCGGCGCGAACTACGACGTGCCGCCGGTGCAGCGCGAGGGGCCGCATCCGATCGCGTTCTCGCCCGACTCGCGTGAGATCGCCTTCGTCGCGGTCACCGATCCGGTGGAGGCGGCGAGCACCAACGGCGACATCTTCACGGTCAGCGCCGACGGGTCGCAGGCCTCGCCGGCGCGACTCACGACGAACGCAGCGTTCGATGGCGCGCCCGCCTACTCGCCCGATGGAAAGTGGATCGCGTATCGCGCGCAAAGCCGGCCCGGCAACGAGGCCGATCGCTGGCGGCTGATGCGGGTCGACCGTCAGGCAAAGACGCACACTGAGGTTGCCGGCGGCTTCGACCGCAGCGTCAACCAGCTGGCCTGGACGCCCGACAGCCAGACGCTTTACTTCAACGCCGAAGACCGCGGTTACCTGCCGGTGTTCCGTGTTGCCGCCTCGGGCGGCACACCGGCCGTCGTTACGCCGTCTACGTTTGCGGCGGAGTACGCGCTGAGCGCCGACGGCAAGACGCTCGTCGTCTCACGCAGCAGCCAGCAGGCGCCGGCGGAGCTTGCGGCGATGGCGGCAGGCGGCGGCGACCTGCGCGTGCTCACGTCCCACAACGCCGAGCGGCTGGCGCAGCTGGACCTGCCGAAGGCCGACCACTTCACATTCCCGGGCGCCGGCGGCACGGACGTCCACGCGATGCTGCTGAAGCCGTCGTCGTTCGACGCGGCGAAGAAATACCCGGTGCTGATGGTGCTGCACGGCGGGCCCGAAACCCAGTTCGGCGACACGTGGAGCTTCCGCTGGAACTCGCAGACGCTGGCCTCGCCCGGCTACGCCGTGCTGATGATCAATCGGCGCGGGTCGACCGGCTTCGGACAGCAGTTCACCGACGACATCAACAAGGACTGGGGCGGCAAGGCGTACGAGGACCTGATGAAGGGCCTGGACGCGGCGCTGGCGAAGTACGCGTTCCTCGACGGCGCGCGCGTCGCCGCGGCCGGCGCGTCGTACGGCGGCTACATGATCACGTGGATGGCCAGCCAGGCGCAGGGACGCTTCAAGACGCTGGTCTGCCATGCCGGCGTCTACGATCTCGTCAGCATGTACGGCGCGACCGAGGAGGTGTGGTTCCCGGAGTGGTCGTTCGGCGGCACGCCGTGGACCAACGAGGCGGACTTCCTGCGCCAGTCGCCCCACACGCGCTCGGGCGACTTCGGCAAGGCGAAGACGCCGACGCTGGTGATCCACGGCGAACTCGACTTCCGCGTCCCCTATACCCAGGGCCTGGAGTTCTACACGGCGCTCCAGCGCCAGGGCGTGCCGTCGCGGCTCGTCGTCTTTCCCGACGAGGGCCACTGGATCCTGAAGCCGCAGAACAGCGCGTTCTGGTACAACGAAGTGCTGGAGTGGCTGAAGAAGTATCTGTGAGCGCCGCTAGTCCTTGCGCAGCGCGGCGACGGGGTTGACACGCGTGGCCCGCAGCGCGGGCCACAGTGTCGCCTGCACTCCGACGACCAGCAGCACCGCCGCCACGGCGGCGAACGACACCGGATCCCACGGCGACACGTTCCAGATCATCTCGCGCATCGCGCGCGCCGCCAGCGCCGATCCTGCCAGCCCGACGACGATGCCGGCGGCGATCAGCTTGACGCCGCCGGTCAGCACCATCGAGACGATGCCCTGCGTGGTTGCGCCAAGCGCCATGCGCACGCCGATCTCCTGCGTGCGGCGGCTCACGGCGTGCGCGACGACGCCGTAGACACCCACCACCGCCAGCGTCAGGCCCAGTACCCGCGAAGACGCCGAACAGCGTGAGGCTGAAGCGTGGCCCCGCGAAGACGAAGTCGTTGAGCGCCGACTCGAGGCTGCGGACGTCGGTGACCGGCTGATCCCGGTCGATGGCCGCGATCTCGGCGCGGACCAGCGACGCCGCGGACTCCGGCTCGCCGTCGGTCCGCACGACCAGGCGCTCCGAGAGGCCGGCCAGCGTGAATGGCACGTAGATCTCCGGCCGCACGGGATCGGTGATGTCGCGGTTCGGCGTGTCGCGAACGACGCCGACGATCTGGAACGTGTCGGTCGGGAGGTTGAAGGGCGCCTGGCGCAGCCGCGGCACGCGCACGGTCTGCCCAAGCGGGTCGGCGCCTTCGAAGTACCGCGCCACCAGCGTCTGGTTGGCCATTGCCACCATCTGCCGCCGCTCGACCTCTCCCGGCTCGAGCGCCCGGCCGCGCAGCACCGGAATTCCCATCGTCCGCGTGTAGCCGGCATTCACCTGCTGCACCAGCCCGGGGCGGCTGTCGACGACGCGGCTGCCCGGGACCTCGAATGGCGCATTCCATCCCGCAAACGGGTGCACCCCGGTGTTGAGCCCGACGCCGCGGACGCCTGGCGCGCCGTCGAGCCGCGCGAGCAGCGCCTGGAAGAACGCGATCCGCCGCTCGGGGTCGGGATACCGCGTCTCGACCAGCGGCACCCGCATCGTCAGCAGGCGCTCCGGGCGGATGCCGAGATCGACCTCCTGCATCGCGACGAGCGTGCGCATCATCAGCGCCGCGCCGACCAGCAGCATCACCGACAGCGCGACTTCGGCGATGACCAGGCCGTTGCTGATCACGGCCTGGCGTCGGCCGCCGGTGACGGAGCGGGCGCCGTCCTTCAACGACTCGGTCAGGTCGATGGCAGAGCCCTGCCATGCCGGCGCGAGGCCGAAGATGAGGGCCGTCGTCACCGAGACCGCCACGGTGAACGCGAGCACCGCGCCGTTGATCACGATCTCGGATTCGTCGGGAATCGTTCCCTGCGGCACCAGCGCGATGATGGCGTTCAGGCCCAGGTAGGCCAGCGGGACGCCGAGCAGCGCGCCTCCGGCGGCGATGAGCAGGCTCTCGGTCAGCAGCTGCCGCGTCAGGCGCGCGCGTCCGGCGCCAATCGCGGCGCGCACGGCCATCTCGCGCTGCCTGGTCGAGGCTCGCGACAGCAGGAGGTTGGAGACGTTCACGCAGGCGATGAGCAGGAGGAGCCCGACAGCCGCGAACAGAATCCACAACGTCTCGCGCAGGTCGCTCGGGAAGGTCTCCTTGAACGAGAGCAGGCCGACACGCCATTGGCCCTTGGGAAACTGGTCGGGCTCGCGACGCGCGAGGTCCGTGACGATCGGACGGAGATCCGCTTCGGCCTGCGCCTCGGTGATGCCCGGCTTGAGCCGGCCGAGCACGTGGACCGTGCGCACGCCTTCGATCACCTTGCCCTGCTCGAAGACGACGGGCACGTAGACGTCGGCGCCGCGCCACATGAAGCGCTTGGGCATGACGCCGACGACGGTGCGGCTGACGCCGTTCAACACCAGCTGCCGGCCGACGACCGCCGGCTGGCCGGCGAACTGCCGCTGCCAGAACTTGAAGCCGAGCACGACCACCGGCGCCGCGCCCGGATCGCCGTCAGAGGGGCGAACGGCGCGGCCCAGCAGCGGCGGCACCCCCATGACGTCGAACGTGTTCGTCGTGATGTGATTGCCGCGCAGCCGCTGCGGGTCTCCGGCGCCGGTCCAGACGACGTCGCTGATCGTGGAGGCGACGACGCCGTCGAAGATCGTCGTCCGCCGCGCGAACTCGAGATACTGGTCCGTGCCGTAGTACGTCCGGTCGCCGCGATTCTCCGCGTCGGAGACGCGGATGCTCATCAGGTTGTCGACGTCCTTGTAGGGAAACGGATCGAGGACCACGGCGCGGACGACGCTGTACATCGACGTCGTCGCCATGATGCCGAGGGCGAGCGAGGCAATCGCGAGCAGCGCGAAGCCGGGCGCGCGCAGCAGCGTCCGGATGCCGAATCTCAAATCCTGCAGGGCTTGATCGAGCCAGCGGGTCATGTGCGACGCCTCGTGACGATCAGTCGTGGTGACCGCCCTGATGATGGGGCGATTTCTTGTAGTGCTCTTCGAGCAGGTCGACGCCGAAGTCGCCGGTGAAGTCCCGCCAGACGGCGTGGATGTGATTCGCGCCGTTCTGCACGCAGTCGTACTCGATGAGGAAGGTCGGCCCCTGGACGCGGTAGTAGTGGGGGTCGCCCTTGGCGACGCCGCCCATCCACGCGAACTTCACCGCGTCCAGTCCCGCCTTCTTCAACTTCTCGACGCGCGCGGCGGCCAGCGCCGCCGGCTGCGCGCTGGCATATTCGTCGATGAGCGCCAGCAGCATTCCGCGCTGCGCGCCGGTCATCGCCGCGTACCAGAGGCCGACGTTTTCCTGAATCGCCGCCTTGCGCGTGTTCGTGGTGAGAATGTCGTTCGGCGCCTCCTGCGCGATCACGGCGACCGTCCGCTGCTCGGGCGTGAGCGCGGCGACGAGCGCGCGCCCCAGGTCCTCTTCCGCGTGCAGCACGCGCGTGCCCTTCTTCGGACCGTCGCGCACTTCGGCGGGGTTGCTGCCGAAGAACTGCGGCGTCGTGGCGATCGCCTTGCCGTCGACCAGCGTCCAGTGCAGCGAGACGTGATGCCCTTCCCACCGCATGCCCCACGTCCCGGTCGGCGAGGGCTCGCCGAAGACCGTGAGGTAGTACTTCTCGACATCCCGCCGCACGGGGTCCTTCTCGATCTCGGCGAGCACGGTGTCGAGCGCGCGGATGGCTTCGGCCTTCGAATAGCCCTTCTGGCTCAGGCCGGTCTCGATCAGCCGCAGCGCCGCCTGCCGTTGCGGCGGCGACATCTGCTTCAGGGGCAGGCCTTCGCGATCCTTCGGGATGTAGAACCAGTTCAGGCGCTCGTCGCTGTCGAAGGCCAGCTGCACCTTCGCTTTCTGCGACGCGTCGAGGGTCGTCAGGAACGCGGTGGCCGCGGTGGCCAGTTGCGTCGAGATCACGTCAGCGGGGCCCGGCGGGGCCGCCAGCGTCGGGGATCCGCCGAGCAGCAGCAAGGACAGCGCGAGTCGAGGCATCATGCCGCGCATTGTAGGCGAACCAGGCCCGCGCGGCGAGGAGGACGGCGAGGATGGCGGCATAGCGAACCGGCCGCGAGATGTCGGCCTTCACCAGCCACAAGTAGTGGATCACGCCGCCGATGGCCGACAAGTAGACCAGCTTGTGCAGCAGGTTCCAGCGCCGCCCGCCCAGCCGCCGGATCCAGCCGGCCGTGGATGTGATGGCCAACGGAATCATCAGCACGAACGCGGCGAAGCCCATCGTGATGAACGGCCGCTTGGCGATGTCCTTGAGGACGCTCTGCATGTCGAAGAACTGGTCGAGCACGAGGTAGGTCATGAAGTGCAGGCAGCCGTAGAAGAACGCGAACAGCCCGATCATCCGCCGGAACTTGATGAGGGGGTTCCACCCGGTCCATTTGCGCAGCGGCGTCACCAGCAGCGTCAACACCAGGAACCGCAGCGTCCAGGTGCCGGTCTCGTCGGTGATCTTGTCGATGGGGTTCGCCCCCAGCGTGCCGGCCCACGCCCCGTAAGCGAGCGCGGCCAGCGGCCCGAGGCAGAGGACAAAGGCGAGGGGCTTGAGGAAGCGCATGGGAAGTGGGGAGTGCTGAGTGGTGAGTGCTGACTACTGGTGCAAAGTGCCCGGTGATTGACTCTCGTTCCACTCGGCACTCGGCACTCAACACTCTCCACTTCAGTAGTTTTTCCTCAAGTCCATGCCCTTGTACAGCGACGCCACCTGGTCGCCGTAGCCGTTGAACATCAGCGTCTCGCGCTTGAAGAACTCGCCGATCCGGCGTTCGCGCGCCTGCGTCCACCTCGGATGATCCACCTTGGGGTTGACGTTGGAGTAGAAGCCGTACTCGCTCGGCTGGGACTGCTCCCACGCGCCTACGGGCTGACGTTCCACGAGGCTGATGCGAACGATTGACTTGATGCTCTTGAAGCCGTACTTCCACGGCACGATCAGCCGAATCGGCGCGCCGTTCTGGTTGGGCAGGATCTCGCCGTAAAGCCCGACCGCCAGGATCGTCAGCGGGTGGAGCGCCTCGTCCAGCCGCAGCCCTTCGGTGTACGGCCAGTTCAGCGACCGGCTGCGGACGCCGGGCATCTGCTGCGGGTCGTTCAGCGTCTTGAACTCGACGAAGCGCGCCTTCTCGGTCGGCTCGACTTTGCGGATCAGGTCGCCGAGCGGGAAGCCGATCCAGGGAATCACCATCGACCACGCCTCGACGCAGCGAAGGCGATAGATCCGCTCCTCCAGCTGATAGGGCTTGATCAGGTCGTCGATGGCGAACTGCCCGCCCTTGTTCGCGGCGCCGTCGATGGTGACGGTCCACGGCCGCGTGCGCAGGCTCTTCGCCCGCATCGACGGCGATTCCTTGTCCTGGCCGAACTCGTAGAAGTTGTTGTAGGTCGTGATGGCGCCGTACGGCGTCAGCGCTTCACCGGTCGTGCTCAGCGGGCTCTTCGTGAAGGACAGCTTCGCGAGGCCGCCGCCCTGGGCAGCCGATTCGGCAGGCGTCGCCAGCACGCTGGCCGCGCCGCCGACCAGGCCCACCGCGGCCAGCCGCATGAACTCTCGCCGCTCCAGATACGCGGCCTTCGGGGTGACGTCGCTCCAGCGGAGGTCGTCGGGCTTGCGAATCAGCATCTCCGCTCCTCGCCTGGTATTACGGGTTCCCTTCTAGTTTAGATGCGGACGGCGGTGCCGGAGTCGGAAGACCGCTACCATACGGCCATGCCCTCACGGGAGGTGTCCCTCATCGACCTGGTCCTGCACGAGCTTCGCACCCCGCTCACAGTCGCCGCCGGCAGCCTGCGGCAACTGGGCCCCCTCCCCGACACGACCCAGCAGGCAGGCCTGGCCCGCGCGCTGCGCGCGTGCGACAAGCTCGAGCGACTCGCCCAGGACATGCGCGACTGGACCCGGCTTCCGGGCTCCGCGGCCCCAATCGACACGGTCACGCTCCTCCCGGTCGTGGAGGCGGCGGCGCGGGACGCCGTAGCCACGCGGGCGGGCGAGATACCAGTCATCACTGAGATGCCGGCCGATGTGATGGCTGCGGCTCCGGCGCGATTCCTGCCGGGCGCGCTCACGACCCTGCTCACCGCGCTTGTTCGCGCCGCGGTTCCGGGAGAGTCGATCGCGGTCGAGGGCGCCGTCGAGGGCTCACACGTGCGCCTGCGGGCCCGGCGCCCTGTCGACATCGACCTGTCGGGGGACAGCTTCGAGGCCGAATGGACCGGCGGGCTCGGGTTCTCGATGCCGCTCGCGCGTGCCGTTATCGAGTCGGCGGGCGGACGCGTCGCCTCTCACGCGTCCGCGGACGGCCGCCTCGTGGCGATCAGCGTCTGGCTGGAGGCGGCGGCGGGCCGTCAGCCGTCTCGCTGAGGACGACGGCGCCAGTGGCTGCGTCGAGGTAGTAGACGATCAGATCGGTGCCCGTGAAGATCCGGGCCCTGTAGACGAGCACGTACTTCCCGTCGGCGGTCGGCAGTACGACCAGCTCCGGCGGCCGGCTGGGGCCGGCCGACCCCGGGACGAGCGTCGCCAGCGCCGCCTGAATCTCGGCGCGCGTCAGCTTCGGGACCGGGCTGACGTCGATGCGCTCGAACAGCGTGCCGTCGGCTTCCACGAGCGCGCTGCCTTCGAGGCGGCGCCACACTTCCCCGCCGACGACGGGCACACCTTTGTGGAGCTGCACGAGCCACTGATCGCGAGCCGTCGCGCCTGCGGCCTTGCGCTCCTCGCGCACCTTCAACGCGCCGCTGCGCGCCATGGCCGACAGCCGCCGATCCCATTCGGCGACGAGCGCCGGCGTCTCGGTCGTCACGCGGACCTGGCCCGGTGCCACAACCGGGGCCGGCGCCGGTGTCTGCGCGTGGGCGGGCGCGACCGCCAGCACCATGACCGCGGCTCGAATCGACGGGGCAAACATGAGGAAACTCTGACACGCCCATCGCGCGCGCGCAAGAACACGCAGCGCGCAACAGACCGCGGCGCACGGTGCTAACATCCTCGCCAGCGTGCCATCGACTGTCTCCGCGCTGATCGTCTGCTGGAACAACCGCGACTTCCTCGGCCGCTGTCTCGAGTCGCTGCCGAAGGGCATCGAGATCATCGTCGTCGACAACGCGTCCACCGACGGCAGCGCGGCGTTTGTCGCCGAGACGTTCCCCCACGTCCGCCTCATCGCCCTCGATCGCAACATGGGCTTTGGCGCCGGGATCAATCGCGCGGCGGCCGAGGCGACTGGCACCTACCTGCTGCTGCTCAACGCCGATGCGGAAGCAACGCCCAAGGCGCTCGAACGGCTGGTCGAGTTCCTCGACGAGCACATCACGTGCGGCGCGGCCGCCGGCCGATTGCTCACCATGACCGAAGACTGGGAGCGGGCCGCCAACGTGCGGGGGCTGCCGACGTTCTCGACCATCGCCGCCGACATGCTGCTGCTGTCGCATGTCTGGCCCGGCAACCCCGTGACGCGCCGCGCCAGCGCCGCGGACATCGACGACACCTCGTCGCAGGCGGTGGAGCAACCGGCGGCGACGTGCCTGATGGTGCGGAGGCAGACGTTCGACGAGATCGGCGGCATGGACGAGCGGTTCTTCCCGGTCTGGTTCGAGGACGTCGATCTCTGCCGCCGCATCCTCGAGGCTGGCTGGACGATCTTCTTCGTGCCGCGCGCGAACTTCCGTCACCTCGGCGGCGCGTCGGTGGCGACGATTGGCGCCGCGCGCCTGAAGCAGCTGTATTACCAGAATCTCGAGCGCTACATGGCCAAGCACCACGGCCTGACCGGACGCGCGCTGACGCGCTCGCTCGTGGTCACCGGCATGGGCCTGCGCGCCGCGGCGTGCGCCGTGACCGGCAACGGCGAAGGGTTCCGCACGTTTGGCGGCGTCATGCGAGCGGCCATCGGCGGCTGGAAGACTCCGAGGTAGCACGCGTGGGCCGGCCGCTCGGCGTCGCTGTCGCGCTCGCGCTCGTCGCGGGCTCGGCGCTGCACGCGCAGCTCCGGCTGACTGACGAATCGGATCGCGCCGCCTTTCGCGCCTGGTTTGTCCTGCTCGCCGATGCGGCCTACTATCAGCCGCCAGCCGACGCCGGCGATTGCGCGGCGCTCGTGCGCCACGCGATGCGCGAGGCGCTTCGGCCGCACTCTCCCGAGTGGCTTCGACTGGCGCGCCTGCCCCTGGCGCCAGCGCTGCCGGACGTCCGGATGCGCCCGCAGCCGATCGACGGCCGCCTTCCCCTCTATCGTGTGAGCGACGTCCCGGGCGATCCGCTCGCCGAGTTCGCCGACGCGAAGACGCTGGTGCGGTGGAACACGCGGCTCGTCTCCCGCGATCCGGCCGACGCGCGGCCCGGAGACCTGCTCTACTTTCGCCAGCCCTCCCAGCGACAGCCCGATCACCTGATGATCGTCGTCGGGCCGTCGCGCTTCGATCCCTCGGCCACGGACTTCATCGTCTACCATACGGGACCAGATGACGCGGGGCCCGGCGAGATTCGAAAGGTGCGACTGGCGGATCTGCGGCAGCACCCGGCGCCGCGCTGGCGTCCGGACGCCTCCAACCGCGCCTTCGTCGGCGTGTTCCGGCTCATCGCGCTGACATGACCCGTCTTCGCCGTCGAGTCCTTCCCGTCGTCGTCGCCTGCCTGCTCTGCGTCCGGGGTCAACCTGCAGGCGCAGTCCGCCGGCGAGCGGCCGGCGTTCTCGCTGTCGAGCAGCACGATCTTCACGACGCGTGAGTCGCCGGCGGTCGTGCCTGACATTCCAGCGCGTCGAGCGGCTCGACTTCCGGGTCTACAAGGTGCGCGACCCGATCGCGTTTCTCGCCGGCCTGAAGGACCCGCATCAACTCGGCAGCGAGACGCCGGCCGTCGACCAGGAGCCGACGACGATCGAGCGCATCGCGGAGTGGAAGTCACTGTGGCGATCGCGCCTTCGGCAGTTCGTGCGGCGGCAGTTCAGCCGCGACTACCGGCACGCGAGACAGCAGGCCCAGGACCACGACAAGGTCGTCCGTCGCAGGACCGAGCAGGTCAGCACGTTCGCGCAGGTGCCGCTGCTGAACCCTTCGCAGCTGGTGACGTCGTGGCGGGAGATCCTGCCCGCGATGCGCGACCCCGAGGTCCGCAGGATCCCGATCGAGATCTCCGGTCCCGGCATGTACGTCGTCGAAGCGGTCGCGCCGCCGCACCGCGCCTACACGGTCGTCGTCGTCTCGGACATCGGGCTCGTCAGCAAGGCGGCTCCCGGCCAGGTGCTGCTCTACGCGGCCGACCGCGCAAGCGGCGCGCCGGTTGCCGGCTGCGACGTGCGGGTCATGGCGAACCAGCGGCCGGTCGCGTCGGGGACGACGGGCCCGACCGGCGTGTTCATGGCTTCGCTCGACCAGGTGGAGGCCGACGACATCGTCTCCGTCGCGCGATGCGGCGAACAGGTGGTCGCCAGCGATCCTGGCAGCTACTACCTGCGAGAGAGCCCGCGCGAGCTGGTTGGCTACGTCTACACCGACAAGCCGATCTACCGCCCCGGACACACGGTTCACGTGAAGGGGCTGCTGCGATGGCGGCAGCGCGGCGCGCTGCTGCCGTTCGACGTGAAGGAGGTCGAGGTGCGCGTCTCCGACGTGACCGACAAGGTCATCTACCGGCAGCGGCGGCCGGTGGACGGGTTCGGCGGCGTCTCGGCAGACATCCCGCTGGGCGCCGGCGTCGCGCTCGGCGACTACTCCATCGCCATCCTCCAGGGCGAGGACACCGCCAGCGGCAGCTTCGAGGTGCAGGAGTACCGCAAGCCGGAATTCGAGGTCCGCGTCACGCCCCTCGACCGGTTCGTCGTGCAGGGCAGGAAGATCACCGCGACAATCAACGCGCGCTACTACTTCGGCCAGCCGGTCGCGAACGGCAAGGTGACCTACACCGCGCACAAGCAGCCGTACTACTCGCCGCTCCGGTGGAGCGACGACGAGGATGATGCCGGAGGCGGCTACTGGTTTGGCGACGACCAGGTCGTCGAGAGCACCGCACGCCTGGACGCCAACGGCACCGCCACCATCACGCTGCCGGCGGAAGCCGACGAGAACAACCGGGACTACAGCCTTCGCATCGAGGCCAAGGTCGCCGACGCCAGCAACCGCGAAGTCGCGGGCCGCGCGGTCGTCCACGCGACCGTCGGGACGTTCCTGATTGCCGCGTCGCTCGACGCTTACGTCGCAAAGCCCGGCAGCACGGCGACGCTCTCGATTCGCGCGGTCAGCTACCTTGGCGAGCCGCAGGCAGGCGCGACGGTTCGACTCGCAGTGCTGGCGCGCAAGCCGAACGCCCGATGGGACGAAGCAGACAGCACGACGGAGGTGTCGTCAGGGACGGTCACGACCGATGCGGAGGGACGGGCGACGTGGAGCGTGCCGGTCCCGCGAGTCCCTGGCGACTACCGCATCCGCGCGAGCGCCGACAGCGGCGGCCGCGCCGTCACCGACGACACCTATCTCTGGGTGCCGGGCGTCCAGGAGCAGACCGGCGAGGACGTCGGCTACGACAAATATCTCGAACTCATCCCGGAGAAGCGGACCGTCCAGCCGGGAGAGACCGCGCGCTTCCTCATCCGCGGCGCCGAGTTCGACACGCAGGTGCTCGTGACGAAGGAGGCCCAGAACGTCTCGTGGCACCAGGTCGTCCGCGCGCAGGGCAACGGGACGATCGAGGTGCCGATCGAGGAGGGCGACGTCGGCGATACCTGGGTGAACGTCGCGTTCCTGAAGGACGACCGGCTCCATCGCGCCGAGCGCCGCGTGAAGGTCCCCGCCGCCAGCCGTCAGTTGACGGTGACCCTCACGGCCGAAGCCGCCGTCAGCCGGCCCCGCGAGCCGGGGCGGTTCTCGATCAAGGCCGTCGACGCCGACGGCAAGCCGGTTCGCGCGCAATTCAGCCTGGGCGTGATCGACGAGGCCGTATACGGCGTAAAGGCCGACGACACGCCCGATCCGCTGCGCTACTTCTACCAGCGGAACTACAGTCGCGTCGGGACGACCTTCTCGCGGGAGTATTTCTTCGTCGGCTATTCGGGCTCGCAGCAGATGCTGCTCGCCATGCGGAAGCGCCCGTACTCCCTGGCCGACTTCAAGGCCGACAAGCCCGCGCAGCCCCAGGTGCGCAAGGATTTCCCCGATGCGATTTACTGGCTCGCCGACGTCGTCACCGACCAGCGTGGCGAGGCGAAAGTCCAGGTCACGTATCCGGACGCGCTCACCACCTGGCGGCTCACCGCGCGCGGCGCGACGACGGACACCCGCGTCGGGCAGGCCGTCGCCCGCACGACGGTCACCAAGGATCTCATCGTCCGCGTGATCACGCCGCGCTTCCTGACCGAAGGCGATGCGCTCGTGACGCCGGTGATCGCGCACAACTACCTGCCGGATGCAAAGGCGATCGACCTGACGCTCGACGCGGCCGGCCTCACGCCGGCCGGGGCGCCCGCCGAGACGCGCGTGCAGGTTGCCGCGGGCGGCGAGGCGCGTCTGGACTGGCGATTCGTCGCTGGCGCTTCTGGCCGGGCCACCGTCACCGGCACGGCGACCGCCGACCGCGATCGCGACGCGGTGGAGCTTTCCTTCCCGGTCCGGCCTTTCGGGCTCGAGCGGAGAGTCGGCGCGTCCGGATCGCTGACCACGTCGAATACGGCGACGGCGACTCTGGCAATCCCGGCGCAGAGCAACCCCGCCGCTCGGGGCATCGAGGTCTCGCTGGCGCCGTCGCTGGCCGGGTCGATGCTCGGCGCCCTCGACTTCCTGACGTCGTACCCCTACGGCTGCACCGAACAGACCCTCTCTTCCTTCCTGCCAAACCTGGTCGTCGCGCGGACGCTCGCGCAATTGAAGCTCACGCCCACCGAGCGGCTGACCCTGCTCGATCGCCAGGTGACGGCCGGCATTCGCCGCCTGCTCGACTTCCAGCACGAAGACGGCGGCTGGGGGTGGTGGAAGACCGACGAGAACCATCCCTTCATGACGGCGTACGCGGTGTACGGCCTGCTCGAGACGAAGGCCGCCGGCTACGAGGTCAACGACTGGAAGATCCGCCAGGGCCTGGGCGCGATGCTGGAGCTTTACAAGACGTATCCGCGCGCCGTCCCGGCGCTCAAGGCCTACATGCTGTTCGTGCTGACGCGTGCGGCCTCGGCCGGAATCGAGCCCCAGATCCGCGGAGACGCTCCCTTCGATCGCGCCGCGGCGATCGACGACGTGTGGCGCAGCCGCGATCGACTGACGCCTTACGGCCGCGCGCTGCTGCTGATGGCGCTCGACGCGCTGAAGGACCCCCGCGCCGCGGACCTGGCCAGGGCGCTGCTCGCCGAAGCGAAGCAGACGGGCGACCTCGCCTGGTGGGACGTCGACCACGACCCGCTGCTCGAGGACTGGGCCGACACGACCGTCGAGGCGACGGCGACGGCGATACAGGCGCTGGTCGCGCATGCGCCGCAAGCCTCGTGTCCTGGAATCGGCGGTGCGCTACGTGCTGGCCCATCGCCAGTCGGGCGCGTACTGGGTGACGACGAAGCAGACCGCGATGGCGCTCTACGGCCTCACCGCCTTCATGAAGGCGCGCGGGGAAGAGACGTCGCCGTTTTCTGTCGACGTCGCGATCAACGGCGGCCCCGCCAGACCGGTCAGCTTCGATGCCGCCTCGTTGACCGCGCCGGATCCCGTGGTCGTCTCCGCGGCCGGGCGCGAGGGCGGCAACACGATCGCGCTGACCAGGCGAGGCACGGGGGCGCTCTACTGGTCCGCTTCGGCGCGCTACTTCGACACGCGAACGCCCATCGAACGGACCGGCGGCCGGAAGCTGGCGATCGCGCGTGAGTACTTCATGCTGCGCTCGCAGCCGCAGCAGAATCGCATCGTGTATCGTGAGACGCCGTTTGACGGCACCGCCGTCCCGGGCGACGTCGTGCTCGTCCGGCTGACGGTTGCAGGCGCGGAGGACTGGCGCTACCTGCTCATCGAGGACCCGCTGCCGGCCGGGGCCGAGACGATTGCCGACGACAGCCTCTACCCGCTCGAAAAGCGGCGCTCGCGGCCATGGGGCGCACGCCAGGAGTTCCGCGACGATCGCGCGGTCTTCTTCCAGGACGGCCTGCCCGGCGGACGCATCGAGTTCTGGTACCTGCTGAAAGTCGTCTCGCTCGGCGAATTCCGCGCCATGCCCGCGCAGGTGACACCGATGTACGTCCCCGACGTCTCCGCGTCGACGACGCCGATCTCGATGAAGGTCGTGCCGGCAGGCGATGGAGGGGCACGGTGATTCGACGCCTCGCGCTCATCTCGCTCTGGCTGCTGGGCGGTCATGCGGCGTGGCTCGCGCTCTTCTGGGGACTGCTGCAGGTGCCCGAGAGCTCCATCTGGATGCTCGCCCTGTCGGCGATGCTGGTGGTGGTGCTGGTCGTCCTCGCGGCAAGTCTTCACGCTGGCGCGCTCGCGGCGTGGGATGAAGCGCGGCCGGCGGGCCAGGCGTTGCTGTCGGGGGTGCGGCACGTCGTTCCCTGCCTGCTCGCCACGGGGCTCTTCGGCCTGATCTGGTGGACAACCGGCGCGCTCCTCGAATGGCACACGCGCGTCTCCGGCCAGATCGACGCCGCGTTCATCGCGCGCACCGGTCGCACGAACACCGCCTGGATCCACGCGGCGATCGTCTGGACGGTGGCGCTGGTCCGCTGGTCCCTGGGGTTGACGCTCGCCGTCTCGCTGCTCGGCGCGCTCGTCGCCGGCGGCGTTCGCGCCGCGGCCAGCATGTCGTGGCTGCGGGCGGCATTCAGGCCGCGGCGGCTGCTGACGGTCACGGCCTGTTTCGCGCTGCTCGTCGCGCTGCCGTGGTCGATCGTGGACTGGCGGCCGAAGGCGCTCGCCCTCGGGGTCGAGCCGTGGTTCGTCGGCACGAAGTTCATCGTGCTTGCGGCGACGATGGCGGCGGGATGGTCGCTCGTGCTGCGCGCGGGCCGCGTCGAGGGCGAGCGCTCGTAGCGCTATCGAATGTCGTACCAGGCGCGGCCCTCGGCGATCGCGCGCGCGACGCAGGCCGCGGCCAGACCGTAGGCCTGGCGGGCAGTCGCCGCGGACATCGGCCGGCGCAGGTCGTCGTCGCTCGGGCAGCGGACACGGCGAGGCACGTTGTTGCCGTCGAGCAGCGACGACGGCGGCGGCTCCCCGGCGAAGTACATCGCCACGCCTTCCTTCACCCACTCGGCGCGTCCGTCGAGCGCCGATCCGATGACAGCATGGGCCAGCTCGTGCCGCAATGTGGTGTCGGTCGTACCGCGCTCGCGCAGCACGGAGAGCGGCAGCAAATCGATCCGACCGTCGCGCGTCCGCCCTGCCATCCACCACGACTCTCCGGTCTCACGGCGGAAGCTCTCTGCCGACGGGTGGAAGACGAGACGAAGACCTGAGGGCGCCGGTCTCCCCGTCGCGCGCGACAAGTCGCCCAGCGCGTCCTGGACGAAGCGCGTGACGGCTGCGCGCTCCGGCTCGGCGCTCGGCGCGAGGACGATCGTGACGCGCCGGCGCACCTGCCGGAGGACACAGGGACGGCGGCCACCGGTCGGCCGCTCGCCGCTGGCGGCTGTCGGGGCGTGGCCGCCGGAGCTCGCGCGGGCGCGGGAGCGGGCGCAGTCGTGGGCGGGGGCGGCGCCGCCCGGCCCGCCGTCTCCGGCGCCGGCCACGACATCTGGCCAATCTGCAGTCCGGGAAAGTACTCGTGGAGGATGTGCCGCGACGACTCCCCCTCCTCGGCGCGCCGCACGGACCCGAGCACGCATAGCCCGACGCCGTGCCCGAAGCCGCCGCCTTCGAACCGGTAGCCGGCTCCCGTGCGGCGGACCTTGAAGTCGGTGCTCTTCAGCAGGTGCCAGCCCAGCGCCCGCCCGACGATCATGCGCAGGTCCTGGCCGGAGATCTCGTCGGGCGTCATCCCCTTCAGCCGCACGCTGGCGACGCGCCCGGACGAGGTGTGGCCGGAGACATCGACGTCGCGCAACTCCGTGCCCCGGAAGCCCGCCGCCAGCAGCGTCCGCTGCAGGTCCTGCACCGGAATCTCGGCGGCCCATCGCGGCTCGCCGCCGCACGCGCGATCGCGCTTCGACGGCAGGTACGACGGGTCTTCCGCCCCGGGCCAGACCGCCGACGGGCGCTCCGTGCGGCCGCCGCACGAGGCGGTGTAGAAGACGCTCGCCGGGACACGGTCCGCCAGCAGCACCTGACCGGCCGTGGCGGCCGCGGCCGCGCGGGCCGCGGCATAAGGCTCGCGGATGACCTGGCAATGGGTGAGCGTGCAGAGGTCGAAGCCGTCGCGCTGATGCCGGCCGCGGTTGGCGAAGGCGAACGTGCGTATGGCAATCGCCAGCGCTTCGAGCGCCGCGGGGGGACTTGCCGCGGCCGCTTCGCCGGCCAGGACGCGCGCAACGTAGTCCTCGAGCGCGAAGGTCTGCACGGCGTAGCCGCCGCCGCTGCGGGGGACGCCGACCCTTACCGGGGCGCTCGCTGCGCTCGCGGAGGGACCGGGGGCTCTGCTCGCTGCGCTCGCGGGGGGGGCGCTCGCTTCGCTCGCGGAGGCACTGGGGGTCTGCTCGCTGCGCTCGCAGAGGGGGCGCTCGCTTCGCTCGCGGGGGGACGCTTCAGTGCGTTCGGCGCGGAGGCGGCCGCGACGACTTGCGCGGCCAGGTCGGCGGCGTCCTTCCCTGCCACCCCGCCGGCGACGAGCACGATGCCGCGCGTCGGCGCGCTCGCCGGCCAGCCGGCGACGACGAGGCCGAGGCTGCCGCCGGCTGCGGCAGTGGCGGTCCCCGTCTTGGCCACGACATCCAGCCCGCGTTCGCTGAAGCCGCCGGCCGTGCCGTAGAGCGCGGCGCCGCGCAGTCCCTCGACGATCGTCGCGCGCGCGGCTGGCGTCAGCGACACGGCCGAGGGCTCGCGCAGGAGACGCGCGAGCGCTTCAATCCAGGCCAGCGGCGGCGATTTCGATGCGCTGAGACCCGTGGCGGCCAGCGGCATCGGCGCGCCGCGCGGCGATGGCGGCAGGCCGAGCGCGGTGAGCGTGCCGTCGAGGCGCGACCTGGCGAGCCGCGAGCCGATGCTCGCGAACCACACGTTGCACGACACCGCCAGCGCTTCGGCCGGACGCACGGGATGGCGCAGGCGGGGATGGCTGCATCGGACGACCTGCCCCTTCACCTCGGCCTCGCCGGCGCACGGCACGCGCGTGTCGGCGTCGGCCAGCCCGGCGGCGAAGGCGGCCGCAAGCGTCGCCAGCTTCACGAGCGATCCGGGCGGCGCCGGCTCGCGAAGCCGCGCGAGCTCCTCGGCCTGTTCGACCTGGCCGGTGCGCCAGTCGACGATCGCCCAGGCGTATTTCGCCGCCGGACGCGCCGGGGGCTGTCGCGCGACGACGAGCTGCCAGCTGCCCGCCAGGAGGCACAGGGCGGCCATCAGGCCGGCGCGGGCAGACCGCCAGGTCATGGGTCTCCGAGGAATCGCGCGACGTCGGCCCACATCACCTCGAGATGGTCGAGCAGTTGGTGTCCGTCATCGACCAGGCGAAGGGTCACCGAGGGCCGGGTCGCGGCCCATCGCTCCACGCCTTCCGGCTTGACCACGTCGTCTCTCCGGCCCTGGTAGATGAGCACGGGCAGATCGACCGCCACGCCGTCGCTGTCGTAGCGGCGCGCGTCGGGCATGAAATCCCATCCGAGCGTGCGCATCGCGTTGTCGCCGTAATGGAAGATCTCCAACCCGCCGCTCTCCTGCCAGGCGGCCATCCTGGCGGGTCCGAAGTCCTCCTCGAGGCTGCGGACGAGATCGAGGGCGGGGGCAAGAAACACCAGGCGATCGACGCGCGAGGCCGGGCCGCGCGCGGCCGCTTCGCGCGCCGCGGCGTGCAGCGCGACAAACGCGCCCAGGCTCGACCCGACCAGCGCCACCGGCCCCTCGCCGCATCGCCCGATGGCGCGATCGACGTCGTCGATCATGCGGCTGACCGAGAGGGTCGTGAAGTCCGGCTGATTCAGGTCGGGGCACTCGAAGGCGAAGCCCGCCGCGGCGGCGCGGCCCTCGAAGAAGCGTGCCTTCGACGATCGCGGCGAGCTGGCAAACCCGTGGAGATACACCAGCCCGCGGCGGCTCATATCGAGTTCTTGCAGTCCGGCCGGCACCGGCAGAGGATCTTGGCGGTGCCGGTGGTGTTGTAGTCGTAGCTCAACTCTTCGCCCTTGCGTATGTTGCGGGCGGCGCGAATCCAGATGACGCCGTTCGTTGACCTGGGAGTAACAGTTCGGCTTGCAGGAGTGGTTGATGAAGCGGGCGACGTTGCCGCCGACGTGCGCGTCAATCACCCAGCGGTTGTTCAGCGTGAAGCACCAGATCTGGCCCTTCTCGAGATACTTGTCTTCGCGATCCCGGCTCTCCTTGTGCGTGATGCGCTCGCCGTCGTAGGTGACGATCCGCGTGTTCTTCGTGATGGCCCTGGTCGCATACACGCCCCAACCGGAAATCCTCGAACGCCGTCTCTCGATCATATGCGTCTAAAGATAACATTCAGGGCCTGCTATAGTTGATGCGCTCTGACGGCAGAGACGGTTTTGGAGGTGGAATGAAGGGCATTTTCAACTCGTGGGCACGCATCCTCAACGGATATGCGCCGTCGCTTTCAATCGAAATCACGCGAGAGTGTCCGCTGCGCTGCCCCGGCTGCTATGCCTACGGAGAGGACCATCTCGGTGGCGTGACCACTCTGCGCGAGGTGCGCGACTTCAAAGGACAGGACCTCATCCGAGGCGTGCACGCGCTCATCGACAGCCACAAGCCGCTGCACGTGTCGATCGTCGGCGGCGAGCCGCTCGTCCGCTATCGGGAGCTCAACGAGCTGCTGCCGCAGCTGTCGGCGCGCGGGCTCTACGTGCAGGTGGTGACCTCGGCCGTGAGGCCGATTCCAATCGAGTGGGCGTCGATTCCGCGCCTGTCGATCGTCGTCTCGATCGACGGGCTGCCGGCCGAGCACGACGTCCGCCGCGCGCCGGCGACCTACGACCGGATCCTGAAGCACATCGTCGGGCAGAAGGTCGTCGTGCACTGCACCGTGACCCGCCAGCTGGTGCAGCGGAGCGGGTACCTGGAGGAGTTCGTTCGCTTCTGGCAGGAGCAGCCGCACTGCCGCAAGATCTGGTTCAGCCTCTATACGCCCCAGATCGGCGAGGAGTCGGCCGAGAAGCTGCGTCCCGAAGACCGGCAGGAGGTCGTGACGACGCTGTTCGCGCTGCGCGAGCGGTTCTCCAAGATCGAGATGCCGAGGGGCATGATCGAGGTCTACGCGAAGCCGCCGGCCTCGCCCGAGGAGTGCATCTTCGCGCGGGTCACCAAGTCGTTCTCGGCGGACCTCGGCACGCGGATCACCCCCTGCCAGTTCGGCGGGCGGCCCGACTGCCAGAACTGCGGCTGCATCGCCTCGGCCGGCCTCGGCGCCATCGGCCGCTACCAGCTGGCCGGGCCGCTGCACGTCGACCACGTCTTCAACGCGTCGTTCGCCA
This sequence comes from Vicinamibacteria bacterium, assembly GCA_963719755.1. Lineage (GTDB taxonomy): Bacteria > Acidobacteriota > Vicinamibacteria > Vicinamibacterales > JAENWD01 > JAENWD01. The sequence continues at coordinate 557,290 of CAVRDA010000018.1, read as the reverse complement.
TCGGCGCGGCGGTCCGCAGCGTGCGCGAGCGACTGAGCGGTCCGCCGGCGCCTGTGCCGCCGCCGGCCGCCGACCCGTCAGGAGCCCTCTAGGCCGTGCTCACTCGATCGCCGAACCGACCAGCGTCCGTCCTGCTCGTCGCCTGCCTGCTGGCCGTGCCCGCCGCGACGTGGGCGGCGATCGAGATCGTGCTCCCCAACCAGAGCGACTCGCTGAAGTTCGCCGTCATCGGCGACAGCGGCAGCGGCTCGGGCCGGCAGTACCAGCTGGCCGCGCATTTCGCCGCCGCACGTCAGCTGTTCCCGTTCTCGTTCGTCCTGATGCTCGGCGACAACATCTACGGCCGCGAGACGCCGCGAGACTTCCAGAAGAAGTTCGAGATTCCGTACAAGGCGGTGCTCGACGCCGACGTGCCGTTCTACGCCGCGCTCGGCAACCACGACGAGCCCAACATCCAGATCCACTACAAGCCGTTCAACATGGACGGCAAGCGCTTCTACACCTTCAAGAAGGGCGACGCGGCGTTCTTCGTGGTGGACAGCACCTACATGTCCACCGACCAGGTGAAGTGGCTGGAGAAGGCGCTGGCCGACTCGGACGCGAAGTGGAAGATCGCCTACATGCACCACCCGATCTACTCGTCGGGCAAGCGCCACGGCTCTGACGAAGACCTGCGGACGTTCATCGAGCCGCTGTTCGTGAAGTACGGCGTGAGCGTCGTGCTGGCCGGCCACGAGCACTTCTACGAGCGCCTGAAGCCGCAGAATGGCATCGCCTACTTCACCGCCGGATCCGCCGGCAAGCTGCGCGAAGGCAACATCCGCCGCGGCCCGATGTTCGAGGCCGGCTTCGACACCGACCTCAGCTTCATGCTGTTCGAGCTGATCGGCGACGACCTGCACTTCCAGGTCATCTCGCGCCTCTCCAAGACCGTGGACCGCGGCGTCGTGAAGCGTCGAGAGATTCCGACCACCAACCCATGACGTTCGACGGGCGCGTCGTCCTCGTCACCGGCGGCACCCGGGGGATCGGGCGCGCGTGCGTGGAGACGTTCGCCGCCGCAGGCGGTCACGTCGTCTTCTGCTCGAACCTGCCGGCGGAAGGCGACGCGCTGGCGTCGTCGACGTCAGCGCGGGGACCGGGGCGCGCGGAGTTCTCGATCTGCGACGTCGCTGACGCCGGGGCATTTGCGGCGTTCGTCACGGCGACCGCGACGCGCCTCGGACGGCTGGACTGCCTGGTGAACAACGCCGGCTGGCACCCGCCGCACCGTCCGATCGACGACTTCACGGTCGCGGAATTCGAGGCGCTGCTGGCGCTCAACGTCGTCAGCGTGTTCGCGGGCTGCCGTGCGGCGCTCCCCTTCCTGCGCACGTCGAAAGGCAGCATCGTGAACATCGCCAGCCTGGTGGCCACCATCGGCCAGCGTCAGGCCACGACCTACGTCGCGACCAAGGGCGCGGTGGTGGCTTTCACGAAGGCCCTGGCCATCGACGAGGCCGCAAGCGGGGTACGCGTCAACGCGATCTCGCCGGGCAACATCGACACGCCGCTCTGGCAGGAGGCGGTGGACGCCTCGACCGATCCGCGGCGCACGCGCGCCGACGGCGAGGCAGCGCAGCCGATGGGCCGGATGGGCACGGCGCAGGAAGTGGCGCGCCTCTGCCTGTTCCTGGCGACCGAAGCGACGTTCACGAGCGGCGCCGACTACGTGATCTCCGGCGGCGCCGAGCTGGGGTACGGGCGAAAGATCCCGGACTGAGCGTCCGCTACGAGGGGGCAGACGGCGGCCGCATGTCGAGGCCGTCGCGGAAGTCCACGAGGTGGCGCCGCAGGAGCCGCCGCCCGCGATGCACGCGGGACTTGAAGGTCTGCTGGTTGAGCTGCAGGACGCGGCTGGCGTCTTCAATCGACAGTTCCTCGACATGACGGAGTATCACCGGTGTCCGGTAGATGTCGGGCATGACCGCGAGCGCCTGCTCGAATCGGCTGCGAAACTGGCGTCTGAGGGTGGCCTCCTCGGCGCTTCCCGATGGTGTGGCCGGCTGGGCCCGGCGAGCCGCGCGAGAGATATCGCCGGGCGTCGGACCGTGGATCGACAAGGCACGGTTGCGTCTGCGCAGGTGCGACATCGCCGTGTTGAACGTGATGCGGTAGATCCACGACGTCAGCGCGGCGTCCTCCCGGAACCGGGCCAAGTGACGCCACACCTTGACGAGCACGTCCTGCACCACCTCTTCTGCGTCCTCGCGGTTGTCGAGATAGCGCTCGGCCTGGGCGCCGAATCCGCGCGCCATGGCGCTCCGCGAGCGTCGCGAGCGCGGCGCCTTCGCCAGAGCGAAGGCGCCGGAGGAGGTCGTCCTCCGGATCGCCTTCACGTTCACGACTGGGCATGCGGTTACGCTAGCGAACCGCAACGCGCTGGTCTATGGAACTTTGGTCCAGTACGCCGGCTCGTCCGCAGCCGCGCGCTTAGAAGCGCACGATGACGCCGCCCGAGAACTCGAACTGGTTCGAGTACTGGGCCTCGGACACCAGGTAGCAACCCCAGTACGGATCGCACCACCAGCCGGCGTCGTCGGACTTGACGTAGGTCGGCGTCCACCGCGCCGCGGCCCGGAACCCCAGGTGGTCGCTCGCGTAGGCCTTGACGCCGCCGCCCCACGTCGTCGAGAAGCGTGTGTTGCTGTCGATGGTGCCTGCCTGGCCGTTGAGACGCGTGAAGTCCACGTTGCCGTACTTGGTCGCGCCGAGGCCGCCCATGAGGAAGGGGCGCACCTTGCTCGACGAGTCCCCGAAGTTGTACTGGAAGTAGCCGTGGTAGTTGTCGATGTTCATGTCACCGATGGTGACGGCGTTGGTGCCGCCGACCTCCAGTTCGCTCTGCTGGCGTCCCCAGAGAAACCCGACCTCGAACTGCTCGCCAGCCATGACGCCGAACGTGAAGTGGTAGCCGAGCCCCGATACCGGACTGATCTCGTCGTAGATGTTCCCGTCGCCGGCCAGAATGCCGTCGGTCGTCACTCCTTCTGACGAGACGTAGCCGATGTTGCCGCTGACCTCGACCTGAGCGAGCGCGGAGGGCGCGGCCGCAAGCACCATCACGACGCCTGCACCTATCACACGAATAATCGACATAGCGAACTGACTCCTGACGGATTAGGGCGTGCCCACTGCGAGCACGTGCTACCTAAGACGCCGGGCGGGTGCCGCGAGTTGCGAGAAACGTCCCGGGACGAGCAGAAATCCGTAATCGTCATGCGTCAACGGCTGAGCTGGCCGTACGTCGCGCGGCGCCAGAGCCATTCCATGGGGCCGAACTGGTGGCGGCTCAGCCACCACCAGCTGAACGCGCACTGGAGCGCGAAGACGGTCAGGGCGATCGCCGGCCAGAGCGCAGGGCCGACCGCGCCCATCAGGCCAAGACCGACGCCAAAGAACAGGAAGATCCCAATCGCCGTCTGCGTCAGGTAGTTGGTGAGCGCCATGCGTCCGGCCGGGATGAGGCGCGACATCCGGTCGTTCCAGGCCGGCCGTCGCCAGAGCAGCGCACCATGGGACGCGTAGGCCAGCGACAGCGGCGCAATGCCCAACGCGTACACCGCCGCGTCGACGATGCTCAACGTCGATCTGGGCGGCGTGCCTGTGAGCAGTAGGACCGCGTGGGCCAGCGCGGCCGGCAATCCGACGAGCAGGCACAACCGACGGACCCGGCCGAGCGTCGGCACCCACGGCTCCATGTCGCGGAGCATCCCGCTTCGTCCCACCCACAGCCCGAGGGCGAACATCGCGAGCACCTTGAACGGACGGCCCGATGTGAGCAGGTCCGCATAGCGGAACCAGACGCCGCAGATCTGAAAGCGCACGGTTTCGGCCAGGCTCGCGTGCTTGAGGGTCGGGTATGGCATGGCATCTGCCGAAAAGCCCATCGCCACCTGCCACCGGCCGCCCATCTCGAGCAGCGGCGCACCGGGATCGAGCGCGCCGTGCGAGACGACGATCGCGATCTGCTGCAGCACCGGCATCGCCACCAGGACAGCGGCCGTCACCAGCAGCGCACGCTGCGACAGGCGGCGCAACGGGATGAGGACGAATCCGAGCAGGGCGTAGAGCGTGAGGATGTCCCCTTCCCAGATGAACGTCAGGTGGATCAGGCCGATGGCGAGCAGCACCAGCAGCCGGCGCTTGAACCGGCGAAGGCCCGCATCACCGGCGCGCGCCGCCGATTCCAGCTGCAGCGCGAAGCCGATGCCGAAGAGCAGCGAGAAGAGCGAATAGAACTTGCCGTAGCCAAGCCAGACGATCACCAGCGCGATGGGCCGATCGATGGCGGCCGTCGGCAACGCCGCCATGTCGGCGGGGGTCATGTAGATGAACCCCGAAAGCTGCGCGAGGTTGAGGAGGAAGATGCCGAACAGCGCGAAGCCGCGAAGGGCGTCGAGCAGCGGAAGGCGGGCCGCGGGCGTGGTGGGGGCGGGCACGGCCGGGATGATAGAACGGGTTGGACAGGTTGCGACAGGTTGCGACAGGTTGCGGCGGGTTGGGCAGGTATCGGCAAGTCCTGACGTAACCCGTCGAAACCAGACGAAACCCGACGAAACCCGACGAAACCTCGAGGTTCACCTACCGGAAGTCGTGTGACTCGACCTCCAGCGGCACGCCGTCGAGCGGCAGCACTCGCTCGGCCTGCACGGCGGTGACGCCGTCCTGCAGTTGCAGCAGGCCGTCCACGATCACGAACGACGACTCGATGATGGCCAGCCGCTGCGCGTCGTAGATCTTCGGCCGGACGATGATGTTGCTGATGCCGGTTTCGTCCTCGAGGGTGAGGAAGACGAAGCCCTTGGCGGTGCCGGGCCGCTGACGCGTGATCACGCAGCCGGCCACGCGCACGCGGCGCCCCGGCCGCTGCCGCGGCAGGTCTACCGCCCGCAGCACGCCCTTGAGCGCGAGCGCCGGCCGATGAAACGACATCGGATGCGGGCCGATGGTGAGGCTGGTCCCCGCGAAGTCCGCGGACATGCGCTCGAGGGGGGTCATTGGTGACAGCGGTGACATTGACGATTGACGATTGACGATTGACGATTCCGGCGGGGCAACGCCCGGTTCCGGTACTGCACGCCGCCATCTCGCCCGCGTCAGCGTCTGTTGCACTCTCGAGCCGTGGCCCTGGTCGAACGTCACCTCCTGGGCACGAGCCGCCGGGTTGCCCCGACGTAATCGTCAATCCCCAATCGTCAATCGCCAATTCAAAAAGTTCCCCTTCCGGCCGTACGGCCTTCTCGATTTGCCAGAGCGCCGCGCGGCGGTCGTAGCCGAAGGCGGCCAGCGCGCCGATTTCGGCGAGCACGGTGAGCTCGTCGCGGCGGGCGCCGGTCTTCCTGATCAGATCCTCGGGCGAGGTGAACTTGCGCGGCTGGGGCTGCGGCGCGGTCCAGTCGTGGGCGCAGAGGTTACAGAAACACTCCCACTTGCCGATTGCCTGGTTGCGCGGGTGCCGTGTGCCCGGCGCCGAGTGCCACGTGCGTGCACTTCCAGCATCGAGCGGTCGTCGCAGCCGCATTTCGGGCAGCGCGAAGGCGGCGCGGGCGGCTGGACGACGACGGCGGCAATCGCGCGGCCGACCTGCTCGCGCAATCCGGCGACATAGCGCAGTCCCAGCCGCACCCGTCCGTCGGGGGCGATGGTGCAGTCCCAGTCCGAGGCCTCGACATCCACGGGGGCGAAGTGCACGCCGTGCCGTTGCGCGTCCTTCACCAGGGTGGCCGGATGATAGAAGCCCATCGGCTGGTTGTTCAGCAGCGCCGTGTAGAACACCGCCGGGTAGTGCACCTTCAGATACGCGCTGGCATAGGCGATGTGGGCGAAGCTGGCGGCGTGCGACTCGGGAAAGCCATACAGCGCGAACGACACGATGGACGTGATGATCTGCTCGGCGGTCTCGCCGGTGATGCCCTGGCGGGCCATGCCCTCGCGTAACTGCCCCTCGATGACCCGCATGCGTTTCTCCGATCGCTTGAACCCCATCGCGCGCCGCAGCTCCTCGGCCTGACCGCCGGTGAAGCCGGCCGCCGCCATCGCCATCCGCAGCAGCTGCTCCTGGAAGAGCGGCACGCCCAGCGTGCGCCGCAGGATGGGCTCCAGCGACGGATGGGCGTAGACCACCGGCTCGCGCCCGGCGCGCCGGTTCAGGAACGGGTGCACCATCTGCCCGACGATGGGCCCGGGCCGGATGATCGCCACCTGCACGACGAGGTCGTAGAAGCAGTCGGGCTTCAATCGCGGCAGCGTCGCCATCTGCGCGCGCGACTCCACCTGGAAGAGCCCGATGGTGTCGGCCTCCTGGAGCATCTTGTAGACGAGAGGTCGTCCGGGGGGAGGTGGGCGAGATCGAGAATTGGCGATTGAGGATTGACGATTGGCGATTGGGAGTTGGAAGTTGACGGTTGACGGTTGATGGTTGACGGTTGACGAAATGGCGCAGATGGAGAGTCCGTCGCCTCGGTGCCGTTGACCAGCACCAGCGCGTCCTGCAGCACGCTCATCATGCCGAGGCCGAGCAGGTCCACCTTGATGAGGCCCATGTCGGCGCAGTCTTCCTTGTCCCACTGCACCACCACGCGCCCGGGCATGCTGGCGTTCTCGAGCGGCACCACCTGATCGAGGCGGTCCTGGCAGATCACCATGCCGCCGCTGTGCTGGCCGAGGTGCCGCGGCAGGTCCTGCATGCGGTGCCAGAGATCGGCAAACTGCCGCATCCGCGACGTCGGCGCCGTCGACGCCGAGATCGCGCAGATGGCGCGACAGCGTCTCGCTGCTGTCGACGTACTCGAAGCGGTGCATCAACTTGGCCAGCCGGTCGATCAGATCCGCGTCGAAGCCAAGTGCCTTGCCGACCTCGCGCGTCGCGCTGCGATTGCGATAGGTGATGACGTTGGCGGTCATCGCCGCGCCAAGCTGGCCGTAGCGCTCGTAGACGTACTGGATCACGCGCTCGCGGCGATCGCCGCTCGGCAGGTCGAGGTCGATGTCGGGCCACTCGCCGCGCTCTTCCGACAGGAAGCGCTCGAAGAGCAGCTCCATCCCGACCGGGTCGATGGCGGTGATGCCCAGGCTGTAGCAGACGGCGCTGTTGGCGGCCGACCCGCGTCCCTGCACGAGGATGCCGCGCTGCCGGCAGAAGTTGATCAGGTCCCAGACGATCAGGAAGTAGCCGGCGAGATCGAGCTTCTCGATGAGGTCGAGCTCGCGCGCGATCTGCACGCGGGCTCGGTCGTGATACGGCCGATAGCGCTCGCGCGCCCCGACCTCCGCGATCTTCCGCAGAAACGAGATCATGGTCTCGCCCGGCGGCACCGGATACTCCGGAAAGCGATAGCCGAGATCGGCCATCGTGTACTCCAGCCGATCGGCCAGCTCCCGCGTCGCCGCCACCGCCTGCGGGAGATCGGCAAAGCGCGCCGCCATCGCCTCCGGCGATTTCAGGTAGCGCTCGGCGTTGCCGACCAGCCGCCGCCCCGCCTGCGCCAGCGTCGTCTTGTGGTGAAGGCAGGTGAAGACGTCGTGCAGCGGGCGCTCGTCAGCGGCGGCAAAGCGCACGCCGCCGGTGGCCACGAGCGGCACGCGATAGGCCGCAGCCAGATCGATCAGCGACTCGTTGTCGATCTCTTCCGCGCGATCCAGCAGCCGCGTGAGCGCGACGTGGACGCCCGTGCGGCCGAAGATGCCGACCAGCCGGTCGAGCAGCCCGCCGACGCCGTGCTGCCGCGCGTTGAGCAGCGACCGCCCCGGCAGCGCGACGAGGCCGCCCACGTGCCCGTCGAGATCGTCGAGCGTGAGCGCGCCCTCCCCTTTCGGCGCGCCGAGCTTCATCCGCGTCAGCAGACGCGACAGGTTCTGATAGCCCGTGCGCGAGGCGACGAGGACGGGAAGGCTCCAGGAGAATTGGCGATTGGGGATTGACGGATTGGCGATTGGGATTTCGGGATTTCGCGGAGTCAGAATCCCCAATCGTCAACCCGCAACTCGCCAATCGACAATTCTGCGCCCACGATCGCCTTGATCCCGGCCGCCTGTGCCGCCTTGTGGAAGCGCGGAATTCCGTAGAGCCCGTCGCGGTCGACCAGTGCGATGGCGGCATACTCCAGCGCCGCGGCGCGCTCCACGAGCGTTTCCGGCAGCGAGGCGCCGCGCAGAAAGGAGAAGGCGGAGGCGGTGTGGAGTTCGATGTACACGGAAATTGACGATTGAAGGTTGACGGTTGACGATTACAAATTGCGCGGATTTGAATGGGATTTTGTGTTTATTCGCTTTTTGTTCGCCTATCGTAACGGGCGGCGGGCGGGGAATCAAGATGGCAGATATTGGGGTGGGGCGGGGGGGAGCCCCTAGTCGTGGCGCGTGCCTCGTGCTTCGTGCTGCGTGCTGCGTGCTGCGTGCGGTGCTGGTGCCTCAGTGCTACGTGCAGCGTGCAGTGCCGCGCGCCGCCGGTTCAGCGTGCGGCGAGCGCCTGTCTGGGGTTGTCGATGAGGAACCGGCGCTCGTCCTGCGCGGTGAGGCCGCGGGCGCGCAGAGCGGGCAGGAACGTCGTGAAGATGTAGTCGTGCGGGCGATAGGTGCCGCCGCCGGGCTCGCCGACGTGATACCAGCCGGCGTCCTGCGACAGCAGCACGCGGCCGAGGGCTGCCGGCCTCCCGCATCGCCAGCACGGCGCCGAGATGACCGTCGTGGCTCTCGGCGCTGATGCCGTCGAACGACACCCAGGCGCCGCGCCGCGCGGCCTCGGCGTGCACGGCGCCATCGCGTTCGTTCTGCGCGTGCACCCAGACGAACGCGGAGAGCGGCACGCGCTCCTCGTCGAGCACCGCCAGCTGCGCGAGTGCCGCCACGCCGTCGCCGGTGTGCGAGTAGATCGGCAGGCCCGTGGCGCGGTGCGTGCGCGCGGCCGCGCGAACAAGCTTCGCGTCCACCTCCGAGAGCGGCCCCGCGTCGACGCCAATCTTCATGAACGCCGGCGTGATGCCGGTGCCATCCAGTCCCTCGCGCGCTTCCGCGATCCATCGCCGCGACAGCTGATCGGCCGTCTCGGTGAAGGCGTGCGGCGGCAGGAACTTGTCGTTGGCCGCGCCGTAGTAGCCGGTGTTCGTCAGGATGTGCAGGCGCGAGGCCTCCGACAGCCGGCGCAGCAGCAGCGGATCGCGGCCGAGATACGCGGGCGTGCACTCGACCAGCGTGCGGCAGCCGAGCGCGTAGATCCTCTTCAGGTGCGGCAGGGCCGCCGCAAACGCCGCGTCGCGATCGTAGCGGTTGGGCGACACGCGATCGGCGCCGATGAAATCCACGAGCACGTGCTCGTGCGCCAGCGTCACGCCCATCGCCTCGGGTGCGATGGGCCCGGTCGCGGTGGCGACCATCCCCGACCGACCGGTCTGCCGCAGGCGCGCCACGACGCCGGGCGCCAGCGGCGCGGCCAGCGAGGCGCGCAGGAAGTCGCGACGTGTCATGACACGGTGAACCCGGCGCCGCGCAGCACGTCGACCGCCTGCCGCAGCGCGTCTTCCTTGATCAGCACGTAATCGGTGTCGTAGGTCGCGACCGGGAACAGGCTGATGCCCGCCGCTGCCAGCGGCGTCGCCAGCGACGCCATCAGGCCGGTCACGGCAAACGGCACCGGGCCCACCACTTCGATCACGCGAAATCCGCGCTCGGCGACGACCATCGCCGGCACCTGCCCTTCGGGCATGACAATCGACAGCTCCGCTTCGGTGCGCGCGACGACGTGCAGCCGCGCGGCGACGGCGGCAGCCCACGCAGGCACCAGCGCGTCCGGCGCGAGCCGGCACACCGCCCACCGCCCTGCCCACACCTTCAGCGGAAACGTCGTCACGCTCCCACCGTGACGGGATTCACCAGCGTGCCGATCGGCTCGATCGTGATCGCGACCTCGTCGCCGGCGGCCAGCGTGAAGGCGTCCGGCGGCACGACGCCGGTGCCGGTGAGCATCAGGCAGCCGTGCGGAAAGCTGTTGTCGCGAAACAGGTAGTCCACCAGTTCCCGCGGCGTCCGCTTCATCGACGCCAGCGTCGTCGCGCCCTCGAAGGCCACCTGCCCGCCGCGGCGGATGACGACGCGAATCTCGGTCTCGGGCGGCAGCGGCGACTCGGTCACGTAAATCGCCGGTCCGAGGCCGCAGCACGCGTCGTAGACCTTCGCCTGCGGCAGGTAGAGCGGATTCTCGCCTTCGATGTCGCGCGAGCTCATGTCGTTGCCGATCGTGTAGCCGACAATGGCGCCGCTCGACGTCACCGCCAGCGTCAGCTCTGGCTCGGGCACGTTCCAGTGCGCGTCTCGCCTGATGCGTACCGGCGCGCCGGGGCCGCTCACGCGATGCGGACTGGCCTTGAAGAACAGCTCCGGCCGATCGGCGCCGTACACCCGGTCGTAGAAGTCGCCGCCGCCCGCCGACTTCGACTCCTCCATCCGCGCCGTGCGCGAACGGAAGTAGGTGACGCCGGCCGCCCACACCTCCTGCGAGCCGATCGGCGCCAGGATCTCCGACGGCGACGGCGGCGCCGCGAGCGGCGTCAATCCGGCAGTCGTGGACTGCAGCCACGCGTGCAGATCGTCGCGGTTGATCGCCGCGTCCCAGGACGTGGACGGAAGCGCGAACCAGCCAGACGGATGGTCGAGCACGAGGGCATGACGGCAACGGAAGAGGCGCATGGTCGGGCTGGATGATACCTCAGGCCATCACCCGTGCCGGACGGCGTCGAACTTGCTATAACTCTAGGCCGGAGTTCGACCATGCCACCGTCGCAGTTCGTCCCGACCGTGTAACCCCGCTCTCCAAGAAACTCAGCCAGTGGATCTGTGGCCTTCACGGGCATGACATGCAGTTGCAGATTGGCAGCGGCCGCATGAGGCTGCGCTGCGGCAGTTGCGGCCTTGATTCGCCCGGCTGGGCGCTGGGCCGGAAACCTCGTCTGGAGGACACGTCAGCGGCCGAGCCGGAACGTCCGGCGTCTCCATCCGGGCCGATCTCAGCCTCGCGATGAGATTTCGACGCGACTTCGCTACACCGGCTGTGTCACAGTCGCGGACATTCGTGTGCTATTTACGCACGGACGTGCTGGCGACTGAGGGATGAGGTCCGTTCTCGCTGAGCTCCGGTTCCAGGACGCCGACAAGGCGCCTGCGATCGACACCAGCCTCTACACTCCCGATCGCCTCGTCGAGCATGCGCGTCAACTCGGCGCGACGCATGCGGTTGATCCCACGGCCCGGGGTCGAATCCGACCGCTGCTCGTCCGCCTCGACGCCGCCGCCGAACGGCTGAACGCGATCTACCGCGTCCTTTCGGCTGGCGGCGACGACGGCCGGCTGCCGTCCGAAGACTGGATCCGCGACAACTTCTACATCGTCCGCGACCAGGTCCGGCAGGTGCGCATGGACCTGCCGCCGCGGTTCTATCTCGAGCTGCCCCGCCTCGTCGCCGGCCCGTTTGCCGGCTACCCGCGCGTGTACGCGCTGGCCAGCGAACTGGTGGCGCACAGCGACAACCGCATCGACGTCGACGTGCTGCGCGCGTTCGTCGGCGCGTACCAGGAGACCCAGCCGCTGCGGATCGGCGAGGTCTGGGCCATTCCGATCATGCTGCGCATGGCGCTTGTAGAGCGGCTGTGCGCGCTCGGCGAACTGGTGCTGCAGGCGCGCGTCGATCGCGGCCGTGCGCAAGCGGTCGTCGCCGGGCTCGAACAGCAGGCGGCCAGGCGCGGCCGCCTGTGGCGCTGGCGAAGCGACGTCGACCTGCCGGAGTCGTTCACGCCGCCGTTCGTCGTGGAGCTGCTGCGGCAGCTGCGCGATCGCCCGCCGTCGATGGCGCCGGCGTGGGCGCAGCTGCTGGAGCCGCTGCACGCGCAGGGCGGCGCCGACGCGATGATTCGCCTCGAGGCCCAGCTCGAAGCCTCGACGCAGGTGTCGATCGGCAACGCCATCACCAGCATGCGCATGCTGTCGGCGCTGGACTGGCCGACCTTCGTCGAGCGCGTCAGCCACGTCGAACAGGTGCTGCGCGACGACCCCGCCGGCGCGTACGCGCACATGGACTTCGCGACGCGCGATCGTTACCGGCAATCGGTCGAGCAGCTATCGCGCCGGTCGCGCTACTCCGAGCTCGAAGTGGCCCGGCGGGTCTGCGACAAGGCGGCGCAGGCGAAGGCCGCCGAGCCCGCCGCCGAGCGGCGCCACCACGTCGGCTACTACCTGATCTCGCGCGGACGCTTCGCGCTCGAGTCCGAGCTGCAGTATCGCCCGCGCGGTCGCGAGCGGTTCGCGCGCTTCGTCTTCCGTCATCCGGCCTCAGGCTACCTGGGACTGATCGCGCTGCTGACGACGCTCGGCATCGCCAGCCTGCTGGTCAACGCCGGGCGCCACGGCGCCTCGCCGCTGATGCTCGTGCTGGTCGCGCTGGCCGTCGCGGTGCCGCTGAGCGAGCTGGCCATCAACCTGATCAACCGGCTGGTCACGGCATTTGTTCCGCCGCGCCCCCTGCCGAAGCTGGACTACCGCTACGGCGTCCCGGAGATCGATCGCACGGTCGTCGTCGTGCCGGCGCTGCTCGGCTCTCCGGAGAAGACGATCGACTTGCTGCATGCGCTTGAAGTGCGCCATCTGGGCAACGTCGATCCGCACGTCCACTTCGCGCTGCTCGGGGACTTTCACGACGCCGCCACCGAGACCACGCCCGAGGATGCCGCCATCGTCGAGGCGGCGACGATGACCGTGCAGGCGCTCAACGAGTCGCACGGCGCCGACCGGTTCCTGTTTCTCCATCGCAAGCGACGGCTGAACGCGTCGACCGGCCGCTGGATGGGATGGGAGCGCAAGCGCGGCAAGGTCGAGGAGTTCAACCGGCTCGTGCTCGGTCACGACGACACGTCCTTCGTCGTCCGGATCGGCGATGTCGGCGTGATACCGCGGTGCCGGTACGTGATCACGCTCGATGCCGACACGCAGTTGCCGCCCGACAGCGCGCGACGCCTGATCGGCACAATCGCGCATCCGCTGAACCGGCCGCGCTTCGACCCCGCGGTGGGCCGCGTCACGGAAGGCTACGGCGTGCTGCAGCCGCGGGTCGAGCTCAGCCTGCCGAGCGCCTCGCGCACGTGGTTTGCGCGCGTGATGTCGGGGCACGTCGGGTGGGACCCGTACACCACCGCGTCCTCGGACGTGTATCAGGACCTGTTCCACGAGGGCAGCTACGTCGGCAAGGGCATCTACGAGCCGCGCGCCTTCCACGACGCGCTCCACGGCCGCGTGCCGGAGAACACGCTCCTCAGCCACGACCTCTTCGAGGGCTTCTTCGCGCGGGCCGGCCTGGTCGCAGACGTGCACCTGGTGGACGACTTCCCCAGCCACTACCTGACGTGGGCGGCGCGGCTGCACCGCTGGGTGCGCGGAGACTGGCAGATTGCCGGCTGGCTGAAGCGCACGGTGCCGACCGCCGACGGCCAGCGGACGCGCAACCAGCTGCCGGTGCTGGCGCGCTGGAAGATCCTCGACAACCTGCGCCGGAGCCTGCTGGCGCCATCGCTGGTCGTGCTGCTGGCGCTCGGATGGACCGTGCTGCCCGGCTCGGCGGTGACGTGGACGCTGCTGTCGCTGATGGTGCTGGCGTATCCGGCCTACCTGCGGCTCGGCGAGTCGCTGAACAGCCGCATACGCGGCGTCCCGCTGGGCCAGCACTTCCGCAGCGAACAGGCCGACCTCCTCGCCAGCGGCCGGCAGGCGCTGCTCACCGCGTGCTTTCTGGTCCACCAGTCGTGGGTGATGCTCGACGCCATCGGCCGCACGCTGTGGCGCGTCGGCGTCAGCCGCGAGCACCTGCTCGAATGGGAGTCGGCGTCTGACTCCGCCCGCAGGCTGAGCAGCGACGCGGCATCGGTCTGGCGGCGGCTGTGGATCTCGCCTGCCATCGCCATCGCGCTCGGCCTGATCCTGATGGTGAATCACCCGCGGCGGCTCGCCGGCGCGCTTCCGCTGCTCGTGCTGTGGTCCCTCGCACCGGCGATCGCGTACCGCACCGGCAAGCCGCGACGCCGCGAGCCGGTGCGGCTCTCCGCGCCCGAACGACAGCGGCTGCGTCGTGTGGCCCGGCAGACGTGGCGGTTCTTCGACGAACTGGCCACGGCCGAGCACCACTGGCTGATCACCGACAACTACCAGCCCGATCGCCGGGAGACCATCGTCCCGCGGACCTCGCCGACCAACGTCGGGCTGCAGCTCCTCTCGATCGTCGCCGCGCGCGACCTCGGCTACATCACCATCTCCGACCTCATCGAACGCGTCGAGCGGGTGGTCTCGACGCTGGCCCGGCTGCCGAATTACCGCGGCCACATCTACAACTGGATCGACACGCGCACGCTGGCGCCGCTGCATCCGCTCTACGTCTCCACCGTCGACAGCGGCAACCTGGTGGGCTGTTGCCTGGTGCTCCGCGAAGCGCTGAAGGAGCTGCGCGAGTCGACGCCGCTTCTCGACGCCAACGTGCTCGAGGCACTCGGCGACGAGCTGAGCATCGCCGAGGAGCACGTCCAGAAGTGGTCGAAGGACCAGCCGGCGCCTGCCACTTCCGTCGTGCGCTTCCTCCGCGAAGCCGACCTGATGCGCCAGCGGCTGACCGCCGCGCCTCGCGCGCTCTCCGGCTGGCTCTGGCTGTTCCAGGACCTCTCGGAGCGGCTGACGACGCTCGACGTGCTGCTGCACGAGATCGAGGACTCCGCCGACCAGGCGACGGCTCTCGAGCCGGCCCGCGCGGCCCTGCGGCACGCCGCCACGCTCCTCGATCGCCGCCGGATCGAGCTGCGCGCTCTGGCGCCGCTCGTCGGGACCGACGCGACCGACGGCGACGACATCCCGACGCTGGGCTCGCTGGCGGCCGACGGCCCGTCGCAGTCCCGCGCGGCGGACTTTTCCGCGCGCGCCGAACGGCTGGAGCGACAGCTCGAGACGCTGATGGACGGGGTCGAGTTCGGGTTCCTCTTCGAGCCTACCCGCCGGCTGTTCTCGATTGGATTCAACGTCACCGACGGCCGGCTCGACCAGTCGCACTACGACATGCTGGCCTCGGAGGCGCGGCTCGCGAGCTTTCTCGCCATCGCCGCCGGCCAGGTGCCGCAGGAGCACTGGTTCCGCATGAGCCGAACGCAGGCCTCCGCCGGAACCGGACGCGTGCTCCTGTCGTGGAGCGCGTCGATGTTCGAGTACCTGATGCCGCTGCTGGTGATGCGCAGCGACCCCGACACGCTCATTCACGAGACCTGCCTCTCGGTCATCCAGGAGCACATCAACCACGCGCAGGCCTACAGCGTCCCATGGGGCATCTCGGAGTCGGCCTACAACGCCCGCGACATGGAGGGCAACTACCAGTACAAGGCTTTCGGCGTGCCCGGCCTCGGGCTGAAGCGCGGGCTCGGCGAGGATCTGGTCATCGCGCCGTACGCGTCGCTGCTCGCGGTGTCGCTGCAGCCGCAGGAGGTCATCGCCAATCTCGACGGCCTGGACGCGGCGGGTCTCTGGGGTCCGTACGGCTACTACGACGCGGTCGACTACACCGGCTCGCGCCTTCCGCCGGGCGCGAAGAGCGCAGTCGTCGTGACGGCGATGGCCCACCATCAGGGCATGACGCTCGTGGCCCTCGACAACTGCCTCAACGCGCAGATCATGCCGCGGCGTCTTCACCGCGATCCGCGAATCAAGGCCATCGAGCTGCTGCTGCACGAGCGGGTGCCGGCGATGGTACCGCTGGTCGCGCCGCCGGCCGAGCAGGTGAGCGACATCAGGACTCCGCGCACGTCGGCCGTACCGGTCGGGCGACGCTACACGACGCCGCATACGGCGGGCCCGCGCGCGCACCTGCTGTCGAACGGCGCCTACGCCGTGATGGTCACCAACGGCGGCGGCGGCTACAGCGCGTGCCGCGGACTGGCCTTGACGCGGTGGCGGGAAGACCGCACGAGCGACGGCTGGGGCCAGTTCTGCTACCTGCGCGATCTGCGCACCGGCGCGGTCTGGTCTTCGTCCTTCCAGCCGACGATGGTCGAGCCCGACGAGTACGAGGTCGTGTTCGGACCGGACCGCGCGATCATCCGCCGCCGCGACGGCACGCTTGACGTCCACACCGAGATCGCGGTCTCCCCGGAAGACGACGTCGAGCTGCGCCGCGTGTCGATCACCAACCGCGGCACGGCGGTGCGCGAGATCGAGCTGACCAGCTTCGCCGAGGTGGTCCTGGCACCCGAGGGCGGCGACCTCGCGCACCCGGCGTTCGGCAACCTGTTCGTCGAGACGACGCTGCTCCCGGAGCGCGACGCTATCCTCTGCACCCGCCGGCCGCGCGGCGACGAGCCGCGGCGCTACCTGTTCCACGTGCTCGCCTCGCGCGGGCGGGTCGGCACGCCGGTCGAGTTCGAGACGGACCGCGCCCGGTTCGTCGGCCGCGCTCGGCGACCTCGCGATGCCCGACGCCCTGCGCTCGCGCGAGCGCCTGTCCGGCACCAGCGGCCCCGTGCTCGATCCGATCATCAGCCTCCGGCAGCGCGTGCGACTGCCACCAGGCGCGACGGCGCGCGTGTCCTTCGTCACCGGCTACGCGGAGACCGAAGATCACGCGCGGGCGCTGATCGAGAAGTACCACGACCGCCAGGCGGTCGCCCGCGGCCTCGCGCTCTCCGGCGGCCACAGCCAGGCCGAGCTCCGCCACTTGAACCTCGATCATCGGCAGGCCAACGCGATCCAGCGGCTGGCCTCGCGGCTCCGGTTCGCCGATCCCCGCCTGCGCGCTGCGGATGCCATCGCGCGCAACCGCCAGTCGCGCGAGGCGCTGTGGAAGTACGGCATCTCCGGAGACCTGCCGATCCTGCTGGTCACGATCGACAAGGACGGCGACCACGGCGTGGTGCGCGAGGCGCTGTCGGCCCACGAATACTGCCGCCTGAAGGGCTTCGCCTTCGACCTGGTGATCCTCAACGAGTTCGGCAACGGCTATCGCCAGGAGATCCAGGACCAGATCTCCGCGCTCATCGACGCCAGCCCGTCCTCGACCTGGCGCGACAAGCCGGGCGGCGTGTTCCCGCGCCGCTCCGACACGCTGACCCCGGAGGACGTCACGACGTTGCGCGCCCTGGCGCGGGCGGTGCTGGCCACGTCGGGCGGCTCGCTGGCCCATCAGCTCGAGATGCCTGGCCCCGCGTTCTCGCTGGCAAGCGCGACCGAGAGCACCGCGCCGCCGACATGGGACGAGTCGCTGCCTGACGTGGCCCGGCAGCGGCGGCCGATCCGGGCGCGACGCTGCTCGGCAACGGCATCGGCGGGTTCTCGCCCGACGGCGCCGTCTATCGCATCGACGTGGACGGCAAGCCGGCAGACGCCGGCGCCCTGGTCGAATGTGCTCGCCAATCGAAGCTTCGGCTGCCTGGTCACCGAGGCCGGGCCCCGCTCCACATGGGTCGACAACAGCCAGGCGCGGCGGCTCACGTCGTGGGCCAACGACCCGGTGCGGGATCCGCGCGACCGAAGCGCTCTTCCTCCATGACGGCGCCAGCAATCGCGCGTGGTCGCTCACGCCCACGCCCCGTCCCTCGCGGCAGCCGCTACATCGTCCGTCACACGCAGGGCGCCACCAGCTGGGAGCACACCGCCGATGACTGGCATTCGCTGACGACGGTCTCGGTGGCCGAGGATGCGACGGTCAAGTGTGTGTGCCTGTCGCTGCGCAACGCGTCGGCATCGCGGCGCATGGCGACGCTGACCTGGTACGCGGAGCTCGTGCTGGGCGACCACCGGACGCACACCGCCTCGACGATCGTCACGCGGCTGGACGCCGAGAGCGGGCTGCTCCTCGCCGACAACGTGATGAGCGAGCACTTCGGCAGCGGCGTCGTTTTTCTCGACTCGTCCGAGCGCGTGCGGATCGTCAGCGGCGACCGCGCCGCGTTCATTGGCCGGAACCGGACGCTGGCCAACGCGCGCGGGCTCGACGGGCTCGGCTCCGGGCGCGTCGGCGCGGCGCTCGATCCCTGCGCCGTCATCCAGACGACGGTGTCGGTGGGTCCCGGAGAGACCCGGGAGATCGTGTTCCTCCTCGGCCACGCCGCGACGGTCGAAGACGCACGCGAGCTGGCGGCGCGCTTCCGTGAACCGGCGGCGGCGAAGGCGGCGCAGACCCGCGCCCTCGAGGCGTGGAACGAACGCCTGCAGCGCGTGCAGGTCCGCACGCCCGATCCGGCGTTCGACGTCATGGTCAACCGCTGGCTGCTCTACCAGACGCTGGCGTGCCGGCTGTGGGGCCGCACCGCCTTCTACCAGTCGAGCGGCGCGTTCGGTTTCCGCGATCAGCTGCAGGACGTGCTGGCGCTCGTCGCCATCGAGCCGGCGCTGGCTCGCAACCAGCTGCTCAAGGCGGCGTCCCGGCAGTTCGTCGAGGGCGACGTGCAGCACTGGTGGCACGAGCCCGGCGGCCACGGCGTCCGAACCAGGTTCTCGGACGACCGGCTGTGGATGATCTACGCCGCGCGCCATTATGTCGACTCGACCGGCGACAGCGTGGTGCTCGACGAGATCGTGCCGTTTGTCGAAGGACGGCGGCTCGAGCCGGACGAGCACGAGGTGTATCAGCCTGCCGTGACGTCGACCGAGAGCGCGACGCTCTTCGAGCACTGCGCCAGGGCCGCCGACATCAGCCTCGACGCCGGCGCGCACGGCCTCCCGCTCATCGGCACCGGCGACTGGAACGACGGCATGAACCGCGTCGGCGAACACGGGCGCGGCGAGAGCGTGTGGCTGGCGTGGTTCCAGCTGTCGCTACTGCCGTGGCTGGCAAGCCTCGCCGAATCACGCGGCGAGCTCGGGCGCGCGCAGCGCTACCGCGGCCGCGTGGCGACGCTCATCGCCGCCGCCGACGAGGCGTGGGACGGCGCCTGGTATCGCCGTGCCTACTTCGACGACGGCACGCCGCTGGGCTCGTCGTCGAACACGGAATGCCGCATCGACGCGATCGCGCAGGCATGGGCGGTCTTGAGCGGGCGCGCCAACCCGGAGCGAGCGGCCACCGCCATGGCATCGACCGACCGCTGGCTCGTGCGCCGCGACAGCGGCATCGTGCTGCTGCTGACGCCGCCGTTCGATCGCATGCTGCCGAGTCCGGGCTACATCAAGGGCTACGTCCCCGGCGTGCGCGAGAATGGCGGGCAGTACACGCATGCCGCGTTGTGGGTGGCGCTGGCCTTTGCCGAGATGGGCGACGGCGCGCGGGCCGGCGAGATTCTGGCGATGATCAATCCGGCGCGACGGACCGCGGACCCGGACGTCATGAAGCGATACCGCACCGAGCCCTACGTCGTCGCCGCCGACGTCTATTCAGAAGAGCCCCACGTCGGCCGCGGCGGCTGGACCTGGTACACCGGCTCGGCGTCGTGGATGTACCGCGTCATCGTCGAAGGGCTGCTCGGCTGCCGGCTCCGCCACGGGAACATGCTGCAGGTGGACCCGTGCTTCCCGCCGTCGTGGCCAGGATTCGAGCTGACGCTGCGGCGGGCGGACGCGACCGAATACGTAGTGCGGGTGGAGAACCCGCATGCCGCGGCGCGCGGCGTCGCCCTCATCGAGGTCGACGGCGCCGCGATCGACGGCACCCTCGTGCCGCTCGCCTCAGACGGCGCGCGTCATGAGGTCCGGGTCGTCATGGCGCAACCTGACCAACCCGACGAACCCGAACAACCCGAACCAGACCTGACGCAACCCGACCGAACCTGACGCAACCTGATTGAACCGGTTGCGTCAGTACTTGATATACGCCGTCTGCCATTCGCTGTAGAAGTCGATCGCCACGGGGCCCTGCTCCCGCATGCCCATCGACGACGCCTTCGAGCCGCCAAACGGCACGTGGTACTCGACCCCGGCCGACGGCAGGTTCACCATCACCAGCCCCGCTTCGATACGGTTGATGAACTCGTAGGCGCTCGTCAGCGACCGCGTGCAGATCGCGGCCGAGAGGCCGAAGCGGATGCCGTTGGCGATCTCGATCGCGTGATCGAGGCTCGCTGGCCGGCAGGACGCCGAGGACCGGGCCGAAAATCTCTTCCTGCGCGACGCGCATCGAGGGCTGCACGTCGGTCATCACCGCCGGCGAGGAGAAGTAGCCGCGCGCGTGCACGCCGGACGACAGCCGCTCGCCGCCCACCAGCAGCCGCGCGCCTTCGCCGGTGCCGACCCCGACGTAGTCGAGGACCGTGCTGAGCTGCTTCTCGTCGATCGACGGGCCGATCTCGATGCCCGCCTCGAGGCCATTGCCGACCTTGAGCGATCGGGTGCGCGCGACCAGCGCCTCGGTGAACGCCGCCACGATCGGCTCCTCGACGATGACGCGCGAGGTCGCCGTGCAGCGCTGCCCGGTCGAGAAGAACGCCGCGTTCACGACGACGTTCACGGCGTCGGCGATGTCGGCGTCGGCAAGCACAATCGTCGGATTCTTGCCGCCCATCTCGAGCTGCACGCGCGCGCGGCGCTTCGCCGCCTCAACCGCGATCGCGCTGCCGGTGGCTTCCGATCCGGTGAAGGAGATCGCGTTGACCCCGGGGTTTGTGACGATCTCGTTGCCGACCCTGGATCCGGGCCCGGTGACGAGGTTGATGGCGCCCTTCGTGACGCCGGCTTCGTCGAGCGCCTCGACCAGCCGCAGCGCGCAGAGCGGCGCGAGATCGGACGGCTTCAGGACCACGGCGTTGCCGGCGATCAGCGCCGGCGCCGTCTTCCACGCCGGAATCGCGATGGGAAAGTTCCACGGCGTGATCAACCCGACGACGCCGAGCGGGCGACGGCGGGTCTGAATGAACACGCGATCGCGCTCCGACGGCGCGTGTTCGCCGCCGAGACGTGCCCCCTCGCCGCCGACGTAGCGGAGGATGTTGATCGCGCGCCCCACCTCGCCGCGGGCTTCCGGCAGCGTCTTGCCTTCCTCGCGCGTCATCTCGCGCGCCACCTGGTCGGCGCGCGATTCGAGGATCTGCGCGGCGCGATACAGGATCTCGCCGCGCTTCGGCGCGGGCACCGCCGCCCACGCCGGCTGCGCGGCACGCGCGGCGGCTATGGCCTGGCGCGCGTCGTCGGCGTCGGACTTCTGGAACACGCCGACGACTTCGTCGGTGTCGGCGGGATTGCGCGTCTCGAACGTCGCGCCGGTGTGCGAGGCGACCCACTGGCCGCCGATCAGATTGTTGAAAGCCATAGTCAGTGGACCGCGCTCCCCATGTCGGCCGTTCGCAGCGCCGCCGCGACCGGCGCGAGCTGCTCGCGCTGGGACGCGTCGAGGGCGGAGATGTAAGGCGGAATCGGACCGGTGGCGGCGATGCCGCAGGCGTCGACGGCGGCGTGCAGGACGCGCGCCGGGCCCCACGCGTCGCGGAGGTCCTCGAGCGGGATGAACTGCTCGCGCAACTCGCGCGCGTCGTCGAAGGCGCCGCGCCGGCAGGCCTCGAAGATGCGCTGGCTCGCCGCCGGCGCGACACAGCCGGATCCGGTCGTGAAGCCCGGCAGGCCCCACTGCTCGAGGTGCACGACCGCGGGCCGCTCGCCGATGCCGCTGATCACGCGCGCCCGGTCCACCCGCGCCAGCAGCGCCTCGAGATACGGGTCCACCGCCGGATCGGCTCGCACGACGGCGTACTTGATGGCGACGGCGGTGCCGTCGTTGACGAGCCGCGCTACCGCATCCAGCCCCCGCGTCTCGTCACGCCCCCAGTTGTCCAGATCCTTGAGATACAGAATCAGCGGGATGCCGGCCCGCTGCACGATCTCGCGCGCGCCCGCCTCGAGACCGGCTGCGTCGCGGGGGTCGCCGCACGGCAGCAGCATCGCGCAGGGGAACGGGAACGCGCGCAGCAGCCCTGCCTGGTCGATGGCGCGGCCGAACGACGGCCCGACGCTCGGGATCATCCACAGGTGGTCCGGCGCGCTGGCCATCCATCCCAGCAGCTCGGCGTAGTCGTCGAGCGACACGTGATAGAGGAACGCGTTCCCGCCGTACAACAGCCGCGTGATGCCGCCGTTGACGATGTGGTCGCGCACGGCGTCGTTGGCGGCGACGTCGATGGCGCGGCGCGCTCCGGCCTGTCTCGCCAGCGGCGGCACCGCGTAGACGCCGGCGAAGTCGGGGGGGAGGGTGGAGGTCATGGAATTGGCGATTGAGCGATTGACGATTGACGATTGGCGATTACGAGATTTCGCGGATTGTGAAATTGCGCGGATTGCGAATGCCGCTGATTATGGCAACCCGAATGCCACGATTGTATCTGAGACCGTCGAGGAGAACCGGCCGCCGCCGCCGGCGGCAATGACGACGAGCTGCGCGCCGGAACGCGGCGCCAGATAGGTCGTGGGCGTGGCGTGGCCGCTGGCGGGCAGCGGCGCGTCCCACAGCACGCGACCCGAGGCCGCGTCGAAGGCGCGAAATCTCGCGTCGTTGGTGGAGGCGATGAAGACCAGCCCGGTCGTCGTCGCGATGGCGCCGCCGATGTTCGGCGTGCCGGTGCCGGTGATGCCGCGGCCTGCCAGCTGCGGCGCGTCGCCAAGCGGCACCTGCCAGCGGATGTCGCCGGTCGAGAGGTCGACGGCGTGAAGCTGGCCCCACGGCGGACGCTGGCACGGCAGCCTGGCTTTGTCCCAGAAGCGCGCGTAGTCGCCCCACGGGCTGGCGCGCCGGTAGGCCAGCGGGGCGCCCGGCGGCTGCGCCTGCATCAGCCCCACGGCGCCCACTTCGTTGGTGTTCACGAACAGCAGCCCGCGATCCGTATCGGCTGCCCCTCCCGACCACGTCGCCCCGCCCATCGTTCCCGGGAACCAGATCGTGGCGGAGCGTCCGGGCGCCGTGTAGAGCCCGCCGCTTCGCGCGGCGTCGAACATCGCCTGGCATTCGCGGCGGGACTCGGGACTGATGTCGGCGAGGTCGTCGCGCGTCAGCGCGGTGATGCGTGAGAGCGGCGGCGGCTTGACTGGAAACGGCTGCGTCGGCCAGGTGCGCTCGCCTGGCACGTCGCTCTGCGGCACCGGCCGCTCCTCGATGCCGAACACCGGCGTGCCGGTAACCCGATCGAAGACGAACACGAGGCCCATCTTCGTCACCTGGACGACGGCGGGGATCGTGCGGTCGCCCTGCCTGATGTCCACGAGAACGGGTTGCGCCGGCAGGTCGTAGTCCCAGATATCGTGATGCACCAGCTGCGCGTGCCAGCGCCTGACGCCGGTGGCGGCGTCGAGGGCGACGAGCGAGTTGGCGTAGAGGTTGGCGCCGGGACGGTCGCCGCCGTAGAAGTCGTACGACGCCGAACCCAGCGGCAGAAAGACCAGGCCGCGCTCGACGTCCACGCTCATCGAGGTCCACACGTTGACGCCGGTGCGGCGCTGCCACGCATCGGCGGTCCACGTCTCGTGGCCGGGCTCGCCCGGGCGCGGCACGGTGTGAAAGCGCCAGCGCTCGCGTCCCGACCGGACGTCGAACGCGCGCACGTCGCCGGATGGCCCGCGCGACGTGCCTTCCGGGGCCAGCGCGCCGACGATCACCAGGTCGCGGAAGATCGCCGGCGCCGAGGTGATGCCGAACGCCTCGTCGTCACGGGCATCGGCGCCAGGACGCAGATCGAGCACGCCTTCGGCGCCGAAGGCGGCGCGGACGCGCCCGCTCTGCGGATCCAGCGCCACCAGACGGCCGTCACACGTGCCCGAGAAGATCGTCCGCTCGCGCGTGCCGTCCGGCGCCACGCCCTCCCACAGCGCGACGCCGCGATGCGGCGACTCGCACGTACGTTTGCGCAAGGCGAACGGATCGAACCGCCACCGCTCTCGGCCGGTGTCCGGGTCGAGGCCGATCACCTTGCTCGTCGTCGTGGTGACGACGAGCACGTCGCCGGCAAGCAGCGGCCTGGTCTGAAACCCCTCGACGGGGCGGGTGGGCGTCGGGCTGCCGCCGGAAAACTCGCGCGTATGCGCGGTCCACACCGGTCGGAGACGCGCCACGTTGGCCGGCGTGATCGACGAGATGTGAGGAGAATCTCGTCGACGGGTCGGGCGGTCGGCAGGTCGGGTCGGGGTTGCGGGTCGTCAGGTCGGGTCGGCGGTCACGCGGTCGGAGCTCGTCGCGCCGGAGCCAGGGGCGAAGGCGGACGCGAGCGCGCCAATCGTCGCCAGCACGAGCAGCGCGCTCCGCATGGCCGCGCTATCTGGCGCTGAACTCGCGGTCGACGTTCCGCGAGGGCACCGTGACGGTGAAGTGGCCGCCGCCGGGATCGACCCGCAGCAGCAGCGGCTGCGCGGTGCAGGCTTCGGCCTCGTTGGCGATGCGCGCTGGGTCGGCGTTGATCGCGCCCGGACGGACGTTGCGGTGAATCTGGAACACGCCGACGTCGCGCAGCTGCTTGTTCAGCAGCGCCATGGTCCTCGGCTCCGCGCCCTTGCGCGGGCCGCTGTTCACGATGGCCACTTCGGGCGCGAGCGCTTCGACGAGCGTCGGGTTGTTGCTCTGGTCCAGGCCGTGGTGGTTGACGAGGAACACGTCCACCTTCGAGACGATGCGCGTCGGGCATGTGAGCTTGTGCTCGATGTTCCAGGTGAGGTCGCCGCCGGCGAACAAGTCGAACTCCCCGTAGGTGAGGAGCATGGCGAGGCTGCGCGCGTTGTCGGAGGTGTCCTCGGGCTGCGGCTGCTGCCCGTCGTTGCAGGTCGTGATTGCCGGCGCGCCCGCTTTCTCGCCGACGACCAGGCCGTTGGCGGCCAGGATCTTCAGTTTGGGCGTCGGAGTTCCGCGCTTCCCACGCAGCGCAATCGAATCGCCGGCCGACAGGAAGATCGGCTGCGGCGACAGGCTCTTCCAGATTGCGACGAGCTCGGGCTTGATGTCGTTGCCGAGCGGCTCGGGAAACGTGTGGCCGTAGATCGCCTTGATGGGCAGCAGTTTCGAGAGCGGTCCGATGCCGCCGAAGTGATCGCTGTGCCAGTGCGTCGTGATGTAGTGATCGATGGCAGCGATGCCCATCTCGCGCGCGGCCAGCGCGATGCGGCCAGCGTCGCGGTCTCCGGGGTCGCCGGAGTCGATGAGAATCGACTCCCCCGCCGGCGTCAGGACGAGCGTGGCGGCGCCGCCTTCGACATCGACGAACCGGAATTGCAGGCCGCCGGTGGGGACCGACGAGGGCTGGGACTGGGACTGCGCCGACGCGGACATCGCGCTCGACGCGACGAGGGCCGCGGTCAGGATCGAAAGAAGTCGCATGGCGCGAGATCCTGACAGCGGAGGGGCGCGGGCGTCAAATCAGGCTTTCCGCCTTCGCGCGAGCGCTTCGGCGGACCCGCCGTAGCCTTGGCGAAGGCGGGCAGCCTTCAGTCGTACACGCCGTCGATGAACCAGCGATCCTTCCTGCGGTCGCGCGACAGGCGGCACACCGTGCCGCCGGGCAGCGCGACGTCCCACTCGTCGTGATCCCAGGCCGACTCCATCGCCCACCACTCGCCCGATGACCGCCACGGCCCGGCCGCGATGTCGACGCGGCCCCCGGCCACGCCCGCCCGCAGCGCGCGCACCTGCACCGGCCGGCCCTCCTCCACACTCACGCGCGCCGGCACCGGCGGCCGATAGCGCCGCAGCGCCGGCGCGAGCGACGGGCGATCGGATTCGGGCTCCGGACGGCTGTGATCTTCGCGGCTTTGCGGCTTCGCGGCTTCGCGATTGTCCTCGCCGGTGAACCGCTCCATTGCCATCGCGTCGGGGCGATGCGAGTCGACGAGCGCCGGACGCCCGATGCGCCGTTCGCCCATCAGCGCCGACAGCCGCGCCACGAGCGTGGAGATCTGCTCGGGCCTCGGCCGGGCCCGCTCGAGCAGCGAGTGCTGCAGCGTGCGCGCGGGCGTGGGATCCACACGCAGCGTCACGACGTCGATGGCCGCCGGCGGCAGGTTCGACTCCAGGTCGAGCAGCACCAGCGTCCGGAACGTGCGGGGATCCTTCATCGGCGCCGGCAGCTCGAGGCGGCGCGTCCAGACCTCGCGCGTCACCAGCTTCAGCTCGACGTGCAGGACGGCGGCCGCCCGGCCGCGGCGATCGAGATGCGCGCAGAGCGGCTCGCACAGCCGGCCGAGCACGAACGACAGCGGCTCGAGCCCATCGATCGGCCACTCCAGCTCCAGCCGCGCCTCGAAGCGCTCCTCTTCCACCAGCGGCACCATCGGTGCCGGGTCCTCGCCCCGCGCCAGCGCCTGCAGCGCCGGCCCGTGGGCGCCGAGCCGCGCGGCCAGGTCCGGCCCTGGAAGCGCTGCCAGATCGCCCAGCGTGCGCAGCCCCCATCGTCGAAACGTCAGCAGGAGATCCGAGACCGGCGTCGGCGATCGCCGGCGGCGAGGCTTGACGATCTCCTGGACCGGCGAAGTGCGATAGAAGCGCGCGGACGCGCGCGGCGAGGCCTGGTCGGTCGACGGGGCTTCCCCGAGCAGGCACGGCAGCAGCGCCATGGGCAGCGGCGCCAGCGCCGCCGCTTCCGCGCCCGGATCGATCACGGTGAGCCCGGCCCGCGCGTGTGCGAGCAGCCGTGCCGCCGTGCGCGTGGCGGCAATCGCCACGTGCGTTTCCAGCCCGGCGTGCGCCAATCCGCGGCGCAGCTCTTCGCCGATCGTCCTGGGCTGCCCGAACAGGCGCTCGAGCCCGTGCAGATCGATGGCCAGCGCGTGCGGCTCCACCCAGGCGACGCGGGGCGAAAACCGCTGCGCGACCGAGAGCAGGGTCGTCGTGGGGGCCGAGACCGTGTCGGCCCATCGGACCAGCAGGACGCAGGCGATCATCGTGCTTCGCTCAGCCACCGAGCCACGGAAGATTTTATTGTGGCTAAACTCTCCGTGGCTCCGTGGCTACCACCGTGCACGACGCGCTGCGCAGCGCATACTGCACGTCGGCATCGACCGTCAGCCCGTCGAATCGCCGCGCGCGAGGCCCTGGCCCCATCCAGCGGCCGGCCCACGATCGTCCCGCGTTCGCCGGCGCGTCAGCCGTTCCCCCGACGGCGTGGCCCGGCATTTCGAGATACCGGCTGGCTCTGACCTGCGCATGAAAATCGGAGGCGACCGAGGCGGTGCGGACGGCCGCCGACCGGGCGGCGGCCGACGCGCCGCCCAGCCGCACCGAGGCTCCGCCGGCGCTGCGCGCGAGCGGCAGATCGGCCAGCAGCACGCAGGCCGTGTCGCTGCCTTCGAGCACGCGCTGGACGCGCAGCCAGGTGGTGAACGGCAGCTGCCGTAACGCCCGCGCCGGCACGCCGCCGGCATCGAAGACCACCAGGCCGAATCCACCGGCCGAGACCACCAGGTTGAGCGCCTTGATGGATCGCACGACCGCCTGATCGGTTTCGCCCCGCACCCACAGCACCCGATCGAGCACGACGCCCTGCGCCGCCGCCGTGGCAGGATCGAATCGATCGAGCACGTCGATCACCGCCACCAGCTCCCCCTGTTGCGTGGCCCTGGCCAGCAGCCGATGCAGCAGCGCGGTTCGCCCCGAGGAGGCCGCTCCGACCAGCTCCGAGATCTGCCCGCGCGGCACGCCGCCATCGAGCGCGGCGTCGAAAGCGGTGAGCTCGGTAGTGATCAGCCGCTCAGCGGGGCGGGCGGCCTCTGGCGGCAGGGCTGTGATGAGCGTGCGATCGAGACGCTTGTCGCGGAGCAGGGACTCGAGCACGGCGCGCGCAGCAGCAGGAGCCATGCGCGCATTCTACTTTCGCTTTTTATTCGCTTCAAGTCTTTTCTTGGCGACCGGGTGCTTTCGTCTGCGCGGAGGCAGACGAACCAGGCCCAGCGACGCCGTCCCGCGCCGCTCGACCGGCCCCGCAACACGCTGTGTATGGAAGGGTTAGCGCCGCGCTCCAACTTCGCTCCCCGGCAGGCACTTCCCTTGCCCCTCGTCCTGCCAGATCGTCTCGACGCTCTGGCGACGCTGACTTAACCCAGCCGGCCGGAATAGGGGGAGCGGCGAGGCGATCGCCCTCTTGATGCGCATCGGCACTTCGCACTTCGCACTTCGCACTCAGCACTCAGCACTCAGCACTCACCACTCGCACTCAGTGCGGCACGGCCTTGTATGATGGCCCGCCATGGCCGTGCCGCGTTTCGTGTTCGTCGCCATCGCCAGCCTCGTCCTGGCTGCCCCGCTCGCCGCGCAGCCGGCTCGCCCTCCCCTCCTCTCAGGCGTCACGCGCATCGTCACGCTGGGCGACAGCATCACCCAGGGCGGCGGCCGTCCCGGCGGCTACGTCTGGCTCATGGACCGGTACCTGAAGTCGCTCTATCCGTCGACGCCGATCGAGATCGTCAACGCCGGCATCTCCGGCAACAAGGTCACCGACATGCAGGTGCGCTTCGAGCGCGACGTGCTGGCCGCCAGCCCCCAGCTCGTCACGATCAGCGTCGGCGTCAACGACGTGTGGCACGCCTTCCGCGACTTTGCCGCGCGGGAGAACCACCCCACCGGCGACCTGCCCAACGGCGTGCCGCTACCGGTTTATGTCGAGAAGCTCGACGCCATGATCGCGGCGGCCGCTGCCGCCGGCGTCAAGGTCGTGCTGCTCACGCCGACGCCGATTCACGAGCGGCCCGACTCTCCTGAAAACGCCCGCCTCGCCGCCTACGTGAAGGCGATGATCGCGCTCGGCGCCAAGCGCAAGTGCACCGTCATCGATCTCAACGGCGCGATGACGCGGGCGCTGGCCGCGTATCAGCGCGAGGCCGGACCGCACCTCAACCTGCTGACGACCGACGGCGTGCACATGAATGCCGCCGGCAACCAATTGATGGCCTGGGCGATCCTGCGCGGACTCGGCGTGCCCGAGACCGCGCTGAAGAACACGAAATGAACGGAGGACGTGACGTGCGTGTGCAAGCGGTCGTGCGCTCGGCGATTGCCTGTCTCTTCCTGCTCCTCGGCGCCTCGGCGGCGTCAGCGCAGGAACGGATGAAGGTCCTGCTCGACACCGACATCGGCACCGACATCGACGACGCGTGGGCGCTGGGGCTGCTGATCGTCTCGCCGCAGGTGGATCTCGTCGGCGTCACGATCAGCGACGGCGACACGGCAGCGCGCGCGAAGGTGGCGTGCAAGCTGCTTCACGTCAGCGGCCGCGGCGAGGTGCCGGTGGCGGTGGGACGAGCGACGCCCGCACCCGAGGGCGTGGACTACCAGTTCAGCTGGGCCGAGGACTTCACCACGACGCGTCCGGTCGCGACCCCGGCCGCCGACTTCATCGTCGAGACGCTGCGCAAGCAGCCCGGCCAGATCACGCTGCTGGCGGTGGGGCCGCTGCAGAACATCGCCGACGCGCTGCGGAAGGAGCCGAATCTCGGGCGCCTGGCCAGGCGCATCGTCTTCATGAGCGGGTCGCTCGGCGGCAACGCGTGGTCGCCCACGCCGGTGGCCGAGTGGAACGTCGTTCGCGCGACCGGCGACGCGCAGACCGTCTACGGCGCGGGCCTCCCGCTGACGATCGTCCCGCTCGATTCGACGACGTATGTGACGTTGAAGCCGGAGGAGCGCGCGAAGCTGGAGAAGCACCCGGCGCCGATGACGCGGGCGCTCGAAGCGCTGTATCGGCTATGGCTGCGCGACGGCAGCCAGCGCATGACACTGCACGATCAGATGGCGGTGGCCGAGGCGCTGCGGCCTGGCGAGTTCTTCGGCCGCTGTCCCGCGACGCCGATCCGGATCGACGACAAGGGCTTCATGAAGACCGACCCGGCAGCCGGCAAGGCGGTGAACATCTGCCTCGAGCCCAGGCGCGACGCCTTCATGTCGTTCTACATCAACGGCCTGCTGATGGCGAAGTAGACGCTTTGCGCTTCGCCAGCCACAGCAGCGTCGCCCCGAAGGCGAGCATCCCGAGCCCGGACCAGAGGTTGACGTTGATGCCGAGCGAATGCTGGCGGTAGATCTGGCTCGACGCTGTCGCGACACCGAAGCCCGACAGCAGCGCGCCGACAATCGCGAACAACATTCCCAGCGGCAGGCGGATATCCATGGGGCCCTTTCGTCGTCAGTCGGCCTTCAGCCTTCTGCCTTCGGCGATTACGCAGGCCCATTGCACATCCAGGTAATAGCTGAGGCCTGAAGGCCGAAGACTGAAGACGGTTTCTACCAGAAGATCACGTTCAACACGATCGTGAGCGCGCCGACGCCGAGGGCCAGCGGGCCGGGACGCTTGTGCCACGGCAGGCCGCGGTCCTGCGGCACGGGCGTCAGCGAGTAGACCAGCCCGGTCAGTTCGTCGTCGCGTCGCGGCTCGGTGAACAGCGACACGAAGATCGTCACCAGGAAGCACGTGCTCCACGCGAAGATCGCGGTCCAGAAGTTCTGCGCCATCTCGCTCGGATAGGTGTGCACGATCGCGCCGAGGAAGCCGCCCTTGAACCCGACGGCGGCGCCGGCCGGCAGCGTCAGCCCGTGGTGCACGGCCGCGGCCAGCGTGCCGGAGAGCAGCCCGATGAAGGCGCCGTGGCCGGTCGCGCGCTTCCAGAACATGCCGAGCATGAACGTCGCGAACAGCGGCGCGTTCACGAACGCGAACACCAGCTGCAGCAGGTCCATGATGTTGTTGAACTGCCGGGCGACGAAGGCAGCCGCCACCGAGATCAGGATGCCGAACACCGTCGCCGCGCGGCCCATGGCCAGGTAGTGCGCGTCGGTCGCGTCCGGCTTGATGTAGCTCTGGTAGATGTCGTAGGTCCACACCGTGTTGAAAGCGGTCGTGTTGCCGGCCATCCCCGACATGAACGACGCCATCAGCGCGCACAGGCCCAGGCCGAGCATGCCGGCCGGGAAGTAGTGCTTCAGCATCATCGGGATCGCCAGGTCGTAGTCGAGCGCGACCTTGCCGTCGGTCCCGACGACCGGCTCGCCGGTCTTCTCGTCGATCTTCGGCGGAATCAGACCCTGCGACCGCACGGCGCCGAGCGGCACCGGCACGCCGGCCTGCGCCGTGGCCGTCGCCCGGTAGATCGCTGCCCCGCTTCCGGCATAGCCGATGTCGCTGCGCGGCGCGACCGCGATGGCGATCATCCCCGGCAGGATCACCAGCGCCGGAAAGATCATCTTCGGCACCGCCGCGATGATCGGCGTGCGCCGCGCCGCGTTCATCGAGTCGGCCGCCATCGCGCGCTGGACGACGAGGAAGTCGGTGCACCAGTAGCCGAACGAGAGCACGAAGCCCAGCCCCATCACGAGACCGAACCACTCCACGCCCATCGGATTGCTCGCCGGACTGCCCATGTGCTGCCACGACTCGGTCATCGCCCCCGGGTCGAAGCCCCGGGACACCGACTCGATGGCCAGCCGCGCCGACAGCCCGTCCCAGCCGCCGACGTCGATGAGCCCGATGATCACCAGCGGCAGGAACCCGGCGACGATGAGGAAGAACTGCAGGACCTCGTTGTAGATCGCCGAGGTCAGGCCGCCCATGTAGGTGTAGACGAGCACGATGCCCGCCGAGAGCAGCACCGACATCGTGAAGTCCCAGCCCAGCAGCAGCTGCAGGAGCTTGCCCATCGCGTACATCGACACGCCGGAGGAGAACACCGTCATCGCGGCAAACGAGATCGCGTTGAGCCCGCGGGTCTTCTCGTCGAAGCGCAGCTTCAGGTACTCGGGCACCGATCGCGCGCGCGAGCCGTAGTAGAACGGCATCATGAAGATGCCCACGAAGAGCATGGCCGGGATGGCGCCGACCCAGTAGAAATGCGACGTCGCGATGCCGTACTTTGCGCCGCTGGCGCCCATCCCGATCACTTCCTGGGCGCCGAGGTTGGCCGAGATGAAGGCGAGGCCGGTGATCCAGGCCGGAATCGACCGGCCCGACAGGAAGAAATCGGTGCTGGTGCGCGCCTGACGCTTCAGCAGCACGCCGATGCCGAGCACGAACACGAAGTAGATGACGATGAGCAGGTAGTCAATCCAGGCGAGCTGCATCCGGGCGCCTCCGCGCGCGGCGACTATACCCGGTTTCGGCCTGCATTGGCTTGACAACGTCGGGGGTGACCGCTACGCTCGATCCACGGGAACACTCAGCGAACTCATTCAATTCGCAGGGCTTAACACTTCATCCAAGGACGCTCGAACGTGAGACGGATCGCCTTTCTCGTCGCCTGCGGCATCGCCGCCGCCTCGCCGACCTTCGCGCAGTCGGCGCGGCCGACGACCAATCGGCCCGCGGACGAGCTCTACGTCCAGAACTGCCAGATGTGCCACATGCCGGACGGCAACGCGGCAATCAAGCAGATGAACTTCGTCGACGGCGAGTGGATCCATGGCACGACGGTCAAGCAGCAGGTGAAGGTCGTCACCGATGGCGTGCCAGGCACCGCGATGATGGCGTTCAAGGATCGGCTCTCCGATCAGGAGATCCTGGCCCTGGTCAAGTTCGTCCGGAACTTCGACAAGAAGCTCGCGGCCAAGCCCGGCGCCAAGACCGGCGCGAAACCGGCCCCCAAGACAAACTAGCCGCCGGGAAGAGAGCCGCCGCAGTGCGGCTCTTTTCGTTTATCCTCCCTTTCACCGCGCCGGAGCTGATGTTCCGGCCTACTCGGAGACGGTCAGCTGATGGCACATCTGAATGTGGCACTGATTGGCTATGCGTTCATGGGCCGGGCCCACAGCAACGCGTACCGCCAGGTCGGACGCTTCTTCAACCCGAAATACCTGCCACGGATGAAGGTGCTCTGCGGCCGCACGCCGGCCGGCGTGAAAGCGGCCGCCGATCAGCTCGGCTGGGAAGAGACGGCGACGGACTGGCGCGAGGTCGTCACGCGCAAGGACATCGACATCGTCGACATCTCGACGCCGGGCGACAGCCACGCCGAGATCGCGATCGAGGCGGCGAAGGCCGGCAAGGTCGTCTTCTGCGAGAAGCCGCTGGCCAACACGGTGAAGGAAGCCGAGAAGATGCTGGCGGCGGTCACCAGGGCCGGCGTCCTCCACATGATCTGCCACAACTACCGCCGCGCCCCGGCGGTGATGCTGGCGAAAGAGCTCATCGAGCAGGGCAAGCTCGGACGCCTCTATCACTATCGCGGCACCTACCTGCAGGACTGGGTGGCGGACCCGAGTGTTCCGCTGTACTGGCGCCTCCGCAAGGAAGCGGCCGGTTCAGGGGCGCTCGGCGACATCGCGAGCCACTCGCTCGACCTCGGGCGGTTCCTGGTCGGAGAGATCTCCGAGGTCACGGCCGCGCTCGAGACGTTCGTGAAGGAGCGCCCGCTGCCGGACAACCCGAAGAAGAAGGGCGCCGTGACGGTGGACGATGCCTCGGCGGCGGTAGTGCGCTTCGCCAACGGCGCGCTCGGGACGATCGAGGCCAGCCGCTTCGCCACGGGCCGCAAGAACTACAACCGCTTCGAGATCAACGGCAGCAAGGGCTCCATCGTCTTCAACATGGAGCGCATGAACGAGCTGGAGGTCTTCCTGACGAGCGACGATCGCGCCGTGCAGGGCTTCCACAACGTGATGGTCACCGACGGCGGCAGCCACCGCTATTTCTCCCATTGGTGGCCGGAAGGGCACATCATCGGCTACGAGCACACGTTCATCCACACGGTCTACGACCTGCTCGAGGCGATTGCGAAGGACACGCTGCCGACGCCGAACTTCGACGACGGCGTCAAGAACCAGAAGGTGCTCGCCGCGATGGAGAAGGCGGCGGCGACGAAGCGGTGGGTCTCGGTCTAGAACCAGGAGGGCCGAACTTCAATTCGGCCGCGCAGGAGACACTGCATATGAAGATTGGCGTCTTTACTGTCCTCTTCGGCAACAAGCCATTTGAAGAGACGCTCGACTACGTGAAGGAGCTCGGGCTCGAAGCGGTCGAGATTGGCACGGGCGCATACCCTGGCGACGGGCACTGCAAGCCGGCGGAGCTGCTGAAGAGCGACAAGAAGCTGCAGGCCTTCAAGGAAGCCATCACCCGCCGCGGCCTGGTCATCAGCGCGCTGTCGTGCCACGGCAATCCGATCCATCCGGACAAGAAAGTCGCCACGGCGCACGACGCGGTGTTCCGACAGACCGTGCAGCTGGCCGAGAAGCTCGGCGTCGAACAGGTCATCACCTTCTCGGGCTGCCCCGGCGGCGACCCGAAGGCGACGCAGCCGAACTGGATCACCTCGTCCTGGCCTCCCGAGTTTCCGCAGATGCTCGAGTGGCAGTGGAAGGAACGGGTGGTGCCGTACTGGAAGGACGCCGCGAAGTTCGTCAAGCAGCACGGCGTGCGCGTCGCCATCGAGATGCACCCGAACTTCGTCGTCTACAACCCGGAGACGATGCTGCGGCTGGCGGACCTGTCGAAGGGCACCATCGGCTGCAACTTCGACCCGAGCCACATGTTCTGGCAGCAGGTCGACGTGCCGACCGCCATTCGCACGCTGGGCGACCGCATCTTCCACGTCCACGCGAAGGACTGCAAGATCGACCCGGCCAACACGGCGAAGAATGGCGTGCTCGACGTCAAGAAGTACACGGATGAGCTGAATCGCTCGTGGGTCTTCCGCACCGTCGGCTACGGCAACGGCCAGTCGGTGTGGCGCGACATCGTCAGCAACCTGCGGATGGTGGGCTACGACCACGTCATCAGCATCGAGCACGAGGACTCGCTGATGTCGGGCGACGAGGGCTTGAAGAAGGCCATCGCGGTGCTGAAGAATACGGTCATCAGCGCCCCGGCTGGGAAAGCCTACTGGGCGTGAAGACAGTGCCGAGTGCGAGTGAGTGCGAGGAGTGCTGAGTGCCGAGTGTGGAGTGCTGAGTTAGAGTGATGCGTTACTGAGCGGGGGTGCATCCCTGGTTCGAACTCTGCACCGCACTCAGCACTCCCAACTCGGCACTGAGGGTCCTCACATGTCTGTCTCTCGTCGCAACGCCCTGAAACAGATTGCCCTTGGCGGCGCGGCGGCAGTCGCGGCCCCCTTCTGGGTCGAGTCGCTGGCCTCGGCCGCCGAGCAGCACGCGGCGCACTATCAGGCCACCGCGGCGCGCGCCGCGAAATGGGCGCCGAAGGTGCTGACGTCGGCGCAGAACGAGACGGTCGTCGCGCTGGCAGAGCTGATCATCCCGCAGACCGAGACGGCCGGCGCGACGAAGGCCAACGTCAACCAGTTCATCGACGCGGTCCTGGCGGACGCGCCGGCGGATAACCGCAAGAAGTTCGTCGACGGGCTGGCCTGGATCGACGCGCGCAGTCAGCGCGATGCGGGCGCGCCGTTCGTGAAGGCCACGCCGGCGCAGCAGACGGCACTGCTCACGGCGTTGAGCACGGCGAAGTCGCCGGCGCCGGAGGATCAGGTCGGCGTCGACTTCTTCAAGGCGATCAAGTCGTTGACCATCACGGGCTATTACACGTCCGAAGTCGGCATGCGCGAAGAGATGGGCGACGACGGCAACATGTTCTTCCTGGAGTACAAGGGCTGTACGCACCCGCAACACAAGAGCTGACACCTCCCCTGCCAGGTGGCGGCGGCCGATCCGCACGGGCCGACCGCCTGCTGGCCATCGGAGTCGCCCTCGCGGCATTGGCGCTGTACGTGGCGACGATGCTGCCCGACCTGGGCGGACCTGAAGACACGCCGAAGTTCCAGCTGCTCGGAGCCATCCTCGGCACCGCACATGCTCCCGGCTACCCGCTCTACATATCTGATCGGCCACGTCTTCTCGTGGATTCCCGTGGCCACGCCCGCCTGGCGTGCCAACTTCATGTCAGCTTGCTTCGGCGCACTCACCGATCGGCGTGCTGTACCTGATCTTCCGCCGCGTCGGCGCCTCGCGGCCCGGCGCCGTGGCGCTCGCGCTTGGCGCGGCCGCCGGGCGCTATTTCTGGTGGGACTCGATCATCGCGGAGGTCTACACGCTGGCCGCGGCGCTGCAGGTGCTGGCGGCCTTCAAGCTGGTGGACTGGGCCGAGACACGGCGGCCCCGCGACTTCTACTCGGCGGTCGCGTGGTCGGCGCTTGCCCTGGGCAACCACCTCTCCATCGTGGCGATCGTGCCGGTGTTCGTGCTGTTTGCCGCGCTCGTCGACTGGCGCTTCGCGTTCAGGCTGAAGACAATGGCGGCGACGGTCGGGCTGGTGCTGCTGGGGCTGTCCTCCTACCTCTTCATCGCTATCCGTACGTTTCAGCGCGCGCCGCAGCTCGAGTCGCGCATCGCCTCGTTCGCCGATTTCTGGTACGTGCTGCGCGGCGGCCGCTTCGAGGACCTGATGTTCAAGTTCGACCTGCCGACGCTGGTGACGACGCGCGTGCCGATTGCCGCGGGCTTTCTCGTCGACGAGCTGACATGGCCCGGCGTGGTGCTGGTGGCCATCGGCCTGGGCATCGCCATCCGGCGGGCGCCGAAGCTGGCGCTGCTCTTCGGCGGCGGCGCCGCCTGCGCGATCGCGCTGGCCATCAACTTCGACTCGGACCTGAAGGGCTTCCTGGTGCCGGCCTTCGTGATGGCGTGGCCGCTGGCGGCGTTTGCCCTCCGGCCGCCGGCGCGGCGGGTGCGTCTGGCAAGGGCCGCTGCCATCGCCGCGACTGTCCTGGCCGCAGCCATTCCGCTTCGAGCGGTCAGCGTAAACCTCGCGCACAACAACCTCCGCAGCCACACCTATCACGGCCGGTACTTCGCGGCCCTGATCGACTGGATTCCTCCGCGCGCGGCGTTCGTCGCCGAGAACTACGAGAACGACAGCATGCTGAGCTACCAGTACGCGACCGCGACCGGCGGCAAGCGCCTGGTGGGCTCCATCCGACGCGAGGTGGGACCGGTGGAGTTCCTGCTGTCGGACAACTACCGCGTGTTCGCCTTTCGCGAAGGCGCAGAAGCGCTGGCGGCCCTTGGCTACCGGCTGGCGCCGGTCGAGCTTCCGGGCGAGGCGCTAGCGGATCGCATCGCCCGGCGCGGCACCGACACCATTCTCGTCGCCGGCGTGTGGCCGGGCCTGGCCCGCGTGCTCCGCCTATCCGATGACGCGCGCGCCGCCGCATCGTCGCTGCGCTCGCACTACGTGATTGCGGCGGGCTCGTCGCCGGCGCCGATTGTGGTCGCCGACACCAGGCCGATCTCACGCGAGTTGTCGGATGTGTCGCCCAGTCTGGCCGGCATGTTTGCCGAGTCCTCGGACGTCGGCGGCGGACGCCTTCGCGCCGGCGGCTGGCCGATCGTCCGGACCGACGCCGGCATCGTCGTCGCCGTGGCCTCGGCTGACGGGCGCATCGAGCAGCGGCTGACTTATGCGCCCGGCGATGACCTCCGTTTGCCGCTGGACATGTCGCGGCGGCCGCTCTACGAGATCAAGGGGCGTCAATCGTGCGAGGCGATCGGGCATCGGAGATGGACTGACGTCTCGAAGGCGAATGGCAGCGGCGGCCTGCGGCTGTCCTTCAACGGCTTCCATCCGTACGAGGCGACCGCCCTGCTCTACGTCGCCGCGAGCGCGCCACTTCGCCCGGTCGTGTCGGACCAGCGCGGCGGCGACGTGAACGGATTCGCGGTCGAGCGCTACACGGCGGCCGACCGCGCCGCGCTGGAGCGGCGCATGGCCGACGACGGCGTGCAGGAGCCGGCGCCAGACGGCACGGTGTATCGCATCCTGCTCAATGTGAACGACGACGGCGAGGCCGCGACGCTGGTGCTGGGCCTTGGCGAGCGCGGCACGCGCATCCTGGCGCGCGGCTGGACCGATCGCGCGGAGGACTGGCGCGTGCTGGTGTGCGAGGCGCAAGTGCCGGTGCTGATGGGCGCCAACCAGCCTGTGCACGAGTTGTGGCTGGGCGTCGGAGCCGAAGTCGCGTTCGGTGCTGGATGGCGCGGATCGGATCCCGCTCCGGAGGGACCGACCCGGTGGATGGCCGATCGCCGCGCGACCGTGCTCGCGTCAATCGAGAGCCGCGCGCCGTCGCGGATGCAGGCCGAGGTGCAGCCTCGCGAGCCAGGCACGTCGCTCGGCGTCTCGATCAACGGCCACGCGCTCGAGCCACGACCGCTCGGCGCTGGATGGCAGACGGTATCCTGGCCGGTGCCCGCAGACGTGTGGCGCGAGGGTCCGAACGAGATCGTGCTCGAGAGCAGCGCCGTCCCGACGCCGGTTGCCGGCGACGCCGATCGGCGCCCGCGCACGGTCGGCTTCCGCCGGTGGATCGTCGAACGCTGCGAGCCCGGCCGCCCCGCCTGCTAAGGTGCCACTCGGCACCGCGCAGCCGCCGGCATCCGCTCTACACGATGCTGGACGCCGCGATCAGTTATCTCGGCTTCACGGTGCACCGCGTCGTCGTGCGGTTCGCACCCTGAACCGGCGCGAGGTTATCGTACGGCGGTCGCGCTGAGCCGGACCTTGTAGATGCTGGTCTCGGCGGTGATGTAGAGCGTGCGGCCGTCGGCGTCGCCGAACGCGCACGCCGAGGGGGTCTCGGGCGTGGCGATCACGCCAAGACGTCCGCCGTTGCGATCGAGCACCCAGATCCCGCCCGGTCCCGCGAGGTAGAGACGTCCGGCCGGGTCGAGCGTCACGCCATCGGCACGCCCCTGGACACCCCGCTTCCACGGCACAATCGTCGCCAGCACCCGCGACGGATGCGCGCCGGCGCCCAGTCCGATCGCGCGCAGCTCCCGCCGTCCAGCGTCCACGACATAGACCTCGCTGCCATCGTGCGCGACGGCGACGCCGGTCGGACGCGCCAGCCCTTCGGCGACGACGTCGGCCTTGCCGTCGGGCGCGATTCGGATCACCCGACCGGTCGCGGGAGGACGTGCCGACGCCGGCGGCGCGTCGACCAGCAGGAGCGCGCCGTCCGGGGCCAGCGCGATGTCGGTTGGCCCCACGAGCGGTCCGCCGCCGGCACTTTCCGCCAGCACCGAGACGTCGCCGTCTTCGCGCCTGGTCACGCGATGACGATCGGTCTCGGCCGCGATCAATCGGCTGCTCGCGTCGACGGCGAGCCCGCGGGCGCCGCCGGACTCCTCCTGGATCACGGTGGGCTCCTCGCCGGCCCGCCATCGCAGCACCTGGTTGCGCGCGGCGTCGGTGAAGATGAGGGCACCGTCGATCCACACGGGACCGTCGGCCGTCGTGAAGTTGGTCGCGACGCGATCGACACGGCCGTTGTCCTCCAGCAGCCGCCGGAGCGCCGGGGTGACGGGCGCGCCCTCAGGAGGTGGCGGCACTTGCGCGTGAACGCCGAGCACTGAAAGGCTCAACACGGCAATCGCCAGTCGCCAATCACCAATCACCAATTCATTTGCCTTTGTACGTCACCCGCCAGATCACGTTCGCCGCGTCGTCGGTGACGAGCAGCGAGCCGTCGGCGCGCGGGAGAATCGCCACGGGCCGTCCCCAGACACCCGGCTTGTCGTCGCCGGTGGACCATCCCACGACGAAGTCCTCGTAGCCGCCCGTCGGCTTGCCATCCCGCACCGGAATGCGCACGACCTTGTAGCCCGTGCGCAGCTTGCGGTTCCACGAGCCGTGCAGCGCCAGGAAGGCGTCGCCGCGGTACTCGGCGGGAAACTGGGTGCCAGTGTAGAAGGCCAGGCCAAGCGGCGCGGAGTGCGACTGCAGCAGCACGTCGGGGACGATCGACTTGGCCACCAGTTCAGGACGCTCGCCCTTACGGCGTGGGTCCTCGTTCGGTCCCGTATAGGCGAACGGCCAGCCGTAGAAGCCGCCGTCCCGAATGCGAGTGACGTAGTCGGGCACGAGATCGTCGCCGAGCATGTCGCGCTCGTGCACCGATGCCCACAGCTCGCCCGAGCCGGGGCGGAACGTGAGGCCCACGGCGTTGCGCACGCCCGAGGCGAAAACGCGCCGGCCGCTGCCGTCGGGGTTCATCTCGAGAATCGTCGCGCGCGGCTCTGGCTCGACGTCCACGTTCGACTCCGAACCGACGGTGAGGTAGAGTTTCTTGCCGTCGGGACTGAAGGCCAGCGTGCGGGTCCAGTGATTGCCGCCGCCGGGCACCGTCGCGATCTTCTCCGGCGTGCCCGTCAGCGACTTCTGTCCAGGCTTGTATGGCCATCGCAGCACGGCGTCGGTGTTGCCGACGTAGAACCAGCCGTCCTGGATCGCCATGCCCATCGGACGGTTCAGGCCCTGGGCAAAGACCTCCCGGCTCTCGGCCTTGCCGTCTTTGTCGGCGTCGGTCAGCGCGGTGATCGTGTTCGCGGTGGTGTCGGTGACGAACACCTCGCCGCCTGGTCCCTCCATCGCCCAGCGCAGCGTCTTGAAGCCGCCTTCGGCGAAGACGTCGATGGCAAACCCAGGAGGCAGCGTGAGCTCCGCGCCCGCGGGCCGCGGCACGACCTGCGGCGGATTCGCGACGCCGTCGCCGGGAGGCGGCAGATCTCCAGGCTTGATGTGGTACGACTTCAACGGGCCGGTGCCGGCTGGCTGCGACTGCGCGAGCGCGATGACGCTACAGCCGAGGCCGATGATGCCGAACGCGACCGACCACCGATCGGAGACCACGCGACCCATGCATTCCTCCGCGAGCCTACTTGGCGTACGCGATGCGCCAGATCCGCTGATTCGCGTCGTCGACGACGAGCAGCGCGCCGTCGGCGGCGACCGCCAGGCCGACCGGACGGCCCCACACTTCCTTCTTGTCCTCGCCCAGCATCCACCCGGTGGCAAAATCCTCGTAGCCGCCGGACGGCTTGCCCTTGGCGAAGGGGATCCGGACTACCTTGTAGCCCGTGCGCGCGCTGCGGTTCGACGAGCCGCGCAGGGCGGCAAACGCGCTCCCCTTATAGGGAGCTGGGAAGCTCTTGCCTTCGTAGAACACCAGGCCCATGACCGCCGAGTGCGCTTCGAGCAGCACGTCGGGCACCAGCGTCTGCTTCACCAGGTCGGGCCGCTCGCCGACGTGGCGCGGATCTTCGTGCGGACCGACGTAAGCGAACGGCCAGCCGTAGAATCCGCCCTCGCGCACGCCCGTGATGTAGTCGGGCACCAGGTCGTCGCCCAGCTTGTCGCGCTCCTGCACCGCGGCCCAGAGCGCCTTGCTCGAAGGCTCGAAGCCAAGGCCAATCGGATTCCTCAACCCCGTCGCGAGCACACGCCGATCGGAGCCGTCCGGCTTCACGGAGAAGATGAGCGCGCGGTCGGCGTCGGGCGCGCCGGCGTCGGAGCTCGATCCGATCGAGACGTAGAGCCGGCTGCCATCGGGGCTGAACGCGAGATTGCGCGTCCAGTGCCCGGGCTCGGCGGCCATCTCGACGATCTTCTCGGCGGCGCCTTCGGCCTTGGTCTGCCCCTTCTTGTACGCCCAGCGGACGACGCTGCCGGCGTTGGCGACGTAGACGTGGCCGGCGCCGAACGCGATGCCGAAGGGACGCGCCAGCCCCTCGGCGAAGACGTGCCGCTCGTCGAGCGAGCCGTCGCCGTTGGTGTCGCGCAGCACGGTCAGGGTATTCGCGTCCGAGTCGGTGGCGAAAACGTCGCCCCCGGGCGCGACGGCCACCCACCGCACTCGCTTGAATCCGCCTTCAGCGGCTACCGTCGCGGTGAAGCCCGCCGGGACGGTGAGCGCCGCTCCGGCCGGCTGCGCGACCACGGTCGGCGGGTTCTTGGAATCCGGCGTCGCAAACGGCTTCGGCAGCGTCTCGGGCTTCACCTGATGCTGCTGGGCCGACAGCGCGGCCGACAGTGACAAAGCGCCCAGGATCACGAGGAATCGTGTCGTCATCGTCAACCTACAGCGTGCGA
The DNA here is from genome assembly GCA_963719755.1 of Vicinamibacteria bacterium. Classification (GTDB taxonomy): domain Bacteria; phylum Acidobacteriota; class Vicinamibacteria; order Vicinamibacterales; family JAENWD01; genus JAENWD01. Next base: position 515,498 of record CAVRDA010000018.1, on the reverse strand, counting down.
TCGGTGACGCGCTCGCGCTTGGCGTCGAAGAACAGCACCTCGCCGCGGCGGTAAGCGGTCACGCCCATGCCGATGGCCGCCATCGCGCGATAGCCGGTCTCGGCGTCCAGATGCGGCGCCTGCCGGCTGCGGACGCAGTCGAGGAAGTTGTCCATGTGGGGATGCGTGCCGCGCGTGAACGGCTGGACGGCAATCTTGACCACCTCGCTGCCGGTCTTCTTCACGAAGTCGTCCTTGTATTCCTTATCCGGCACGACCTCCATCTCGGTGTTGTCCAGCGACTCGCTGTCGCGGGCGACGAAGATGGTCCCTTCGGATCCGTGAATCACCAATGGCGCGCCGACGCCGCTGCCGACCGAGCAGGCCAGCTGCATGGTCCACGAGGGGTAGTCGACATTCATGAAGAAGGTGTCGGGCACCTCGCGGTCCTTCTGCATGTAGATGCCGCCGCTGGCAGTCACGCGATGCGGAAACTCCGGCCCGATCGTCACGAGCAGCGGCGACACGGTGTGATAGAAGAGGTCGGTCGCGATGCCGCCGGAGTAGTCCCAGTACTTCCGCCAGCGGAAGTAGCGCTCGGGCGTGAACGGCCGCTTCGGCGCCGATCCGAGAAACGCCTTCCAGTCGAGCGTCTGCTCGGTCGCCTCGGGATCGATCTGATAGTTCCACTCGCCGCGCTTGTTGCGGTTGCGGCCGAAGCCGCCTGAAGCCCACATCACCTGCCCGATGAGGCCGTCGGCAATCGCCTTCTTCGCCTTCCAGAAATGATCCATCGACGTGTACTGGCTGCCGACCTGGAGCACGCGGCCGCTGGCCTTGACGGCCTCGGCGACTTCGCGCGCCTCGTCGACCGTGTAGGTCATCGGCTTCTCGAGATACACGTCCTTGCCCGCCTTCAGCGCGGCCAGCGCGTGCGCGTGGTGCCAGTGATCGGGCGACGAGATCACGACGACGTCGATGTCGGGCCGCGCGCAGAGCTCGCGGTAGTCGTGATAGACCGACTTCGCGTCGACGCCGGTCGCCTCCTGCGCCGCCTTCTTGCGCTTGTCCCAGATGTCGTTGACCGCCACCGGCATCACGTCGGCCTTGTCCTTGCTGCGCGCGACGAGGTGGCGGATGTGCGAGTTCATGCGGCCGCCGCAGCCGACGAAGCCGACGTTGATGCGGTCGTTGGCGCCGAGCACGCGGCCGGTGGCGAAGGTGTGCGGCGCGGCATTGGCGGTAGTGCTGGCGGACAGGCCGGCGCCGATGGCGGCGGCGCCCGCGCCGACCTGCTTGATGAAGTCGCGTCTGCTGGATGACTGAGTCATGGACACTCCGGTGGAAAGACCACTGGAGTATATCGAAAGAACTGGCGATTGCGGATTGGCGATTGCGGAATGAATTTCGCGGATCGCGTCGATTACGAACCCGAAGCCTTCTCGATGAGCAGAAATCGCTGCTCCACCTGCTTGACGCTGCGTGTCTCGAAGTTTGGCAGCATGCCGACGACGGTGTAAGTGCCGGGCTCGAGCGAGGCGGTGCGAAGGGCGCCGGTGAACTGGATCACGCCGCGTGCGGTGTCGACGACGGGCTCGCCCGCGGCCTCGACGCTGCTGATTGGCCGGCCGTCGCGCAGCAGCGCCAGCTGCATGCCCTGCTTCACCGCCGCCAGGTCGTCGGCCGTGGCGTTGTAGACGGAGTACAGGAGGTGGACGGTCTCGCCCTTCGCGAACACCATCGACGGCTGCGGCACGAAGCGGACCGCGCCGGCTTCGAGCGGCTGGCGCTCCGGGCCCGCGGCTGCGGCCGCGCCGGCATCGAGCCGTGCGAGCTGTCGCGTGAGCAGCAGCGAGCTCGCCGTCGACGGCCCGCGGAAATCCTTCAACAGCACGCGTCCGCCGATGCCGCCCATCTTGCCGGTGCGCTCGTCGCGAAAGACGATACGCCAGTCGTACTCGCCGGGCAGCAGCGGCAGCAGATCGCTCATCGCGAGAAAGGCCGTGCGGTCGGCGCGCGTCTGGTTCCACTGACCGGGCTCGATCGCGGCGTCGAGCTTGCGCTCGAAGTACAACGGCAGCCGTTCGTGCGACGCATCGGACACGCGGAGAATGGCCGTCGCCGCCAGCTCGGGTGTCTTCGCGTCGTCGGGCTGCAATTGCCCGGCGGGCACGCCCGCGCTCAGGACGAGCACCGGAAAGCCCTCGTGGCTGGCGAACATGCTGACCGAGGCGGCCACCGGCAGATCGACCGGGACCTCCTCGCGCTGCATCGCGAGCCGTAGCGCGATGGCGCGATCGTCTTTCGAGAACATCGACGTGCTGCGCGTCTCGTAGTAGCCCTTCGTCGCCATCTGCACGCGCGCGTCGGAACGGCCCACACCGACCTTGATCGTGCGGAAGCGGCCCGCCGACCTGAGATCGACCGGGTAGTAGCTGACGACGTAGTAGCCCGATGAGTCCTGCGCGACGCGATCGAAGATGTCGCTCAGCCGGTTGGTGCCGATGAGCGCGCGCCCACCGGTCTCGCGCGCCAGGCTGAGCAGGCCGTCGCGCGCCAGGCCGGCCATCTCGAGCTCGCCGATCATGTCCGGCTCGTTGCGGCGTGGACGGCGGTCGATCGTGAACGGCACCGCCTTCTCTTCGGCCGGCAGGTGCACCTGGAGTCCCCGCGAGTCGACGGTGTAGAAGCTCACCCGCTTGCGCACCGCATAACTGGACAGGTCCAGCAGCAGGCCCACGTTGTCCTGCTCCAAGCGGAGACCGGGACGCATCAGGACGATCGCCTTCTTGCCGGGCAGCTTCGCCATCCGCTCGACCAGGTCGAAGTACTGGTTGAGCGCGACGTCGCCGTAGACCGGCAAGCTGCGCTCCGCACGTCCGACGGTGAGCATCGGCTGCGCGAAGCTGCCGCCAGACTCGATGCGCTCGGGCCGGCTCACAAATCCCAGCGGCGGCGCAGTGCCTTCTTCCTGACGACGGAACGTGGCGGCCAGTGCCCGCTCCTCGGCTGCATCGTCGGCCAGCGGCCGCGCGAGGTCGACGAGCCCGGGCTGCCCGTTGGATCCGAGCGGGTTGCGCGACAGATGGCCGAGCGTGGTGAGGAGCGCCGTGCGGTCGTCGGTGAACGGCCGGCCACCCAGGGAGACCTTGAAGCCGGGACGCAGGCCGTTGAGCAGAAACGCGCGCACCGCCTCCTCGACGCGACGCGCTTCGGTGGGCGCGACCTCTGCGGCGAGGTAAATCCAGGTGGGCGACGCCGCCGGCGCGATCGTCTCGGCCTCGACGCCTGGCGTGCCGTCGGCGCGTTCCCATCGCAGCGGCATCGGATCGGCTGGCGGCACGAACTGCACGGTCGCGACGTCGTGCGGGACGCCGTCCTCGGCGAGCGTGAAATCAGCGCGCGTGAGATCCGGCAGCGGACGTCCCTGCCGGTCTGTGACGCGCACTTCCACTTCGACCAGCCGCACTTCGACGCGGTAGTCCTGAGCGCTGAGGACACCGGTCAGCGCGACGACGCTCAGCAGCGTGGCAGAGTGACGCATGGGTCCCCCGCCGGGGGAATTGCGCAAATTATACGGGATTCCGCGGAAGCTCTATCCGCAGATGACGCAGATTTCACAGATGGGGCGCTTGTGCTTCGCGATGCCGGCGCCAGTGCAGCTCGATCGGGGCGCCGGGCAACGGATCGGAACCGCCCGGCCGCTGCGCGGCCGGCCCCCGATCGCTTGCTCTGCTCCTCACATGTCAACAGGTGAATCTGCGCCATCGGCGTCATCTGCGGATAAATATCTTCGCAGTCACTTCACTCCCAAGGTCTTCAGATGCGGCGCGAGCACTCGCTCGAGCGCCGTGTCGTCGCCGCGCACGTCGACGTCACGGAAGAGCGACCAGCGCTCCTCGTGCGTGGCCGATTCTCCGGGCGCCAGCGTCGCCAGCGGTCCGAGCGTCTCGAGCTCGATGAAGGAACCCGCGGTGTAGGCCTCGGTGTTGACGCCGTTGTCCGGGTAGGTCGCGCCCTTCTTCCATTGGTACCTGCTTCACGAACAACTGCCCGTTCCGGGCGTAGCCGGCCCAGCCGCGGGTGTTGGAGACGCCAACCTTCTGGGACCCCGCGCGCGCCGCGTCGGTGCTGAGCCGCACGAACTTCGGCCCGATGCGCCAGCGCGGATCGGAGAGGTCGGTGTAGGCCCAGAGCGTCATCGCACGCACTGGCAGCAGCGCGTCGTCGTGGCTCGCGTACGGCTCCTGCGGGATCACGATCGTGCCGCCGGCATTCATGATCGTGAGCGCCCATGGAGAGACGTCGATCGACCAGAGCGCGCGATTCGTGAGGCGGTGGCCTATGACAACGCCCGTGCCGGATTCCGCCAGCGTGACGGTCAGCTCCTTGACGATGCCAGTCTGCGGCTCGACTGGCTGCGTCAGGCGCACCGAGCCGCCGGTGACGGTCGCCTCCACCGGTGCGTTGTCTGGCGAGTAGCTGCGGGGCATGTCCTCAGGTGCGGTCCAGAGGCGATGGCCGCCCCACGGTTTCCACTCGCCCAGCGCGGTCTTGACGCTCAGCTCCGGCACCTCGCCCAGCAGGTTGTCGCCGCCGATGAAACCGTAGCGGATCACCCGCGGGCCGACGGCGGTGGTTACGACCACGTCGACGGTGCCGTTCGACAGGCGGACGCAGTTGGCCTGCCCGAGACAGGTGACGCGGTCCACTTTGACCTGCGCGACGACCGGCGCCGCGATGGCAAGGATGACAAGGGCGATCGAGAGCGTGTGACGCATGGGCGCGGATGATAGCCGATGTAGCCGTAGAGGCCCAGTGGCCGACAGATGCGTCAGCGTACCAGCGTCGAAAGCTGGTAGATCCCGAGCGCGACCATCGCCGCCGCCGACAGCCACAGCCCCGCCGTCTCCCAGGCCGGCCCGCGAAGCCGGGGCTCGAGCTGGCGGTTGAACCGCACCGCGGCGATCCCGAGAAACGGCAGCATCAGCGCCTGCCCGGTCGCGCCGATGAGCACCAGCGTCACCGGCTGCGACCACGCGAGATAGACGACCGCACAGAGCAGCGAGATGCCGACGGAGGCCCGGCGGACCATGCGCTGGCGAGCCGCGTCGTTCTCGTAACGCACCAGCCCGAAGAGGGCGGCGCCGTCGGCGAAAAGGCGGGCGTTGGCGGCGGTGGCGCCGAAGTAGGTCGAATAGAGCACGAAGAACGCGCCGGTCAGAAAGACGACGAGCGTCCACTCGCCGAAGCTCTCGCGGAACATCTGCGACAGCACGTGGATCATGTCGGCGTTGGTCACGTCGAGACCGCGCGCGTGCAGGACGGCCGCGCCGAGCAGGTAGAACGCAATCGTGATCGCCGTGTAGAGCAGCAGCGACACGCCGGCATCGACGCGCATCACCCGCATCCAGCCACGCGCGCGCGGCAGCCAGCCGGCGGTGCCGTCATCGGGTCCGATGTGCCGCGCGTAGCCTTTCTCGAGACACCAGTACGGGTAGTAGATCAGCTCCGAGGCGCCGACGCCGATCACGCCGAAGGCAGCGAAGGCGACGGTGAAGCTCTCGGGCAGCGTGAACCGGAGTCCGCTCGCCAGCTGCGCCGCGGTGATCCGGTACGGCGTCGACTGGAGCACGGCCACGGAGACCACCGCCGAGATCGTAAAGAGCGCGACCATCCACGTGGCGCCGCGTTCGACCGCGCCGTAGCGGCCGCTGGCCAGCAGCAGCGCGCACGAGGCGCCCACGGGCAGCGCCCACGCCGCCGGCCCGCCGCCGATGCCGAGCTCGGCGAAGATGCCCGCAATGCCGCCGACGATGCCGCTGACCTGGAAGACCAGCGAGACGTACATCGCCAGCCACAGCCAGAGAATCCACGACACGCGCCAGCGCGGGCCCGGCAGCGTGTTCAGCGCTTCGAGCGTCGTCAGGCCGGTCGCGACCGCGGTCCGCGCCAGCTGGATCTGCACGAACACTTTCAGCACGCAGCCGGCGACGATGAACCAGAGCAGGCTGAAGCCAACCGCGGCGCCGAGCTTGGGCGTGACGATCAGCTCGCCCGAGCCGACGATGGTGGCGGTGATGATGAAGCCGGGACCGAGGTGGCGGACGAGCGCCCCCAGGGACGAAGGAGGGGCGCTCGTCATTGGAGATTGCAGATTGCCGATTGCGGATTACGTCGGGGCAACGCTTCGGACGGCGCGGAACACTTCCAGTCAGCCAGTCCGACTGTCATACGCTCTCCGTAATCTGCAATCGGCAATCTGCAGTCTCCAATTCCGAATCATACGTCGCAGAGCACTACCGCTTCCCTCAGTGAGGCCATGGGCTCGCGCTTGGGGATGAACTCGTGCGCGAAGTAGCCGGTGTAGCCGGTCGCGAGAATCGCCTTCGCAATCGCGGGCCACTGCAGCTCCTGCGTCGGGTCGAGCTCGTTGCGTCCGGGCACGCCGCCGGTGTGGTAGTGCGCGATCCACTGGTGGTTGTCCTGGATCGTGCGGATGATGTCGCCCTCCATGATCTGCATGTGGTAGATGTCGTACAGCAGCTTCACGTTGGGCGAGTTCACGCGCTTCATCACTTCGACGCCGAACGCCGTCTTGTCGCCCTGGTAGTCCTTGTGGTTCACCTTGCTGTTCAGCAGCTCGACGACGACGATGACCCCGTTGTCTTCGGCAATCGGCTTGATGCGGTTCAGGGCGGCGACGCAATTGGTGATGGCCTGGTCGTCGGGCATGCCCTTGCGGTTGCCGAAGAAGGTGATCAGGTTCGGCACCTTGGCGGCCTTCGCCAGGGGAATGCCGGTCTTGAACGCCTCGTAGATCTGATCGTGCAGCGCCGGGTTGTTCAGCGAGTCGGGAATGGTGCCGCCGCCCTTGCCGGGATACCCGGTCGAGACGACGAGGCCATGCTTCGCCGCCAGCGCGAACTCCTCCGGCTGCAGCAGGTCGACGGCCGGCAGGCCCATGGCCGCCACGTTCTTGAGGAAGTCCTCGAGCGGGATGTTCTGGTAGCACCAGCGGCAGACCGACTGCTTCAGTTTGCCGACCTTGACGGCCTTCTCCTGCGCCTCGGCCGCCGCACCCGGCAGCATCGCGCCGGCGGCCACGACCCCGGCGGTCTTCAACGCATCTCGTCGTGAGAACATCGCCATCTCCTCGGCCGAACCCGCGGTTCGGCTGTACACGGCCGAACTGAAGTTCGGCCCTCCTAGGGGTTCAGTTCCAGCGCGATCACCGTATCGTACGGATCCACCGGCGCTTTGGGCAGGCTGACGATCACGCCCTCGGCGACGGGCTTCACGTCCGCCCTGGCGCCGGTCTTCACGAACCGCGCGCTCTTCACCGTCCCGCCCACCGGCGGCACCAGCAGGCTCGTGTCCTGCCAGTCGAGCACGTGCACGTAGACCGTCCGCCCCTTCTTCGTCGTCACGCCCCAGGGGCGCGGCGTCACCGGACCGCCGCGCGTCCCGTAGATCGATTCGCCGTGCACCTGCAGCCAGTCTCCCACTTCCTTCAGCCGCGCGATGTGCTCCGTCTGGATCTTCCCGTTCGGCATCGGCCCGACGTTGAGCAGGAAGTTGGCGTCGTAGCCGGCGCCCTTCACCAGCAGCTGCACCAGCTCCTTCGTGCTCTTGTGCCGGCGGTCCTGGAGGTTGAAGCCCCAGGCGCCGTTGATCGTGTCGCACATCTCGAGCGGCAGCTGGCCGATTTCCGACTCGCCGCTGAAGCCGGTCGTGTTGTGCCCCGGCAGGTCCTTCTCGAACATCTGGAAGTCTTCGCCGTCAAACGGCTTGCGATGATGGTTCGCGCCCACCAGTGCCTGCGGCTGCAGCTTGTGGATGAGCGCGTAGGTTTCCTCCAGCCGCCACCTGGCGTCGGGGCGATCCCACCAGCCATCGAACCAGATGCCGCCGATCTCGCCGTAGTTGGTGAGGAGCTCCGTGAGCTGGGCGTTCATGTAGTCGATGTATCTGTCCCAGTCGCCTGAGTCCGGCCGGCCCGCATCGTTGCCGGTCCGTCCACGCGGATAGTAGTCGGGATGGTGCCAGTCGAGCTGCGAGTAGTAGAAGAACAGCTTGATGCCCTGCTTGCGGCATTCCTCGGCCAGCGCCTTCATCACGTCCTTGCGATACGGCGTCCGATCGACGATGTCGTAGTCGGAGATCTTCGAGTCGAACATCGCGAAGCCGTCGTGGTGCTTGGAGGTGATGGTGATGTACTTCATCCCGGCGGCTTTCACCATCGCCACCCACTCGGCCGGGTCGAACTGCTCGGGGTTGAAGAACGCCGGAAGCTTCTCGTAGTCCTTGATCGGGATCTTCTGGTTGTTCATCACCCATTCGCCGTCGCCGAGCACGCTGTAGACGCCCCAGTGCACGAACAGGCCGAACTTCGCCTGCTGGAACCACTCGCGCGCCTTGAGGTTCTCGGCGGCCGGCGTGTAGGCCGACTGCGCGGCGGCCGGCGCGGCCGCCGCAAGCGCAAACAGCAGGACCGGCATCACGACCTGCGCGACCCGCCCGGCCCGCGTGACCCGCCCGACCCGTTCTCTCATCCCTTCGTCACGCCCAGGTGCGTGTAGCAGCCGTCGGGGCAGCCGTTCCATCCGGGGTTCGGGACGTTGCCCTGATACTGCAGATCGGCGATGCCCATCTTGCTGGTCCAGAACCCGGTCGCGACCATGTCGCGGAAGCGCGAGAAGAACGCGACGCCGTGGCTGAACTCCGGCTTCGCCGTTTTCGGATAGGCGATGTCGTCGAGCAGCTCGGTGCGCTGCGCCTCGGTGGCTTCGCGGAAGGACTTGGCGAACCGGGTATTCGACTCGTTGTCCAGCCAGCGAAGGCCGCCGCGCATGGGCACCTGCCCCTCGGGGCGATCGACCATCATGAAGTCGATGAACTCGGGCGCGCCGGCCGCGACGGCATCGCCGGATTTCTCGTCCTTCGGGATGATGATGCCAGCCAGCAGCGTCACCGTCGCCCACTCGTGGGCATTGAAGAACTTCGGCTTGTAGGCGCCCTTCTTCGCGGCCGCGGGCTTGGCCGCCGCGCCATGTGGCTGGTGCGCGGCCTGCTCGGCAGCCGCCGTCTCGGTCAGGCCGATGCCGGCCGCGACCGGTGTGGCGCCGATGATCTTGAGTGCGTTACGTCGGGTGATATCCATAGTTGCGTTACCAGGAATCGAGTTCACAACCGCAATGCCGCGATGCCGCGATGCCGCGAGGGGCAACATGCCGGAACTCATTCCAGTGCCCTTCGCGGTCGTCGCGGCTTCGCGCCATCGCGGTTGTGAACTCTAGATGTTGCCCTTCTTCAACTCCTCCGCCAGGTGCTGACTGGTTCGCCACGACAGCGCCATGATGGTCCACGTGCAGTTCTTGTGCGCGTTGGAGACGAACGGGCCGGCGTCGGCGACGACGACGTTTCTCGCCTCGTGCGCCTGGCACCACTCGTTCAGCACCGACGACTTCGGGTCCTTGCCCATCCGCGTGCAGCCGGCCTCGTGGATGATGCGTCCGCCGGCCTCGAGGCCGTAGTCCCGGTCCTTGTCGGGCATTGGACCGAGCGGCTCGCCGCCCATCGTGTGGATGATCTCGCGGAAGGTCTCCTGCATGTGCCGCGCCTGGTTGAGTTCGTGCTCGCTCCACTTCCAGTGGAATCGCAGCACCGGGATCCCCCATTTGTCGACGGTGTTCGGGTCGATCTCGCAGTAGCAGTCCTCGCTCGACACCATCTCGCCGCGGCCGGCAAAGCCCACGGTCGCGCCGTAGTACTTGCGGTAGTCGTCCTTCAGCGCCTTGCCGTAGCCGCCGCCGTGGCTGCCGGGCATGTACGCCACGCCGCCGCCGAAGCCGTAGCCCGGCATCCGCTGGCCGCCGCCGAGCTCGATGTGGTAGCCGCGCGGGAAGTCCAGTTTCTTGCCGTCGAGCCACCACGGCATGTAGAGGTGCGCGCCGCCGACGCCGTCCTCGTTGTGCACCGGCGTGTCGAGCATCTTCGGGATGAAGCCGCCGACCGACAGGCCGGTCGAGTCGGTGAGGTACTTGCCGAGCACGCCGCTCGAGTTCGACAGGCCGTTGGGATGGCGAGGCGACTTCGAATTGAACATCAGGCGCGCCGACTCGCCGGCGCTTCGCCGCGAGCACGACGGCCTTCGCCCGCACGGTGTATTCGCGCGCATCGGCGGTGTTCACGTACGAGACGCCGGTCGCCAGGCCGTTGGTGTCGGTCAGCACTTCGCGCGCCATCGCTCCGGTGACGATCTTCAGCTTCCCGGTCGCCAGCGCCGGCGGCAGGAACACCGACGTCGAGGAGAAGTTCGAGTGCGTGGAGCAGCCGCGTCCGCACTGCCCGCAGTAGTGACACTGCGGGCGCCCGTTGTGCGGCTGCGTGATGATCGAGAGCCGGTTGGCGACACAGGTGATGTTCAGCTTGTCGGCGGCCTGCTTGATCAGCCGTTCGTAGCACCGCGGCGCCGGCGGCGGCAGGAAGATGCCGTCGGGCTCGTTGGGGATCCCTTCGTTGCTGCCGAAAATGCCGACGAACTGATCGAGTTGATCGTAGTACGGCTTGATGTCGTCGTAAGTGATCGGCCAGTCCTCGCCGAGGCCGTCCAGGCTCTTGCGCCGGAAGTCGTCGGGCCCCATGCGCAGCGAAATGCGGCCCCAGTGGTTCGTGCGGCCGCCCAGCATGCGGGCGCGATACCAGTCGAACCGCTCACTCTGCGGCACGGTGTAAGGCTCGCCGTCGATCTGCCAGGCGCCGATGCAGCCGTCGAACTCGCCGAAGCTGCGCTCGGGCGTCGACGCGCCGCGCCGCGGCGAGTCGTACGGCCACTTGAACATGGCCGAGTCGGTCGCCGAGTCCCACTGCGGGCCGGCCTCGAGCATCAGCACGTTGGCGCCGGCCTTGGTCAGGACGTAGGCCGCGGCGCCGCCGCCGGCGCCGGAGCCGATGATGCACACGTCGTACACGGTCGGGGTCTGCTTGATCTGCATCGGTCTTCAGCCTTCCGTCTTCAGCCTTCGGCCGTCCGCCTTCGAAGGGGTTCGCATGCCGCGGGTCAGCGACGAATCTGCGAAATCCCGGAAGGCTGAGGGCTGACGGCTGAAGGCCGCCCTGCCGTCAGTTCTCCCGCAATCCAGTCGTTCACGTCGTCCACCTGCTCCTGCGTGGTGCGGTGGCCCGTGTCGTACGCCAGCATCAGCCGCTTCGGCGCGGTGATGACGTTGTAAGCGGCGTACATCGACGTCGGCGGGCAGGTCTCGTCGTTGAAGCCCCACGAGTAGAGGCCCGGCGCCGTCACGCGGCGCGCGAAGTTGACGACGTCATAGTACGCGCTCGTCGCGATCTTCGCGTCGGTGCGCTGAAACGTCGGGCCCTCGGTCGCGCGGAACAGGTGCGGCCACCCGCCGGCGCGCCCGTGCACGTAGCCGGTCAGGTCCGCGAGCGCGGGATAGTACGACGCCAGCGTCGTCACGCGACGGTCGAGGCCCGCGGTGACGATGGCGAGCGCGCCGCCCTGGCTGCCGCCGGCGACGCCCATTCCCTTGCCATCCCACTGCGGCAGCGACGTCAGGAAATCGATGGCCCGTACGCACCCCAGATAGACGCGGCGGTAGTAGTAGTTGTCGCGGTGATCGAGCCCGCTGGTGAAGTAGCTGGCGAGGCCGCCCTGCCTGAGGCTGTCGTAGACCTCTTGCGGCTGGATGACGGGAATGCCGTGGATCCCAATCTGCAGCGTGATGAGCCCGCGGGCCGCCATCTCGGCCAGCCCGCGATAAGGTCGGACGCCCGCGCCGGGGACGCTGAGGAGCGCCGGGTACCGGCCCGGCGCGGTCGGCATGCACACGATCCCATACAGCCGGCTCGTGTCGTCTCGCAGCCCGACGTTCTGGAGGTTCACCTGCCAGCAGTCCACGCCCGACTGGCCGTACTCCGGCAGCGGCGTCCACCGCGCATCGATCGGCAACGCCGCGAGCCTGGTCCGGCCCTCGGTCCAGAACGCGTCGAAGTCGACGGGGTTTGCTTGCGTCGGCGCCAGACGATCGGGGGCGAAGCCGGCCGTGCCGACGCCGCGATAGGTGCGGCCGTCCACGTCTACCGTGGCGATGAGCCGCAGGAATCCGGGCTGCGCCATGGTGCCCGCCGCGACGAGCACCGGCTCGGCGCCGACCACGGCAGACGACGTCGTCGCCGGCGGCAGCATCTCGGGACCGAAGTTGTAATTCACGACCGCGCCGGTGACCGGGTGGCCGTCGCGGCGCACGTCGATGCGAAAGGTAACCGGTTCGCCGGGCGCGTACGTCCAATCGGGGCGGTCGGGAGTGACCGCCATCGCCACGCGGCTGAAGGGCTGCCGCGGCGTCTGCGGAGACGCCGCGGACGCGGACGCGACGACGAGCGTGACGAGAACGAACCGCCGGATCAGTGATCGCACGGAAGAGCGGCGACCCCGAATTAGGACCGGACGTGTGTCGTCAGATCGTGAGGTCGGACCAGACGCGCATCATACTCCAGGTTGATCGCGGTGCCAGGCACCGTTGCGCCGTCTTAATCGGACCCGGCACCGCGGGTTGCCGGCAATGGCAGAGTCGGCGCCGCCCGGATGCGGGATTTCACGTCGCGCCGACATCGAAACGAGCGCAAAGGTCTTACCTCTTTACGGAATATATCCTATACAATCGGCCGCAGTGGCCTTCCCCCGCATCGCCAGCCTGAAGTCTGCCGACGCGTTCGCCGCACGACTGGCCGAGCTGCACCTGTCGCTGCCATTCGACCGGACGGTGGAGTCCGGTCCGAGTTCGCCGCTCGCCCAGCCGCTTGCGCGCGGCGGCCTTCGCGCCGGAAACCGCTGGTGCATCCTGCCGATGGAAGGCTGGGACGGGACCCTCGACGGCCGGCCGAGCGAGCTGACCGCGCGGCGGTGGCGGAACTTCGGCCGGAGCGGCGCGAAGCTGATCTGGGGCGGCGAAGCCGTGGCGGTCCGTGACGACGGCCGGGCCAATCCCAACCAACTGGTCATTCGCGAGGACACGCTCGGCGATCTGATCGCGCTTCGAGCGGCTCTCGTGGAGGCCCACCAGGAGCGATTCGGCGCGACCGACGACCTGCTCGTCGGCCTGCAGCTCACGCACTCGGGTCGCTTCGCGCGCCCCAGCGCCCGCGGGCCCGCGCCGCGCATCGCCTACCGCCACGCCGTGCTCGACAGCCGGGTAGGCGTCAGGGACGACGCGGCAGTGTTCACCGACGGAGAGCTCGATCGGCTGGTCGACGATTTCATCGTCGCCGCCCGGCGAGCGCAGAAGGCGGGCTTCGCCTTCGTCGACGTGAAGCACTGCCACGGATATCTCGGCCACGAGCTTCTGAGCGGCTACTCGCGTCCCGGACCGTACGGCGGCTCACTCGAAGGTCGGACGCGCTTCCTCCGCAAGATCGTCGAGGGTATCCGCGTCGAAGTGCCCGGCCTGCAGATTGGGGTGCGGCTCTCGGCGTTCGACATGGTGCCCTTCCGCAAGGGCCCGGGAGAGATCGGCCAGCCGGAAGCCGACGACGACGGCTACACCTCCGCCTTCGGCTTCACCCGCGCGGCGGCCGCCGGCAACATCGACGACGCCGACGCGCTGCTGCGCCTGCTGTCGTCGCTCGGCATCGAGTGGGTGTGCCTCACCGCCGGCAGCCCGTACTACAACCCGCACATCCAGCGACCCGCGATCTTCCCGCCGTCGGATGGCTACCTGCCGCCCGAGGATCCTCTCGTCGGCGTCGCGCGTCAGATCGACGCCACGGCGCGGATCAAGGCGCGGCATCCGGACACGATCATCGTCGGATCGGCGTACAGCTACCTGCAGGAATGGCTGCCGCACGTCGCCCAGCACGTGATCCGTGCCGGTATGGCGGACGCCATTGGACTCGGGCGCCTGGTGCTGAGTTATCCGGAACTGCCGGCCGACGCGCTGGCGGGGACGCCGCTCAAGACCAAGTTGTTCTGCCGCACGTTCAGCGACTGCACCACCGGCCCGCGCAACGGCCTCGTCTCGGGATGCTTCCCGCTCGACCCGTTCTACGTGAAGCATCCACACGCCGTCATCCTGAAGGAACTGAAGAAACAGGTGAAAGCGTAGACGCCCCCGCCACGATGCGCCGCGGACTAGAAGTACTTCTTCACTCCCACCGCCAGCAGGACGCCGGAAGGACTGAAGCCGTTGAAGTCGTCGACGAACTGGTATCGGAACTCGCCGGTGATGACGGCGTCGCGCGTGAAGAAGTACTCGATGCCTCCGAGCACGGCGCCGCCCAGCTTCGACTCGCCTTCGCCGAAGTCGTTGCCGTTTTCCTTGAACTGCAGCAGGTGCGCGCCAAACCCGGCTCCGACATACGGATGCCACTCGCCGTGCTCCCAGTTGTAGAGCAGGTCGGCACCGAGGCGGATCTGCCCGAGCGAGTCGTCGCTCTCGGGGCGGATGTCGGTGTCAGTGAACCCGACGCCAAATCGGACGCCGAGCCGCGGCGTCAGGTTGTACTGGAACTGCCCTTCGAGGTACGGCGCATTGGAAAACGTATCGTCGGTCGGCAGGAACGCGCCGAACGCGCCGCCAACCGACACCGCGCCTTCCGCGGGCTGCCGCTGAGCGAAGGCCGCGGCCGGCAGCATGAGCAATCCAATCGTCATCGCCGTCAATGTGAGTCGTCGCATGGGACTCTACTGACCTCCGGGCCAAACCGAATCAAAATCAGTTCCACTCGGCGCGGCCAGCGTAAGATCCTTCGCCGGCGCGACTTAGCCGGCCGCGTGATTGTGCGCAGCAGGCCCGGACGTGTAGTCTCGACACGCATCGCGCTGATCCACGCTCGCGCCACCTGAGCTACCGACACGGACGGTTCCGCTTATGCCCCGCGCCCAATCGCACGTTGCCCTGACGGCGTTCCTCTCGCTGTTTTCGATCGTCGGATTCGCGCTCTACGGCTTGCCGTTCTTCTACGACTTCTTCGTGCGCGACCTCGGGTGGACACGCCAGCAGGTCACCTCGGGCAACGCGTACAGCAAACTGCTCATCGGGCCGTTGTTCGGGTTCATCGCCGGGTGGTTCGTCGATCGCTTCGGGCCGCGGCGCCTGATGCTCGCCGGCATCCTGATGGGCGGCGGGGCGCTCGTCGGGCTCGGCGCCGTTTCGACGCTCTCGTTCTTCTATCTCTGCTACCTGTTCAACGCACTGGGGTACGTCTGCGGCGGCCCGCTGCCGAACCAGGTGCTGCTGTCGCGATGGTTCGACAAGAACCGCGGCAAGGCGATGGGCTTCGCGTATCTCGGCATCGGCGTCGGCGGGGCGATCGTGCCGCTGCTGGCGCACGCACTGACCCAGCGCTACGGCTGGCAGACGGCGCTGCAGATTCTCGGCGTGCTGATGATCGTGATCGCGTTCCCCATGGCGTGGTTCGTCCGCGAGTGGCCGGAAGGCGCGGCTTCGCAATCCCCAATCGCCAATCCTCAATCACCAATCGCCACTTCCCTGCCCTCCCTGGCGCCGGTGCTGAAATCGCCGGCGTTCTACCTGCTGCTCGTCGGATCGATGTGCTCGATCGGGGCGGTCGGCGGGACGATGCAGAACCTGAAGCTGTTCCTGAGCCTGGACCTGAAGCTGTCGCAGGGCGAGGTGGCGCAGATCGCGTCGCTGGTGCTCGTCGGCAGCCTCGCCGGCCGCATCGTGATGGGCTACCTGGCGGATCGCTTCCCGAAGAAGTACGTGATGCTGCTGATCTACTCGATCGTCGCGTGTGCGATCCCGCTGCTCTTCGTGGCGGAGGCGCCGGCGGCGCGGTATGCGTTCGCGCTGCTGTTCGGCATCGGCCTCGGCGGCGACTACATGATCATCCCGCTGATGGCCGCGGAGTTGTTCGGCGTGAAGATGCTGGGCCGCCTGATGGGCATCGTGCTGACCGCCGACGGCATCGCCGAGGCAACGGCGCCGATGCTCGTCGCCGGCATCCGCGACGCCTCGGGCAGCTACGCCAACGGATTCGCTGTGCTGATCGGCCTGGCGGTCATCGGCGCGGCGGCGGTCGCGCTGATGCCGCGTACGACGATCAAGGTGGCGACGGAGTAGCGGTTCCACGGTCACAGCCAATGCCCCGCGCCAGCCGGTTCAAGCTCGTCGAAGCCCTCGGCCGCACCTTGCCGGACGTCGAGGTCACGACCACCTGGGGGATGCCGACGCTGAAGGTGCGCGGGAGGATGTTCGCGTGCATCGCATCGCACAAGTCCGCCGAACCCGATACGCTGGTCGTGATGATGGACATTGCCGACCGCGACGCGCTCATCGCTGACGATCCCGAGACGTACTACCTGAAGGAGCACTACGTCGGCTATCCGTGCGTGCTCGTCCGGCTCTCGCGCGTCCATCCCGACGCGCTTCGCGACCTCGTCGGCGGGGCCCACCGGTACGTAAGCGCGAAGACGCGATCCAAACGTCCGGCACGCCGCCGGTCCGGCGCGTAAAGCGACCCGTACCGTGTGCGCTGGCGCACGCCCTCGTCCCGGCGCGAAGACATCTGGCGCCCGCGCAGAGCCGCCGCGCTGCGCATCGATCGTCTATACCATCTTGTCGAGCAGCGGTGTCATCTCCTCCGCGGTGAACGCCCGCAGGGTCTGCGTGCGCACGTTGCCCGCGGACCCGACGCTCATCAACAGTGCGTGCACGCTCGCATCGTCGGCCGCGTCAGCGATGAGCGCGACGTCGTACTGGCCGAGCGTCCAGTACACCGCCTGCACCGTGACGCCGAGTTTCTTCGCGGCGGCCTTCACGCCCTCCGCTCGCTTCGTCGTGTCCTTGAGGTTGCGGATGCCCTGATCGGTGAACTGGCCGAGGACGATGTAGGTTGCCATGTGGTCCTCCTTTGTCGACGGACGAAACAACCGGGAATGCGCTGTCGCCGACTACATGGTCGGGGGCGCGTCACTGTTCCAGATGTCGCGATGCAGCTTCCACTGACCGCCATCGCGCTTCCAGATCACCATGTACTTGCCCTTCTCCAGGACCTTGCCATCGGGCCCGGTGATACGGTACGAACCCGTCTCGTGCGCGACGTCGCCATGCGATTCCACATCGGTCGTCGTCAGGGTCACCGGTCCTGGCACGCCAGCCAGGGCAGTCTTCCAGTACTCGAGCACGGCCTGGCCGCCCGACACCGGCGCGCTGTTTGGCGGCATCAGGACGGCCGTCGAGGTGTAGAGGGCGGCTACCGCAGCGGCGTCTTTCTTCGCCCACGCGGCCTCGAACTTGCGGTTCGACGCATCGATGCCTGCCCGCACGTCCCCGGTCTGCGCGCTTGACGCCGTAAACGACGCGGTCACGAACAAGGCCGATAGCAGTGCGACGATCGTGCGCATGAGCAACCTCCTTCTTGAAGCGCCCGCAGGTTAGTAGAGCAGTCCCGCAGCACCGGCTCGATCCGGTCGGGTCGCCGAGCAGCGACCACAGCGCCGCGAGCAACGCCAGCCCGACGAACACGAGGATCGGCCCCAGGGCGCACAAGGCGCCGATATCGCAATTCCGTTCGCGGGACCCACGTGCGTCCCAGGGTCAGTATACGGACCAGACGCCCGGCGTCGCCAACTCGAGCAGGTGCCCGTCGGGATCGCTGAAGTACAGGCTGGTGCCGCCGCGCTCCCAGCGTTTCTTCTCGAGGACGCGCACGCGGCGCTCGGCGAGCCACGATTCCCACGCGTCGAGCGACCCCGGCGGTATCGCGAAAGCAATGTGCTGGCTGCCCGTGGCGTCGTGCGGTGTCAGTGGGAGCGCAAGCGACGCCCTTCGTCGAAAGACGAGCAGGAGCCGACGCGGGCCGGCAGACATCGCGGTCAGCCGCTCGCTCGAATCCACGACGGTCAGCCCCAGGACGTCGCGGTAAAACGCGACAGCGGGCTCGACATCGTCGACGTAAATGGCTGTCTCGAGCAGGCCGTCGAGGAGGGGTGGCATGGGCCCGATCCGGAACGGCGAGGGTATCACGGCCATCCCGCTGTGCGGTCGGTCCTGTCCGGCGCTGGGCGCCACGGCGGATAGCAAAGGGATGCGGCCGGCCGCGACCACGCACGGTGGCCTGGCGTAGAGCCGACATCCCTCCGCAATCCGCAATCGTCAATCGCCAATCGCCAATTACTTCTGCTCGGTGTTGACCATCCACGGCGTGCCGAACCGGTCGACCAGCATCCCGAAGCCCGGCGACCAGAACGTCGACTCGAACGGCATGGTCACCGTGCCCTGAGCCGACAGCCCGTCGAAGATGCGCTTCGCCTCGGCCGCATCCGGGACGGACACGGACACATAAAGGCCCTGCGGCCTCGAGTACTGCTCCGGCGGCGCGTCGGATCCCATCAACGCCAGGCCGCCGGCCTCGAGCCGCACGTGGATGACGCGGTCATGCCAATCCGGCGGTACCTGGTCCTTCATCGGCGAGTCGCCATGCGTCTGCATCGTGACGATCTTGCCGCCGAGCACCTTCTCGTACAGCTTGAATGCCGCGCCGCAATCGCCGTTGAAGTTCAGATACGGAGCGATTTCCATGTCGTCGTTCCTTTCAGCCGGCCGCCACGGCCGGAAAAATGAGTCCGTCAAGGGCCACCTGAAAGCACGTCGAACGACCGGCGCCGGGATCGACAGCCCTCGCGAGAACGCTATCATGTAGCAGCACGGCCGAGATTGACGTGACCGGACGCGGGCCGGACAACGAGGAGAGAACAGTGATTGGGCTCACCATCAACGGAGAGCGCAGGACGTTTGACGGCGACCCGTCGACGCCGCTGCTGTGGGTGCTGCGGGACAGTCTCGAGCTGACCGGCACGAAGTTCGGCTGCGGGATGGGACTCTGCGGCGCCTGCACGGTGCACATCGAGGGCCAGGCGGTCCGCAGCTGCGTCACGCCCGTCGGCACGCTCGAAGGACGCACGGTCACGACGATTGAAGGCCTGGCGAAGGCAAGCGAGCACCCGCTGCAGTCGGCGTGGAAGGCGCACAGCGTGCCGCAGTGCGGCTACTGCCAGAGCGGCCAGATCATGCAGGCCGCGGCGCTGCTGGCGACGACGCCGAAGCCCACCGACCAGCAGATCGACGCGCACATGGCCGGCAACCTCTGCCGCTGCGGCACCTATCAGCGCATTCGCGCAGCCATCAAGGACGCGGCAGGGAGGACGGCATGATCGCCGCGGTCTCCCGGCGCACGTTCCTCGGCCATGTCTTCGGCGCCGGCACGCTCGTGATCGGCACTCGCCTGGTCCCCGGCGCGATTGCCGAGATCATCGCGGCCGAAAGCACGCCGATGTGGCAGGCAGGCGTCTACCTCGTCATCGATCCGAACGACACCGTCTCCATCATCGCGCACCGATCGGAGATGGGCACCGGCATCCGCACCAGCCTGCCGATGGTCGTCGCCGAAGAGCTCGACGCCGACTGGACGAAGGTGCGCATCCTCCAGGCCGTCGGCGACAAGAAGTACGGCTCCCAGAACACCGACGGCTCGTGCTCCATCAAGGACTTCCTCGACACGATGCGCGTGGCCGGCGCCAGTGCCCGGACGATGCTCGAACAGGCAGCCGCGGCGCGATGGAACGTGGCGGTGAGCGAGGTCGCGGCGAAGAATCACGCGGTGGTCCATGCCGCCAGCGGGCGCACGCTCTCGTTCGGCGCGCTCGCCGAGGCGGCGTCGAAGCTGCCGGCTCCCGACAAGGCCACGCTCAAGTTCAAGCCCGCCGAGAGCTACCGGATCGTCGGGACGAACGTGCCGATCACGGACATCGGCGACCTGGTCTCCGGCAAGGGCACGTTCGGCATCGACGCGAAGATGCCGGGCATGGTGTACGCGGCGGTCGCGCGCCCGCCGGTCCTCGGCAGCAAGGTGGCGCGCGTCGACGACGCCGCCGCGAGGAAAGTGGCAGGCGTGCAGGATGTCGTCCGGATCGCGGAGGCGACGCCGCCTTACGTGTTCAAGGCGCTCGGCGGCGCGGCGGTGATCGCGGGCAACACATGGGCTGCGCTGCAGGGCCGCAAGGCGCTGCAGGTCGAGTGGAGCGAGAGCCCGCACTCGGTATTCGACTCGGCGACGTTCCGCAAGTCGCTGCTCGCCACGGTGAACGCGCCGGCAAAGGCGCTGCGCGTCGTCGGCGACGTGGACGCGGCGTTCAAGTCCGGCGCGCGGACGCACGAGGCGTCGTACTACACCGCGATGCTCGCGCACGCGCCGATGGAGCCGCCGGCCGCGGTCGCGGAGTTCCGCGACGGCAAAGTCGTGACCTGGGCCGCGACCCAGAACCCGCAGGCGGTGCAGGAAGCCGTGTCCGAGGCGCTCGGCATCAAGCCGGAAGACGTCACCTGCCACGTCACGCTTCTCGGCGGCGGGTTCGGCCGCAAGTCGAAGCCGGATTACGTCGTCGAAGCAGCGATGCTGTCGAAGCAGGTCGGCAAGCCGGTGAAGATCGTCTGGAGCCGCGAGGACGACCTCCAGTTCGACTACTTCCACGCACCGGCAGCGCAGTACCTGAAGGCGGCGATCGGGGCGGATGGACTGCCCACCGCGTGGCTGATGCGGACCGCGTTTCCGCCCATCGGCTCGCTCTGGGACGCCGACGAGCAGTACGGCGGATGGCAGGCGAATCAGGGCTGGACGGAAATTCCGTATCCGCTGGCGAACCTGCGGGTCGAGAACGGCCCGGCGCCCGCGCACACCCGCATCGGCTGGCTGCGCTCGGTGGCAAGCATCCATCACGCCTACGCGGTGCAGGGCTTCACCGACGAACTGGCCGCGCTCGCAAAGGCGGACCGCGTCGAGTACCTGCTGAAGCTGATCGGCGCGCCGCGCGTGATCGACTTCAAGGCCGAAGGCATGCCGGAGTGGAAGGGCGGCGACCCGCGCTACGCGTTCGACACGGCGCGGCTGCGGAACGTCATCGAGCTCGTCGCCGACAAGTCCGGCTGGGCTCGGAAGAAGTCGGGCGCGCGGCGGGGCTTCGGGCTTGCCGCCCACTGGAGCTTCCTCTCGTACATCGCGGCGGTGGTCGAGGTAGAAGTGAGCGCCAGCGGAGAAGTGTCGATCCCGCGCGTGGACATCGCCGCGGACTGCGGCACCATCGTCCATCCCGACCGCGTGATCTCGCAGTTCGAGGGCGCAGCGGTCTTCGGCACGAGCCTGGCGCTGCTCGGCGAGATGACGGCGAAGGGCGGACGGATCCAGCAGTCGAACTTCGAGGGCTACCAGGTGGCGCGCATCAACCAGGCGCCGCGCGAGACGCACGTCCACCTGGTGAAGAGCACGGCGGCGCCGGCTGGCGTCGGCGAGCCCGGCGTGCCGCCGATCGCGCCGGCGATCTGCAACGCGATTTTCGCCGCGACGGGCAAGCGCATCCGGGAACTGCCGGTCGCCGCGCAGTTGAAGGCGTAGATGACGGCGTCGATCGCAGATGTCGCAGCAGGTTGAGGGCACAGCCGCGCCCGAACCGGGCGGAATTGCGCTGCCGGTCCTCTGGGCTCTCAGCTTCTGCCACCTGCTGAACGACATGGTGCAGTCGCTGCTGCCGTCGATCTACCCGATCCTGAAGAGCGCGCTTCACCTCGACTTCGGCCACATCGGGCTGATCACACTCGTCAACCAGCTCACGGCGTCGCTGCTGCAGCCGGCGATCGGCTACTTCACGGATCGCCGTCCGCAGCCGCAGTCGCTGGCGGCCGGCATGACGTTCACGCTGATCGGCCTGCTGCTGCTGGCGTGGTCGACACATTTCGCGACCGTTCTTGCATCCGCCGCGTTCATCGGCATCGGATCGTCGGTCTTTCACCCCGAGTCGTCGCGCATCGCGCGCCTGGCGTCAGGCGGAAAGCACGGGTTCGCCCAATCGCTGTTCCAGGTGGGCGGCAACGCCGGGTCCGCCATCGGTCCGCTGCTGGCCGCGCTGATCGTGCTGCCGCACGGCCAGAAGAGCCTGGCACTTTTCGCGATTGCGCCAATCGCGGCGATCGTGATGCTGCGGCGCGTCGGCGGCTGGTACGAACGGCGGCTTACGCCGCGAGCGGGGTCAATCGGGTCGAGTGCCGTCGCGCATCATGGACTGCCTCGGTCGCAGGTGATCAGGGCGCTACTGATTCTGCTGGTGCTCGTCTTCTCGAAGTACATCTACCTGGTCAGCCTGACCACGTACTTCACCTTCTACCTGATCGAGACGTTTCACGTGTCGGTGAGGAACGCCCAGCTGCACCTGTTCGTGTTCCTCGGCGCCGTCGCCGCAGGGACGATCCTCGGCGGTCCCCTCGGCGATCGCTTCGGCCGCAAGTACGTGATCTGGGCGTCGATTCTCGGCGTGCTGCCCTTCACCGTGGCGCTGCCGCACGCGAACCTCGCGCTGACCGGCGTCCTCAGCGCGATCATCGGCCTGATCCTGGCGTCGGCCTTTTCGGCGATTCTCGTCTACGCGCAGGAGCTGGTGCCGGGCAACGTCGGGATGATTGCCGGCACCTTCTTCGGGCTGGCCTTCGGCATCGCCGGCCTCGGCGCGGCGGCGCTCGGCGCGCTGGCGGATGCGACCAGCGTGGCCTTCGTCTACCAGCTCTGCGCCTGGTTGCCGGCGCTCGGATTGCTCACCGCGCTGCTGCCGGATCTCGAGCGGACGTCAGGACAGGTTCGGGCAGGCAGCTGACGCAGGAGTCCTCGGACGTACGCTGACCGTGTCCTTTCAGTCGGGCCCGCCCATCTTCAGGCCGAGCACGCCGGCGACGATGAGCGCAATCGACGCCAGGCGCAGCGCGTCGCGCGACTCGCCGAAGAGCGCCATGCCCAGCGCCGCCGTGCCGAGCGCGCCGATGCCGGTCCACACGGCGTAGGCCGTCCCGATTGGCAGCTCGCGGGCCGCCAGCGCCAGCAGGTACATGCTCGCCGCCATCGCCGCGCCGGTGAGAAGAGAGGGCCACAGGCGCGTGAACCCGTCGGTGTATTTCAGGCCAATCGCCCAGCCGATTTCGAGCAGGCCGGCCAGCAACAGCAGCGTCCAGGCGTGCATCCCGGCATCGTAGCAGGAACGACCGTGTATCATCGGCTGGCATATGGCCGACGCGCACGCGCCCGCCAACCGCCGCTCGGCCCCGCCGCGCAAGCTCGGACCCGACGAGATCGCCACCCTCGGCGACGAGGCGCTGCTCGATCTGCAGATGCGGCAGCTCGACCTGCGCATCGAAGGCACTGATCTCGCGCTGCGAATCGAACAGCTGACGGGCGAACTGGCGTCGCGGGGCCTGGTCTTCCGCCCGCACTTCTGGCTCTCCGACGAGTGGTTCACGCCGGACGGCATTCCCGGCGTCGCCATCCCGTTCTACCTGGCGCATCCGCGGCTGACGAAGCTGGAGCTGTCGCAGATGCTCGAGGTCGAGGGCGGCGAGCCCGAGTGGTGCATGCGCATCCTGCGGCACGAGGCCGGCCACGCCATCGACAACGCGTTCCGCCTGCGGCGGCGGCAGAAGCGCCGCGAGCTGTTCGGCGATCACCGGCTGCCCTACCCGGAGTACTACACGCCGAAGCCGTACTCGAAGAACTTCGTGCTGCACCTGGACTCGTGGTACGCGCAAAGTCATCCCGACGAAGACTTCGCCGAGACCTTCGCGGTGTGGCTGACGCCGGACGCGCAGTGGCGACAGCGGTATCAGGATTGGCCGGCACTCAGGAAGCTCGAATACGTCGACCAGCTGATGGGGACGCTGGCCGGCAAGACCGCGCCGATTGCGACGACCGAGACGCTCGACCCGCTATCGGCCCTCCGGCAGACGCTGCGGCAGCACTATCGACGCAAGCGCCGTCATTACGTCGTCGACTACCCGAGCTTCTACGATCGCGACCTGCGCCGCCTGTTCTCCGATGCGCCCGAGTGCAGCCAGAACATGACCGCCGCGCAGTTCCTGACACGGAACCGCAAGTCCGTGCGCAAGACCGTCGGCAGCTGGACCGGCATCTACCAGTACACGATCGACCAGGTCTTCGAGGAGATGATCGAGCGCTGCCGCCAGCTGAACCTCCGCCTGCGCGGGCACGAGGATCACGCGCGGCTCGAGTTCACCGTGCTCCTGACAGTGCAGGCGATGAACTACCTGCACAGCGGCGGCCACCGCGTCGCGCTGTGAGGATACGCCGATGAAGCGCCAGCGCGTCCTCGTGCTCGTGCACAAGCACCTCGTCCCGCCCGACGACACCACTGGCATCGACGTCGTGCACGCCGAGTGGAAGACGGAGTTCGACGTCATCTCGACGCTGCAGGAGAACGGGCACGAGGTCAAGCCGCTCGGGATTCAGGACGAGCTCAACCCGATCCGCCAGGCCATCGAGGAATGGAAGCCGTCGATCGTCTTCAACCTCCTCGAAGCCTTCGACAACGTCAACCTCTTCGACCAGAACGTCGTCAGCTACCTGGAGCTCCTGCGGGTCCCGTATACCGGCTGCAGCCCCCGCGGCCTGCTGCTGTCGCGCGACAAGTCGCTCTCGAAGAAGCTGATGGCGTACCACCGCATCCCCGTGCCCGACTTTACGGTCTTCAGGCGCGGGCGGAAGGTGCTGGTGCCGCCGCGGCTGCAGTTTCCGCTGATCGTGAAGTCGCTGACGCAGGAGTCCTCCATCGGGATCTCGCAGGCTTCGGTCGTCGGCGACGAAGACAAGCTGCGCAAGCGCGTGGAGTTCATCCACGAGAGCGTCGGCACGCACGCGATTGCCGAGCGGTACATCGACGGACGCGAGCTTTACGTTGGCGTGCTGGGCAACGAGCGGCTGCAGGTGTTCCCGGTCTGGGAAATGCACTTCAAGAAGATGGTCGAGGGGGACAACTGGCCGATCGCGACCGAACGCGTGAAGTGGAGCACGAAGTACCAGGAGAAGCACGGCATCGCGACCGACAAGGCGTCGGGGCTGCCAGAGGGCCTGGAACAGACGCTCGGAAAGATGGCCAAGCGCGTGTATCGGTCGCTGGATCTCACCGGCTACGCGCGCATCGACTTGCGCATGGACGAGGCCGGCAAGGTCTACGTCCTCGAGGCCAACCCCAACCCGCAGATCGCCTACGGCGAGGACTTCGCCGAATCGGCCGAACACGCCGGCATGAAATACGAGGCCCTGCTCGACCGGATCCTGGCGCTCGGGCTGCAGTGGCAGCCCGAAAGAGTCGCTTAGGGAATTGGCGATTGGGGATTGACGATTGCGGATTGGGATTTGCGGATTGGAAGTTGGCGGATTGGGAGTTGGCACGATTGGGAGTTGGCGGATTGGATTTCTCGGATGGTGCGGGAATTGTGAATTCGTCGTCGACTGACGCGCTGTTGCATCAGGACCTGGGGCTACACCTCCTTCCGGCCGCTGCAGCGCGAGGCCATCGATGCGGTGATCGCCCGGCGCGACTCCCTGGTGGTGCTGCCGACCGGCGGCGGCAAGTCGTTGTGCTTCCAGCTGCCCGCGCTGCTCGACCCCGCGGTTCCGTCAACCGTCAACCACCAACCGTCAACCGCCAATCCCCAATCGCCAATCCTCAATCGCCAATCGTCGATTGCCTTGGTCATTTCCCCTCTGATCGCCCTGATGAAGGACCAGGTGGATGGCCTGGTCGCGCAGGGCGTCGCAGCGGCGTGCCTGCACAGCGGGCAGTCGCAGGCCGAACGGCGTGCGGCGCTGGAGTTGCTGCGGGCCGGGACGTGCCGGCTGCTCTACGTCGCGCCCGAGCGCGCGGTCGGCGACACCGCGGATGGATTCCAGGCGCTGATGCGGGCGCGCGGCGTCAGCTACGTCGCGATCGACGAGGCGCACTGCATCAGCCACTGGGGGCACGACTTCCGGCCGGAGTATCGCCAGCTCGCCGGATTGCGCGACGTGTTTGCCGGCGTGTCGCTGCACGCCTACACCGCGACCGCGACGCCGCGCGTGCAGCGCGACATCTGCGACCAGCTCCGCCTGGTCGACCCCGCGGTCCACGTCGGGTCGTTCGATCGCCCGAACCTGGCGTACCGCGTGCTGCCGCGCCAGCAGTTCCGGCAGCAGCTGCAGGACATCCTCCGCCGGCACGACGGCGAGGCCGGCATCATCTACTGTCTCTCACGCCGCGAGGTGGACGAGCTCTCGGCGGCGCTGGCCGCCGACGGCGTGCGCGCGCTGCCGTACCACGCCGGCCTCGACGACGAGGTGCGGCACCGGCACCAGGACGCGTTCCTCAACGAAGAGATCGACGTCATGGTCGCCACCGTCGCCTTCGGCATGGGCATCGATCGCTCCGACGTCCGCTTCGTCGTCCATGCCGGCGCGCCGCAGTCGCTCGAGCAGTATCAGCAGGAGTCGGGCCGCGCCGGCCGCGACAGCCTGCCGGCCGAGTGCGTGCTCGTGAGCTCGCCCGCCGACTTCGCCCGCTGGCGCAGCCTGCTCGAGTCCGACGGCCAGTGGACCGAGAGCGCGCGGACGCTGCTGCGCGACATGGAACGCTACGCCGCGGCCACCAGCTGCCGGCACCGCGCGCTCGTCGGCTACTTCGGACAGGAGCTGCCGCCCGGATCGTGCGGCGCGTGCGACTGGTGCCTCGGCGAGCTCGAGCGCGCGAGCGACCCGGTCGTGCTGGCACAGAAGATCCTGTCGGCGGTCGCGCGCACGGGACAGCGCTGGGGAACGGGCCACCTGGTCTCGGTCCTGCGCGGCGATGCCACCGAGACGGTGACCGCGCGTCAGCATCACACGCTCAGCGTCTTCGGCCTGCTGCGCGAGGTCCCCGCGGTCGAACTGCGCGGATACCTGGATCAGCTCACGCAGGGCGGGTTTCTCGCGCGCACCGGCGATCAGTACCCGACGCTGGCGTTGACCACGCGCGGCGCGGAGCTGCTGCGCGGACAGGGGGACTGCGTGCTGTTCCGCCAGCCGCACCCGGTTCGCGGCCGCCGCAGCAAGTCGGGCCGACGGGCCGATGCCTCGTGGGCCGGGGTCGATCAGGCGCTGTTCGAGGCGCTGAGGACTTTGCGGATCGAGTTGGCACGGGCCCGCGGCGTGCCGCCGTACGTCATCTTCCACGACGCGACCCTCCGGGAGCTGGCGCGGCTCAAGCCGACGCAGCGACATGGAGTTGCACGGCATCACCGGCATCGGCGAGCGCAAGGCCCAGGCCTTCGGCGCGGCCGTGCTGGCCGTGATTGCCGCCCATCCCTAGCCCGCCGTCCTTGACCGACCATTTCGGTCGGAGTTATCCTTTGAGAACCAGTCTCATTTTCTGCAATGCCGGTGCCCAAACGCTCCCTCGCCACGCTTCCGCTGGGCGTCTCTGCCATCGTGCGCGCCGTCCACAACTCCCGCGCCGTCGCCCGGCGCCTGATGGAGATGGGCCTGGTGCCAGGCACCACCGTCCGTATCACGCGCGTCGCGCCACTCGGTGACCCGCTCGAGCTCAGCCTGCGCAACTACGCCCTGTCGGTCCGCCGCACCGAGGCCCTGTCGATCGAGATTGACGAGCCGCTGTCGTGACCCCGGTCGTCAGCGACGCCCTGCCGGCCGCACCGGCAGCGGTGCCGGCCGCGCCGCGGCCGAGCGTGCTCGTCGCGGGCAATCCCAACTCCGGCAAGTCCACGCTCTTCAACGCGCTCACCGGCGCGAACGTCAAGGTCGGCAACTACCCCGGCGTCACCGTCACCCGCACGACCGCCGTAGTCGATCTCGGCGAGGCCGGGCTCGTCGAACTGGTGGACCTTCCCGGCACGTACAGCCTGAGCGCGCGATTGCAGGACGAGCAGGTCGCCGTCGACGCCGTGCTCGGCCGCGTCGGCGCGCGTCCCGACGCCGTGCTGGTCGTCGTCGATGCGACGGCGCTCGGCCGCGCGTTGTATCTGGCGGGCGAGATCATCGACACCGGCGGGCGCGTCGTCGTCGCGATGAACATGGTCGACGAGGCGCGCTCGCAGGGCCTGTCGATCGATCACATGCGGCTCGCGGCCGACCTGGGCGTGGCGGTAGTCCCAGTCGTCGCGCGCACGCGCGAAGGCCTGGACCGCTTGAAGCGCGCGCTCGCCGAGGCGCTGGCAGCGGCCCCGCGCACGCCGTCGCCGCTGCCGCTGACATCCGCCGCCAAGCGCGACCTGGACACGATGACGGACATCGTCCAGCGCGAGCTGCCCGGCATGGGCGAATCGTCGCGCGCGTGGGCCGCGTGGGCGCTGCTCTCGATCGACGACGCCCCGCCGGACGAGCTCGTCGGCGTCCCCGAAGTGGTGCGAGGGAAGGCGCATGCACTGCGGGAGGCTGCCGCGAACGAAGGCCGCAACCTGGACCTCGAGATCATCGGCGCACGCTACGCGCGCGTGGACAAGATCGTCACCGGAGCCGTGCGTCACCCGGTGGCGCCGCCGCCGTCGTGGACAGATCGGATCGATGGCGTCCTGACGCACAAGCTGCTCGGCGTCACCGTGTTTGCCGCGGTGATGCTCGTGCTCTTCCAGGCGCTGTTCACCTGGTCCGAGCCCGCGATCACGATGATCGAAGGCGTCGTCGGCGCGGCGCAGACCGGCGTCGGCGGCCTGCTGCCGCCCGGACCGCTGCGCGACCTGCTGGTTGATGGCGTCATCGCCGGCGTCGGCAACGTCGTCGTCTTCGTGCCGCAGATCGCGCTGCTCTTCCTGTTCATCGCGGTGATGGAGGACGTCGGCTACCTGGCGCGCGTCGCCTTCGTCATCGACCGCGTGATGGGCAAGGTAGGGCTGCACGGCAAGTCGTTCGTGCCCATGCTGTCGGGGTTCTCGTGCGCGGTCCCGGCGGTGATGGCCACGCGGACGCTCGAGAACCGCACCGATCGTCTGCTGACGATGATGGTGCTGCCGCTGATGTCGTGCAGCGCGCGCCTGCCGATCTACGTGCTGATCATCGCCACGGTGTTCGGCCCGGGCGCGCGTGCCTTCGGCCCGGTCAGCGCCGGCGCGCTGGCGCTGTTTGCGATGTACGCGCTGTCGGTGGTGGCGGCGCTGACCGCGGCGGCCGTGCTGCGGCGCACGGTCCTCAAGGGTCCCGCGCCGACGCTGCTCCTCGAGCTGCCGCCCTACCGGTGGCCGGTAGCCAGCGTGCTGGCGCGGTCTACCTGGCGGCAGGTGCGCTCGTTTCTGGTCGACGCCGGCACGATCATCCTCGCGCTCACGATCGTGATGTGGGCGCTGCTCAGCTATCCGAAAAACGGCGACACGACGGCGCGGCTTGCCGCCGAACGCGCCCACGTCTCGCAGACCGTTACGGGCGAGTCGGAGCGGCGCGCGGCGCTCGAGGCACTCGACTCGCAGGAGCGCGGCGAGCAGGTGCGTCACAGCGTCGCCGGACGGCTCGGCCGGCTGATGGAGCCCGCGCTCCGCCCGCTCGGTCTCGACTGGCGCGTCGGCATCGGCATTCTCGGCGCCTTCTCGGCGCGCGAAGTCTTCGTCTCGACGCTCGGCATCGTCTTCGACATCAGCGACGCCGACGAGACCAATCAGCCGCTTCGCGAGGCGCTCCGTGGCGCCACCAGGGCGGACGGCTCGCGACTGCTGACGCCGGCCTCGGGTCTCGCCCTCATGGTGTTCTTCGTGCTGGCGTGTCAGTGCATGAGCACGGTGGCTGTCGTGAGGCGGGAGTCCGGCTCGTGGCGCTGGCCGCTGTTCATGTTCACGTATCAGACCGTTCTTGCGTACATCGCGGCGCTCGTCGTCTACCAGGCGGGACGCGCGCTGGGATTTGGTGCGTGACGATGGACTGGCAGCAGCTGGCGGTGGGGCTGATCGTCGCGGCGGCGGTGCTGTTTCTCGTCAGCCGCGTGGTGCGGTTGCGGCGCCGCCGCTCGCGCCAGGCGCAAAGCTTCGTGCCGCTCTCCTCGCTGAAGAAATCACGCGACGACCACGAGCGTCCCTGTCACTGACCCGGCGCAGCTGAAGCTGGCGCCTCCTGAGAGCACTACCTGCTCGCGAGCGCGCCGCCCCATTCGGCAAGCGGCGTGACCGGCGGCGGCGGACGATCCCCGGCCGTCAACCAGACGACCACGCGCGTCCGCTCGTCGCGCATCGGCACCAGCGCGCGCACGATCGTGACACCAGGCTGTTCGGCCTGCGGCGCCGGCGCCTTCGCGGGAAACGCGCCAATCGGCGTCGCGGCAGGCTCGACGATCCGCATCACGAGCGCGCGGCCGTTCTGTCGCAGCACGGCGCGGCCGGCGCCGGCCGCCACAGCGGCGCGGGTCAGCATCTGCCACACCACTTCGGGCGATCCCTTGCCTTCGATCTCATCCTGAATCAGCACATCGCGGCCGTCGATGAGCGCGACGCCGCGGCGAACGCTCGTCAGCGCCGGCGCGTAGGCGGCCGTCAGGTCGGTCACCGCGAAAGCCTTGTACGAGTCGTTGCTGAACTGGACGATGGGGGCAGACGCCGCGGGGTCCTGTGCGCCGCCGTTGACGACCAGCGTGTTGTGGCTCTCGGTACGCAGTCGGAAATACGTCCAGCGGCGCCGGCCGAAGTACTCCGGCAGATCGTAGTTGTCCGGCCCGAGGTCGATGGCCCAGCGTTCGCCGAGCGCGTCGACGACGAACGAGCCGAGATCGAGATGGGCGTGGCTGGCCGCGTTGCGTCCGCCTTTGACACCGACCCAGGTGGCGAGTGGGTCGCGCCAGTCACCGCCCAGGAACGCGACGTCCACGCCACGAAAGACCGCGGAGGGATCTGGCGGCGTAGCATCGCGCGTCGGCACACGCGGCGCCCACAGCAGGTGGAAGATGTTCGGGCTCGCGCCCGATCGCTGGAGCCACGCGCGTTCGTGGGCGCGGTACTCGGGCCGATCGAATCGGCCGGCCAGCCAGAACATCTGCGGCGCGCCGTCGGGGCGTTCCCGGGCATCCGCGTAGTTGAAGCTCGCGCCGCTTGGCCCGATTGCGTGCATGCGAAACAGTCCCGTCGCGGCCAGTCCGGGTGCCGCGCCAATTCCCAGGTCGTTGCCGAGCGCGGTTTCGAGGCCCGCCAGCAGCAGCACGGTGTACGTCGTCGCGTAGTCCCAGTAGCCGGGTCCTTCCTCGTCGCCGCCGTCGGGCGCGTAGAGACGCAGCCGCTTTGCCAGCCCGTCGCCCTGGACGGCCGTCATCACCTGCGCGGCGAGGGCCGGCTCGTCCTCGGCCACCGCCAGCGCGCCGAGCGCGAGGCCGCCCAGGCAGACCTGCGTCCAGTTGTTGCGCCCCTCGACGGCCCACCAGGCTTTCTTGCCGATGGCGGCAAGCCCCGGCTTTAAACCTTTCGTGGCGATCGCCTGGCGGATCGTCAGCCGGTCCTCAGGGGAGAGGTCCGCGTAGAGCCAGTCGTAGCCGATGGCCAGCGCAGCGGTCATCTCGGCGACGTCGAGGAAGTGCGAGGGATTCCAGTCGGCGAACGCGGCTGCCGCCAGCATCTCCGCCTTCGCGCGCGCCAGCGCGCGCGGGTCGCGGTCGAGCCGATACAGCCCGGCGAGTGTCGTGATGCGCTCGAGCGCGGCGCGGCTCTGCGCCAGCAGGCGCGGTCCGACGAGCACGCGCGCCACGATTGGTTCATCGAGCTGCTGGCTGGCGCGCTGGCGAAGCCGATCCCGCCAGTGGCGCACGCGCGGGTCGGCCGCGATCAGCGCGCGGACGCGCGGGAGGTCGTCGTCGAGGACCAGCAGACGTGGATGGCTGGGACGAAGCGTGCTCAGTCCGGGCTGCGTGGCTGGTGGCGCCTGGGCCTGCGGCGACGGCGGCTGCGCGGACAGGATGGCGACGGCACACGGCAACACCGCGGCCGCCAGCAGACTTCGTCGAGTCATCCCCTCCATCGTCAATCGCCAATCGCCAATCGTCAATCTCCAATCCGCAATAGTAAGATCGCCTTTCGTGGACTCCGCCGCCGCTACGCGCTCCGCTCCCGACGCCGCGATCGATCCGGCGTGTCCGCCGCCGCCCGGGCCGGTGCCGACGCCGACGCTCGGCGGACCCGTCGTGCAGCGGCTGGCGGCGGCGCTCGGCTATCGCGACTTCCGGGTGCTGTGGCTCGGCGCCTGCACGTCGAGCATCGGCACGTGGATGCAGAAGGTCGCGCAGAGCTGGCTGGTCCTCGACCTGACCAACTCCGCCAGCTACCTGGCGCTCGACGCGTTTCTCGGCGAGCTGCCGATCCTGCTCTTCACGCTCATCGGCGGCGTCGTCGCCGACCGGCGCGATCGGCGCAAGCTGCTGCTGGCCTCGCAGGTCGTGCAGATGAGCTCGGCCTTCGCGCTCGCGATCCTGGTGGTCGGCGGCTGGGTTCAGATCGGGCACGTGCTGGCGCTGTCGTTTCTTTCAGGCTGCGCGCAGGCCTTCGGCGGGCCCGCGTATCAGTCGCTCATCCCGTCGCTCGTGCACAAGGAGCACCTGCCGAACGCGATCGCGCTCAACTCGATCCAGTTCAACATCGCGCGGGTCATCGGCCCGCTGCTGGCCGGGGTCACGCTGCACGCGCTGGGCAGCGCGTCCTGCTTCACGGTGAACGGCCTGTCGTTCCTGGTGGTGATTGCGGCGCTGCTCTCGCTGCGGACGACGCATGTCGCGCCGGTCACGCGGCGGCGCATGCGCGATGAACTGCGGTCCGGGCTCGAGTACGTCCGCGACCAGCGCGCCGTGCGGACGCTGACGGTGCTCTCCTTCGCCGCGACGTTCCTCGGCGTGCCGCTGCTCACCTTCCTGCCGGTCTTCGCGCGCAACGTCTTCCACGAAGGCGTCGGCCAGTACAGCCACATGATGGCGTGGTCGGGTATCGGCGCCGTCGCCGGCGCGCTGGTGGTGGCGTGGATGGGCCGCTTCAAGGCGATGGGACTGGCGGCGCTCTCGGTGCAGGTGCTGTTCGGCCTGCTGACGGTGGCGTTCGCGCTGACGCGCGAGCTCTGGGTCAGCTACGCGCTGCTGGTCGTCTCTGGCGCCGCGCTGATGGTCGTCTTCTCGCTCTTCACCTCGCTCGTGCAGCTCATCGCCCCGAACGACATGCGAGGGCGCGTGATGAGCATCTACATGGTCGCGTTCCGCGGCGGCATGCCGCTCGGCAGCCTGGTCACCGGCTTCGTGATCGATCGCGTGGGCGCGCCGGCGGCCATCGCCGTCAACGGAGTCCTGCTCTCGGTCGTCGCGCTCTGGTTCCTCGTCCGGCGCGACGTGCCGGGCGACACGAGTGGTGTCACGAATTGACATTGGCGTATCGGCGGACGTACCTTCCAAGGCCACTGATGGCCCGCCCGCACGTTGCCCTGCGCTACGCCCGCTTGTGGCGCCTGGCGCTCGTTCTCTCCATCCTGACCGCGGCCGTGCCCGCCTCTGCGCAGATGTCGCGGCGGGAGGCGCTCGAAGCCGAGCGCGCCGCGAAAGCCACGTCGCTGGCGCCGTACAAGGCGGGCAAGCTCGAGTCCGGCCTCCTCTGGATGGAGGAGGGGAAGCTCATGACGCGGCTCTTCGATCCCTACGAAGGCTGGTATGTCCACTTTGGCGGCCTGACCAAAGGGCGCCGGGCTCGGCGCCGGCCCGGGATACAAGAACTGGCTGTTCAACGAGCAGGCGCTGTTCCACACCTGGGTGGTCGGCTCGCTCCGCAACTACTGGATGGCGACCAGCGAGCTGACCTTCCCGAAGCTGGCGGGCGGAAAGCTGGAGCTCGGCGGCCACGGCTACGCGCGCTACTGGCCGCGCGAGCGCTTCTACGGGCTCGGCTCGGACTCGGTCAAGGGCGATCGCACCAGCTTCCTGCGCGAGGGCTGGGAGGTCCGGGGATCCGGGGTCTACAAGCCGACACGGTGGCTGCACGGGGGCGGCCTCACAGCCTTCCGCACCGAGCGGATCGACAGCGGAAAGGCGCCCAACTTCCCGTCCATCGAGGAGGTCTTCGACGACACCACGGCGCCCGGGCTGTCGCAGCAGCCCGACTACTGGTGGTCGAGCGCCTTTGTCGACGTCGACTACCGCGATCAGCCCGGCAACGTGCGCAGCGGCGGCCATTACCGCGCAAGCTACGACTACTGGCACGATCAGCAGGACTTCGGCTTCACCTATCGCGACATCCGCGTCGAGGCGCTGCAGGCGTTTCCGATTTTCGACAAGAAGCGCGTCTTCATCGCCCGGATGATCGCGGCATCCACCGACAGCCCGACCGGCAACGAAGTCCCCTTCTACTCGATGCCGACCGTCGGCGGCTCGACGACGTTGCGCGGGTTCAGCGAGTTCCGCTTCCGCGACCGCAACGCGTTCCTGCTCAATGCCGAGTACCGGTGGGAAGCCTTCTCGGGCCTGGACATGGCACTCTTCGGCGACTGGGGCGACGTCGGGCCAACCTGGGACGACATCGACTTCAAGCGGCTCAAGGGCGACTACGGCATCGGGTTCCGGTTCAACACCTTCAGAAGCGTCTTCCTCCGGTTCGACGTCGCCCATAGCAGTCAGGAAGGCGTGCGGCTGGTGACGTCCTTCAGTGGAGCGTTCTGACGTGGCCTCGAGATCCTGGCTCTCGGCACTGGCGGGCTACTGCCCTCGCGGCGGCGCTCCTGGCGGCGCCCTCTCGGCGGCGTCGCGCCACGCTTCTACGACGACGACCCGATTCAAGACGATCCCGAGACGCAGGATGCGTCGGGCGTGAAGCCCATCGACCTGAGCGATCAGTACGACTTCGTCGAGAACAGCTTCCTGAAGAACGGCGACTTCACGGACAAGCGCGCCGTGAACGTCAACACGATCGACCACGTGCCCAACTCCAGCTGGTTCACCCAGCGGCTCGGCACGGCCGAAGTGCTCTCGGTCCAGGACGTCATTCGCGGACCGTATCGCGGCCAGTCGCCCCAGCCCGGCATCTGGACGATCGTCAGGCCAAGAGCGAAGGCATCTCGCCCGGCCTGACGATGACCGACAGCACCGGGACGCGTGTACTTCGTGAAGTTCGACCCGCCTTCGAACCCGGAGATGGCGACCGGCGCCGAAGCGATCAGCACGCGCCTGTTCTGGGCTCTCGGCTTCAACGTCCCCGAGAACTACCTGACGTCGTTCCGCCGCGACAGCCTGCGTATCGCGCCCGAGACGATGCTGGACGACGAGCACGGGCGCCGGCGGCCGATGACCGAAGCCGACGTCGACGCGCTGCTGGCCAAGGCCGCGCAGATGCCCGACGGCGCCTATCGCGTCGTCGCCAGCAAGGGATTGACGGGCACGGACATGGGCCCGTTCAAGTACTACGGCACGCGCCCGGACGACCCGAACGACATCCACCCGCACGAGCACCGGCGCGAGCTCCGCGCCATGCGCGTGTTCGGCGCGTGGCTGAACCACGACGACAGCCGCGCCATCAACACGCGCGATTTCCTCCAGGATGTCGGCGGCAGGAAGCTGCTGCGGCACTACCTGATCGACTTCGGCTCGACGCTGGGCAGCGGCAGCACCCGCGCCCAGGGCGTGCGCGCGGGCAACGAGTACATCTGGGAAGCCCGGCCGACGCTGATCACCATGGTCACGCTCGGCTTCTACGTGCGCCCGTGGCTGAAGGTCCACTATCCGAACCTGCCGGCCGTCGGCCGCTTCGAGTCCAATTACTTCACTCCCGAACGGTGGAAGCCGGAGTATCCCAATCCGGCCTTCAAGAACGCGCGGCCCGAGGATCTCTTCTGGGGCGCCCGCGGCGTGATGAGCTTCTCCGACGAGACGATTCTCGAAGTCGTCCGCACGGCGGAGTTCACCGATCCCGAGGCCACGGCCTACATGGCGCAGACCCTCATCACGCGCCGCGACAAGATCGGTCAGCTCTGGCTGAACGTCGTGCTGCCGGTGGTCGGCTTCGAGCTGAATGCCGACGGGGTGTTGACGTTCCAGAACATCGCCGAAGAGACGCGGACGGCGACGCCGGCCCGCGGCTACAAGATCGCCTGGGCCCGCTTCGACAACGCCACCGGGACCGCCACCGCCGTCGGCGAGCCTCAGGTAGTGACCGAACGCAAGGCCACGGCGCCGCGCGAGCTCCTGACGAGCGAGTTCGTGCAGGCGACACTGACCGGCGACCACCCCACGCATCCGGGCTGGGCCATCCCGACGACCATCGTCTTCAAGCGCGCAGGCAGCGCCTGGAAGCTGGTCGGGGTGGAGCGTCAATCTGCTACGATCACGCAGTGATTCTCACTGCCACGGCCCTCTCCCTCGGATTCCTCCACGGGCTCGGCGCCGATCACCTGATGGCGATCGCGGCGCTGGCGGTCAATACCGACCGCCGCGAGGCGGAAGGCCATCGCGCGCCGCTCGGCGTCGCGGTCCGCTTCGCTGTCGGCCACGCGCTCGTGCTGCTGGTGGGGGCCGGGCTCGTCCTGCTGCTCGGCTGGCAGATTCCGGAGCTTGTCGAACGCACCGGGGAGATCGTCGGCGGAGTGCTGCTGATCCTGATGGGCGCGTTCACGCTCTGGGTCGTCGCGGCCGATCGCCTGTACGGCCACGCGCACCCGATCGGGTGGACGCACTGGCATCTGCATCTCGGCCGCCGCGATCGGCATCCCGGGCCCGGCGCGCACTCGAACGGCGCCGGTCTGCTCGGCGCGATCTTCGCGGTCAGCGGCCTGCGCGCGCTGACGCTGCTGGCGCCGGAACTGACGGCCGGCGGCGCGGCCGGGTCGTTGCTGACGCTGCTCTACCTGGTCAGCGTCTTCGCGGTCGGCATCCTGCTCTCGATGTCGCTCTTCGGCATCGTCCTGGCGCGCGTGCTGGGCTCGGCGGCGGTGGCCGCGACGGTGGGACGGGGGGCGGCGCTCACCACCGCCGTGGCGTCGATTGGACTTGGGGTGTACTGGATTGCGTAAGTGCTGAGTGGAGAGTGCCGAGTGCCGAGTGGAGCTGGGAAACGGAAAGTGCCAAGTGGGAAGGCTCACCGCCGATTCCCACTTGGCACTCCACTCAGCACTCCGAAACTCAGCACTCGGCACTTTTCCCTACCGTCGCTTGAACGCCTCGAACAACGACCCCGCACCACCGCCGATGGCGGCGCCGATGAGCGCGCCCTTCTTGCCGCCGGTCAGCGCGCCAATCCCAGCGCCGGCGCCGGCCGACCCGCCGATCACGAGCGCGGACTTCTGCCACGAGCGCTTCTGCTCCGTGCGCACGACACGGCGCACAGGCTCATCCTGGACGTAGCGCACCGTTCGCGGGCGCGGCTGGTATTCGACGATGTCGCTGACGGGCAGCGCCCGCGGGGCGGCCTGATACGCGGCCGCCTGCGCGGCGCCCGTGTCCCACACGCAGTCAGCGCTGGTCACGACGCGCCCGTCGACGATCGTCTGTGAGAGCACGGCCTGCTGGCCGGGCGCGCACCGCATCACGGTCGGTGTTGCCGGTGCGGCAGCAGCCAGCCCGGCGGTCGACAGCGCGACGGGCTGGATCTGACCTGATGCGGTCCACGCGGGGACCGCGCCTGGCGTCATGGACTGCGCGGTCGTGCGCGTCTGCCACACGGCCAGGCCCAATGTCGCCAGCAGGGCTCCTGCAATGGCAGCTACGGTCGTTCGCACGGCAACCTCCTCGGAAGGTGGGGAGCTTCTGGCGGCCTTCAGATCAAGGTCGATGCCACATCGGCGCGCGCTGTGAATGCCCGCAAATACGGGGATTCCGGCGCTCCCTGTCCTCCGCTGCGTCCGCGAGGCTGCGCCGTATCGAGGACGGTAAAAACGACATGCGCCGGAGATGCACGAGCGCGCGACGTATACTGCTCCTTTCCCGATGACAGCCCAGTCTCCGTCACATCCGCCGCGGGTGCTGGTGGTGGAGGACGATCACGACATCGCGCACCTGCTGAGCCACAGCCTCGGCCGGGCCGGCTTTGCCGTTGATGTCCTGCACTCCGGCGCCGAGGTCCTCCCCTCGGTGCGCAAGGCACTGCCGGATCTCCTGCTGCTGGACCTGATGCTGCCGGGACTCGACGGCCTGGAGATCTGCCGCACGCTGCGCGGCGACGCACGCACCGCGGCCATGCCGGTCATCATCCTCACCGCGCGCGCCGAAGAATCCGATCGCATCGTCGGGCTCGAGCTGGGCGCCGATGACTACATCACCAAGCCCTTCAGCCCGAACGAGCTCATCGCCCGCGTGCGCGCGCTGCTCCGCCGGGCCCACCGTCGCGAGCCGCAGGGGCTGCTCGAATATGGCCCGCTGACGATGGACGTCGAGCGGCACGTCGTCACCGTCGCCGGCGAAGACGTACGGCTGACGGCGAAGGAGTTCCTGCTGCTCCAGTACCTGCTCGAGCACCAGGGCCGTGTGCTCTCGCGGGACCTGCTGCTGTCGG
This sequence comes from Vicinamibacteria bacterium, assembly GCA_963719755.1. Classification (GTDB taxonomy): domain Bacteria; phylum Acidobacteriota; class Vicinamibacteria; order Vicinamibacterales; family JAENWD01; genus JAENWD01. Next base: position 477,219 of record CAVRDA010000018.1, on the reverse strand, counting down.
ACGTGTGGGGCTACTCCTACACCGGCGGCACCCGGACCGTCGACGTCCATGTCCGGCGGCTGCGCGAGAAGCTGCCGCTGCTGGCCGAGGCGCTGGAGACCATCAAGCAGTTCGGCTACAAGCTGGCCGAACACCGGGCGTGACCGTGCGGTTCCGCGGAAAGATCTTCCTGGCGGCCTTCCTGGTCGGCGTCATCACCGCCATTACGGCCGGGGCGTTCCTGCAGTGGTGGATTCGCGGGCTGACGGTCGAGCGGATCGAGTCGACCCTGGCGGCCGAGACGCGGCTGGCGGCCGAGCTGCTCACGCGCAATCCCTCGCTCGCGGTCGAAGCGCTCGACGAGGAAGCCGACCGGATGGGCGCGCTGGCACAGGTGCGCGTGACGCTGATCGCGCCGGACGGTCGCGTGCTGGGCGACTCGGCCGAGGACGGCGCCCGGTTGGCGGCCATGCAGAACCACGCGCAGCGGCCCGAGATCCAGGCGGCACGCACCGGGCGCGAGGTGATGTTCCGGCGCTACAGCACGACCACCGACTACGACACCCTCTACGCGGTCGTCCGCATCGACCATCCCGCCATCGCCTACGTCCGCCTGGCCCTGCCGCTGACCGAGATCGCGAATCAGCAGCGCGCCGTGCTCTGGCTCGTCGGGACAGGGGTGCTGACGTCGGTGCCCGTGGCGGCGCTGGTCGCCTGGCTCGTCACGGCGCCGCTCGGCCGTCGCGTCGAGGGAATCGCCGCGGTCGCGCGCCGCTACGCCAGCGGCGACTTGACGCGCCCCTCGCACGGCTACGGCGACGATGAGCTCGGCGAAGTGGCGCGGACGCTCGACTCCGCCGCGCAGGAGCTTGGCCGGCGGATCCTCGAGCTCGCGCACGATCGCCGGCACCTCCGCGCGCTGCTCGGCGGGATGGCGGAGGGCGTGGTCGTGCTCGACCCGCAAGGACGCCTCGTCATGGCCAACGACGCGGCGCGCGGGATGCTCAAGCTGGAGGACGACTCGACGACCGGGCGGCGCTACCAGGAGTGGATGCGGCAGCCCGAGCTGTTCGCGCCGATCGTGCAATCCCTCGAAGGCGAGACGCCCGGCGGCGTCGAGTTCGTGCTGGCACGCGATCCCGTCGCGGACGTGCGTCGCGCGGGTAGCACCAGCCGGCGAGCCCGAGGGCGGCGCCATCATGGTGCTCCACGACATCAGCGACCTGCGGCGCGCCGACCGCGTGCGCCGCGACTTCGTCGCCAACGTCTCGCACGAGCTGCGGACGCCGCTGACGGCGATTCGCGGCTACGTCGAAGCGCTGCTCGACGATCCGCCGTCGCCGGAAGACAGCCGCCGCTTCCTCGAGATCATCGCCCGGCACACCAGCCGGATGGAACGGCTGGTCAAGGACCTGCTGCGACTGGCGCGGCTGGACGCCGGCCAGGAGACGCCGGACCTGACCGAGTGCGATCTCTCCTCGGTGCTGCAGGGCGTCGTCAACGAGCTGACCGGGCCGATCGAGCTGCGGCAGTCGCACGTGGACCTGGTCATCGCGCCGGACGCCAGGACGCTGGTGTCGGATCCGGCGAAGCTGCACGACGTGCTGCGCAACCTCGTCGAAAACGCTGTGAACTACTCGCCCGAGGGCGGCGTCATCGTCGTCGAGGCGGCGCGCGAGGCGCGCGCGGTCGTCCTGCGCGTGCTCGACAACGGCCCGGGCATTCCACCGGCGGACCTGGCGCGCGTCTTCGAGCGGTTCTATCGCGTGGACAAGTCGCGGTCGCGCGCGCCCGGCGGGACGGGCATCGGCCTCGCGATCGTCAAGCACCTCGTCGAGCTGCTGGGAGGCACGGTGACGGCAGGAGCGCGGCCTGAGGGCGGGGCGGTGTTCACGGTGCGGCTGCCTCAGGTCTGACAAGCGGAGCACTCGACGATCGGCCGCCTGTCAGAACGCCCAGTCCACACCTACGACCGGTATGACGTTGGCCCTCAGCCCCTTGTTGGTGATTGACGTCAGGGCGCTGCCGGTCAGCAGGACGTTGCCCGCGACATTCCACTTGATGCCGGGTGCCAGCGAGACGACGTCGAGCGCCTTTGATATCGGGGTCAGAACTGTCCACCTCCACGGGGGTCTCCCTTGATGGTCTCTGTCCGATAGGCGAGCCGCCCTCCGCCGAGCAACCGACGACCCACGACATCGACCATCACCGTCGCCCGTGGATGAGCCCGTCATCTCCAGGCCCAGCGCGTAGTTGATCTGATTCTTCACGGAGGGCTGTTCCGCTCGCGTCGAGCGCAATACCGCGAGACCAGAACTCGAAGCCCACATGGGCATGGGGCGAGAGCGTGCCGCCGCGCGACCAGATCGCCGACACCAACGTTCTGCGTAACGCCAGTCCCCCGAAGAGAGTTCGTGTCGCCGGTTGGCAGCCGAACCTCGACCTCGGCGGCGATGCCACCGGCACCGCGATGCCAGACGCGGTACTTCCCGAAGATGGCCATGTCGCCCACGCCGGACGCGGTGGTCGTCGGCATCACGAACGCATGCTTCACCGGGAGTGATGTCCTCGTCTGCGGCTTTAAATAGCCCCACGTCGGCGCCCAGCGAGATTCGTACCCATGGAATGGCTACACCGACGTCGAGGTTGTTGGTCAAGCCATACGCGCCAAATCCCACATACGTGTCCGACGTGAGGTCCAGTCCGGAGAGATGTATAGGACGTCAACGCGAACAGGTCGTCCTCGCTTTGCGGCGGCGGCATGCCCCGCGCGTTCTGCACTGGCCGCAGGTCACCGTTGGTCAGCGCCAGGCCGCCAAGTGAATCGTACCCGGCGTGGAGCCAGTTGAATCCGGCGCTGGCTTTCCCCTTTCCGTTGGTCGTGCTTCGTTTCCCAAAGGCCGGGCCGAAACTCCGTGTCGACCGCGTGAACGTGCCCAGCTGACTGTCGAATGTGAACGTGAAGCTTCCGGTCGAAGTGCCGAAAGGGGTTGTCGATACTTCCAGACTCGTAAGGAGCCCGACGATGTCGGTCCCAGCAGCTGGTTCCGAGGGATCAGGGACGACTGGTAGGGCAACCAAAGGAGTAAGGACAGCGTCATTGACCCTCTCTCCGAGAGCACCCAGCAAGCCCCGGAGGGAATGCGCCGGCACGGTTGCCTGGGCAGACACAGAACCGGCAACCAGCACCACGAGGCCCAAGGACATCGAAACGTCGGCGACGCAGGATTGTGCAGACATCGACAGCACCTCGTTAGTCAACGGACACTTGTGATCAGCCAGCCGCCTGGCCCACGATGCAGGGAGATCACGGTCTGCACGCGGTGCGACTGCTCTCGTCCGACGGCCAATTGGGCAGTGATTTGACGAACGCAGGTGACGCGCGCGCTATCACCTTCCAGAACGATGTCCTTGTCGATGAGCTCGAGGCGGTCCGAGCGCGCATCAGCCAATTCGCGCGCCAGTCCCGCCGGCGCCGATGGCCAGACGCGACGGATGGCCGCAGGGTCGCGGCGAGCGTAGCCGTCAGCGTACCTATCGAGCACGGACTCGATCGCGGCGTGCTGAGCTGCGACGGTGTCGTGGGGCATCGGACGCGCCTCTCCTAGCGAGTCACGGCCTGCCGTGGTGTCCTTGGGCGCCGGCCCTGTCGGCGATGTCGGTGTTGGGCGAGGTCGTGGTGAACCTACTGCCGGGGGCTGCTTTTGCCCCTCCCCCGCATCCTGACTCTCGCTTGGGGCCGCGTCGCGATTTCCTCAGGCGGACGGTCCGCCGCTGCGACGACGTCTCGCGGCTTCGGCCGCGACTCTGCCGGTGACTCACGGCTTGGCGCCGTGTCCTTGCGAGCCGCCGCTGTCGCGTCTGCTGGGCGAGGTCGTGGCGAACCTGCTGCCGAGGGCTGCTTCCGTCTCTCTTGGGCATCCTGATCCTCGCCCGGTGGCCCCGTCGCGCCTTCCTCAGGCGGACGGTCCGCCTCCGTGGCCGAGCTGCCAGCCTCCCCGCTCGCCCGCTCGGGAGGCGTCGGCACCGGCATCACTGCCGTGGGATCGTATAGCCACCGCAGCCCGATCGAACTCACCACGACGACCGTCAACACAACCACTGTCCAATCGGCGAAAGAGCGGCCCGGAAATCGGCCGCCAGCGCCGGCGGTCCCCGGGGCTCTCGGGCTCGTGCCTGACGGGCTCGGATGCGGCCAGGTGTTCGATCCGTTCAACGAGATGATGGACATCGTCGCCCCAGCGTGTATGCCTGAGCTCGACTGCCTGCCTCCGAGCCAGGCTCCGGACGTCAGGCGGCAGATCGTGCTCCGACGGCATTACGGCGCCTTGCACCAATACGGGAATGACGTGCGCATGCCGTTCCAGCGCACTCGCGATCTCCTTGCGCACCAGGTCTTCCGGACTCTCCAGCCGACGATGCCCACCAGTGTCCGATGCCGTTAACCAGGCCCGTCCGATGACGACCAGCACGACCTGAGCGGATGACAACGTCTTGTTGAGGCGTTCGACGAAGTCCTCCCCTGGTTCGAGGCTATCGATATCCATGAAGATCCGAGCCCGCTGGAAGGCGACTCATCAGTGAAGTCGTACAACCGGCCCGTGTCAGCCTCGGTGTCTGTGCGTCGATAGCTGATGAAAATACTGCCCACGTTTCACGCCTAGACGGTCCTCTTGTACTCGAAACGCCGGCCCCCCTCAAATGCGATCGCTCCGAATGGATCAGCGACAGGGATGGAGCCGCCCTGCCCAGCAAGCGCGCCGCGGGCTCGACGCGCGGACGCTTCGCCGACGCCGTTACAGTATGTGCGCCGCATGGCCTTGGGAGTGGGAATTGAGGCAATCGTCAGGCCGCACGGTGAGAAGTGGATGCGGCCGGCGACGCGCGGGTTCTGCGCGTGCTCGACAGCGGGCCGGTATACCGCCGGCGGATCTGTCGCGCGTCTTCGAGCGGTTCGGCCGATTCGTGCTCGTGCTTCGTGCCGCACGGCACGGCCCCCGACTTAGAGCACGTGGACCAGCACCCAGTAAGTTGTCGCCGCGATCGCCGCCGACGCCGGGATGGTGAGAATCCACGCCCAGACGATCCGGCCGGCCACGCCCCAGCGCACGGCGGAGAGCCGCCTGGTGGCGCCGACGCCGACGATGGCGCCGGTGATCGTGTGGGTGGTGCTGACCGGCACACCGAGACCGGTGGCGACGAAGAGCGAGACCGCGCCGGCGCTCTCCGCGGCGAAGCCGCCGACCGGCTGCAGGCGCGTGATCTTCGAGCCCATCGTGTGGATGATGCGCCAGCCGCCAGTGAGCGTGCCGAGCGCGATGGCGCCGTGCGCCGCCAGGACGACCCAGAACGGAATCTCGAACGTCTGCAGGTAGCCGCCCGCCACCAGCACGCCGGCGATGATTCCCATCGTCTTCTGTGCGTCGTTGCCGCCGTGACCGAGGCTGTAGAGCGCCGCCGAGATCAGCTGGAGGCGGCGGAACGAGCGGTCCACGCGTGACGGCGCGATGCCGCGGCACACCCAGTAGATCAGGACCATGAAGGTGAAGCCGAGCACCAAGCCGACGAGCGGCGCCAGGACGATGAAGATCAACGTCTTGGTCCAGCCGGCGGGAATCAGCACGCCGAAGCCGGCCTTGGCAACCGCCGCGCCGGCATAGCCGCCGATGAGCGCGTGCGAGGAGCTGGTCGGCAGCCCGAAGTACCAAGTGATGAGATCCCAGACGATGGCGGCAAACAGCCCGGCAAAGATCACGAGGAACGTCACTTCGCGGATGTCGATCATGCCGGAGCCGACGGTCTTGGCCACGGCAGTGCCGAACGCGAATGCGGCGACGAAGTTGAAGAAGGCGGCCCACACGACCGCCTTGCCCGGCGACAGCACGCGGGTCGAGACGACGGTCGCAATCGAGTTGGCGGCGTCGTGGAAGCCGTTGATGTAGTCGAAAACGAGCGCGGTGAAGATCAGGAATATGACGGCAGCGAGTTCCATCGATGACCCGCTAGCCGTGCTTGACGACCACGCCCTCGAGGACGTTGGCCACGTCTTCGCACCGGTCCGTCGTCTCTTCGAGGAAGTCGAACACTTCCTTCCACTTGATGACGGCGATCGGATCGCGCTCCTCCTCGAACAGCCGCCGCAGCGCCTCGTCGTGGACGCGGTCGGCCTCGTTCTCGAGCCGATTGACTTCGACGGCGCGCTCGTGGACCCCGTTCTTCCGCTCGAGCGCATCGACCGCCATGCGCACCTGGTGCGTCGACTTGGCGATGATCGTCGAGAGCTCGCGGGCGCCGTAGCGGACCGGGGCGACGTGGTAGCGGCGGATCACCGTGGCCGCGGCGTCGATGGCGTCGATGACGTCGTCGAGCGAGCGGGCGAGCTGGTGGATGTCTTCACGGTCGATCGGGGTCACGAACGTGCGGTTGAGCCGCTGGATGATCGTGTGGGCGATGCCGTCGCACTCGTGCTCGATGTCCTGAATCTTGCGCGCGACCTCCATGTCGGGCGGATCGGTCGCCAGCATGCCGTCGAGCAGCGTCGCTGCAGCGACGATCTGGTCGGCGAGCGAGAGGAAATCGGTGTAAAACTTCTCTTCCCGGGGGATCAGGCGAAACCGTGCCACAGGGGTCCTTTCAGGGACAAGTGCCAGAATCTTACCAGAACCCCGCGGATGCGCCGGCGGCCGTTACACGGCCGTCATGGCTTTCGCCCTCGATTCCCGGCAATTTGTGGCGATCTGGCTCACGTCCGGGCGGCATGTGCTTGACGCCGGCGCTGGCCCTGACGGACTCTCCCCTGCATGCCCTTGCCCCCCACTGACCGCGACCGCCTTGCCCAGCTGCTGTTCTATGGCGCGGTCATCCTGATTGGCTACCTCGTTTTCCAGGTGTTCCAACCGTTCCTGGTGCCCCTCGGCTGGGCAGGCGTGCTGGCGGTCAGCGTCCAGCCGCTCTTCCGCGAGCTGGCCCATCGCATCGGCCGCAGCCGGGCGGCCGGCGTCTGCGTGCTGGTCGTGCTGCTGCTGCTGGTCCTGCCGGTCTGGCTGCTCATCGAGGCGTTGATTCGGGAGGGCACGCAGGCCGTGTCGGCGCTCCAGGGCGTCGTGTCGTCGACGCCGCCGGAGCGGATGGTCGCCTTCTGGGCCTGGGTGCAGACGCACGTCCCGTTTCTCGCGGCCGACCGGCTCGCCGGCACCCTCAGCGAGGGCGTACAGCGGCTGGGGGCGCTGCTGGCAGCGGGATCTGGCCGCCTGCTGAGCGGCGTCGCCATCCTCCTCGTGGATCTCGCGCTCGCGCTCTTCGCGCTGTTCTTCTTCCTGCGCGACGCGCCGGCCATCGTCCGCGTGCTGCGCGGGTTCCTGCCCTTTCACGAACAGCAGCGCGATCGCGTGGTGAAGCAGGTCGAGGACCTCGTGTTCGCGAGCGTGATTGCCGGCCTGGCGGTCGGCGCGGTGCAGGGGTTCCTCGGCGGACTCGGCTTCTGGATCGTCGGCGTGCGCGCCCCCGTCGTGTGGGGCACGGTGATGGCCCTCATGTCGCTGGTGCCGGTCGTCGGCAGCTCGATCGTCTGGGGACCGGCGGCGGCGTGGTTCCTGCTGACTGGCGACTTCACGCGCGGCCTGGTGCTGATAGCCATCGGCGGCGGGCTGGTCGGCATGGCCGACAACATCCTGCGGCCGCTGCTGCTCAGCGGGCGGTCGTCGATGAACGGGCTGGTGACCTTCGTCGCGCTGCTTGGCGGCGTGTCGGCGTTCGGGCTGATCGGGCTGGTGTTCGGACCGGTGGTCGTGGCGGTGGGGACGGCCCTGCTCGACGCGTACATCCGCCCGGTGCCGGCGCGGACCGAGGCGGGGCCACCGGTCTGAGGGCGCCGCGTGCGCCCTCAGATCCCGTGACCCCGCGATCGTTCGACCTCAGAACGTGTAGCGCACCGAGATCTGCGTCTGCCGCGCGGTGCCGAGACCGACCGTGCGGTTCAGCGGTCCCAGCATGTAGCCGAACGTGCCGGCCTGCGCATCGGTGAACGTCGCGCCCGGCGCCCCGTTCGGCAGCGACGCCGCCGGGTTCTCGTAGTTCAACCGGTTGGCGATGTTGAACATCTCGACGCGCACCTGGAAGCCCTGCGTCTGCATGAAGCGGAAGTCCTTGCTGAACATCAGGTCCGCCTGCCAGAAGCCGGGCCCCCGCAGGTAGTTGCGCGGCAGGTTGCCGAACGTCCCGGGCTGCGGCGTTGCGAACGCTGCCGGGTTCAGCCACCGCACGCCGTCCTTCAGATACGGATCGACGCCCGGGACCAGGTCGGGCCGCTGCGTGCCGCGGCTGTTGCCGCCCGGGATGTTGACGACCGTCTGGCCGCTGACCGTGATGTTGTCGGGCCGGTTGATGGTGACGTTGATCGGCACGCCGCTGCGCGCGTTGACGATGCCGCCGACGCGCCAGCCGCCCTTCCAGAAGCCCTCGCCGGGAATCTGGTAGACCAGCGAGCCGTTGAACGTGTGCGGGATGTCCTGCGGGTTGGTCCCGTACTCGGTCTCGTAGTCGAACGTGTTCTGCGTCGTCGCCGCCTCGTTGGAGCCCTGCGTCGTCCCCTTGTTGCTGGGAGTACCTGGTACTGGAGACCGCCGGTGAAGCCGCCGAGGAAGCGGCGCGACACGCCGATCTGCAGCGCGTCGTAGCTGGCGCGCCCGCACCCGGTGATCGGGAAGCCCGTCGATGACGAGGCCGTCGAGACAGCCCGACGTCTTGTAGTCGACCTGGCCGACGCTCGGTCGTCGGCCGCGTCCGGGTCGTCGGAATCAGGATGTTCCCGACGCCGCGGAGGAACATGTCCTTGCCGCGGCTGCCGGTGTAGCCAACCGTCAGGTTCACCGCGCCGGGCAACTCGCGCGAGACGCTGGCGCCGTACTGCATGTTGTATTCGTCGGGCCGCTCGTGCGTGTAGCCGCGGACCGAGAGCGTGTCGCGAAGCACCTCTGGCGGCACGGGATAGGCCAGGCCGTTGTTACGGGACGTCGGCGGCGCCGACGCGCCGCCTCGCGATCGCGTTTTCAATCGGCTGGATGCGATCCTCGAACTGGCCGGGGCCGTAGAAGAGGCCGAAGCCGGCTCGCACGACGGTCTTCTGGTTGATCTCGTAGGCCGCCGACAGCCGCGGCGCGAAGTTGTTGGTGTCGGAGTTGTAGAAGTTGTCGGGGTCGTTCGAGAACGCGTTGTCCTCGACGAAGAACGGCTTCGCGTTGCCGTCCTTCTCCTTGACGACCGAGTAGAAGTCGTAGCGGAGGCCGAGGTCGAGCGTCAGCTTGTCGCCGACGCGCCACGAGTCCTGCACGTAGCCGATCAGGTAGTGCTGCTGCGGTTTGAACACCGGCGAGTCGAGCGCGACGGCCACGGCGTTGGGCCGGTTGTCGATGAAGTCGGTGATGCTGTTGTAGGTGATCTCGGTGCTGCCGAGAAACTGGAAGTCCGACTGCAGCGTCCGGTACTCGCCGCCGAACTTCACGGTGTGCGCGCCCTTGGACCAGGTCAGCGCGTTGCTGAACGACAGCGACCGCGGATCGAAGACCGAGCCCACGGTCGACGACGCGCTGGTGGCGCGAATCAGCAGGCCGCTGCGGGCGATGCCGGTCGTGCCGCGCGCGTCGATCGACTGTGAGGTAACGGTGCCCGACAGCGAGACGCCGGTCGGATCGTAGCCGGCCGTGCCGAACGCCAGGGCGCTGGTCTCCGGCTTGTTGAAGCCGACCTTGAACTCGTTCACCATGCTCGAGCTGAACAGCGTCTGGTAGTTGAAGACGACGTTCTGCGGCTCCTGCTTGGCGAGCACGCGTCGCGGCGTGACGGTGCGATCCGGCGTGTCGAGCTCGCCGCGGCTGTAGAGGTACCGCGCGTAGATGCTGTGGCTGTTGCTGAAGGCGTGATCGAGCCGGAACGCCAGGGTGTTCTCGTCCTGGGTCGCTTGCGTCGTGTTGTTCGCAAGCGACAACAGCGGGTTGGCCGTGGCGACCGTCCCCTGGGGGAAGCCATTCAGGAGCGGAGCAACGGCCATCGTCCGCGCGGGACTCTGGCCCGCGCCGCTGCCGATCGGCTGGCCGTTCAGAATCCGCTGGCGCGCTGCCTCGCTCGGCACCGCCTCGGTGAAGCTCAGTCCTGTCGTCTGGCGCAGACCCTCGTAGCTGGCGAAGAAGAACGTCTTGTTCCGCGCCAGCGGCCCGCCGACCGATCCGCCGAACTGATTCAGCTCGAGCTCCTGCTTCTTGTCGTCGTACTTGCTGGCCGAGTCGAGCCCGTCGTCGCGGAAGTACTCGAAGAGCGAGCCGCGCAGGTTGTTGCTGCCGCTCTTGCTCACGACGGTGATGTTGCCGCCGGCGCCAAGGCCGCTTTCGGCTGGCGCCAGGCCCGAGTTGACGCGGAACTCGGCCACCGACTCCATCGACGTCTGCAGCCGGAACTGCGAGCCGGTGGCGTTCAGGTAGCCCGGGCTCGCGTCCCACACGTAGGTGCCGTCGACGCCGTCGTAGTTCAGGTAGTTCTGCTGGTTCGACTTGCCGTTGAACCTGACGCTCGCCCAGCCGCCGTTGCCATCGGAGGTCGCGCCCGGCGCCAGCGTCATCAGGTTCGCGAAGTTGCGCCCGTTCACCGGCAGGTTCTCCACCTCCTCGGGCGACACGTTGACGCCGATCTTTGCCGACGACAGGTCCAGTGACTGCGTCGCGCCGGTGACCGTGACCTGTTCGGTGAGTCCGCCGACGCCAAGCGTGATGTCGACGGTCTTGATCTCGCCCAGGCCCAGAACGACCTCGCGCGCCTGCGTGGCGAAGCTCGGCAGCTCGAACTGCGCGGTGTAGCTGCCGGGCGAAAGGTTCGTGACGGTATAGACGCCTTCAGCGTCGGTCACCACCGTGCGCACGGCGCCGGTCTGCTTGGACGTCACGGTCACGGTGACGCCGGGCAAGGCGGCCTTGCTCTCGTCGAGCAGTCGGCCGACGATGCGCGATTCAGTCTGTTGCGCCGCGAGTGGCAGCGGCCACGCGCAGGCGACGAGCGCCAGCAGCCAGGTAAGGCGGACAAGCGAGGTCAGTTTCACAGCGATGCTCTCCAATAGGCGGACGGGAATCGTTTTCCGGGGTCCTATCGATGCTAGGAGGCGCGCTGTGACGGGGATGTAACGCGCCGGTTGCAGGCTGGGAAAAAGCCGGAACCGGCCGCGGAGTTTACATTGTTGTCACGTCGAACTTACTCGAGCCGCGTCCACACCGACGTGCGGCCGAGCATCGAGAAGCCGACGTAGCCGCGGACGCGCATGCGACTTGCCGCCGGGCTCGAGGGAGGCCTTGCACTTGTAGGTCTTGCCCGATTCGGGGTCGTAGATGTGTCCCCCGGACCACCCCTCGCCGTTGAACGTGAACCCGTACATGAGCCGGATGCCCATGAGCGATCGCGTGCGCTGGGCCGGGTCGGGGTTCTCCCGATCGACGACGGGCTGACCGGCCATCCGATCGCCGGTCCGGTAAACCGTGTCCTGGAGCCAGACGATGGTGCCGACGAACTCGTCGCCCTCGCGGACGATCTTGACGTGCGCGGAGCTGGTCTTCCCCGGGGCGAGCCACGTGCCGACGATCGCCTCGGCCGCAGGCGGTGTGTCGGCGACGGCTGAGGTAGAAAGCGCCAGGGCAGCCGCGATCGTCGGCACGAAGAAGCGCATTGGTGAAGGGTAACCCAGGCGGCAGCCAGCGACGGCCTTCCGTCTTCGGCCTTCAGCCTTCAGCAATTGCAGGATGACCAGAGCAATCCTGCAATCCACCTGAAGGCCGAAGGCCGAAGCCTGAAGGCTGTCCTCAGAACTGCACACGCACCGCCAGCTGCATGATTCGCGGGTCGCCGGCCAGCGACGAGATCACGCCGGCGGTCGTCGCCGTGATGTTCACCTCGGGCGGTCCGAAGTTCGTGCGGTTGAAGACGTTGAAGATGTCCCAGCGCAGCTGGATGCCGACGCGGTCGGTGGCGCGGATCCGCTTCTGGAAGCTCGTGTCGAACGACATCCAGTCGGGCCCGCGCAGGATGTTCCGGCCGGCGTCGCCGAAGACACCGTTCGGGACGCGCGCGAAGGCCGCGACGTCGAACCATCGCGTGTAGTCGGGGTCGTCGAGCTCGCCGTCGCCGATGCGATTCGGCACCCACGCGGCGCCTTCGAGCGACCCCTGCGTGACCGTGAAGGGCCGGCCCGATCGCCACGTGTAGATGCCACTTACCGTCCAGTCGCCGAGCACGGCGGCGCCGACGCCGCCCTGCACCCACCGCTTGTCGCGCCCGAACGGAAGCTCGACGATGAAGTCGCCGACGAGGCGATGGCGGATGTCGAAGTCGCTCGGTCCCCGCCAGGCTTCGAGGTCGTTGGTGTTCTGCGGCCGCCCCGACGACGCGGCCAGGTGCTCCGGCGCCTGGTCGACGGAATCGCCGAGAGTGTAGGACGCGCGGTAGCTGTAGCCGTTCGCGAACCGCTTCTCGAACGAGAGGTCCATCCCGCGATACCGCGACTCGCCGGTCGGCTCGCGCCATTGCACGTGCGAGAAGCCGGGGTACGGCCGCGGCCCGACGTTGCCGAACTGCTGCTGGTTGAGATTGCGAAGGACGGCGAGGTCATTCGAGACGCTGCCGATGAAGTCGGCCGACACGACGAGGGTGTCGGTGATCTGGTGCTCGACGCCGCCGCCGAACTGCTGCACCATCGCGCGCGATCCGTCCGCCGACGCCGATCGGATCAGCAGCCGGCTCAAGACGATGTTCGAAGGGTCGAGGAAGTTCGGCGGGAAGCCGTCCTTCAGCAGCAGCACGGGCGTCGACCCGGCCGGCGCCGTGATGTTGATGTTGCGGAGCCCGGGCGGGTTCAGCGAGATCTGATCCTCCGATCCGATGCGATCGAACAGGTTGTAGAAGACGCCGTAGCCGCCCCGCACCACCGTCTTGTCGGACAGCTTGTAGACGGCGGCGATGCGCGGCGCGAAGTTGTTGGTGTCGGGCTCGACGAGCGCGCGATCCCGCAGCGAGCCGTCTTTCGCCTGGACAAGCGTACCGGTGGCCGGGTCGAAGTTCGCCATCCGGTTCTGCGCTTCGTAGGTCGGCGTCATGAAGTCGTAGCGCAGCCCGAGGTTGATCGTCAGCCGATCGGTGGCACGCCAGTCGTCCTGCAGGAAGAACGCCGTGCTCCAAAGCCGCTGATCGACGACGAAGACGTTCGAGAGCTCCGCCTGCCGCGCGTAGCCGATGAGGAAATCGGCGAACGCGTTGCCGGTGAACTGGCCGGTGAACCCGAGATTCCCTCTCGTCGAGGGGATGTCCATGTACTCGTTCTTCATCGGCGCCATGATGTCGGCGCCGAACTTCAGGCTGTGGCGGCCCTTGAGCCAGGTCAGCGTGTCGACGTACTGGATCTGATCGGTGTGCTGGAACTTCGGCATGAAGTTCGGCGATCCGAGGCGGATGTGCCCGGTGATGTCGACGCCGACGATGCCGCCCAGGATGAGCGGATCCGGCGGCACGCCCTTGAATCCAATCTGCGCCATGCCGTCTTCGCCGAACGGATCCTGCTGGCCGTCGGACACCGCGCGTGCCCACGACACGCGCGCCTCGTTGACGAGCGACGAGCTGATCACCTTCGTCCAGCCGCCGACGACGCCATGCGAGGTCAGGTAGTTGCGCCCCCAGGCCGACGTCGACGTGCCGTCCAGCACGCCGCCGAACCACCCGGGGACGATGCGCGTGCGGTCGCTGTAGATGTAGCGGACAAACAGGTTGTCGTTGCCGCCGAGGCGCATGTCGACGCGTCCGAGATAACGGTCGCTGTCGTCGTCGACGTCCGGCTGGCGGATGAAGTTGTTCGGCAGCGCGGCGTTGGACGCCGGCAGCAGGTTGAGGATGTTGCGCGCGACCGGGTCGATGCGGTCCTGCGGAATCGTGTTGTTCGCGAAGTTCAGGCCGGTGAGCGGATCGCGGATTGGCGCCGTGAAGACGCCGGCGCGCTCGGCGTCGGTCATCACACGGCCCGTGCGCAGCACGCCCTTCGTGATGCGCGTGCCTTCGTAGTCGCCGAAGTAGAAGGCGCGGTTCTTGACGATCGGGCCGCCGAGGTTGAACCCGAACTGGTTCTGGTCGTTCTCCGGCTTGGGCCTGCCAGCCAGCTCGGCGAAGAACGTGTTCGCATCGAAGCTTTCGTTGCGGTAGTAGTCGTAGGCGGTGCCGCGAATCGTGTTCGTGCCCGACTTGGTCGTCAGGCTGATCGCCCCGCCGGGGGCGCGGCCGTACTCGGCCGCGTAGGGGCTGGTCACCACCTTGAACTCGTTGATCGCGTCGACCGACGGACGGGACACCTGCGTCGACAACTCCTGCACGTTGGTCGAGAAGCTGTTGTTGTCGACGCCGTCGAGCAGGAAGTTGTTGTGCAGCGTGCGGCTGCCGTGGACGCTGACGCCGCCGGTGCGGCCGGCCGACGTGCCGCCGGATTCCTCGGTGTAGCGGTCGCCCTGCACGCCGGGCACCAGCGCGAGCAGATCGTCCCAGTTGCGAATCGCCAGCGGCAGCTTGGCGATCTCTTCCTGGTTCACTACCTGGCCCAGCACCCCCGAGCCGGTATCGAGCAGCGGCGTGATGCCTTCGACCTTCACGGTCTCGGCCATGTCGCCGACGGCCAGCGAGAAGTCGAGCTGGCCGCGCTGCCCGACGCGAAGCTGGATGGTCTGCGAGAGCTTCTGGAACCCGCTCTTCTCGGCCTCGACGAGATAGTCGCCCGGCGCGAGGTTCAGCGCCAGGTAGCTGCCGCCGTCGTTGGTCTCCACGCGCGTCACGACATTGCTCTCGAGGTGCGTGAGGATCACCGCCGTCGCCGGCAGCACGGCCCCGGACGGGTCGCGAACGACGCCGCCGAGCGTCGCGCGGTCCACCTGCGCGCCGGCAAGCGCCGGCCACAGGCACAGTGCGAGAACGAGAAGCGTACGCGTCATCTGAGCCAGCCTCCTGGGTAGGTCGAGAGAGGGTTGCCGACAGGCGTCGGAATCGTTCGCATCGTAGGAACCGCAGACAACGGATCCGTGTAGCACGTGCAAACTGCGTGTGACTGGTGAGGCCAATCCTACTGCGGGATTTCGCCGATGCAATCGGTAATCGATTACGGTCGGGATTACGCGGATTCGGGATTGGATTACGCGGAGCAGGTATCCGCAGATTACGCAGATTTCACAGATGGGATCTGTGCGCCTTCGCTGTCTCTGGTGTCTCTGTGGATGATGCGCGTCAGTCGATCGCGATGCGCACGCCGAAGTGGACGGTGAACGGCTGACCGTAGGTCGCCACCGGGGATCGGCCGACCTGGTACTGGTCGTCGAAGAGATTCTCGAGGTTGAAGAAGACCGTGGTGCGCGACCCGATGCCGCGCAGCAGCGAGACATCGGCGACGACCCCCGATCCCAGCACCAGCGTGTTCCGATCGTCGTCGAACTGCTCGCCGAACGCCCGGAGCTGTGCGGCAAGCGCCAGGCCGTACGGCCCGGCGCCTCGCAGGCCGACGTTCCCCTGCCACTTCGGCACCTGCGGGACGTACAGCCCTTCGAGCGGCGCGTAGTCGACGAACCGCGATCGCGTCAGCGCCAGCGCGCCGGTCACGGTCGCTCGCGGCGAGAGACGCCACTCCCCTTCGACCTCGCTGCCCCAGGCGAGGATGCCGCCGACGTTCTGGCGCCGGCGCGTGATGAGCGCGGGGGTCGTCGCGATGGTGACGTTGGTCACCGGGTCGTCGAGGTCGTTGCGGAACAGCGTGACGCGCAGGGCGCCGCGCCGCGGCAGCCAGGCGAAGCCGCCCTCGATCGTCCGGAGATCCTCTGGCGTCAGGTCCGGGTTCGGCAGCGTCTCGACGTTGCCGGCGCGGAATCCGCGGAACCGCTCGTTCAGCGTCGGCGCGCGGAACGACCAGCCGATCGATCCCCGCAGGATGCCTGACGACCACGCCGCCCACGTCACCGCGGCTCGCGGCGAGAACGCGCTGTCGCCGTCGAACAGGCCCTCGTCACGATCGGCCTGGCGCATGTCGCCGCGCGCGCCGACGCTGATCGTCACGCCGCCGGCCGGCGTCAGCGTCGCCTGCGCGTAAGCGCCGCTCGTGCGCTGGAAGCCCGGCGTCTCGGTCGTGCCGCGCTCCCGCCCGTCAGGGAAGAACGACTGCTCGACGTTGGTGGCGGCCGTGTCGCGCATGTCGGCGCCGGCCAGCCAGTCGATGCCGGCGGCGCGGGTCTGCACGAGCAACGCCACGCCGTGCTGCGACGCGGGCACGCGCTGCCTGACGGTCAGCGTCTCGCGCGACCGATCCGCGGCGATGGACGAGAAGACCTGTCGGTACGTCTGATCGCCGACCTGCCCGGAGAGCCGCCAGGTCACGCCGCGCCCGTTGCCCTCGATGGCCATCCGGAGCTGCCGGAGGTCGGTGCTGTTGGTCTGCAGCGGCGTGCCGTTCTCGCGGTCCTCGCCGAAGAGGTCGCCGCCGAGGCTCACGGCCAGTGACGGCGCGCGCGAGTACCGCCCGTCGGCGCGAGCCGACGCGTAGTCGCCTCCGGCAGGCGTGTCCACTGCGCCGCGATCGTCGGGCCCGACCAGGATGTAGCCGTCGGTCGTGTAACCTTCCGCCCCGCCCGAGAACGACCAGCCGCCGTGCCGGGCGCCGCCGAATCCCGACAGGCGGCCTGTCTCGCGCTGCGCCGCAGACACTTCCGCGCGCGCCGTTGGAGATGACGGACGCCTGGTCACGACCTGCAGCACGCCGACGAGCGCGTCGGCGCCGTAGAGATCGCTGCCGCCGCCGCGCACGACTTCCACGCGATCGATCGCCGTCTGCGGCACGCGGTTCCAGGTACACCCAGCCGCCAAACGGGTCGTTGAGCGGCTCGCCGTCGGCGAGCACCAGCGCGCGGCTCGCGCCCGAGGAGGACAACCCCCGCAGCCCGGCGCCCTGCGTCGTCGGGTTCGCGCTGCGCGAGGTCGTGCGGCGAAACAGGCTGAAGCCAGGTACGGCCTTCAACACGTCGTCGAGCGGCGCCGGAGGGACGAGCGCAAGATCGGATGAGGTCAGCACGGTCACCGGAGCGGCGGCGCTCGTCGTGTGCCCGTCGCCTCGCGTCGCGGTCACGATGACGGAGTCCGAGAACCTGGCCGCGTCGAGCGTGACCTGCGTCGCCCCGTCCGACGCGACGACGTTGGCGGGGCGCAGGCCTTCAGCCTCGACGACGAGCCGGTCGCCGGGGCGCGCGCACGTCGAGCGAGAAGCTGCCGTCGGCAGCGGTCTCTGCGCGGCAGTCGCCGGTGGCGCGCACCGTCGCGCCGGCCACGGGCGTACCGGTCCCGTCCCGGACGATGCCGGTCACCGGGGATGAGGCGGAAGGCGCCTGGTGCCAGCCGACGAGGCTGCACGTGAGGACGACGAGGCTCAGCGACGACACGTCCGCCGATCGTAACTCAGTCTCAGTCCGGGGCCGGGCTCAGTCGACGCAGAGCGGCGGCTTGATCGCGACGGATCACGAAATCGGGTGTCCGCTGGGAGGCGCCTTCACCATGCGCGGGTCGGTCGAGGGATCGGCCGGAAGGATCGGTCATGCCGCAGACCACTCGCGGTGAGTTCACCGAAATCGAGCCGCGCAGCAGCCGTGGCGGCCTGCTGCGCAGACGGCCAGCTCGCGTGCCACGCGCGCCGCGAGCAGTTGCGGGCGGACCTCCTCGCTACCAGCCTCCACGGTCTGCCTCGTCAGCCTTTGAGGATCGTCCCTGGGTGGCCGTGGTGCGGGTTGGAGGGCGACGGCTGCGGCGACGGTGGTGCGACCCAGAGCAGCTGCGAGCGTCGGCCAGCACCATCGCGGTTGCCATGGCGGAGCCCATGGAGGTCGCCCCTCGCCGATTGGACGACCGCCGGGGCCTACGGCCGGACGTCGGCGCCTGAAAGCCAGCGGAGGGCGGCAGGCGCCTGCCCGGAAGGCCGCCCACAACGTGCCGCATGCCATCCCAATCAACCACGCCAGGACCAGGAATCTGGCAACGGCGACGACCGCGACCGACGGCTTCACGCAGAGCTAGCATGCGCCCTAAGCCCAGCCGTGCGCAAGCAAGCTGTCTCGTCGCGGCCACCAATCGTCAACCGTCAATCGTCAATCTCAATCGTCAATCCTCAATTCCCTTCCTCCGCGCCCGGTGGACGGCGACCATGTTGGCGCGAGCCGTGAGACATGCGCTCACCGGTCCCGCTCCGGCCAGCCGGCCACCGGCCGCGGAGGAAGAGAGGCTCTCAGGCCGGCGCCGGCCGGCCGAGAGGCAGCGACGGACGACCCGACGGGCGGCCGGCGGGCGCCGATGCCGTACCCGGCGTCCAGCTCTCCTTGCGGAAGAGCGTCAGCGCCACGTCGACGTTCTCGCAAAGCGCCGTCCGGATCGCGGGCCACTGCTTGTCGCAGCGCAGCAGCGTCTTCCACGAGTAGAGGTGCTTCGGCTTGTGGAAGTCGCTGCTGGCGACGTACGGGAAATGCTTCAGCGACGTGACCGAGAAGAGGTCGTCGCGATTGGCGGCCTCCCACACGTCCACCAGGCCCGCCAGCGCCTTGCGATTGTCCCAGAGATAGCAGGTGCTGATCTCGAGTCGCCGCACCGCGCGGTGATGCGGATGGCAGGCGATGCTCATCGCGTCCTGGCGGCGGATCTCGCGCAGGATGTCGTCGGCGTTCTGGTCGGCGGAGATGTAGCGCTTGATGTCGAGCGCGATGATGTGCGCGTTCTTGCGGCCGCGCCAGCTTGTTCTGGGTGATCTCGGCGCCCGGGATGACAAGCAAGTCGTACTCGCGCCTGGCCCGCTCTCCTTCCCGCCGCACGTCGTCCAGGTACGCGTCGAACTGCTCTTCGCGGATGCCGAAGCTGCGCTGGCCGAGCGTGGCGAGCCGGCCCGCGCGCGCGAGCAGGTCCTTCTTCATCAGGATGTGATCGGTGAT
Organism: Vicinamibacteria bacterium; assembly: GCA_963719755.1. Lineage (GTDB taxonomy): Bacteria > Acidobacteriota > Vicinamibacteria > Vicinamibacterales > JAENWD01 > JAENWD01. The sequence continues at coordinate 458,236 of CAVRDA010000018.1, read as the reverse complement.
CGCAATGACGTCGAACTTGCCGGTGCGCCCGTAGAGATCGATCGTGTCGCGGAGCGTCAGCCGTCCGTCACTCCAGCGGGTATGCACGTGGAAGTCGCAGAGCAGGAACGGCTCGTAGCCGGGCACGTCAGATCCTCACGTCATGATGCCGCTCGTCGTGCGGCCGGTGGCGAATGATCTCGGACCAGAAGTTCCGGATGTAGAGCCGGAACACCTGTCCCTTGCCCATCGCGCGATAGCGCCGCGCGGAGGTGAACAGCCAGCACTCCCCCGCCATCGCCACCAGACCGACGCCGACGAGACGCCGTCCGAGGTTCGTGTCCTCGCCATGAAACTCGATCGCGGTGTCGAAGCCGCCGATGGCGGCCAGCGCGTCACGCCGAACGGCGAAGTTGCCGCCATAGAACAGCGTGCCGACGCCGAGCACGTGATAGACCAGCAGCTGCGTCAGCGGCGCCAGTGTCAGGTCGTATGCGCGCACGAGCGTCCGGCCCCACCAGTCCCAGTCGTAGAACCGGTACGGACCTGAGAGCGCGACGAGCCGCGGCTCCCGCTCGAAGTGTGCCGCCACTCGCGCCAGCCAGTCGCGCGGCGCTCGACAGTCCGCGTCCAGGTACACCAGCAGGCCGCCGTGCGTCTCGTGGCGGCCGCGCTCGCGGGCTCGCACCAGCCCCTTGTGCGGTTCCGAGATCACCCGCACGCCATGACAGCTTTCGGCGACGACGGCGGTCGCGTCGGTGCTGGCGTTGTCGACGACGAGGATTTCGTCCGGGAGGCGGGATTGCTGGAGCAGCGACTGCAGGCACGGCCGAAGGTAGCCGGCCTCGTTGAAGGCGCAGACGATCACGGAGATCGTCAGCGCCACGGCGCCTCTGGGGAGCGGTGTCGTATCTCGCCTCTCATCGCTGTCAGGCTAGGCGATTGATGTAACGCTCCGATCACGCTCGCGCGACGGATGGGGAAACATTGAGGGTTTCGCGGCAGAACCAGGAGTGGTAGTGGTGAGGGTCGCATGGGGTTGCCCGGATCCGGTCTTTCCACTTATTCTCGCGGGCATGCGCGACGTGCTGGCGATCATCCTGGGCGGGGGACGCGGCAACCGTCTGTTTCCTCTCACCCACGCCCGGTCGAAACCGGCTGTGCCCATCGGCGGCAAGTACCGGCTGATCGATATCCCGATCAGCAGCTGCCTGAACTCCGAGATCCGGCGCATCTACGTGCTGACGCAGTTCAACTCGGCGTCGCTCAACCGGCACATCAGCCAGACGTATCGCCTCGACGGCTTCAGCAGCGGCTTCGTCGACATCATCGCGGCCGAGCAGACGCCGGACAACTCGGGCTGGTTCCAGGGCACCGCCGACGCGGTGCGCCAGGCACGCCGGCATTTCGAATCGCTGGACGCGGAGTACTACCTCATTCTCGCCGGCGACCACCTCTACCGGATGGACTACGCCGAACTGATCGACTCTCACACCGAGCGGCAGGCCGACATCACGCTGGCGGCGCAGCCGGTGAGCGCGCACGACGCGACGCAGATGGGCATCTTCCGCTTCGATCACAGCGGGCAGATCGGCGGCTTCGAGGAGAAGCCCAACGCCGAGCGGCTCGGACAGATCGGGTCGTCGCTGCCGCCTGGCGCGATGTTTCTGCAGACGCCGCCCGACAAGCCGTTCGTGGCGTCGATGGGCATCTACGTGTTCTCGCGCCAGGCGCTGTTCGAGGTGCTCGAGCAGGACGGCATCGACTTCGGCAAGGAGATCATCCCGGCGGCGCTCTCGAAGTACCGGGTGAACGCGTTCCTGCACCGCGACTACTGGGCCGACGTCGGCACCATCGAGGCCTACTACGACGCCAATCTCATGCTGACGCGGCCCGATGCGCCCTTCCGCTTCCACGATCCGAAGCGGCCGATCTTCACTCGGCCGCGGACGCTGCCGCCGGCCCGTGTCTTCAGCGGCACGGTCGAGCACTGCGTGCTCACGGATGGCTGCTCGCTGATGCAGGGCGAGTTCCGCGATTCGGTCATCGGCGTGCGCGCCGTGGTCCGCGAGCGTGCAAGGATCACGCGGTCGGTGCTGGTCGGCGCCGACTTCTACGAGACCGAAGAGGATGCGGCCGGGCTGGGCAGCACGCCGCGGCTCGGCATCGGCCGGGACGTGGTGATCGACCGCGCCATCATCGACAAGAATGCCCGCATCGGCGACGGCTGTCGGCTCGTCAACTCCAAGGGCGTGCAGGACGCCGACGGCGACGGCTGGCACATCCGCAGCGGCATCGTCGTCGTGCCCAAGGGCGGCATCGTGAAGGCGGGGACGACGGTGTAGCGACAGGTTGAGTCGGGTTACGTCGGATGCGCCTCGTGGCGGCTGGTTGGTTTACCAACCCGACGAGACTCGACCCAACTCGCAACCGGCAACCGGATGTTGTGCCCGTAACGCACATTTAACAGGGGCGACACCCCCGCGAAACCTGCAGCCGGTAGCGTCAGACTGCCGATGCAGAAAACCCGCGTGCTTATCGTCGAGGACGAGCAGGACATCGCCGGACTCATCAAACACACCCTCGAGCGCGCTGGCGACACCAGGGCCGACGTCGTGTCGTCGGGCGACGCCGCGCTGAAGGCGGTGATCGACCAGCCGCCCGACGTGGTGATCCTCGATCTGAACCTGCCGGTCATCGGCGGGCTCGAGGTCTGCCGGATCCTGCGGGCGCGGCCGGCGACTGCGCGCGTGCCGATCATCATGCTGACGGCGAAGACCAGCGAGTCCGATCGCGTGACCGGGCTCGACGTCGGCGCCGACGACTACGTCACCAAGCCGTTCAGCCTGCGCGAGCTGGCCGCGCGCGTCCGCGCGGTGCTCCGCCGGGGCAAGGGCGGCGAGGGCGTGGATGGCGCCGCGATCTATCGCGGGAAGTTCCTCCTCGCCGACTTCGAAGCAGTGGCCGTCAGCGTCGAGGGCCACGCCGTGCGGTTGACGCGGCGCGAGTTCGAACTGCTGAGGTACCTGGTGGAGAATCGGAACCGCGTCCTGTCGCGCGATCGGCTGCTCGAACGCGTGTGGGGCTACGACCGGCTGATCGAGACGCGTTCGGTCGACGTCCACGTCGGCCGGCTGCGCGGCAAGCTCGGCCCGGTCGGCCGGCAGATCGAGACCGTGGTCGGCCTCGGCTATCGGTTCGTGGAATAGACCGAGTCGATCACCCAGCCCTGGTCGGTGAGCGTCGAGATCTCGGCCTGAAAGAACGACCGGGCACGCTCGACGCGGTGCCAGTCGTCGTAGACCTTGGCGCGGATCACCGCGCTGTCCTGCTCTTCCCGCACTTCCCATCCCTGCGCGCCGCTGGCCTTGATGAGGAACCGGCGGGTGTGACCGTCGTGACTGAGGTTGCGCTCGAACATTGCCGTCTCACTTTTTTGATGTCGCTGTTGTGCTTAGCGGCATTCTTGATCGATCGCAGACGGATGAGCGTGTAAACAGTGTGTAAACAAGCTGCCCCCGCGAGAGGTCACGCCCGCAGCCGCAGGACCCGGGGCAGCACCCGGACCGCTACGGTCGAGCCACCCCTAAACGACTCGCCATCAGCATGATAGCAGAGGGGACCCGGGCCACTGACGACAGCGGAGACGACCGAGGTAATGGCCACCCCGGGCACGGTCGCGATGGCGCCCTGAAACAACCTCGGCAGCGCCCGAAGCACCGATCCGCGCCCCCGGTCCTCGACGACCACCGCATCCAGCAGGCCGTCATCCAGCTCGGCGTCTGGCGCGATGATGGCCCCGTTGCCCCACTGCCGGCCGTTGGCGAACGACAGCAGGAACGCCCGTGCGGAACAGGAAGCGGTCGGGCAATCCGGTGACGCCGACCGCAGCGCAAAGCCGTATTCCTCCGCTTTGTAGCGCCGCAGTTCCCGGAGGACGATGGCGCCGTAGCGCAGGAAGCCACGCCTCGCGCGTCCGAGGGCCGCGAACTCCGCGGCGATGTGCGCGTCGAATCCCACGCCGGCGACGTTGACGAACAGCCGCCCGTCGATCTCGCCCAGATCGATGAGCCGATCGGCGCCGTGCAGCAGGCGGTGAATCGCACGCGCCGGATCGGCGGGCATCCCGATCATCCGCGCGAGCCCGTTCCCGGATCCGGCAGGGATCACCGCCAGCGAGGTGGCGGTGCCCGCCAGGGCCGAGGCGACCTCGTTGACGGTGCCATCGCCGCCCCAGGCCGCGACAATGCGGGCGCCGCGGTCGACGGCGCCGCGGGCGAGCTCGCGCGCGTGTCCGGCGCGCTCCGTGATCAGTATTTCGGGGTCGACCTGCTCAGCGACCAGCAGGTCCATGGCGAGCTCCGCGCGCCGTCGCGCGCGCTCGAGCGTGCCGCGTACGCCTGCCACCGGGTTGAGGACAATGGCGACCCGGAGGCGGGAGGCCACCTCAATCCAGCCGGCGCAGCATCCGCGGCGGGGCGAACCAGCGGAGCTGACCGAGCCCGCCCGGCGGCAGGCCGTCGATGTCGATGCGGCAGACGGCGCCCTTGCGGAACTCGATTGGGCGCTTGAGGCCGAGCAGCTTGGCCGCCAGATGGCCGAGGTCCGGCTCGTGACCGACAATCGCGATGCGCGGCCGCCTCGCGACGCGCGTCACTTCGGCGATCACCGCGGCGTGCCCGCCGCCCGGTGCAAGCGCGTCGATGGCGTGCACGCGCGGCTTGCCCGGCAGCCCGTCGGCCAGCAGCTCCGCGGTCTGCCGGCATCGCACGAGCGGGCTGGTGAAAATGATGTCGATCTCGACGCCAAAGCCGGCCATGCCGGCCACGACCTTCCGGAACTTCGCCGCGCCGTCCGGCGTCAGCGGCCGCACGGTGTCGTCGGGCCACTTGGGGCCGCGCTCGGCGGCGACGGCATGGCGTATCAGGTACAGCTCGAGATCGCGGAGGGTGGTCATTGGCCTCGGGAAGTGGCGCTTGCCGCGCCGAAGGTGTTCTCGATCTCCTCGACGAGCGCCGAGAGCTGCGGACGCCCGCTGATGAACGCCGCGTGAAGCGCCCGGCATCGATCCTCGACGCGCGCCGCCAGTTCGGTGAAATCGGCCAGCTCGTCGTCGTCCACGGGCATGCGCGCCTGGACGCGCGACGCGTGCGCCGAGAGCACCTGCCAGTCGTGCCACTCGCCCAGCAGATCCTGGACGCGACGCAGCCGCATTGCGATGCGCGCGGCGCCAGTGATGCGCGCAGCGCGACCGAGCTCCACGCTGTAGCGGAGCTTCTTCACTGCAATCCGCACGGCATGCAGCGCTTCGGGCGCGTAGAGCGCGCCGGCGCGATCGATGGCGGTGCCAAGACGCTGCGCGCGGACCGCGATGCGGCGGCGAATTTCGACCTTGTCGATGGGCGTGCGAGGGGCGGCGGCGGCCGGCGCGTGCGCCGCCAGCGCGCGCGCGCGCGCCAGCAGGCCGGCGACATCCACGTCGTCGATGTGGCGGAGAAGCCTGGCGCGGCGGCGCATTCGCCGCTCCATCAGATGCACCCGGATCGTCTCGAGCGCGCGATCGAGCCCGGTCTCGTCGTGCAGCAGGCGGACGATCAACCCGAGCGTGACATCGAGCTCTCGAACCGGCCCCAGCGCCTGGGTCAGCGCCCGCAGGTCCTTGCGCACGCGGCGGGCGGCGCGACGCTCGCCCTCGATCACCGGCAGCGCCTCCCGCAGCCGTCTCGTCGCCACACGCGCGCGATGCAGGGCGGCCGCTTCGCCGACCACGACGCCGGGCCAGGCGTCGCGAAGACCGCGCGCCGCCGCGATCCACGGGTCCGAAGGCGGTCGCTGCGTCATGGTAGGATTCACGAGTCTAGCACAGCGATTTTCAAGCCACATGCGCCTCGCCGCCATCGACATCGGCACGAACTCGGTTCACATGATCGTGGTGCGCGTGCGGCCCGATCTCTCGTTCGAGGTGATCGACCGGGAAAAGGAGATGGTCCGGCTGGGCGCCGGCGGGCTCGACGGACGCAAGCTCACCGAGACCGCGATGGACGCGGCGCTGCAGGCGCTCTCGAAGTTCCGGCGTCTCGCCGAGTCGCACCACGTGGACGAAATTCTGGCCGCCGCCACCAGCGCGACCCGCGAATCGGAGAACGGCACAGAGTTCCTCGCCGCGATCGCGGCGCATACCGGCATCCGGCCTCGTGTCATATCCGGCACCGAAGAGGCCCGCCTCATCCACCTGGCCGCGGTCTACGGCGTCGACGTGAAGCGCGCGAAGGCCGTGGTCATCGACATCGGCGGCGGCTCGGTCGAGATCACCTGCGGCGGCGAGAAGCCGCAGCTCGCCCAGAGCTTCAAGGTGGGCGTCATCCGGCTCACCGAGCGGTTCGTGAAGAGCGATCCGCTCAGCGAGCGCGACGATCGGCGGCTGGTCAAGCACATTCAGAGCGAAATCCAGGCGCATGTAAAGGCCATCGTGCATGCCGGCTACGACCGCGTCATCGGCACGTCGGGCACGATTCTCAGCCTCGGGACCATGGCCGCGCACGAGATGCTGGCCGGCGAGCCGGACGAGCTCCGCAACCTGCGGATCCCGGCCAAGCAGATCCGCCGCCTGCGCGAAAAAGTGACGACGCTGCCGTTGGCCCAGCGGCTGCGGATACCCGGGCTCGAGCCGCGGCGCGCCGACCTGGTCGTCGCCGGGTCGGTGCTGCTCGACACCATCCTCCGGCAGCTCGGCGCCGACGAGATCACGCTGTGCGATCTCGCGCTGCGCGAGGGGCTGGTGCTCGACTACGTGCACCGCAACCGAAAGGAGATCGCGCGCGCCGATCGCTATCCCGACGTCCGCCGCCGCAGCGTGATCGAGCTGGCCGAGCGCTGCAGCTACTGGCCGGAGCATGCCAGCCCAGGTCGCGCGCGTCTCGCTGGCGCTTTTCGACCAGACCCGGGGCATCCACGGGCTCACCGACCGCGAGCGCCAGTGGATGGAGTACGCCGCGCTCCTGCACGACATCGGCGTGCACATCAGCTATGAGAAGCACCATCGCCACTCCTATTACCTGATCAAGCACGGCGACCTGCGCGGCTTCGACCCGCAGGAGATCGAGGTGATGGCGCTGATCGCCCGGTACCACCGCCGCGCGACGCCGAAGAAGGGCCATCCCGGCTACACCGAGTTGCCGAGCGATCGGCGACACGCCGTCAAGGTGCTTGCCGCCTGCCTCCGGCTGGCCGAAGGCCTCGACCGCAGTCACGCCCAGGTGCTGGAATCAGTCCGCCTGCACGACCACGGCAAGGAGTTCACGCTGCAGCTCAACTCGACGGGCGACTCCGAGCTGGAGCTCTGGGCGGCAGGACGCCACGTCGCCGCCTTCGAGGAGATGGTCGGCAAGCCGGTCCGCTTTGAGGTGACCGCCGCCAAGAGCCGCCGCAAAGCCGTGGCGGCGAGTTGACTGTCAATCACAGAGACGCAGAGGCACGGAGACGCACGGAGTCATTTCCGGGACGTACAGAGGGCTGAGGCTTTCCGAGAAAGTCCTCCGAGCGTCTATGTGTCTCGGTGTCTCTGTGGTTGACTGTCGGACGTTACACGGAATTTACACGGTTGAAATCCGTCGGAAATCGGCCCCGTCGTACCATCGCGCCATGCAGATTCGTGCGCGTGGATGGTGTGCGGTCGTCGCGCTTGCAGCCGGGCTGGTGGCGGCTGGCTGCGGGAAAGGGCCCGAGTCCGCCGGCGGCGGCACGCCGGCAGGGACGTCGGACGTCGTCCGGATCGACGGGTCGAGCACGGTGTTCCCCATCAGCGAGGCCGTCGCCGAGGAATTCCAGAAGGCCAACCCCGGGGCCCGTGTGACCGTGCGCATCTCCGGCACCGGCGGCGGCTTCCAGAAGTTCTGCCGCGGCGAGTCCGACATCAACAACGCCAGCCGGCCGATCAAGTCCGCCGAGATCGAGGCGTGCCGCACGGCCGCCATCGCCTTCAGCGAGCTGCCCATCGCCTACGACGGCCTGGTCGTCGCCGTGAACCCCAAGAACACCTGGGCCGATCACCTGACCGTCGATGAGCTGAAGAAGATCTGGTCGCCGGAATCGCAAGGGAAGATCACCCGCTGGAGCCAGGTGCGCGCCGGCTGGCCCGATCGCGAGCTGCACCTGTTTGGCGCCGGCGTCGATTCAGGCACCTACGACTACTTCACGGAAGCCGTGAACGGCAAGGCCGGCGCCAGCCGCGGCGACTTCACGTCGAGCGAGGACGACAACGTCCTGGTGCAGGGCGTCGCCACGGACGAGCTCGCTCTCGGTTTCTTCGGCATCGCCTACTTCGAGCAGAACGCGTCCCGGCTGAAGCCGGTGCCTGTCGAAGACGGAAAGGCGGACAATGGCGCGGGCCCGATCACGGCGACCATCGAGACCGTGAAGAACGGCACCTACCAGCCGCTCTCGCGGCCGCTGTTTCTCTACGTCGCCCACAAGAGCGCCGAGCGTCCGGCGGTGAAGGGCTACGTGGACTTCTACTTCTCGCAGGCCGCGGCGCTCGTCAAGGAAGTGGGCTACGTCCCGCTGACCGATGAGGGCTACCAGCTGGCCAGCGGGCACTTCGAGAAGCGCGTGCCGGGCACGATCTTCGGCAGCGGCGGCTCCCAGGTCGGCATGACCATCGAGCAGCTGCTGGCGCGCGAGCGCCAGTAGCCGCGACCTCGTCATGAAGCGGTTCGAGTTCCTCATCGAGCGAACGCTCCTGCTGTGCGCGCTGGCGTCGATTGCGACGACGGCCGGCATCATCGCCGTGCTGCTGTTCGAGACGATCGAGTTCTTCCGCGAGGTGTCGATCGTCGAGTTCCTCACCGGCACCGAGTGGACGCCGCTGTTCGCCAACGCGCGGTTCGGCGTGTGGCCGCTCGTGCTCGGAACGCTGCTGGTGTCGTCGATCGCGATGGCCGTCGCGCTGCCGCTCGGGCTGCTGAGCGCGATCTACCTCAGCGAGTACGCCCCGGCGCCGGTCCGGCGCATCATCAAGCCGGTGCTGGAACTGCTGGCCGGCGTCCCGACGGTGGTGTACGGCTACTTCGCCCTGCTGTTCGTGACGCCGCTGCTGCAGCGCTTCGTTCCGAGCCTGGCCGGCTTCAACGCGCTCAGCCCGGGCATCGTGATGGGGATCATGATTCTGCCGCTGGTGTCGTCGCTCGCGGAAGACGCGATGCAGAGCGTGCCCAACGGCCTGCGCGAGGGGGCCTACGCGCTCGGCGCGACGCGGATGCAGACGGCGCTCACCGTCGTCGTGCCGGCGGCGTTCTCCGGGATCACCGCGGCGTTCATCCTGGCCGTGAGCCGCGCCATCGGCGAGACGATGATCGTGGCGATCGCCGCCGGGCAGCAGCCGCGCGCGACGCTCGACCCGCGCGTGCCGATCGAGACGATGACCGCCTACATCGTCCAGGTCAGCATGGGCGACACGCCCGCCGGCACGCTCGAGTACCGGACGATCTTCGCGGTCGGCATGCTGCTCTTCGTCGGCACGTTCGGGCTGAACCTGGCGAGCACGTGGATACGTGAGCGCTACCGGGAGGTCTACTGATGACGGCCCCCGCACCCGCCGCCATCACCGCGCCTGACGTGGACGCCGGCATCGCCCGCCGCCGGACGATGGACGTCGCGTTCCAGGTGGTCGGCATGCTGGTCCTGCTCATCGCGCTGTCGGCGCTGGGGGCGCTGGTCTACTCGGTGCTCCACGACGGCCTTGGCCGGCTGTCGTGGGACTTCCTCAACAGCTACACGTCGCGGCGCGCCTCGCAGGCCGGCATCCGCCCGGCGCTCGCCGGCAGCATCTTCATCATCCTGCTCACCGCGACGATGGCGCTGCCCGTTGGCGTCGCCGCCGCGATCTACCTCGAGGAGTACGGATCGCGCAGCCGGCTGTCGCGGCTGATCGAGCTCAACATCGCCAACCTGGCGGCGGTGCCGTCGATCATCTACGGCCTGCTCGGCCTCGGGCTGTTCGTGCGGGCGCTCGGATTCGGCGGGTCGATCATGGCGGGCGCGGCGACGCTGGCGCTGCTGGTGCTGCCGGTCGTGATCCTGTCGACCCGGGAGGCGCTTCGGACCGTGCCGATGAGCCTGCGTGAAGGCTCGTACGCCCTGGGCGCGACGAAGTGGCAGACGATCTGGTATCAGGTCCTGCCGGTGGCGGTGCCGGGCATCCTGACCGGGCTGATCCTGGCGCTGTCGCGGGCGATTGGCGAGACCGCGCCGCTCATCACGATTGGCGCGCTGACCTTCGTGCCGTTCCTGCCAGACAGTGTCTGGTCGCCGTTCACGGTGCTGCCGATCCAGATCTTCAACTGGGTCTCGCGGCCGCAGGTGGAGTTCGCCGAAAACGCGGCGGCCGCGATCATCGTCCTGCTGGTGCTGCTGCTGTCGATGAATGCCACGGCCATCTGGCTGCGCGATCGGTTCCAGAAGCGGAGGATGTCATGAGTGCGGGCACCCCGGCGGTCCCGTCGCTGGCCGGGCGGACGCGTCCGCCGTCGGCGAGCGCCGCCGATCGGCCTGTGAAGATCGACGTCAACGGGCTGAGTTTCTACTACGGGCAGAAGGCGGCGCTGCACGACATCTCGATCCAGCTGCGCGCGAACCTCGTGTCGGCGTTCATCGGCCCGTCCGGCTGCGGCAAGAGCACGTTCCTCCGCACGCTCAACCGGATGAACGACATCATCCAGGGCACGCGCGTCGAGGGCTCGGTGCTCATCGACAACGTCAACATCTACGATCCGAAGATCGACGTCGTCGGGCTGCGGCGCCGCGTCGGGATGGTGTTCCAGAAGTCGAACCCGTTCCCGAAGTCGATCTTCGATAACGTCGCCTACGGCCTGCGCATCAACGGGATGGCGACGAGCCGGAGCGACGTCGCCGAGCGCGTCGAGGCGAGCCTGCGGTCCGCCGCGCTCTGGGACGAGGTGAAGGACCGGCTGCACGACTCGGCGCTGGCGCTCTCGGGCGGCCAGCAGCAGCGCCTGTGCATCGCGCGCGCGCTGGCCGTGAAGCCGAAGATCCTGCTGATGGACGAGCCGGCGTCGGCGCTGGACCCGATTGCGACGCAGCACATCGAAGAGCTCATCTACGATCTGAAGAAGGACTATACGATCGTCATCGTCACCCACAATATGCAGCAGGCGGCGCGCGTGTCGGATTACACGGCCTTCTTCTGGCTGGGGCGGCTGGTCGAGTACGACCGGACCGAGAAGATCTTCACCGCACCGGCCGAGAAACTGACTGAAGACTACGTCACCGGACGCTTCGGTTAGGGAGACACTGCGCCATGGAACGCGTCGTCCGACATTTTCAGGAAGAGCTCGAGGTCCTCAAGACCCGGCTGCTCGAGATGGGTGGCCTCGCCGAGGAGCGGGTCCGCCATGCCGTGCAGGCGCTGACGCAGCGCGACTACGGGCTGATCGACGCCGTGCTGAGCGGCGACGAGCCGGTGAACCAGCTGCACATCGAGATCGACGACCGGGTGCTGAAGCTGCTGGCGCTGCACCAGCCGATGGCGGCGGACCTGCGGGCGGTGATGAGCGCGGTCAAGATCAACACCGACCTCGAACGGGTCGGCGATCTGGCGGTCAACATCGCCGAAGCGGCCAAGCGCTACGCCGAGCACCCGCCGGTCAAAAAGCTGATCGACATCCCGCGCATGAGCGACATCGCCCAGGCGATGCTGCGCGACGCGCTGGACTCGTACGTCAAGGGCGACGTCGCGCTGGCCCAGCACGTGCTGAACGAGGACGACAAGCTGGATGCGCTGAAGACGCAGATTTTCCGCGAGCTGCTGACGTTCATGCTGCAGGATCCGGACACCATCGAGCCGTCGCTCGACCTGATCCTGGTCTCCCGGCACCTGGAGCGCATCGGCGACCACGCCACGAACATCGCCGAGGACGTGATCTTCATGGTCTCGGCGCGCGACGTCCGCCACCACGTGCCCGGCAGCTAGCGGACTTGCCCCGTTCCCTTCGCGCCTCATACAATTAGCGGATGCCGCCACCAGCCGGGGCCCTGTGCGTGCACTGTCGCAGGGAGCCGGTTGCGCCCGCCTGGCGTCCGTTCTGCAGCGAGCGGTGCAGGCTGCTGGACCTGGCCGGGTGGGTGGATGGCCGCTTTCGAGTCGCGGGCGAGCCGGAGTCTTTGGACCCCGACGAGCCCTCCCCCACGGAGCCGTGACCGACCGACCAGCCGCGACGCCCCTGCGCATGCCAGACACGCTGACGATTACCGATAACCGCACCGGCAAGACGTACGAGCTGCCGATCAAGGACGACACCGTCCGGGCGGCCGACCTCCGCAAGGTTCGCGTCGCGGCCGATGGCTTCGGCCTGATGGCGTACGACCCGGCGCTGGTGAACACGGCTGCCTGTCGCAGCGACATCACGTTCATCGACGGCGACAAGGGCATCCTGCGCTACCGGGGCTATCCAATCGAGCAGCTCGCCGAGCAGAGCTCGTTTCTCGAGACCGCGTGGCTGGTGCTCGAGGGCGAGCTGCCGACGGCATCGCAGCTGGCCGACTGGACGACGGCGATTCACGACCACAGGGTGCCGCCGGCGCGGATCGCCGGGCTGTTCGACGGGCTGGCCGAGGATCCGCACCCGATGGGGGCGCTCATCGCCGCGTTCGGCGCGCTGGGCACGTTCTACCCCGAGTCGCACAACATTCACGACGCGGCCGTTCGGCGCCGGCAGATCTACCGCATCATCGGCCAGGCGCCGGCGCTGGCGGCCTACGCCGCGCGGGCGCGCAAGGGCGAGTCGGTTGTGCCGCCGGCCGAGGGCCTGAGCTTCGCCGGCAACTTCCTGCACATGCTGCAGGCGACGCCGGGGCAGCCGTTCACGCCAAACCCGGTGCTCGAGCGGGCGCTCGACATCCTGTTCATCCTGCACGTCGATCACGAGCAGAACTGCTCGACCTTCGCGATGCGCAGCGTCGGCAGCTCGAACACCGATCCGTATTCGTCGGTGGCCGCGGCCTCGGCGGCGCTCTACGGCCCGCTCCACGGCGGCGCCAACGAAGCGGTGCTGCGGATGCTGCACGGCATCGGCTCGCTCGACAAGGTGCCGGCGTTCATCAAGGCGGTGAAGGGCGGCGAAGGCCGGCTGATGGGATTCGGCCACCGGATCTACAAGTCGTACGACCCGCGCGCCCGGATCATCAAGCGCGTCGCCGACGAGGTCTTCGAGGTCACCGGGAAGAACCCGCTGCTCGAGATCGCGCAGGAGCTCGAGCGCATCGCGCTGCAGGACGACTACTTCGTCAAGCGGAGGCTCTACCCGAACGTCGATTTCTATTCGGGCCTGATTTACGAGGCGATGGGCTTCCCCACCGACATGTTCACCGTGCTCTTCGCCATTCCGCGCACCGCCGGCTGGCTCGCGCAGTGGGAAGAGATGCTGAAGGACCCGGAAAGGAAGATCGTCCGGCCGCGCCAGATCTACGTCGGCGCCGACAAGCGCGACTACGTCCCCATCGCCGGACGCTGACGTGCGGGCGCCGGTACGTGCGCTCGTGGTAACGGCCGCGGCGCTGGCCGCCGCCGCTGCGGCATCCGCCGTCGCCACTGCCCAGCGCGCCGCTCTCCCGTTCGATTCCGCGCGCGCCTTCGAGCACGTCCGCCAGCTCGTCGCCATCGGGCCGAGGCCGGCGGGGTCGGTCGGGGCGGCCGAGACCCGCCGCTACATCCTGCGACAGCTCTCCGCGCTCGGCATCGAGGCCCGCGAGCAGCCCTTTGTCGCCCAGACGCCGCTCGGCGCGACGAAGATGGCGAACGTGATCGGCCGCATTCCCGGCGCGAGCCCGAACCGGCTGATCCTGGCCAGCCACTACGACACCAAGCTACTTCGCGACGTCCGGTTCGTCGGCGCCAACGACGGCGGATCGAGCACGGCGATGCTGCTGGAGCTGGCGCGGGTGCTGAAGGCCCGGAAGAACCCGCTGACCGTCGAGCTCCTGTTCTTCGACGGCGAGGAAGCCGTCGTGGAATGGACGGGGAGCGACCACACCTACGGCAGCCGCCACTACGTCGCCGCCGCCAGGCAGGACGGCTCGCTCGGGTCGATCACGGCGCTGGTGCTGTTCGACATGGTGGGCGATCGCCAGCTGAACATCCGCCGCGAGACCTACTCGACGCGCTGGCTGACGGACGTGATCTGGGCGTCGGCCCGAAAGCTCGAGCAGCCGGCGTTCGTCGCCGAGGACTTCGCCGTCGAGGACGACCACCGTGCGTTCCTCGAGGCCGGGGTACCGGCGGTCGACATCATCGACCTCGACTATCCCGCCTGGCACACGCCGGACGACACGCTCGATCGCGTCAGCGCGCGCAGCCTGCAAGTGGTCGGCGACGTCTTTCTCCACGCGCTGCCGACAATCGAGGCGCGCCTCCGGCGCTAAGAAACGGTGACGTCGGTTGGGGGGTTGTAGGTCGTGGGTCTGTGGGTCTGTGGGGCTGTGGGTCTGTGGGGCTGTGGGTCTGTGGGATCTGTGCGAGCTCGACTGCGAACCGACTCAGCACCGACTTACAGACCACCCGACTTACAGACCACCCGCCTTACAGGCCTCCCGCCTTGCCTCCCGACCGTCCTTTTCGTCGTTGTGTGGCCGCCAGCATCAGGGCGACGCCGGCCGCGGGGAGCGCGGCGAGGGTGGCGGCCTTCGCGCTGCGGGCGATGCCAGCCCGCATCGACGAGCTGATTTCGACCTTCGGCCCGTTGCCGCGGAGGTAGGCGCCGCGCTGGGACAGGTAGGCTGTGGCGCTGAGGCGGACGCCGTGGTCGAAGCGGACGTTCCAGACGAGAAACGCGAGCAGCAGCCAGAGCAACGTCGCGACGGCTCGCCGACCGATCACGACGGGGTGTGGCCGCCGTAGCGCACGACCAGCGCGGTCACGTCGTCGCTCTGGACGGCCCCGACTGAGAATTCGCGGACGCTGGCGAAAATCGCGTCCAGCACTTCGCGTGGCGTGCGCTGGCGGTGGGCCTCGACGCAGGCCAGGAGCCGGTCTTCGCCGTATTCCTCGCCGCTCGCACTCAGCGCCTCGGTGACGCCGTCGCTGAAGGTCACGAGCAGGTCGCCCGACGCCAGCTGGATCGTGTCCTCCTCGAAGCTCGCGTGCTCGAAGAGGCCCAGGATGAGGCCGCCCTTCTCCAGGCGCTTCACGCCGTCGGCGGTGAAGACCATCGGCGGATTGTGGCCGGCATTGCAGTAGGTGAGCGCGCCGGCGCTGTCGACGCTGGCGTAGAACGCCGTGCAGAAACGCGACTCGATGGCCCGGCGGATGAGCGCCTGGTTCACGCGCGACAGGGTCTCCGACGGCGGCGCGCCGGTCTGCGCCTGCGATGAGAAGACGCCCTGGATGACCGCCGTCAGCAGCGCTGCGGGTGCGCCCTTGCCGGCGACGTCGCCGACGGCAAAGCCGAAGGCGCCGTTGGGCAGATCGACGTAGTCGAAGAAGTCGCCGCCGATCGAGCGGCACGCCACGGACTGTCCGACCGCGTCGAAGAACGGCACCCTGATGCCGCGACTCCGGCAGCAGCGCCTGCTGGATCTCCGCGGCGATCTTCATCTCCTGCTCCATCCGCGCCTTCTCGAGCGTCTCGCGGTAGAGCCGGGCATTCTCGATCGCGACCGCGGCCTCGGTGGCCAGCGTCTCGAGCGCGGTGCGGGCGGCGCGCGACAGCAGGGCGCCCTTCTCGCGGCTGTCGAGATAGAGCACGCCGATGCGCTTCTCTTCGGTCTGCTGATCGGCGCGGTCCAGATAGCGCACCAGGCGGAGCGGGGTGCACAGGACGTGGCGGATGCCGAGCGCCACGGTGCCGACGTGCACGTTGGCGAGATCGCCGTCCAGCAGGTCGGCGACGATCTTCTCCTGGCCGGTCGAGAAGACCTCTTCTGGGATCTTTCGGCTGGTCTCGAAGCCCTTGCCGGAGAGCGTGAGCCGGCCGCGCCCGCGCGCGATCTTGAACTCCAGCTCGCCGGTCGCCGACGCCAGCATGATGAAGCCGCGCTCGGCGCCGGTGACCTCGAGCGCCGAGTCCATCACCAGCGCGAGCACTTCGTCGAGCACGCGGCCCGAGCCGAGAGCGCGCAGCCCTTCGAGCAGCGCGGCCACCTGGCGCAGATCGCCGACGGCCGACGTCGTGTGGCGATCGCCGGAGGCACCGCTCGACGACTGCGTGGCGTCCTCGAGCAGGAACACCATCTCGGCGCCGCCGCTGCGGCCGAGTCGCACGAGATCGCCGTGCTGCAGCGTGTGTTCGGTGATGCCTTCGCCGTTGACGTAGGTGCCGTAGCGGCTGCCGCGATCGCGAAGGATGAAGGCGCCGCCCTCGGTGGTGATTTCGGCGTGGTCGCGCGATACATCGCTGCCCACCAGCTGCAGGTCGTTGCCGCTGCGGCGGCCGACCGAAAACACCGGCTTGTCGATGTGGATCACACGGCGACCCAGAGCGTCAGTGACCTCGAGACGACCGTCTGCCATACGCGGAACTCGGGATCATAGCACGGCGGCCGGGCCGTGCAGTCAGCGGCGCCTTTGCGCCAGGTGCCAGCCGATGGCCACTACGGCCAGGGCAGCCAATCCATAGCCTACTTCGCGCGGGACCTGATCGGTGAGAACCTGCCCCATGAACAGCGCGCTGATGACCAGCACCAGCAGCGCCAGCACCAGCGGACCGCGCGAGGCCGGACCGCGGCTCGCAGGCGGCGGCGCAATCCGCGGCTCGTTGGTAGCCGTGCCGCAGCGATAGCAAATCAGGGCCTTCTCGGCGATCTCCGTCCCGCACTGCCGACACACCATCCAGCTGGATTATATGCGGCCCGGCGGGCGAGGTCGCAGCCTTCGGCCTTCAGGCCGCACGGCACCTTCGCCTTCGGCCCAATCCGCAATCGGCAATCACCAATCGCCAATCTACAATGTTCCTCTCATGATCCCGGTGCGGGATGTCATCCCGTCGCGCACGACGCCCGTTGTGACGGTGGTGCTCGTCGCCGTCAACCTCCTGGCGTTCCTGTACCAGAGCACCCTGCCGCTGGCGGAAATGGAGTCGTTCGTCCGCCGCTACGGGATGGTGCCCGCCGCCTTCTCGTGGGCGGATGTCGTGACGTCGATGTTCCTGCACGGCGGCCTGGCGCACCTGCTGGGCAACCTGCTGTCGCTGTGGATCTTCGGAGACAACATCGAGGACCGCCTCGGTCACGGCCGCTACCTGGCGTTCTACCTGCTCACGGGCGCGGCGGCAGCGCTCGCCCACCTCTACGCCGATCCCTCGTCGGCGGTGCCGACCATCGGCGCCAGCGGCGCCATCGCCGGGGTGATGGGCGGCTACTTGGTCCTGTATCCGCACTCCCGAGTCATCACCTGGCTGCCGCCGCTCTTCCTCGTCGAGGTGCCGGCGGTCCTGTTCCTCGGGCTGTGGTTCTTCCTGCAGGTGGTGAGCGGCGTCGGCAATCAGCTGGCGGCGGTGCCGGGCGAGGCCGTCGGCGGCATCGCGTTCTGGGCGCACGTCGGCGGGTTCGTGGTCGGCGTGGTGCTGGTGAAGTTGATGGCGCGCCCCGAGCGGGCCAACATCGACTGGTACGACGCGTACCAGCGGTAGTCAACCACAGAGACTCGAAGGCACAGAGACGCGCGAAGAACAAACGTGGCAACGACCGGATGAACCCCAGCGTCGGGGTGCATCCCGCCGCTGCCAATTCGTTCTCCGTGCGTCTCTGTGCCTTCGTGTCTCTGTGATTGACGATTCACGACCGCGAGCGAATACGCTTCGAAACCCGCGCCAGGTCGATCATCAGCGCCTCGAACTCGCGTTCCCACGCCTCGATCGGCATCGTCGACTTGCGCTGTTTGAGGCGCTCGGCCTGTTCCTCGAGCGCGCGGCGTCTGGTCAACAGTTCCGCCAGCTCGGGATCGGCGTCGGCGCCCACGGTCTCCCGTTCGAGGTAGGTCGCGCGCGCCAGCGCGCCGTCCTGGCCGGTCCCGGCCGCCTCGATGCCCGCTCCGTCGCCGGTGTCGTCGAGCAGCGCGCGCTCGGTCGCCAGCAGTCCCTGCCGCTCGAAGTGCGACGCGACGCCCTTGCTGGCGCGCACGAACAGCTCCCACACCGAGACGCGGCCGTTCTTGTCGAGATCCGACGCGGGATCCTTCAGCGCCGCCATCAGCTCCTGCGGAAAGACCGTGTCGTACCGCTGGGCCGTGGACTCGGTGGCCGTCACGACGATGCGCCCGCGGTCGGCGAGGTCGCGGAGGAAGGGGAAGCTGCCGCCCGTGGTGTTCACCGCGATGAGTCGCCCGGGCAGATCGCGCAGGAGATCGCCCCACTCCTCCGACGTCAAGTCCGGGCCGACGAGATTGAACTTCGCAAGACCGCCATCGACGGTGCCATGCCCCATCAGGACGATCACCAGCAGGTCGTCGCGCTGCACCTGGCGGCGCAGCATCGCGACCGCGTTGCGGAGGTTCTGCTGCGTGCTTTGCTGCACTTCGGCGGCGGCGGTGCCGGAGAGGACGACCACGTGTTCGGCGGAAAATCCCAGCTGCGTCCGTGAAGACCGCCGACATCTGCTCCGCCCAGGCCGTGTACGGCGCGACGAACGCGTCGCCGCCGGGCGCACCGGTCACGACGAGCGCGAACCGGTTCTGCGCCAGCGCCGGCGATGCCCAGACCAGCAGGGCCACCGCGCACAGCAGCCGCACCATCGTCATCGCAGCCCCCAGCGTCGTCGCAGCGCCCATTCGACGCACACGAGCGCGACGATCGAGAGAAACATCCAGCCCGTGTGCCACGCGTCCCGCCACTCGGGCGGCCTCGACGCGACGCGCGCGGCAGCCGCCGTCCAGCCGGCGACGTTCACGCCCTGCTCGGCGGTCGCGTAACGTCCGCCCGAGGCCTCAGCCAGCCGTCTCAGGCCGGTCTCATTCAGGCGCGGGTCCGCCAGTTCCCGATCGATGCCGCCGACGAGCCACCGCAGCTCGGTTCGCGCCGCGGCACCCAACTGGCCGGTCCGCGAGATCTCCGCGCGATAGATGCCGCGATCCGCCGCGGGCACCCTCGCGGTGAACAGCCCGCGCGCCGGATCGGTGAGCGACGGGACGATGTCGGCGACGTGACCGTCGGGCGCTTCCACGCGCACGAGCAGCTCGTCCTGCGGCGCCGGCTGATACGCAGGCGTGCGCGCGACGACGGCGAGATCGATCGGGTCGCCGGGCAGCACCGATCCCGGGGGGATTGCAGTGATGGGGTCGAGCACGTCAGCGGTGAGCCATCGCGCGGTCTGCCGCCAGAACCGCTCGTAGCTGGCGTCGGTCGACGGCAGCAGCATCTTCCACCGCCAGCTCGCCTGGCCGGCAAAGAGCGCCGTGCGGCCGGCACCGAACCGCTGCACGGCGACCACCGGCGCAATACCGCCGCCCTGATCGAGGACCGCGAGCACCGAGGCCCCCGGTCGCGCGCCGGCTAGCTGCACCACCCCGGCCAGCGATGGCAGGCTCAACCAGCGCTTGCGCGCGTCGTCATCGGTCGCGCCGATGCGCATCAGCGGATGGCGCGTGCCCTCAGGGGTCGGGCGCACCTTGAACAACTCGCCGCTGGTCGCCGCCGCGCGCACGACGCCGCCGCCGTCGCCGAGCCGGAGCGGGAGCAGCTCCTCGAGCGGCGACCCGGCCAGGCCCTGCGCGTCGAACGTGCGCGCGCCGATGAACAGCAGCCCGCCGCCGCGCTCCGAGACGAATGCGCGCAGCCATTCCTGCTGCTCGTGCGGCAGCTGGTGCAATTCGTAGTCGGCCAGCACGACGGCGTCATAGGCGAAGAGCGCCTCGCGGCTGGCGGGGAACCCGCTGACCAGGGCCGAGGCGCGCGAGCCGCCGGCCTGCACGAAGAACGTGTCTTCGCCTTGCTCGTTGCGCCCCTTGCGCACCGCCGCGTCGACTTCGAGCGAGGGGTCTTCCGACCACGCGCGCTTGAGGAACGTGTGCTCGAAGCCCGGCGCGCCTTCGAGCGACAGCACCAGGCGCCGGCGGCCCGGAGGCGACACCAGCACGCGGGCCTCGTTGTTGGCCCGCGTC
Organism: Vicinamibacteria bacterium; assembly: GCA_963719755.1. Lineage (GTDB taxonomy): Bacteria > Acidobacteriota > Vicinamibacteria > Vicinamibacterales > JAENWD01 > JAENWD01. Next base: position 438,156 of record CAVRDA010000018.1, on the reverse strand, counting down.
AGCTCGTCCTCCGCTTCCGGCACGTCGACGGTATACATCGTCGCCGTCGTGCGATCGGGGGCGACCGTGAAGCTGACCCGCGCCGGCGAGCCGTCGGGGCGAGGCGCGATCGATCGCCGCTCGACGACCTGCCCGTTCTGCAGCAGCCGCACGTCGAACGGCGCCGGCAGGCCGCGCGCGACGACGGTAGCGGTGAGATCGACCAGGCTCGCGTCGAGTCCCGACTGCCCGCTCGAGAGCGCGACGACCTCGCGATCCCGTCCGTCGGCGCGTCCGATGCCGACCGCGACGATGGGCACGCCGGCGGCCGCCCCGATGCCGCCCAGATCGGACCCGCTGGTGTCGTTGCCATCGGAGAGCACGACGAGCGCGGCGAGGCCGCGGCCGCGATGCCGTTCGACGACGCCCCGCACGGCATCGGCCAGGTCGGTGCGATCGCCGGTGGCCGCCAGCGCCGCGTCGGCCGCCGGCGCCAGCCTGTCGCCGAAGACGAACGACTCCACCTGAAAGCGCGTCGCCAGTGACGGGGCGATGTCGCGCGTCAGCAGCGCCCCGGCGCGCTCGATGCGCGTCAAGCCGTCCGCATCGCGCAGACTCATGCTGCGCGAGCCGTCGACCAGCACCGCGACGATGCCCTCCTGCCGGTTGTCGGGCGGTAGCAGCACCATCGGGCGCAGCAGGCAAAGGACGACGAGCGTCAATGCAACGGCGCGCAGCGACACCAGGAGCGCCCGCTGTCCACCGGTCAGCCCCGAGGCGCGGCGGTAGGCGATGACGGCCAGGCCAATCACCGCCAGCGCAATCAGCGCCAGCGCCCACGACGGCAGCGGCGTCGCGAACTGCACGGGCTACCTGGGCTCCTGCGCAAGCGCGCGATAGTAGCGATCCACCGTGGTGCGATAGGCATCGGGCACGCGGTCGGCGTTGCCCGTCCGCAGCCGCTCGCGCGCCGCACGCTCGACCACGCGCTGCGACAGCGATGCCTCGAGCCGCTCCAGGCCGAGCGCGATCTCCTTGTGCAGGCTCTCCCACTTGGAGAAGTCCTGTTTGAACGCCTCCGTGCCGGGCGCCGAACTCACCATCTCCTGCCCTACCGGCGTGCTCATCGCGCGGCCGGTGCCGGGCGAGCTCTGCTCCAGCTGGCCGCCGACGTCGCCCGCCTTGCGCAGCTCGTCGAGATATTCGCGGCGGAGCTCCGCCAGCCGCCGGGTATCGCCGGGATCGCCCGGCTTCTTGCCCGGCTCGCCCGCCTTGCCAGACCCATCCTGGCCGCCCCGCTCGCCCTCTTTGCCTGATGCGGCCCGGTCGCCCGGCTTGCCGGCGTCGGCTTGCTTGCCGGGCTGGTCCTTCCGCGCCGCCGATTCAATCTCGCGCTGGAGATCGCCAAGCCGCTCGCGGAGCGCGCGGGTTTTCGCCAGTTCGTCGGCCAGTTGCTGCCCCTCTTTGTCCGATCCGCCCGACTTCGCGCCGCCGACCGAATCCGCCAGGCGATCGAGCTCGCGCGCCAGCGAGCGCTGCTGGTCGCCCTGCATGGCCTTAGCGTCGCCACGTCGTACGGCGTCGGCCACCTCGCGCATCTGCTGGCCGACACGGCCGCGCTCCATCGCACCGGCCGCCTCGCTCAGCCGGTCGCGCGTCGGCTTGTCAGCGGCCGACCCCTGCGCCAGCCGGCGGACGCGATCGTTGAGCGTGTCGGCGCGATCGGCCAGGCGCTGCTGCTCGCCGGCAAGCCGCCGTCGCGTGTCGTCGTTCGCCGCGCCGCCGCTGCGCGCCGTCTCGTCGGCCAGCTGCCGCTGACGGTCGGCGAGCTGCCGCGCCTCGAGCTGTGCGTCGCCGGCCTGCCGCCGCTGTTCGTCCGGACCGGCCTCGCGCAATCCACGTTCGACCGACTGGAGCCGGTCGAGCGCCCGCGCGCTCCGCTGGCCGGCAGACGCCGGCGACTCGCGGCGCAGCTCGCTTGCCGCCGCGCGCATGTCGTCTGACGCCTCGCGCAGCGCCCGCGCATTCGCCTGCGCGGCGCTCTGGCCCGCCGACTGCCCCTGGGACTGCCCCTGCTGCTGTCCCTGCGACTGCTCTCCCCGCGCCGACCGCTGGTCGCCCTGCTGACGCCCTTGCTGCTGCATCTGCTGCGCCAGCTGCTCGGCCTGCCGCCGCAGCTCGTTCTGATCGCGCGCGAGCCGTTCCAGCCGCCGTCGCACCTCTTCCTGATTCATCTGCGCCTTGTCGCGGGCGAGGTCGTCCTGCTGCCGCGCCAGCGCCTGCTGCCGCCGCGCCAGTTCGCGCACCTTCTCCAGCAGCTCGTCGCGGGTGTCGGTCTTCCTCTCCTCGACGCTCTGCGGTGTCTCGTAGTTCGTCTCCTGCTGCCGCTGCAGTTCGCGATCGAACAGCGACGACAGGTCCTGCTGATTCCGGTTCGATCCGCCGCCGCTGCTGTTGGCCTGCTGCCGCGCGATTTCCTTCCGCTGGATCTCCGCCTCGGCTCGCAGCAGGTGATTGAGCGCTTCCATCTCCGCCGGCAGCGCCTCGTTCGGCTTCACGGCCTCGAGCGACTGCTCGGCCTTGGCCATCGCCCGCGCCGCCGACATCAGCGCCGGCTGCTCGTCGTCGCCGCCGCCGAGGGTGGCGCCAGGCCGGCCGCGCCGGGGACCGGCAAACATCTGCGACTGGCGCGCCGCCGTCTCGGCGCGGCGCCGCAGCGCGGCTTGCGCCCGTCCCAGCGTCTTGACGTCGGCGGCAGAGGGACCCGCCTTGGCACCGGCCGACCGCCGCTGCAGCTTCCACGTCCCGACGATGATGTCCTTCTGCTGGCGCACGGAATCGTCCACCTGCTGGCCGCCGGCTCCCGCCATCGCCTGGCTCTGCGCCATCGCGAACTCGTCCACAAACGGCGTCACCTCGAGGAAATAGATGTCGCTGCGAGCCTCGGTGGGCCGCTTGCCGCGGCCGACGTCCTTCGCGCGCGCGTAAAAGCTGACGAAATCTCCCGGCTTCACGTCGAGGTCTTCGAGATAGACCGTGTGGCGGCCGGTGACCGAGAGGCCGCCGCCAGTGCCAATCGTCACTGCCTTCTCGCCGCTCCCGCGCACTCCCACGACCAGTTCCAGCCGGTCGAGGCCGTGATCGTCGTCGGCGCGCGCCTCGATGGTCACTTCTTCGAGCGGCGTCACCTGCCGATCGCCGGCCGGTCTGACGATGCGGACATCGGGCGGACGATCGTCGAGGCGGCGGACGAAATACTCGGGGTCGTCGGCGTTCTCGAGGCCATCGGTGTCGCGGAGGCGCACGCGATACGACGTATCCGCCGACACCGTGAACTCGCCGACCATCTGCTCGCCATCCGCCCTGAGCGGGACCTCTTTTCCGTCGCGGAGCACGAGGGCCGCCTGCTCCACCGGCGCGGTCGTCGTTCTGGGCGTCACGCGTACCGTCACGCGCGAGCCCTCGGGGGCGTAGATGTCGCCGGTGTCGCTGTCGCTTCGCGGCGCCATTCCGGCGAAGGACGGAAAGACGTACGACAGATCGATGCGCGCGACGCGCGGCCGCTCGAGCAGCGTCACGTGGAACTCGCGCGTGGCGTGACCGGCGACGCGAACCTGGTAGCCGAAGGATCGCGGCACGCTCTCGAAGCCGAACGAGTAGCCGTTGTCCCGCTCGCCCTTCATGCGCGCGGTTCGCACGGCATCCTGCATCCGCACCGTCAGCTCGGGCACCAGGCCGCGCGCGGCGTCGGAGGTCGTCGCGCGGACGACAAACGGAGCCCCGGGCGCGACACGCGCGTCTCCAGGCGTCACCTCGAGGGCCAGCCGCGCCGGAAACGCCCAGAGACGGACGGCCCGCGTCGTCTGTCCGACAGGCTCCCGCGATCCCCAGAACAACACCAGAAGCAGCGTGCAGGCTGCGACGGCGCGCCATCTCGCGCCGCGCACGCGTTCCGGCGAAATCACCAGGTCGGCGTCTCCCGGCTCGAGGCGGCGTGCCGTGTCGGCGATGAGGAGGGGCGCGATCGGGCTGGCCTCGCCCGCGCCGGTCCGCCCGAGGACATCAGCCGCCGTGGCCAGGCGATCGCCGAGACCGGGCAGATGATCCTCGGCCAGCCTGGCCAGTCGTACCGGCGAAGGCGCCTCGGGACGCCTCCGCCAGGTGATGACCAGAAATGCCAGCGAGGCGGCGGCCGCCGTCAGCACCAGCAGGATCTGCGCGGCGGTCGTCTCGCGCGCCGCCAGCCACCACACGACGAGCATCGCGGCCCAGATGACGGCGAGCCCGAGCGCGGCGCGCGCCGTCAGCCTCAAGCGCGCGTGGCGCTGCCAGCGGCCAGACAGCTCGCCGAGGAAGTCCTGGATCTGCCGCGCGCCGGTAGACGAGTCGTTGGCGTCGATCACGATTACCCCCGCCGCCCGATGACGGACTCGGCCACGAGTCCCAACAGCATCAGCGCCAGCCCGTAGCGCCACCACGCCTGCTCCGCCTCGCGCCGCCGAGCCGCCGCCGGCACGCCGGCGCGGTCCTCGGCATCCCGCGGCACCTGCGCCAGAAAGGCGCTCTCGCTCGAGCGCTGCGGGTTGAACTCCGCCGGGTTCACATTCACCGCCAGCCGTACCGGCCGCGAGGCGTCGGGCGCGCCCGGCGGCCGCCACTCCACGACACCCGGACGCTCGGTGTCGGCCCGTGTGCCGTCGCCCGCCAGCATTCCCGACGGGGCGGCCTGACTGCCCGCGAGCCACGCCGTGGTCTCGACCAGCCACGGCACGAAGGCGGGCTGCAGGACGAGGTCGTTCCACCGATTGGTCAGATCCGATGCCAGCACCGCGAGCCTGCCGCGTCCCATCGCCTGCTCGACCAGCGCCGGCGCGCCGTCGTCGAACCGCGCGATCACCGAGGCGGGAGCGGTCGTGGCGACCGTGGCGACGCGCGTGAAGCGCGCGGCGTCGAACGCGCCGGCTTCGGGATCGAACAGCCGGAACACCGGATGCCTGGCATCAGTAGGCACGAAACTGCGCGGGTTCTCCGCCGGCGGCCCGACGCGGATGCGCGGAAACGCGGCTCCGAGACCCGCCGCCAGCAGATCCACGTTGACGACGGGCCCAATGGCGACCAGCAGGCCGCCTCCTTGCTCGACGAATCTGCCGAGGCCTTCGGCCGCGCGTCGATCGAGCCCCTCTGTGCCGATCACCACGACGGCCGCGGCGCCCGCGAAGACGCCGCCGTTCCCCACGCGATCCGCAGGGACCACCTCGACGCGCCACGAACGCGGCGCGTCGGCGGCCTCGAGCGCGCGCCGCACGTAGATCGCTTCGGCCTGCCCGGCGCCGGGCGACGCGACGATCACGGCGCGCGCGTCGGGGCGATTGTCGAGGACGAGCCATCGCTCGTCGTCGCCCGGCACGCCGTCGGTGGCCGCCAGGCGTGCCCGCAGGACACCGGTCGTGGCGGTCACCCCGCGAAAGCGGACCTCGGTCGAGCCGTCGGCGGGGAGCGTCACGGACTGCCGGCCGACGCTCGCGCCGTCCAGGAGGAGCTCGACTTCAGCGGTTCGGGACGGACCGGTGCTGGTGAGTCCCACGCGCAGCGCATCGGGAGCGCGATCGAGCGTCGTGATGCCCGCGTTCGGAGGCATCGGCCCGACGTCGCGGACCTCGATGGCCACGCGCTCGGGCACGCCGAGCGTGCCGCCGTCGGCCCATCCTGTGCCCTGGAGGTCCGTCACGAGGACGACCTTGCCCCGGCGTGTGCCGATGGCGTCCATCGCGCGGGCAATCGCCGCGTGGTAGCGCGTCGGGCCGAACGACGGCGTCAGCCGGGCGATGGTGGCGCGAGCCGCCTGTCGATCCCGCGACGGATCCAGCAGCAGATCCGCCTTCCCCGCGAAGCGGACGACGGCCAGCAGGTCGCCATCGGGCGCGGCGTCCACTGCGTCGCCGGCGAGCGATAGCGCGCGTGCGAATCGCGTCGCGTCGCCAAGACTGGCCGAGACGTCGACGGCAACGACCGTGACGCCGTTCTCCGCTGCCGAAGTCGGCGTCTGCAGGTACGGCCGCGCGAAGCCGATGGCCAGCAGCAGCAGCGCAGTCACCCGCAGCGCCAGCAGCAGCAAATCCTGCAGCCGCCGCTTTCGTGCCTGCTCTATCGGCACGTTCCGCAGGAAGCGCATCGCGCTGAACGGCACGACCGGGTCGTTGCGGCGACGGAACAGGTGCAGCACGACCGGAATCGCGACGGCGAGGCCGCCCAGCAGGAACCACGGCGACAGAAATCCGAGGCCGCCCATCAGCGTCTCCTCATCGCCGTCGGCCCCTGGTGGCGAGGTAGGTCAGCAGCGCCTGGTCGAGCGGCTGGCTGGTATCGAGCACCTGGTAGTCGATGCCCGAAGCGCCGAGCTCGCGCCGGTAGGTGGCGATGAACTCGGTGACCGCCGCCAGGTACGCCTCCCGCACGCGCGCCGGGTGCGTCAGCAGCTCCGTGGCGTCCTCCATGTCCTTGAAACGCACGGGGCGCTCGAAAGGGAACGTCAGCTCGTCGCGATCCAGGACGTGGAAGACGAGGACATCGCATCCGCGATGGCGGAAGTGCTTCAGGCCCTTCACCACGCGCGCCGGGTCGTCGAGCAGATCCGAGATCAGCACCACGAGCCCGCGCTTGGTGAGCGCATCGGCCAGCTGGTTCAGCGGCGGCGCGGAGTCGGTCCGCCGCTCGGCCTGCTGCCGATCGAGCGCGTGCAGGATCGCGTTCAGGTGCCCGGGACGCACGCCCGGCGGAATGAACGTGCGGATCGTGTCGTCGAATGTGACCAATCCTGCCGCGTCACGCTGCTGCTGCATCAGGTAGGCGAGCGAGGCCGCCAGCACCGAGCCGTACTCGATCTTCGTCAGGCTGCTCGAGCCGTAGGCCATCGACCCGCTCACGTCGAGCAGCAGGTAGCCCTTGAGATTCGTCTCTTCCTCGAACTTCTTGACGACGTAGCGATCGGTGCGGGCGTAGACCTTCCAGTCGATGGTCGAGAGCTCGTCGCCCGGGAAGTACTGGCGGTACTCGGCGAACTCGACGCTGAAGCCGCGCAGCGGGCTGCGGTGCAGGCCGGAGAGGAACCCCTCGACGATCGTCCGGGCGCGCAGCTCGAGCGTTCCGAGCCGCGCGATGACCGCGGGATCGAGGAACCGGAGCTCGCCAGGACGGCTGACCCGCATGATGACCGCCCGTTAGAGCGCGCTGCGCGGCACCGGCACCGCGTCGAGCAAGCGGCTGATGATGCCGTCGGAATCCACGCGTTCGGACTCCGCGTAGAAATTCGTGATGATGCGGTGCCGCAGGATCGGATGCGCCAGCGCGCGGATGTCGGCGACCGACACGTGGTAGCGCCCGTCGATGAGCGCCCGCGCCTTGCCGCCGAGAATCAGCGCCTGGCTGGCGCGCAGACCGGCGCCCCACCGCACCCACGAATCGACGAAGTCGAGCTTGCCGACGCGGCCCTCGCGGCCCGGCCGCGACGCGTTGACCAGCTGCACCGCGTAGCGGGCGATGTCTTCAGCCACGAGCACCTGCCGCACCAGCTCCTGAATCTGGAGGATGTCGCTGCCGCCGAGCACACGCCCCGGGTGCGGCCGGGCAGCGGCCGTCGTCTCCGTCACGACACGCACTTCCTCGTCCTCGTTCAGGTACTTCATGACGATGTTGAACATGAAGCGGTCGAGCTGCGCTTCGGGCAGCGGATAGGTGCCTTCGAGCTCGATCGGGTTCTGGGTCGCCAGGACGAAGAACGGACGCTCGAGCTCGTAAGTGCGGCCGGCGGCGGTGACGTGATACTCCTGCATCGCCTCGAGCAGCGCCGCCTGCGTCTTCGGCGGCGTGCGGTTGATCTCGTCGGCGAGGATGATCTGCGCGAACACCGGACCGGGCACGAAGCGCAGCCCGCGCACGCCGTTGCTCTCGTCGAGGATCTCGGTGCCGGTGATGTCCGACGGCATCAGGTCTGGCGTGAACTGGATGCGCTTGAAGCTGAGATCGAGGATCTCGGCGAGCGTCTTGATCAGCAGCGTCTTGGCCAGGCCCGGCACGCCGGTGATCAGGCAATGGCCGCCCGTGAAGAGCGCCACCAGCACCTGCTCCACCACCTCGTCCTGCCCGACGATGACCTTGCGCAGCTCCGTCAGGATCCCGGCCCGCGCGTCGGCCACCTTTTCGGCAATCCCGTTGCTGACTGCTCCGCCGCTGAACGACGACATTCAAACTCCTTGTTGGCGAGCTCCAACGCTCCTACGCTCCCACGTTCTCACGCTCCCACGTTCACGTTCCCACGTTCCTACCTACGTCCGTCAGTGCGTCAGCGCGTACACGACCTCGTTGATGCCCATGCGATAGGCCTCACGGGTGTTCCGGATGTAGCCCGGATACTCCTCGGCGTTCGACCACTCCCAGCCATCGCCCATGTCAGTGTTCCAGTTGATCAGCACCATCGGGCGCTCGCGATCGTCGACGACGGCGCGCAGGTGCGGCACGAAGCCGCCCTTCTCCCACATGCGGCCGCTGAGGAACGAGCCCAGCCCGGGAATCTGCGGATACGCGTCGATCTTGTAGAAGCACGTGTAGATCGGATGCGTCAGCGGCAGATCCACGATGCGACGCTCCGGGAAGACGCGCTGGAGCTCACGAACCAGATTGTCCCACTCGTAGGGCCCGTGGAAGTCGTCGAAGGTGGCCGTCCCGCCGCGCAGCAGGAACTCGCGCAGGATGGACACCTCGGCGTCTTTCAGGCGCAGATTTCCCGGTTCCACGAAGTAAATCCATGGGTATTGCCACAGCATCGGGTCCTCGAGCGTCAGCACGATCGGATCGCCGACCTCAATCGCGGTCACCGTTTTCAGGCGGCGCGACAGGTTCTGCTCGGCGGCCGGCGCGTCGATCGCCCAGGGCTCGCCCCAGTAGTCGTAGCGGTAGTTGCGGGTGACCTGGGCGGTGTACTTGATCCGGACAAACGCCCACTGGAGGCCGGCGAGATGCGCCCCGGGCTGCGCCTGGGTCTGGGAACCGGCCGCCGCGGAACGCGGCGCCACCGACGGCATCGCGAGTGCCAGCGCGGTCAGGGCGGCGCCGGCCAGGGGCGGGAGGCGGCGAGGCATCAGCGCCCACCGTCCACGAGCGTGAGCAGCAAATCCTGCGCGCGGATGTACGACGGCGCGACCTCGAGCGCGGCCAGCACCTGCCGCTTCGCCTGCGGCGCCTCGCCGATGGCCAGATAGCTCTCTGCGAGGTCACAATGCGCGGCCGCCTTGTCCACCGGCCCGGACGCCAGCGCCGCGCGGAACCACCGCGCCGCGTCGTCGGGCGCGCTGGTGTCGAGCGCGTGGCGGCCGAGAGCGGCCGTTGCCGTGGCGTCGAACGGGTCGAGCTCGGCGACGCGCGCCCAGGCCCGCGCCGAGCGCTCCGGTTCCTCGGTGGCATCGATGAGCCCGGCCAGGCGCCGCGCCGCTTCGATGTTGGTGTCGTCGCGCGCGAGCAGCCGTTCGAGCGCCGCCGCCGCGCGCTCCTCGTCGCCCTGCTGCGCGGCGAGATTGGCGATGCGCGCCAGCGGGCTGTCGTTGCCGACGCTGCTGGGCAGCAGGCGCGCCGCTTCTTCCCACGCCGCGTACGCGCTCTGCACCTCGCCCGCCGCGGCGCGGACGTCGCCGAGCCTGAGCTGGAACTCGAAGTTGCCGGGATACTCCGTGGCGAGCGTCTCGATGGTCTCGCGCGGCGTCCGCGCGGTGAGCCGCAGGTCCTCGGGGCCGGAGCGCGCGGCCAGCACCGCGGCGAAGCGCTCGGTCACCGACGCCATGAACTCCGGCTCGATCTGGGCCAGCGTCGGCCCGATCGCCTCGCGCATCGCCGCGTCCACGGAGACGCCGTCGGCAAACGCCCGCACCAGCGCCTGGAGCGCCGGCTCGCCTCGCGTCATGACGATGTGATCGACGAGCAGCGACGCCTGGTAGTACGCGAGCGCGATGGTCTCGCCGGACATGAAGCCGCGATTGAGATCGTCGAGCCTCAGCACCTCGTCCCGCTCGAGCGCGTCGGCGAACCGCATCTCCATCTCGCGGCCCCACTCGGGCCGCGCGCGCTGTTCCTCGAAGACCGAGATGCCCTCGGTGAGCCAGCGCGGGATGCGGTTCTTCGACATCTGCAGGGTGACGACGTGCGCCATCTCGTGCCAGAGCGTCGCCTGCCAGTTGAAGGTACCGGGCGGACGGGCGCGAGGCGAATCGAGCGTCACGACCCGGCCGAAGCAGGCGCCGAGCGCACCGACCATGCCGGGCAGCCCGACATTGCGGACCGCGAAGTCGTCGTGCTTCGGGAAGATCTCGACGAGGATCGGGCCCTCGACCGTGTGCTGGTAGCGCGCGGCCAGGGTATCGAGGGCGCGGCGTGCCAGCGGCAGCGCCTGTTCGCGCAGCACCGGCGCTTCGTCGGGATGCACGCGCAGCGTCACCAGGCCGTCCTCGACGGTCTCGAACTTCTCGAGGCTGTCGAGCAGGCCCAGCAGGTTGTAGGTGACGACGTCGTAGGGGTCGGCGCGAAACGCGTCGTCGAGCGCCTTGCGCGCACCGGGCTCGTCGCCGGTCCGCAGCAGGTGCACGCCGAGATCGGCCGAGGCGCGGACGTTGCCCGGCTCCAGCTCGAGTGCCTTGCGGGCGAGCGCGGCGGCCGCGTCGAAGCGGTAGTGCCGCGCGGCCTGCGCCCCGGCGATGCGATAGACGTCGCCGTAGCGCGGGTTGATCGCGAGCACCGAGGCGACCAGCGCCTCGAAGTCCGCAGTGCGATCCTCGAGAAACGCGATCGCGGCCTTGCGCGACAGCGCGTCGAGGCTCGACGGGTTGACGGCCAGCGCCTGATCGACCGCCGCGCGCGCGTCGTCGCGGTGATCCTCGTCGAGCGCGAGGTCGGCCAGGACCAGGTAGGCCGGCACGAGCGACTTGTTCAGACTCAGCGCGCGCGTGACCAGCTCGCGCGCGGTCGCGCCGTTCTCGTCGGCAAACGCTCGCGCGAGGCCGGCAAAGGCCGCTGCGCTCCGGCGATCGCTCTGCAGCGCGGCGCGGAACGATCGGCACTGCCTCGTTCCGGTTCTGCTTCTCGAGGAACAGCTCTCCCCACGTGATCTGCAGGTTCGCGTCGTCGCCGATGAGGGCCGCGGCATCGCGGAAGAGTGAGTTGGCCTGCTCGTAGCGGCCGAGTCGATACGCGGCGCGTGCCGCGCGGCCCAGCACCTCGCCGTCGTCGGAGCGCGTGCCAGCGGCCACCAGCGGCTCGAGCGCGCGGCGGGCGTCGGCCGTCCGTCCGCGCAGCAGCATGAGCTGGCCGAGCTCGTATTGCGCCTCGCCCAGCGGCAACTGCTTGACGCTCCCGGCAAATGCCAACGCTGCGTCGTCGTATCGGCCAATGGCGGCGAGCGCGCGGCCGCGAAGGAGGAGCACATCGGCGTCGGCGCCGATGTCACGGGTCAGGTCGAGGACGTCAGGGTAGCGGCCTTCGCGATAGGCGCGGACCGCCTCGAAGCGCGACCGGGCGAGCGACGACGCTTCGTCTGGAGGACGCGACTGTCCCGCCACAGGGAGAGCCGTCGCCACCCCCAGCGCCAGTGCGACCAGTCGGGCCGCCGCCGGTGGGAACAATCGCGCCGAACGCCATCCGGGGCGCGCGCGACGAAGCGCAGGCATGGGGTGGTGCTGACTCGGCCAGTATATCAGCCGGGTGTGCTTAGGACGCCGCGCGACGCGTGCTGGTCTCGGCTGTGACGAGAGGTGTGACCGGAGTACTCAGCGCAAGCCGAGCGCGCGCTCTTCGACCTGGATCCGCCGCCAGATGAGCCAGCCGAACCCCAGCGTGGCGAGAAGGCCGGCGACGGGCGCCTGGAGCGCGATGGCAATCGCGACGAACTCGCCAATCAGGGCGACGTAGTTGGGATGGCGCAGCCAGCGGTAAGGTCCGGACGTGACCAGCTTCGCGCCCGGCACGACGAGCACGTGAAAGCTCCAGAGCGGCCCGAGGTGCGCGATGGCCCAGAACTTCAGCGCCTTCGCCCATCCGAACAACAGCAGCCCGCCAATCACCCACTCGCGCCGCAGCGGCCCGCCGAGCGCCGCCTCCACGCCCATCAGCACGAAGCTGGCCGGATACGCCAGCCGCATCCACTTGAACACGTCGTCCGGCGGCTCGATCGCACCTCTTGCGCGCAGCGCCTTCGCGTTGTGCCACGACAACTGCAGCTCCACGAGCATCAGCAGCAGCACGGCGACGGTGACGACGACGGCGACTCGAGCGGACGTCATTGGCAGACCCCAGCCCACAGACCTCCAGCCCCAGCAGCCCCACAGACCTACAGCCCCACAGCCCTCAGACCCACCAGACCTGCAGCCCCCGGCCCTAAGCGGTCGGCGAATCCGGCGCGGGCGCGTAGGTGTAGAAGTCCTGCAGGAACCGGCCGGTGTAGTCGTCGAGCAGCGCGTCGACGCGCTTGGGGTCCTCGGAGGCGACGATGAGCCCGGCGTGGTGCTTCTTGGTCACGCGATAGACGATCTCCGGGGTCGTTGTAGGTCGACGTGTCGGGCTGCTCCTGCCTGGCCAGCGTCAGCGCCAGCCCGGCATAGCCGTCCTTCGCGTTCGGCAGGTGGTAGGGCGAGTCCTCGCCGGCGATCTCGATCTTGGCCCACTCGCGCCACAGGTTGATGCCGGTCGCCGCTTCGACGACGTCGACGATGTAGGCGCCGCCGACCCGCGCCGACGTCTCCAGGAAATACCAGCGGCCGTCCTCGGCGCTCCGGATGAATTCCGTGTGCGCGACGCCCCGCACCAGCCCCAGCGTCGCCAGCACCTCGCGGTTGATCGCCATCAACGGCTTCCACGCCGAGGTGGCCTTGGCCACCGTCCGGGTGGTGAAGATGCCGCCCTGATGCGCGACGCTGAATGGCGGCGCGCCGTACTGGTGCGCCGCGTGGAAGATGACGTCGCGTTCCCACACCAGCGAGTCGACGTGGAAGACGTCGCCCTTGACGAATCGCTCGAGGAGATAGAACGAGCGGCGGTCGCCGAGCTCGTCGAGCGCGCGCCAGAGCTCGCTCTGGCGCTCGACGCGGGTGATGCCGATGGCGGCCGCGTTCGAGCGCGGCTTCAGCATCCACGGACCGGGCACCTCTTCGGCGAAGCGGCGCACCTGGTCGTCGTTGACCGTGTGGACGAACTCGGGCACGAGAATGCCCTGGTTGCGTGCCTTCACGCGCATCGCCAGCTTGTCGCGGAAGTACCGCGCCGTCGTCTCGCCCATGCCGGGGACGCGGAGGTGTTCCCGGAGCAGCGCCGCCGTCTCGACGTCGAAGTCGTCGAGCGCGACGATGCGGTCGAGCAGGCGCGTGCGCGCCAGGTGGCTGATGCCCTTCAACAGATCCTCGCGCTGAATCTCTCGCGGGATGTAGAAGGTGTCGTCGATGGCGTCGCGCGGCCAGTCCGCGTCCTTGAGGCTGTCGACGGTGAGCAGCAGCACCCGGCAGCCCTGACGCTTGCACTCGCGGATGAATTCCTGCCCCTTTTCGTAGGTGGCGATACAGAGAATCGTTGGCGCGTGATCCGGCACTCGGCGTGACTCCAGGTCGGGGAAGACAGAAGAGGATACACCACTCGGCGCCGGGCCGGCCGCGAGTACAATCCCCCGCCATGCACCGCGAATTTCACCGCTGGTTTACCGGCCGTCTCGGGCGCGACATGGGCGTCCTCGTCTACGGCCATTTCGGGACGCCGGTGCTGGCCTTTCCGACCAGCGGCGGCGACGAGGGCGAGATGGAGGGCCAGGGGATGGTCTCGGCGCTGGCCGAGTTCCTCGAAGGCGGTCGCATCAAGCTGTTCTGCGTTGGATCCAACGGCGACCAGAGCTTCTACGACAAGGGCGCTCACCCGTATCACCGGAGCTGGATGCAGCGGCAGTGGGACGAGTACATCCGCTGGGAGGTGATCCCCTTCATCCACTCGCACTGCAACGGACTGGTCCCGATCGCGACGATGGGCGCGTCGCTCGGCGCGTACCACGCGGCCAACACGCTCTTCAAGCACCCGGATGCCGTGCGCGCCTGCTTTGCGCTCTCGGGCCTCTACGATCTGCGGCGGTTCATGGACGGCTTCTACGACGACAACTTCTACTTCAACAACCCGATCGACTACATCGGCGGCATGACCGATCCGTGGCAGATCGGCCAGATCTCGAGCGCCTCGATCCACATCGCCACGGGCACCGGGCCGTGGGAGCACCCGTCGCATTCCTACGATCTCTCGCGCGCGCTCAGCTACAAGGGCATCTCCCACCATCTCGACGATTGGGGGCAACTCGGCGGTCACGACTGGCCGTACTGGAAACACCAGATGCGGCAGTACCTCCAGCACGTCTGACGCTGGCACCAGCGGTCGTGCTCGTGACTAACGCGGGCGCCGCTTGCTATAAATCTCCTTCCGATCCAACGCGTTGTCGCGCGCGGTACTTCCCCGACCCTCCGCGACCGGACGACCGACATTTTCCTGCGGGATTCCGCCGTGAAGCGCTGGTCCCCCCTTTGCGTGTTCTCGCGCCATCCCGGACTGCCGGAGGTCCCACTCGACCAGAGAACACGGAGGTGGAGAATGAAGTCCTCGACCCGCGTGAAGAGGTGCGGTCTGTCCTCTCTCGGTGCCGCGCTCGTGCTGGCGCTGGTCAGCTCCCCCGTCGCAGCGCAGTCGACAGCCACCCTGCAGGGGCTCGTGACCGATGAGCAGGGCGCGCTGATGCCTGGCGCGTCGATCGTCGTCAGCTCGCAGGCGACCGGCGTCTCGCGTACGGCGGTCACTGACGCGGCGGGCCAGTACCTGGTCGCGTCGCTGGCGCCGGGCCTCTATCGCGTCGAGGCGCAGCTCAGCGGATTCAAGACCCTCGTCAAGGAGGTAGAGCTGGCTGTCGCGCGCACCGTCACGCTCGACTTCCAGCTCGCCGTCGGCACCCTCACCGAGGCGGTGAGCGTCGTCGCCGAGACCCCGATCATCGAGTCGTCCACGATCTCGGTCGGCCAGGTGATCAACCAGCGCACCGTGCAGAACATCCCGCTCAACGGCCGGCACTTCGTCGACCTCGGGCTGCTGATTCCCGGGATCGGTGACGCCGCCGCAGGCCGGGTTTCTCACCGCACCGCTGCGCGGCCAGGGATCGTTCGCGTTCAACACCGCCGGCAACCGGGAAGACACCGTGAACTTCATGGTCAACGGCGTGAACCTGAACGACATGGTGCAGAACCAGATCACGTTCCAGCCGTCGATCAACACCGTCTCGCAGTTCAAGGTCGACAACTCGACCTTCAGCGCCGAGTACGGGCGCAACTCGGGCGCGATCGTGAACATCGCCACGCGCTCGGGCAGCAACGACTTCCACGGCGAGGTCTTCGAGTTCTTCCGCAACGACCAGCTCGACGCCCGCAACTTCTTCAATCCCGCGCCGACGCGGCAATCGCCGTTCAAGCGCAACCAGTTCGGGGCCAGCGCCGGCGGTCCGATCCAGAAGAACCGGACGTTCTTCTTCGGCAGCTACGAGGGGCTGCGCCAGCGCCAGGGCATCGACGTCAACAGCGGCGTCCTCCGCGACGACGAGCGCGCGGCGGTGACCGATCCGGTGTCGCGGAACCTGCTGCCGCTGATTCCGGCGGCCACGACAATCGGCGCACGTGGCGAGGGCCGTTTCGTCGGCTCGGCCACGGCGCCGGTCGACATCGACCAGGGCACGGGCGACATCAATCACGTCCTCGGGGAGAACGACACGATCCACGGCTACTACGCGTTCCAGGCCGACAAGCGGGGCGAGCCGACTTTGCAGCTCAACACGATTCCCGGCTTCGGCGACACCCGGGAGTCGACGCGTCAGATCGGCACGCTCAACCACACGCACATCTTCAGCTCGCGCCTGGTGAACGAGGCGCGGTTCGGGTTCAACCGGATTCACATCACGTTCATGCCGAACACGCCGCTGAACCCCGCCGACTACGGCATCAACAACGGCGTTACGACACCGCTCGGCCTGCCGCAGATCACCGTCACCGGGCTGGGGCTGAACTTCGGCGGCCCCGCCGGCTTCCCGCAGGGGCGCACCGACCTGACGTTCGTCCTGTCGGACACCGCGAGCTACCTGCGCGGGCGGCACGCGATCAAGATCGGCGGCGAGTGGCGGCGGTTCAACAACGACAACTTCACCTCCGACACCGGCACGTTCACGTTCCCGACCGTCGCGGACTTTCAGGCGGGCCGCGGCAGCCAGTTCGCAATCACGCTCGGCGACCGGCCGAGCAACATCACGCAGCAGGCCGTCGGCCTGTTCGTGCAGGACAGCTTCCGCATGCACTCCAACCTGCTGCTCGAGCTGGGACTGCGCTACGACGTCAATTTCGCGCCGACCGAGAGCGAGGATCGGTTCGTGGTGTTCGACGAGGCGACGGTGTCGCTCGTGCAGGTGGGTTCGGGCAGCCGCGAGTCGATCTACAAGACCAGCCACGACGTCAGCCCGCGGGTCGGCGTCGTGTGGGATCCGTTCGGCGATGGCAAGACGTCGGTCCGCGGCGCGTATGCGATCGCCATCGATCAGCCGGTGACCAACGTCGTCACGCCCACCAGCGCCAACCCGCCGCTGGCCGTCCCGGTGGCGTTTGCCGGGCCGATCCGGCTCGACAGCGCGATCACGACGGCGCTGGCGTCAGGTCTGGCTCCGGCATCGGTGAACCCCGATTTCGAGGGCGCCCGTATGCAGAACTGGAACGTGAACGTCGAACGGCAGGTGCTGGCGAATCTCGGCGTGATGGTCGGCTACTTCGGGTCCAGTGGCGACCGCCTCCGCATCTCGCGCAACATCAACCAGTTCGTCAACGGCGTGCGGCCGTACCCCGCCTCTCGGCGAGCAGCCCGATCCTGCCCGGGGCATCGCTCGGCAACATCACCGAGGTCGGCAACATCGGCAAGTCCCGCTATCACGGCCTGTGGCTGTCGGCGAATCAGCGCCTGAGCCGCGGCCTGCAATTCAGCGCGTCCTACACGCTGTCGAAGTCGACCGACTACAACTCGCTCAACTCGCAGGGCGATCGTCGCGCAGGACAGCTTCAACGTCGCCGACAGCGAGGGCCCCTCCGACTTCGACGCGCGGCATCGCTTCGTGATCAACGCGCTCTACGATCTGCCGTTCAGCGGCAACTGGCTCAAGGACGGCTGGCAGATCGGGGTCATCGTGCAGGCGCAAAGCGGCAACCCGATCAGCATCGTCACCGGCATCAACACGTTCACCGGCGTGACCAACACGCTGCGGCCCGACCTCGTCGGCGACCCGGCCATCGTCGGCGAGCCGTCGCAATGGTTCGAGAACAGCGTCTGCGACCCGCGCATCGCCGGCTCGTGCACGGCCAGTTCCGTCTTCGCGCTGCCGGTTTCGCCGGCGGGCGCCTTCCATTTCGGCAGCCTGGGACGCAACAGGGTCATCGGCCCGGGCTTCAGCAACACGGACCTGTCGCTCATCAAGAACACCCGGGTGGGGCCGACACAGCTGCAGTTCCGTGTGGAGGCGTTCAACCTGTTCAACCACGCGAACTTCGGCCAGCCTGGACGCATCGCGGCCGTCGGCAGCACGGCGTTTGGCGTCATCACCAACACGCGCTTCCCCACCGGCGACTCCGGCTCGGCGCGTCAGATCCAGCTGGCAGTGAAGGCGTTGTTCTGACCACGGGGACATGGCGCAACTGAAGTTGCGCCCTCCTGTCGCCGGAACAGGAGGGCGCGGCTTCAGCCGCGCCGGGTCACGCGATCGACGTCGCCGGGAGGATCGGAGTGCGATGTTCGTCGACGTCGATCGCCAGTCCGAGCGCTTCGGCGCGCAGGCGGATCTGGCGGTAGAGGTGGAAGCGCAGCGGCCCGAGGAACATGTAGCTCGACGTCAGGTGCAGCCATTGATCGCCGCGCTCGTCGCCGATCGTCTCGGTCAGCGTCTTCGCGCGTTCGGCGTACCACTCGGGCGTGACCGCGCCGCGCTCCATGCGCTTCTTCAGGATCGTCATCTGGCGCGGCCGGTTCACGATCTCCGGGTGATGATTCACGCCGAGCATGCGCGGCATCACGCCGTCGCCGTCGCGGGCGACCTCGATGGCAGTCAGCGCTTCTCCAGGGGGTCCGCACACACCCAGCGCTTCTGACGAGAGGGCGAGGACGTCCGGCGGCAGCCCGGCCGCCGGCGGGATCAGGTCGTACAGGCGGTTGTCCAGAATCTTCAGGCGCCGCCGATCCGGCAACTCGCGCGCCAGGCGCATGAACCAGGGGTGCCCGAGCGCCGCATCGGTGAGCACGTTGTCGACGATGCCGGAGCTCTTGCCACCCTTGTCGGCGCCGCGCAGCACGACATCCGCGATGCCGAGCCAGCGGCACATCACGCCAAACGTGTGGCACACGGCCAGCAGCGCTGCCTGCTCGTCGGCGCGGATGGCGTCGAACAGCGCGAAGAGCGGCGCTTCCCAACCGGGGTCCTCGTCGATGCCCTGCGATCCCTCCGAGACGCCGTCGTTCAGCCGCGGGTCGAGATGGCCCGGGCCGCCGGTGCCGAGATAGATGGCGTGCCGGCCACCGGGCGGCGGCGGAATCTGCTGGCTGCGCCGCACGTCGTACGACAGCACGCGCACGCGCAGGCCGGCCGACCGCAGCGCCGGCGTCAGGTCGCAGACGATGTTCTGGATGCCGTAGGAGATGGCGTCGTGGCCGAGGTTTGGCCAGCCGTGGTGCATGTCGAGCAGCGCGATATCGACGGCCGTGGGATCGGCCGCCGGCGCGTCCCCGCCGCGCTCGACGCGCGCGAACGCGAACGTCGGCTGCCCGGACGTCGTCGGGCACGCGGTGACACACACGTCCTGCCCGTGTGTCAGACGATACTGGCAGTCAAACGGCATCGCGATCCACGTACGTCAACCACAGAGACACAGAGGACACAAAGACGCACGGAGGATGGAATTGGCAGCTGACGGATGCACCCGTGCGCTGGGCTTCAGCCCGACGTTGCCAGCATTCCGTGCTGTGCGTCTTCGTGGCTCTGTGTCTCTGTGGTTGACGTACGTAACTTCCTCTCAATCTCTTCTCACGCACGACGAATGACGGCACCTGGCCGCCGCCCGAGGTGACGTTGGCGAGGCCGCCGGCGCTCAGTCGCGTGAGGAAGCCGGCGAGCTTGCCCCGGAACAGGTAGGGCGCGCAGTCCACCAGCATGTCGCCGATGACGGCGCCGCTGCCGGGCCCGAAGCGCGGGAACAGCTCGCGCCGCACCTGGATCTTCTCCTGCACGACCCACGCGTCGTCCTGGCCGCCGAGCGCGCGGGCAATGGTCGCGTCCCACGCGGCGTCGTCGGCTTCCCAGCCGAGCGTGACGCCGTAGCCGCCGAAGTCGTCGTTCGGCTTCATGACCAGGCCCTCGCGGTGCGCCCGGATGTACGGAATCAGATCGATCGATCTCGCCGTGGCGCTCCGTCCGGCCCTCCCGCACCAGCCGCGTCCACGGGACGTGAGGCGCGACGGTGGCGCGGTCGGCCGGGTCGAACAGGTCCGCGAACCGCGGCGTCGGTGAGCACGGAGAAGAACGCCTTCTTGTGCGGCAGCTTGCATCGCAGCGTGTTGGCGACGCAGACCGCCCGCGCGCGATAGGCATCGATCAGCGCGCGGCAGTCCTCGGGCCGATCGACGATGTCGTTGATCAGGCAGCGGCGGTAGACCAGATCGATCTGACGGCCCTCGACCGACAGCGTCCCCCCATCGAACACCAGATCGCGGGGATCGCACACGACCGTCGGCACGCCGAGATCGATGAACCGCGCCTGCAGCATCTCGAACTCGGCCCAGGTCGGCACGCCGCGGAAGTCGACGATCGCGATGGTCGGCGGGCTGGCCGAGCCGCCCCACTCGCGGTAGCTGGCCAGCAGCGCGTCCAGCATCGGCGCCATCAGCGCCGGCGCCGTTGCGCTGTAACGCTCGCGGAATCGCGCCGTGACGTCCAGCGACTCGAAGACTCCGACAGCGTCTCGGTATAGCCGAGGCCCGCCGGCGATTCGGCGTTGTACTCGGCGAACTTCAGCGATCCGGGCAGGATGAACGAGTCGAGCCGCGACGCCGTGCTCGCCGTCTCCGTAGCCGGGGTCGATGGCCACGAGCGCGCGCTCGGCGTCGGTGAGCGCCAGCGCGTCGAACAGCTCCGGCCGGCTGGACGACGCCGCGACGAGTGTCTCGCCCATCCGCGCCACGGTCTCCGAGACGTGCTTCACGAGCGCCACCTGCTCGGCGTCGAGGAAGAACGGCCGCAGGAACGGGCAATGAATGCGCTCGCCGAAGTGCAGCTGCGCTCGCGCAGCGTCGCCGTGAAGGTCTCGGCAAACTCCGGCGTCAGCTCCACGTCCGGCCGCAGCAGCCCGTGCCAGTGGGCGATGGCGTCGGTGACGAGCGACAGCCTACACCTCCGTCTTGCGCGGACGCGGCGCGCGCGGCTTCACGGCCCTGGCCTGTTCCGGCACGTCGGCGGCAACGGCCCCGCGCCGCGGCTGCCGCGGGTTGCCCCACCACCCCGGCGGTTGTCCCGAGACCGAGCATCTGCTCCCAGCGCGGCCACGGATTCGTGTCCGCGCCGCTCAGCGCCCGGTCGATCACCAGCCGCGACATCTTGTCCAGCACGAGATCGAAGTAGTGCTGCGTGATCCGATCGCGCTCGAAGTCGGGCGCCGGATTCAGGAAGTCGATCGCGTAGGGCACGCCTTCCTGCACGGCGAACTCGATCGTGTTCATCTCGTAGCCGAGTGCCTGGTTGATCGTCTGCGCGTCCTTGACGACGCGGTCGCCGAGCTCCGGCGACAGGTAGGTGTGATCGACGATGTAGCGGCGCTCGCGCGGGTCGTAGTGGACCGGCACGATGTCCGTCTTGCCGAAGGTGAAGCAGCGCACGTACTGATCGAAGTCGATGAACTGCTGCAGCGTCATGCAATACGGCGCCGTGCGGTCGTAGGCCGCGAGCAGCTCGTCGACGTTGTGCACCTTGTAGACGTGCTTCCAGCCGCCGCCCGAGTACGGCTTCAGGATCGCCGGGCGGCCGACGTAGTCGAGCAGGCCCTCCCAGTCGATCGGGTACTCGAGATTGTGCAGCGACTCCGCCGTCAGGTCGACGGTCGAGCGGATACGCCTTCTGCGGCAGCAGCACCGTCTTCGGAATCGCCACGCCCAGCTTCGAGGCGACGGCGTAGTTGAAGAACTTGTCGTCGGCGGTCCACCAGAACGGGTTGTTGATGACGTAGGTGCCCTCGAGCACGGCGTGCTTCAGATAGCCGCGGTAGTACTCGATCTCGTGCGAGATGCGGTCGACGATGACCCGATACCGCGCCGGCTCGCCCATCTTCGTCCCGCCGAGCTTCACCATCTCCGCGGTGATCCCATGCGGCCGGCCCAGCTCGTTGACGCGTTGATGAACGCCGGCGGAAACGTGTACTCGCGCCCGCACATCAGCCCAATCCGTTCGGTGTCGTCATGCCTCACCTCGGCCGAACTGAACGTTCGGCGCTCGCGTACGTCCGTGCCGGCCGAGCTGAAGCTCGGCCCGTCCTTGATCTCAAACGCGCATCGCCGCCGGCCTGCGTCTCCTTCACGACGTGCTGCACGACCAACTTGAGGTCGCCGGTCTCCCGATAGACCCGCAGCTGCCGGTCGGCGCTGGTGCCGTCGCGCAGGATCGCCTGCACGTACTCGACGTGCGGCCGGCTGCCCAGCTCGTCCACGACGTCGTCGACGAAGTCGAGCAGCTCGACGGCGAGATCGCGCATCGGCACCTCGGACTTCTTGCCGAAGTCGATCAGATTGCCGTCGAGGCCCCAGCGCGCCGCGCGCCACTTGTTCTCCTCGATCAGGGCGCGGCGATAGAGCCGGAAGCCCATGTTCTTCGTGTAGAGCTTGTACAGCTTCACGATGATCGGCCTGGGCGAGCGCGGCGATCGCGATCGTCTCCTCGACGCGCGTCGGCACGTCGCAGACGCGGAACTCCAGCGTGCCGAACGTCGGATGCGGCCGAATGTCCCACCAGATCTTCTTGCCGTTGTCGATGCAGTGCAGATCGATGAGCAGGTTCAGATAGCTCTCGTACTCGCCCCACGAGCCGAAGTGATCGGGGACGCCGGTGCGCGGGAAGCGCCGGAAGATCGTCGTGCGATACGACTTCAGCCCGGTGTCGCGCCCCATCCAGAACGGCGAGCTGGTCGAGAGCGCGAGCAGGTGCGGCAGGAAGTAGCGCGCCGCGTTCATGATGTCGATCGTCGTCGCGCGTCGGGCATCGCGACGTGGACGTGCAGGCCGAAGATGAGCAGCGACCGCGCCAGCTGCTGCAGTTCCTCGACGATGTGTTGGTAGCGCTCGCCCGGCGAGATCACCTGATCGACCCAGTGCGAGAACGGATGCGTGCCGGCCGCGGCGACGGCCAGGCCGACGCGGTCGGCGGCGGCGCACAGCTCGGTCCGCATCTTCAGCATCTCGTGCTGCAGCTCGTCGACGTCGTCGCAGATCGTCGTGCCGACCTCGACGATCGACTGGTGCATCTCGCGCTTGATCTGGTCGCCGAGCGACCGGCTGCCGGACGCGAGCAGCTCCGAGACGTGCGAGCGCAGTTCCCACGTGGTGGGATCGACGATCTGGAACTCTTCCTCGACGCCGATCGTGAACCGGTGAGGCATTCGGGAATGATACTGTGGACTTCGGACTCCGGACTACCGACTCCGGACTACCGACGTCCCGGAGTCCGAAGCCTGGAGTCCGGAGTCCACCATCGGGGGCCGATTTCTAGTCTGTTATGTACGACAACGGGGCCGGCGAGGCACTACAGGGCAACACGGTCGGCAATATCCGGCGGCTCGACCAGGTCTTCAGCCCGGAGCTCGACAACCGGCGCGACATCCACGTCTATCTGCCGCCATCCTACGGCTCGAGCGGGCGGCACTACCCGGTCCTCTACATGCAGGACGGGCAGAACTTGTTTGACCACGAGATGTCGTTCGCCGGCGAATGGGGCGTGGACGAGACGATGGAGCGGGTTGCCCACGACGGCGTCGAGGCCATCGTCGTCGGCGTCCCCAACACCGGGTCGACGCGCACGGCGGAGTACAGCCCCTATCGCGACGACCGGATGGGCGGCGGCAGCGGCGAGGCGTACCTGCGTTTCCTCACGGACACGCTGAAGCCGCAGATCGACACGCAATTCAGGACCAGGCGCGAGGCCGCCCACACCGGGCTCGCGGGCTCGTCGATGGGCGGGCTGATCAGCCTCTACGGCTTTCTCCGCCGCCCGGACATCTTCGGGTTCGCCGGCGTGATGAGCGCGTCGCTCTGGTTCGCGCGCGGCGCGATCTTCGGCGACGTGCAGCACATGGCGCATTGGAGCGGCCGGCTGTACCTGGACACCGGCACGGGGGAAGGGCGCGCGCAGGTGCGCCATACGCGCGAGATGGTGCGGATGCTTCGGCGCAAGGCCCGGCAACCGCGGCTGCAGCTTCGGTACGTGGAAGACCGGGGCGCCGCACACAACGAAGCGGCATGGGCCGCACGATTCGAGCGCGCCATTCGATGGCTGCTGCCGAGGCAACGCAGCGACCTGAACTGGTAACACGTCAGGAACTGAGTCGCTCAGGCCTGCCGACAGTCTCCGGCATAAGCCACGAGCGATGTGAGCAGGCTCGGCCACGTGCGGCCGGCAAGCGACGCGGCGCTCACGCCGAGCGGCGTGGCGACGACGCTGCGCAGCAGCCGATTGAAGCTCAGCTTCTCCTTCAGCATCGCCTTCCGGCGCGCCGCAAGCCATGCGGCGCCGTCAGCATCGCCGCCGACAATCGCGATCGCCGCTTCCGCGGCGAGCTCACCCCCGTGCATCGCCAGCCGCAGGCCGTCCCCCGTCATCGGATCGACGAAGCCGGCGGCGTCCCCCGCCAGCAACAACCCGGGCATTCCGGCTGACGACACGTCCACCGCGAGCGGACCGAGGGTCTTCGCCGGCGCGACCAGCCGGGCGTGCGCGAATCGATCGCGCAGCACCGGGTCGGTCGACACGACACGCGTGAGCGCCTCGTCCGAGGCCGCGCCAATCGCGCGCGCCTGTCGTTCGGGCACGGCGAGGCACGCGTTGGTCAGGCCGCCTGGCATCGGGGCGATGCCGATGTAGTGGCCCCGCCGCACGTGCATCTCTCCAAGCGCCGAAAGCGCCCGCACGCCTTCGAAGTAGCCGCCGATCGCCCACCGGCGCGGCCGGCGCGGATGACGGGCCAGGCCCAGATCGAAGGCCAGCGTCGAGTGCCGGCCATCGGCGGCAATCACCAGCGACGCCGCTCTCGACTGGATCCCGCCGCGGGTCGTTGTATGGACGCCACGGACACGCCGGAACGCCCCGCTGCCCTCCACCATCGGCGCCGACACGCGCACGCCCTGCTCCACCCGCGCTCCGGCCCGCGCGGCAGCCTCCAGCAGCAGCGCGTCCAGATCGCGGCGTCGGATGGATCGACCCGTGACCCCTTCGGGATAGAAGGCGCGAACGGCCGCTCCGCCGGTCCCGGTGACGAGCCAGCCGGCCACGGGGAGGCCTCGCGCCTCGACTGCGGCCGCGACGCCGTGCCGGGCCAGAAGTGCCATGGCGCCCGGGTTGACCGAATCGCCGCACAGCTTCTCGCGCGGAAAGACCGCCCGGTCCAGCACCGTCACGCGCACGCCAGCGCGCGCGAGCACGAGCGCCGCGATCGATCCCGAAGGCCCGCCGCCGACGATAAGGACGTCGTCCATCAACCCACTCTTCAGCCTCTAGCCTTCAGCCTTCGGTCTTCAGCTTTCGGCCTGCAGTTGCACGACGCGGACTCAACTCGTAACCCGTAACCCGTAACTCGGCACCTACCTCGGCACTCGGCACTCGGCACTCGGCACTCAGCACTCGGCACTACTAAATGGCTCCCAAAACAACGGCGCTGTTCTTCGAGCCAAACCCCAGGCAGTTGCACAGGGCGGCCGCCGGGAAGCCGGCGCGGCCTTCCTGCGCGACGTAGTCCATGTCGCACGCCGGGTCGGCGTCCCGCAGGTTGGCCGTCGGCGGCAGGAAGCCGCGCGACAACGCCAGCGCCGTGGTGACGATGCCGGCGGCGCCGCTGGCCCCCTGCGGGTGGCCGATCATCGACTTGATCGACGACCCGGGCACGCGCTCGGCAAACCTGCCGAACAGTCGACGGGTGCATTGCGACTCGATCGCGTCGTTCAGCTGGGTGGACGTGCCGTGATAGCTGACGTAGCCGATCTCCTCGAGCACCCGGTCCGAGCGTTGAACGGCGCCCCGCATCGCCGCGACGATCTCCTCGCCATCCGGATCCATCTGCACGCGATGGTAGGCGTCGCACGTCGAGTGATAGCCCTCGACGGTCGCGTAGATCCGCGCGCCGCGCGCCCGCGCCCGCTCCTCGGCCTCGACGACGTACATCCAGGCGCCCTCGCCCAGCACGAAGCCGTCGCGCCCGCGATCGAACGGACGGCTGGCCTCCGACGGCCGATCGT
Organism: Vicinamibacteria bacterium; assembly: GCA_963719755.1. Lineage (GTDB taxonomy): Bacteria > Acidobacteriota > Vicinamibacteria > Vicinamibacterales > JAENWD01 > JAENWD01. The sequence goes on along the minus strand of CAVRDA010000018.1, from coordinate 412,575 downwards.
TGTACCGCGTCGAGACGGCGCGCATCCGCGAGAACCCGAAGATCATCCCCGGCGTCACGCAGCCGTCGGCGCCGCCCGAGAGCAGCACGTCGACCTCACCCGAGCGGATCATCCGCGCCGCGTAGCCGAGCGCGTCGGTCGAGCTCGTGCAGCCGGTCGACAGCACATGGCTGATGCCGCGCAGCCCGAGCGAAATCGACACCTCGCTCGACACCATGCCGACGATGCCGACGGCGATGGCGTAGGGCGTGACGTGGCGCCCGCCGCTGATGAAGAAGTCGCGGTACTGCGCCTCGCCGACGTCGATGCCGCCGCCGCCGCTGCCGATGATCACGCCGGCGCCGGCCTCGTTCACGCGGAGTCCGGCGTCGTTCCACGCTTCGCGCGCGGCAATCACCGCGAGCAGCGCGGCCCGCGAATAGCGCCTGGGATCGGCGCGCGTCTGGCGGCCGTCGTCGTGCTCGCCGTCGAGCGGCTGGGCGTCGGCAATCGAGACCGGCGGCACCGGAGCGGCCACCTGGCAGGGGTAGGTCGAGACGTCGAAGTCGGTGATCGCGCGCGTGCCGCTGATGCCGCGGCGGACATGGTCCCAGAACGTCTCGCGGCCCACGCCGAAGGTCGACACCACGCCGATCCCGGAGATCACCACGCGCCGGGCTGCCATTCGATCACTATAATACGGGCCGCATGAACGGCCCTCCGGCGCGAGCGCCGCTCCTCTCGTGGCTCGGCGGCGCGTTGTTCGTGGGCTCGTTGAGCTTCTTCGCCTGGACGTATTTCGTCCGTTTCGAGCATGCGCCGTCGTCGGGCGCCGTCGTCTCGCCGCTCGTTATCAACGCCCTCCTGTTCGGTGTCTTCGCGCTGCACCACAGCCTCCTGGCGCGCAGCGGCGTCAAGCGCTGGGTGACCAGGCACGTGCCGCCGCATCTGGAGCGGACCGTATACGTGTGGGTGGCGAGCGTGCTGTTCGTCGCCGTCTGCGCGTGGTGGCAGGACCTGCCCGGACGGCTGTATCGCCATTCCGGCCCCTGGTCGCTCGCACACTGGGCAGTGGTCGGACTCGGCGTGCTCGTGATGCTCCGGGCGACCGCGATGATTGACCCGCTCGATCTCGCCGGCATCCGGCAGGGCGCGGGCAAGGCGCCAGGAAGCGATTTCAAGGTCGCCGGCCCGTACCGTTTCGTGCGGCATCCGATCTATCTCGGATGGGTCCTGATCGTCTTCGGCGTGCCCGACATGACGGCGACGCGGCTGGCCTTTGCCGCGATCAGCACGGCCTACCTGGTGGTGGCGATTCCCTTCGAGGAACGAACACTGGTCGAGATGTTCGGCGAGACCTACCGGCGCTATCAGCGCGCGGTGCGGTCGCGACTGCTGCCCGGCATCTGGTAGCGGCTTTCGGAAGCCGGGAGGGCCGTCACTCGCGCGCGAATCGCATCCCGCGCGCGCGGCCGGCGCCAATCGTGAACGCCGATGGCGGGCCGGCGTGCGCGTCGAATCGCACGACGAGCGGGCCGGCGGTGAAGACGTCGAGAAAGGCGGGGGTGAGCACCCGCGGCGCGGCCCGCAGGTCGCGGATAGCCAACGTCTTCCCGTCGCGGACGATCTGCCAGCGGGTCTGCAACTCGTCGCTGACATAGCGGCCGGCATACGCGTCCAGTTCGGACTCCGTCGGCGTCCAGGGCTGCTGCGCGACGAACACGACGGACCGGCCGTTCTCGCCGATGCGCTCCACCTGGCGCGGCTCCGGCGTAAAGCGGTAGCGCGGCGGCTGGTCGCCAGCCCGATACGTGCCATCCTCCGAGGCGGCCAGCGGGCGGGGCTCGCCGCCGGTCCCGAGAGCGAGCCCGCGATCGTGGCCGACGAAGCGGAGCACCGACATGCGGTCGGCGTTCCAGTAAGTCCCGCCAAATGCCGACACGGCGCGCGAGTCGCCGCCCGCCGCGGGCGTCGGCTTGGCCGCTTCGGGGCCCAGGCGATCCGCCAGGACAACGTCGGCGACGCGCGTGGCTCGCGCCTCGGGATCCGCCGTGCCGAGATTGCAGAGCACCATCACCGACGCGCGGGCGTCCGGAAACCGCAACAGCTCCGCGCGATACCCCGCCCACGACCCGCCGTGCCGCACCGTCCGCAGCCCGCGATGCGTGCGGATGTAGAGTCCCAGCGCGTAGTCGATTGGCGTGCCGTCGGCCAGGCGCCCCTGCTCCTGCAGCTGCGTCATCAGCGGACCGTCGCCGACCACCGGCGTGTAGAAGTTCGCGTCCCACTTGAGCAGGTCGGACAGCGACGTCTGAACGGCGCCGTCGCCAAGCTGTTCCCAGTTGGAGAGCGAGACGCGGAACCCGCCACTGCCGGGCTCGTAGCCCGTCGCGCGCCGCGGGACGACGGCGGCGTGATCGTTCATGTAGCGGGTCGACGCCATCCCCGCCGGCTCGAAGATCCGCTGCCGGGCGAACTCGGCCAGGCCCTGCCCCGACGCCCGTTCCACGACGAGCGAGGCGAGAAAGAAGCCGGTGTTGCTGTAGGCGAACTCGGCGCCGGCCTGAAAGTCCGGCGATTTCTGCCGGCTGATGACATCGAGCGCCAGCGCCGGCGTCGTGACATCTTCCATCTGCCAGCCGCCCAGCGTCATCAGCGTGATGTAGTCGCGCAGCCCGCTGGTGTGCGTCAGCAGGTGCCTGATCGTGACGGTCGCGCCGTAGCTGGGCAGCTCCGGCAGGTACTTCCGCACGTCGTCGTCGAGGGCGAGCTTGCCGTCGCGCGCCAATAGAAGCAGCGCCGTCGCGACAAACTGCTTGGAGGTCGAGCCGATGTCGAAGACCGTCTCGGTGGTGAACGAGAGGTCGTGCTCGAGGCTCGCGCGGCCATATCCGCGCGTGTAGGCGAACGCGCCGTCCCGGACGACGCCCACCATGCAGCCCGGCGAGCCCGGCTTGTCGTAGTCGGCGAAGATCGCGTCGATGGCGGCGGTCTGTGTGGCCGACAACTCAGCGGACCGGCCGCTGGCGCCGGCCACCGATATCGCGACGAGCGCGAACAACAGCGCGCCGCGCCCCACTACGCCTCGTCCTCTTCGACGTCCTTCGGCAGGCCCTCCAGCTCGTGGAGGTAGACGAGCGACTGATGCGAAGGCACTTCGAAACGCGTGCGGCAGGTCGCGCACGTGACCATGTCATCGAGCCGGAGCAGGTAATCGCGCAGCTTGGCGAAGATCACGCGATCGCGCTCGTCGGCGCCGCCGGGCAGCCGATCCTTCTTCGTCCGGCGCACCCACTTCAACTGGTAGTCGTTGGTGCGCCGGCAGCGCGGGCACGTGAGCCGCGCCGGCCGCGTCTCCTGCTTCTCGATGAAGAAGTCACGTTCCTGAAGGCTCATGGGTGAAGCATATACCGTGTAGTACTCTTGGATCGTCATGGCCGAGCCGTCTTCGCCCGTCCTGCCCTCGGAATTGCCGGTGCTGCCCTTACGCGAGGTGGTGGCATTTCCCCTGAGCGTGCTGCCGCTGACCATCAATCGGCCGGTCTCGATGGACGCCGTCAATCGCGCGCTCAGCGCGGGCGACCGCATGGTGTATCTGGTGCTGCAGTCGTCGGAAGCGGAGGACCCGCAGCCCTCGGATCTCAGGACTGTCGGCACGGTCGGCGTGATCCGGCAGATGGCGCGGACGCCGGCCGGGATCCAGATCGTGCTCGAGGGCGTGCAGCGGGCGAAGACGGTCGTCGTGAACCGCGCCGGCAACGCGATGACCGCCACCATCGAGCCGCTGCCCGATTCCTCGGAACGCACGCTCGAAGTTGACGCCTATGTCCGACGCATCCAGGAGCAGGTGGACAAGGCGCTGTCGCTCACGAGCGGCCTCTCGCAGGAGTTGCGCGGCATCGTCGCCAACCTCGACGACCCGCTGCGGCTGGCGTACCTGCTCGGAAGCCTCCTGGACATGCCAGTGGCCGACAAGCAGGCGCTGCTCGAGGCAAATCAGCTGATCCAGAAGCTCGAGACGGTCTCTACCGCCCTCGCGCGGGAGATCGCGCTGCTCGAGGTGAAGGGCAAGATCGAGTCGCAGGCGCAGCAGGAGATGTCGGACGCGCAGCGGCAGTACTACCTGCGCCAGCAGCTCAAGGCGATTCAGGAGGAACTGGGCGAAGGCGAGGCCGACGAGATCAAGCTGCTGCGGGAGAAAATCACAGCGGCGAAGCTGCCGGAAGCGGCGCAGCAGACGGCCGATCGCGAGCTGAGCCGGCTGGCGCGAATGAACAACGCGTCGCCGGACTACCAGATCACGCGCACCTACCTCGAGTGGTTGCTCGAGATCCCGTGGAGCGTCACGACCGAGGATCGCCTCGATCCCATCGAGGCGCGCAAGGTGCTCGACGAGGATCACTACGACCTCGACAAGATCAAGGAGCGCATCGTCGAGTACCTGGCGGTGCGCAAGCTGAAGGGCGACATGAAGGGGCCGATCCTCTGCTTCGTCGGCCCGCCAGGCGTCGGCAAGACCTCGCTCGGCCAGTCCATCGCGCGGGCGATGAACCGCAAGTTCGTCCGCATCTCGCTCGGCGGCGTCCGCGACGAAGCCGAGATCCGAGGCCATCGCCGCACCTACATCGGCGCCCTGCCCGGACGCATCGTCAACGCGATGAAGCAGGCGGGGGCGATGAACCCGGTGTTCATGCTCGACGAGATGGACAAGCTGGCCGCCGGCTTCCAGGGCGATCCGGCGGCGGCGCTGCTCGAGGTCCTCGACCCGGCGCAGAACCACTCGTTCCGCGATCACTACCTGGAAGTGCCGCTGGACCTCTCGCGCGTGCTGTTCATCACGACCGCCAACCAGCTGGGCACGATGCACCCGGCCCTGCTCGACCGCATGGAGATCGTCTCGCTCTCGGGCTACACCGAGGACGAGAAGCGCCATATCGCGCGGCGCTTCCTGATCCCCCGGCAGCTGAGCGAGCACGGGCTGCCCGACGGCTCGCTGGAGATCACCGACGCCGCGCTTGGCGTCGTCATCACGCAGTACACGCGCGAGGCCGGCGTCAGAAGCCTCGAGCGGATGATTGGCGCGATTGCGCGGAAGGTGGCGGCGCGGCTGGCGGGCCGCCCGGCGGAAGAGACCGGTCCGCCCGCGCCGACCGTCGTCGACGCCCCGCAGGTGGCCGAGTACCTCGGCCCCGCGCGGGTCCAGCCCGAGACGCCGTTCAGGACCTCGCGCCCCGGCGTGGCAACGGGTGTCGCGTGGACGGAAACCGGCGGCGACGTGCTCTTCATCGAAGCGACGCTGATGCCGGGCGGCAGCCAGCAGATCATCCTCACCGGGCAGCTGGGCAGCGTCATGCAGGAGTCGGCGCGCGCGGCCGTCAGCCACATCCGCTCCAACAGCGCCGAACTGGGCATCCCGCCCGACTTCTTCGACCGCAAGGACCTGCACGTACACGTGCCTGCCGGCGCGATCCCGAAGGACGGTCCGTCGGCCGGCGTCACGATGGCCACCGCGATGCTTTCGGCCATCAAGCGCGTGCCGATCCGGTCCGACGTCGCGATGACGGGCGAGATTACCCTGTCCGGCCTGGTGCTCCCGGTCGGCGGCATCCGCGAAAAGGCGCTCGCCGCGCGCCGGATGGGAATCAGGACGTTCATCCTCCCCGCGCGCAACGAGTCCGACCTGGCCGAGTTGCCCCCGGATCTCAAAAAGGACATGCGCTTCGTGCTCGCCTCCACGCTGGAGGACGTCCTGCGCGAAGCGATGCCCGCCGACCAACCGGCATTCGCCACGGAACTCGTGGACTGAGCCGATGCGTTAGAAGCCACCCGCACCGCCCCACAGACTCACGAACTACAGACCCACAGCCCTACCGACTATCTCCGTGATCGCCTTCTACATCTCCGGCCACGGCTTCGGTCATGCCTCGCGCGACGTCGAAGTCCTCAATGCTCTCGGGCGCCTGGCGCCCCAGATCCCGGTTGCCGTGCGCACGTCGGCGCCGAAGTGGCTGTTCGACCTGACGCTCACGCGGCCCGTCGACTTCTCCTCCCACGAGTGCGACACCGGCGTCGTGCAGCTCGACAGCCTCAGCCTCGACGAGGGCGAGACGATGCGCCGCGCGAACGCGTTTCACGCCGACCTCGAGGCGAAGGCCGACCGCGAGGCGCAGTGGCTGAAGTCGATTGGCGCGCGGCTGGTGGTCGGCCGACATCCCGCCGCTCGCCTGCGCGGCGGCGCGCGCCGCCGGTCTTCCCGTCGTCGCCCTGGGCAACTTCACGTGGGATTGGATCTACGAAGGCTATCGGCGCTGGCTGCCGCCGCACTCGGATCTCATCGAGCGCCTGGGTGACGCATACGCGCTGGCCGATGTCGCGCTGCGCCTGCCGATGCATGGCGGCTTCTCGACGATGAAGTCGGTGATCGACCTGCCGTTCATCGCGCGGCGATCGTCGAAGGATCCGCAGGCGACGCGCGCGCAGCTGGGGCTCCCGCCGGATCGCCCGCTCGTGCTGCTGTCCTTCGGGGGCTACGGCCTGCAGCGGATCGACTTGAACGCGGTGGCCGGGCTCGAGCGCTACCTCATCGTGGTCACGGCCGACGTCACCACGAACCGGCGCGAGAACGAAGTGCCGTCGGGCGCCGGGGTTGCGCGGCTGCCGCCGAACGTGAGGCTGGTTGACGAGCAGGCACTCTATGCGGGCGGAATGCGCTACGAAGATCTCGTCGCGGCGGTCGACGTCGTGATGACCAAGCCGGGTTACGGCATCATCGCCGAGTGCGTGGCCAACGACACCGCCATCGTCTACACGTCACGCGGGCACTTCGTCGAGTACGACGTGCTGGTCGCGGGAGATGCCGCGCTGGCTGCGCTGCGGGTTCATCTCGAACGATGCGCTGCTGGCCGGCGCATGGCAGCCGGCGCTGGACGACACGCTGGCTCAGCCGCCGCCGCCCGAGACGATTGCCGTCGACGGCGCAGAGCGCGCCGCCCGGCGAGATCGCTTCTCGCCTGTAGAGTGCTTTCGTCGTCTGTTCGCTACCGCGGCTTCAGTCCTTGATGCACGTGACCAGCGACCAGATCGGCGGGATATTCACCTTTTCGATCAGGACACGGGGTCAGCTCGGCCTGTGCGAGGAACGCCGGCAGGTCGAGATCCGATTTGAAGCCGATGTGCACCGTGAAGGGCGAAATCGCGCGCTCGATGGCCGAAAGCACGGTGCCGTTGCTGCGGAAATGATTGAGGACGATGATGCGCCCGCCGGGACGGCACACCCGCCGCATCTCGCGGACGACGGCGACCGGATCGGGCACGACGGAAATCAGATACGGCGCGTAGACGATGTCGAACGCGTCGTCGGGAAAGGACAACGAGGTCGCGTCCATCTGCAGCAGGCGGACGTTGTTCAGGTCGTTCTTGGCGACGCGCTCGTGCGCCTTCTCGAGCATCGAATCCGACAGGTCCACGCCGGTGATCTGGCAGTCCCGCGGATAGAGAGACAGGTTGATGCCCGTGCCGACGCCGACCTCGAGAATGCGGTCCTTGCCGCTGATCGCCATCCGCTGGAGCGCCTGGAGGCGCCCGGCGTGCAGCGTCGGGCCGAAGACGATGTCGTAGACCGATGCCAGCTTTTCGTAGACGCCGGCAACGAAGTCGGTCTCCACGGCAGTAACCGACAGGGCACGTGTGGCCACATCGGAGGACGCGAGGTAGTCCTCGTCTCCCGTGCGCCTGTTCCGTTCGAACAAGGCCATCGCGTGTTCTCCACACCTCGCACGGGCCACACCAGGTCGGGCCTGGGCCGTGAAGACGTTCTCGGGACTATACCCTTGGGGCTGGACGCCCGACAAGCGGCTGTTACACGGTTCGATGACGAGCCGGCAGCGCGGCCAGCACATCTGCGACGGCCGAAGGTGGTCCACCCACCTGCAGGCCCTGCACACGATCGCGCAGCGCCTCGGCCAGTTCCACGGCTATTGCGAGGCCCTCTTGCGCTGCACGTCCCTCGGCATCGGCGCGTCGCATCCGCGTCAAAAGCGCCTCGGGCACGCGCAGGTTCGGCACCTCGTTGGCGAGGAACTCGGCGTGCCGCAGGCTGTCGAAGGGCCGAACGGCGGCGATGATCGGCACGCCGAGCGTCTTGACGCGCTCGAGGAACAGGTCGAGCGCCGCCAGATCGAAGATCGGCACCGTCACAGCGAACTCCGCTCCGGCTTCGACCTTGTAGGCAAACCGCTTCAGTTCGTCATCCAGGCGCGGCGCGGTCGGGTTGCCGACGACGCCGACGTGGAAGGCCGTCGCACGGCCGATGGCCTGCCCGCCGACGTCACGTCCGCGATTCAGGCGCGCGACCGCGTTGGTCAGGCCGATCGAGTCCACGTCGAACACCAGCGTGGCGTCGGAGTAGTCGCCGCGCTTGCGCGGATCGCCGGTGACCAGCAGCAGGTTGCGGATGCCAGTCGCGTGCGCGCCGAGGAGGTCCGACTGCATGCCCAGCAGATACCGGTCGCGGCAGGCGTACTGCAGCACCGGCTCGAGGCCCGCCTCCTGACGCAGCAGCACCGCGAGCGACTGGGCGCTCATGCGCGCGCCGCCCGCGCCGACGTCGGGCACCGTGATCGCGTCCACGCCGCAGCCGGCCAGGCGACGGGCGTCTTCGAGCACGCCGCGGGCGTCGACGCCCTTCGGCGGCTCCAGCTCCACCGTAATCACGGAGCGGCCTTCCGCGAGCGCGCGGGCCAGCGTGGACTTCTCGGTGCGCGGCACCGGCGGCAGATCGGGCTCCGCCGGGGGCGCGGCCGCGCCAAGGGCGACGCGGGCGGCCGGGCCCTCCGCGTTCACGGCCTGGCGAATCTGCCGGATGTGTTCCGGCGTCGTCCCGCAGCAGCCGCCGACCAGCCGGACGCCGCGCTGCGTGAACCGGCGCGCGTAGACCGCCATGTACTCGGGCGAGGAGAGGTACATGTTGCGACCCTCGATATCGCGGGGGCCGCCGGCATTGGGCTGCGCCGACAAGCGTCGGGTCGTGACGCGGGCCAGCCGCTCGATGGTCTCGAGCATCGGCGCCGGGCCGACGCTGCAGTTCACGCCGATGACCGAGGCGCCGCGGCGCTCCAGCACCGGCGCGTACTCCTCCGGCGGCGTGCCGTCGAGGCTGTGTCCGTCTTCAGCGGTCGTCATTTGCGCGACGATCGGCAGATCGCCGAGGGAACGGACCGCGGCGATCGCCGCGCTCAGCTCGTTGACGTCGCGGAACGTCTCCAGGATGAACAGGTCCACGCCGCCCTCGAGCAGCGCCGCCGCCTGTTCCTTGAAGTACGACTCGGCTTCGTCGACGCCGGTGCGGCCGAAGGGCTCGATGCGGATGCCGAGCGGGCCGATGGCGCCGGCCACCCACGCGCGGTCGCGCGCCGCGGCGCGGGCGATCTGCGCGCCGAGCAGGTTGATCTCGTGCAGCTGGTCGGTGAGGCCGAAGGCTGCCAGCTTCACCCGGTTGGCGCCGAACGTGTTGGTCTCGATGACGTCCGCACCGGCGCGCAGGTAGTCGCGGTGGACGTCGCCCACCAGGTCCGGCTGCGACAGGTTCAGCGCGTCGAACGATCGGTTGATGAAGACGCCACGTGCATACAGCATCGTGCCCATGGCGCCGTCGCACACGAGCACGCGCTCGTCGAGCGCATCGAGAAAAGAGGGCTGCATCAGGGGTGTTCGTTCGTCAACCACAGAGACTCAAGTCACGGAGACTCGCAGAGGCCTCTGGGGACCTCCGATTGGCTCCGCGCGTCTCAGTGTCTTCGTGCCTCGGTGATTGACGCCTATCGCTCAGCCGGAACCTTGGCGCCGGCGGGGGTCGGGACGAGCATGTCGGTCTTGTCCCAGATGAAATCCTTGTTGCTGTAGACCGCGGTCTCGTAGTCCTTGCCCATGAAAATCGCCGACACCGGGCAGGCCTCCTCGCAATAGCCGCAGAAGATGCAGCGCGTCTTGTGGATCTGGTAGACCTTCGCGTAGCGCGGGCCGGCCATCACCGAGCCGTCGTTCTCGGCGGCTTCGAGGTAGATGGCGTCGGCCGGGCAGGCGACGGCGCACAGGCCGCAGGCCACGCACTTCTCCAGACCGTTCTCGTCCCGCATCAGCACCTGCTTGCCGCGGAACTTCGGGAACATCGGGACCTTCTCGTCCGGGTAGTTCACGGTCACGGGCTTGCGGAAGATGTGTTTGAACGTCGTCGCAAAGCCCGTGAGGATCTCGCTGATCATCCGTAAATAATAACACCCCGCCGCGCCCGGTCACGCGACGAAACCTGCCGAAACCACAGGAAACCTGACGAAACCCGCCGAAACCTGACGAAACCCGCCGAAACCTCAGGATTACAATGGGTGCCGTGGAAACCCGGCTCCTGACCGGCCAGCAGTTCCTGATCACCACGCTGGTGTTCAAGATCGCCATCATGGCGCTGCTCGCCACGATGCTGGTGCGCTACCGGCGCTTCCGCCACATCCTGATCTTCGAGCGCCGCGGGATCTTCGACCGCGGGCTGCTGGCCTTTTCGCTGGGCATCCCGCTGATCGCCGGCGTCGCTGCCCGGATCCTCCTGCGCTACGACGCCGCGGACCTCACGCTCGAGGGGTCGTTCCTGGTCGGCATCATCGCCGGGCCGTACGCCGGCGCGATGGTGGGCGCGCTGACCGCGGTGCCCGCCTGCATCGCTCACGAGTGGGGCGCGCTGCCCTTCGCCGTGGGCTGCGGCTTCGCCGGCGGCGGCCTGCGCGAGTTGTGCCCGAAAGAGGCGATCTGGCACTTCTCGCCGTTTGTCTTCTCCGCACTCCCCGGCCGCATCTGGAACATGGTGCGCCGCGTGCAGGTGGACTGGCAGATCGTCCTGGTGCTGGCGCCGATTGCGCTGGAGCTGATCCGCCAGGCCGTCGGCGCGCGCTTCGGCGCCAACCGGCTCTTCTACCTCGAGGCCGTCGGGAGCCACGGCGCGCCGTCGCCGTGGATGTTCGCGCTCGTGCTCATCGCGACGGTGCTCTCGGTGGCGACGCCGATCAAGATCTGGAACAACGCGCGCATCGAGCACCGGCTGCACGAGCAGGAAAAGCTGCTGCTGGCGGCGAAGATCTCGGCCCTCGCCAGCCAGATCAACCCGCACTTCCTGTTCAACACGCTGACGTCGATCTCCTCGCTGATCCGCTCCCAGCCCGAGACGGCGCGCATGGTGGTCCACCGCCTCTCGACGCTGCTGCGCCGGCGGCTGCGCGACCCGAACCACTTCGTCAGCCTGCGCGAGGAGCTCGAGGCGATCGACGAGTACCTCGACATCGAGGTCATCCGCTTCGGGCCGCAGCTGCGCGTGCAGAAGGAGATCGACCAGCGCGCGCTCGACGTCGCCGTGCCGAGCATGATCCTGCAGCCGCTGGTCGAGAACTGCATCAAGCACGGGCTGTCGCGGAAAGTCGGCGGCGGCACGGTCACCATCCGCGTCGAGCGGCTGTCCGACGCCGCGCGCGTCGAGGTCAGCGACGACGGCCTCGGCATGTCGGACGAACGGCTGGAGACGGCCTTCAACGACGGCATCGGGCTCAGCAACGTCAGCGAACGGCTGCGCGTCATCTACGGCGCGCGCGGCACGCTTCGCCTGCTGAGTCAGATCGGCCGCGGCACGACCGTGCGGTTCGAGATCCCCGACATCGTCGCCGAGGAGCGCGCCAGTGCCTGACGACCTTCACCTGCGCGCCATCGTCGTCGATGACGAGCAGCTGGCGCGGGACGAGCTGTGCTACCTGCTGGACGAGGTCGGCGGCGTCGAGGTCGTCGCCCAGGCAGGCAACGGCCTCGAGGCGCTGGACGCCATCGGCCGCGCCAGCCCGGACCTGGTCTTCCTGGACGTCCAGATGCCCGGTCTCACGGGCTTCGAGGTGGCCAAGCGGCTGGTGGACCGCCAGCCGCCCGTCACGGTGATTTTCGTCACGGCCTTCGACCGCCACGCCATCGAGGCGTTCGAGGTCAACGCCGTGGACTACCTGCTGAAGCCGGTCGAAGCGGGACGGCTGGAAACCGCCCTGCAGCGGGCCCGGCGGCGGGCGTCGCCGGCGGTCCCGATGAACGACCAATTGGAACGGATCGTCCAACTGATGGAGACGCGCCGGCCGCGCCCGGAGCAGGTGGCCGTCAAGGCCGGGGAGCGGTTCCTGCTGGTCCAGGCCGAGGACATCATCTATGCCTCGATGGCCGACGAGTCGATTAATATAGTGACGGGCCAGGTCTCGGGGACCAGCAGTTTCCGCACGCTCGATGAGCTTCAGGCGCGCCTTGACCCCGCCGTGTTCTGGCGGGTCCACCGATCGCACCTGGTGAACATCAACAAAATCAAGGAGATAGTCCCCTGGTTCAGCAGGAATTTCATCCTCAGGATGAAGGACGCGAAGGGCACGGAGATTCCCGTCAGCCGGTCGCAGACCCGCCGGCTGCGGGAGTACCTGAAGCTCTGACGCACCCGGCCGACGCGGCCGTGCTGCCGGGCGCGCAGCACGCCTACGCCGCGGCCGGCGGGGCTGCGCCCGCGATCATCCCGGTCCCGCCCCACATCGACGCCGTCGGGCACCGTCCGGAACGGATGTCACAGGTCCGCGAAGAGCTGGTCGCGTGGCTGAAGACGCTGCTCTCGGCCGCCGTCTACGCGACGCTCATCGTGACCTTCGGCTTCCAGGTCGCCCGTGTCGAGGGCCAGAGCATGGCGCCGACGCTGGCCGATCAGGACCGCCTGATCGTCAACAAGTTCGCCTACCGGTTCCTCAACGACCCGCGCCGCGGCGACATCGTGATGCTCTACTACCCGCTCGACCCGAACAAGTCGTTCGTCAAGCGCGTGGTCGCCGAGGAAGGCGAAGTGGTCCGCATCGTCGACGGGCAGGTCTACGTCAACGACACGCCGATGCGCTCGGACTTCGTGCCGCCGGAGTATCGCAGCCACGACGACTACGGCCCGACCGTCGTGCCCGAGGGCTACTACTTCGTGATGGGCGACCACCGGAACAACAGCTCGGACAGCCGCCACTGGGGCATGGTGCCGAAGAAGTACATCATCGGCAAGGTCCAGGTGCGGTGGTGGCCGGTATCGACGTCGCGGATCTTCTAGCCGGCGCGCGTGGCTGAGCGCTCACAGGCAGTCTCGGCCGTCCTTCTCAAGGTCCTTTTTCTCAATCTCGCGGTGGCGGTAGCCAAGCTGGCGCTTGGCTACTTCACTGGCGCCGTCAGCATCGTCTCCGACGGTTTCCACTCCCTGACCGACGCGATCTCGAATGTCGGCGCGATGGTCGGCGTACGCGTCGCCGGCAAGCCGCCCGACGCCGACCACCCCTACGGCCATCGCAAGTACGAGACGATTGCCGCCGCGGCCATCGCCGGCCTGCTGATGGTGGTGATGCTCGAGATCATCGAGGCCGCCTGGACGCGCCTTCACACCGGGCACGACGCCGACGGTTTCGACGACGGCGTTCGTGCTGATGATCGTCACCATCGTCGTGAACCTGCTGGTGACGCGCTACGAGCGGCGGGCCGGGACGCGGCTGTCGAGTGAAGTGCTGCTGGCCGACTCCATGCACACGCAGAGCGACGTGTGGACGTCGGTGACGGTCATCGTGGCGCTGGCCGGCTCCGCTCTTGGCTACCCGGCGCTGGACCCGCTGGCCGCGCTGGTGGTGGTCGGCTTCATCGGCCACGCGGCATGGGAGATCTTCAAGTCGACGTCAGAGGTCCTGAGCGACCACATCGTCATCCCGGAAGACGAGGTGCGCCGCATCGTCGTGTCGGTGCCGGAGGTGCTGGGCTGTCACGAGATCCGGACGCGCGGCTCGCGGGACTTCGTCTTCCTCGACCTGCACATCTGGATGGCACCGACGACCGCGCTCGACGCGGCGCACGAGATCTCACACGTCGTGAAGGACCGGCTGATGGCGCACTTCCCGCAGATCGGCGACGCGATCATCCATCTCGAACCGCCGCCGCGGGATGACGATCCGCGCACTGCGTCCCCAGAGCCCTGATGGAGCCGGTCAATAAGTCAGGTCTCTTGAGCCGACGACACACCTCGTAGCGCGACGCACTTCGGGCTGCTCTATCGCCGAAGCAGCCCAAGCGGGCATGGCAGCCTTGGCTACAGCCTGCTTTTATCGATTCGAGGAGCTCTACGAGCGCGGCGGGGAGGAGGCGCTGCGGAGATCAGCCGTCGCCGCCCGAATCACAAGAATCGCGTCGAAGCGCGCATTGGGAACGCGGTGGTCGGCATGGCGGTCGACCAGCCCGCCTGGGGCCAGCTCCGGGTCTCGAATGCGCTCGCCAAGCAGGGCATCTCGATCTCGCAAGCGGGTGTGTGCGTCGTGTGGCAGCGCCACGATCTCCAGACAATGCGGAAGCGGCTGAAGGCGCTCGAGGCGAAGGTCCCGCAAGAAGGTGTCGTATTCTGACCGAGGCGCAGGTCGTCGCCCTCGAACGGGGCAACGCGTCAACGAGGCCCACGGCGAATTTGAGAGCGAGTGTCCCGGCTACGGCGGCGCCCAGGGCACCTTCTACGTCGGCACCTTCAAGGGAGTGGGCCGGATTTACCAGCAGACCTTCATCGACACAGTCCAAGGTCGCCTGCCGCCAAGCAGTTTACCGACAAGACTGCCGATCTACCGCGGCCGATCTCCTCAAGACCACGTGCTCCCCCTCTTCGAGAGCACGGCATCGTCGCTCCGCATCCTTGACCGACCAGCGCACGACCGGCCATCGTACGCCGAGCTCGCGGTCAACGACATCGAACACACGCGACGAAACAAGGGAGAGAAGGGATTTGGAGCGGTCAGAAGAGTGCTCAAGATTTTACCAGGTCGTCCTGCGGCGGAGCGTACTGTATACGCCGACACCTCGCACTCGATCAATCACATGAGAATACAAGAGCGCGTCCGCTATCGGCTCGGCCGCTGGTGCTATGGCAAGACCCCGATGCAGACGTTCTCGACAGCGTGCCGCTGGCCAAAAGAAGCGTTAGAACACAACCTCTGTCCCCCTTTGTGTCTCTGTGGCAAAAAGAAGAAGACCTCTTCGACCTCTGTGCCTCTGTGGCAAAACTCTCCGTGGCTCTCTGGCTATACGAAGCATCCAGGCAGCGCCGCATACGCCGCTTCATACATAGGGACGATCCGCGCCGCCGAAAACCGATCGCCCGCGACGTGCCGCGCGGCAGATGCGACCCGCGCGTGGAGCGCCGGGTCCTGAATCAGCCGCAGGACGCTCGCCGCCATGCCGTCGACGTCGGCCGGCGCGTGCAGGAATCCGGTGACTCCTTCGTCGATGACTTCCGGCAAGTCCGCCGACGCGCGAGGCGACGACTGGCACCTCGCACGACATCGCTTCCAGCGCCGCCAGCCCGAAGCTCTCGGTTGCCGACGGCAGCAGCAACACCTCGGCCTGCGACAGCGCGTCGACGATGTCCAGCCGCTCGCCGGCGAACTCGACGTCGCCCTCGAGGCCGCGGGCGCGGAGCCCCCTCAACGCCGGCTCGAGTTCCGGCCCCTCGCCGACGAGGACCAGCGTCGCCTCGATCTGCGCGCGGACGCGCGCGAAGATCTCGACCACGGCGCCAATGCGCTTGACCGGCCGGAAGTTGGAGATGTGGATGATGCGCGGGCGGCCCTGCGGCCGGCGCGGCACGTCACGGCGCCGGAACCGTTCGCCGTCGAGGAAGTTCGGGATGACGCGAATCTCACGGGAGACGCCGAGCATGGCGCAGGTGTCGGCCTTCAGGCTCTCCGACACTGCCGTCACGCCGTCGGACTGATCGATGCAGAACGCCACCGTCTCGGTGTACGACGGATCGCTGCCGACGAGCGTGATGTCGGTGCCGTGGAGGGTCGTCATCACGCACGGCACCCGGTCGGTCGGGTGCGCGGTCATGATCTGGCGCGCCAGATAGGCCGCCGCCGCGTGCGGGACGGCGTAGTGGGCGTGCACGACATCCAGATGGTGCTGCCTCGACACCTGGACGATCGCCGTGGCGAGGGAAAGCGTGTACTGGGGCTCGCGGAAGAGCGGATAGGCCGGCGTCGCCACTTCGTGAAAGCGCAGGCGCGGCTGGTCCTGGGGAAACCGGAACGGGCGCTCGGTGCTGAGCACGTGCACCTCGTGCCCGCGGCCGGCCAGCTCGATGCGCCAGTTCGGTTGCGACGATGCCGCTGCCGCCCGTCGAGGCGTAGCAGACGATGCCGATCCTCACGGGCGCGGGTCTCCGGGCTCGTGGCGGCGCTTCAGCAGGTGGCGCCGGATGATCGGCTCGCGCACGACGAAGCCTTCGGCCCACCGGACGCCGGCGAGCGCGCCGAACTGCGCGTCGCGGCTCTCCACCAGCTGCGTAAACAGCGGCGACGTCAATCGCGTTTTCGGCGGCATCGCCGGCGCGCGGCGCGAACTGGCTGACGTGACAGGCCAGCGCCTGCCGCTTCACCTCGTAGTAACTGGAGACGTCGACGACGAAGGATGGCTCGCCGGGCGTGTTGATGAAGTAGTGGACCAGCCAGTCCGGCTTCCACGGATCGCCCGCCGCCTGGAATCGCCGGAGACCGCTGCTGAACGCGGCAGCGGTGACGAGCGTGCACGCCGCGGAGTGATCCGGGTGCCGGTCGGACCAGTGCGGCAGCGCGACCACCGACGGACGTGCCTGGCGAATGAGCTCGACGATCGGCAGGACCTGTTCGGGGACGTCGCGCAACTGCCGATCGGGCAACCCGAGATTGACCCGCCAGTCCGCGCCCAGCACCGCGCGGGCGTCCTCGGCCTCGCGCTCACGCTCTTCGGGCGTGCCGTTGCTGCCCATCTCGCCGCGCGTCAGGTCGCACAATCCGACTTTCAGGCCCTTGGCGACGTGGTGGGCGATGGTGGCGCCCATGCCGATTTCGATGTCGTCCGGGTGGGGGCCGAACGCGAGGACGTCTACGGAAGGCATGGGGAATGATACTCAGATGGCACGTAGCACGTGCTTCGTGCAGGGTGCTGCGTGCTACGTGCGGTGCTTCGTGCCGCGTGCTACGTGCTACGTGCGGTGCCGCGTGCTATGTGCGGTGCTACGTGCCGCGTGGTGCGTTAGGTGCTGCGTGTGTCGGCACTGGGCATTGAACGAGGCCCCAGGAACGAAGCACCGCACGTGGCACCTGGCACGGTGCACGAGGCACGTGCTCCCCGCTTCAGCCTTCGCCCTTGGTCTTGCGGACCAGCCGGATGCCCTCGATGACCATGCCCTTGTCGGCGGCCTTGAGCATGTCGTACACCGTCAAGGCGGCGACGCTGACGGCAGTGAGCGCTTCCATTTCGACGCCGGTCTTTCCGGCCAGCCGGGCAGTGGCGGTCAGCCTGTAGCCGCCGCGAGTCTCGGCGACCTGGACGTCGATGTGCGTGAGCGCCAGCGGGTGGCAGAGCGGGATGAGGTCGGCCGTCCGCTTGGCGGCCTGGATGCCGGCGATGCGCGCGACCTCGAGGGGATTGCCCTTCTTCGTCGCTCCCTGCCGCACGAGCCGCCGCGCCGACGCCGACACGCGGATCGTGCCCTCGGCCACCGCCGTGCGCTCGACGACCGGCTTGGCGCCGACGTCGACCATCCGGACCGCGCCGTCGGCATCGAGATGACTCAGCGCAGCGCGGGCTCGATTCGCCATGGGCCGAGTCTATCGCAGCCACGCACGAGGCACGACGCACGACGCACCGCCCGAAGCACGAGGCACGAAGCACCGCACGAGGCACGAGGCACGCGGCACGAAGCACGAAGCACCCCTGCACCCGGTCTACCCTACTGCCCCCCTTCCCGGGCGAGGAAGAACGACAGGCTTTCGAGCGACTGCGTCAGGTCCACGCTTTTCAGTTTCACGTCGGCCGGCACCGACAGCGGGCCGGGCGAGAAGTTCAGGATCGCCTTGACGCCCGCCGCCACCACCTGGTTCACGACGTGCTGCGCCGCGGCCACCGGCACGGCGACGACGGCGATGCTGATCCGTTCGGTCCGCACGACTTTCTTCAGCTGCCGGGCGTCGTAAATATTGACCCCGCCGCGCGACAGATGTCCGACCTTCTCGTTCAGCACGTCGAACAGGGCGACGATCTCGAAGCCCTCCTGCCGGAAGCCCGGATAGTCCGCCAGGGCCAGACCCAGGTTACCGGCACCCATGATGGCGACGCGCAGCTTGCGGTCGAGGCCGAGAATCTGCCGCAGGTGCCGCCGCAGGTCCTTGACGTAGTAGCCGACACCCCGCACCCCGAACTCGCCGAAATACGCCAGATCCTTCCGGATCTGCGCGGCGTTCAGCTTGAACTGCTCGGCCAGCCCCTGCGAGGAGACGGTCTCGACTCCGGCCACGTCCAGGTCGGCGAGGCAGCGCAGATAGATGGACAGACGGTTGGTCGTGAGCTCGGAGACCTGCTCGGGCAGCGGGCGGGGTTTGTTCGGCTGTTTCACAAGACCTCTGTCGATTGTAGCGCGAGTGAATCAGCCAAATCCCGCCGAAGGCTGCAGGCGGCCTGAGGCCGTGTAAAATCCGCGCCTATGGCTCACGCCCCCACGACTCCGACGCCTGAAAAACCCGCAGCCGCGTTCCAGCCATACGTGCCGGGCGCGATGTCGATGGCCGAGTTCACGATCCGCGCCATCGTCCTCGGCGCGCTGTTCGGCCTCGTCTTCGGCGCTTCAACGGTCTACCTGGGATTGCGGGCCGGACTCACCGTCAGCGCGTCGATTCCGATCGCTGTGCTGGCCATCTCGGTACTCAAGCGCTTCGGCGGCTCGACGATCCTCGAGAACAACATCGTCCAGACGATCGGGTCGGCCGGCGAATCGCTCGCCTCCGGCGTCGTCTTCACCATCCCGGCGCTCATCTTCCTGCTGCCGTACGGCCCGGCCTACTTCAACTACACGCAGATCCTGCTGCTGGCCTTCGCCGGCGGGATCCTGGGCGTGCTGATGATGGTGCCGCTGCGACGCGCGCTGATCGTGAAGGAGCACGGCGTGCTGCCCTATCCCGAGGGGACGGCGTGCGCAGACGTGCTGGTGGCCGGCGAGAAGGGCGGCGCGCTCGCCAGCACGGTGTTCATGGGCCTCGGCATCGGCGGCCTGTGGAAGGGCCTCTCGTGGATCGTGCAGCTGGTCCGGACCGAAGTCGGCTACTCGATGGCGCAGGACCAGCTTCTTCCCGAACGCGACGGTGAACGTCGACATCTCGCCCGAGTACATGGGCGTCGGCTACGTCATCGGGCCGCGCATCGCCGGCGTGATGTTCGCCGGCGGCGTCCTGTCGTGGATGGTGCTGGTGCCGCTGCTGTCGATTCTCGGGCAGTACATCCCGGAGCCGTTTCCGCCGGTCCCCGCCAGCGGCCTGAAGCTTTCCGAGATGTCGGCGGGCCAGATCTGGAGCGCCTACATCCGCTACATCGGCGCCGGCGCCGTGCTGGCCTCCGGCATCATCACGCTGGGGCGCACGCTGCCGACGATTCTCGGCAGTTTCAAGGAGAGCATGCGCGGGCTGGGCGAAGGCGGCGCTGCCGGAACGCTGCGCACCGAGCGCGACCTGCCGCTGATGGTCGTCCTCGCCGGGACGCTGGCCCTGGCCATCTTCCTCGTCGCGATGCCGGGACTGCCGACGCAGGGCCATCCCTTCGTGGCGATTCTCACGATCCTCTTCGGCTTCTTCTTCGTCAGCGTGTCGTCGCGCATCACCGGGCTGATCGGCAACTCGTCGAACCCGATCTCCGGCATGACCATCGCCACGCTTGATCCTCACGTGCACGGTCTTCGTGGCGACTGGCTGGACGGGAGACTTCTACGCGCCGATCGCGCTTTGCGTCGGCGCCGTGGTCTGCATCGCGGCGGCCATCGCCGGCGCGACGTCGCAGGACCTGAAGACCGGGTTTCTCGTCGGCGCGACGCCGAAGTACCAGCAGATCGGGCTCATCATCGGCGTCGTGACTTCGGCGCTGGTCATCGGCTACACGACGCTCTACCTGAACTCGGTGATGGGCATCGGGTCGCAGTCGCTGCCGGCGCCGCAGGCGACGCTGATGTCGACGATCATCAAGGGCCTGCTCAGCCAGAACCTGCCGTGGGGACTGGTCCTCTGCGGCGTGTCGATCTCGCTGGTGCTCGAGCTGTGCGGCATCCATTCCCTGTCGTTCGCCGTCGGGTCGTACCTGCCAATCGCGACGACGGCGCCAATCTTCGCCGGCGGCGTCGTGCGATGGCTGGTCGAACGCAGGACCGGCGTGTCGCAGGAGTCCGAGATCAGCGCCGGCACGCTCTTCAGCTCCGGCCTCATCGCTGGCGGCTCGCTCGCCGGCATCCTTTACGCCATCCTGTACGGCCGCAACCTCGTCAAGGCGGCCGACGACTCGGAGACGCTGGGCCTCATCCCGTTCCTGCACGAGGGCGCGGTCGGCGAGATTGCCGGCATCGCGGTGTTCCTCGCGCTGGCGGTGGTGCTGTTCCGGGCGGGTCAGCGGAAGCTTGCATGATGAGAGTGAGAGAAGCGGCCCAGACGGCACGCCGGGCCTGGGCGGCGGCGCTGGCGCTCCTGCTGGCGACCGCCGCGGTGGTCGCTCAGCCGATGTCGCGGCGCGCGACGACGATTCCCGCCATCAAGGCGTTCCCCGCGTTTTATAACGGCACGTCCGTCCTGCTGCGCGCGGAGATCCGCCAGGATGGACAGCGGGCCTCGCTCGCCGCGGGCGAGGACGTGATTCCGGCGTTCATCCGCAGCGACGTCTCCGGATCCGGCACGCTCGAGGTGCGCGCCGAAGTCTGGGACATCGGCCGCCTGGCGCCCGAAGACTCGCGATTCGCCGGCAAGGATCTCCGGAGCCTGCTGGGCGTGGAACCGGCCACCAGCTGGCCTCGGCCGGGCGAACTGGTCATCGTGAACGTCACCTCGGCGACGCCTGCCGCTCCGCTGACGGCGCCGTCGCTCAGAAACGTGGTGCTGGCGCCCGATCGCTATGCCGACCAGCGGGTGACGATCCAGGGCCAGTTCCGCGGGCGCAATCTCTTCGGCGATCAGCCGCAGGCGCCCCCCGGCGGCGACGGACGGAAGGAGTTCGTGCTGCGATCGGCCGACGCCACGCTCTGGGTGACCGGGAAACCGCCGAAGGGACGCGGGTTCGTGTTCGACGTCAACTCGCGGCTCGACACCCGGCGGTGGCTCGAAGTGAGCGGCGTCGTGAAGGAGGACCGCGGCCTGGTGTGGTTGGTCGCCGAAGAGTTGAAGGAGACCTCGCCCGAGGCCGAGAAGGCGCCAGAGACCATCGTCAGCTCCGCCGCGCCAATCCCGCCCGAGGTCCTCTTCAGCGCCCCGACCAACGACGAGACCGACGTGCCGCTGAACACGAAGGTCCGCGTGCAGTTCTCGCGGGACATCAACCCGGATACGCTGAAAGGCCACGTGCGCATCGCCTACTCGGGCGCGCAAGCGACCGAGCGCGGCGAGCCGCAGGCGCCAGGCCTCCAGGCGCGCTGAACTACAACCGCGGCACGCGTGTGCTGGAGATCGTCTTCTCCGAGCCCCTTGAACGGTTCCGCACGATCACCATCCAGCTCGGAGAAGACATCATCGGCACCGACGGCCAGCCGCTGAAGCCCTTCACGCTGACGTTTACGCTGGGCGGCTAACCAACCTGACGGAACCCGACGGAACCCGACCGAACCTGACGCAACCTGACGGAACCCGGCGAACCCTCGTTCAGTCGGCACGACCCTGATCGCCGTCACCGCGTCCCTGCCGTCCACGGTGAGCTTGATCACGTAGTCGCCGTGCGCCAGCGGCGCGAGCGACATCTCGGCGGCCGCCCACGTGATGCCGCCATCGGCGCGAGTGCTCGTGACGAGCGGAAGCGCAATCGGCGTCCCCATGCGATCGAGCAACACGGCGGCGACCGAGGCCGGCGGCGACGCCCGCGCGAGTTCGAGCCGCAGGCGCTCGGTGCGACGGAATTGCGGATCGGCAGTCGGGACAAAGCGCATCCCCGTCGTCGAGCCTCGCCGGAGCAGGAGCGGCACGCCGACGTCGCCGCTCGCGCCAAACGGCGGCAGACTGAGCACATCCTGCATGGCCTTGTCGTCGCCGCGCGGCCGCAGGCGCACCAGGAGCGATGTCGGGGCCTGCGACGGCTCGAGGTCGCCGAGGTCGAGCACGACCGATCGCTGGCCGGCGGCCATCGCCGCTTCGGCCGAGGCCAGCGCGCGATTGTCGGCGCCGCTCAGCGCTGCGTCCACCGAGCCGCCGCCGAGCCACACGCCCTGGCGCACCGTCGGCGTGTCGATTTCAGCCACGGCCCACAGCCGCACGCGCCCGCCCGATGACGGGCCATAGGCGACGCGCGTCCGGACCGGCATCGCCGGCTTGAGCTGTCGCAGGCTGGCGATGGCCGCGGGGACTGCGCCGAGAGCGCCAAGCACCGTCTGTCCCGCCATCGCGGCGTCGGTGCGCTGCCGATCGAGCTCGACGGCCGTGGTGGCGCGATAACCTCGACGCGCCCGCACCGTCACGCCGCGCCGCGTCGTCGTGACGTCGACGCGGCGGAAGGCGCCGTCGGGCTTCACATTCGACGAGCGATACGAGACGAGGTAGTACGACGACAAGTCCTGCACCATCCGATCGACACCGCCCTGCGCCGTCTCGAGGCTGGTGAGGGCGCGGCCGTCCGTCTGCAGCGCAAGCTCGCGGAGCGATGTCTCCCCATCCGCTGCGTCGACGACGGCCTCCCGCTCGCCGCCCGGGCGGCCTGGCGCGTGCGGGATACTCGGGGCGCGCCGACCGCCAGCGGGTACACGCTCGTCAGCGACGTGTTGGCGACGTCGAGCATCCGCCGGAACTCCGACTGCAGGTCGAGCTCCGCCAGGCGGCGTCGATCCGCGTCGCAGATCGTCTGGTCGGCGACATCGGCCATGCCCTCGCCCCGAGGCCGCTGGCTCGTGCCCTCGTCGTCCTTGGTGTCTCTCTCCGGCTTGTCCGGTTTCTCCTCCCTCTCCTCCGCCGGACTGCACCGGACCATGCGCGCCAGCGCCAGGTTCTCGCGGAAGAGCGGGAAGCCGCCGGAGAGCAGCAGCACCGCTTTCCGGCCGTCATTCACCGCACGCAGCGTCCTCGACAGCTCCAGCAGCGACTGCACGGTGCGCTGGCCGTGACGACGCGAGGCCATCTCCGCCGCTACGCCGGGATACGGCGCAAAGGCGCGCATCGGCGCCGACTGGTTCGGGCCGACGACCTCGGGACACGGCGAGGCGCCCTGGCCAGGGAAGCAGAGGGTGTAGCGCTGCTCGTCGGGGTCGCGGGCGCGCGACGGGTCTCGGGCCGCCCATTCGGAGATCCGTTCGAGCGCGCGCGCTGCGCTGACGGAGCGCCGCATGAACGTGACGTCGCGCGCAGACATCTCCGGCGTCATCGCGGCGACGACGTCGCCTGGCGCAAGCGCGGCGTCCAGCTGCCGCACGAGCGCGGGCTCGATCGCGCGGATCGACGCGGTGTCGGTGTGATACGTGTCGAGAAAGACGACGACGATCCGCGTGCGATCCCCGGGTGCGAGGCGCGCCGGCGCGGTGGCGTTCGTGCGCTCTTCCGCGGTCAGTTCCGCAGGTGCGGGCACGATGTGCTCGACGCTCGTGACCGTCTGCGCCACGTTGTCTTCGCGGACTTCGAAGTCGGCGGCGGCCAGGTCGCTGACGGGCCGCCCGTCGGCGTCGGCGGCAAGCACATCGACGCGGACGACGCGATCGGTCGCCGGCGCGGAGTCCTGCCGCGTTGCTGCAGTCGCGATTACCCACGACGTCGTGCCGAGCACGATCGTGAGTCCGAGCGCCAGACGGTGGCGACGGGCACAACCTGCCGCAACCTGTCGCAACCTGTCGTAACCACTCGCAACCACAGAATTGCTCCTACGGCACGACGCGGAAGCCGGTGACGACCTCGGTCGACTGGCCGCCTCGCTCGGTCTTCAGGCGCAGCGCGTAGTCACCGGGGGCCAGAGGCGCCAGCGCCAGCTCCGCGGTCGCCCATGTCAGGGGGCCATCGTTCCGGACAGCCGTTGCCACCGGCAGGTTGATCGGCTTGCCCGTGCGATCCAGCACCTCCGCCGACGAGGCGGACACCGGCTCGCTCGACGGCAGCTCGACGCGCACGCGATCCGTCCGCCGGAACTGCTTATCCGCCGTCGGGACGAACTCCAGGCCCGTGGACGGGCCGCGCCGGAGGATGCGCGGCATTCCGGGTGACCCGGGATCGGTCGGCGCCTGAATCCTGATCGTGTCGCTGACCGGCAGCCCCTCTCCGCTGGGCTTCACTCGCGTGCGGACCACCAGTTCTCCTGCCGGCAACACGACCGTGCCGACGTCGACGCTGACGGAGCGCTTGCCGCCGGCAAGCGGCACGGTCTTCTGCTCGATCCGGGTGCCGTCGGCGGAAGACACCACGACGTCGACCTCACCACCGGACGTCCACTCGCCTCCGCGCAGCAGCGACGAATCGAGCTCGGCCAGCGCCCACAGGTGGACCCGCGGGGGGCCGCCTTCGGCCGCGAGCGTCGCATAGCTGACGGCCGTGCGCAGCGGCACGCCGCCCCGCGACGACCCGATGGAGTTCAGCGCAGCCTGAACGGCGCTCATCGGCGCCGCGGCCGCCGCGGCCGTCTCCTCGGCCTGTCCCTGCTCGACCTCCGCTTCAGTTGCCGCGCGATAGCTGTGGCGGGCGCGGATGTCGACGCCGGGCCGCTTGACGCGGACCTTGATCTTGCGGACCTTGCCATCCAGCTTCGTGTTGGTCGAGCAGTACCCGAGCAGGTAGTACGACGTGAGGTCGTCCACGATCCGCTGGAAGCCCGAGTCGAGGTCGTTGGTGTTCACGACGGCGAGCCCGTCGGTGTTGTCCGCCAGCGTCCGCAGCGTCTCGATTCGCGAGGTCAGGAGCGGGATTTCGACCGACGGCGAGAAGGACCGGCGTCTCCGACAGGTCGCGGTCGAACGCCGCGAGCCCGCGCGAATCGACCGGATAGAAGCTCACGTTGTTCGCGTTGGCGACGTCCATCAGGTCCTGGAAGTCGCGGCCGTTATTCAGGTTGGCCAGCATCTGGCGGTCGGTCTCGCAGTCGTACCGGGAATAGCCGTAGTCCGATCGCACGCGATCGGTCGTCAGCTTGCCGTCCGGGGTCGTGCCGATCTGCCCGATTCCCGGCGGCTGCGAGCACGGCGCCAGCCGCGTGAGGCTCTGGTTTGGACCATACAGCAGCCAGCCGTTGGTGATCGCTATCACGGCTTTGCGCTCCTCGCGCAGGCCGCCCAGGTGCCGCGACAGATCCGCGAGCCCGTCGAGGACACGTTTCTCACGGCGCCGCTGGATCATCTCTTTCGCGACGCCGGAGTAGAAGTTGTCCGGCTCCTTCACCTCGCGGTTGCCCGGCACGAAGCACGTATTGCCGATGCTCCTGTCCGGAAAGCACTCCATGTAGCGCTGCTCGACCGGGTCGTCCGGGTAGAGGCGGCCGCGCTGGCCCCAGAACCAGTACTTCGACAGGTAGCCCTCGACCGTGACGGTCCGGCGCGCCAGCGCCAGATCCCTGGCCGACATGTCCGGCGTCATCACCGCGAAGAGGTCGTCGTCGCCGACGACGCGGTTGAGCATGTTCACTATCGACCGCTGAATGCGATGCGAGCCGGTGACGTCGGTGAAATACGTGTCCAGGTAGACGACGAAGATGCGGACGCGATCGCCCTCGGCCAGCGATGTGGCCTCGCGCACCGAGTTGGGCTCACGCCGTCCCATCTGCGGCCCGGCGCCGCGCACCTGGACGAACTCGAACCCTTCGACCTTCTGCGGAACCCCATCCTCGAGCACCTCGAAATCGTTCGCGGTCAGGTCGCGCACCGGCGCGCCGTCAAGAGTCGGATAGGCGTCCACGCGCACCAGGTTGGCGCCGCCGCGGAAGCGCGGAAGCTGCGGCTTCTCCTGGGCCCTGGGACCGACGGGCGCAGTCGGGACGGCGGCCGACCCGACGACGGCCAGGAGAGACAACAACGTCAGCGTCAGAGCGCGTCGATTCATTGCACGACCCGTATTCCCGTGTAGACGTCCGACGGCCCGGTCGAGCCGGCCAGGGCGATCTTGAGCACGTAGTCCCCGGCCGCCAGCGGCGCCAGTGCCAGCTCCGCAGTCCCCCAGTTCGCAGCCCCCTCGACGCGCGTGCCCGTCGTCACGGGGACGTTGATGACGCCGCCGGCACGGTCGAGCAGCGTCGCGGTGATGGAGTCCCCTGCGCGCGCGATCACCACCTCCGCTCGCACGCGATCCGCCCGGGTAAACCGGACATCCGCGGTCGGCACGAACTTCATCGCGGTGGACGGCCCGCGGCGCCAGAGTACCGGCGCCGCCGACGGCGTCGCCAGCGACGACGGCGGTGTCGGTCACCGCCGCGCCGTCCCCGCTCGGCTTCGCACGCGTGCGCACGACGAGATCGCCGCCGGCGCCCTTGATTTCGCCGAGATCCACGACTGCAGTCCGGGCGCCGGGCAAGAAAGTCGCTCTGCCCTGCCCGAGCATGGTGCCGTCAGCGGCGGCGGCAACGACGGCGATGTCGCCGCCCTGCGCGAAGTCGCCCTTCGCCGCGGCGGCATCGAGCTCGACCGTCGTCCACAGGCGCATCGGCCCGAGGCCGTCGATGCCGGCTCGAATGAAGCCGACGGACGTGCGGAGAGCCGTGGGCCGAATCGCGGCCAGCGCGGTGATGGCGGCCTGCACGCCCGGTGCGGGTCCGGACGGCTTCGCAGCCGTCGTTGCCGGCGCCAGTTCAGCCGCCGTCGCCGCCTTGTAGCCTCTTCGTGCCCGGACCTCCACGCCTGAACGCTTCACCTTGACGCTGATCTTGCGATAGCGCCCATCGAGCTTCGGGTTCTTCGAGTAGTAGCCGACCAGGTAATACGAGGACATGTCCGCGACGATGCGCTCGGCGCCCCGGTTGAAGTCGTTGGTCTCGACTATGGCAATGCCATCTGTCTCCGCGGCGATCGTCCGAAGCCCCTCCACCCGTCTCCGCACGAGCGCGATTTCCGCCGCCGGGCTGCGCTGGCTGAAACCAGCCGACGAGTCCGACGCGGCCAGCCCGCGCGAATCGAAGGGGTAGATGCTGACGTTGCCGCGGTTGGCCACGTCGATCAGGTCGCGGAACTCCTGGAAGAAGTCGACGCTGGAGAGCGTCTGGCGGTCGCGCTCGCAGTCGTCGATCGAGTAGCCGTAGTCGGACTTCATCTGATCGGTGGTCAGCCGGCCTTCCGGTGTCGTGCCCAGTTGCGGGATGCGCGGCTTCGATCCCGCCATCAGCGACGGGTTTTCACGCGACAGCAGCCAGCCCGAGGTGACCGCGATGACGGCCTTGCGCTCTTCCCGAACGCCGCGCAGGTAGATCGACACGTCCTCGAGGGCATCGAGCGAGAACTTCTCGCGCCGGAGATCGATCAGTGCCTGGGCGAGCGAACTGATGATTTGCCCGGGCCCCGGCGGGTAGCATTCGGTGTACCGCCGCTCCACCGGGTCCTCGGGCATCATCCGGTCGCGCTGGCCCCACGTCCAGTACCGCCGCAGGTAGCCCTCCACTGTCTCGGTCTTGCGCGCAAACGCCAGGTCGCTTGGCGACATCTGCGGCGTCATGACGGCAAACAGGTCGTCGGGACCGAGCATGCGGTCGAGCATGTTCACCAGCGGGCGCTGCATGCGATGGCTGCCATCGACCTCCGTCAGGCCGGTGTCGAGAAAGATCACGAAAACGCGCGCGCGAGGGTTCTCGGCCTCGGCACGCATCTGCGCGACGTTGTTGGGATCGCGGCGCTGCTCGACCGGCGTCGAGCCGGCAATCCTGATGTATTCGAAGGTCTCGATCTGCTGCGGGACGCCGTCTTCGAGCACCTCGAAGTCGGCGGCGGCGAGATCGGTTACCGGCCGGCCGTCAGCGGTCGGATAGATGTCGACGCGCACGAAGTTGGCGTCGAGGCGGAACGTCGGACGCTGCGGATCCTGGGAGGGGGCGGACTGACCCCGCGGGGCGTCCGCGGAGCCGAGCAGGACGCCGCCGAACGCGAGCGCCGCCAGGCAGTATCGCGATCGGACGAGAAAGGCTGGATATCTCACGAGTCCGCCCGGCACAGGCGGCGCAATGGCACGGCAAGGCGGAGTCTATCACGTCGCAAAGCGGCGCCGGAACGCGCGGACAAGCGTCGCGAACAGCATCACGATGGCCAGCACCAGCAGCAGCGTGACGGCGAGCGCGGCGAGGGGGTACTTCAGCGCCAGCGCGCCGAGGGCCACGACCAGCGCGTCCTCGAACAGGCTGAGCAGCCAGTTCGACACCGGCTCGGGGCTGGTGTTCGCGACGACCCGCGTGCCGGCCTTGGTGGCATGGCTGCCGGCGGCGACCGCGCCGCCGAGCAGCGCCACCATGCCCTGCGTGGCAGGCGAGGCGTCGCCCAGCCCGGCCACCGCCACCAGCGCGCCGCCGACGGGCCGGATGAAGGTGTGGATGCTGTCCCAGAGCGTGTCGATCCAGGGCACCTTGTCCGCGAAGAACTCGACGACGTAGAGCAGCATCGCCGAGCCGATGACCCAGTCGTTGTTGAAGATCGCGTAGTCGGCTGGCAGCTCCACCCAGCCGAACCGGCCGGCCAGGCCGATGAGCGCGACGGTCGCATACAGGTTGATGCCCGCGGCAAACGAGAAGCCGAGGGTGCGACCCAGGAAGGCCAGTGTCTCCATAGCCAGCCATTCGTCGGCGCGAGCCGGGAAGTTTCAGTCGAGCATCCGCTGGATCGTGTCGCGGACCAACCCGATGAGCTGGTCGCGGTCGTCGACTGTGAGCCCACGAGTCTCGATGGCCGGCCCGATGGTCACCGTCACCGTCGTCGGCCAGACCAGCCTGCTGCCTTTGCGCATGGCCGCCCGACCGCCGTGGATGGCGACCGGCACGATTGGCGCCTGCGCCTGCAGCGCCATGATGAACCCGCCCTTCTTGAAGGGCAAGAGCTGGCGCGTGCGGGACCGCGTGCCTTCCGGGAAGATCAGGAAGGAGTTGCCGGCACGCAGCGACTCGGCGCCACGCGACACCGACGCCATCGCCGCCTCGCGGTTGTCGCGTTCCACGGGCACGAACCCGCCGAGGATGAACACGCGTCCCAGCAGCGGGAGCTTCGACAGCTCGGCCTTGTAGAGGACGTGCAGGCGGCGGTGCAGCACCTGGAACAGCACCGGCGGGTCGACGTTGCTCTCGTGGTTCGCGCAGAAGACCACGGCCCGCCCGGGCGTCAGGTGCTCACGCCCGCGAATGACGACGCGGATGCCGGCAAGCTTCAGGCCGATCCAGGCGCCGATGTGGCCGAGGTCGTAGAGCAGCCCGTTGCGCCCGGTGAGCTGCGTGATCAGCATCCCCGGCGGTGCCGCGATCAGCACGTAGGCCGCGATGGCGACAAACGCCGACACCGAGCGAACGGCCGCGACGAGCGTCTTCAACACGTCCGGAGGATCGATTCGCTCCTCGAGGGGCGCTACGACGGACATTGGGAGAATCTTGAAGTGCGAAGTGGAAAATGCAAAGTGCAAAGTGACGGGCTGGGCTTCGTGACGGACTCCGCGTCGACCGACTCCACTCTGCACTCCGCACTCTGCACTCTGCACTTCGCACTTGCCACTACACCAAAATAAAAGGGCCCGACCCGTTTTCCAACGGATCGGGCCCTTGAAGCGTGGTCGCGGGGACTTACGACGCGCGACGGGGCGTAGAGGCGTTGGCTCGGGCGGCGACCATCGTGCCGGTCGTCTTCACCTTCGGCCGTGAGACCGCGGTGAGCGTCGGCCGAGGCGGCGTCAGTCGCGCCTTGGTCGCGAAGCACTGCTCGAGGGCCTGATCGACCCGGCCCTCGACCGCCACCGACTTCTCGCGAATGACGTCCGAGACCTCGGTGATGATGAGCGCGCGGGCGCGATCGAGCATTCGCTTTTCGCGGAACGACAGGCTCTTCGACCGGGCGAGGAACGTGAGGCTCTTCAGCACGTCCGCCATGTCGAAGATCGAACCGCTGCGCATCTTGTCGGAGTTGTCCTTGAAGCGGCCCTTCCAGTTCTGATGATCGTCAATCTGCCCGTCGCCCAGGCGTCCGAACAGGCGATCGACGTCCGCGTCTGTAATCGCGCGACGAAGCCCGACTTCGTCCGCATTCGCCACCGGCACCAGCACCGTGGTTTCGTTCGCCACGATCTTCAAGTGATAGAACCCGCAGGTGGTACCGAGGATGGTCTTTTCTTCAATACGTTCGACGACACCGAGGCCATGATTCGGGTAAATGACCTTGTCCCCAACCTGGAAAGTCACGAGTCCCCCGTTCGGAAGAGAGTGGTAGGTGCCAGGGATTTAGAGCGTGTGGAACCCTGCTAGTATAGCGCGGTTCGGGACGACTGACAACGGGAAACGGTTGTTTTCTGGCCGTTTTTAGCCGTTTTTGGCGTTCGCCCTCGCCGCTTTCAGCCGTCCGGGCCGGCTCTAACTCTTTGCCAGCCCGCAAGTTGTCCAGCCAGTGCACGGCTGCCGCGAAGCGGGCCGCTGACAGGCCGGCCAGCCGTGGTACGCTGGCCTCCTCCCCACCCGTTCAGGAGGATCGAGACATGGCAGGACGTCCCCGGATGCTTCCTCTCGCGGCACTCGCGTGCGCTGCCCTGGCCATCCCGCTTGCCGCCAGTCAGGCGGTCCAGAACCGCCCGGCCTCACAGGTCCCGTACGTGCCGACGCCCGCCGACGTCGTCGATCGGATGCTCGCGCTCGCCAACGTGAGTTCCTCCGACGTCGTCTACGACCTGGGCTGCGGGGACGGTCGCATCGTGGTCGCGGCGGCGAAGAAATACGGCGCCAAGGCCGTGGGCTTTGACATCGACCCAGACCGGATCCGCGAATCGGAGGCCAACGCCAAGGCCGCCGGCGTCGAGCATCTCGTCAGCTTCAAGCAGCAGGACATCCTGACAGTGGACCTCTCGCCGGCTTCGGTCGTCACCCTCTATCTGCTCTCGGAGTGGAACCTCCGGCTGCGGCCAGCTTTGACCAGCCAACTCAAGCCCGGGTCGCGGGTCGTCTCCCACGCCTTCACGATGGGCGACTGGGAGCCGGAGAAGACCGAGGTGTTCACGGACAGCGGCGGCTCACCACGAAGCCTGTACCGCTGGATCGTCGACGGCAAGCGCCGGAATTGAGCAACCCGCCGGCGTCCCGTCCTCGCCGGACGCCGACGTGCCAGAACCGAACGCCACCCAGCGAACCACGGCGCAATTCCCGCCGTCTAACACCCCGGATGCGGCTTCGGGCCGAGATCTGCCCTGGCATGGAGTTCGCCACGTGAAGGCGGGAAGAGGGGTGGCATGAGCCTGGCAACGATCTCTACATGGCGCGCCAAGTCGGCGCTGCTGGTCGCCGTACTGGCCGGGGGTGTGCTGCACGTGGATGGCGCCGTCCTGCCCCTCGCAACCGACGCCCTCGGCGGGGGCGCCGGCCTCCGGTCGGGGCTGCTGTCGCCGGCGATGAACGGCGTCGGCGGTCAGTGGGTCGGTCGCACGAGCACGGGCGGCCGGATCTCGCTCGTCCTCCGCGTCGATCGAGGGGCCGTCGAAGGCGACGCGATGCTCGACGGCGTCGTGCCCGATGGCAAATCGGGTCCACGGCCCCTGGTCACTCCTACGGTGTCTGGCCGGACAATGGCCTTTGCGGTGCAGCCGGGCCCGTGCGCCAAGTCGCTGGCACGCGGCGTCGTGACGTTCATGTCGGCCGAACTGGCCGAGCTCGCTCTGCACGCGGGCCCCAGCCCGATCCGCATCCGCCTCAGCAAGGTCGGCTGATCTACCTCTGCTATGATTCGCGTCGCCGCCGCGGCGCGCATGCAGAACTTCTTCGAACAGTTCGCCTGGGCGGCCGATCGCCACAGCGGACGCACCGCCATCGAGGTCCAGCACAAGGACCATCTCGACGCAATCTCGCTACGCGCGGCTGCGTGAGATGGCGGAGCGCACGGCCGCCTGGCTCGCGGTCATCGGCATCGCGCCCGGCGACCGCTGCGCGATCCTGGCCGACAACGACGGGCACTGGTGCGCGGCCTATCTGGGCATCCTCAGGCGCGGCGCCGTGGCCGTGCCGCTCGACACGGCGTACAAGCCGTCGCAGGTCGAGACGCTGCTGCGCGATTCCGCCGCTCGCGTCTTCTTCACCAGCCCGAAGTACCTGGAGACCGTTCGCGCCGGGCGTGCTGCCGCGGCGAGCGACTGCCGGATCGTGCTGCTGCACGGCCAGGCCGACGAGACCGTCAACTTCGAAGGGATGATCGGCGGCCAGATGCCGGCGCCCCCGCTGCCGGCGTGTCCGGCGCGGCCGGACGACCCGGCGGTCATCCTGTACACCTCGGGCACGACCAGCGATCCGAAGGGCGTGGTCCTGACGCACGAGAACCTCCTCGCCGAACGTGCCGGCGCGTTCGAGGTCGTGCGCGTCGACGAGGGCGACACGATTCTGGGGGTCCTGCCGCTCTTCCACGCGCTCGCGCAGATGGCGAACCTGCTGCTCCCGTTCTCGATCGGCGCGCGCGTCGTCTTTCTCGAGACGGTCAATACCACCGAACTGCTGCGAGCGCTGGCCGAGCGCGGCGTGACGATCTTCGCGTGCGTGCCGCAGTTCTTTTACCTGATCCACCAGCGCGTCACGGCGCAGGTGGCCAAGGCGGGGTGGCTGGGCCGCACGGCGTTTGCCTGGCTGCTGGCACTGAACGGAGCCGGCCGCCGCGTCGGGCTCAACCTGGGACCGCTGCTCTTCCGGCGCGTGCACAAGGGACTCGGCGGGCGGATGCGGTTGATGGTGAGCGGCGGATCGCGGTTCGACCCGGCCATCGGCGCCGACCTCTTCCGGCTCGGCTTCGACATCCTGCAGGGATACGGCCTGACGGAGACCTCCGGCGCCGCGACCCTGACGCGGCCCGGTGATCCCGCCGTGGACACGGTCGGCCAGCCGCTGCCCGGCAACGAGGTGCGCATCGCCGCGCCGGCCGGCGGCGACGCGGAAGAGATGCCGGACGGCGAAGTCCTGATTCGCGGGCCGATCGTGATGCGCGGCTACTTCAATCGTCCCGACGCCACGGCCGCCGTCCTGCGCGAAGGATGGCTTCACACGGGCGATCTCGGCCGCCTCGACGCGCAGGGTCGCCTGACTATCACCGGGCGCATGAAGGAGCTGATCGTCCTCAGCTCCGGCAAGAACATCTATCCCGAAGAGATCGAGACGAACTACCGGAAGTCGGCGTTCATCAAGGAAATCTGCGTCCTGGGGCTCGCCCGGCCCGGCGAGCCGTCGGCCGAGCGGCTGTACGCCGTCGTCGTGCCGGATCCGCTGGTGCTGCGCGAGCGCAAGATCGCGAACGTCGGCGACATCATCCGCTTCGAGATGGAAGGCGCCTCGGTGCACCTCCCGCATCACAAGCGGGTCCTCGGCTACGAGATCTGGATGGACCCGCTGCCGCGGACCTCCACGGGCAAGATCAAGCGGTTCGAGGTGGAGCGCCGCGTCAAGACCGCGGCCTCGGCGAAGCACGAACCCGGCGGTCCGACCGTCAGCGACGAGGACCGCGCGTTTCTCGAGCGGCCGGATCTGGCGGTGATCCTCGACGTCATCCGGAGCGCCGCGAAGCCGGGCGCGACGATCCTTCCCGACGCCAACCTCGAGCTGGACCTGGGCCTCGATTCGATGGAGCGGGTCGAGCTGCTGACCGCTCTCGAGCAGCGCGTGGGCGCCGACGTCCCCGAAGAAGAGTTGCAGCGCCTCTACACGGTGCGCGAGCTGGCCGAGTCGATGCTCGCCCACGCGAAGGAAGGCGGCGGCGCGGCAGAATCGGCATCATGGCGCACGCTGCTGACGGCGAACGCGACCGACGAGGCGCAGTTTCGCGAGTGGCTGCGACCGCACACGGTGGTGCCGGCCGTGCTGTTTCTCGCGATCAAGGCCATTCGCCTGCTGCTCGCTCCGGGTGTGCGCGTGACGCTCGAGGGGGCCGAGCACTTTCCGGCACGGGGTCCGTATCTGATCAGCCCGAACCACCAGAGTTATCTGGATCCGTTCTTCCTGATGGCGGCGCTGCCGTACCGGCTGGCGCGCCAGGTGTTCTTCGTCGGCGCCAGCGAGTACTTCGAGACGCCCCTCACGCGCTGGCTCGCGCGGCAGGTGAATCTCGTCCCCGTCGACCCCGACGCAAGCCTCGTGTCGGCAATGCAGGCCGGGGCGGCGGGACTGCGCGAAGGCCGCATCCTGGTGCTGTTCCCGGAGGGCGAGCGTTCCATCGACGGCTCAGTGAAGCACTTCAAGAAGGGCGCGTCGATCCTGGCGCGCCATCTCGACGTGCCGATCGTGCCTGTCGCGCTCGATGGCGTCTTCGACTTGTGGCCGCGCAACCGTCCTCTCAACTGGCGCGCGCTGCTGCCAGGCGCCGGCTCGCGCGTGACGCTGCGGGTGGGACCGCCGGTGAAGCAGGTCACTGACGCCGAGAACGACGACGCGGCGTACGCGACGCTGACGACCAATCTTCGAGAGTCTGTGCAGAAGATGTACGACGAGATTGCCGCTGTGCCGGCGAAGTGAGGCTGGGACGTCAGGCCGGGATCCGAAAGACGATCTATCCGCAGATTACGCAGGTTTCGCAGATGCGATCGCGAACTTGCGATCCTGCGAACCAGCCCGCGCGGCGCTCACCAGACAGCAGCCGATCGGGGCGGCCGGCAACCGGACCTTGCCCGGCCACCCGATCGGCTTCGTATCTGCGTGCTCTGTGAAATCTGCGGATACCTCGGGACGCCGCGACGCGCGACAGGCGCAAGTGGCGCCTAGCCAGCGCTCGAGCGGGCGCCCAGCTCGCGATCGAGATCGAGCACTGACGGGATGTCGTTGCCGATCATCTTGAGCTTGGCGAGGATCTCGCGCGACGACTTCTCTTCCTCGACCTGCTCGGTGAGGAACCACTGGAGCTCGACGGTCGCCGAGAAGGCTTTCTCCTTGAAGGCCAGCTCGTACAGCGCGTCGATCTGCTGGCTCACCTGCTTCTCCTGCTTGAGCACCTTGTCGAAGACGTCGTGCAGCGAGGCGAACTTCTGGCTCGGCGCCGGCATGGCCTTCAGGTCCACGAGGCCGCCGCGCGCGATGACGAAGTCGAAGAGCTTCATCGCATGTCCGTGCTCTTCCTGGCTCTGCAGGCGCAGCCAGCGTGCGCTGCCGTGCAGCGACTGGGTCTCGCACCACGCCGACATCGCGAGATATTCGTACGACGCGCCCAGCTCGTTGTTGATCTGCTGGTTCAACGCGTCCTGCACCACCTGGCTCATGCTCATGGCTGACTCCTGCCTCCTGATAGACAGCCCCACCGTAGCACCGGCGGCGTGAAAGCGCCAAACATGGAAATGAGACTCAGTCTTATCAGGGTGGCTATGATTCCTGCCGATGCGTGACACGATCGAGGCGGCGGCGACGATCCTGATGATGGGCGCCGTGCCGATCATCATCAGGCACGTCGCGGCGAACCCGTGGACGATTGGCCTCGTCCGTCTCGGTGTCGCGGCGACGGGTATCGCCATCGTCATCACGCTCGCGCGGCGGTGGGTGACGCCGACGCCGCGGGAGTGGCGCGCGCTGGCGCTGATCGGCCTGCTCTTCGGCGCGCACTGGGCGCTCTACTTCCTCAGCATCAAGGCCTCCTCGGCCGCAATCGCGGTCATCGGCCAATCCACCTTCGGCGTGCACCTCGTCGTCCTGGGCTGGCTCATCGGCCACCACCGCGTCGAGCGCGTGGACCTGCTGGCAGTCGCACTGGCCGTCGCCGGGAGCCTGATGGTCGCGCCGCGCTGGTCGCTGCAGAATCGCGACACGCTCGGCCTGCTCCTCGGCATCGTCAGCGCGTTCTTCTATGCGTTCCTGCCCATCCTTCACCAGCGCCTGTCGCACCTGTCGTCGGCGATCCGCGTGCTGGGGCAGTTCGTCTTCGCGCTCGTGGTGTTCCTGCCGATGCTGCCGGCCGCGAACTGGCGGCTCTCGTCCCACGACTGGTTCTGGCTCATGGTGCTGGCCGTGGTGTGCACGCTCGTGCAGCACACCCTGTGGACGCGCCTGACCACGCGGTTGCCGACGTTGACGACGAGCGTGTTGTTCTACCTTGCGGTGCCGGTGACGCTGGTGCTCGGCGTGACCGTTCTCGGCGAGCGGGTGTCCTGGTGGATGCTGGGCGGCGCCGCGTTGATCGTCTCAGGCAATCTGCTGGCGCTGACGAAGCGGCGCGTCGACCGGTAGCGGGACGTACTCGCGTTCCTGGCTGCGCAGCTGCTTGTAGCGGAGGAACGCCGCGCGCTCGTCTTCGAGCCGCAGCCACGTCCGCCAGGAGGCGCCGCGAAACGTGTGGGCGAACATGCGGCGCGCGTGCGTGAGCACGAACCACGGGTCGTGGCGGAGCGCGGCCGGCATGTGCCGCACCTTCATCCAGCGCTCCGCGCGCCAGCGGCGGAACTCCACGTCCTCGGCCGTCAGGTGCGCCGTCTTCACCACGGCCGTCGTGCCGTCGTACTCCTCCAGCGCCTCGCTGACGATGAGCCCGCGCTCGCGGAACTCGCGGGTCATCGGCGTACGTGGATAGGGCGTCGGGTGCTGGATGTACGGCCAGTCGATGTGCTCGCGCGCGAACGCGAGATTGGTCTCGATCGCTTCGGCCGTGTCGTCGGGGTTGCCGACGATCAGGCCACCGACGACGAACATGCCGTTGCGGTGGAGGTGGCGCACGGCGTCGAGCGCGGCGTTGCCAACCGGCTTGCCTCCCTCGCGCTTCAGGTTCTTCGCGCGGGCGCGAAGGAAGATCAGGTCGTCGGCGAGCACGTTCTCGATGCCGAGGAACACGTAGCGGAAGCCGGCGCGCCGCATCAGCGGCGCCAGCGTCTCGCCGTGCTGCGCGATCGGGGCCGTCATCCCCTGCACGACGTAGTCGAGATCGTCGAGGCCCGTCTCGACGATGGCGCGGCAGAGCGTCATGAATCGGCTGACGTCAAGCGTGATGTTGTCGTCGACGAGGAAGATCGTTCGCGCGCCGCGCGCCCTCGCGTCCGCGATATCGGCGAGCACGCGCTCCAGCGTGAAGGTGTGGAAGTTCCTGCCGCGCATCTCGATGATCGAGCAGAAGCTGCAGTCGAACGTGCAACCGCGCGAGGTCTCGACGACGTCCACCTGGCGGCCGAGCATCGTGTAGCCGCCGAGGACGCGCGCGGCGCGGTTCGGCAGGGCAATCTCCTGTCCCGTTAGCCCGCTCACCGGCCGGTCCGGGTTGTGGAGAGCCGCCCACTCTGGTCGCGCCACGACAGTCCGGCGATGCGATCGAGCGGCGCGCGGCGCTCGAGGGCGCGCAGCAGCTCGCGGAACGTGGTCTCCCCTTCCCCGCGCACGACCGCGTCGACGCCGGAGTCCGGGTCGGCATAAGCGTCGGCGGCCAGGCTCGGGTCGTAGCCGCCGACGACGACGGTGACGTCGGGCCGCCAGCGCTTGATGTGCGCGACCAGTCGGAGCGCGGTGCGCCGCTGGAAGGTCATGACCGACAGGCCAACGACGTCCGGCGCGTGCGTGCTGACGAGCGCTTCCACCGTCTCAAGCACGCGGCCCTGTGCGAGGATCAGATCTGCCACCGCGACGGTGTGATGCCGGTCCACGTTGCCGGCCAGCGACGTCAATGCCCCGTTCGGCATCCGGATGACGACCGGCGCCATGTGCTCGAACGAGTCCGGCATGGCGAGGAGGAGAACGTTCATGGGAATTGACGATTGACGAAATTACGCGGATTCACCGAGGAGGTCCGCCAGGAACTCCTTCGTCCCCGGTGGGCCGGTGATGTCGAGCGTGAAGGGCGCGTCAGCCTGGTCGACCGTCAGGGCGAATCGAAGGAACGGACAGCAGTGCCGTTCGGCGTCGATCGCGCGCGCGATGGCGTCGAGGGTGCCGGCGGCCGGAGGGAATGTCAGGCGACGGCCCTGCTCGAGGTCGTGATGCCCGGTTGCGAGGGCGAGCAGCCCCGGCAGCAGCGCCTGGCGGCGCACTCCCAGCTCATCAGCCGAGAGCGAGCAGGCGACAGGCAGGTCGCGCATGGGCGCATTGTGCCACACCTCCCGCGCTCCTACGCCCCACCGTTCCCACGTTCCCACGTTCCCACGTTCCCACGCCCCACCCCCACCCCGCCCCTACAATGCTCCCCGTGACCGTAAACGCCCGGATCAACGGCGAGCGACTGGCCGTGCTCGGCTGGGGCCGCGCGATTCTGCTCCAGCTGGCGCATCCACTGGTGGCGGCCGGCGTCGCCGAGCACAGCACCTTCCGCAGCAGTCCCGCCGCGCGGGTGCTGCGGCTGCACGCGACCATCAAGGCGATGCTGGCGCTGACCTTCGGGACGCCGGCCGAACAGCAGGCAGCCATCGATCGCATCAACGGCATCCATGACCGCGTGCACGGCGTCCTGACCGAACGCCGCGGGCCGATTCAGCGCCGGCACGCCCTACACCGCCTGCGACCCGGCGCTCTTGATCTGGGTGGACGCCACTCTCCGCGACTCGATGCCGCTCGCCTACGAGCGCTTTGTCGGCCCGCTCACCGCCGCCGAGCGCGAGGCCTACATCGTCGAGGGGGAGGAGATCACTGCGCGCCTGCGCATTCCTCTGGGCGCGCGTCCCGCAATCGAGCGCAGCGCTCGCGGAGTACATGTCGACGATGCGCACGGACGGGACGCTGGCGGTCACGTCGGCCGCGCGCGAGCTAGCGCGTGAAGTTGTGTCGCCGCCATATGCCGGGCTTGTGTGGCCCGCCTCGCGCGTGAACCGCCTGGCGACGATCGGCCTGCTGCCCGCGGACCTCCGCGAGGCCTACGGGTTTCAGTGGACCGCCGACGACGAGCGGTCGCTCGATCGCGCTGGTCCGCGCGCATCCGCCGGATGCGGCGCGTCTGCCCGGCGTCGCTGGCGCTCTGGCCCGAAGCGCGCCGCTGAGCGATGTCAGGGCTTTGGCCGCGCGTCAATCTCGATCGTTCGCGCCGTCCACTTCACGTCTGGCATGGGCCGCTGGTCGCCATCGACGACATCCACCCTTACCGCGAGCGTCGTCTCACGCGGCCTGGCCTCCAGCCAGCGGCGTAGCGGCTTGGTCACGTTCACGGGCAGCACTTCGAGATGCCAGTTGCCGGTGGCGGTGTCGGACTCCGCGACGACACCGTACGAACCAAGTCGAACCGGCTCTGCCCTGCTGGCAGTCGCGAAGAATTCGAAAACGACCGACTGGTTCTTCGGCAGTGACACCTCTCGTGCCATGAGCAGCAGCCGATCCGCCGAGCGCCACTCGGCAGGGACAGTCACCTCGAAGCTTCTGGAGGATGATTGCCAGCGGGCGTGGGTCGGCGGCGGGACGGCCGCCGACCACGCGATAAAGGCACAGCACAGTGTCAGCCAGACCCGCCGCTCACTCATTCGCTTGACGTCCTACCGAGAAGTATACGTCCCTGGCGCGAAGACGGAACGGACGGCCGGGCTTGACCGCGCTGGCGACGGCGAACAGCTCGACAGTCCCGGTGCGCTGCATCAGTTCAGGCATCCGCTTGGTGGCCGGAACGGTCACGCTTGGCGGTGTCGTGACCGGATGCCGATTCTCTCGGTCGTTCTGCACGACGGACGCGACGCCCACGAATGCGGGGCTTTCGCCGCCACGATTGGCCTCGGCCTCCTTGGCGTCGGAGTAGATCTGGTAGACCTCGGTCCGATCGAGCGGCAACTGCAGTCCCGACAGGTGCAGTCGAACGCGCGCCTTGTTCCGCACCGGCCTTCCGCAGCGTCTCGCGCAGCGCCGGCGTGAACTCCAGCCGCTGCAGCTTCGGCCATGTCGTCCGCACCACGACCCAGTCGAGGATGAGGCACGTCAGCTGCTCGAAGAACTTCGACGGACCGTAGACGTAGCGCAGGCGGTTTTCATGGTCGAGCACCTGGGACGCCTTGATCGAGCGCCATGCCTTGTTCTCGTCGAAGAACGTGAAGGTCTGATCGAGGAATGCCGGATCGGTGGGATTGGTGTGCAGCGAATCCAGCTTGATCCAGTCCGACCAGATTTTGTCGATGTTGGAGTGATGCGCGAAGAACACCGGATCCTTGGCGGCGGTGGCAAAGGCGCCCATGTCGCCGTCAATCCACCCGTGGACTGGCCCGTGCGGCGTGCCTTCAGGAGAGCCCGGCGCACTCGCGGTGCCGCCGAACTCGGCGAATGTGCCGAGTGTGAGGATGCTCTCCATCGTGTCATCGTCCACCCAGGCCGCCGGCACTTGATCGGTGGGCTCTTCGTGCGCGTCGCGTTGAACAGCGGGTTGGTCGCGTCGTTGGGGCTGGTATACGCACCGGGGATTGTGCGGTGGCTCGTGACGTCCCAGTCCCAGTATGGGAGGCGGAAGTCCGGGTCGTTGATCAGCTTGCCCAGGATCTTCTCGTGGAAGGTACAGCTCGGCACGATGCCACGCGAAGAAGCTCCACTTGTTGTGGATCTGCGTCGACTGCCCGCAGTTCCAGCAGTGGACGTTGGCCTGGTGGGTGAAGCCGCGCGGGTCGTTGGGGTCGCTGGTGGCGAGATCGCGCATCGCCTTGTACGCCGCCTTCAGCTTGGTGACCTCGGCGGAGCTGAGTGTCGAGGCGGGCCGCCGCGGACGAATCGGCCGACAGTCTCGACGCCATGGCACCGGAGTGCCGGTGGCGCCGGGCGGCGCGCAGCTCTGTGCCGCAGCGGGTTGCGGAAGCACCAGGTCGCCCAGGGTGGTAATCCCCAGTGCTCCCGCACCGAGTCCGAGCGTGCCCAGAAAGCCGCGACGCGACTCCAGACGTGTCTTGGCGAACGGATCCATGTCGACCTCCTCGCCGCTTCGGCGGCGTGATCGTGCTGAGGAGAGTCCCCGGCGGCCGAGGCAGAAGTCCTGAAAGAGAAAACGACAAGGCGCTTTGAAGCGGACACAAAGGCGAGACCCCGCGGCATGCCCGTGGGGGGCGTCTTATTCTTCGGTCACGTGCAGTCGATCTCCGCAGAGCCTTGCCGTCTTTGGCCTCTTCGCTAACGTCCTCACTCGCCTCGGTGCGTCCGTGATGTTGGACCCGACGAACCACACTTCACCTGTTGTCGGTCCGTCTGTTGCTCTCAACCCGGCCTTCCGAATCAAGACGATGATGTGCGCCGGATGTTCGCTCGCATCCACGGTTGTCAAGGATTCTGGTTCGGAAGCGTGGACCGTTCCGCATCCTTCTGTCGTCACGCGGAGCGGCAATGTCAGATCGTGGTAGCCGAAGAACATCGGGCCGAGCCAATCTCCTCGGCGCTCTCCCCCGAGATCGAACCAGCGGGTTACCTGGGCGCGATTCAGATCGAGCGTCACCAGCGCGAGTGTCTTCTTCTTTTTCCTGTCGCCCGGGTCTTGCGACTGCTGGCACAGCATCGTCACGTGCTCGGGCAGCGGACGCAAGTCCAGGAAGCTGCAGTCGCCAAGCGGAAGCTGCGCGATCGTGCGCAGCGACGTCGAATCCAGAATCGCCACGCGGTGTCGTGGCGGATAGTGGTAACCGGGAGTCACTGTGAACCACGAGCAGCCGCGATTCGTCTTTCGACAGGACAACGTCCGTCCGTCGTTCGATCAGCGTTGCCCGCGGCAACCTCACGCGAGCGATCTGCCGGCCTTCCTTGAGCCGGAGCAGCGCGCCATCAAATCGCTCAAACCTGATGACGCTGCCGTCTGCGAGCGGAAGGATCTCAATATCCCGCTGTGCGAATGCAGGTCCCGGCAGCAGGCAACATACGATGGCGAGTAAGCCGACGGGAAGTTGGGGCATGTCCTCCTCCTGGCTCCTCATGCGAAAAGCACGGCAGCACAAGCTCACCCCAATTTGCTGTCACGCCTGGCTCGGCCCGCGGCGTCGGTTCCGCGCACTGCTTCGGACGCCGATGGCCACTCGCCAGGCCGATTGCGATAGCGAAGGACATGTAGAGGGCTGATAGCGGTTCTTGGCTCGAAGGGCTACGGCAGGGCTTAGAATCTGTCTGTCTTGATACCTTCAGAGATCAGCCACTACCGAATCATTCGGAAGCTCGGCTCGGGCGGGATGGGTGAGGTCTTTCTCGCGGAAGACACCACGCTCGGCCGCAACGTTGCCATCAAGATGCTGCCCGAGCCGTCCGCGGGCAACTATCAGGCCAGGCAACGGCTGATCAACGAGGCCAAGGCCGCCGCGGCACTCGACCATCCCAACATCTGCTCCATCCATGAGGTCGGCGAAGAAGACGACCGCATCTTCATCGTCATGCAATACATCGACGGCCAGAGTCTGGCCGAGCGGATCCGAACGCACCCGCTGCCTCCCGACGAAGTGGCGGACATCGGCATACAGGCGGCGCAGGCGCTGGAGGCGGCCCACGCCGCCGGCGTCATGCATCGTGACATCAAACCCCAGAACATCATCGTCACGCCGCGCGGGCAGTTGAAGGTGCTGGATTTCGGACTCGCGAAGATCGCCCAGCCCGATCTTCCGAATGCGCCGACGATGGAACGTTTGACGGTCGCGGGAACCACGGTTGGCACGCCGGGATTCATGTCTCCCGAGCAGTTGCACGGAAAGCACATCGACGCACGCTCCGACATCTTCTCGCTCGGAGTCACCCTCTACGAATGCGCGACCGGCAGACCCGCGTTCGGGGGAGAAACGCCGATCGAAGTCTCGATACGGGTCGTGACCGAGACTCCCCCAGCCCCATCCGAGCTCAACCCGGCAGTTCCACCTGCTCTCGACGCGATCATCGCGCGGGCGATGGCAAAAGATCCGGCGGCGCGGTACGAGTCGGCACGAGCACTTCACTCCGATCTGCTCGGACTCAAGCGAGAACTCGAAGGAGCTGTGTCTCGCCCGCCCCGAATGTCTTCGTCAACCACGAACGCGCGCCGGCGGTCTGTCCGATTCAAGGCGCTGATCGCCGCGAGCGCCGTGACCGCGCTGCTGGCGGCGTGGTTCGCGCCGGGTCTGTGGCGACGCCAGCACGTGCCGGCACCCGAGGCCGTCGTGTGGTACGACCGCGGCACGAGCGCCATTCGCGAAGGGGCGTATTTTCAAGCGAGCAAGGCGCTGGAGCGCGCGCTGGAGATCGACGATGGGTTCGCCCTGGCGCGGGCTCGGCAGGCGGAAGCCTACACGGAGATGGGCCTCCCCGACCGAGGCAGGGAGGAACTCCTGCAAGCCATGGCGCTGCTCCCGGATCGCGCAAGTTTGTCGGCCGCCGAGTCGATGTATCTGGACGCGGTCGCGGCCACGCTCGGCCGGAACTTCAAGACGGCGATCGAGAAGTACTCGCAGATCGTGAACTCGGTTCGAGACGGGGAAAAGTCTGCGGCATATGTCGATCTCGGCCGCGCCTATGAGAAAGACGAGAATCTCGATCGGGCCATCGAATCGTACGTCAGGGCGACGCAGCTGGATCCGCAGTCCGCCGCCGCATTTCTCCGTTCCGGCATTCTCTATGGCCGTCGCCGGGAGCTGCCGAAGGCGAACGACGCATTTGCCAGGGCGCAGGACATCTACCAGGCGATGTCGAGCCAGGAAGGACTGGCCGAGGTGTACTACCAGCGGGGATCGTTGCTGGCCAGGCTCAGGAGACTGCCCGAAGCCAGGGCGCAGCTGGAGCGATCGCTGGCGATATCACGAGGTTCGTCCA
Source organism: Vicinamibacteria bacterium (assembly GCA_963719755.1). GTDB lineage: Bacteria > Acidobacteriota > Vicinamibacteria > Vicinamibacterales > JAENWD01 > JAENWD01. The sequence continues at coordinate 368,766 of CAVRDA010000018.1, read as the reverse complement.
ACGAGTACCAGGCGATCAGAACCGAACTGCAACTCAGCAACGTGTATTACGCCGAGGGCGACAGCAATCACGCCAAGACCATCGCTGCCGACGCTGTCAAAGCCGCGCAACGGCTCAACAGCCGATCGCTCGCGACCAACGGCTTGATCGACCTCGGCTACACGCTGCTGGCGCGAGGCGAATTCGCCGAAACGCGGACGTACTTGCAGCAGGCTCTGGATTTTGCGCGCCAGGACAAGTCGACTCGATTGGAAGCACGGGCCCGGCTCGCCCTTGGCAGTCTGAGCACCCAGGAAGGCCGCTTCGATGAGGCCGTCTCTCATCTCGAGTCGGCGTTGAAGTTCTACCAGCCGGCGGGCTACCGCACGGAAACCTCCAACGCCCTGATTCTGCTTGGACGGGCCCATCGCGACAAAGGCGATTACGCGGTCGCCATGAAAGTGTTTTCCGAGCAGCTGGAGCTGGCGAAGCAGGCCGGCGACCCGGCGCGATTGGCGGCGACCCATTCCAGCATCGGCCTCCTTCTCGGAGAGAACCAGGAGAGATACCCGAGGCCCTCCCCTATTTCGACGAGAGTTATCGGATCAACAAGTCGCTCGGCGCGCGGGTCGGCATGGGATGGGATCAGGCCAATCGCGCGACGACGCTGTGGGCGTTGGGGCGATACGACGAAGCCAGGTCCGCTCTCGACGAAGCGTATTCCATCGCAGCCGAACCGGAAGCGGGATTCAAGTCCCAACTCGCCCACGTGGAATTGATCGGCGCGCAGATCGCGCTCAGCCTGGGCAAGCATGTCGAAGCCATGACCCGGGCGACGGCAGCACTCAGACTGGCCGAACGCGACTACAGGGAGGCAGCGCTGCAAGCGAAACAGACGCTCGCGCTCACCCAGGCGATTTCTGGCGCGCCGAAAAAGGCGACGCCACTTGTCGAGGAGGCCGTGGGCGCGGCCAGGGAGTTGAAGCTTCCCCGGCTCCTGTCGACGGCGCTGCTCGCATCGGCCGAAGTTCGCTTCGCCGGGGGAGACGGCCGAGGCGCGCTCGCAGACGCGCAGGCGGCACAGAGGGTGTTCGCCTCGGCCGCACAGCTCGAATCGGAATGGCGCGCGTGGCTGGTGTCGGCGAGGTCCGTGCTGCTTGTGGGCGACAGCTCAGTTGCGTACGATTACGCCACCCGCGCCGAGTCCAGTCGGGCGGCTCTCCAGGTTCGCTGGGGCGAAGACAACTACCGGGGGTACGCGCGGCGGCCCGACATTCAGGTCCGCTTGCGGCAGCTTGGGCAACTGCTCGGAGCCAGGCAGATCGTTCCACGCACAACAGGAGGAGGCTGATCATGGGCGCAGGCAGAGAAGGCGATCCGGGAGGCGGTCAAGCCGGAGGCGGAAAGAAGAAACCGGCCAAGAAGACCAAGAAGAAGAAGTAAGGCGATAGCCGGCATCAAGGTCTCTGGTGCCGGCTATTTCCCTGTTCTGGCGCCATGACGGTGTGCGCGCAACCGAGGGAGGATCATGGCTGAAGTCGAACTCGGCAAGAGGCTGGAACTGCTGGAGATCGCCGATTCGCGCAACGCCCGCAGAACAGGGAGAGACCTTGGCGCCTTTCTTCATTCGTCTGAACGACGGGCACGACTCTCCAGGCAGGAACGTCTGCGAATCGTCGATCAGGCGCTGCTGCTGATGGAGATGAACTACGTGCATCTGCCGATGAAGCGCGCCATTCACGCGATCAATCCCATCCAGCAGCTCAAACTCCTCAGATTCCAGCTCGCCGAGTGGAACGTGGAGCTCGAGAGCACCATCGACTTCCACCGCCGCATGTTGTCGATATTTGGTTCGACCCGCGACCTGCACACCCTTTACCTCCTGCCCGAACCGTACCGGGGGTGCACCGCGTATCTGCCATTTCTCATCGAACAGTGTTTCGAGCGCGGCGCCGAACGATTCATCGTCACCCGGACGGCGATCAGTGAAGACGCGCCCACAGCTTCCGACGACGGTCGTGAGGCCAGGTTCGAGCCCGGAGTCGAAGTGCTGGCCTGGAACGGTGTCCCGATTGTGAGGGCCATCGAAATCAATGGCGAGTCGCAGGCCGGCAGCAACCCCGACGCCCGGTTCGCGCGGGGACTCGACAATCTGACCATCCGACCGCTCAACAGCACGTTGCCACCGGATGAAATATGGGTGGACATCTTGTACCGCGCGAAGAATGGAGTGGTCGCGAGCCATCGAGAGTACTGGTTGGTCCACAAGGCCGGCGACGCCCCTGCACCGTCCACTCCGCACGGCAGGAAGAGGGCGTTGGACGTGAAGAGGACGCGCATCCTCGAGGTCAAGAAAGCGCTGTACCCGCGCGACGACTCCGCCGCGCTCGGGTCAATCAAAGACATCATGTACGCATTGAAGAAGACGGTGAACGGCCAGACGTTGGGCTACATCCGGCTCTTCAGCTTCGACGTGGACGACGCGAGGCATTTCCTCAAAGCGTTTACCAACCTGATCACGAAGGAAGGCTTTCCGCAGGACGGTCTCATCCTGGACGTTCGCGGCAATCCGGGTGGAAACATCCGCGCCGCGGAGTCGCTGCTGCAACTGTTTACTCCCAATCCCATCGCACCGGAGATGTTCGAGTTCCTCAACACGCCGCTGAACTTTCAGATCTGCAAATCGGCTCCGGATGCCTGGGATCTGAAGCGATGGCTGCGGTCGATCGGCGACTCGGTGTTGACGGGTGCGACCTACTCAGCCGGATTTCCGCTGACCCTCGGCACGTTGTGCAATGGCGTCGGTCAGGTCTACTACGGTCCGGTCGTCCTGATCACCGACGCGCTGTCGTACAGCGCGACGGATATCTTCGCCGCAGGGTTTCAGGACAATGAAGTTGGATCGGTGCTTGGTACCGGCGGCAATACCGGAGCGGGAGGCGCGAACTTCTGGTCGCTGGACGATCTGCGTCGGGCGCAGAAGAAGGATCCCAGGTCTCCCTTCAAGAAACTGCCGAAAGGCGCCGAGATGATCGTGGCCCTGCGCCGCAGCATTCGCGTCGGTCTGCGCGCAGGTTCGCCCCTCGAGGAATTCGGTGTCGAGCCCGACGTACTACATTGAATGACCAGGCGCGACCTCCTGGAAGACAACGTCGATCTCCTGGCCAGGGCCGCACGGCTCATCCGGCAACAGCCGTCTTTCCAGCTATCGGTGACACCCGTGGGCCGCAACGGCGCCCGCAAGATTGTTGTGAACGCCGCGTCGAAGGTTCCGCCGTCGAAGGCGGGCCGGCGAATCTCCCGCCTGGATGTCTACGTGAATGGCCGGCCCGTGCGTTCCATCGACGCCGAGGAAGGTGCGGTGCTCCCGACGCAGGTTTCGATCGGCGAGGCCGGCAACAAGCCCCTGGAAGTGGAAGTGCAGGCGTGGGATCAGGCTGGACGACTTGCCGCTGTTCGCCGGGCAACCGTCCGATGATTTCCTGAGAGCAAAACGAGTCGGCCAGCTAGCAGCCTGTGGATAGAAGCCGCGGGCGAGTCCGGGCGCGCCGCGTGCCTGAGCGTCCTGTGGCATCAGACTGAACGAAGTGACCGGTGGTTCGGTTCCCGGTCGAGCCCGCTAGCGACTGGCAATGCGCCGGTCCTGAGCGCTCGTGCTCGCATTAGACCGAACGAAATGCCGGTGGGTTCGGTTCCAGGGTTGAGCCGCTCACGCGCGTCCGCGCGGGCCCAGCCGTTGGATCAGACCGAACGACGTTCGGTTCCCGGGGTCGAGCCCGCTGGCGCGCGCGCCCGCGCTGCGCCGCGTGCGCGAGCCGCTCTGCATCAGACCGAACGAAGTGAGGGATGGTGCCGGAAGAGGGGGTCGAACCCACACTCACCTTGCGGTGAACCGGATTTTGAGTCCGTGTCCCGCTTCCGGCACCCGTCCTACGGAGTCAACGACTTAGCAGAAATGCTCAGGAAATTACCGAATTGCGACCTTACGAGGCGTAGCCCACATTACGAGCTACTTGGTGCTCATAGGGACAGAAAAGGGACGCTCGTGGACCGTAGTACATTCCAACGCCACGGGCAGCGTGGCCCGCTCGTCGACGCAGCCCTTCGCTCGTCACCGCTCCGATCGGTAATACCCGGGCCGCGCGGTAACCGACGCGCCGGGTACGTCCACGTGCACCTCGAGACGGTGCCACCCCGGCTTCTGTGCGCCGCGCGGCGTGTAGCTCACGACGTATCGCGTGCGGAACTCCGACAGGATGCGCACGAACGTCCTGGCAAGCTCTTCGTTGGGCTCCCCTTCGAAGAGCTTTCCGCCGGTCGTTTCGGCGAGGTCGGCGAGGAACGCGTTCCTCACCGCTCCCGGCGCGACGGCATACACGACAGTGTCCGAGCGCCGCGCGCCATCCAGCACCAGCTTCGGCTCGAGCCAGCTCGAGGTGTCGAGACCGTCCGAGAACAACACGACCAGGCCGCGGGCGTATCCGGTCTCGAACGACGAGAGGAGCGCGGCATGGGCAGCGTCGACGAGCGCCGTCCCTCCGTGCGGATGCGCATCACCGAGCGCCGTCCGGACCGCAGCGATGTCGTGCGTGAGCGCGTGCCGCACCACCACGGCGTGGCTGAACGTGACGAGTGCCGCGCGATCGCGGCGTTCGAGCCCCGACAGCAGGGCGTCGGCCGCGCTGCGCAGGTGCTGCAGCCGCGTGCCGCCCACGCTTGCGCTCATATCCAACGCGAGCGACACGTTCAGCGGCGAATTCTCGAAGCTGACGAAGTCCACCTTCTGAAGGGCGCCGTCGTCGCGAACCACGAAGTCGGTCGGTGCGAGGTTCCGAACGACCCGTCCGCCTGCAGTCACCAGGACATCGACGCGCACCGCCTCGACCGACGACGTGAAGGTCTGCGCGAGCGCGAGCAACAGCGCCGGAAGGATCGACCACCCACGTGTCATCGGAGCCTCTCGCTGGCGACGCGGTACCGGAAATCCGCGATGAGGGCATCCGCCGAGCGGCCGGGTCCCATGTGATAAGTCCACCATGGATCCGAGCGGGCCGCGTTCTCGACAGGTGCCGCAAGAACGGACAGCACGCTGCTCGCGGCCTCGCGCTCGCCTCGCACGATTGCCAGCCGGCTCAGCGCCAGCTGGGGAGACTGGGCGCTCGGAAAGAGCGCCGCCGCCCGTTCGAACGACTTGCGCGCGGCGACCTGGCGACCGAGCAGCTCCTCCGTCCGTCCGGCGAACAGCCGCGCGAGGTACGCGACAACAGTGTCGCCGAGGTCTGCAGGAACCTTCTGCAGCTCGGCGAGCGCCTCCTGTTGCCGCCCCTGCAGACTCATCACGCGAGCCAGCCGCACGCGGGCCTCGTGGAAGGTTGTGTCGTTCTCCAGCGCCTGCGCGAAGAACCGCTCCGCCTGACGCAGGTTCAAGCCGGCGCTTTCGACGTCGAACGATTCCCGGTGGCTCAGCCTCGTCGTTTCGATCACGGTCTGCACCCGTGGCGCAGCGAGCACTTCGTGCAGACAGCCGCTCGCGAAGAGCACGAACGCGTCGCGCGGAAAGAGCCTGCGCGCGCGCGCGAGGTGGACGAGCCCATTCGCGTGGTCGTACTTCCCGCCGAGGTGCGCCGCCGCCGCGCGGTACCACTGCGCTCCGCTCTGGTGGTGGGAGGGAGAAGGCAGCAGCATGTCGAGCAGCGCGCGGCCGAACTCGAGATGCGTCGCAGGACTGCCGGCGCCGACAATGCTTCCGTCGCTCGACTCCACGACGCCCCGTTCCGCGTCGAAGATCGGCGACGTGGCACGGATGGGCACCAGCAACGAGATATCGAGGTGCAGCAGCGCACCTTCGATCAGCATGCGCGCCGGGAGCGGCCTCCGGCGGAGCTGGATTAGCGTACGGCCGAGATCCGCGGAGGACCATCGGCCGACCTCGATGGCAGGTTCGTCGGCCGCTCCAGGCATGTGGCGCTCGACCGCGTGCAGCCACTGGGGCGCAGACTGATCGGAGACCGGCTGGACCGCACGCGGGATCGGCCCGAGCAACCCGACAACGGCGACGACCGCCGCGATCGTGGGGATCCATCGCATCGCAGCGACGATAGACCGGATCAAGGCCGGATCAGGCTCTCTGGATTGCCAACGCCGTGTGGGTTGGGGAGCCGACCTGCGCGCAGCGCTGGGCGGCTCGCCGACGGGACAGGGACAAAACAGGGACAGTCGGCCCGTGCGGGCCGCGTGCGCCGGTTCCGTCCCGCCGCCTCACTCGCTGAAATTGCTGAGTGAATGTGGTGCCGGAAGAGGGGGTCGAACCCACACTCACCTTGCGGTGAACCGGATTTTGAGTCCGGCGCGTCTGCCAGTTCCGCCATTCCGGCCGGAGGGTCCAACCAGTTTACGGCACCGTCCCCTTGGGATCCACACCGCGCGACAGGCGGCAATGGCACATGTCCCCACCCAGGGAGATTTTTCGCGGACTCGACCCGGTCCCGAACTCGTCGGTGCGTTAACGGTCGTCGTCAGGCGCGTCCGGAGTTTTCTCCAGCGCGCGGTCGCGCTGCGCCTTGCGGATCTGTTCCGGAGGGATGGTCTCGGGCTTGCTGCCGGTGACGGGCGTGAACGACGGCGCGTCGCTGGCCGGAAACGAGTCCTCGGCGGCATCGTCGACGGGGTCGACGGGTGGATCGGGCCTGGGCACCGGTGGCTGAGCCATGACCGCTCCTGCCTGGGGGAGACCTCGATCGTCCCACGGCAGCGGCGTGCAATCAACCACGGCTGTCGACTCAGAGAGCCGAGCGATCAGGGCTCGCGGCGGAAGGCCCAGAGGCGCAGGCCGCTCGTCGGTTCGACGGTGTCCGCGAGCACGCGGAATCCGAGATGCTCGTAGAACCGCACGTTCGCCGGCTGCGCGGTCTCGAGATAACAGGGGACGCCATCCGCGCTGGCGCGATCGAACATCGGCTGCAGCAGCGCGCGGCCGTAGCCCAGCCCCCGAAACGCAGGCGCCACACCAAGCACCATCACATACCAATGCGGCTCCGGTATCAGGCGATGATGCTGGGCCTCGGCGAAGTCGATGGCGACGCTGAAACGCGCCGCGGCGTCGGCGCCGACGGTCTCGGGCAGCCGCGTCAGCCCCGAGGCCTCCATCATCTCGGCCGTGAAGGCGGCCGCCGGAGGAATGAGCACCGCGGCGCCGCTTGCTTCGGCCTCGCCGGCCATCACCTGGCCGGCGAGACGTCCAAAGCGCAGCAGCGCCTCGAAGTGCGCCGGCGAACGCCTGCGGCGCTCTTCGGGGTCGGGAAAGGTATAGCTCTGGAGCGGGTCGTCCTGAAAAGCACTCGCAAGCGCCCTCGCGGCTTCCTCGACCCGTGAGGCGCTCAACGGCACAACCGTCGGAGCAGTCATCGTCGCTGTTCGCCAATCGTCAATCGCCAATCCTCAATCGTCAATTCTGGGATACCCACCAATCTCGACCCCCACGCCGGCATCGGCAAGCCGCCGCAGCAGCTCCGGCGACAGCGGCAGTGTCGTCGGCTCGTCCGGGTAGACCCACAACGCGCAGGCGAGGACCGGGAGGACCTCGTCGCTCGAGGCGCGGCGCGCCGCCTCGACGAATTTCGCCTCGGCATCGAGGAACGCGTCAATCGCGTCGGCCAGCGCGTCGCCGTCGTCGAAGTCGCCAATCTCGATCTGGACGCCAGAGGTCAGCGCCCGGCGGCCGTCGTCGCCGACGGAGTCGCCGCGGCGCCAGCGCTCGAACGAGCCGACGGGACGCGCGGCGGCGAGAAGGGCGTCGACATCGAGCATCGGCGCCGAGACTCTGTAGTGCGCGCTGAAACGTTCCACGTCAGCAGGAGAACGGAGTGCCCGGCGCTGGCGAGGCTCGTCCGAGCTCGCCGGCGCCACGGCGGCAGCTACCGATTCGACGCCGAATCGCGCTGGACGATGGTAGGCGGATGCTCGAGCCAGTCGGCAATCTGCTCGCGCGTCCAGTGGTGGTCGTCGTTGAGGTGGATGATCATCGCGCCGATGGGAATCTGCTTCTTGCAGCCGGCGGGACAGCGGCGCGAGACGTTCTCCAGGCAGTGGAAGAAGCGGTCCAGCCGATGCGGCATCGCGTTGGCCACGTTGGACGGCAGCAGGTAGATGCCTTCGTAGGCCGCGCCGAGCGCGCACGAGCCGCCCTTGCCGTCGAAGTAGGTCCCGAAGGACTGCTTCGGCCTCCGGCGGGCGCCCGCCAGAATCGCCTCGGCCAGTTCGGCTTCGTCGTGATTCTTCCGGTCGTCTGCCACCATCGCGTCGCCCTCCGCCTGGCCCATGCTACGCCTGATCGGCTCGATTGCAAGCCAGAGCCGTGCCGCGGCTGGCAGTGGCGATTCAGCCCGATTCCCCGCAGCGCGCGAGCGCCGACCGGCCACTGGCTGTCGCGATCGTTCGGATCCGAGATTCAGGCGTGCCGCAAGCGCACACCGTCTCCTTCCGCCAATCCCCAATCCCCAATCGCCAATCGCATCGCAATTCAGTTCCCTTTACCCATGTGCTCGAGCGCCAGGACCAGCGCATGGGTTCCCATCCGGCCGTGCCCCTGCGCCTGCACGGCGACATACAGCTGGTGCACCAGGGCCAGGCCCGGCAGCGGCAGCGTCATGCGCCGCGCCTCCTCCAGCGCGATGCCCATGTCCTTGATGAAGTGCTCGACGAAGAAGCCCGGATCGAAATTGCGATTGATGACGCGCGGCGCGAGGTTGTCGAGCGTCCAGCAGCCGGCGGCGCCGGTCTTGATCGACGTGAGCATCTGCGTCAGGTCGAGCCCGGCCCGGGCGCCGTAGATGAGGCTCTCGCAGACGCCGATCATCGTGCCGGCGATGACGATCTGGTTGCACATCTTGGTGTGCTGCCCCGCCCCGGGGCCGCCCTGATGGACGATGTTCTTGCCGAGGAGCTCGAAGAGCGGCGCGGCGCGCGCGACGTCTTGCGCCTCGCCGCCGATCATGATCGAGAGCGTCGCGTTCCTGGCGCCGACGTCCCCGCCAGAGACCGGCGCATCGACGGCCGCTGCGCCGCCGCGCGCGCTGCGGCGGCAGATCTCGACCGCCAGGCTGGGCTCGGTCGTCGTCATGTCCACGAGCAGCGCGTCCGGGCGAACGCCGGCCAGCACGCCGTCTCCCCGAAGTAGACCTCGCGCACGTCCTGGGGAAAGCCGACCATCGTGAAGACGATGTCGGAGGCCACCGCGACGGCCTGCGGCGTGGCCGCCCAGGCCGCGCCGCGGTTCAGCAGTTCCTCGGCCTTCGCCTTGGTGCGCGAGTAAATCGTCAGCGAATGCCCCGCGGACATCAGGTGCCCGCACATCGACCGGCCCATGATGCCGGTGCCAATCCAGCCAACCTGCATGAGGAACACTCCAATAGGTTTTCAGCCGTCAGCCGTCAGCCTTCGGCCTTCAGCCGGGCTATTATCCCTTCTCAATGGTCACGCGCCGCGACTTCCTCGGGTCTCTCGCCTCGGGGCTCATCCTGCCGGCCTGGCAGCAGCCGCCATCCACGGGACAGCGCTTCGAGACGACCATCGAGGTCGTCACCGTCACCGTCGCCGTGACGGACGCGGAAGGGCGCCTGGTCACCGACCTCGCGCAGGAGGAGTTCGAGCTCTTCGAGGACGGCCTGCCGCAGACGATCACGCAGTTCACGCGCGAGCGCGTGCCGGTCAGCCTCGCCGTTCTGCTTGACGTCAGCGACAGCATGGTCGGACTGCGGCTCGCCGACGCGCGGCAGGCGCTCGACCGCTTCCTGTTCGAACTGCTGGCGCGCGAGGACGAGTACGCGCTGGTGCTGTTCAACCATCAGCCGACTGTCGCGGCGCCGTGGACCGACGACCCGGGCAAGCTGACGCCGGCGCTCGACGCGATGCGCGGCTGGGGTGGCACGGCCATCTACGACGCGGTCAACTCGGTCATTCCGCTGCTCGACAGGCGCCACCGCCAGCGCGGCGCCGCGGTCGTCATTTCCGACGGATCCGACACGGCGAGCGACCTGCCGCTGCGAGACTTGCGGTCGCGGCTGCTGCGCACCGATGCGTTCGTCTACGCGGTGGGCATCGACCGCGATGACCCGCGCGCGCTGCGCACGCGCATCAACCCGTACTCGCTGCGTCAGATCACCGACGACACCGGCGGCTACACGGAAGTGGTGAAGGAAACCTCCGAGCTGGGCCCGGCAACCGCGCGAATCGCCGACGAGCTGAACAAGCAGTACACGCTCGGCTACTCCCCGTCGCATCCGGCCGACAGCCAGTTCCACGGCATCCGCGTCCGTGTCAAGCGTGCCGGCCATCGCGTGCGGGCACGCCGCGGCTACATCGCCACGCCCGACCGACGGCGCTGACTACGTACGTCAACCACAGAGACACGGAGGGCACGAAGACGCACGGAGAACTCTAAGGGCTTCCGTGATCTTCAGCAGGTCGTCAATCCTCCAATCGTCAATCGCCAATCGTCAATTCTTCAGCCTGTCCAACGCTTTCTGTGCGGAGGCAGCGGCCGCGGCGGCGGTGCGAGCTTCGGCATGCCGCGCCTTGAGCGCCGCGGATGTGGCGTTCGCCTCGGCTTCCGCGGACTTCAGCGCCCGCTCGGCGTCGGCCAACCGCGCCTTGGCTGCGTCGGCGGCGATGCGCGCCTTGCGCTCGGCCTCGACGGCGGCGGTGGACGCATCCTGCGCGCGCGCGGCGGCGGCCTGGGCTTCGTGCAGCGCGGCCCGCGCGTCGGCGGCCGCCTGACGCGCTTCCTGATCGACCGACGATCGCCCGATGACCAGCTTCGGGGGAGGCGGCGGCGCCGCCGCCTTCCGCGCTGACGCGGGGGCCGGCTTCGCGCCGCTCGCCAGCGCGGCAAAGGCCGCGAAGCCCGGCGGGTCGAGGTCGTCCTGCAGCCGGCCGCGCGCGTGTCGCGCCTCGGCGCTGCCGAAGGCCCCGATGGCTTCAAGCGTCGTCTTCAGCCGTTCGGCAAGTGCCGGGCTCAGGGGGGTTCCTTCTTCCGCAGCCCGAGTCGAGCCCTTGGCCATCAACTCCGCGAGCGCCGCGGCGCGTGCTGCCGTGGCCTCGGCATGACCGCTGGCCTTCCGTCCCTCGAGCAGCGCGTGCTCGGCGGCGCGCACGCGATCCGCCGCCTTCAGAAACGCGTCGATCGCGTCGCGCGCGTTCCAGTACAGCTGGTTCACCAGCCAGGCCGTGTAGCTTGGCTTGGCCAGGCCGCGCACGCGCGCCGATTCCTCGGCGCGATCGGCTTTCTTCAGCGTCGCCGCCACGGCGTTCCTGGCGCCGACGAACTCGGCGAAGGGCGCCTGGAACAGGCGATCCAGCTCACGATCGAGATTGATGACTGGCGACGGCGTCATCGACAGATGCGGTATGGGGTAGACGCGCGAGCGCGAGGACTGGCGCGCAAGGCTGCCCGATCATACCCTTACAGGGTCATGACCCGCCTGTTCACGGCCTTTCTCGCTCTCACGCTCCTGGCGCCGGCCGCGCTCGACGCCCAGCCGGCCCCGGCGGCGGCCCCCGCCGGAAAGCTCCCCGTGGACCCGGCGGTGACCATCGGGTCGCTGCCCAACGGCCTGCGCTATTACGTCAGGCGCAACGGCAGGCCGGAGAAGCGCGTCCTCGTCTGGCTGGCCGTGCGGACCGGGTCGATCTACGAGGCCGACGATCAGCGAGGCCTGGCGCATCTGCTGGAGCACATGGCGTTCAACGGGACGGAGCACTTCAAGCCCGGCGAGTTGGTGTCCTTCTTCGAGACCGCCGGCGCGCGCTTCGGGCCGCATGTCAACGCCTACACCTCGTTCGACGAGACGGTCTACATGCTCCAGGTGCCGACCGACAAGGAAGGGCTGGTCGACAAGGGCCTTCTCGCGCTCTCAGACTTCGCCGGCGGCATGACGCTGGCGCCGGCCGAAATCGACAAGGAGCGCGGCGTGGTGATCGAGGAATGGAGGCTGCGGCAGGGCGCCTCCTGGCGCATCCTCGAGAAACAGGCGCCGGTCCTCTACTTCAAATCGCGCTACGCCGAGCGGATCCCGATCGGCACGCCGGAGATACTGCGCACCTTCCCGGCGGCGCGGCTGAAGGACTTCTACGAGACGTGGTATCGCCCAGACCGCATGAGCGTGGTCGTCGTCGGCGACATCGATCCGGCGACGATCGTCCCGGCGATCGAGAGGCTCTTCGGGCCGCTCAAGCCGACGCGCCCCTCGGCCACGGAACCCGATCGCACGGTCCCCGACCACACCGAGACCCTGGTCACCGTCGCTGCCGACGCCGAGGCGCAGTCTTCCAGCGTCTCGGTGCTGCACAAGCGGCCGAAGCTCCCGCAGGGCACGGTGGAAGACTATCGCCGCGATCAAGTGCGGGAGCTGATGTACCAGATGCTCAACCTGCGCTTCAGCGAGATCTCGCAGCGGTCCGACGCGCCGTTTCTCGCGGCGGGCGCCGGCACGCAGGAGCTGGGCGCCGAGACGATGGCCACCTCACTCGGCGCGCGAGTGACCGACGGCGGCCTGATGCGCGGCCTCGAGGCGCTGCTCGTCGAAGCCAGGCGCGCCCGCCAGTTCGGCTTCACGGAGGGCGAGCTCGATCGCGCCAGGCGATCCGGTACTCGCAGGCTACGAGCGGGCCTACGCGGAGCGCGAGAAGACCGAAAGTGGCGGCTACGCGCGCGAGTATGTCGGCAACTTCCTGGACGACGAGCCGATTCCGGGCATCGAGAAGGAATACGAGCTGGTGAAGACGCTGCTGCCCGGCGTCACGCTCGCCGAAGTCTCCGCCGCCGGCCGCGAGCTGCTCGGCGACACCAGCCGGGTCGTCCTCGCAACGTCGCCCGAGAAGGCCGGCCTCGAGCTGCCCTCGGAAGACGAGGTCCGCGCGGTCCTCGCGAAGGCCGGCACCGCCGAGATCACGGCCTGGACCGAGACGCTGTCGCGCACGGAGCTGCTCACGACCAAGCCCACGCCCGGCAAGGTCACCGGCTCGCGCACCATCGACGCCATCGCGACTACCGTGCTGACGCTCTCGAACGGCGCGCAGGTGTACATCAAGCCGACCGACTTCAAGAACGACCAGGTGCTGCTCGGCGCGGTCGCCCTGGGCGGCGCCGTCACTGCGCCACAACCTGATTACCTGAGTCGGTGCTGGCGGCCTCGCTCGTGAGCCTCGGCGGCATCGGCGGATTGAAGCCGCCCGAGTTGGCGAAGATCCTGGCCGGACGGCTGGCGGGGGTCGGGTCGTTCATCGACCTCTCGACGCAGGGCGCGCGCGGGTCGAGCCGCCCGCAGGATCTCGAGATCGCGATGCAGATGCTCTACCTGACGTTCACCGCGCCCAACGTCGACCAGCACGCCCTCGACCTGCTGAAGCGGCAGCTGAAGGCGCTGGTCGTGAACCGCGAGCAGAACCCGCAGGCCGTCTTCGGCGATCGACTGCGCGCGCTCAACACCGGCAACAGCTATCTGGTCCGGCCGATCACCGTCGAGGCGGTGGACCCGCTGCGGCTTCCGACAATGGCGAACGAGTACACCACGCGGTTTGCCAACGCCGCCGACTTCACGTTCTTCGTCATCGGCACGTTCGATCAGGCGGCCATCACCCCGCTGATCGAGCAGTACATCGGCGCGCTCCCGTCGACCGGGAAGCCGGTATCGTCCACCAAGCCGCTCGACTTCGCCTTTCCTGCCGGCATCGAGAAGCTGAAGGTCGAAAAGGGCAAAGAGCAGAAGAGCGACACGGTCATCACGTTCTTCTCCGACACCGGCGGCCGCATCGAGGAGGAGACGATTGCCAACGGGGCGGCGTCGCTGCTGCAGATCCGGCTTCGCGATCTGCTGCGCGAGGATCTGGGCGGCACCTACAGCGTCTCCGCGGACTACAGCAACACGCTTCCGAGCCCGGGCTACGGCACCTCCTCGATCAGCTTCGGCAGCTCGCCGGAGAACGCCGAGAAGCTCATCGCGGCCGTGCTGAAGGAAGTCCAGCGGCTGGCCGCCGAAGGCCCGACCGCCGAGGATGCCGCGAAGGTGCGGGAGCAGGAGCGCCGCGAGCTGGAAACGGCGCTGAAGCAGAACGGCTACTGGCTCGGTGGTTTGCAGACGCTGATCACCACGGGCCGCGACCCGGCGCTGCTTGCAACGAGTGGCGACCGCATCGACACCATCACCCCGGACCGCCTCAAGGCCGCGTTCCACAAGGTACTACCCGATGAACCGGTACACGATCGCCACGCTGGTGCCCGACCCCAAGGCCGTCGCGGCCCCGGCGCCCGCAACCCCTCCGACGTCGCCCAAACCTTGAGCATAGAGACGACCATGCCCGTCCGAAAGCGTCCCCAGCCATCTTTCGACTGCGCGCGTGTGTCGCGCGCCGTCGCGGCATCGCGCTGTTGCGGCGTCGCGATTGTGATCGCCCTGCTTGCCTCGGTTGGGCCGCGCGCGGCCGATGCCCCGCCGCTCGGCTACTTCCGCTTTCCGGCCCTGGCAGCCGACGTGCTGATCTTCACGGCCGAAGGCGACCTCTGGAAGACGACAACCCAGGGCGGCGTGCCCGAGCGCGTGACCGCGCATCCCGGTCAGGAAACCAACGCGGTCGTCTCGCCCGACGGAAAGTCAGTCGCCTTCACCGGCACGTACGAAGGCCCGCGCGAGCTCTACGTGCTGCCGCTCGAGGGCGGCGTGCCGAAGCGGCTCACCTGGGACGGCGGACCGGCGACGGCGGTCGGCTGGACCCCTGGCGGCAGGGTTCTCTACGCGACGGATCGCTACTCGACGCTGCCGAGCGTGCGGCTGTTCGAGATCGACCCGGTGACGGGCGCCCAGGAGCCTGTACCGCTGGCGCAGGCGAGCGACGGCGCATACACCGCCGACGGGACGTTGTTCTTCACGCGCCTGCCGTTCCAGGGCAGCAACACCCGCCGGTATCGGGGGGGCACCGCCCAGCAGATCTGGCGGTTCGCTCGCGGCGCCGCCGAGGCAGAGGCGGTCACCGGCGATTTCCCCGGCACCAGCAAGCAGCCGATGGTGTGGAACGGCCGCGTTTACTTCCTGAGCGATCGCGACGGCACGATGAACATCTGGTCGATGACGCTCGCCGGGGGCGGACTGGCGCAGCACACGCGCCATGCCGACTACGAGGCGCAGTCGGCGTCGCTCTCCAACGGCCGCATCGCGTACCAGCATGGCGCCGACATCCGCATCTTCGAGATCGCCAGCAACGCCGACAGGGTCGTGCCGATCCGGCTCGTCTCCGACTTCGATCACGTGCGCGACCGCTGGGTGACGACGCCGCTCGACTGGGTGACCGCGGGGCACCTCTCCCCCGCCGGCGACCGCGTCGTATTCACGGCGCGAGGGCAGCTGTTTGTCGCGCCGGTCGAGCAGGGGCGCCTGGTCGAGGCGACGCGCAACACCAAGGTCCGCTATCGAAATGGGCGATTCATGCCCGACGGCGCGTCGCTGATCGGCCTGTCGGACGAGTCGGGCGAGGTGGAGTTCTGGCGAGTGCCGGCCAACGGCATTGGCGCCAGCACCCAGTTGACCAGCGACGGCGCCGTGCTGCGATGGGACGGACTGCCGTCGCCCGACGGCAAGCGGCTCGCGCACTACGACAAGGACCAGCAGCTGTGGGTGCTCGATCTCGCCGCGAAGACCCAGACGAAGGTGGCCGCTTCGTCGGAAGGTGACTTCGACGATCTCGCGTGGTCGCCGGACAGCCGGTTCCTGGCCTACACCGCCCTCGGGCCCAATCAGCTGGCGCGGATCTATCTCTGGGAAGTCGCGACCGGCCGCGTGGTCGCGGCGACCTCGGACCGCTACGACAGCGTGAATCCGGCCTGGAGCCGCGACAGCCAGTGGCTGTATTTCCTTTCCGACCGCAACTTCGACTCGCTCGTCCGCAGTCCCTGGGGCTCGCGGCAGCCCGAGCCGTTCTACGACAAGCAGACGCTCATCTACCACATCCCGCTCGTGCCCGGCGCGCGCTCGCCGTTCCAGCCGGCCGACGAGCTGCACAAGGCCGACAAGAAGGAAGACAAGAAAGACGACGAGAAGAAGACCGACGAGAAGAAAACCGACGAGACAAAGCCCGACGAGAAGAAGGCCGAGGACAAGAAGGGCGGGTCGAGCGAAAAGCCGAAGTCGGCCCCTCCCTCGAAGGTGGACCTCACGGATCTCGTGACGCGGATCATCGAGGTGCCGGTGCCCGCCGGCAACTACAGCAACCTGTCGGTGGACGCCAAGCGGCTGTATCTCGTCGACCGCGACACCGAGCCGCAGTCGAAGCGCATCCTGAAGACGCTGGCGCTCGACCCGGTGAAGCCGGAGCTCGAGACGTTCCTCGAGGACGTGCGCGGCTACGAATTGTCGGCCGACGGCAAGAAGGTGCTCGTGCGGCGCGAGAAGGACTTCGTCGTGCTCGACGCCGGCGCCAAGGCGCCGGCGGCCGCCGAACTGGCCAAGAAGGTGCTGCCCATCGGCGACTGGCGATTCAAGCTGGAGCCGCGGACCGAGTGGCGGCAGATGTTCACCGAGGCGTGGCGCCTCGAGCGCGACTATTTCTACGACCGTCAGATGCACGGCGTGGACTGGACGGCGATTCGCGCGAAATACGCGCCGCTGGTGGAGCGGGTTACCGATCGCGCCGAGCTCTCCGACGTCCTCGCGCAGATGGTGAGCGAGCTCTCGGCGCTGCACATCTTCGTCTACGGCGGCGACCAGCGCACGGGCACCGACGATGTGACGCCGGCGTCGCTGGGAGCGCGAACGGCGCTCGACAAGGCGGCGGGCGGACACCGCGTGACGCACATCTTCGCGAGCGATCCCGATCTGCCGGACCAGCTGTCGCCGCTGCGGCGGCCGGGCGTCGGCGTCCAGGAAGGCGACGTGATCACGCACATCAACGGCGCCCCCACCGTCGACGTCAGCGAGATCGGCCAGTTCCTGCGCGGGCAGGCCGGCAAGCAGGTGCTCCTCGACGTGAAGCCGAAGTCGGGCGCCACGCGGCAGGCGATCGTCGTGCCGATCTCGCGGCCGCGGGACAACGACCTGCGCTACGACGAGTGGGAATACACGCGGCGGCTGGAAGTCGAGACGGCCAGCCAGAACCGCATCGGCTACGTGCACCTGCGGGCCATGGGGGCGCAGAACATGGCCGAGTGGACCCGCGAGTACTACCCCGTCTTCAACCGTGAAGGCCTGATCATCGACGTCCGCTCCAACAGGGGCGGCAACATCGACAGCTGGCTGCTGGCGCGGCTGCTGCGCCGCGCGTGGTTCTACTGGCAGCCGCGCGTCGGCCACCCGTACTGGAACATGCAGTTCGCCTTCCGCGGTCACCTCGTCGTGCTCGTCAACGAGTTCACGGCGTCGGACGGCGAGGCGTTCGCGGAAGGCTTCCGGCGCCTGGGCCTGGGCAAGGTGATCGGCACGCGTACCTGGGGCGGCGAGATCTGGCTCTCGTCGAGCAACGTGCTGGTCGATCGCGGCATCGCCACCGCGGCCGAGTTCGGCGTCTACGGCCCCGAGGGCACCTGGCTCATCGAAGGCCACGGCGTCGACCCCGACATCGTCGTCGACAACCTCCCGCACGCGACGTACAAGGGAGAGGACGCGCAGCTCCGCGCCGCGATCCAGCACCTCGAGGAGCTGATCAAGACAAGGCCCGTGCCCGTGCCGCCCGCGCCCCGGTATCCTGACAAGCGTTTGCAGACGACCGACGCCGGGGGGAAGCCGTAGCGGAGCGGGGGAACGCAGGAACGTAGGAACGTGGGAGTCTGGGGGCGTTGGTGCGTGGGAATCTTCGGAGCTGCTGTGACCTATGAAAAAGTGCCCGTTCTGCGCTGAAGAGATCCAGGACGCCGCGGTGAAGTGCCGCTACTGTGGCTCCCTGGTCGGCCCGCTTCCCCCGGGCGTGCCGCCGGAGGCCGCAGCCCCGCCGCCGCCGCTCAATGACGTGCTCGAGGATGAGGAGGACGACCAGCCGGCGTTCCGCTGCAGGCTTGATGTCGGGCACTCGAACCTCGATGGCGCCGATCCTCGTGATCGCCCTGGCGGTCATCGTCATCATCGCGGTCCTGTTCCTCCGACGGCCCGGCGCGCCGGCGGGCATCGACGCCGACCCCGAAGCCTCGGCAGGCGGCGCCGCCACGATTGCGCCGTCGCAGCCGACCAGGAGCGACTACCAGTTTGCCGGGCTGCCGTGGAGCACGCCGCGTGCCGAGGTGCGAACGCGCCTCGAAATGCGCGGCTTCACGTTCCTCGAGCGCGACAGCGACGGCGACGACGCCTACCAGGGGCGTGTCGATGGACGGGACGCCGGCGTCACGGCGCGATTTGCCGGCGACTCGCTGGTCAAGATGACGGTGCTGCTGCTGGAGCCCGACCCGCAAGGGGGCGCTGCTGCAGCTGGTGCGCGACAACGTCGGGAAGGCGTACGGCACGCCCAAGGAAATGCGGAATGTCGCGACCCTCTGGCCCGAGCGCTCGGGCACTCTCGTGTGGGTCACCAGCTCGGAGGATCGCCACGTGACGGTCCACTACGAGTCTGCGGACTGGCCGAAGGAATCGAAGCGGCGGAGGGGCGCGCAGTAGCTGGCGCGGGCGGCTCGCGCTTCGCGCTCGCCGGTGGAGGGGGCGCTCGCTGCGCTCGCGGAGGGCTCGGCGGGGGTCCGGCGTTACTCGGCGAACGGCAATCGGCGATCGCTCTTGCGCGGCGAGCCGAGGTGACGCTTCCGGCGATGCTGCAGGTCGGCCATCACGGCGGCGGACACGGAGTCCGAGAGCTCACGCAGGACGGCCGCGATCATCCGGTCGCGGCGGACACCGAGGTCGAGAGGCGCGGTGAAGAGCTCCGCGACGTCGACCTCGAGAGCCGCTGCGACACGCTCCAGGGTTTCCGTGCTGGAATGCCCGCCGCGAAGGATGTGCAGCACCGTGCTCCGGCTGATGCCCGCCAGCCGCGCCAGTTCCTGCTGCGTCATCCCGCGCTCGCGCATCAACGCCCGAATCGCATCTCGCCACACCGCCATGCGTCGGAACTATAGCAGGCACCCCGGTTCCCCCGGCGAGCGAAGCGAGCCGCCCCCTCGGCGCCGAAGGCGCCGAGCCCCCTGCACCCCCGCCGAGCGCGAAAGCGCGAGGCGTCCCCTCGGCGCCCAAAGCGCCGAGCCCCCCGCTCCCCCCGCCGAGCGCGAGGCGCGCCCTGGCCGCCGAGGCCCTAGAACATGAAGCGCAGCGCCAGCTGCGCCAGCCGGCCCGGCCCGGCCGAGAGGCTCTGGCCGAAGGTGGGCCGGTCGACGAAGCTGTCCGGCAGCCCGAGATTGGTGCGGTTCAGCAGGTTGTAGATCTCCGCCCGGGCCTCGAGGCGCCGGGAGGCGCCGAGGCGCACGCCCTTCGAGACCGCGACGTCCACGCTGGCCGAGGCCGGGCCGATCAGGATGTTGCGGCCCGCATTCCCGAATGTGTAAGGCGGCGCGATGTGGAAGGCGCGCCCGCCATAAGTCACGGCCCCGGGCGTGCTGGGCGGCACTTCGTCGGGACGGTCGTAGCCGAACTGCCCGCCCAGGTTGCCCGTGTTGCTGTTGTCGCTGGTGACGCGGGGCGTGAACGGACGCCCGGTCTGCGCCGAGCACCAGCGCGCTCACCTGCCAGTCGCGGCCGAAGGCAGACGACCCGATCGGGGGCAGCCCCCAGATCGCCGCGACGACGGCGCGATGGCGGACGTCGTAGTCGGAGAGGCCGCGCTCGAGATCCGGCCGCGCGCTCCACTGCGGCGTGTTGTCGTTGCCTTCGCTCGCCAGGAACGCAGACCCGTCGTCGATCGACTTGCCCCAGGTGTACGCGGCCCGCAGCCACAGCCCGTTGGCGCGCGGGCGCTCGGCGCGCAGTTGCAGGGCGTGCGAGACCGAGCTTCCCTCCGCCTCGACGAGGAGGATGTCGCCATAGCCGGCCACGGGGCGCCGCTCGTCCACTGGCCCGGGCCCCGGCGGCGGCTGGTTGAGATTGCGCTTGCGGACCAGGTGCGTGCCGCTCGCGCCGACCCAGCGCGCCGACAGGTCGACGCCCTTCACGCGCGCCTCGACTCCCAGGCTTCCCTGGTGCCGGAAGGCCGTCGGGAACTCCGGCGCCAGCGTGTTGGCTGAGATCGGCGGCTCGAAGCCGGCCTCGTCGGGAAACGGATTCGCCGCGGTGGGCGGGACGGGGCCGCCTGGGGCGTAGACGCGGAACTGGAAGTACGGCGGGTTGAAGTAGAGCGCCGAGTTCTCGATCAGCGTGCTCGCGTCGTAATACACGCCGTACCCGCCGCGCAGCAGCACCGACGCGTCGTCTTTCAGCGCCCACGTCACGCCGACGCGCGGCGCGACGTTGTTCCAGTCGGCGCCGATGCCGGCGCGCGGCACGCCGTCCTGCCCCACCGGCTTCAGCGTCGCCGTCACCTGGTCGAAGATCACCATGCGGTCGTCGGCGTCCACCGGCGGCGAGTTGAATTCGTAGCGCAGGCCGGCGTTCACGGTCAGCCGGGGCGTCACCCGCCAGTCGTCCTGGACGAACAGGTTCGCCGCCGTCGTCCGTAGCGCCTGCGGGTTGTCGTTGATCGCCAGCAGCGTGACGGTCGGAAAGCCGAGGAGGAGATCGGCGGTGCCATTGCCGGTGTAAGCACCGAAGAAGTTCAGCTGGCCGCGCGGGAAGACATGGTTGAAGCCGTCGGACCGGTAGTGGCGCAGCTCGCCGCCCACCTTGTAGAAGTGCCGGCCGCGTTCGATGCTGACGGTGTCGGTCAGGTGCAGCGTGTGCGTCCCGCGCACCACCGGCAGCGACACGTCGTCGCCGAGGCTGTCGATGCCCGCCACGCCAATCGCCGGGTAGCCGGCATCGTCTGGCGGCAGCGGCGGGCCGATCATGCCGAGGTCGGCGAAGCCGTCGATGCCGCGGTTGATCGGATACACGTCGCGCTGCAGCCGGTTCCAGCCGACGCGCAGGTCGTGATAGACGCGGGAGCTGAAGGACTGCGCCAGCCCGAACGCGAGATTGTGCCCGATGTCGGCAGTCGACGTGCCGTAGCCCGCGAGGCCGCGGTCCGGGTCGGCGAAAGGATCGGTCCGATCGTCGTGCGCGATCGTGTAGCGGAAGAAAAATGGCGAACGCGAAGAGACGCGGTGGTCGGTCTTGAGCGTCACCTGCCAGGCGTCGTGCGGGGCCAGCGGCGACGACACGTAGTTGCCCGCCTCGTCCTCGCGGTTCGGCAGCGGATAGCGGCCGGCGATCCCGGCGCCAGTCGGATCGATTCGGCCGGCGGGGATGCGGTTGCCGGGAAACGGCTCGCCGGTAAACGGATCGAAGATTGGCGCGGCGCTGGCGCTGAAATCGCCCTGTCGTTCCGCGGCGGTGGGCACCTGGGCGAGCCGCGTTTCGGCGGTGCGGTCGTAGACGCCTTCGGCGGCCGCGAAGAAGAAGCCGCGCAGCAGGGGCGCGGGTCCGCCGAACGTGCCGCCGAACTGGTGCCGGCGGCGAAACGGCTCGGGCTCCTCCGCCGGATCGAAGGCGCCGCGGGACTCGAGCGACTTGTCCCGGAAGTACTCGTACGCCGACCCGGACAGCCGCTCGCCACCCGACTTCAGCACGACGTTCACCTGCGCGCCGGCGCTGCGGCCGAACTCCGCGTCGTACGAGCTCGTGAGCAGCGTGAACTCCTGGACCGCATCGAGGCTCGGCGTGACCAGCACGCGATTCAGGAACAGGTCGTTGTTGTCGACGCCGTCGAGCAGGAAATTGTTGGAGGCCTCGCGCGCGCCGGCGACGTTCACCGGCGTGCCCCCCTCGCCGGACAGGCGCGAGCCCGGCGCCGGCGGCGCCGCCCCGGGCGCCTGCCAGGCGAACTCGCCGACGTCGCGGCTGGCCACCGGGGTCATCATCAGCACCTGGCCGTCGAAGACCTCGCCGACCGCGCTCGCCCCCGTTCTGGCGCGCGCCGCGTCGGCGGTGACGGTGACGACTTCGGCCATGTCGCCCGGCGCGAGGACCAGGGTGAAGGCCCGCTTGGCGCCGGCTTCGAGATGGAAGGCGGCGATGCTGGTCTGCCGGAACCCGGCCAGCGTCGCCCTGACGGTGTAGTCGCCGGGCTGCAGCAGCGGCACCGCCGCCAGGCCGCGGTCCGATGTCTCCGCGATGCGCTCGACGCCACTGGCCCGATGGACGACCGACAGCGCCACTCCGGGCAACGCCGCGCCGGTGCTGTCGGTCACCTCGATCAGCAGCGTCGCCGTCAGCGGCTGTGCGTCGGCCGGGAGGGCACACGCCAGGCAGAATGCCAGCAGGAGCACGCGACGCGTCACACGGATATCATAGTGGGTGCCGTGCTGCTTGAACGCTTCGAAGACAAGGGACTGTCGCACTACTCCTACGCCGTCGGCTGCGAAGGCGCCGGCGAGATCGCGATCGTCGATCCGCGCCGCGACATCGACGTCTACCTCGAGTTCGCGCACGCGCGATCGCTGCGCATCGTCGCCGTGCTGGAGACGCACATCCACGCGGATTTCGCCTCCGGGTCCGTCGCCCTGGCCGAGGCGGCCGGCGCCGACGTCTGGGCCTCGGCCTACGACGATGGGGAGCTGTACGAAGCCGCATTCGCCCATCGGCCAACGCGCGAGGGCGACGCGCTGACGCTGGGCAAGACGCGCATCGAGGCGCTGCATACGCCCGGGCACACACCGGAGCACCTGTCGTTTCTGGTCTACGACCTCGCCCGCGCGCCGAAGGTGCCGCAGGTGATGCTGTCCGGCGACTTCCTCTTCGTCGGGTCGCTCGGACGTCCCGATCTCATCGGCGAGGCGGTGAAGCGCGAGCTTGCGGGCAAGCTGTACGACAGCGTGCACGAGAAGCTGGCGCCGCTGCCCGACGGCCTCGAGGTGCACCCCGCGCATGGCGCCGGGTCGATGTGCGGCTCGGGCATGAGCGCGCGGCCGATGACGACGCTGGGATTCGAGCGGCTGGCGAATCCGTACCTGCGGAAGGGACTGACGCGGGACGCGTTCATCGAGGAGATCCTCGCGCACGTGCCGCCCTTCCCGCCGTACTACAAGCGGATGAAGGTGCTGAACTCACGCGGGCCCGAGCCGTTCGACGCCGAGCGCGAGATCGACGCGATTCGCGCGAAACAGTTCCGCGCCCTCGTCGAGGACGGCCACGTCATCGTCGACCTGCGCGATCAGCTGGCGTTCGGCGCCGGCCACATCCCCGGCGCATTCGGCATCGGCAGCGCCGGCAGCCTCTCCATGTGGGCAGCCTGGGTGGTCCCCTACGAGACGCCGATCCTGCTGGTCGCGTCGCGCCACGAGCCGGTGGACGAGGCGGTGCGGGCGCTGGCGCGCGTCGGGCTGGACGACGTGCGGGGACTTCTCGACGGCGGGATGGAGAAGTGGATTGCGGCCGGGTATCCGGTGACGCACGTCCGGCAGATCACGCCGGCTGAGTTCGCCGAGGTTAACGCCGAGACAGCCATGCAGGTCCTCGACGTCAGGACCGCGGACGAATGGAAAGGCGGGCATATCCCCGGCGCCCGCCACGTGATGGCCGGCGTGCTCGCCGATCGCGTCGCCGAACTGCCGCGCGATCGTCCCATCGCCGTCGTCTGCGGGAGCGGCTACCGCTCCAATGTCGCCGCCAGCGTGCTCGAACGCGCCGGCTTCGAAGATGTCGTGAACATCACCGGCGGCATGTCCGCCTGGCAGCACGCAGGGTTGCCGGTCCAGCGGTGACGGCACCTGGACTCGCGACACGCGGACCGCAGCACTCGGCAGTTTCACGCAGAACTCAGCACTTGGCACGGGCACTTCTATAATCCCCCCGGAGGTCTTTCCAATGTCGCAGTTCGTCCTGTGGCGCCGTGCGCTCATCAGCGCGGCCGCATTTATCGTTCTCGTGACCGCCGCAGCCGCCCAGACGCCGCCGCCGGCGCGCGTCCCGGGCCAGATGCCAAACCCGTCGAAGGAGCCGAGGGTCGTCACGCCGGCGGCAACCCCGGGCGCGGCGCCGTCGGACGCGGTCGTCCTGTTCGATGGCAAGGACCTCTCGAAGTGGGTCAGCCAGAAGGACGGCGCCGCCGCCGCTCCGTGGGATGTCGTCGAGGGCGCGATGCAGGTCAAGCCGAAGACCGGCGGCATTCAGACGAAGGACGCCTTCGGCAGCGTGCAGCTGCACATCGAGTTCGCGACGCCCACGGTCGTGAAGGGCGAGGGCCAGGGCCGCGGCAACAGCGGCATCTTCCTGATGAACACCTACGAGATCCAGGTCCTCGACTCGTACCAGAACCCGACGTACTTCCACGGGCAGGCCGGGTCGATCTACAAGCAGCACAAGCCGCTCGTCAATCCGATCCGCAAGCCCGGCGAGTGGAATGTCTACGAGATCGTCTTCCACGCGCCGAAGTTCGACGAGGACGGCAAGCTCCTTCAGCGCGCGACCTTCACCGCGTTCCTGAACGGCGTGCTCGTGCAGGACCACGTCGAGGTGATGGGCGTCACGGCCCACGATCGACCGCCCTTCTACGAGAAGCACGCCGACAGGATGCCGATCGGCCTCCAGGACCACGGCGACCTCGTGCGGTTCCGGAACATCTGGGTACGGCCGTTGGAGTAGCAGCGCGATTCGGATCACAACCGGCCATGCCGCGAAGCCGCTACGCCGCGAAGGCTCAAAGGACATTGACATGAGGTCTTTGCGGCTTCGCGGCATCGCGGCTTCGCGGTTGTGAGGTAGCGATGCTGCTCGCCTCTCACATCACCAAGTCGTACGCGGGGGTTCGCGCGCTCGCCGACGCGTCCATCGAAGTCCGCGCTGGAGAGATCCATGCGCTCGTCGGCGAGAACGGCGCCGGCAAGTCGACGCTCGTGCGCGTCCTGACGGGCGCGACAGCCCCGGACGACGGCAGCGTCGAGATCGCCGGGGAGCCGGTGACCCAGTTCGCGCCGGTAGAGGCGCGGCGTCGTGGCGTGGTGGCCATCCATCAGCACCCGGCGCTCTTTCCCGACCTGTCGGTTGCCGAGAACCTCGCGCTCGGCGTGGAGCCGAACGGCGTCTTCAGGCGCGTGCGCTGGCCGGAGCGGCGCGCCAACGCTCGCGAGGCGCTGGCCCGGGTGGGCGCGGACATCGACGTCGATCGGGAGGCCCGATCGCTGAGCCTTCCAGAGCAGCAGCTCGTCGAGATCGCTCGTGCGCTGAGCGTCCGGGCTCGGCTGCTCATCCTCGACGAGCCGACGGCCTCGCTCACGCCGCGCGAGGTCGACCGCCTGTTCGCCCTGCTGCGTGAGTTGCGCGGCCAGGGCGTCGCGGTGATCTACATCTCCCACCGCCTGGACGAGCTGCCCAGGCTGGCCGATCGCGTGACGGTCCTCCGCGACGGCCGGACCGTCGGCACGCAGCCGATGTCGGCCGTGGACGATGCGGGTCTGATTCGGATGATGGTGGGCCGTGAGGTGGCCGCCATATTTCCCAAGCGCGAGATCGCGATTGGCGAGCCGGTGCTCGACGTCGAGCACCTGACCTCGTCGGAAGCGGGTGTGCAGGACGTCAGCCTGACCGTGCGCCGCGGCGAGATTGTCGGTCTGGCGGGCCTCGTCGGCGCCGGGCGCACCGAGCTCGCACGCGCGCTGTTCGGGCTCGCGCGACGCGATCGGGGACAGATACGGGTCGCCGGCAAGGCGGTCGATCCGATGTCGCCGGCCGAGGCGATTGCCGCGGGCATCGCCTACCTGCCCGAAGACCGCCGTCGCCATGGCGTGGTGCTCGACCTGCCGGTGGCGATGAACCTGACGCTGGCAGCGCTGAGCGCGATTTCGAAGCGCGGCGTGCTCGATCGGGCCGCCGAACGCGCGACGGCGCAGGCGCTGGTCGATGCGCTGGCGGTGAAGACCGCGTCGCTCGAGACGCCGGTGCGGCTGCTCTCGGGCGGCAACCAGCAGAAGGTCGCGCTCGGCCGCTGGCTCGTGCGGCCGCCAGAGGTGCTCATTCTCGACGAGCCGACGCAGGGCGTGGACGTCGGGGCCAAGGCGGAGATCCATCGCATCATCGGCGACCTCGCGGAGCGCGGCATGGGCGTCCTGCTCATCTCCTCGGAGCTGCTCGAAGTGCTCGGCATGAGCGACCGCATCCTCGTCATGCGCCGCGGGCGCGCTGGTGGCCGAGTTCCCGCGCGCCGCGGCGGACGCCGAGACCGTGATGGCGGCCGCCTTCGGGCGGGCCCCGGCGGCATGAGCGCCGGCCAGTCGAGAGGCGCGCGGCGCGAGCGCCCTGCCCTGCTTGCGCTGCTGAGCCTGCTGGCGCTCCTCGTCCTGTTCGCCCCTGCCTTCTTCGAGCCCGCCAACCTTCGCGACGTCGCCATCGCCAACGCCATCGTGCAGACGATCGCGGTCGGCATGACTTTCGTGATTCTCACGGGGCACGTCGACGTGTCAGTCGGGGCGACGGCTGGCGTCTGCGCGGTCCTCGCGGCGGCGCTCGCGCGCGCCGGCGTGCCTCCCGCCCTGGCCGCCCTCGCCGCGATTGCGGCCGGCGGCCTCGTCGGCCTGGTGAGCGGTCTGCTCGTGACGCGGCTGCGCCTGCCGTCGATCGTCGTGACGCTCGCGCTGCTGGTGATGCTGCGCGACGGGCTGCGCTGGACGACCGACGGCGCGTGGATAGACGGGTTGGGCGGCGCCTTCCAGTGGTTCGGTCTCGGCCAGGCAGGCGGACAGGCGCTGGTCCTTGGCGCGACGCTGGCCGTCGTCTTTGCCGGCGGCTGGC
Organism: Vicinamibacteria bacterium; assembly: GCA_963719755.1. Taxonomy (GTDB): domain Bacteria; phylum Acidobacteriota; class Vicinamibacteria; order Vicinamibacterales; family JAENWD01; genus JAENWD01. Next base: position 341,980 of record CAVRDA010000018.1, on the reverse strand, counting down.
TGCTGCGGTCGACGTTCATCGGCCGCTCCGTCTACGCGACGGGCAGCGATGCCGACTCGGCGCGTCTCGTCGGGCTCGAACCCGACCGCGTGGTCACGCTCGCGTTCGTTACCTGCGGGCTGCTGACAGGTCTGGCCGCGGTGATGAACGCCAGCCGTTTCGCCGAGGTGCCGGGCGCCGTCGTCCCCGGCCTCGAGATGAAGGCGATCGCGGCCGTGATCGTCGGCGGCACCGCGATCACGGGCGGCCGCGGCTCGATGGCGGGCACTGTGCTCGGCGTCGCGCTCCTCGGCACGATCGGCACCGGCCTGACCTTCCTCGGCGTCAGCGCCTACTGGGAGCGCGCGCTTCAGGGCGCGATCATCCTGGCTGCGATTCTGTACGAGACGCTGGCCGCGCGGAGGCTCCGACCTGCGAGACCCGCCGGACCCGTCGGACCCGCCAGACCCGCCGGACCCGCCAGACCCTCCGGACCCGCGCATGCCTGACCGCCACGCGCTGACGCTCGTCGCCGTGGTCGCCGTCGAGATCGTCGTCTTCACGCTCGTCGCGCCGAACTTCGCCACCGCATCGAACGCCGCTGAGATCGTCCGGCTGGCAGTGGAGGTCGGGCTGCTGGCGCTCATGCTGACGCCGATCATCGTCACCGGCGGCATCGACCTGTCGTGCGGCGCGCTGCTCGGGCTGTGCGCGATCGCGCTCGGTGCGCTCTGGCGCGACGCCGGATGGCCCCTGCCGCTTGCGGCGGCGGCTGCGATTGGCGTCGGACTGGCGGGCGGCGCGCTCAACGCGTGGCTCGTCGCCTTTCGAGGGTTGCCGGCGCTGATGGTGACGCTCGGGTCGCTCTCGCTCTTCCGGGGACTGGCCGAGGGACTCACGGGCGCGGTGGACAACTACACGGGACTTCCCGCCGGGATTTCTCGCGCTCGGCCAGGGTTACGTATCCGGCGTGCCAGCACAAGCGCCGCTGTTGCTGCTGGCCGCGGTGGCCGTCGCGGTCCTGTTGCACACGACGACGCGAGGACGGGCGTATTACGCGATCGGGTGGAACGCGGATGCGGCGCGGCATGCGGGCATCAAAGTTTCCAATCGGTTGGCCGAGCTGTACGTGCTTTCGGGCCTGGCGGCTGGACTCGCCGCTATCATCTACGTCGCGCACCTCGGCCAGGCCAAGGCCGACGCGGGGACCGGCTACGAGCTGACGGCGATCACCGCCGTCGTCCTTGGCGGCGCCGCGATCACTGGCGGGGTCGGCAGCATCGGCGGGACGCTCCTCGGATTGCTGGCGATGGTCGTCCTGCAGAACGGCCTTCGGCTGGCGGCGCTGCCGGCGGAGCTGGCCGGCATCCTGACGGGCCTGCTGCTGCTGACGGCCATTGCCGCGCCCGCGCTGACGGCGCGCTGGCGCGCGGCAGACGAGAAGACGAGTAGCGACGAGATGAGGAACTCGCAACTGGCCGTGTTGTGCGGCGTGATTCTGCTGGCCGCCGGCATCGTGGCCACGTCGAACTGGTGGCTTGTGCGATCGCTTCGCACGACGTCGATGGCTGCGCCGGAGGCCGGCGCGCCGGCGGCGGCGCGCGTGTCGGTCGGCATGATGCCGAAGGCGAAAGGCGACCCGTATTTCGTGAGCTGCCGGAAGGGCGCGGAGGAGGCCGCGGCGTCGCTGGGCGTCGATCTCATCTGGGACGGACCGACCGAGCTCGACCCCGCGAAGCAGAACGAGGTGGTCGAGGCGTGGATCACGCGCGGCGTCGACGTCGTCGCGGTCAGCGTCGAGAACCAGGCGGCGATCTCGACCGTGCTGCGCAAGGCGCGGGCCCGCGGCGTGAAGGTGCTGACCTGGGACGCCGACGCGGAGCCCGACGCGCGCGACTTCCTGGTGAACCAGGCGACTCCGAAAGGCATCGGCGACACGCTGGCGGACGAAGCGGCGCGGTTGCTGGGGGGCGCCGGCGAACTGGCGATCGTCACGGCGTCGCTGAGCGCGGCCAACCAGAACGAGTGGATCCGGCACATCAAGGCGCGGCTTGCCGCCGCGCACCCCGCCGTGCGCCTGGTCGTCATCCGTCCGAGCGACGGCGACCGCGATCGCGCCTTCGCCGAGACGCAGACGATTCTCAAGGTCTACCCGAACGTCCGCGTCGTCATGGGCATCGCGGCGCCGGCGGTGCCGGGCGTCGCCGAGGCGGTGAAGCAGTCCGGGCGGACCGACGTCAAGGTGACGGGGCTGTCGCTGCCGAACATGTGCAAGCCGTACGTGCATGCGGGCGTCATCGGCAGCATCGTGTTGTGGAACACGGGAGACCTCGGATATCTCACCGTGCAGGCGGCGCACGCGCTCGGGACCGGCCGGCTCGCGCCCGGTGCGACGTCGATTGCCGCGGGGCGGCTCGGGTCCATCGCCGTGGACAAGGATCAGATCCTGCTGGGCAAGCCGTTCGTGTTCACCCGGGAGAACATCGACCGCTTCGACTTCTGACGGGACCGCGACACTCATGAAACCAGCCATCGTCAAAGAGCTTCGCGCGTACGTGATCGACCCGGGCGAGTCCGGCGCTGACTATCACAACCAGCACACCGGGCACTGGATCGTCGACACCCACATCGCCAACCCGATGTCGGTGTACGAGCAGTACAAGGCCAACCGGATGACGCTGGGGCATCAACGCCCTGGGCACGGTCATCGTCGAGGCCGAACTGGCCGACGGCACGGTCGGCATCGGCGTGAGCATCGGCGGAGAGCCCGCCTGCTACATCGTCGAGAAGCACCTCAACCGCTTCGTCGAGGGGCAGGACGTGCGGAACGTCGAGCGCATCTTCGACCAGATGTGGCGTGCGACGATGCCGTACGGGCGGAAGGGGCTGACGATCCAGGCAATCAGCGCCGTCGACCTGGCGCTGTGGGATCTGCTGGGCAAGCTGCGCGGCGAGCCGGTGTATGCGCTGCTCGGCGGCAAGACGAAGGACCGGCTGCCGGTCTACGCCACCACGGCACGGCCCGATCTCGCGAAGCAGATGGGCTTTGTCGCCTCGAAGTTCCCGTGCGAGTACGGCCCGGCCGACGGCGACGAGGGGCTGAGGAAGAATCTCGACACCGCACGCCGGCATCGCGAAGCCGTCGGCCCCGATTTCCCGCTGATGATCGACTGCTACATGGGCCTGTCGGTGCCCTACGCCATCAAGTATGCAAAGGCGCTGGCGCCCTACGACATCCGCTGGATCGAGGAGTTCCTGCCGCCCGACGACATCGACGGCTACGTGCAGGTCAAGCAGGCCGTCGGCGGCGCGATGCTGCTGACGACGGGCGAGCACGAGTACATGCGGTACGGCTTCCGGGAGCTGATCGCGCGCAAGGCGGTCGACATCCTGCAGCCGGACATCAACTGGGTCGGCGGCGTCACCGAGGCCAGGCGCATCGTCGCGATGGCCGCGGCCTACGACATCCCCGTCATCCCGCACGGGTCGAGCGTGTTCTCCTACCACCTGCAGTACGCGTTCACGAACTGCCCGATGGCGGAGTTCCTGATCATGAGCCCGAAGGCCGACGCCATCGTGCCGCTTTTCGGCGACCTGTTCGTGCACGAGCCGGTGCCGAAGGACGGCTGGATCGACATCCCTGACACGCCCGGGTGGGGCGTAGAGTTGAATCGCGCGGGGCTGAGGCTGAAGCGGCCCTACGCATAACCGGGAGACGTGACCGTGCCCTTGCTCGAGAACAAAGTTGCCATCGTCACCGGCGCCGCGCGCGGCATCGGCCTGGCCATCGCCGAGCGCCTGGCGCGCGAAGGTGCCCGCGTCGCCGCGGTCGATCTCGACTACGACACGCAGAAGCGGGAAGCCGCGGCGCTCGCCGCCAGCGGGTTGGCGATCGCCGCCGGGCGATGCGACGTCGGCTCCCGCGCGTCGGTCGAAGCCTGCGTGAAGCAGGTTGAATCGGAACTCGGCCCGATCGACATCCTCGTCAACAACGCCGGCATCGCCGGGCGCGCCGCGCCGCTCGAGGACGTGACCGACGCCGACTGGGACGCGATGCTGCGCGTCGACCTCACCAGCGTCTACCTGTGCTGCCAGGCGGTCATCCGCAGCATGAAGGCGCGCAAGTCGGGACGCATCGTCAACGTCGCGTCGATCGCCGGCAAGGAGGGCAACCCCAACATGGTGCCCTACTCCACCGCGAAGGCCGGCGTCATCGGGCTGACGAAGGCCCTCGCCAAGGAAGTCGCGCAGCTCGGCATCTACGTCAACGCCGTCGCGCCCGCCGTCATCGAGACCGACATCCTGCAGCAGGTGACGCCCGAACAGGTGAAGTACATGGTGCAGCGCATCCCCATCGGCCGCATGGGCCAGCCGGGCGAAGTCGCCGCGCTCGTCGCCTGGCTCGCGAGCGACGAGTGCAGCTTCACCACCGGCCAGTGCGTCGACATCAGCGGCGGCAGAGCGACGTACTAGATCGGCCGTCCGCCTTCAGCCTTCGGTCTTCCGCTCGATTGCGCGGATTTGACCGGCATCGACACAATTCCCGAAGGCTGAAGACGGAAGGCAGAAGGCGATCTCACGATGCACTACTCCGTTCGCGTCCTGAAGATGGGCCAGTGCGACGTGCCGGGCCCGGAGATCTACTGGATGTCCCACTGGGACCAGTGGTACACGCTCAACTTCTACATGACCGTCATCCAGGGCGGCGGCAAGACGGCGATCATCAACACCGGACCGCCGGCCGACCTCGGGCCGCTGAACGACGTGTGGAAGCACTTCGCCGGCGATCGCTGCCAGATGGTCCGGGCCGAGCACGAGCGGCCCGTCGCCGCGCTGGCTTCGATCGGCGTGAAGCCCGACGACGTGGACTTCGTGCTGGTGACGCCGCTCCAGGCCTACGCGACCGCGAACATCCATCTCTTCAGGAACGCGACCGTCTGCCTGTCGCGGCGCGGCTGGGTCGAGGACTACCACGCGCCCAAGTGGCCGATGCACATCCCCCGCGAGCTGCGCATCCCGGACGAGGTCATCAAGTACCTGCAGTTCGAATCGCCCGACAAGCTCCGCCTGCTCGAGGACGAGGACGAGATCGCGCCTGGACTGCGGGCCTGGTGGTCCGGCGTCCACCACCGGTCGTCGATGGCCTACGCGATCGATACGGCCAGGGGCGCCGTCATCGTCACCGACAGCTTCTTCAAGTACGGCAACGTCGAGGACATGATTCCGCTGGGAATCATGGAGAGCATGGAGGAGTGCTTCAACACGTATGCGCGCCTGAAGCGCGATGGCGCGATCCTGGTGCCGATTTACGATCCCGAGGTCGAGACGCGATTTCCTGGCGGCGTCCTCGCATGAGGACTCGTACCATCGGAGCTTCGCGGCTTCCCGGCTTCGTGGCTTCGCGATTGTGATCGCCCTGTGACCGGTACACGCCTCGCCCACAAGGTCGCCGTCGTCACCGGCGCCGCCGACGGCATCGGCGCCGCAACAGCCGAACTCTTCGCGGAAGAGGGTGCGGCGGTGGTGCTCGGCGACATCGACGCGGCCGCGGGCGCGGCCACGTGCCAGCGAATCGCTGCGGCCGGCGGTCGCGCACTGTTCGTCCGCGCCGACATCTCGGACGAAGCCGAGGCAGCCTCCCTGACGGCTGCCGCCGAGGAGCATTTCGGCCGCCTCGACATCCTCGTCAACAACGCCGCAGCCTTCGTCCTCAAGGGCCTCGATGCCACCCGCGAGGACTGGCAGCGCGTCCTGGACGTCAACGTGATCGGCACGTCGATGGTCACGCGGGCGGCTGCCGCCGCGATGGCGCGGCGCGACGGCGGCGCGATCGTGAACCTCGCGTCGATCTCGTCGTTTGTCGCGCAGCCGCAGTTCGTCACCTACAGCGCGACCAAGGCGGCCATCCTCCAGATGACGAAGAACCTGGCGCTGGACCTTGCGCCGTCGAAGATCCGCGTGAACTGCGTCTGCCCTGGCACGATCCTGACACGCGCGAGCCGGGATCACATGGCCCGGGTCGGCATGAACCTCGACGAGTTCGTCGCTGCAGAAGCGCCGAAGCATCTACTCAACCGCGTCGGCGACCCGCGCGAAGTCGCCTATGCCATCCTGTTTCTCGCGTCTGACGAAGCCTCGTTCATCACGGGCACGCACCTGATGGTGGACGGCGGCTACACGGCCATTTGACATCGCCGCGACGCCCGACAGTCGGTCCCCGGTGTTACACGTCCGCGGAACGATGAGAAGATGACGGCATGATCGTTCTCGCGGCGACGCTTGCGGCAGCATGCTCGCTCCGACGGTGGCGCCGGTCCGGCGCGGCGACGAGCCAGCCACCGCAGGTGACTCCGCCGCCGGCCGCGCCGAAGAAGCACCGCTGGATCGACTGGCAGCTGGGCTCGCTGGACCTGCGCTATCGCTTTATCGAGACATCCGATGGCGTCATGACATCGGACTCGCTTCAGCACAAGCAGACGTTCAAGGCCGGCCTGAAGTTCGACACCTGCGGGCCGCTACTCGCTGCAGGCGATGGCGGGCTAGCGGCAACAGCTTCGTCGGCAGCTGGGACAACCTGGGACCGGGCATCGGCGATACGATCTGGACCTTCAACCTCCGGCAGTTGTATCTCCAGGCGGTGCCGGTGGTGGGCATCGAAGGTCTCTGGGGCGGCACGAACATCGCGCGCGGCGAGCACACCGAGATCACCTCCTTCGACAACGACAACTTCATCGTCGCCGGCCGCGTCAGCCGTCAAGCGGCCGAAGCAGCTGTACCTCGATGAGGTCTCGGTCACCGCCGGCTATCTCGGCGACCTGCGCACACCGAACGTCATCAAGCGCTTCGACCGGTGGGACGAGCACAACTACACGCAGGTGCTGGTCGGGAAGAAGCTTGGCGCGCACGTCTCGCTCTCGGCCGACTGGAGTGAAATCGACGGCATCTCGACGCTGCGCCAGGCGGCTCGGGTCTCGACGAAGCAGTGGCTTCCCGTCGACATGATTCGCTTCGAGAACTACCAGCGCGTCGAAGGCACGACCGGCTACGGCTTCGCCATCTCGGCCGAGCGGGCCCTGCATCCACGCGTGATCATGGCGGGCGGATACGCCGACATCGACGAGCACAACGGCTCGCTCAACGGCGACCGCTACATCCGCGGCAAGCGCGTGTTCGTGGAGCCCCGCCTCACCGTGCTTCCCGACCTGACCCTCAGCTTCTTCTACACGCAAGCCTTCGCCAACGATTTTCCCGTCGACAACGACACCCGCTTCGATACGGTGCTGAGCTACAACGTGCTGCGAGCGCTGCAGCGCATTCGAGCGTGGTAAGGATCCTGTGCGGTTCAGGCGACGGGCAGCCGGACGGCGAAGACGGTTCGTCCCGGCTCGGACTCGAGTTCGACGCTGCCGCCGTGCTGCTGGACGATAATGCGCTCGACGATGTCGAGGCCGAGACCGGTGCCCTGTCCGACCGGTTTCGTCGTGAAGAACGGCTCGAAGATCCGCGACTGAATCTCCGGCGGCACGCCGGGCCCGTTGTCGATGACACGGACGGCTGCCGACGACAGGCTGTCGCGCGCCGCCTCGATGCGGATGAGGCCGCCGTCAGGCACCGCATCGATTGCGTTGTCGATGAGATTCGTCCAGACCTGATTCAGCTCTCCCGGATAGGCAGCGACCTTCGGTATATCCACCGCGTACTCGCGCTCGAGCCGCACGCTCTTTTTCTTCAGCTTATGGCCGAGCATGACCAGCGTGCTGTCAAGGCCCTCGCGCAGATCGATCGCCTGCTTGTCGCCGGCGCGATCCATGTGCGAGTAGATTTTCACGGAGCGGACCAGCTCCGAGATCCGGCCCGACGCGACGCCGATGTCGTGCGTGAGCCGAGCCGCGTCGACCAGCGCCTCGATCCAGCGGATCGCGCTGCCGATGGACTCCGCCGGGCGCCGTCTTCGCAATCGCGGCAAGGTCGTCGTCGGTCACGCCGGCCTCGACCAGCGTCCCGGCGACCGCCCACGCGTCGGCCACGCCGCGTTCCTCGAGCCACTCGCCCACAGCATCTTCGCAGCGGCTGCGTGTCAGCGCGTCGAGCGCCGGCAGGGGCCGATCGCGCAAGGTCGCGACGAGATCGCCAAGCGCGCGCAGCGACTGGTTGTCGAGGCCCGAGGCGCAGAGATCGGCGGCGAGTCCGGCCATCGTGCCCAGCCGCTGCTGCAGCCCCTCGACGTCGCGGCGGACCGCGGCGGCCGGGTTGTTCAACTCGTGAGCAAGGCCGGCCGCCAGCGTCCCCAGCGCGGACATCTTCTCCCGCTGCTGCGTCACCCGCGTCGCCTCGCGGACGCGGTCGGCCATCACCGACACGAGCCGCTGTCCGAGTATCGGGATCCGTTGCAGCATCTCGGGAAAGCGGTCCTTGTAGATCCGCAGCACGCGGACGTGCCCGGCGGCGCGGCCGGAGCCGGTGTACTGCTGCATCCGCGAGAACGGCAGCAGGCCGGTGACTTCTCCGGCGTACTGGACGAAGGTCGGCACCAGCTGTCCGCCGACGCCGACAAGGAGCTCCATCGCCCCTTCGAGGATCACGATCATGCTGTCGGCCGGATCGCCCGATCGGAAGATTGCCTCGCCAGGCTCGAACTCCAGGACGTCGCCGTTACCGGCCAGCCACTCGAGCTCGCCGTCGGACAGGCCGCCGAAGACCTCGACGCGGCGCAGCTCGTCGGGCGTCACCTCTCTCACAGCGTCACCTCGTCGACGTAGCACCATCCCCAGTGCTCGCCAGGTTCCATCGACTTGACGATCGGATGATTGGTCGCATGAAAGTGCTTCGTCGCGTGGCGGTTCGGTGAGCTGTCGCAGCAGCCCATGTGGCCACACGTCATGCAGATGCGCAGGTGGACCCACGCGGCGCCGATGCGCAGGCAGTCCTCGCAGCCGCGTGCGCTCGGGTGAACGGCGCGGATCTGGCTTGCATGGCTGCATCCATCCGCGCTCAGCGTGACGGTGTCCGCCGTGTGGATGTCGTCGCGCGATCTCGGGCTCATCGTTCCCTCTCCGTGGTCGGCCTGGACGAGCTCGGCGTAGCCGCCGTGCCTGAGGGCCGCCGCATACCGCTCGATCTCCGCAGGCTCGGCCTTGTAAGTGCGGAGGATGTCGGCGAACAGCTGGATGATGGCTTCCAGCTCCTCGGCGACCACCAGGTCGACGCCGACCTGCTGCAGCGCGGCCACCTCGCTCTGAAACCGCGTGCGGACGACGATGCGCGCCGTGGGAGCCAGCGATCGGGCCACCGCCGCCACTCGCGCGGCCGTCGCCGGATCGTCATCGGGAACGACCACCATCGCGGCGCGATCGACGCCGGCGGCGAGCAGCGTGTGCTGCCGCGCCGAGTCGCCGCGCAGCACCGGCAGGCCGGCCTCCTCGGCCTCGATGGCGCCGCCGGGGCTGAGCGTCGTGATCACAAACGGCACGTGCGAGCCGTGAAGCACCCGCACCAGGTGCCGCGCCGCGTCCCCGTAGCCGGCGACGACGACGTGCTTCGAGAGGTGCGCGTAGGTCTCTGGCGAGAGCTCTTCCTCGTGCGCCGCCGCGGCGTCCGAGGCCTCGCGGCGCCGGTCGAAGCGCGACGCCGCGCGGGCGCCAAGCGAGGCCAGCTGTGGCGTCGCGACCATCAGCATCACCGAGGCCGCGATGAACGCCTGCGACCCGGTGTCCCCGAGCCCGGCCGGCGACAGGCCCACCTCCTGCCCGGCGCGGTTCAGCACGAACGAGAACTCGCCAATCTGCGCGAGCAGCAGGCCGCTGCCGATGGCGACCGGGCTGGCATAGCCGAGCGCGCGCACGCTCGCCAGCGTGGTCACGGTCTTGACGACCAGCACGAACAGCACGGCGGCCAGCACCATCGGCAGGTGCCGGGCCACGAAGGCGAGATCCAGCAGCATGCCGACCGAGACGAAGAACGTCGCGCTGAACAGGATCTGCAGCGGCATGATCTCGCCGAACGCGTGATGGCTGAACCGGCTCTCGCTGACCATCAGCCCGGCGAGAAACGCGCCGAGCGAGAGGCTGACGCCGGCGATGCTGGTGAGAAACGCCGTCCCGAAACAAATCGCGATGACCGTGAGCAGAAAGAGCTCCGGCGAACAGGTGCGAGCCACGCGCTCGAGCAGCGGCGGCATCAGCCGGCGCGCCACCAGCAGCACGGCGAGGATGATACCGACGGCCTTGGCGAGAGCGACCGCGATCCCGCCCGCCGATCCGCCGCCGCCGCCCAGCATCGGGACCAGCAGCACCATCACGACAATCGCCAGGTCCTGGAAGATCAGCAGCCCGAGGCTGACCTGGCCGAAGGTCGTGTTGGCTTCGCCGCGATCGCCGAGCAGCTTCAGCACGATGGCGGTCGACGAGAGCGAGACCAGGAAGCCAGTGAAGAGGCCGGCCCGCCAGTCGACGCCGAACGGCAGCAGCGCCGCCATCGTCGCAAGCGTGGCCAGCAGCACCTGCAAGCCGCCGCCGCCGAAGATCAGCCTCTTGATCTTCGCCAGCTTCTCCAGGCTGAACTCGATGCCGATCGTGAAGAGCAGCAGGATCACGCCCATCTCGGCCGCGGCGTTCACGAGCTCGGGGTCTCTGACCAGTCCCAGGGCGCTCGGGCCGATCACCACGCCCGCCACCAGGAACCCGACGATTGGGACCAGGCCGAGACGGTAGCAGAGATACGCGATCGCGGCGGCCGAGACGACCAGCGCGACCGACTGCACCAGGAACGGCGGGGCGATGGCAGCCGCGAACATGGCCAGCCTAGAGCGAGGCGAGATACCGATGGATGAAATGCACCGCGACGCTGCCTTCGCCGACGGCCGACGCGACACGCTTGACGGATTCGTGTCGCACGTCGCCGGCCGCGAACACCCCGGCACGCTGGCTTCGAGCAGGAACGGCGCACGCGCGATCGGCCAGTCCTTCAGGTGCTCGGCCGGATCGAGATCGGGACCGGTGTAGACAAACCCGCGCTCGTCGAGCCGCACGACGTTCCCAAGCCAGCCCGTGCACGGCGCGGCGCCGATGAACACGAAGAGGAACGCGGTCGAGACCTCCGTGACCTCGCCAGTCGCCTTGTTCCGGAGCGCCAGGCCTTCGAGATGCTCACCGCCGCGGCACGCGACGACTTCGGTCTCGTACAGCACCTCGATCTTCCTGCTGCTCGTCGCTCGCTTCGATGCGCTTCACGAGGTACTGCGACATCTTGTCGTCGATGCTCTTCCCGCGCACGACCATGATGACGCGCTTCGCGAAGCCCGCCAGGAAGATTGCCGCCTGCCCGGCCGAGTTCGCGGCGCCGACGACGTAGACGTCCTGATCGCGGCAATTGCGCGCTTCGTGATCGCCGAGCCGTAGTACACGCCGCGCCCCTCGAACTGGTCGACGCACTCGGCCGGCAGCCGCTGCCAGGCGAGTCCTGGCGTCAGCACCAGCGCCTTGCAGGCGATCTCGCGCGGCGCGCCATCGGTGCCGGGCACCGTCAGGTACTTGAACGGCGCCTCCAGCCGCACGCCGGTCACCTCGACCGGCGACAGAACTTCCACTTCGAAGCGGCGGGCCTGTGTCAGCGCGCGGCGCGCCAGGTCGGCGCCGGATACGCCAGCAGGAAAGCCGAGGTAGTTCTCGATACGGCTCGAGTAGCCCGGCCTGTCCTCCCGGACCCTCGCGATCGAGGAGGATCGTCTTCAGTCCCTCCGAAGCGGCGTACACCGCGGCCGCCAGTCCGGCGGGGCCGGCGCCGACGATGGCGACGTCGTAGATCGTGCCCGTTGCCTCGACATGCAGGCCGACCTTTCGGGCAAGGTCGGCGACCGACGGAGCCTGCAGCCGCTCGCCCTCGGGCAGGATGACCAGCGGCAGTTCCACGCCCGCCGCCAGCGCCCGCGCCTCCTCGCCGCGATCGTCGGTGGCCTCGACGTCGAAGAACTCGTACGGCACGTGGTTACGGGCGAGGAAGTCCTTGAGCTGGTGCGCGGCCGGCATGAAGCGGCTGCCAATCACCTTGGCGCCGCCGTACCCCGGGCGATACGTCGAGCGCCAGTCGTCGAGGAGCTCTTCGACAAACGGATAGAGCTTCTGATCGGGCGGGTCCCACGGCTTCTGCAGGTAGTAGTCCACCTGCGACTGGTTGATGGCGGCGATGGCGGCGTCGGTGTCCGCATACGCGGTCAGCAGCGCGCGCTTGGCGTTGGGGAAGAGCGTTCTGGCCTCGGTCAGGAAGCCGACGCCGTCCAGGCCCGGCATGCGCTGGTCGGACAACAGCAGCGCCACCGGCTCGGCGGCGTCCTTCAATTGCCGCAAGGCAGCCAGGGCCTCTGCCGCATCGGATGCGCGGACGATGCGGTAGTCCTTGCCGAACTTCCGGCGAAGATCGCCGGCAATCGCCGACAGCACCTGCGCGTCGTCGTCGACGGTGAGAATGACGGGGCGAGTCATGCGACGGGATTCAGCATCTTATCCTTGCGGATGGCGGGACCGCCCCACCCGATCGAGGGATATCCAATTACGAACTACGAGGTTACGAATGGGCTCTTTGAGCAGGCCCACACGGTCCGCCCAGATCCAGTAGACAGCCGTGCACGAGCTGAGGAGGCCCGAGACGACCCCGATGGTGCGCGGGTCGGCCGATTGCGACGCCAGGCCCGCCCCGAGCATCGACAGCATCATCGTCGACCACACGAGCGACTCGTTGGTGGCGAAGACCCGTCCGCGATAGGCGTCGTCGACGTGGCGCAGCAGCAGCGACCAGTTGAGCACGGAGCTGACGGCAACGGCCGCCCGCGACAGCGCGATCCAGCCCAGCGCGACCTCGAAGCGCGCGGCCTGGCTGAACAGGACGTAGGCGCCGCCGTGGACCAGATAGCAGAGCGCGATAGTCCGCTTGTACGACGTGAAGCTGAGCCGCGGGCCCACGCGATGCGCGACCAGTCCGCCGACGATCAGGCCGAAGCCGGCGGCGCCCCAGATGATGCCGATGCCGGCTGGTCCCCGATCGAAGACGAGCTCGCCGAACAAGCTGAACAGGATCTGCGCGGCGCCGCCGCCGGACGCCCAGCCGACGCCGAGCAGGGCGATGCCGAGCAGCAGCGGCTCGCGACGCATGTAGCGGAGGCCCTCGACGTAGTCCCGGAGCGGCCGGAGCGGCTCGTCAGGCGCCGGCGCAGTCCCCGCGTCGTCCTGTCCTTCGTGTCGTGGCACACCTTCGTGCGCCGGCTCGTCGCGCCCGCCAGGCCGCGTGACCTCGCGAGCGCGTGGCCGCACCTGCGCGATGGCCCACGCCGAGAACAGGAACGAGACGCAGTTGATGACGAAGGCCGCCTCGTAGCCGAATCGCGCCGCGCTGAAACCCGCGGCCACGGTCCCGATCGTCAAGGTCGTCCACTGCGTCGTCTGCGTCAGCGAATTGGCGGTGTGCAGCTCGGAAGGGCTGGCAATCGACGGCAGCAGCGCCGAGCGCCCGCTCGTGAAGAAGGGCGAGGCGAACATCAGGAGCCCGCTCAGGACGTAGAGCAGCCACGGCCTGGGTTCGTGGAGCGTCGCGATGAAGCTGATGGCCACGACAGCGCGGATCAGGTCCGAGGCGATCATCACCGAGCGGCGATCGAGCCGATCCAGCACGACCCCGGCCAGCGGACCCGCCAGCATGGCCGGCACCGCGCGCGCCAGCATCACGCCGGTCACCACCAGCCCGGAGCGCGTGGTCTCGAGCGCCAGGCTGAACACCGCGATGTTGTTGAAGTGGTCGCCGATCTCGGACACGACCTGGCTGGTCCAGGCGTAACGGAAGTTGCGGTTCTGCTTCAGCAGCGAGAGGAATCCGGCCACGCGCTGTCATTGTGCCATCGACGCCGCAACCCGCAACTCGTAACTGGTACAATCAGATTATGGTAGTGCCCTTCGACCAGTTGCCCAGTGAGGCTCGCCTCTGGATCTTTGCCGCCGACCGGCCGCTCGGCGCCGACGAAAGCGCGGCGCTGCTCTCGGCGGTCGACGACTTCCTTGGACAGTGGAAGGCGCATGGGCATCCGCTCACAGTCGCGCGTGACTGGAAGTACGATCGGTTCCTTCTCGTCGGCGTGGACGAGGCGTCGGCCGGCGCCTCCGGCTGCTCAATCGACGCCATGGTGCGGACGCTCGAGCAGCTCGAGCGGGCGCTGACCGTGACGCTGCTCGATCACGGGCCGGTGCTGTTCCGGCAGGACCAGGGCATCGCGCGCCTGTCGCGGCCGGCCTTCGCGGAGCTGGCGCGCGACGGCGTCGTCTCGGGCGAGACGGTCGTGTTCGACAACACGGTCACGCGCGTCGCGGATTTGCGCGATGGCCGGTGGGAAACGCCCGCGCGCACCTCATGGCATGCGCGAGCGTTCGGTCTGAACTGAGTACTACGGGACCGACTGGGCCGCGGCCTTCACGATGTCGCCCTTCTGATTCACCGGGACGACGCCGCGTGCGGCCAGGTCGTTCACCAGGGCCGCGACGGCGGTGACGAAGTCGCCGTGCACGGCGGCCGCTGCCGCCAGCTGCGCGATCGAGTCGCTGATCTTGCAGCCGTTCGAGAACAGCACGTTCTGCACGCCGGTGTCGATGCCCCCGATTACCACCGTCGCCTCGGTCGACGACCGCGCGCACTGGTCGAGATCGTCGGCGAAGCCGTCGGCGTCGAAGTCGCCCATCACGAAGAGCACCGTGCCGTCATGGTCGGCCGTGCGCAGCGCCGTCGTCTCGTCGGAGGCCAGTGAGGCGGGCGCGTCGGCGTTGCCGCGCGCGTGCTCGACGCCGCGCACGAAGGCGTCAGTCGCCGGCGATGGTCACGCTGTGGTCGAGCGCTCTGCGCCGCTGCCGTCGAAGACGAACGAGTAGCGCTCGTCGGCCGGCTGCGACAAGGTCCGGTTCGTCAGGTCCGGCTCGACCACGTCCGTCGGCGGCGCGACCAGCGCGCCGGCGGGATCGAGCATGCCCGGTGACCTGCCCATCACGTCCACGTAGCCGTCGGTGAACTCGAAGGCGTTGAAGTCGCCGATGCGACGATCAGCCCGCGGCGCAGGCGGCTCCTGCTGCATACCCTGGATGGCCGTGAGCCAGTTCGACGGCCTGCAGGTAGCCGCTTCTGCCGCACGCGGCGCGCGCCGGCGGCCAGTCCGTCGATGCCGATGAGCGACCGCTGGTGGACACCGATGACGGCGATGGGGAACGGCACGCCCGGGTCCGTTGCCGACCCGTGTAGAGCGCCGCGAAGCACCAGCGGCGGCCGGTCGTTCAGAGGCGGCTGCGGCGCGCCCTTGAACTCGCACAGATCGTGTCCTTGCCGAATCTGCGTCACCGAATCGACGGCCACGGTGTCCCGGACCAGGAAGCCGACGTCGATGCCGCCGATGTCGTTGCCTTCCAGCAGATGCGGCGTGTAGACGAGCGCTCGTGTCGTCAGCGGAGATGGCCGACGCCACCTGCTGCAGGACTGTCGAGGTTCTCCACCTCCTGGACGACCAGGACGTCGGGGGCGCCGAGCGCGGCCGCGGACCAGCGCGAGACACCTTCGCCAGCCGCGCCGGCGTACTGCTGCCGGATCGTGGCGACCTCATCGTCCACGCCCGGATCGTCGACGGTGTCGAACAGCCGCAGCAGGTTCTGGCTGCGCGACCGTGAACTCGCCCGGGTTGACGCGCGCGCACTGCACCGCAATACTGGTCCGCCCGTCACCGCCAGCGACGTCGGCCAGATCTGGTAATCGCCGAAGGCGAAGGCGAGCGGGCCTTCCGCAGTCACGCGGTAGGCCGGCCGCAACCGCTCGGTCGGGCCCGCCCAGCTGATTCGGGTTGATCTCGAAGATCTCGCGATTGCCGTCCCACACCGGCAGATCGGGCAGGCCGGGCGTCATCGATGCCTGGCTCGCGGAACGGACGCGGGTGCCCCGCCACCAGCGCGAAGTCGCCGAACTCGTCGGTGGGGGCGACCGTCAGTGCCGTCCTGCACCCGCACCAGCATGCCTTCGTAGCGCTCCATCTCCGGCACCGACTGCCGCTAGGTCGGCGACGGCAGCGTCGGGCCGAAGTCGATGGGAGCCGGCAATCCGGGGATCCCGGCACGACCGTCACGACAGGTGCGGTGAGCTCGGTGAGGTTGAAGAACTCGCTGAACGTTGCCGCGCACATCGACCGGTCTGCCCCACCATGACCGTCGGGGCCGTGCCGGTGAACACGAAGAGACCACGTTAGACATCTCGGCGCGCATCCGCCAGCGCGAGCCCGTCCGGAATCTGGATGAAGAAGCCTTGCGGGCCCACGGCGGTGACGACGTTGCCGCGCGTCATGGCGACGTCTGCCGGCGTAGGGCGAGGCGGCGCCGGCTGCCCTGGATCTCGTAGAGCGTCAGCTCGGTGGCCGGCGGCAGGCCCGCAGACGATACTGGAGCCGAGGCCATCGACGGTGTCCTTCGCGAAGCCGTCCCACTGCGCGACGGGATCGAAGGCGTCGGCGCCGTTGGGATCGCCGCGCGAGCACGGCGGCCTTGCGGCGCAGGGTGTTGTCGGCCGTCGAGGTCGAGGCCGCGTGCCCCACTCGGTGCCCGGATCGACGCCGATCTGGCCGATCGACGTCGAGGACCGTCGTTCCCTTGCGCAGGACTACCGCGTCGTCGCCGTTGAACCAGCCGGCGCCGTTGGTCTGGTCGGCCTCGGCGAGGATCGCGGCGTCGGCCATGTGTGCGCGACGACGTAGACGTCACCCGGCGCGACGGACGCCGGTGAGAGTTGATGGTCAGCGTCGGCGGTGGCGTTGCCGTTGAAGAACATCTGGACGTGTATCCGCCGGCGTCAGTGTTCACGGGCTCGCGCCGGTGCCGTTGTAGATCTCGATGGCCTTGTTGTTCGACGACCCCTCGATGTATTCGGAGATGAAAAGCTCTTGAGCGGCTGCGGGGCGGGCGCAAGCGGCCAGCATCGCGGCGATTGCCAATACACGACCAAGCTGTCTCGACATCAGCGTTCGACCTCGGGCACGGATTCTGCCAGAGGTCGTTGACAGTCGTGTGACGGCCCCGAGCGGCCTCGCGAGCTCAACGGTCGCTGCGAGCGCCCAGGTCCGAGCGACACGACGCTCGTCTAGTAGCTGACCGGGCCGCCGATGTAGCCACCGCTCCAGGGCGAACCCCAGGGGCTGCTGGGATAACCGTAGCCGACGCCAACACCGGCCGAGCCATCACATGCCGAGCTCGCCATTGCGAAGGCGAGGACAATCGCAAGCAGGAGAACGCGGCCGAACCGCGCGGATAGACGCATGAGAACGCTCCTCGTCAAAAGGCTTCACCGGCCCGCGACATCAGATGGGGAACTTCTGCAGCGCGACCACGCCGCCGGTCGGATCGGCGACGATCGCGAGCGTTCCTTTTCGGCGATCCGCGGAGGGCTGAAGCAGTACACGCCCCCCGAGCCCGGTCGCTTTCGCAGCGAGCGCTGACGGATCGTCGACCAGCACATACGGCAGCCAGTTCGGCCGCACGTTCGCTGCGGTGCTCGGAATCTGGAACAGCCCGGCACGCGGGCTGCCGTGGCGCAGCACGAAATATTCGAGCCCGACCATCGAATCGGTGCGTGCTGATTCGTAGCCAAGCAGGCCCTTGTAGAAGTCCAGCGCCTTGGGTGCATCCTGCGCCAGGTACTCGCGCCAGAAGAAATGCGCGGTTACGGGCTTGGCCGGGTCCCCCGGCGGCGCTTCCGACGGCTCCAGCAGCCCGAGCGGCGCGCCCTGCGGATCGGCGACCACCCCGGCGCGGCCGACGCCCACCGTTCTAGGCGGCACGATGACCTTCCCGCCGGCGGCTTCCACCTGCTGAATCGCGCGATCGATGCCTGCGACCCGGACATAGCTGACCCAGTGGGAGCTCGCATCCTTCATGCCGCTGATGTCGACCAGGCCGCCGACCGGTCCCGCGTCAGTCCGTGCGAGCAGGTAGGGACGCCCGCCGCGGCTCGCCTCCTCGAACTCCCACCCCAGCAGCGCGCTGTAAAACGCCCGGGCGGCCTTGACATCGGTGGTGACGAGATCCTGCCAGAGGAACGTGCCGCTGGCACTTGGAGCGGAAGCGGCGGGTGGCGCGGCAGTCGATCCGCTGCTGGCGCAGGCGGCTGACACCGCCGCGACAAGCAGGCCGACGAACACGCGAGGCAACGTCATGACAGTCTCCTTGGTGGCGCGCGGGCACTTTATCAAGGTGTTGGCAGGAGGACCATAGGACTTTGGTGCACGACCCCGCCTGCGGCCGGGCCGCTCGTGTTCGGCACCAGGACGTCGGGCTTCGCCATTGAATCCTCGCTGGGGAGCATCGATGTGGTCCGGCGGCTCTACAGCCAGCCGCCGGTGAACCCGGCACGGCGCAGGCCGGTCGTCAACGCCGGGCACTGGCGCATGATGTCCCAGATCAGCCCGGATCGGTAGTTCTCAATCATCAGCACGACGGGGCCCTGGTCGATGCCGAAATGGTACGGCGTCACCCACCACCCCGTCGGGCTGTCGTCGACGGCGAAGGTCTGGTTGAACGACGGCTTGAAGCCGTAGGGGGCAGTCATTCCCAGGTGCAGCGCGGCGAATCGACGGACGGTGGGAATGACGATCTCCGGCGCAAACGGCAGCGACGCGACCACCACCCACGGCGCGACCGTGCCATCGTCGGGACCAAATGGAGCCCCGCGGGCGATGTAGCCGTAGAACTGTCGTTCGACGCCGTTGATCGAGCGTGTAATCCAGCCCGGTCCGTCAGACGCCGTGAAGCCCCAGCAGTGCACGCCGTAGCCCTCGAACCCCAGAGGGTTCCGCATCGCGTATTCCTGCTGGACGAACGTGGCGTGACGGCTGTTCAGGAAGTAGTCGCTGCCGCGCTCGCGCATCACGGCGTCGCGAATCCCGCGAAAGTCGACCCAGAGGTGCGAGAGCTGATGAGTGAAGAGTGGCCCCGAGTAAAGCACCTCGCGGCCGTAGATGTTCTTCCACTGATACGTTGCACAGTAGGCAGCGTAACTCTCCGGCGGCAGCGGATGCGTCGGAGAACCGAGGGCCAGCAGATACAGCAGGAGGCCCTCGTCGTAGCCTTCATAGCGGTGCGGCAGAAAGCCGGTTTCGGGCGTCCATCCGTGCGTGAGCGTGGGGCCGCCATCACATGCCCATTGCCAATTGGCGCGGCGGTACAACGTGTCGCCCAGGCGCCGGACCTCCCCTTCCTCCTCGGTGTCTTCGTCGAAGAAGGTCGCGCACGTAAGCGCGCCGGCGAGCAGGAACGCCGAATCGAGCGTCGAGAGCTCGCAGTTCCAGACGCGGCGCCCGGTCTCGATGTCGAGGAAGTGATAGAAGAAGCCCTGGTACCCGGCGGTGTCCGGTCCGGGTCCCTGGGGAAGCTCGAGGAGACTGCGCAGCCGCCGACGCGCGATTTTCGCCGCAAAGCCTCGAGCGACCACGCCGCGCGTGACGATGGCCGGGAGCGTCGCCAGGGCGAGACCGACGGCGGCAATGCTGCACGGCGCGGCGGGATCGGTCTTGTCGCGGACCAGCCCGTTGTCCGGATTGGTCTCGTGCAGGTAGTACAGAACCGTCGTCCACTGGAGGCGCCCGAGCTCCTGGTCTGTCGGCAGCCGGTCGAGATCCTCCGGCACTTGATCGCTCATGGCCCCTGGATTCCAGCATAATCGCCCACACCGGGCGTGAGGTCCATCACGGACCCGCCGACGAGGAGAATGCGCATGGACTGGCTCAGGGCGATTCTCGAGAGCTCCCCGCTGACTGCGCTGTTCCTGACCGTGGCCGCCGGCTACGTCGTCGGCGAAGTCAACCTGAAGGGGTTTGCCCTCGGCTCGGGCGCCGTGCTCTTCGTCGGCCTCGCCCTTGGCGCCTTCGCGCCCAACGCCGCGCCTCCAGCGCTGCTGGGCACCCTGGGCCTCGTGCTCTTCCTCTACTCGGTCGGCGTCCAGTACGGCAGCGAGTGGCGGCGGGGGCTCACCAGCACCCAGGGCCTGAAGGCCAACTTCGCCGCGCTGTGCGGCCTGGCGACGGCCGGCCTCGTCACCCTGCTCATTTACCGGTCGGACGCCGCGAACCTCGCCCAGGCACTCGGCATGTTCGCCGGCTCCGGCACGAGCACGCCGACGCTGCAGGCGATCCTCGACGCGCTGCATGACCAGGATGCCGCCATCGGCTACAGCGTCACCTACCCGTTCGGTGTCGCCGCGCCGATCCTCTGCATGTCTCTCTACCTCGCGTTGTTCAAGCCGGCCATCGCTCCTCCGGCAGTCGAACGGATGGAGCCTTCAGAGGCACGCGTGCGCAACCGCGCGCTGGTCGGCAGGCCGCTCGCGGAGCTGCAGGCGAAGCTTCCGGCGGGTGTGCGCGTCGTCGCGATCCGCGACGAGCGGCAGAACCGTGCTGCCGACGCCGTCGACGATTCTCGGCGAAGACGACGTGCTGCTGGTGGTCGGAACCGACCCGTCGACGATCGCGACGGCGCATGCGATGATCGGCGAGGCCGGCTCCGGCGAGCTCGCGGCCGACAGGACCGCCCTCGACTACATCCGGGTCTTCGCGTCGAGGCGAGGCGTCGTCGGCCTGCCGCTGGGCAGCCTGTCGATTCCCGGCGGCTTCGAGTACTCCCACCTGCACGTGCGCCGCGGCGACACGGACCTGCTGCCGAATGACAACCTGGTGCTCGAGTTCGGCGATCGGATCGGCGTGCTGTGCAGCCGCGAACACTTCCCTGCCGTGCGCCGCTTCTACGGCGATTCCATCAAGGGCACCGCCGACTTCAGCTACGTCTCGGTCGGGCTCGGCGTCGCGATGGGCCTGCTGGCAGGGATGATCCCGATCCCCCTCCCCGGCCTCGGCCAGCTCACGCTCGGGCTTGCCGGCGTGCTGCTGGTCGCGCTCTGGCTGGGCAGCGTCCGGCGCACCGCCGGCATCGTCTGGACTCTGCCGCTATCGGCGAACCTGGTGCTGCGAAATTTCGGGCTCACCATATTCCTCGCACAGGTGGGCCTGGCCTCGGGGCCGAAATTCGCCGCGACGATCGCCGACAGCGGACTCAGCTTCGTCCTGCTGGGTGCCCTGATCGTGCTGCCGCTTGTCCTGGTCACCATGATCGTTGGACGGCTCCTGGCCATTCCCGCGGACGATCTCCTGGGCGTCGTCTCTGGTGTGGCCGGCAATCCCGCGATCCTCGCCTACGCCAGCCGCGCCGCGGCCTCGGACCGACCCGACATCGGCTTTGCGACGATCTTTCCGTCGATGTCGCTGCTGAAGATCCTGTTCGTGCAGATCGTCGCGGCGCTCCTGCGATAGCCAGCGGGTTCCCCTATTTCTTCGCCATCACGTTGGTGAGCTGCACCGCCTCGGCGCCGTAGTCCTGGGTCTGGATGGCGCCGGTGTCGGTGACCTTGATCGTCGCTGCCGGCGCGAGCTCGCCCGTGCCGGGGCCGGAGGGGCTCAGCTGGAGCAGCGCCAGCGCCAGATCGAATCCGGCCTTCGGCTTTGCGTCGGGATGGCCCGGCGCCGAGGTACGCGATTGGCGTCGGGGCCACCACCGTCAGCAGACGCCCTCCGCCCATCGAGCGCGCATACGCGTACTTCAAGGTCGTACGGCGCTCGCCGACTTCGATGTAACCCGCGTCCGCCATCGTCTTGAGTGACTCCACGACCGCCGCCGCGCCGCCCTTCTTCAATGCCTCGGTAACGGCCGCATGCTCCTTCTCGGTCGTCAGGCGGGTGACCACCACCGTCACCGGCGCAGTCGCCTGTCCGCCGGCACGCGTCTTCAGGGACGCCGTGGCCGTGAAGGTCTCCGGGGCCTGGGCCCATGACGCCGCGGTTGTCCATCCGGCGAGCAGCCCGGTGACGGCCGCCAGCCGTAGCACGTGAGTCGTGTGTCGCATCACTGTCTCCCTCTCAGAAGCCGCCCATCCATCGAGCAGCAGCTAAAGAATACCCGGGTGCGGCCATGTCGCCGCTGCACTGCACTCGCAGGCACCTTGGGCCTGCCGCTTCACCCGGCGCAGGATGATACCTGAGAAGCGCTTCGCCGCAGTGCGGCAGGGCGGGGGCATGACGCTGGCCGCGTTCCAGTCAGTAGCTGTACGCCAGGTAGATCATTCCGTAGGTGAAGTTCTTCGTCCGGTCGAAGGCCTGCTGGACCGCCCTGCCCGGGTTGGCGTAGGCGGCGACGAGACTGAGCGTGAAGTTCTTGTTGAGCTTCCAGTCCATGTACCAGTCGAGTTCGTGCGCCACGTCGGTGGCGGTGACGCCGGGCGCGAACGACGCAGGCTGATCGAGATTGAAGTTGAAGTAGATAGGCCGGTGCCGATGGACTCGGTCGGCGTGGTGTGGACCCGCACCTCATGGGAGATGAGGTTGGAGTTGGAGAGGAAGTACTCCCCCGCGATCTCGCCCTGCCACCACGTGCCCCAGTCGTAGAAGCCGAGAAACAGCGGATCGAACGCCTCGTTTTCGGGGGTCTCGAGATCGTCTCCCTGAAAGAAGGCGTAACGATACGACAGCTTCGGCGTCCACGCCACGTCGCTCAGCTGGTAGGCGGCCTGGGCGTACCAGCCGTACGAGTCGAGCGCGTCGCCGTTGCTCTCGCGCGCGTACTCGAACTCGACCGTGAGGTCCGCGACCGAGGGAACCGGCGCGACGGCGGCACGGAAGTCGTACACGTTGAGGCCGTCACGCTCGGGCCTGAATTCGATGTCCGCGAACCACTTCATGTAGGTTGCACCGACGGTCGATTCCTCGCCGAAGGTGAACTCGTAGTTGGCGCCCCACAGCCGGCTTCCGCTGTCGTTCTCCTCGAGCTCGTCTTTGTCGAGATAGAAGGCTTCGGCCTTGTGATGCGCCGGTCTTGAATCGGCCGATGGCGGCAAACTCGAACGCCTTGCGCGCGTTGGTCCAGTAGCCGCCGCGGCTGCCGCCTTCGCTGCGCCGTCGTAGAGCAGGAACCCGGTCCCGAGACGGTACTGCGATCGGCCGATTGTGAAATCCAGCGCATCTTCGCCAAGATCGAGCGTGTCGCCCGATCGCCAGCCGATATAGAGATCCTCGGCCTGGAATGACGAGACGTCGGTGCCCACCAGTTCCGGCGCCGAGCCGTACGTGCGTTCGCCGACGGCGCTCACCTTGCCATACAGTACGCCGTGGCTCCCGGTGTAGCTCCCCGACAGCGCCGGCTTGACGTAGCCCTCGAACCACTGGTCGCTGAGGCTCTCCTCGACCTCTTCCTTCGGGTTCGTGAAGAGCGAGTTCTGAAAGCCGAAGGTGCCCCACCCCGCGTCGAAGTTGAACGTCCACTCGAGCGCCTTTGGCAGGCCGGTGGGACGTTCCTCTTCCTGTGGTGGCGGCGGCGGCGCCGCGTCCTGGGCTCGCGCGGCCCCTGCCACGGTCAGCATCGCCGAGACGAGGAGGAGGCTCCTTACAGAGGACATGGCAGGCTCACCGTGCGGCGGTCGCCTCCGGCAGGAGATAAAACATAAGCGCGATCGCACCCGTCGCACGCGAACTCTAGCAGGTCGGCAAGCGACTTCACGCCTCAACGACCAGAAGTTGGGTGGGTCCGGTTGAAGCCGCCGGTCGTTACTGCGGCGTGTCGTCGGTCGGCAGCTCGTACAGCGCCGCCTCGGTGTCGGTCCTGACCAGCAGGTAGCGGCCGGCAATCGCCGGCGGGTTCCAGGTCTTGGCGTCGAACGTCCGGAAGCGCGTGCGCTCGCGGTGAGCATCGGGCGTCGGCTCGACGAGCACGATCTCCCCGTCTTCCGTGGCGACGAGCAGCACGTCGCCGACGAGCAGCGTCTGCCCGTGACCGTATCGCCCACCCCGCCACCGGCGTTCCCCCGTCGTCACATCGAGACACACCAGCACGCCGTCGTCCAGGCCATAGACGAAGCCGTCGTAGAGGACGGGATTCGTGAACTTGGCTTTGAGGCGCGGCGTCTCCCACACGAATGACGGGAAGATCGCGCCGTCGGGTCCAGGCGTCAGCTTCACCAGCTTGCTGCCGATGCCGTATCCGGTCGAGGCGAGCACGAGATCGTCGGCGACGCGAATCGGCATCGCGACGTTCGGCATCTCGCGGGCCAGGGCTGCGACCACAGGAGCGTGCCGCTCTCGGCATCGTGCCCGGCCAGCGAGCCGCGGTTCAGGATCACGATTTGGCGCCGTCCCAGCAGGGTGAAGACCGTCGGCGACGAGTAGGCCGCCTGGTCCGACCCGCCGCTCCAGACGCGTGCGCCCGACTGCAGATCGTAGGCGACGAGCGAACGGCCGTCCGGGCCACCCGCGTTCACGATCACGCGGCCGTCCAGCACCAGCGGCGACCCGGCGCGTCCCCACTCAGGGCTGGGGCCGTCGCTGTCGAGGCCGATGTCCTTGCCCCAGACGCGGCGGCCGGTCGCCGCGTCGAGCACGTTCAGCAGTCCCGTGGTGCCGGCGGCGGCGACGTAGGGCCAGGCGATGGCGGGCGTGGCACGCGGGCCGACACCGGCCACCATCGACTCGTACCGGGCCGGGTCTTTGTGAGACCAGCGCGGCGTGCCGGTCAGCAGGTCGTAGGCGACGACCATCTCGTCGCCAGCGCGCTGTTCCTGGGTGATGGCGAGGCCGCGATCGACGGCGAATCCCGACCAGCCCGCGCCGACGGCGATGCGCCAGATCTGTTTCGGCGGCCGTGCAGACCAGTCGCGGGCCAATCGCACGCCGGGGATCACGCCACTGCGAGACTGGCCGAGGAACTGCGGAAAGCTGCCCGATCAGCGTCGCGCGAACGGCATCGGCAGGAGTTGTCGTCGGAGTCGCGGCCTGCGGCAGTGTCGCCGCCGACCGCCGGAGTCGGAGCGTCGGGCCCTTTCACTGCGGGCGCCGGCGCGGGCGGGACTGGCTCGACGACAGGGGCTGGCGCGCTGGCGATACCAGGCAGGGCCGGGAGCGCTCTTCCGCCGAGGAGCCGTAGCGATACTCGAGGATCGGGAACAAGTCGCCGGTGAGCCCCTTCACCCGCACCAGGGCGGCGGTCGCAACTGCCGCGGCGATCAGCGTGAACGCCGATGCGCGGGCGAGGCGACGGCCGCGGCCCTTCACGGCGAGCAGCACGCCAATCGTGACGACGGCGATCGCCGCGACGACGGGCACGGACATCGCCGCCTTGTCCTGACGGAGCTTGCCCGAGACAAACCAGATCCACGTGAGCGCGACCAATCCGGACAAGAGCAGTGCGGATGCAAGGTACCCCGCCACGCGCGTCACAGCCGACCACATGCGCGCGATCCTATCGCAGGCCTTTGCGGCAGCCGTAATTTGTTACGCACAGCGAAATCCCCCGGCGCGAGGCGCACATCTGTGCGACCAGAAACGCGGCAGGCTGCGTGGCACGAAGCGTGCTCTTGTTCAGGTGGCTCTCACTCCAAGGAGTTCGTGATGCGCATCAGCGTGGCACTCGTTGGACTCGGCGCGTTGGTCCTGATCGCGTCGTGCGGCGGCGGCAGCGACGGGCCACCGGCCGGTCCGTCCCCTCCACCGGGGGGCGATGCGTCGGCGACCATCTCGATCCTCGGCGATCGCGCGGCACAATCGTTCGACCCGAATCCGGCCTCGGCCATGCAAGGCAGCACTGTGGCCTGGCGCAACACCGATTCGGTCGTCCATCGCATCGTCTCGAACGACGGCCACGCTCGATACCGGCAACATCGCGCCCGGAGCCACCAGCGGCGCCCTGGCGCTCATGACGGACGGCACGAACTATCACTGCTCGATCCATCCCGGCATGATCGGCGCGATCAACCGCGCAGGCGGCACGCCGCCGCCATGCCAGGGACAGGTACTGCTGAGGGCAGCGCAGAGCTCGGCGCGATCACTCCTTGTCCGGAGAACTGACACGGGCGCGACGCCCATCCTTGCCTCGGCACGGCTGAGGCGCTAGAGTGCCATGCAGTTCCCGGCAAGAGGAGCGTGCAGCGTGATAGCGCTCGTGTGGCAGTTCGACGTGAAGGCAGGACGCACCGACGAGTTCGAGGCCCTCTACGGCGCCGATGGCGCGTGGACCGCCCTGAGCCGCCGAAGCCGATCGTACCTGGGGAGCTCGTTCCTGCGGGACCTCGCGATCTCCAATCGTTACCTCCTCGCCGAATACTGGAGCGAGATGGTGGTCTACGAGAAGCATCACGCCGACTTCCAGGAGGAGACCGAGCGCCTGGAGCGGCGGCGCGACGCGCTGGTCGATCACGCGCAGCCGCTGGGGCTCTTCAACGCGCTCGACGTGCCGGACCGCGCCGGCCCGACGTGGTCGCAGCGGAGCGGCCGCTCCGACTGATTGACGTCATGACAGTGCTCTGTCGGGATTCCACGGAGGATCATCCGCAGATTTCACAGATGACGCAGACTCCAGACAGCGACATCCTTCAACCGCAAGATTGTCGCAGGGGCGTGTGTCGCCATGGGCACGATCCTGGCGACACCGGCCGCGAGAGCGGCCAATCGAGGAGATGAGCTGAGCCGCGAGATGAGGCCTTCTGGATAGCGCTGGCCTATCTCGCGGCTCAGCCATTGCGCGGCTTGCCGCGCTCGCAATCTGCGTTATCTGCGGATAAATGCTTCTTGCCGTCGCTAAGCAATTTCCCGCAGCGCCCTCGTCGCCAGCCAGCCCAACGCGATCACCACGGCCAGGCTCAGCGCGATGCTCATGTAGGCCGAGCCGCCACGTTCGAGATGACGGAGATCCAGCGTCGCCAGGCTGGCGCCGACGACCACCGCCGCTGCCACGCGCGGCGTGAGGCCGAGCAGAGAGCCCAGCAGGTACGGGCCCCAGGCAACGCCGGTGGCCGCGAGCAGCAGGTTGGTCATCGCGAACGGCGCGTTCGGCGGCACGCGAAGCAGCGTCACGACGAGCACGGTCCTGGCGGACGCGCCGGCCAGCAGCGACGCGTGCAGCGCCCGCCCCCGCGGGTACTCGTCGAGGACGGTGAGCAGGCGGTCGCCCGAGAGGCGCCGCGCAATCGCGAACCCCAGCGCCGCCGCTCCAAGAAATCCGGCCAATGTCGCCGCCAGCCCGAGAGCGACGCCGAACGCCCAGCCGCCGAGCACCGCCGGTCCGTACGTCGGCAACAGGGCCAGCCCGCCCAGCACCGAGAACGCCGCCACGAACACGACGATGCCGACGACGCCCTGCGCCTGGAGCCAGGGCGCCGACTGGTTCATCGTGCCAATCAGGATCAGGCTGCCGATCGGCGGCAGAAAGGCCGTCGCCGCCGCCGCCGGACCCAGACGCCCCAGTCGGAGCAACGTCGAATAGCGCATGAGTGAGAAACGGTACCCTGCAGGCTCCGCGTGACGCAATCGGGTGCTGACGCACCTGGCCAACCCGCTCAACCTGCCCGACCGAAACCAACCTGTCGAAACCCGCCGCAACCCGGCCCAACCCGACGCAACCCGTCAATCGGGTTGGCCGTGCTACAGTCCTCACCGTGGAGCACCGCATCAAGCAGTACGCGCTCGAATCCGGCGCGCTGGAGATCCAGTACATCGAGGAGTTTTTCGGCGAGTTCGGGCGGAAGAAGTCCGCCACCGAGATCGTGGAGCGGCTGAACGACCGCGAGCACCTCATTCACATCATCGAAGCGCCCCTGCCGGACGACCCCGGCCAGATCTCGCCGGTCGCGTTCAAGGTCGGCCACGCGATCCGCGCCGACGAGAACATCCCCAAGCTGTCCGACCTCGTCCGCCGGCTCGATGGCGCCGTGGAGTTCGTCGACCGCAAGGTCCTCTACGCCTGGATTGGCGGCACGCGCCGCGACTGGCGCGGCCAGGGGTTCTTCCGGGCGCTCAGCGAGGAACAGGAGGCCTGGGCGCTGGCGAACGGCTTTCACGAAATCGTCGTCAAAACCAAGAACAAGTTCTACGAGATGCGGAGCACGCTCGACAACCTCGAGTTCCAGGTCGTGAAGTACGAGCGCCATCATGACGACAACGGCGAGTCGAAGGTGTACCTGTCAAAGAAGCTCGACGCGTCCGTGCTGAAGACGCACCGGCTCACACGCACCGTCGTACAGGCCTAGTCAGTGTTCCTCGGTCACTTCGCTGCCGGGCTGGCTGCCAAGAAGCTCACGCCCTACACCTCGCTCGGCACGCTGCTGCTCTCGGCGCAACTGCTCGACCTGATCTGGCCGACGCTCCTGCTCCGCGGCGTGGAGCACGTCCGCATCGCCCCGGGCGCCACCGCCGTCACGCCGCTCGACTTCGTCCGCTACCCGTGGTCGCACAGCCTGGTGATGGCCGCGGCGTGGGCGCTGCTCTTTGCCGGCATCTACGTCTTCATCCGGCGGTACCCGCGCGGCGCGCTGGTGACGCTGGCCCTCGTGCTCTCGCACTGGCTGCTCGACCTGATCGCGCATCGCCCGGACCTTCCGCTCATCCCCTGGGGCGGACCGCTCGTCGGCCTCGGGCTGTGGTACTCGATGCCGGCCACGGTGATCGTCGAGACGGTGATGTTCGGGCTGGGCATCTACCTGTACAAGACCAACACCGAGCCGGTGGACGCCACCGGCACGAACGCGTTCGTGGCCTTCGTGGTGGCGCTGATCGTCATCTACGGAGTGAATCTCTTCGGACCGCCGCCGCCTGACGAGCGTATCCTCGCGTACGCCGCGCACGCGCAGTGGCTGCTGGTGGCCTGGGGCTACTGGCTCGACCGGCACAGAGTGGCGATTCGACAATGGTAGAACTGGCCGCGCTCGTCCTCTCCGTCTTCTCGCTGGCCGAAGCCCCGCCACCCGACTGGTCGCGTTTCCGGGGCCCCAACGGCACGGGCGTCGTCGAGACGACGGAACTGCCCGATGCGATCGGGCCGTCGACCAACGTGGTCTGGAAGACCGCGCTGCCGCCGGGACATTCCTCGCCGGTGCTGACCGCGTCGCGCGTCTTCCTCACGGCGCACACTGCCGACAAGTCGGACTACGCGCTGCTCGTCCTCGCGCTCGATCGCGCCACGGGCAAGGAACTGTGGCGCCGCGAGATCCCGCGCGTGAACAAGGGACGGCTCGAAAACGTCAACGGCCCCGCGTCGCCGTCGCCGGTCACGGATGGCGAGTCGGTCTACGCGTTCTTCCAGGAGTTTGGCCTCATCAGCTTCACCGCCGATGGCAAGGAGCGCTGGCGCCTGCCGCTCGGTCCCTTCAACGTGTTCTACGGCTTCGGCGCGTCGCCGATCCTGGTGGACGATCTGCTCGTCCTGCCCGTCGACCAGGACATGGGCGCGTACCTGCTGGCCGTCGATCGGCGTACGGGCAAGCCCCGGTGGCAGGTGGAACGGCCCCATGTGATCTCGGGCTACTCGACGCCGACGGTATACAGGCCGGCCGGCGGGCCGCCGCAGATTGTGATTCCAGAGTCGTTCCAGCTCACGTCCTATGCGGTAGCCGATGGACGTCGGCTCTGGTGGGTGCGGGGGCTGGCGTGCGAGATGAAGTCGGTCGCGAGCCTGGACGGCACCACGCTCTACGTCAACGGCTGGGGCTTTCCGCAGAACCAGCCCGGCCGGCAGGTGGCGACCGTGTCGTTCGAGGAGGGACTGGCACGCTACGACGCGAACAAGGACGGCGCCGTCGCGAAGTCGGAGATTGCCGGCGACCAGCCGCTCGACAAGATGCTCGCGCCCGATTACGGCTTTCCCGCGTTCGATCTCGATCGCAACGAGCGGCTCGACGCGCGCGAGTGGGAGGTCCTCCGATCGATGCTGGCGTCGGAGAACGGGCTGCTGGCGGTGAGCCTCGGCGGCCAGGGCGACATGACGGCATCGGCCGTCAGGTGGCGGTACCAGCGGCCCGTGCCGCAGGTGCCCTCGACGCTGCTCTACAAGGGCGTGCTGTTCATGGTGAACGACAGCGGCATCCTCATCAGCTTCGATCCCGCAACCGGTCAGGTGCTCAAGCAGGGTCGTCTGAAGGGCGCCATCGACAAGTACTTCGCCTCACCCGTCGGCGCCGACGGCCGCGTCTGGCTCGTCAGCCAGGACGGCACCGTCTCGATTGTCACAGCCAGGGCCGAGTGGGAGATTCTCGCCGTCAACGCCCTGGACGACGAGGTCTTCGCGACGCCGGCAATCGCCGACGGGCGCCTCTACGTCCGAACCCGCGGGCATCTCTACTGCTTCGGGAACCCCTCGTAGCGCAGGCCTTCAGACCTGCCGACGCGCCGGGGCAGCCCTGAAGGGCTGCGCTACGAACGCGTGACGTCCCCGCTCACGGCTCGTTCAACCTGTAAATCTCGACGTCCGCCACCCGTCCGCGTACTGACACCATCCCGACTCGCGTCGTCGTCACCTGGCTCGGCAGTGCCCGGGCGGTCGTCCCGGAGAGCACGACCTGACCGGGCGAGGCGTTGCCCTTGATCCGCGCCGCCATGTTCACGACATCGCCGAGGACCGTGAACTCGCGCCGCTTGGTCGTGCCGATGTCGCCCACCATCGCCGGCCCGGTGGCAATCGCGATACGGACTTCGAGCGGGATGATCGGCTGCTCCTCGTTGAACGCCGCCAGCGCCTTGCGCATGCCGAGCGCGGTCTTCGCCGCGCGGAGCGCGTGGTCCGGCTGCTCGAACGGCGCGTTGAAGACGACCATCATCTCGTCGCCGATGAACTTGTCCAGCGTCCCCTCGTTCTCGAAGATCACCTCGCACATCCTGGAGAAGAAGCCGTTCAGCAGGCTGACGATGTCGTTGGGCGCCAGCCCTTCGCAAAGCGTCGTGAACGACACGATGTCGCAGAACAGGACCGAGACGACGCGTTCCTGCGCGAGAAACTGCGTGTCGGCTTCGTCGCCCGCCGAGAGGATGCGTTCGATGACGCTGTGGGAGTGATAGCGCTGCAGCCGCTCGCGCCGCCGCGCCTCGCGGAGCAGCTGCTCGGACAGCCGGGCCTGCTCGATGCCGATGGACGCGTAGGTGGCGAGCGCCGTGAACGCGTCGAGATCGCCGGCGGTGAAGGTGTGCTTCTGGGCGTCCACGTACAGCACGCCGACGACGGCATCGTGAATCAGCAGCGGCGCGCACATGAACGAGCGCACAGCCTGGCGCACCAGGCTCTGCGCCCCGTCGAGCCGCGGATCCGAGGGCACGTCGGTGGCCAGCATCGCCACCCGATCCTCGACGACGCTGTGCAGAACCGTGCGGCTCAGGGTCACGCCTTCGGGCACGCTCTTGTCCCGGCAGCGCATCGCCGAAGCGCGCAGCCCCTCTGGCGCCGTCGCGTCGCTGAGCAGCAGGAAGACGCGTTCGTTCGGCAGCACCTCGAAGGTCAGATCGGCCAGCCGCGCGAGCACTTCGGGCAGCGGGCGCACCGACAGCAGCATGCGCCCGACCTCGGCAAAGATCGCCAGGACGCGTTCGGCCGTGATCACGTCCTCGCCGCTGCGGGCCGCCGAACGCTCGCCGACCTTGCGCACGATGGTCGGGTCGGCCGGCCGCATGTCGAACGACACGCGCGGCTCGGTGTGGGCGAGGGTCAGGCCGACTTCGCCGAGGCGGACCTTGTCGCCGGCGACTATTTCGGTCTCGGCGGCGATCCGTCCACCGCCGACGAACGTGCCGCACCGGCTGCCGAGGTCGCTGACGAAGCAGCGGACGCCCTCGACGCGAAACCGGGCGTGCGTCCGCGAGACGCTCGGCGGCGACAGGACGATCTGCGACGAGGGCGATCGGCCGGCGATCGAAATGCCCGTAGCGAGGTCGTGCTTGAAGGGCTTGCCGAGAAAGGTGCCTTGGAGGCTGAACACGTCGGCGGATTCTAGCAGTAGTATCAACCTCATGCGGACGATCGTCGTGCTGTTGTGCGTCGCGCTCGGGACAGGAGCGCTGTCGGGCCAGTCCACCTCGTACGATGTCGTGCTCGTCGGCGGGCGCCTCATCGACGGTACCGGTGCGCCGTGGGTGCGGGCGGACCTCGGGATCGCCGGCGACAAAATCGCCGCGATCGGCGACCTGTCGTCGGCGACGGCGCAGACGCGCGTCGACGTGACGGGGCTCGTCGTGGCCCCCGGGTTCATCGACATGCTCGGGCAGTCCGAGGACTTCGTGCTGGTCGATGGCCGTGCGGCGTCGAAGATCATGCAGGGCATCACCACGGAGATCACCGGCGAAGGCAAGTCCATCGCGCCGGTCAGCGCGCGCATGATTGCCGCGGCCAAAGCGTCGTGGGACCACTACGGCATCGTCCAGGATTTCACGACACTGGCCGGCTACTTCGAGCGGCTCGAGCGCAGATCGAAGCCGGCGATCAACGTCGGCACCTTCGTCGGCGCCGGCGGCGTGCGCGACTACGTCATCGGCCGCGAGAACCGGCCAGCAACTGCCGAAGACCTGGCCGCAATGGAGAAGTTGGTCGCGCAGGCCATGGAGGAAGGGGCGCTGGGGTTGAGCACGTCGCTGCAGTACGTGCCCGACCGGTTTGCGTCCACGGAAGAAATCATCGCGCTGGCCAGGGTGGCGAAGAAGTATGGCGGGATCTACATCACCCACCAGCGATCGGAGAGCGGACGCATCTTCGAGTCGCTCGACGAGGTGTTCCGCATCGCGCGCGAAGCCCAGATCCCGGCGGAAGTCTGGCACCTGAAGACCGCCTACAAGGCCAACTGGGGCAAGATGCCGCAGGTGCTGCAGCGTATCGAGGCGGCGCGCGCCTCCGGCCTCGACATCACGGCTAATCAGTACCCCTACACCCGAGCCTCGAACGGGCTGGACGCATGCCTGCCACTCTGGGTGCGCGAGGGCGGCACCGACGCGATGCTGAAGCGGCTGGCGGACCCGGCATTGCGCGAGCGGATCAAGCGCGAGATGGACGACCCGTCGCCCGAAGGCTGGGAGAACCAGTGGTACGGCAGCGGCGGCAGCGACGGCGTGATGCTGTCGTCGGTCCTGAACGCGTCGCTGAAGAAATACGAGGGGAAGACGTTCACCGAGATCGGCAAGGCGCTCGGAAAGGACGCGCGCGACGCGGTGATGGATCTGGTCGTCGCCGACCGCGCGGAGAGCTACGTCATCATCTCGATCATGGACGAGGCCGACGTGCGCACGGCGCTGGCCCACCCGCTGGTCTCCATCGACACCGATTCCGGCGCGCGCGCCATGGACGGGCCGCTGTCGGACTCCAAGTCCCACCCCCGGGCGTGGGGCACGTTCCCCCGCATCCTGGGCAAGTACGTGCGCGACGAGAAGCTGCTGACGCTGGAAGAGGCCATCCGCAAGATGACGTCGCGCGCCGCCGCACGCGTCGGGCTGAAGGACCGCGGGATCCTCCGGCCGGGCATGTTCGCCGACGTCACCGTCTTCGATCCCGCGACCATCCGCGACGTCGCCACGTTCGAGGATCCGAACCGCTACGCCGTCGGCGTGAAGCACGTCTTCGTCAACGGACAGGCAGTCGTGCGCGACGGCGCGATCACCGACGCCAGGCCAGGCCGGCCGCTTCGCGGGCCGGGGCACAAACGGTGTGACTGTGAATAGAACCTGACAGAGAACCTGTTCCGTCAGGTTCCGTCAGGTTTCGACATTCGCAGGTTGCTCACCTTGACCACCCAACCTGGCGAACCTGACCAACCTGACCAACCAACCAACCTGGCGGAACCCGACGGAACCTGACGCAACCTGTCGTAACCTCTTCGTCCTATGCGTATCGCCCTCGTCCTCATCTGCCTCCTGTTGCTTCAATCGCCCCCCGACCGAGATCCGCCTCGTCGTGAAAGGCGATGACATGGGCGCCGGGCACGGCGTCAACACCGCCACCATCGACGCCTACAAGCGCGGCATCCTGACGACGACGAACGTCATCGTGCCGGGGCCGTGGTTTCCTGAAGCGGCCCGTCTGCTGCGCGAGAATCCCGGGCTCGACGTCGGCGTGCACCTGGCGCTGACCAGCGAGTGGACCAACATCAAGTGGCGGCCGCTCACCGCGGCGCCATCAATCGTCGATGCGGACGGCTACTTCTACCCGATGGTGCAGCCGCGGCCCGGCATGCCACCGGGGACCAGCATCAAGGAGGCCGCCTGGAAGATCGAGGACATCGAGCGCGAGTTGCGCGCGCAGCTGGACGCGGCGAAACGCCATCTGCCGCAGGCCACCTACACGTGGTACCACATGGGCTTCACCTCGCTGGCGCCAGAGGTGCGGGATCTCGCCGCGCGGCTGACGAAGGAGTACGGCCTGGTCCAGCCAATGGATCTGGGCATTCAGTTCGTCGGACGCGTCTACGACGGGCAAGACAGCGGCGCTGTGAAGGCCGACAAGCTCGCCGCGAAGCTCGAGACGCTGGGTCCCGGCCTCTGGCTCCACATCGACCACGCCGCGACCAACGACCCGGAGATTCAGGCGTTCGGCCATCCCGGATACGAATATGTCGCTGCCGACCGCAGCGCGAACCTCGAAGCCTGGACCAGCCCCAAGGTGCGCGAGGTGATCGCGCGTCGCGGCATCAAACTGACGAACTACCGCGAACTCACGAAGCCGTAGGAAGGTCACCTCTCCCCCATGCGCCTGTCCGCCCTCGCCGTGCTCCTCTGCGGCGCGTCGCTGGCCGCCCAGCCGCCGCGCTTCTCCGTCGTCGAAGCCACGATCCCCGAGATGCAGAAGGCGATGGCGTCCGGCCGCGTGACGTCGCGCGAGCTGGTGCAGCAGTCCCTGATTCGCATCGCGACCTACGAGGAACGGCTCAACGCGGTGATGGCGGTGAACCCGCGCGCGCTGGAGGAGGCCGAGGCGCTGGATCGCGAACGAAAGGCCGGCAGGGCACGTGGCCCGCTGCACGGCGTCCCAATCGCGCTCAAGGACAACATCCAGACGACGAACATGCCGACGACCGGCGGCGCGCTCGCCTTCGAGGGCTACGTGCCGCCGTACGAGGCGACGGTGACGCGGCTGCTCCGGGAGGCTGGCGCGGTGATCGTCGCCAAGACCGTGTTGACGGAGCTCGCCAACTGGGTGGCCGGCGGGCCAACGCCTATGCCCACGAACTACAGCGCGCTTGGCGGCTTCGGCAGAAACCCCTACGACCCGCGGCGAGACCCGCGCGAGGGCACCAACGACGGACGGCCGGTGCTGGCGACGGGCGGGTCGAGCTCGGGCATCGGCACGGCCGCGAGCTTCTGGGCGGCCAACGTCGGAACCGAGACGTCCGGCTCGATCCTGAGCCCGGCGAATCAGAACATGCTCGTCGGCATCAAGCCCACGGTCGGCCGCGTCAGCCGCTACGGCATCATCCCCATCACGGCCGACCAGGACACCGCAGGGCCGATGGCACGCACGGTGACCGACGCCGCGATCCTGTTAGGAGCGATGGAAGGGCTCGGCGCCCGATCCGAACGACGCCGCCACGAAGGCCTGCACGCCGCCGACGGGACGCGACTACACGGTGTTTCTGAAGGCCGATGCGTTGAAGGGGGCCCGTATCGGCATCCCGCGCGCTTTCTACTACGACGAGGTGAAGGTTCCCGGGCGCGAGCGGCCTGCTGGCGGCCTGAACAAGGACCAGCGCGCGGCAATGGACGAGGCGATGGCCGTCCTCAAGGCACAAGGCGCGGTCATCGTCGATCCGGCGGACATTCCAAGCGTCCTCGCGCCGGCCGTGGAGGACAACCTGGTTCCGTGGCAAATCTGCTCGGGCACTGGCGGCGCGCGAGGCCAGGACGCCGGGTGCTCAATCGCGTTCAAGTACGGGATGAAGCGTGACTTCAACGCCTGGCTCAAGACGCTCGGGGACAGCGCGCCGGTGAAGACGCTCACGGAGCTGCGGCTGTGGAACCTTGCCCACACGTCGGCGGGCTCGCTGAAGTACGGCCAGTCCAACCTGGACATCTCCGACGAAGTGGACCTCGAACGCGACAAGGCGCGTTACGAGTCCGATCGCGCCAGGGACATCCGGCTTGCCGCCACCGAGGGCATCGATGCGGCGATGAAGACGCACCAGCTCGACGCGTTGCTCTTCCCCGGCGGCGCCGGCGCCTCGATTGCGGCACGCCCCGGCTATCCGACGGTGCTCGTGCCCTTCTGCCAGGTTCCGAACGCGCCGACGCCGAAGCTGCCGGATGGTTTCGACGCCAAACCCTCCCCCTGCGGAGTCGCGTTCACGGGCATGGCCTGCAGCGAGCCGAAGCTCCTGGCACTTGCTTACGCCTTCGAGCAGGCCACGAAGAAACGCGTCGCGCCGAAGCTCGAGTGACCGCAATCCGCGTAATCCGCGTAATTTTTAATCCCCAATCCCCAATCGCCAATCCTCAATGGAAGATCTCACCACCGGCTCCCTGTCCCGTCACCTCATGAAGACGGCGAGCTTCATGCTCGTGACGATGGTCTTCCAGACGCTGTACTTTCTCGTCGACCTGTACTGGGTGGGACGGCTGGGCAAGGAAGCCGTCGCCGCGGTCGCGATCGCCGGCAACCTGATGTTCGTCGTGCTCGCCGTCACGCAGATGCTCGGCGTCGGCACGACGACGCTGGTTTCGCACGCGGTGGGCCGGAGGGATCGGGAAACGGCGCGGCACGTGTTCAACCAGTCGCAGGTGCTGTCGATTGGCGTCGGCCTCGTGTTCTTCGCCGTCGTGATGGCGTTGCGCGGGGTCTATGCGCGCGCGCTGGCCGCCGATGCGACCACGGCGGCGCTGGCCCGCGACTACCTCACGTGGTTCATCCCGGCGATGTCGATGCAGTTCGCGCTCGTCGCGATGGCCGCGGCGCTGCGCGGCACGGGCAACTTCAAGCCCGGGATGGTCGTGCAGACGACCACCGTCATCATCAACATCGTGCTGGCGCCGGTGCTGATGTTCGGCTGGGGGTCGGGACGCCCGATGGGCGTCGCCGGCGCGGCCGCCGCGTCGCTGGTCGCCGTCGCGGTCGGCGTCGGCTGGCTCTCGACCTACTTCTTCTCGGACACCGAGTTCCTGCGCTTCGAAGCCGGCGGGCGGACGCCCGATCTCGGAGTGTGGAAACGGCTGCTGGGAATCGGGCTTCCGGCTGGCGCCGAGTTCGGCCTGATGGCGGTGTACCTGTTCATCGTCTACGTGATCAGCCGGCCGTTCGGCGCGGCGGCACAGGCCGGCTTCGGCATTGGCCTGCGGATCGTGCAGGCGCTGTTCATGCCGGTCGTCGCGCTCGGATTTGCGGTGGCGCCGGTCGCCGGCCAGAATTTCGGCGCGGGCAAGGGCACTCGCGTGCGCCAGACCTTCAGGGACGGCGCCCTGATGGCCTCGGCGGTGATGATCGTCTGCGCGGTCGTCTGCAACTGGATCCCCGGCAGGCTCATCGCGCGTCTTCTCCCAGGACCCGCAGGTGGTCGCGGTCGGCTCCGAGTACCTCCGCATCACGGCGCTGAACTTCGTCGCCTCCGGGCTCATCTTCGTCGCCTCGAGCATGTTCCAGGCGATGGGCAACACCATTCCCGCGCTGGCCACCTCCGCGCTCCGCATCGTCCTCGTCGCGATTCCGGCGTTCATCCTCTCGCGATCGCCGGGCTTCGAGCTGCACTGGATCTGGTACCTGTCGGTGGCGACGATCGTGGTGCAGATGACCGCGAGCCTCCTGCTGCTGAGGCGGGAGTTCCGGCTGCGCCTGGTAAATGAATAATCCGCAATCGGCAATCGGCAATTCGGCAATGTCGAGGCCCTATGACCCTTGCAGAATTCATGTCGGTGTACGGCGTCGAGCACGCGAAGACGCGGAAAGTCCTTCATGCCTTTCCCCCCGAGCAATTCCAGTTCAAGCCGCACGAGCGTTCGAACACGGCGCTGCAGCTGGCCTGGACCTTCGTGGTCGAAGAGGTGCTGATGCTGAGGGCGCTGACCGGCGAGCCGATGCTCGGCAGCGGATTCCCCAAGGCGCCGGCCACCTGGGACGAGGTGCTGTCGGCCTTCGACGAGATGATCGAGAAGGTGCTGAACGCGGCGATCGCCACCAGCGACGCGCAGTTGAAGCCAGTGACCTTCTACGTGGCGCCGAAGAAGACCGGCGAGTTCGCGCCGGTGGACTTCCTCTGGTTCATCCTGAGCGACCAGATCCACCATCGCGGGCAGCTGTCGGTCTATCTCAGAATGGCCGGCGGCAAGGTGCCCTCGATCTACGGCCCGAGCGCGGACGAGCCCTGGTTCTAGTTGGGCCTCGGCGGCTTTCGCCGCCGAGGGGGCAAGGGGGCTCGACGCCTTCGGCGTCGAGGAGGGGCTCGCTTCGCTCGCGGGGACAGGGGCTTCGCGCGTCGCGCTCAGCGCGGGGCGGCACTCAGCAGCCCGCGGTCGGACAGCCAGTCGGCTAGCCGCTGCGGCCAGGTGCTGACTGATTTGAGCTTCGAGCGCTGTCCCATGTTGAAGCCGTGGCCGCCGGTCGCGAAGACGTGCGCTTCGACGGGCACCTTCGCGTCGCGATACTGCTGCAGCAGCGTCAGCGTAGGAGCGGCGCAACACGGATCGTCGCTCGCGGTGACGAGGAACGCCGGCGGCGCGTTGGAAGGCACCGAGGCCTGCACGGCCAGCGGCCCTGGATAAACGAAAATCGCGAAGTCGGGCCGGCCGTTCACTCGGTCGATCGGGTCCTTCGCCTGCGCGTCGCCCTCGCCGCTGCCAAACGCGATGAGCCCGACCACCTCGCCGCCGGCCGAGAATCCCATCACGCCCAGCCTGCCCGGATCGACGCCAAACTCCGCGGCGCGCGATCGCACGAACCGCATCGCGCGATACGCATCGGCCTTCGCGTCGCGCTCGATCGTGTAGGACGAGCCTTCTTCGCGCTGCAGCCGGTGCTTCAGCACGAACGCCGCGACGCCAAGACTGTTCAGGTACTCCGCCGGCTGCTGCCCTTCCGCGGTGATCACCAGCAACCGGTGACCGCCGCCGGGAATGACGACGACGCCGGTGCCCGTGGCCTTCTCCTTCGGCGGCAGGTAGACGGTGATGGACGGGTCGTGGATGTTCTTGACCCAGTAATCCTTGGCCTCTTCCGGCTCCTGGCGCCGTGACTCCGAGCCGGGCGCGCCCTCGGGCCACAGCGAGATGCGCGGGTGACCGTCTTGCGCGGCGGCCGCCGCGGACAACGTCGCCAGGAGAAGAGCCATCGGGATCGCGCGCATGACGCGCGACGATATCACGCCTCGCGCTGGACCCACTGCTTGACGAACGCGTTCTGGCCTTCCATCTCGGGCGATCGGGTCAACCGCTTCTTTGTCCGATCCCGCAACAGCACGATGTCGGCCAGCGCTTCCTCGCCGGTACGTCCCCGTTCGACGAGCCAGCAGCCGACGACGGTGCCAGTGCGTCCGATGCCGCCCCAGCAGTGCACGTAGACCGGGGCGTCGTCCTGCAGCGCGTGGTCGATCACGTCGAGGATGGCGCGCATGCCTTCCACGGTGGTGACGTCGAGATCGCGAATCGCGTGGCGGTGATAGTGAACGGAGACGCCGCGCGCCTCGGCCTCGACGGCAAGCGCGGGCTCGTACCAGACGAGCTCCCCGGCTTCCGTCAGATCGACGAAGGTCCGCACGCCGGCGTCGAGCAGCGCGCCGATCTTGCGCCTGGCGACATCGTCCTCCAAGCCGCCCGGATACTCGCCGGCGAGCAGCCGGCCGGGCTCCACCCAGTAACAGTCAGGATCCTTCGGGCAACTCATGCAGAGATTGTATGCGGCGGAACTCCGAGGCAGTCGCGGTGTCTGACCGTATCGGGCCCTGGGTGCAACCAGGCAGGAGGCCCGCTCGTCTGATAAGCCGATCCCCGGAGACCGCCGATGCGACTGCGACCCTCACGGACATCGACACCGTCGCCATTTCTTCTTGCCGTGGCGCTCATGGCCGCGGCGCTCGCCGGTCCAGCTGCCCGGCAAAAACCTGCCGGCCGTCCGGCATCGGCGGCACCAGCCTCATCCGCGCCGGTTGCGAGCGGCGACTGGTTGGTCTGGGGCGGCCCGACGCACGACTTCAAATCGCCGATGACGGGGCTGGCGCCGTCGTGGCCCGCCGCCGGCCCCGCGCTCGTCTGGAAACGCGATCTCGGCGAAGGGTTCTCAGCCCCTGCCGTCGAGGGCCGCCGCCTCTACACGATGTACAGCACCGGCAGCACTGAAGTCGTCACCGCCCTGGACACCGCGACGGGCAAGACGCTGTGGGAGCATTCGTACGCGACCGAATTCTCCCCTGGCGGAAAGGACGTCGGCAACGGCCCCTACGCCATGCCGCAGGTGATCGGCAGCCGCGTCGTCACGGTCGGCGGGACGGGCAAGCTGTACTCGCTCGACAAGCTGACCGGGCGGCCAATCTGGACGCACGACCTCTACAAGGAGTACGGCGCGGCGACGATGCAGTTCGGCTACTCGTGCCACGCGCTGCCGTACAAGGATCTGCTGATCATGACGACGGGGGCCAAAGGCCAGTCGCTCATGGCGTTCAAACAGGCGGATGGCAAGGTGGCGTGGGCCAAGCACGGCTTCCCCAACTCGCACAGCTCGCCGCTGCTGATCACGGTGGATGGGCAGCCGCAGGTGGTGGCGCTGATGGGTCAGCAGGTCGTGTCCGTGAACCCGGACACCGGCGACCTGCTCTGGTCGCATCCGCACGCGACGCAGTACGACCTCGCAATCGCGACGCCGTCGTTCGGCCCCGACAACATCCTCGTCGTCTCGTCGTCGTACGACGGCGGCACGCGAGCGTTGAAGCTCTCGCAGGCGGGCGGCAAGACGACCGTCACCGAGTTGTGGCACAACCCGCGCATCAAGGTGCACTTCGGCAGCATGATTCGCGTCGGCGACACCATCTACGGCGCCAGCGGCCACGACGGCCCGGCGCCCATTACGGCGTTTGACGTAAGGTCCGGCACGATCCGGTGGCACACCGGACGCGACTTCGCCAAGGCACAGCTGCTCTACGCCGACGGCAAGCTGATCGTGCTGGACGAAGACGGCGTGCTGGCGCTGGCGACGCCGACGCCCACCGCCCTGCAGGTGCAATCGAAGGTGCAGCTGCTCACCAAGGTGGCGTGGACCTCGCCGGTGCTGGCCGGCAAGACGCTCTATATCCGCGATCGAAAATCGATGATGGCGCTGAACGTCGGCATGTAGGCCCCCAGGCGATGGCGTCGGGGCTCTGCTTCAGCTGGACCGGCTCTGCCGTGCAGAACTGCCCAGGACTGCAGTCCTTCGGGGATTCGACCGATACGAGTGGCTGGCGACATCAGACGTGGATCACAGCTATCGCTACCGGCTGCTGTTCGTAGGCGTCAACGCGGTACCCGACGGCCCGCCGCTCCAGGCGGCCGCGCGTGACGCTCAGGCGGTTTCCACCAGGTTTGCCGCGTGGGGGCTGAACGACCCCGAGCGTCACCGTCTGCTCCTCAACCAGGACGCAATCCCCTGATCGGATTCACGACGAGCTCGGCCGTGCTGTCTCTGACGACGCCACGGACCTGCTGTTGATCTACTGGGCAGGCCACATGACAGCCGGACGCAGGCACCGGCTTGCGACGACGGAGACCGAGACGGCCACCTCATCGCCGGTCACGCTCGACACGCTGACTTCGGCGCTCCTCGCCGCGCCTGCCCGGCACCGGATGCTCGTTCTCGACGCGACCAACGCGGGCACAGGCGCGCTGCACCTCCGCCGGCTCGCGCGCGCCGTGCCGCCGGAGGCGTGCGCGAGCGTGCTTGCGTCCACGGCCTCGAGCACGCGTTCGCGCGAGCATCCGCGCCGCGGCTATCTGACGGGCGCGCTGCTCGAACAACTCGCCATCGCCAGCCGCTCGCTCTCCTCCACCGGCGATTTGCTGGACGTGCTGCGAATGACGGCGTCCACGATGACGACCAGACTCAATCAGCCGCCGGTCGTGGGCATCTACGGCGCCGCCGCGCCGCTGCGGCTGCCGTCGTTGCGGCCGGATGCCGCCGCGCGCCACGTACGCGCCGCCTGAATCGACAGACCTGCAGACCCACCCGACCGCCCGCCCCCGACCCGCCCCACCTCCAAGCTCAACCAGAACCTGTATCATCTCCCCGTGCTCCC
This sequence comes from Vicinamibacteria bacterium, assembly GCA_963719755.1. Lineage (GTDB taxonomy): Bacteria > Acidobacteriota > Vicinamibacteria > Vicinamibacterales > JAENWD01 > JAENWD01. The sequence goes on along the minus strand of CAVRDA010000018.1, from coordinate 299,944 downwards.
CGGGACACGGATCGGCGTCTACGAGATCGTCGGACCACTCGGTGCTGGCGGAATGGGCGAGGTCTATCGCGCCCGGGACTCGCGCCTGCATCGCGAGGTCGCCCTCAAACTGCTGCCAGCCGCCGTCGCCGCAGACCCGGAGCGGCTCGCGCGATTCACGCGTGAGGCGCAGCTGCTGGCGGCGCTCAACCACCCGAACATCGCGGCCATCCACGGTCTCGAAGACAGCGAGGCCGCCGGCGCCTCGCCGCTGTCGCGCGCCATCGTCCTGGAGCTGGTCGAAGGGCCGACGCTCGCGGATCGACTGGCCCAGGGACCGATCCCGCTGGAGGAGGTCCTCGCGATTGCGCGGCAGATCGCCGAGGCGATGGAGTTCGCGCACGAGCACGGCATCATCCACCGCGATCTCAAGCCCGCCAACATCAAGCTGCGCGCCGACGGCACGGTGAAGGTGCTGGACTTCGGCCTGGCGAAGGCGTTGAGCGCGCCGGGCGCGGCGTCCGGCCCCGGACCGGATGTCTCGCAGTCGCCGACGCTGAGCGATCAGGCTACGGCAGCCGGCGTGATTCTCGGCACGGCCGCCTACATGGCGCCGGAGCAGGCTCGCGGGAGGCTGGTCGATCGGCGTGCCGATGTGTGGGCGTTCGGCGTCGTCCTCTTCGAGATGCTGGCGGGCAGCCGTCCTTTTCAGGGCGACACCATCAGCGACACGATGGCGTCGATTCTCAAGGACGAGCCCGACTGGTCGGCGCTGCCGGCGTCGACGCCGCCGGAGTTGCGGCGGCTGGTTCAGCGCGCGCTCCAGAAGGATCCACGCCGACGCCTGCGCGATATCGGCGATGCGCGGCTGGCCGTGGAGGATCTGCAGAGCGGCGCATCCGATCTCGGCCCGGTGACCGTCGTGCCGCAGCGGCGTCGGCGGACTGCCCTCCTGCCGTGGAGTCTCGCGCTGCTGGGGATCGTCGTCGCGGGGCTGCTGGCGTGGCGCGGCCGCGCCACGCCGCCGACCGAGCTTCCGGCGCTGAAGTACTCGATGGCGATCCCCAATCTCCGCGTCGATCGCACGCTGCTGCCGACGCTCTCGCCCGATGGCATGCGCGTGCTCTTCTCGCGGGACGGGCAGCTCTGGGTGCGGGAGCTCGACAAGCTCGAGCCGCGTCAGCTGCCCGGTGTCACAGGCGCGCAATACCCGTTCTGGTCGCCCGACAGCCGGCAGATCGCCTATCTCACGACCAGCGCGGTCTGGCGAGTTGGCCTCGACGGCAACCCGCCGGTCCGGGTGGCCTCCTATCACTTCAGCAAGGGCGGCCGATACACCGGGCGGCGTGTGGCGCCCGGACGGCACGCTGATCTTCGCGCCCGCGGCCAGCGGCTCCGGGCTCGTCCAGGTTCGCCGCCGACGGCGGCGAGTTTCGCGAATTTCTCGCGCGCGACAAGGAGACCGAAAGCGACTTCCATCGCCCCAGCCTGTTGCCGGACGGCGAGTCGCTGCTGATGATCGTCGATCGCATCGACACCGGCGCCGACACGATCAGCGTCGTCAGCGGCGGCAGGCACAAGCCGGTGTTGCGGCTCGAGGGCGAGTACCTCGACTCCCCCGTCTATTCGCGTACCGGGCACCTGCTTTACCAGCGCGAGACCACGACACCGGGGATCTGGGCGGTGCCCTTCTCGCTCGAGAAGCTCGAGGTGACGGGCAGCCCGTTTCTCGTGGTCCCACAGGGCTCGTGGCCGTCGACTGGCAGCAACGGCATCCTGGTCTATGCCGACAGCGAGCTGAGTGGCCTCGAGGAACTGGTGTGGCTCGACATCGCATCGGCCGCAGTGACACCGGTGTCGGCCGGGCTGCTCCCGCAGATCTAGCATGCCGAGTCTCTCGCCGGACGGCACGCGAGTCGCCGCCGTGACCCGCTCGCCGGATTCGGGAAACGTCGTGATCGTCATAGATTTGAATCGCCGTACGAACACGGTAATGGGCCAGCGTGCGGACCTGCAGTCGCGCCCGGCGTGGCGCGACAATCGAACGCTCGTCTTCGCGTTGGACACGTCCACGACCAGCGGCACGATCGCGATGCGGCGCGCCGACGCGTCGCTGCCTGCGACGGAGCTGTTCGCCGGCTTCCAGCATTCGCTGCGCGCCGGCCGGCTGCTGTTCATCCGGCTCGACGCCGGCAAGGGCGGCGGCCTGTGGCACACGGCGATGCCGCCGGCCGAGGCCGCCGTGCCGGCGCCGGTCGAGCTTCAACAGACGCCGCCCCACGAATGGCAGCCGGCTCTCTCGCCTGACGGCAAGTTGCTGGCGTACAGCAGCGGCGACGTGGGACAGTCCGAGGTGATGCTGCAGCGTTATCCCGAGGCCTCCGGACAGTGGCAGGTGTCGAGGGCCGGTGGCAGTCACGCGGTGTGGAGCCCGTCGGGCGACACGCTGTACTTCCGTGACATCCTCCGGCACTGATCTTTGCCGTCTCTGTGAAGTCCGGGGACGAGGTGACGCTCGGCGTGCCTCGCGAGGTATCGCGCCCGCATCGCTGCGCGCGAGGGCCGGCTTCGACGTCTCGCCCGACGGCAAGCGCCTGCTGATGGTGCGCGAAGTGCGGAACGACGAGGGCCGCGGCCCTGCGCTGGCCGTCGTCCAGAACTGGTTTGCCGACTTCAGAAAATAAGACCTGCGAGACCTGTCCGACCTGCCAGACCTGCCCGACCCGCCAGACCTGCCCGACCCGCCAGACCTGCCGACCGACCTGCCAGACCCGCCCGACCCGTCACCACACCCGGCAGCGCTTCTCTGGCACCATCGCACTCCCGGGCTTGCAGCTGAACGCTTTCTGGAACTCCTCCATGTTGCTCAGCGTGCCGTTGGTCCGGAACTCTCCCGCCGAGTGCGGGTCCGTGACGATGCGCTGCAGGGATTCGGCGGTCGTGGTGTTCTGACACCACACCTGCGCGAAGCCGAGGAAGAAGCGCTGCTCCGGCGAGAAGCCGGAGACCACGGTGCGCTCCTTGCCCTGCAGCGTGTTCATCAGCGCCATGTAGGCGATGCGTACCCCGCCGTTGTCGCCGATGTTCTCACCCAGCGTCAGCTTGCCGTTCAAGTAGGCGGGCTTGCCGGTCTTCGGATCGTCCACGGGCGAGTACTTCGAATACTGGTCCGCGACGCACGCCGCCCGCTCCTCGAACGCCTTGCCGTCGTCGGCGGTCCACCAGTCTTCGAGGTTGCCCTTGCCGTCGAACTTGCGCCCCGAGTCGTCGAAGCCGTGCGTCAGCTCGTGGCCGATCACCGCGCCGATGCCGCCGAAGTTCACCGCTTCGTCGGCGCGGGCGTCGAAGAACGGCGGCTGCAGAATGCCGGCCGGGAAGACGATCTCCGCCAGCTGCGACGAGTAGTAGGCGTTCACCGTCGGCGGCGTCATGCCCCAGCGCGTGCGATCGACGGGCTTGCCGAGTTCCTTGAAGTCCTCCTCCACCTCGAACCGGCTGGCGCGGCGCGCGTTCCTGGCGTACTCGCCGCGGGCAACGTCCACGCTGGAGTAGTCGCGCCACTTGTCGGGATAGCCGATCTTGTTCTTGTTGAGCGCATGCAGCTTCTCGAGCGCCTTCTTCCTGGTGTCGGCCGTCATCCACTCCAGCTGGTTGATGTCCTGCTCCAGGGCCACCGTGAGCGCGTCCACCAGCTGCTTCATTCGGGTCTTGCTGTCGGCGCCGAAGGCCTTGGCGACATACAACTGGCCAAGTGGGTGGCCGAGGCTGTCGTCGGTCGCCGCGACGCAGGTCTTCCAGCGCGCTGGCTGCTCCTTGATGCCGCGCAGCTGCGTCTGGAAGAAGGCGAAGTTCTCCTGCTCGAACTTCGACGCCAGGTCCGGCGCCGCGGCGTTCAGGAGCCGCCAGCGCACGTAGGTCTTCAAGTCGTCGAGCGGCGTCTCGCTCCATGTCGTGTTCAGCGCTTCGAAGAACTTCGGCCAGCCGACGTTCACATCTTCGAAGGCCGGCGCCTTCGGCGCTGTCGAAGTACGTCTTCAGGTCGATTGCCGGCACCAGCGCCGCCAGCTGCGCCGCGGTGCGCCGGTTGTCGCGGTTCTTCGGGTCGCGGCGGCCGACGCGATCGAGCTGCGCCTGCGCGAGCCGCGTTTCAAGCTCGATCACCGCTCTTGGCGCTGGCAGCGGCGGCCTCGGCGCCGTCGCCGGCGAGCGTGAACATCCGCGTCATGTGCGCGACGTACTGCTCGCGTGTCTCCGCGTTCTTCGGGTCGTCCTTGAGGTAGTAGTCGCGGTCCGGCAGCGACGTGCCGCCCTGGTCCACGTTCATGAGGGTCTTGCTGGAGTCCTTCAAGTCCGCTCCGACGCTGAACGTGAAGAACGTCCCCAGACCGTCGCGCCGGAGCGCGCCGGCGGCGCGCAACAGGTCCTCCTTCGACGCCGCCGCCTGAATCGCCGCGAGGTCCGCTTCGATGGGCTTCAGCCCGGCCGCGTCGATGGCGCCCTGGTCCATGCACGAGGCGTAGAAGTCGCCGACCTGTTTCTCGATGGGGCTTCGACCCTCTATCGGCTTCGACGCTGCTTCGAGGATGTCCTTCAGCGTCCACAGGTTCACTTCACGGAGCTGATCGAACCGGCCCCACCGCGCCTTGTCGCCCGGCACCGGGTTGGCCTTCCGCCACCCGCCGCACGCGTACTCGTAGAAGTCCGTGCACGGGTCCACCGACTTGTCGAGCAGCGTCAGGTCCAGGCTCTTGAGCGGCGGCGTGCGCTGCTCGGCCGGTGCCTGCGCCATCGGCGCGATGGCCGCGAGCAGGCACGCGCCGAGGGTGAGGAATACGGTCCGCATCGATGAGTGCCTCCGTCGCCCATTATCGCTTCAGGGCACCCACCGATGCACTACGACCCAATCTTTCAGTGGCCGCTCAGCTGTTGTCGGGCAAGGTCCCGGTAGTCCGCGCCTGCCAGCGATCCGCTGACCGTGTCCAGCCATTCGATCGCCTTGCGCGCGATGAGGCTCCACTCGTCCTCCAGGGCCTGGGCGTTCAGTTCCAGCCACATCAACGCGATAGCCGTCGCCCACGCGCGCTTGCGGCGGCCTCCTGACCGGCGCCGCTGGAAGGTCCGCCTCCAGATGCCGCAGCGGCCTGCCGACAACGTCAGCCAGGTCTCGCGTGAGCTCCCACGAGCCGTCGGCGCGCTGCAGCCCGGCCAGCCGCATCACCCGCGCGCGAAGCTCCTGGTCCGCGTCAGGCATCGAGCGCAGCCTGCTGAGGAGGACTCGATACGCGTCGACGCTCGCGGCGCGATCTCCGGCATCTCCCGCATCTCCCGCATCTCGTCCATCCCCTGCATGCTGGCCAGCATCGCGCGTTCCATCGACCGCAGCGACGCCGGTTCTGCCGATCCGTGCCGCATGTGCAGTGCCGATGAGAGCACGAACGCCAGCCAATCATCTGTCCACGCCGCGGCTCTGGCCTCCCCAGCCGGATGTCACCGCGATCGGAATGCGGCGAAGCTCCATGTTGCCGGTGACGGGCGTCTCGCGCCGCTCGATCGCGACGAGTGAGGTCTCGCGCGACGCCAGGCCGTACCGCACGGCCAGGTCGATGATCTCCTGCGTGACGCCACTGGTTCGCGTGCGGCCCTGACGCGACGCACGCGCGCGCGTCCACTCTTCGCTTTCTTCCAGCTCCCGAATCCGTGCGCGGGCAGCGAGCGTCCCGACGGTCCTGCCCGTGGCCGCGGAAGATGGATCGATGGGCAGTTCGAAGGTCAACGGCCCGCCCGGTCCCCTCGCGGTGAGGGTCACGGTCGCCGGCTTCAGGTCCTTCACGAAGGCATAGGTCACGAGCCGGGCGCCGGCGAAGAGCGGCGGAATGGCGGACGGCGCAGACACCGCGTCCAGGCCGCCCCAGTGCACCGCCACGTTCGTGACGGCAGGTGCCAGGAGCCGGCCGAACAGGCGTACGACCTTCGATTCGATGCGCTCGCCAGGCGCGATGAACTCGGCGCTGCCGCGGCCGGCGCGCGCCAGGCCCTGCACGAGGTGCCGGCTCGGGCCGGCGCCGATGCCGAAGGTGAACACACGCGTCGTCGTGGCGTGCGCGCGCGCCAGCGCGATCACCTCGTCGGTGTTCGTCACCTCGCCGTCGGTGAGCACGACCACCTGCCGCGACAACTCCGGCGACGGCCTCTGCTCGAGCACGCTCCGAAGCGCGGAGAGGATCTCCGTGCCCCCACGGTTCGCCGTCAACCCGTCGACAAACGCGCTGGCCGCTGAAAGGCTGGCCTCGTCGTAGATCCGGCTCTCCGGGAACAGGGACGCGAAGTCGGAGCCGAAGCTGACGATGTTGAAGCGGCAGCCGGCCACCATCGATCGCAGGCAGAGCTGCAGGGCGTTTTTAACCTGTTCGATCGACGAACCCTGCATCGACCCCGATTCGTCGACGACGAAGATCACTTCGGCGGGCTGCGTGGACGCCGGCAGCGCCGGCACGTAGCTGATGGCGATCGCGGCCTGGCCGTCGCCGTCGCGCTCGATCCAGGCGCGCGGCACGTCGAGCCCGTCGGCGGCGATCGACAGCACGAAGTCGCGATCGAGCGCGACGTCCTCGCCCCGAGGCCACTGTCGTCTGGCCGCCTGCCACGTCATCGAGATCGGATGCGACGGCGACTCGATCCGGCCGATGGCGCCGGGCATCGACAAAGTCACAGCGAGGTTGAGTCCGTAGGGCACCCGCCATTCGCGGGGCGGGTTCAGCGTTACGGCATCCGGACAGCCGAGGCCGCGATGATCGTCGGCGGGCGCGTATCGTGGCGCCACCGTCGTCGGCACGACGAAGCGCAGGGCGCCGTTCTGGACCTCGAGCTCTGCGACGTAGGTGATCTTCAGCAGCGCTTCCTTGCCCGGCGGCAGGTTGCCGACGCTCGCCCGGAACACGTCCGGGCGCTCCTCGTCGAGCAGGTACGCGCCGTGCCCGGCCTGCATCGCGTCGTCGTACGTCGCGAATGCCTTCTCGCGCTCCATCGCCACAGCGACGACGAGCGTGCCGTCGACGAGCGCTTCGAAGCCGCAGACGGCGGCGCCTTCGTCGAGCGGAAATACGTACACCGCCTCGATGGGATGCGACTCGCGGTTGACGTAGCGCTGCGTGACGGTGACGAGAACGCAGAGGCTGACGATCTCGGCGTCGACTGAGACGCCCGTGAGCGGAACCGGCACGTCGCTTCTGGTGAACAGTCCCGCACGGGTTGGAGTCGTCAGGGTCTCAGGCATCGTTGTCCTCGTCACTGCTGTGGCGATCGTTCAAGTGAAGGCGGCACCATGCGGCCAGTTCCTGCAGGCGCGCCGGCGGCGGCAGCCGCACGTCGCTCGACAGGTGGAGTTCCACGCCGGGCGCCACGCTCAGCCGCCGCCAGACTTCCCGCGTCACCGGCGTCGCCGCCGGCGCCGGCCCGGCCTGCGCCTCGCCGCCGCCAGCCAACTGTCGAATTTCGTCGAGCGTCCGCCCGGCTTCCTGCAGGGCCTTGACCTCCAGCAGCCGCTCCAGATGGTCGCGGCCGTAGTGGTCCCCGCGTCCGACACCCAGTGGCGTCGGCAGCAGTCCCTCTTGCACGTAGTACCGAACGGTCCGCCGGGACACGCCGCCGAGATCGGCCAGCTCCCCGACGGAATAGCGCTCGTCGGCCATAGCTTAGAAATACGACAGTTACTGTCGCTATGTCAAGTGTCGTATTTCAGGCCGGGTTACGATGCGGCTCCGGAGGACCCATGGCCAAGGCCCGCTCGCTCGACATCCCCACTCGCCCGTTCGGCCGGACGGGCATCCCGGTCTCGATTCTGGCGCTCGGCGGCTGGCATCTAGGGCCTGCCAAAGACCGACGCGGCCGCGGTGCGCCTCGTGCACGCCGCCATCGACGCCGGCGTCACCTTTCTCGACAACGCCTGGGACTACAACGACGGCCTCAGCGAGACGCGCATGGGCAAGGCCATTGCCGACCGGCGTGAAGATGTCTTCCTGATGACGAAGGTCTGCACGCACGGGCGCGACGGCGCGGTCGCGATGCGGCAGCTCGAGCAGTCGCTGAAGCGGCTGAAGACCGACTATCTGGACTTGTGGCAAATCCACGAAGTGGTCTTTGACGACGAGCCGGCGCGGCATTTCGCGAAGGGCGGCGTCGTCGAGGCGCTGGATCGCGCGCGTGAGCAGGGCAAGGTGCGCTTTGTCGGGTTCACAGGACACAAGGACCCGCGGCTGCATCTCGAGATGCTCGCCTACGACTACGAGTGGGACGCCTGCCAGCTGCCGCTGAACTGCTTCGACGGGTCGTTTCGCAGCTTCGAGGCGCTTGTCCTGCCCGAGTTGAACCGCCGGGGCATCGCGCCCATCGGCATGAAGAGCTTCGGCGGCGACGCCCGCGCGATCAAGGCGAAGGTGGTCAGCCCGCAGGAAGCGCTCGCCTACACGCTGAGCCTGCCGATCGCGACACTGGTGAGCGGCATGGACACGCCGAAGGTGCTGGCGCAGAACGTGAAGGTCGCGCAGGGGTTCAGGCCGATGACCGCTCGGCAGCGTGGCGCGCTGCGGGCGCGCGTCGCCGACCGCGCCGCGGACGGCCGCTTCGAGCTGTACAAGATCAGCGCCAACTTCGAGGGCAACGAGGGCCGCCGCGTCCACGGCCTGCCGCTCCAGAATGCCGCGGCGATCTGAACGGCGTCAGGTGCCGGCGGGTGCGGCCGCGATCGCGGCCTCGACCGACTCGTAGACCGGGAACACCATGTCCAGCCGCATCATCGTCAGGATCTTGAGGACGCGGCGATCGACGTCGGCCAGCGCCAGCGTGCCGCCGAGCCGCTGCGCGGTCAGGTAGCCGCGCACCATCGCGCGCACGCCGCCGCTGTCGACATGCGTGACGTGTTCGAGCGACACGATCAGGTGCCGGTGGCCTTCCGCAAGCACGCTCTGCAGCAGCATCTCGAAGTGCTCGGCCGGGCCGGCGCACAGCAGCGATCGGTCGGGCGTGAGCACCAGACGGTCCTGGCGGATTTCCCGGCGAACCTGCATCGCACACCTCGCTGTCGCACTGAAGGCCATCGGGCCTCCTGCGACAATTCAATCCAGATACTTCACGAAGACGACCTCGTTGTGCGCCTCGTTGTACAACAGCTCGTCCACCATCTCGCGCACCAGGAAGATCCCGAAGCCGCCGGCACGAATCCCCAGCTGCTCGCGCACGGCCGCGTGGTCGAGCGGCCGATCCGGCGAGTTGCTGATCGCCGAATGCGGGAGCTCCGTCAGCTGGAACCCCTTGCCGGGGTCGGCGATTCGATAGAGGATCATCCGCTTCGTGCGGAGGCAGGCGATCCGCACGTGCCGGCTGGGATCGAGCCGCCCTCCCCACTCGATCGCGTTGCACAGCAGCTCGCGAAACGCCATCCCGAGCGACTCTCGCACATCTTCCGGCAGCTCCGTGTCGAGCCGCATCATGAAGCCCTGCAGCCGATCGGCCACCTCGAGCGAACACGGCACCACCAGCTCCACCCAGTCCGGGCGCGCCGACAGCACCTGGATCGCGAGCGAGTCCTCCGACGCCGCCAGCGCTTTTGCCGCGACGTCCAGAATCGCCGTCGGCGGAAACGGCTTGACGATGTAGTCGAAGGCCTGATTGCGGATGGCGCGCAGCAGGCGCTCGGGAGTGTCGTCGGCGGTCATCACCACGACGCGCGGCCGCGTGCCGTTGCCGCCGAGCCGCGCCAGCACGTCGAGGCCGCTGAGCCCGGGCAGGCCGATGTCGAGGAGCACCAGGTCGAAGTGCTCTGTTTCCAGGCGCGCGAGCGCCGAGTCGCCGTCGACCGCTTCGACCACCGTGTACGACTGGGCCAGGATGCGCGAGAGCGCCAGCCGCAGCACGCGGTCGTCATCGACGACGAGCACGCGTCTGGGGGAAGCAGGGTCCATGGCCACCTGGGAGGGATCGCGGCATTCTACTCCCAGCTCCGCGTGGCGGCTAGAAGCCCTTGTCCACGGCGATATCGCGGCAAAAAGCGTATGGTAAGAGCGGCGTGCGCAAACGGACAGGAACCCCTCGGTGACAATCGCGTCCAACCGCCCATCGGGTGAGGGCGCCGGCTCCTGGTCCGAGCGCCGGCTGGCCGTGCTGTACGAGACCGCGCGGTCGCTGGCGGAGTCGGCGACGCTCGACCAGGCGATCCCGCAGATTCTGAACGCCGTGTGCGGCGCGCTTGGATGGGAGTACGGCGCATTGTGGGACGTGGACGCGAAGGCCGGCGTGCTTCGCTGCACCGCCACGTGGTCGTCGATCCCGCTGTCATTCGAGTTCTTCGCCACCGGCAGCCGCGACCGCACCTTCATCCCCGGCGAGGGCCTGCCCGGGCGCGTGTGGAAGAGCGGGGCCCCGGCATGGATTCCCGACATCCGGACCGACGACAACTTTCCGCGGGCCGCGGCGGCGTCTCGCGACGGCCTGCACTCGGCGCTGGGGTTTCCGCTCATCGCCGACGGCGCCACGGTCGGCGTGATGGAGTTCTTCAGCCGCGAGATCCAGCAGCCCGACGAGACGCTGCTGGACATGCTCGGCGCGATCGGCGGTCAGATCGGCACGTTCATGAAGCGCCGCTCGGCCCAGGACGACCTGGATCGGTTCTTCACGCTGTCGCTCGACATGCTGTGCGTCGCGACGCTGGAGGGCTACTTCATCCGGGTCAACCCGCAGTGGACGGCGGTCACGGGGTTCACGGTCGACGAGCTGCGGTCTCGTCCTTACATGGAGTACGTCCATCCCGACGATCGGCCGGCGACGCTCCAAGCCGGCGCACGGCTGGCCGCCGGCGACGCCGTCGTGTCGTTCGAGAACCGCTACCAGTGCAAGGACGGCAGCTATCGCTGGCTGGTCTGGATGGCGGCGCCCTACCTCGGTCAGCGGCTCATCTACGCCACGGCGCGCGACGTCACGGACCGTCGGAAGGCCGAAGACGAGCTTCGACGCTACGCGAGCGCGATGGTGGCCGCCAGGGAGACGCAGGAGGAGAACGCCGAGCGCCTGCGCCAGCTGGTCGCGGAGCTCGACGCGGCGCGGCGCAAGGCGGAAAACGCAACGCTGGCCAAGGGGGAGTTCCTGGCCAACATGAGCCACGAGATTCGCACGCCGATGAACGCGATCCTCGGCATGACGCAGCTGCTGGCCAAGTCGAACCTGGGCGACGACCAGCGGGACCTGGTGAACGCCGCCGGCAGCGCCGCCGAATCGCTGCTCGGCCTGATCAACGACATCCTCGACTTCTCGAAGATCGAAGCGCGACGCCTCGAGCTGGAGTCCATCACGTTCGACCTGCGCGAGACGCTGGCCGACGCGCTCCGGCTGGTCGTCCAGCGGGCGCACGAGAAGGGCGTCGTGCTGGCCTCGAACGTCGATCCGGGCGTCCCCGCCGCGATTGTCGGCGATCCGGCCCGGCTGCGGCAGGTGCTGCTCAACCTGACCGGCAACGCCATCAAGTTCACCGATCGGGGCGAAGTCGTGGTGAGCGTCGAAGTGATGGACCTCGATCGGGGCGAACGCGTCGAGCCCGGCGAGGTGCGGCTGCATTTCGCGGTGCGCGACACCGGCATCGGCGTGCCCGCCGACAAGCAGTGGCAGATCTTCGGGCCGTTCGTGCAGGCGGACGGGTCGACGACGCGCAAGTACGGGGGCACGGGCCTTGGCCTGACGATCTCGGCCGAACTGGTCGAGCTGATGCACGGCCGCATCTGGATCGACAGCGCCCTCGGCCAGGGCAGCACGTTCCATTTCAGCGCCGTCTTCGGGCTGGGGACACCAGGGGCCGCGGCAGTCGCGCCGGGGCGCGAATCCGGCGCAGCGACGCCAGCGGCGGTCCAGACCACGCCGCGGCGCCCGCTCCGCATCCTGCTGGCCGAGGACAACGTCATCAACCAGAAAGTCGTGGTCGGCATGCTGGCGAGCGGCGGGCACCAGGTGACCACGGTGGACAACGGGCGCGATGCCGTGGCCGCCGTGCAGTCGCAGACCTTCGATCTCGTGCTGATGGACATCCAGATGCCGCTGATGGGAGGGCTCGAGGCGACGGCCGCGATTCGCGATAGCGAACGCGCCGGCGACCGCCGCATCCCGATCATCGCGATGACCGCACACGCCATGACCGGCGACCGCGAGCAATGCCTGGCGGCGGGCATGGACGGCTACCTGCCGAAGCCGCTCAGGATCACGGATCTCTTCGGGGCTATCGCGACTGCGACCGGTCAAACCGCACGGCCGGCGGTTGCGGATCAGGCGGCGATCCTCGACGAACAGCAACTCCTCGCCCAGGACTTCGGCGGCGACGCGGTGCTGCTCGGCGAGGTCATCGACGCGTTCCTCGCCGATGCGCCCGACGCGATGCGCGAACTCGCGAGGGCGATCGAGGCCGGCGACGCGGCCCTGCTCACCCAGCGCGCCCACAAGTGGAAAGGGACGATCGGCGTGTTCACGACGGGGCCGGCGTTCTCGGCGGTGCTCGAGGTCGAGATGGCGGCACGGCGCGCCGATCTCGGCGCGGCGCGGGCGGCGCTCGCGCGCCTGGAGCGCGCCGTCGAGGCGCTGAGCGCGCGACTGCGCGAGATTCGCGGCTAACGCTGTCACGCCGACACAGCGAACCCGGCGGCGGCCGCCGCGGCTGGCCGCTGCCAGTCGCTACAGCTTGCCGATCCGGTAGAGCTTCTTCTCAGTACGGATGAACAGCGACCCGTCGGCGACGGCCGGCGAGGCCAGTGACATCTCGTTCAGCGCGTTCTGCGCCAGCTCCTTGTAGCTGTCCGCCGCCTCCACGACGACCGTCGTGCCTTCTTCGTCGAGGAAGTAGAGCCGTCCGCCCGCCGCCACCGGCGAGGCGGAGAACGTGTGACCGATGCCGCCGACGCGCGTCTTGAACAGCTCGCGGCCGCTGTCCGCGGCGTAGACGCCCATCACGCCGGTGTCGTGCACGAGGTAGACGCGGCCGTCGTGGACGAGGGCCGAGGGCGTGTAGCCCGATGCGCGCGGCTGTCGCCACGCGACGAAGGGATTCGCCGGCTCGTTGTCCTTCGGCGAGATGTCGCCGGAGGCGCCGGGACGAATCGCGAAGAACGGGCGGCTCGCCTCGCCGTTCTGCGCGCCGGTGCCGGCAAAGAGCAGCCCGTTCCAGACGAGCGGCGACGGCGTGGGCATCGTGATACCGGGAATCGTGATGCGCCAGAGCTCCGTGCCGTCGAGGCTGTAGCTCCTGATCGTCCCATGCCCCGTCGTCACCAGCTCCGTGCGGCCGCCGTGCGTCCAGATCGCGGGCGTCGACCACGACGACTTGAGGAAGCCGTCGTACGGACGCGGCGTGCGCCACACCTCCTTGCCGGTCTTTGCGTCGAGCGCGGTGAGGAACGACTTCGATTCGCTGTCCTGCTGCACGTAGACGCGGCCCTGATGCACGACCGGCGACGACGCCGTGCCGAAGTTCAGGTAGATCGGCTGCGCCGGCCACTGGCGCTGCCAGAGCGGCGTGCCGTCGAGCGTGAAGCAGAACAACCCGATGTTCTGGCCGAACGACACGTAGAGCCGCTCGCCATCGGTCGCCGGCGTCTCCGAGGCGTACGTGTTCTTCCGGTGGCGTCCGCCTGACGGCAGGCCCCGGTGCGCCTCGCGCTCCCAGAGAATCCTGCCCGTCGCGAGCGTCGAGCGCCATCACGACGTAGCGGACGACGTCCGATTCTTCGGGGCCTTCGTTGTCGCGCGCCGTGACGCGGCGCATCACCTCGTCGTCCGGGAGGCCCTGCGCGCGGAGCTCCGCGATGTAGTCGTTGCCGTAAAGGCCCGGCGTCGGCTGCTTGAACGGCTTGCTGCTGACTGCCGACGTCAGGTAGACGCGGCCGTTGGCGACAATCGGCGACGACCAGCCGCGACCGGGCACGTCGACGGCCCAGCGGACGTTCTCGGAGGTGGACCAGCGAACCGGCAATGCCGTGTCGGGGGCGAGGCCATTGGCCGACGGACCGCGGAACCCGGGCCATTCAAGCGGCGTGGAGGGCACAGGATCGAGCGCCAGCGCGAGCAGCGCGGCCAGGCAGAGTCGGCTCATCAGGGGCAAGTATGAACGAAGTCGACGCGCGGAGCGGCCGCGCGCCGCGAATCCGCGTGGACGAAGTCAGTGACGAAGGTGGCGCAGGGTGCGCCTACCGCGACTGGTGCCAGCGCCACGCGTGCTCGACGGTCACCGAAAGGTCCGCGTACCGCGGCGTCCAGTCGAGAACGGCCCTCGCGCGTGACGGATCGGCCACGAGCGTCGGCGGATCGCCGGCACGCCGTGGCGCCATTTCGAATGGCACGGTCCGGCCGCTCACCGCGCCGACGGTCTCGATGACCTGTCGAACGGACTGCCCGACGCCGGTGCCGAGATTGATCGCCTGGTTTGGCGTGCCGGCATCGAGGCACTCGATCGCACGTCGGTGCGCCTCGGCGAGATCCACGACGTGGATGTAGTCGCGGACGGCAGTGCCGTCGGCAGTCGGATAATCGTCGCCGAAGACCTTCACCGGCGGCCGCGTGCCGAGCGTGCCGCCGATCACCAGCGGGATGAGATGAGACTCCGGGTCGTGGTCTTCGCCGATCTCCCCGGCCGGATCCGCGCCGGCCGCGTTGAAGTAGCGCAGCGCCATCCAGCGCAGCCCGTAGCAGTCGCCGTACCAGCGCAGCATCTTCTCGACCATCAGCTTCGACTCGCCGTACGGATTGACCGGCGCCTGCGGATGGGTCTCGTCGATCGGCACGCGAACCGGATTGCCGTACGTGGCGCACGTGGACGAGAAGACAATCGTGCCGACGCCCGCGGCGCGCATCGCCTCGAGCAGGTTGAACGTCGCGAGCGTGTTGTTCCCGAAGTACTTCGACGGGTTGGTCATCGACTCGCCGACCAGGGCGCTGGCCGCGAAGTGCACGACGGCGTCGACGCGATGCGACCTGAACAGCGCGTCGAGCCGCGCCGGATCGCCGAGCGAGCCGCGCTCGAGCGGTCCCCACTTCACCGCCCACTCGTGGCCCTGGCTCAGGTCGTCGAAGACGATGGGCCGATGCCCCGCTTCGGCGAGATGCTTGCAGGTGTGGCTGCCGATGTAGCCGGCGCCGCCGGTAACCAGCACGTTCATAATCGTCAGGTTTCGTCGGGTTCCGTCAGGTTGGGTCAGGTTGGGTCAGGTTGGTTCCGTCGGGTTCCGTCAGGTTCCGTCGAGTTCCGGTCAGGTTGGTTGGGCGCCGGTGATCGCGGCGCCATCCGACGTCCCATCGAACACATACGGCTCCCGGCCCGTGCGCTCAGCATACTCTGCGGCGATGCGGTCGATGCAACCTCGGGCGTCGGCACTCGCCAGCACGGCGACGGTGCCGCCGCTGCCGCCGCCGGTGATCTTGGCGCCGAAGACGCCGCTCTCGACTCCCGCCTCGCGCGCGAGATCGACCAGCAGGTCGGTGCCATCCGACCCCAGGCCGCACGCGCCGTAGCTGGCGTGCGATTGGTACATCAGGTCGCCGAGACGGGCCGCAGGTTGTCCCGGCCCCGAGAGCAGCGCCGCCCATTCGACGACGCGTTCGTGTTCGTAGATCGGATGCGCGGTCGGCGTCCAGACCGCATAGCAGCGTTCGGGATCGACTCTTGTCACCAGATCGGTCGTGCCGCCATAGCGCTTGAGAAAGACCGCCCCGCTCAGGGTGTTGGGGATCTGCACCTCGAACTCGTGGAAGTCCGCCGTCCCCACGTTTGCCAGGTACCCGCCCCAGCGCTGATCGTCTACGACGACGTGACCGTCGCGCTGGCCCGGCGTCACGGTCAGTCCGGCCAGATCGGCCAGGATCCGGTAGCCCATGAATGCGCCGACGCGGACCGCCGTGTAGTCGCTGCCGGAGACCGCGTGGCGGATGCCCGAATCGATGCCGAAGACGGCCAGCCCTTCCGGCAGCCCGATCGGCTCGCGCAGCTCTGCCGGCTGGCACAGCAGCGTCAGCAGATGGCCGGCGCGGCCGGCGATCACCGTCATCTGATCCATCACACCGCAGGGCGCCCCCACGACCAGGTTCTCGGCGCGCTGGCAAAGCAGCGCCATGTCGCGAGGGCTGAGTAGCGGCGCCCGCGAGGCCAGGGCCGCCATCAGCGCCGTCACCGTCGCGGCCTCGAGCGCCGCGGAGCTGCTGACGCCCTTCCCCTCGGGGACATCTGACGCGATCTCGACAGTCGCACCCTGGTCGAACCTGACGCCGTGATCGCCGGCGAGCACGGCGAACACGCCAGCGGCGTAGGCCACCCACTGGCGCGAGACGTCTTCCGCGCACCAGTCGCGAATGCCGTCGTACGGCGGCCGCGCGCCGTTGATCAACGCGAGCGGCACCTCGGTCGTTCGCGAGACGCCCTGTGCGTTCTTCGACACGACGCGCAGAAACGGCGACGGCACGAACTGCACACTGGCGGTCGTGGATTCGCGGATGGGCCACTGCAGGACCAGCGATCCGGAGTAGTCCGCGATGCCGCCCATGACGTCGAGCCGTCCCGGCGCACGCGCCGTCCAGCGGCTCATGCCACCCACCCGCGCCGCTTCAGCCCCGACTGCAGGACGGGCTCCACCGTGCTGCGCAGTCGGGCGTTCGCGTAGCCGATCCAGCTGACGTCCGCCGAGACGTCCAGCGGCGCGCTCAGGGGCGCGCCCAGCTCGTCGGTGACGACGACGCCGCATTCGCGTGCGATCAGCTCGGTGCAGAGATCGTAGGGATGGCAGCAGAGTGACGATTGGCGATTGGCGATTGACGATTGGCGATTCGGAATCGCGGGCCGCGCGATGGCGCGCAGGTCGGCGGTGAACCGGTCGTGCCCGACGATCAGCTCGTAGAGCTGCCCGCCTGTGCAGATGTACTGGTCCTCGAACAGCTGCGCCTTTCCTGGTTTCGGCGGCCCCAGCAGCGTCTCCGCCAGCTCGTCGTCGAGCGCCGCCAGTTCGGCCCGGACGCCGGGAAAGAATCGCGCGATCGTCGCGAAGCCATGCGCCAGCGTCCCTGCCTGGGACGGACGCAGCGCGATGGACTGGCGCTCGCCCGTCAGCCGGTTCACTCGCGCACCGGCTGCGCCCTGGCCGGCCGCCGCCCACAACTCGTCGCTCAGATGCTGCTTGACGAGCGGGATCTCGGTCTGAAGCGCGAGCGAGATGTCGCAGAGCGCGGGGCCGGTCGGAGTCGGCGGGTCGGGCGGTCTCGCGGTCCGTCGGGTCCGGCAGGTCGAAGATCGGCGACGCCCGTGAGAATCCACGCCGGCCGCTTCTGATACATCAAACCGCGCGTGCCGTCGATGGGATCGACGATGACGACCCATCGCGCGTCGGCATCGCGCGTCCCATGCGGCAGCACGACGCGGCCGCCCGACAGGCCTTCGGCCACCAGGACGACCGGTCCGTGCACGCGGGCGATGGTGCGGTCGACCTCGGCGACGAGCACGTCCTCGGCCACCTTGTCGATGGCGTAGATGGTGTCGCCTTCTCCGTCGGCGTGCACGTGCGAGAGCGCGTCGATTGCCGCCTGCTCGGTCGAACGCACCACTTCGTCGCGGATGCGGCGGTGCAGATCCGCCAACGGCGCCAGCAGGGGATGCGTCAGTCCATCCGACATTGCAGTAGTGGGGAGAAGGGTCACCCGGCGTCGTGCACGAGCTGCCGATAGTGCGGGCCCCCGGCGGCCTTCAACTCGTCGGCCTTGGCCTCGGGAGCGGTGTCGGACAGAAAATTGCCGCCGCCGATCTCCGGCCCGGCGAGGTACTTCAGCAGATTGGGCTTCCTCAACGGCGGATGGAACTCGATGTGAAAGTGAAACCCGGCGTACGCCGGGCCGTCGGTCGGCGCCTGATGCAGCGCCATCACGTACGGAAACGGCATCTTCCAGAGGTTGTCGAATCTGATGACCACGTCGCGCAGCACGGCGGCCAGATCCGCGCGCTCCTGATCGGAAAGGCTCGCGAGCGTGGCGTGCGTCCGGGTCGGCGCGACGAAGACCTCGTACGCATACCGGGCGAAGTACGGCACGAAGGCAATGGCGCTGCCCTGCTCCAGCAGGATGCGCCGGCCGTCCTGGCGTTCGGCCGACAGGATGTCCTGGAAGAGCACGCGGCCGGTCTCCGCGAGATGCCGCTCTCCCGTGCGCGCCTCGGTCTCGATGAACTTGAACGCGAAGTTCGTCGCATAGATCTGGCAATGCGGGTGCGGGTTGCTCACGCCGACGGCTTCACCCTTGTTCTCGAACACGAGGACGTGCGCCACTTCGGGCCGGCCCGCGAGCTCGCGCATCTGATCCTGCCAGGTCGCCAGCAGCGCGTCGACGCCGTCAACCGGCAGCTCCGCCAGCGTCACGTCGTGACGCGGGCTGTAACAGACCACCCGGGCCAGGCCGGTGGCGGGGACGACGCGGTAGGGGCCCGGCGGCGGCACGAGGACGCGCGGCGCGTCAGGACCGACACACGGATGGTCGTTGTCGAAGACGTAGGTGCCCGTGTACTTCGGATTGGTCCGCCCGCTGACGCGGGCGTTGCCCGGGCACAGGTAGCAGCCGGGGTCGTACCGCGCGGGCGCCGCGGCCGGCGCCTGCAGCTCCTCTCCCGACCACGGCCGCGACTGCCGATGCGCCGCGACGATGACCCATTCCTCGCGCAAGGGGTGCCACCGCTGCTCCCACATCGGTGGAGATGTTACTTCACAGATCGCACGGCTCCCAGAGGTCAGACAGGTCGGGAGGTCCGGAGTTCGGGAGGTCGGAGGTCGGTGGGTCAGTGGGTCGGTGTCCGGGGGGCCTGCTAAGATGGTTGAGTTATGCCGGTTCGGCTGCACCGCACCATCCCCGTCCGTGTCGGCCGCGTCCAGGTGGGCGGCGGCGCGCCGGTCGTCGTGCAGTCGATGACGATGACGGATACGGCGGATGCGCAGGCGACGGCGCGGCAGGTCGTGGAGTTGTGGGAGGCCGGGTCGGAGATGGTGCGGGTGACGGTGAACGTGCCCGACGCCGCCGCCGCGGTGCCGGAGATCAAGCAGCGGATGCTCGACGCCGGGTGCGACGCGCCGCTCATCGGCGACTTCCACTACAACGGCCACCTGCTGCTGACGCGCTACCCCGAGGCCGCCCGCGCCCTCGACAAATATCGCATCAACCCCGGCAACGTCGGCACCGGCAAGCGGCGCGACGAGCAGTTCTCGACGATCTGCAAGGTGGCGGTGGACAACGACCGTCCCGTCCGCATCGGCGTCAACGGCGGCTCCCTCAACCAGGAGCTCGTCATGGCGATGATGCAGGAGAACACCGACCGGAACCTCGGGAAGACATCGGAGGAGATCATCGACGAGTGCATGGTGCTCTCGGCGCTGCAGTCCACCGAGCTCGCCCTGGAGTCCGGGCTTCGCCCCGATCAGATCATCATCTCGTGCAAGGTCTCGCGTCCCCAGGAGCTGATCGCGGTCTATCGCGACCTGGCGAGGAAGACGCGGCAGCCGCTGCACCTCGGGCTCACCGAGGCGGGGATGGGGACCAAGGGCCTGGTGTGGTCGTCAGCCGCGATCGGCATCCTGCTGAACGAAGGCATCGGCGACACGATCCGCGTGTCGCTCACACCGCGGCCCGGCGGCGATCGCCGCGAAGAGGTCTACGCCGCCTGCGAGATCCTGCAGGCGCTCGGCCTGCGATCGTTTTCGCCGAGCGTCACGGCCTGTCCCGGCTGCGGCCGCACGACCAGCAGCACGTTCCAGGAGCTGGCCGAGGCGGTTCAGGGATACATCCGCGACCGGATGCCCGAGTGGAAGCAGCGTTACGAGGGCGTCGAGACGCTCACTCTCGCCGTCATGGGCTGCGTCGTCAACGGTCCGGGCGAGTCGAAGGCCGCCAACATCGGCATCTCGCTGCCCGGCACCGGCGAATCGCCCAACTGCCCTGTCTTCATCGACGGCGAGCACGCCACCACGTTGCGCGGCACCTACGACGAGCTGGCTCTCGCCTTTCAGAAGCTCCTCGACGACTACGTCGATCGGAAGTACGCGCGCAAGGCCGTGACGGCGTAGTCGGCCTTCAGCATTCGGCCTACAGATTTCGCCTTCAGCCTTCGGCCCTCGGCCGCGCGAGCCCATACAATGGCGGCCGAATGTCTCGCGTCTCAATCTGCCTCATTCTCGCGCTGGCGGCCTCGTCCAGCGTCTCGGTTCTCGGTCAGCGGCCTCCTGGTGCGCAGTCGTACGACCTCCTGATCCGGAACGCGCGCGTGCTCGACGGATCGGGCAACCCGTGGTTTCACGCCGACGTGGCGATCCAGGGGGACCGCGTCGCGGCGGTTGGCGCGCTGAACGATGCCGTCGCGCGGCGAACGATTGACGCCGCGGGATTGGTGCTGGCGCCTGGGTTTCATCGACGTGCATTCGCACGCCGCGGCCGGACTGGCGGGCACGCTCAAGACGGCCGTGCCGCTGCTCGCCCAGGGCATCACGACGGCCTTCATCAACCCCGATGGCAGCGGCCCCACCGATCTGAAGTCGCAGCGTGCGGCGCTGGAGAAAGGCGGCGTCGGCGTCAACGTCGCGCAGTTCGTGCCGCACGGCTCGGTTCGCGGCGCGGTACTCGGGATGGCCGACCGTCCTCCGTCCGAGGGCGAGCTGGCGCAGATGACTGCCCTCACCCGTACGGGCATGGAAGCCGGCGCGGTCGGGCTGTCGTCGGGCCTGTACTACGCGCCCGGCAGCTACGCGAAGACCGAGGAGGTCATCGCGCTCGCCAGGGTTGCCGCGGAGTTCGGCGGCGCGTACAGCAGCCACATCCGTGACGAGTCGGACTACTCCATCGGCGTGGTGGCCGCCGTGCAGGAGGTGATCCGCATTGCCGACGAGGCGCACATCATCGGCGTCGTCTCGCACATGAAGGCGCTCGGTCCGTCGCAGTGGGGCCTGTCGACCGTACTGACCGAGCGGATCGAGCAGGCCCGGGCGCGAGGCGTGCAGGTGTACGCGGATCAGTATCCGTACGAGGCCAGCGGCACGGGACTCTCGGCCGCGCTCGTTCCGCGCTGGGCGCTGGTGGGCGGCCGCCAGGAGTTCCTGAAGCGGCTTGGCGGCGCCGAGCGTGAGCGCCTCAAGAGCGCGATTGCCGACAACTTGAACCGGCGCGGCGGCGCCGACACGCTCGTCGTCTCGAGCTACGAGCCGGAGCCCGCGCTCGAGGGCAAATCGCTCGGCGCCATCGCCGGGGAGCGATCGCTCGCGCCAGTCGATCTCATCGTCTCGCTGCTCGAGCGCGCCGACGGCGGGCTGGTGTCGTTCAGCATGTCCGAGGCCGACATCGTCCACATCATGCGGCAGCCGTGGACGATGACGTGCACCGACGGCGATCTGTCGTCGCCCGGCGAGGGCAAGCCGCACCCGCGCGGCTACGGCGCCTTCGCGCGCAAGCTCGCCGTTTACGTCCGCGAGCGCGGGGTCGTCGGGCTGGCGGATGCGGTTCGCTCGATGACGAGCCTGCCGGCGCAGGTCTTCGGGCTGAAGGATCGCGGGGTGATTCGCGTGGGAGCGAAGGCCGACCTGGTGGTCTTCGACCCGGCGGCCGTTCGAGATGCGGCGACGTATGCATCCCCTCAGCAACTCGCCGAGGGGATGCGCTACGTGCTGGTCAACGGCGTCGTCGCGATCGACGACGGGAAAGCGACGGGTGTCACGGCCGGGACGTTCGTGCGGCCGGAGAGGCGGTGATGGAGTTCAGTTCTCCTCCACTACCACAACCGCGAAGACACGATGCCACGATGACACGAAGGCAATAACGGGCTAGGTGCCTTCGATTTCGATTTCTGGATCGCCGACCTCTACAAACGCGCCTGTGGCGCCCACATCCAGCATGACCTTGTACGGGAACGTCCCCTGATTGGGATTGAGCCTGCCACGGACGCTGTCGCGAACGGTCGACCCACTGAACTCAGCGATCTCCTTGATCCACCGGACCGGGGTACCGGTGAACTGGAGTTTGACGAGGTGCTCGGGGCCGTTTTGAGCCCGGCACACGTCCACGATCTCCCACTCGATCTTGACCTTCTTGTTCGGCGACGTGCCGTTTGGGTTTGGAAGGATCAATTTCTCAGGTATCACCTTCGCCTTGCACGTTCCCTGTTCCGGATACAGGACAACGGCGAGGTAGGCGGTGTCGGGCAGCTGTCGTCCCCGAAACGCCTCCGGCAGCGGGCCAGGCTTGTCATAGGTCTCGTCATCGATCAGCATGTGCTCTCCCAATCAGTTCGAGTTGTCCGCCGGCGTCTACGTGCCCTCGATTTCGATCTCCGGATCCATGTCTGACGTCGGCGATCAGGATGTCGTACAGGTAGAGGTACGGGACCTGTACTCGGGTTCATCTGCCGTGTGTCTTTAGCGGTCACTCGCCTTCCTGTCGTACCGGATTGGATGAATCGGCTGCGTGTCGCATGTATCTTGACAGTGGTCCTCCACGACGTGCTTGTCGAACGGGTTGAAGTGTCAAACATTGCAAGCGCGCTGGCTTCTGTGCGCAGTTGTTGTTGACGTACCAGATCAACTTCTTGCCGATACATGACCCTCGGATTCGCCGGTCTCTGATCGGACTTCACGATCGCTGGCCTTGCACGCCGTCCCGGACATCGCCAACGTGACCGGAATGACAGTGTCCGCCGGGTTGTCTGTTGTGCGCACGACAGCGTCTGGACATGCCTCGCACAGTCCACGAGCATGGGTCGTGCTTCGCGCATCGAGAGTCCAACGACGCGAGACCAACAGCGCACGAGTCAGACAGCAGCGCATTTCATGTCAGGAGTCTCCGCGATTGCGGTTGACGGCTACCACGAATACTCGATCTCAATCTCCGGGTCGTTCTGGCGCTGGCCATTGACGGTCCAGCGGTAGGTCCAGCCTTCCTTCGGCGGCTTCGTCGTCGCGTTGGGCGCGAGTTGCGCCTGTGTCTTGGCGGCGAAGGTCACCGTGCCGGTACCGCCGGCGGGAATCGGCGTTGGCGATTGGCGGACCCCGCTCAGGGGATCGTTCTGGGCGCTCGTCGTGCCTGGCTTCTTCATCTTCTCGATCACGTCGAGCGTCACCGCGGCGGCACAGTTGTTCGTCACGTTCCAGGTGAACGTGCCGCCGGCGGGCATCGTCGCCCTGTCGGGTGATTTCTGCTGAATCTTGCAGGCGCCGTGGCCGCCGCCCTGCTCGTCGAGGACGATGCCTCCGGTGCGCGGTGCGAGACTGCCACCGGGGGCCGGCGGCTTCTCCTCCTTTGCGCACGAGTTCAGGCACAGAAAGAGAGCAAGGGGAAGAAGGGAACGCTTGGTCACAGGGGAGCTCCTGTCGGTCTGATCACATGGCGGCGCGCGGGCTGAGAGGTCCGAGGGCCCGGAGGTCGTCGTCGATTGCGGCTTCGCTGGCGCTGTAGCCAGCCTTCAGGGCCTGCGCCAGCAGCGCGCGGCCCTGGTCGAGGTTGCCCGTGAGGGTGTTGACAACGGCATTGCGGTAGATGACTTCGGGATTTCCGGGCGCCTCGCGCATCGCCTGGGCGGCCAGGGCGCGCGCCGGCTCCACCTCGCCCAGCTTCGCGCGGCACACCGCCAGGAATCCGCGGGCCAGCGCGTCCGAGGTATTGGCCTGCAGCATGTTCTCCGCCAGCGAAGCGGCCTTCTCCCAGGCCTCGCGCGCCTCTTCCGGGCGGCCAAGGCGGTTCAGCGTGTCGCCCTTGCTGCGCCACGTCTGCGGAGAATTGGGGCGCAGCTTGAGCGACTCGTTGTAGCTGCCCAGCGCCTCGTTGAACTTCCCCTGGCGATACAGGATGGTGCCGATGTTGGAGAACGTCGACGGCGTGCCGCCGCTGCGGATGGCGTGGCGATAGTGCGCCAGCGCCTCGTCGAGGCGTCCCATCTGGTGATACGTCGAGGCCAGCCGCTGCTGAGCGAGGGGATCGGACGGCGCGAGCTCGACCGCGCGTCGGAACGGGTCCAGTGCCTCCTCGTATCGTCCGCGCGAGTACAGCGCGAGCCCGAGCGTGGCGGAGTTCTCCCAGTAGTCCGGCCGCAGCCGGATCGCCTCGCGCAGCTCGGCCAGCCCGGCGTCGACCTGCCCGCGGCGGACGAGGACGTCTCCGAGCATGCGGTGCAGATCGTCGCTGCGCGGCTGACGCTGCAGGCCGGTCTTCAGTACCTGCTCCGCTTCGTCCGTGCGACCGGCAGCCTGATAGGCCATCGCCAGCACGCTCAGGCCTCGCGGGTCGGAGGCATCCAGATCCACCGCCTGCCTGGCAGACGCGATCGCCTTGTCCACGAGCGAGGGCTGCTTGGTCTCGCGAAACTGCGTGAGGTACGCCGACGCGAGTCCGGCATGGGCCGCGGCAAAGCCCGGACTGCGCGTTACCACGCCTTCGAGCAGGCTCACCGCCTTGTCGACGTTGCCGGCGACGAAGCGGCGGCCCAGCATGGCGATCGCCGCGCTGAAGTCTACGAAGTCGTTCACCGACGATGCGGCGGTCCGCTGGGACAGGTTCCCGGGCGTCGCGCCAACCTGCGACTCCAGCAGCGTCACGACGCGGGCCGCCAGCTTCTGCTGCAGGTCGAAGAACTCGGTGTCGCCGAGCGTGCCGCGCTCGGTAGCCGATCCGAGGACGGCCTGGTTCTCCACGCGCACCAGCTGGGCGTTCAGCTGCACCCGGCCAGCCTGAACCTGGACGACGACAGGCACCAGGAACGTCGCGCCGAGATCGCGGCCGGTGTCGAACAGACTGGCCTTCTGCACCAGAATCGGCGTGCCGCTCGAGTTGACGATCGTCGCGCGCTGCGTGTTGTTCGACAGGTACCCGCCGAGTTCCGCGGCGACGCCCAGGCCCAGATTCTCGAACGCGGCCGTGTCGCTCACGGTCGGCATCGCGAGCACGGCGACCACAGGCGGACCGGCCGGCCGCGCGGGCGAAGCGCCGGATCCGCCGAACCACAGCAGCGCGACAGTCGCGACGACCAGCGCCGCGGCAGCCGCGCCGACACGCCGGAGCGTTCGCGGCGTCGTGCCCTCGCCGGCGCCATGCAGCAGCCGTTCACGGATCGAGGACGGCACGTGGACCAGCGCCGTCGGCCGCGTCGACCTCTCGGCCGAGAGCGACGCCAGATCGCGACGGAGCGCGGTGGCGGACTGATAGCGCTTCGACTGATCGCGCGCCATGCACTTGGCGACGATCTCGCCCAGCCCGCCAGGCAGCATCGTCGTGATTGGCGGCGGCGGCTCGGTGAGCACGGCGAGCGCGATGCTCAGGAAGTTGCTGCCTTCGAACGGCTGGCGTCCGACGGCCAGTTCGAACAGCGTGACGCCCAGGCTGTAGATGTCCGACCGCTGATCGGCGGGCTGCCCCAGCAGCACTTCCGGCGCCATGTAGGCGGGAGTGCCGATCACCTGCCCTTCGGCCAGCGCCAGACTGGCCGCCTGCTGGCCAGACTCGGTCGCCGCGACGGCGGCGACGTTCGAGTGGCGCTTGGCGAGCCCGAAGTCCAGTACCTTCACGCGCCCCTCGGGCGTCACGCGCACGTTGGCCGGCTTCAGGTCGCGGTGGATGATGTTGTGCCCGTGCGCCTCGGCGAGCGCGTCGCAGAGCTGCAGCCCGACCTGCACGACGCGATCGACGGGCAGCGGGCCCTGCTGGTGCACCTGGTCGGCCAGCGACTCGCCGGGCACGTACTCCATGACGATGTACGCGCGGCCCTCGGCGTCGAGGACGTCGTAGACGGCGGCGACGTTGGGGTGGTTGAGGGTCGCGGCCGCGCCGGCTTCGCGAAGGATGCGCAGGCGCGCGGCGGCGTCGCCGAGTGACGGATCGGACAGTCGCTTCAGCGCGACCTGACGGCCAAGCCTGGTGTCGTCGGCGAGATAGACCTCGCCCATTCCCCCGGCGCCGAGTCGCTCGACGATGCGATAGGGACCAACCTGCGATTCCACCGATGGCGGCCCTCCAGGCCGAACATGCTGGGATTGTCGAGCATACGCGGCAGTCTGGGGGATGACAAGGGACCCTGCGCCCCGGATTCAGGGGTTCACTGGTTCACTGGTCCGAAGGTGTCTGGTGGGCAGTCGGCGCCGGTGATCAACCGCACGCTGCGCTGGTAGGTGAGATAGGCAAACGCCCACTGGACGAGGACGGTCAGACGATTGCGGAACCCGATGAGCCAGAAGATGTGGATGAAGAGCCAGAGCAGCCACGCCGGGAACCCGGAGAACTGGAGCCGTCCGAGATCGGCGACGGCCGAATTGCGGCCGATCGTGGCCATGTTGCCGAGGTCCTTGTAGTGAAACGGACGCCGCGGCTGGCCCTCGTCCGAGCGCAGCACCATCCGCGCGGCGTGCGCCGCCTGCTGCATCGCGACCTGAGAGACGCCGGGGTACTGCCGGCCTTTCGGGTCGAGCAGCCCGGCCATGTCGCCGACGACAAACGCCTCGGGATGGCCCGGGACGGACAGATCCGGTTCGACGAGCACTCGGCCGGCGCTATCGAGCGGCACGCCAAGCGTCGCGCCGAGCGACGACGCCCTGACGCCGGCCGTCCAGAGAACCGTGCCGGCCTCGATCGCTTCGTCCCCGAGCCACACCTTGCCGGGCTCGATCCGCGTGACCGCCGTGCGCTCGCGGACCTCGACGCCAAGCCGCGCCAGCGAGGCACGCGCCGCCGACCGCAGCGGCTCGGGAAACGGAGCGAGAATGCTCGGCCCGGCTTCGACGAGGATCACGCGCGCTTCAGCGGTCTGAATCGCGCGGAACTCGTCGGCCAGGGTCTGCCGCGCGATCTCGACGATGGCACCCGCCATCTCGACGCCCGTGGCGCCGCCGCCGACGAGGACGAAGGTCAGCAGGCGCTTGCGCTCTGCGACGTCCTCGGTCCGTTCCGCCTCTTCATACGCCGCGAGCATCCGCGCCCTGATCCTCAGCGCGTCGTCGAGTGTCTTCAGGGGCGGCGCGTACGGCGCCCAGTCGTCGTGGCCGAAGTACGAGCTGCCGGCGCCGGCGGCGACGATCAGGTAGTCGTAGGTCAGCGACTGGCCCTGATCGAGATCGACGCGCCGGTTCGCGAGGTCCACGGCTCCGGGCTTCTGCCAGCAGGACGCGGACATTCTTTTGATGTCGCAGCACCCAGCGGATCGGCGCGGCGATGTCCCCCGGCGAAAGGCCCGCCGTCGCCACTTGGTACAGCAGGGGTTGAAAGACGTGATGGTTGTGACGATCGACGAGCGTGATTCGCACCGGCGCGCCCTTGAGCGCCTTGGCCGCGAAGAGACCGCCGAAGCCGCCGCCGATAATGACGAGATGGGGCATAACGAATTGGCGATTGGTGATTGCAGATTGGCGATTACGGGAGCTTGGCGACGTGCGCCGCATCCGCGTAATTCGTAATCGCCAATCGCCAATCCTCAATCGCCGATAGTACACTTCCCCCATGAAGACCAGTGCCCGAGACCGGTTGCCCGCCACCGAGGTCGCGGTCGAGACGGCGTGCCCGCTGGATTGTCCGGATGGCTGCTCGCTCTCGGTCATCGTGCGCGACGGGCGAATTGTCGAGATCGACGGCGGGCACCAGAACCCGGCGACGCGCGGCTACATCTGCGCGAAGGTGCGGCGATTCGGCGAGCGCGTTTACGGCGACAGCCGTGTCCGCTTCCCGATGGTGCGGACGGGCCCGAAGGGCAGCGGCCAGTTCGCGCGCGTGCCGTGGGAAGAGGCGATCGAGGCGGTGGCACTGGCCATCGAGCGCACGCGCGAGGCAAGCGGCGCGGAGTCGATTCTGCCGTTCTGCTATGGCGGGTCGAACGGGCTGCTCACGCAGGACGCGACCGACATGGCGTTTTTCCGGCGCCTCGGCGCCTCGCGCCTGCTGCGCACGGTGTGCGCGGCGCCGACGGGCGCGGCCAACATGGGCCTTTACGGCAAGATGCCGTCGGTCAGCTACCTCGATTACCCGCACGCGCGGCTGATCGTGATGTGGGGCATGAACCCGTCGGCCTCGGGCATTCACGCGCTGCCGTTCATCAAGGAAGCGCAGCGCGCGGGCGCGTCGCTGGTCGTTGTCGATCCCCGCGTGACGCCGCTGGCGCGCACGGCGGACCTGCACCTGGCCGTCCGCCCGGGCACCGACCTCGTCGTCGCGCTCGCGCTCCACCGCGTGCTCTTCGAGGAAGGCCACGCCGACCACGCATTTCTCGACGCGCATACGACTGGCGCCGAGGAGCTGCGCGCGCGCGCCGCGGAGTGGACCATCGAGCGGGCGGCCGACGTCGCGGGACTCGACCCGGCAGACCTGCGGCGCCTGGCAGATCTCTACGTCGCCACCTCGCCGGCCCTGATCCGCTGCGGCTGGGGTGTGGAGCGCAACCGGAACGGCGGCAGCGCCGTCGCCGCCATCCTGGCGCTGCCGGCGGTCGGCGGCAAGTTCGGCGTTCGCGGCGGCGGCTACGCGATGAGCAACTCCGCGTCGTGGGGGTTCACGCGGCCCTGGCTCGATCGGACGCCAGACCCGCCGACGCGCGCCATCAACATGAACCAGCTCGGTCGCGTGCTGACCGAGCCCGACGATCGACCGGTCAACCTGCTCTTCGTCTACAACTGCAACCCCGCCGCGACGATGCCAGACCAGGCGCGGGTGTTGAAGGGGCTGGAGCGCGACGACCTGTTCACGGTGGTCTTCGAGCAGGTGATGACCGATACGGCGCTGCTCGCCGACGTCGTCCTGCCCGCCACCACCTTCCTCGAGGGCTACGACTTCTCGCGCGCCTACGGCCCGATCAGCCTGCTGCTGTCGCGGCCGGTCATCGACCCGGTCGGCGAAGCACGCGCCAATGCCGACGTCTTCGCCGATCTCGGACGCCGCCTGGGCCTGTTCGAGGACGACGAGGCCCGCGGCGAGCTCGATACATTGCTCACCGTCCTCAACGAGCTGCCGCCGGAGCTTGGGGAGCCGCTCCGCGAGAGCGGCGCGGCGCGACCGCCATGGGAGGGCGCGCCGGTGCAGTTCGTCGATGTCCTGCCGCGGACCGCCGACCAGAAGGTGCACCTCTGTCCCCCGGCGCTCGATCGGGAAGCGCCCCTGGGCCTCTATGGCTATCAGCCGGACCCTGCCAGCGAGCAATTTCCACTCGCCCTGATTTCGCCGGCGTCAGAGCGGACCATCAGCTCCACGCTGGGCGAACTGCCGCGGCCGGAAGTGAAGTTATTGCTGCATCCGGCGGACGCCGCGGCCCGCGGCATTGAAGACAACGACGACGTCAGGGTCTGGAATGCGCTGGGAGAGGTGACCTGCCGCGTGCAGATTGGCGCCTGGACCCGGCCTGGGACGGCCGTCCTGCCGAAGGGCCTCTGGCGGCGTCACACCCACAACGGGTATACGGCGAATGTTCTGGCGCCCGACAGCCTGACCGACCTTGGCGGCGGCGCCTGCTTCAATGACGCGCGCGTGCAGGTGGCGAAGGCCAACACGTAGGGCCGAACGGTTACGTCCGCCCCCGGGCTGCCCTTCGCGGCCGGCACGCGGCAGCTGGCTGGCGGTCCGCGACCCTGGGCCGCGGACCGTGTAGGAACTGAAGATTACAGCTCGACTGGCATGTCGCTGTGGCCAGCAGTCTCCACCGGTGCGTCCGGCAGACGCCCGCGGCCACCGCGGCTCACCTGACCGCCCTTGCGGCCCGCACGACGCGCCTCTTCGGCCGTCCATTCGTGCGCAGTGCCCTTTTCATGCGCGGCACGCCCACCCTTGCTGGCAATCTCGCGCTGGCGTTCTGGACTCATCGACGCGAACCCGCGCCGCTCTTTTCTTTCTGCCATCACTACGACCTCCTTGCCCAGCGAGGATCAACGTCGACCCTCGGCTCCGCGCGCACTGACTTCAAAGGACGTGCCATTGCTGCATGTCGCTGCACGTCGCGAATTCGCGGTTTCTGGCCGGATCTCGCGAGGCTCATCAGTTGGCTGCGGCCGAGATTTTCCCTGACTGATGCCGAATGCTACAGATGGTGTGAAAACGCGATGGATTTCAGACACGGCCGAGTTGCCTGAATCCGAGTCCTTCGACCAGGGAGCGGGCGACGGCGGTGTTACCATGATCGGGACGTGGAAGCGCCATCCCCAGAGCCCGAATCACGTCATCGCCTCTGTTGGTACGGCCGGCGGGCGCCAGGCGTTCTACCGGATGTAAGCTTCCAGACGGTCGAAGACGGCGAACTGCTGTATTGCGGTCATCCGATGCTCTTTCCAGTCGTCGGCTATCACTTCGATGTCCGGAATTGCACGGCCTGTGACTGGTTCAAGTTAAAAAAGGCGAGATCATGAGTCCCTGTGCCCCGCCCGTCCCTCCGGAGCCGACGAAGAACAAGAGCGGCCGGACGGTGTTCTGCGTGAAGTTTCAGAAAGAGATGCCGGGACTCGACGCCCCGCCATGGCCCGGGGAGCTCGGACAGCGTATTTTCGACAGCGTCTCGCTGGAAGCCTGGCGGCTCTGGGAGGATCGGATGAAGATGATCCTCAACGAGTACCGCCTGATGCCGTTCCAGAAAGAGGCGCAGGAGCTCGTTGCCAAGCACATGGACGAGTTCTTCTTCGGCGAGAGCGCGGCCCTGCCCCCCGGCTACGTCCCCCAGCAGGCGAAGTAGCTCACATCACCACGATCGCCCGTTCCATCTTCACCGCCAGGCAGGCGTGCGCCGTTCGGAGCGCCGCCTCCACGTCGCCGGCCAGCGGACCGCTTGCGAAGATGAACCCCAGGTAAGTGGCCCCCTCCGGCAACGGCACCAGCAGCTGGTCGGTCTTGGCGGTGATGGCCACGTCGTCGATCCCGGTGACGGCCCTCGCCTGCTCCACCCCGTCGACCCCGCGCAGCACGCCCGGGCCCGGGATCGGGATCATCATGACGCCGCTGGCCGCCGTCTCGCGCTTCCAGCGCTCGACGTTGCGGCCGACCGCGTGACGGAGCAACAACGACTCGAGCGAGGCCGTCTCGTGGCGAGGCCCGGTCATTCGCAGCGCCCGCGAGCAGATGCCGCCAATCGGGCGCGCCGCGACTTCAAGGACGAAGACGCCCTGGTCGTTCACGCGGCATTCGGCATGGACCGGCCCGTGATCGAGCCCCAGTGCGCGGCAAGCGGCCTCGACGCCGGAAACAATCGCCCGTTGCACCTGCCGCGGTGGCCCGCGACGGCGTGACGTAGAGCGTCTCCTCGAAATACGGGCCGTACAGCGGGTCAGGCTTGTCGAAGAGCGCCAGCACCTGCAGCCGGCCCTCCGACAGAAGGCCTTCGAGAGCGAACTCCCGGCCGGGAATGAAGGACTCGATCAGGATGGCGTCGCCGTCGGTGTCGCGGAGCGACCGCACCTCCGGGAGATCGAGGAGGCGTCGAACGCGGGTCCAGGCCTCCCGCAAGGCCGCCGGCGTATCGGCCCGAATCACACCGCGGCTGCCGGAGAGCGCCACGGGCTTCACGACCACCGGCCCGCGTTCGGTCCAACCGGCCAGATCGTTCTCAGACCGCGCTACCGCGAAGGCCGGCGTCGGCAATCCTGCCGCCCGCAGACACGTGCGCGTCCCGAGCTTGCTCCGGCTGGTCTCGGTGGCCTCCGGGGAATGCCAGCGCACGCCCAGTTCGCGCGCGACCCGTGCCGCGAGGGCCGCCGGCCGGTCCCCTACCGCCAACACGCCGTCGAAGGCGCGCTGCCGGTGCGCCGCGACCACCGCGTCGACCGATTGCTCGGGACGATGGAACCGGATTGCGATCGCGCTGTCGCGCCAGGGGTCGTCCAGTTGCTCGCAGCGATCGGTCGCAACCTGCAGATCGACACCAAGCTCCGCGGCCGCCGCATGAAACGAGCGGACCTGATAGCCAGTTGTCGTCGCGAACAAAATGACCCGCGGCATTTCTTACTTACCAGTCACTAACCCTTACCAGCCACTCAGCACTCAGCACTCAGCACTCGGCACTCTACACTGCCCACTCAGAGAAGGGCCAACTGCCCCTCGGTGGGTTCCGCTCAACAATACCAAGGCTCGGTCAGGTAAGGCACGCTCGATCGTGCCGGGCGAGGCGTGTCGCGATGGCCGGCCTGCACGCCAGCCGCCTCCATCGCCAGCTTCATGACCTCGTCGAAGACACCCGCGCGCGGCGCGTTCAACCGCCGCCCGACCAGCCGCTGGACTTCCCGTTGCAACGCGTCGACTCTCGCATCAGCATGCCGCCACACGTGCACCAGCGCGGTCGGGTCGAGCGGACCGGAGGCCGCCCGGATCTCCGGCAACTCCATCAAGCGAGAGCCCGCCGGCACCAGCAGGCGAATCGCGAGCTGAATGGAAGCCACGGCGTCCACCAGGTCGAGCCGCTCGATGGTCTGGAGCAGATCGAGATAGCCGTCCACCGTCGTCCACGGCGTGAAGGCTACGAAGGTCGGCGCCAGCGTCAGCCGTGCGTCCCTCATTGCCTCGACGACGCGAATCACGTCGGCGCGGGTGTGACCCTTGTCGAGGCGTTCGAGGATGTGGTCGTCGACGGCTTCGACGGCGGAGATGACGAAGAGGCATCCGGTGTCGCGCAGCACGGGCAGCAGGCCGACGTGTTCCAGGAGATGCTCGACCTTGATGGTGACGTCGTATGTCAGCCGGGGGAAGCGCGCTGCCAGCGCCTCGACGAGCCGGCGGGCGTGCGTCGGGCCGTTGAAGAAATCCGGGTCGCCGAACGTGATGTGCTCGGCGCCGCGCTCGACCTGCGCGGCGACGTCGGCGAGGGTGACGTCGTGAGGCACCACGCGGAACTGCCCGCTGTAGACGGGGACGACCGGGCAGTGGCGGCAAAGATGTTTGCAGCCTCTCGACGCCTCGGTGTAGCCGACGACGCGGCGGGAGCCATCGGGCATCTGGAGCGCCGCATAACGATTGAGCGCCGGCAGATCGCGCCGGTCGGGCGCGATGAAGCGCAGACGCGGAATTACAGCAGGTCGGGCGGGTCCGGCGGGTCGGACGGGTCGGGCGGGTCGAGGGTCCGGCGGGTCGGGCAGGTCTGTCAGGTCGGGCAGGTCTGTCGGGTCGCGCAGGTCGATCCAGGCGCGTCGCCAGCTCCGTTAGGCTGGCCTCGAACTCGCCGCCGAGGATCGTCTCCACGCCATGGGCGCGCAGCACGTCGGCCGAGAGCGGCGCGTACAGGCCGTAGGCACACAGGTGCGCCCGGGGGTTCAGCGCCCGGACGCGTTCGATCACCGGCAGCGCGAGACGGGTGGCCGTGTGCATCGGCAGGTAGAACGCCACCAGCCGCGCCGCCTCGACTGGCAGGTCGCTCAGGCGCTCGCGCGACAGATCGCCTGCGCGCACCTCGATGCCGGCCTCGCGTAGCCAGGCCGCCGGCGACGCCAGCCCGAACGGCTGCCGGCCGAGCTCGTAGGTGGAGAGCAACAAAACGGACATTGACGGTGGCCGCAACTCGCCTGAGGATGGGTACAGCCCCAGGAATCAGGCGCGGAAGACTCCGCTCAAGTCTATGCCACTCAACGAATACAGAGCCAAGCGCAATTTCGCCGTCTCTCCGGAGCCGGCCGGAGCCGAGCCGAGGCCCAAACGAAGCGGCGTGTCGCGATTCTTCTGCGTGCAGAAGCACCTGGCGACCCAGCTGCACTACGACTTCCGTCTCGAGCACGACGGGGTGCTGCTGTCGTGGGCGGTACCGAAGGGGCCGTCGATCAACCCCGCCGACAAGCGCCTGGCGATGCACGTCGAGGATCATCCGCTCGAGTACGGCACGTTCGAAGGGGTCATCCCCGACGGCTACGGCGCCGGCGTGGTCATGCTCTGGGACGAAGGGACGTGGGAACCGCTCGTCGACGATGTGGATGCGGCGCTGAAGAAGGGCGACCTGAAGATCGAACTGCGCGGCGTGAAGCTGAAGGGATCGTGGGTGCTCGTGCGCACGCGCGGCGGCGATGGACGCAGCTGGCTGCTGATAAAGCACCGCGATGACTGGGCGGGCCCGGTCGACATCGCAAGCTTCGCGCCGTTCAGCATCAAGAGCGGCGGCGACTTCACCGACATCCTCGCTCAGGACAGGCCGGAGGTCTGGAAGAGCAACCGCGCGGCCAAGTCGGGTTCGGCGCACATGGAGAAGGTGATCACGCGCGCGATCGAGATCGCCGAGGAGAACAAGGCGCACGCCGCCGGCCAGGCGCCGGCCGCCGCCAGTGCCTCTGGTCCGAAGAAGAGCGCCGTGACGAAGGCGACGGCACGGAAGAGCGCTACAAAAGCTTCCGCGCCAGCACGCTCCACACCGCGTACGCGAGGCGCCAGCGATCGTGCCGGGCGATCTCGCGCAGCCAGAACTCGGCCTCGATAGTCTGGCAGCCCCCGGGCACGTCGCCGACCGTCAGCATGGCCTTGTGCTCGGCCTCGTAGCGCGCGAGCACGGCGTCTGGCGGACGCCGGCTGTTCACCATGACGACGTCGACCTTCCGGCCAATCGTCCTGGAAACCTCACGCACCGCGTCGCCGGCGCTGAAGTCGGTCATCCCGCGGCCTTCCGTCAGCAGGTTCGCGATGAGAATCACCGGCCCTTTGACCTCGGCGATCGCCTCGGCCACACCCCGCACGAGCAACGGCGGCATAAGGCTGGTGTAGAAACTGCCCGGGCCGATGACCACCGCGTCGAAGCCGCGGATGGCTTCGGCGACTGCCGGATGGATCGTGGCCTGCGGCTCCAGCCAGACGCGGGTGATCTGGTGGCCCTCCACCTGCCCGGCGTCGACCTCCACTTCGCCTCTTGTCACGTCGCCGTTCGCGTACTCCGCGCAAATGGACGACGAGTCGACGCTGACCGGCCAGACGCGTCCTTCACATCCCAGCAGCGTGCGGAGCGCGTCGACAGCGACGAGAAAGTCGCCGCTGTACTGCTCCATCATCGACAGCAGCAGGTTGCCGCCGGTGTGGCCCGAGAGCTTCGTCTTGGTGTGAAGCATCGGCAGGCGCGCCAGGAGCACGCGGCGCGCTTCGTTCTCGTTCGGCGACAGCGCAAGCGCGCACTTGAGCACGTCGCCCGGTGGCAGCACGCCGAGCTCGTCGCGCAGCTGGCCCGAACTGCCGCCGCTGTCGAACATCGTGACGACGGCGTGGACGCGCAGCCAGGGGTTGCGCTTCAGACCGCCGAGCAAGCTCGGCAAGCCCGTGCCGCCGCCAAAGCATCCGACGTTCAACTCGCGAAATCGCATGGCCGGGATTGTACTCTCCTACAATGACGGGATGGCTGCCCTCGATCGCCTGCTCACGGACCTGCGTGCCATCTTCGCGGCACGACTGACGACGCTCGTCGTCTACGGCCGGCACGCGACCAACTCGGCGCCGCCCGGGCTGCCCATTCACTCGCTGGCACTCGTCGACGACGTCGAGTTCGCCGATCTCGACGCGTGTGCGCGCGCCGCCGGCGGCTGGCAGAACGACGGCCTGGCCGTGCCGCTCATCATGGGCCAGCGCGAGTTCTCCCGATCGCTCGACTCGTTTCCGGTGGAGTTCGGCGCCATCATCGCGTCGCACCGAGTGATCTACGGCGACGACCCGTTCCGCGGCATGGGCGTCGCGGAGCAGGATCTCCGCCGCGCCATCGAGCTGGACATCAAGGGCCACCTGTTGCACTTGCGCGAGGCGTACATCGAAAGCCGCGGCGAGCCCGCGGCAGTCGCCCGCCTGGTGGAGGCGTCGGCCGCGGCGCTGCGCGCGCTGGCGGCCAACGTCGCGCGCCTCGACGGCGAGCCGGCGGGAACGCCGGCTGCGCTCGCCGCGCACCTGACATCGAGGCTGGGCGATACCCACGGGCGCACGCTCTCCTCGGTGCTGGCCCTCGGCGAGCCCGGTATGGGTGTGTCCGACGGCGCGCGTCTCTTCCCGGCGTACCTGGCGGCCGCCGAGGCATTGGCCAGCTACGTGGACGCATGGAGGCGGTGACGCGCGTGCGCGTGCCACGGGCCGCTCTCGTAGTGCTGGTCTGCGCGGCGTGTCTGCTGACGCCGGAAGTGTTGGTACGTGCGCAGGATCCGCCGCCGACGTTGACGGGCGCCGTCAACGACTTCGCGAACGTGATCGACGTGCCGACCCGCGCGGCGATCGAACGGCTGTCCCAAGCGCTGCAGCAATCCACTGGCGACGCGCTCGTCGTCACGACGGTGAAAACGTTCAAGCCCGAAGCCGACATCCGCAGCTACGCACTGAAGATGTTCGAGAACGCCGGCCGCGGCATCGGCACGAAGGGGAGGGACAACGGGCTGCTCGTGCTGCTCGCGGTCGACGATCGCCAGGTGTGGATCGAAGTGGGCTACGGGCTCGAGCCCTACATCACCGACGGCTTCAGCGGCGAGACCAGCCGCCAGACGATGGTGCCGTATTTCAGGAAGGGCGACTACGGCGGCGGCCTGCTGGCGGGCAGCCGGCGGCTGGCCGCGCGCGTCGCCGAGGGACAGGGCAAGACGCTGAGCGAGGACGTCGCGCCGCGGCGCGCACGCGACGACGACCGCAATGAGGGCCTGCCGCTCCCCTACTTCATCGTCATGCTGCTGATCTTCATCACGCTGAGCCGGGCGATGCGATCGGGCAGGCGCCGCCGCACGTGGGGCAACAACTGGAGCGGCTGGTCGAGCGGTGTCGGGCCGTTCGGCGGCGGTTTCGGCGGTGGCTTTGGCGGCGGCTCGTCGGGCGGATTCGGCGGGGGCTTTGGCGGGTTTGGCGGCGGCCGCAGCGGCGGAGGCGGCGGCGGGGCTTCATGGTGACTTGTCAGTTGACGGTTTACGGGATGACGGTTGGGAGTTGGCGTTGGGAGTTGGCAGTTGACGGTTGATGGCGCGAGGCTGAAGGTCTCGACGTCGAGGGCTCGAAGCCGAGGGCTGAAGACCGAAGCGGATTTTTTGGGGGTGACGTGATGCACGCACGGATGACGAGACTGGCAGTGGTCGCGATGGTCACGCTGCTGGCGATGCCGCTCGGCGGCTGTTCGTACAACAGGTTCGTGGGCCAGGACGAGGCCATCAAGACGCAGTGGGCCCAGGTCGAGAACCAGCTGCAGCGCCGCAACGACCTCATCCCGAACCTCGTCGAGACGGTGAAAGGCTACGCGGCGCAGGAGCAGCAGGTGTACCAGTCCATCGCCGACTCGCGCGCGAAGCTGGCCGGGGCGCGCACGCCGGACGAGAAGATGGCTGCGGCCAACGAGCAGAGCTCGGCGCTCTCGCGCCTGCTGGTCGTGGTGGAGAACTACCCGCAGCTGAAGTCCAACGAGTCGTTCAACCGGCTGATGGACGAATTGTCGGGCACCGAGAACCGCATCGCGGTGGAGCGGATGCGCTACAACCAGGCCGTCCAGGAGTACAACACTGCGCGGCGGCAGTTCCCGGCTAACGTCACCGCGAAGGTCTTCGGCTTCAGCGAGCACAAGCTGTTTGAAGCGCCGCCCGAGGCCAAGCAGACCCCGAAGGTGGATTTCTCGAAGTAGGCGGGCGTCGCGCGATTACGCGGATTGGGATTGAACGGGATTTCGCGGAGGATCATCCGCAGATTCCGCCGATGCAGTCATGTTGACGTCGCCGACCTCGTTTCTACGTGCGCGGTGTCACCAGGCTCGAGCCGATCGGGGCGCCCGGCTATGCCCGGCGCGCCGCGATCCGCCCGATCGGCTCTCATCTGCGTACATCGGCGGAATCTGCGGATAAAACGGGGCAGTGCCGCGCGCTGATAAGATCTCCCTTCGTGCTCGGTCCGCGGCGGTTCCTGATCCTGGCCATCCTGCTCGGCGGGGCGCTCTGGCTCTCACGCGCCGTGCTGGACGTGACGACGTCGGGCGTGCGCGTGGCGTTTTTCCCGTCGGGGCCGGAGCTGCTCGGGCTGATCGTGCTCGGCGGCCTGGCGCTCACGCTGGTGCAGGCGATTGCCGAACGCCTGGTCGGCCGGGCGCGGCCGGGCGCGCAGCTGACTGGCGATGCGGTGGCGCCGCTCGGGGCGCTGGCGCTGCTCGCGCTGCCGTTCCTGCCGTGGCTGCCCGATCGCCTGCCGATCGTCACGGCGCTGGCCGGTCCGCTGGGCTCGTGGGTGTGGACGCTGGCGATCGTCACGAGTGTCTGGGCGCTGGCCGCTGCCTTGCCGGCGCGAACCCGGGCCCTGGGCGCGCTGAGCCGCGCCGCGCTCCTGTCGCTCGGGACCGTCGCCGTGCTCGGCGGCGCCGCCTGCCGGCTGTCGCCGGGCGCCATCTATCCGGGCGGCGACGAGCCGCACTATCTGGTGATCACGCAGAGCGTTCTGCACGATCGCGATCTCCGCATCGAGAACAACCACGCGCGCCAGGACTACCGGGAGTACTACCGGGGCTCGCTCGCGCCCGATCACATCGTGCCGCCGGCGGCAGACGGCGCCGTCTATTCCATCCATCCGATCGGCCTGCCGGTCCTGCTTGCACCCGGCTTCGCGCTCGACGGCTATCGTGGTGCGACGCTGACGGTTCTGGCGTGCGCGCTCATCGCCAGTCTGCTGCTGTGGCACTGGCTGCGGGCCGTCACCGGTGCGCCCGGCGCCGCGACGTTCGGCTGGCTGGCCGTCCTGACGAGCGCGCCGTTCGTGCTCCACGCGTTTGCGATCTACCCGGAGATCCCGGCCGCGCTCGGGGTGCTCATCGCCATCGCGTGGCGTGCGGATCGGCCCGACACGCGCGTCACGGCGATCGTGCGCGGCCTGGCGCTTGGCGCGCTGCCGTTTCTTGGCTCGAAGTACGCGCCGATGGCGGGCGTCCTCACGGTTCTGCTCCTGGCGCGCGTCCCACGTGATCGCGAACGACAACTGGCGATTGCCGTGCCGGCCGTGCTCGCGGTCGTCGCATGGCTGGCGTTCTTCAAGACCCTGTGGGGCGTGCCCTGGCCGACGGCGCCGTACGGCGCGGCCCACCAGATGGCGTTCTCAAATCTTGCCGCCGGCCTTCCTGGCCTCTTCTTCGACCAGGAGTACGGCGTCGTCGCCGCGGCCCCGGTGCTGGCTCTGGCGATCGCCGGATGGTGGCGGCTCTGGCGGCGCGACACCATCGGCCGGCGGCTGGTGCTCGAAACCGCCGTGCCGCTGCTGACGCTGGCGGTGACCGTTGGCGCGTATGCGATGTGGTGGGGTGGTTCGGCGCCGCCCGGCCGCCAGCTGGTCGCTGCGCTGCCGCTCCTCGGCCTGCCGCTCGCGACACTCTGGCACGACCTCGCGATTTCGCCGGCGCGGCGCGGACTGCTCGTAGCGCTGCTGGCGATCGGCGTTGCGATGACCGGCACGCTGGTCCTGGTTGGTGACGGGCTGCTCATCGCCAACTCACGGGACGGCGTCGCGCAGGTGCTCGAGCACCTCACGCCCTCTGGCGCCCTGAGCGAGAT
Organism: Vicinamibacteria bacterium; assembly: GCA_963719755.1. Classification (GTDB taxonomy): domain Bacteria; phylum Acidobacteriota; class Vicinamibacteria; order Vicinamibacterales; family JAENWD01; genus JAENWD01. Next base: position 260,519 of record CAVRDA010000018.1, on the reverse strand, counting down.
CGTGCCGTCGTTCACGGCCGACCGCGGAGCGCTGGGACGGCCGCTGGCGCTCGTCACGGCCTGGACGCTCATCGCTGCCGCGCTCTGGTGGCTCGCCGGTCGATGGGCAGCGGTCGAGCCGGGTTGGACTGGCATTGCGGCCATCGGCGCCGTCGCCGTCGTGTTCGCGCTGATGACGGCGGTGGCGCCACGTCCGGAGGGCGAGCGAATGGCGATGGCCGCACGCGCGCAGTCGGCGGCGCTCGAAGCCTACGATGCGAGGGCGCGGCCGGTGGCCGTGATGTTCGATCCCTGGCGGCTGGTCCCGCCCGAGTCCGTGCCGCCGCTGCTGACGTTTGATGCGATACCCGGCGTCCGCCGCGCACCGCAGCCGCTTCGCGTGCTGCTGAACATGCGGCTGGCCTTACCCGCGGGGACGTATGCGCTGACCGTCGAGCCGCGTCGCGGCCAGGCGCTGTCGGGCGAGATCGGCCTGCAGGTCGGCCGTGCGGGTCCGCCGCAGCAGACGTGGCAGGCGCAGGGACTCGTCGACGCCGCGTTGCGCGAGACGTTCACGCTGGACCTCGACGCCAACTTCGTCGGCCTTCGCGGCCCCGAGGCGCTCGACGCCGAGATCGGACGCATCGCGGTCGCGCCAATCCGCGTCGTCGACGCGAATCGCCGGTTGAAGCGACCGCCCGTACTGGCCACGGCCATCTACGCCGGGCTGCCCGCGTACTTCCACGACACGCACGCCGATGTCGAAGCCAGCGGCTTCTGGGCGCGAGGGCGGGCCACGATCGCCGTCACGCTGGGCGTCCAGTCGGCCAGCAATCCGCCAGGCATCCGACTGCTCATGCACAGCGGCGCCGGTGCCACCACGGTGCGCGTGGCCACGATGACGTGGTCGACGCGCGTCGAGCTGGCTCCAGAGGTGAAGCAAATTCTCGTGGTGCCGGCGCTGGCCGGCCAGCGCCTGCTGCCGGTGACGATCACGCCCGAAGGCGGCTTCGTGCCTGCCGATCACGGCGGCCCGTCCGACGATCGCCGGCTGCTCGGCTGCTGGGTCGAGGTCGTGCCATGAGCCTCGGCCTGCTCGACCAGTGCCTCTCCGAGTTCGACCGCGAGATGGGCACGACCCGACGGGTGCTGCTGCGCGTGCCGGGCGATCGGTTGTCGTGGCGACCGCATCCGCGCTCGATGACACTGGGGCGGCTTGCGACGCACGTCGCGGAGATCCCCGGCTGGGCGCAGGGAATCCTCGAGTCGCCAGGCTTCGACCTCGCCGACATTCCGGAGGCGGCCGAGGACGCGGCCGCTGATGCGGTGCGAGCGCGATTCGAGGCCGCGGCCGCGCGCGCGCGCGCCGCGCTTGCGGCATCCACCGACGCGCGTCTCGTCGAGACGTGGACGCTGAGGAAGGACGGGCTCGTCCTGCTCACGCTCCCCCGCATCGTCGCGCTCCGGACCGAATGCCTGTATCACGTCACGCACCACCGCGGACAGCTCACCGTGTATCTACGGCTGCTGGACGTCGCCGTGCCGCCGACTTACGGCCCGACTGCTGACGAAGGACGGCTGTGACGCGACCCTCTGCCCTGATCCTCGACTACGGCGAAGTTCTCAGCTACCCGCAGCGGCTTGGCGCGCTCGCGCTCATGGCCAGCCAGCTCGACGCGAATCCGACGGAGTTCCAGGGCGCGTACTGGCGCCACCGCCGCGACTACGACCTCGGCATGCCAGCCGCCGACTACTGGGCGCTCGTCACGCGCGATCTCGGCCTCCCGATCGACGACGGGCTCGTCGCCTCGCTGATTGCCATCGACATCGACAGCTGGACGGAGTATCGCGACGAGATGTGGACTCTGGCGGCGACGTTCCGTGCCGTGGGCGGCAAGCTCGGCATGCTTTCAAACGGCGTGCGCGAGATCGTCGAGCGCATTCGGGCCGATCGCGACCTGCCGTCGCTCTTCGACGCGGTGGTGATCTCTTACGAGGTGGGCCTCGCCAAGCCGGAGCCGGAGATCTACCGCCTGACGCTGTCGCAGCTTGGCGTCGGGCCGGCCGACGCGCTCTTCGTGGACGACCGGGCCGAGAACGTCGCGATGGCGCTCGAACTCGGGATGCGGGCGCTCCAGTTCACCGGCGACGTCCATGCGCTCCGCGCGATGACGCTGATATAGCGCGGCATCAGTGGCGACCAGGTGCGGTAGGCCTCCTCAAAAACCCGAACAATCCGCGGCCAGTTGACGTAAGAGGTAGCAGAGTGATATCACTCTAATATCTTCAAGGAGCTGGTCCGATGATTCGTGAGCGTGAATACGCGGCGATGTCTGGGTGGGCGGCGCTGGTGATTCTCCTGGCGGCGGCGGGGGTAAGCATCTGGCAGGCCGTCGTCAGCATTCTGGGCGGCCACGTCGGAATGGTCGTGTTCTGGCTGCTGGCGGTGGCGCTTGCCATCTTCCTCCTGATCGGGCTCTTCATCGTCAACCCGAACGAAGGCAAGGTGTTGCAGTTGTTCGGTCGCTATGCCGGAACCGCGAAGACGCCCGGGCTGCGCTACGCGAACCCGCTCTTCTCGAAGAAGCGGATCTCCCTCCGCGTCCGGAACTTCGAGAGCGCCCGCCTCAAGGTCAACGACCTCGACGGCAACCCGATCGAGCTCGCGGCAGTCGTGGTCTGGAAGGTCGTGGACACGGCCGAAGCCGTCTTCGAGGTGGACAACTACGAGAACTACGTCCACGTGCAGAGCGAGTCGGCGCTGCGCAACATGGCGACGAGCTACCCGTACGACGCTCATGACGACACGCACCTGTCGCTCCGCGGGCACACCTCCGCGATCGCCGATCACCTGCGCAAGGAGATCCAGGATCGGCTGTCACGCGCAGGCGTCGAAGTGATCGAAGCGCGCATCACCCATCTCGCCTACGCGCCGGAGATTGCCGCCGCGATGCTCCAGCGTCAGCAGGCCGGGGCCATCATCGCCGCGCGGTCACGGATCGTGGAAGGTGCAGTGGGCATGGTGGAGATGGCGCTCGAAATGCTCTCGACCAAGGCCATCGTGCACCTTGATGAAGAGCGCAAGGCCGCGATGGTCAGCAACCTGCTCGTCGTGCTGTGCAGCGAGCGGGGCACCCAGCCCGTACTCAACGCCGGCACGCTGCATCACTGAGGCGCCTGGTGGCGGAGCGAAAGGCATTCCTGCTGCGCATCGACCCGGCCATCCTGGAATCGCTCCAGAAGTGGGCCGATGACGAACTGCGCAGCCTGAACGGGCAAATCGAGTTCGTGCTGCGCAGGATCCTGCAGCAGGAGGGACGGCTCCGGGACAAGAAGGACCCGGAGCCGTGACCCGTTACGCACCGCCCGGGCTCAAGGCTGGCCGCCCGTCTCCTGCCGCTCGGTGCGGATAGTCGGGTAGGTGATGCCAAGCTGTTCGAGGTACGTCTTGTACTTCGCCGGGTCGTAGTAGAACTTCTTCATCTGCTCGCGGTACTTCGCCATCACCGCGCTGTTGGTGGTGATGGCCGGCGGGTCCTTGTCGGTGATGAAGGGCACGTACTTCTGGTCCTTCGTCTGCACGTCGCGGAAATACGTCCACGCCTGTTCCACCAGCGACGGCGTCAGCAGCACGTCGAGGATCGTCGCCGCCATCGCCTTGGCCCCGGCGGTCGTTCCCTTGTGTGCGATCGGCGTCGCCATGGCAATTGCGTTGGCCCAGCTGTGACCGGGCAGGTCCGGGATGTTGGCCGGATAGCGCAGCGTCACCGTCGGCACGTTCCACGACACGTCGCCGATGTCGTCGCTGCCGCCGCCACGATTGTCCTCGTCCTTGACGTTGCCCTCGAGCGCTGGAATCTCGCTCGAGAGTCCGGCCTGCTTGACGCCCAGCTCTTTCTGCAGCGCCTTGGCGAGCGTCTGATCGGCCTCGGTCCACGTCGGCAGGCCGGTGACGCGGAGGTTCGCGTCGAGCGCCTCGGCGATCGGCTTGTTCATGTGCTGCGGCCAACCGGCGCCGATGATGCGTGACGAGTAGGTCGTGCCAGTCATCTTCGCGGCGCCGTCGGCGATGGCGCTGCCGACGTCCCACAGTTCCTTGATTCGCGCGTACTCGGTCTCGCGGAAGTAGTACCAGACGCTGGCGACGCGAGGGACGACGTTCGGCTGATCGCCGCCGTTGGTGACGACGTAGTGCGAACGATGCTGAAGCCGGAGATGCTCGCGCCGGTAGTTCCAGCCGATATTCATCAGCTCCACCGCGTCGAGCGCGCTCTTGCCGCGCCACGGCGCGCCGGCGCTGTGCGCCGTCTGGCCGGTGAACGTGTACTCGATCGATACCAGTCCCGTCCCCTGCCGCAGGCCCCAGGAGGTCCCGAACTTGTTGTCGACGTGCGCGAAAAACGAGATGTCGACATCCTTGAAGACACCGTCGCGCACAAACCACGCCTTCGCACCGACGAGCTCTTCGGCGACGCCGGGCCACAGCCGGAGCGTGCCCGGCAGCTTCTCGCGCTCCATGATCTTCTTCACCGCCAGCGCGGCGGTGATGTTCAGCGGGATGCCGGAGTTGTGCCCCTCGCCGTGCCCCGGCCCGCCGTCGACGATCGGATCGCGGTAGGCGACGCCCGGTTTCTGCGACGCCTGTGGGATGCCGTCGATGTCCGAGCCGAGCGCGATGACGGGCTTGCCGCTCCCCCACTCCGCGATCCACGCCGTCGGGATGCCGGAGATCCCGCGTGTGATCCGGAAGCCGTGCTGCTCGAGGATGCCGGTGAGATAGCGGGAGGACTCGGTTTCCTGAAAGCCGAGCTCTCCAAAACTGAAGACCGAGTCCACCATCTGCTGCGTCAACGTTGCCTGGCGATCGACGTCGGCGGCGGTTTCCTTTTTCAGCAGCGCGAGGCGCTGCTGCTCTTTCGTCAGCGGAGCCGGCTTCGCGGCCTTCTTCTTCGAGGGCTCGGAAACGGCCTGCTGTGCAGCGGCTGGACTGGCGGTAAGCGAGAGAATGGCGAGAAGAGCGACGACTGCGCGAAAGGACATTGCAGACTCCGGGAAACCGAACACGTTCACGACGGGACAGCGGCACGGCAACACGAGAAGCGCCGACAGCGCTCCGTGCTCCTCATGTCCCGATCCGTCCATGTCCTCGTGATGCGTGGGTCCAGCTGCCGTGAGATCATGTCTGCTAGTCTAGACCAGATGTCCGAAGCGTTCGTGCCGCACCGCCGCCTGGTGAACGGTCATGCGATGACACTATGGGCGTGGGCGCGGCGCCGCGCGTTTCCGCAGCTGCCCGAGCCGGAAAGCCGGTTGTTTCAGGTCGCGCCCGAGGCGCGCGTGCTCGCACACTGCCACTGGCACCGCGATCGATCGGCCCATCCGACCCTGCTTGCGCTGCACGGCCTGGAAGGCTCGAGCCAGGCACACTACATGCTCGGGTTGTCCGACAAGGCCTGGGCCGCCGGGTTCAACGTCGTACGGCTCAACCAGCGCAATTGCGGCGGCACCGAGCATCTGTCGTCCACCCTCTACCATTCCGGCCTCACCGTCGACGCCGACTGCGTTCTGCGCGAGCTGGCAGCGGAAGGGCTCGGCAACTTTGCGATCGTCGGCTATTCGCTCGGCGGCAACCTGGCGCTGAAACTGGCCGGTGACTACGGCGAGGACGCGCCGCCATTCCTGAAGGTCATCGTCGCCGTATCGCCGGTGATGGACCTGCCGCGATGCGTCGAGGCGCTCGAACGGCCGGCCAACGCGATCTACCAGTGGAACTTCGTGCGCAACCTCAAGGCGCGGATGCGGCGGAAAGCGGCGGCGTTTCCCGATCGATTTTCCCTGGCGCCGCTGACCCGCATCCGTTCAGTGCGCGACTTTGACGAGGCGTACACGGCACCGCATTTCGGCTTTCGCGATGCCGCGGACTATTACTACAGGGTCGCCTCGCTTCGCGTGGTCGGCCGGATCCGCGTGCCGACGCTGGTTCTCACCGCGTCCGACGATCCGTTCGTGCCCCCAGAGTCGTTTGCCGATCCGGCGCTGACGTCGAACCCGAACATCACCGTCGTCGTCTGCCGCCACGGCGGGCATTGCGCCTTCGTGTCGCCGGTCAACGGCGCGCACGACGGCTACTGGGCGGAGTGGAGGGCGGTCGAGTATTGCAGGTTGCACGGTTGGGGGTTGACGGTTGCGGAGATGCGCGATCGGCGACCGACGTTCGTCCGGCAACCGTCCTTAACCGACCAATCCGTCAATTGCAATCAGGCGCGAGCCTCTCGATCAGTCGGCGAGCAAACTCCGGCCCCTTCCCCTCTTCCTCGTGCTTGAAGTAGACGTAGGTGTCCTTCCAGCGATCCTGGTGTGCGCGGATGATCTCGGCCCAGCGATCGATGTCGGCGTCGACGTATCCCTCGTCTCGCAGGCGGAAGTAGCCGTAATCCGCGGTCGCGACTATCGGCGTCGACAGCTTCTCGCTGTCGGCGATGCACAGCGCGAGATTGCGCGCGCGTAGCCGTTCGTAGAGCGCGTCGTCGAACCAGGAGGGGTGGCGGAACTCGAACGCCGCGGGAGCGCCGGGCGGCAGGTCCTCCAGAAACGCGTCGAAGAGGGCCAGATCGAGCTTGAATGCCGGACCGAGCTGAAAGAGCAGCACCCCGAGCTTGTCGCCGAGCGTCCCGGCGGCATGACAGAACGCGCGCAGCACGTCGCCGACGTCGCGCAACCGCTTGTCGTGCGTGATGCGCCTGGGCGCCTTGAGCGTCAGCTTGTACGGACTGGGCGTGCCAGCTGCCCAGCCAGCGACGAGCTTCTCGGTGGGCAGCCGGTAGAACGTGTAGTTGATCTCGACGGTCGGGAACCGCGCGGCGTAGTACGCCAGCATCTTCGACGCCGGCAGATCAGCCGGGTAGAAAGTCCCTTTCCACTCGGGGTAGTTGTAGCCGGAGGTTCCGACCCAGATCATGGAATTGATGATTGCAGAATGCCGATTGCAGATTACAAATTTCGCAGATCAGTCGCTCGCGCGGACGCTCGGAGCCTGCTCCTCAATCCGCAATCGCCAATCTGCAATCTCCAATTCACCACCGAGGCTCCCTCTGCCCTCCCTCGTAACCGCGGCCGCCGCGGTTGAACCCTCCTGAGCTTTCCGGTTTGGGCCGGGCCTCGTTGACGACCAGTGGACGACCTTCGAGCGGCTGCCCGTGGAACTGGGTCACCGCCTTCTGGGCCGAGTCCTCGTCAGCCATGTCCACGAATGCGAAGCCGCGCGCGCGGCCTGTCGCCATGTCCCTCATCACCCGCACACTCTCGACCGCTCCGGCCTGGCTGAACAGCGTGTTCAAATCCGCGTCCGTGGTCTTGTACGGGAGGTTCCCCACATACAATCTCCGGCCCATCGTCGTACTGCTCCTTGAAACGCCCGCGCTGCCTGATCCGCTGACGGCCGCGCGGCGCCGTGCAACGGGGCCCCGCCACACGTGGCTGGGGCTCGCAAAGGGCGCCAAGTATAAGACATTTTCGGGGTTGTCACGCCCTTCGCTTGCACACAACAGTGATTCAGGAGGGCGGCGACTTTACGCCTCGTGCCCCGCCCGATAGAGTGACGCGATGTGTCTTGCCGGCGGCGCGTCGCGTGTCCTCGTGGGATTGAGCCTGCTCCTCCTCGTCGCCGCCTGCCGGTCGACGCCGCCGCCTCGCGAGTTCGATTTGGTCGGGCAGGTGACCGCCGTCGATCGCTCGACGGGCTACGTCACGGTGCGCCACCAGGACATCAAGGGCTTCATGCCGGGCATGACGATGCCCTTTGCGGTCAAGGAGAAGGCGCTGGTCGACGCGGTGGCGCCGGGCGATCTGATCGAGGCGACGCTGATGGTGCAGGGCGCCGAGGCATGGATCGGGCGGCTGAGGAAGACCGGACATGCGGCGCTGCCGGAGGCGCCCTCGCCCCCGGCGACGGGGCTGGCCCCCGGCGATCGCGTCAGCGATCAGAGGTTCGTGAACGAGGACGACAAGCCGCTGGCGATGTCGTGGCTCGACGGACACGTCTCGGTGCTGACCTTCGTGTACACGCGCTGTCCGCTTCCTGACTTCTGTCCGGCCATCGATCGCCGATTCGTCGAAGTGCAGCAGGCGATCGTGCGCGACGGCGCATCCGGCGCGCTCTCCGGCATCCGGCTGCTGTCGATCAGCATCGACCCGGCCTACGATCGGCCACCGGTCCTGAAGGCGCACGCGCAGAAGCTCGGCGCGATGCCCGGGATCTGGCACTTCGTCGCGACCTCACCCGAGGAGATTGGCGCCTTCGGCAGGCAGTTCGGCCTCGACCTGCACCGGTCCGGATCCGGGCCGGCCGACCTGGAGCACAATCTCCGCACCGTGGTCCTCGATCGCGATCGGCGCGTCGTCCAGACGCTGACCGGCACTGGCTGGTCGGCGGCTGAGCTCATCGCGCGCCTGCGCGCGGCGGCCGGCGCGTGAAGCGCGCGGCGTGCGGGGCACCCGCACGAGACGAGTTCACGGCCGACGAGTGGCGCATCGTCCGGCGGCTGTCGACCCCATCGCGCGTCCAGGCCTATCTGAATGCGCTGCCCTACAACACCGAGCCGCGCGGAGAGACACTCCGCAGCTTTCGCGGCGTCGTTCGCGCCGGCACGGCGCATTGCTTCGAAGCGGCGATGTTCGCGGCCGTGGCGCTCGAGCAGCACGGCTATCCGCCGCTGGTGCTCAGCTTCGAGTCGATCGACCATCTCGACCACGTGCTCTTCGTCTACCGCGAGGCGGGCAAGTGGGGCTCGGTCGCCCGGTCGCGCGATCCCGGCCTCCATGGACGACTGCCTTGCTTCGCGACCCCGCGCGCGATCGCAGTGAGCTACGTCGACACGTACGTGGACTACACCGGCGGCGTGAGCGCCTACGCCGTCGCCGATCTGCGTGACCTCGGCGCGTTCGACTGGCGCTTCTCGACACGCTTCATCTGGCCCGCCGAGCAGTTCCTGCTCGACTACCCTCACCGCCCGATCGTCACCGACGACGCGAGGATTGCGGACCTGCGGGCGCGCTATCGCGCGTTCCGGCGCAAACACAAGATGAAGCCGGTCGACTACAAGGGGCGGGAGCGCTGGACGCCGATCCCGGACGAGTTCCTGAAAGCGGAAGGATTGAGGTTCGATACGTGAATTGACGATTGCCAGTTGGCGATTCCGCTACCGCCAACCGTCAACCATCAACCGTCAATCCAAATCGAAGTCCCTGGTCGGTTTGGAAATCGGTTCCTGCTTGGCCTGCCGCAGCGCTTCCTCGAAGCGGCGGGACAGATCGTCGCCGCGTGTCTTCTCGCTCTGCACCGACTGCTCGAAGATCGCTTCGCGGCGCGCCGCCTCGGCGGCGATGATGCGCTGCGCGTCGCTCAGCTCTGGCTTGTCGCCGCGCTCGGGCTGCTGGTGGGAGACGATGCGCCCGAGGTTGCGATCGAAGACGAGCGTCGAACCGCAGCACGGACAGGAGACCTCGACTTCGGACGTCAGGCGAGCCATGCCGGTATGATACACCTCAGCCTCTGACGCTCCCCTCGTCCGCCGCTGTCTGAGTCCATGACCGAGCGTCGCTCCTACACCATCCGCATCGTCACCTATAACGTGCACCGTGGCCGCGGGCTGGATGGCCGCACCAAGCCCGACCGCATCGCCGCAGTGCTGCAGGACATCGACGCCGACATCGTCGCGCTCCAGGAAGTGGTGGGCGCCGGCGATCGCCACGGCGGACACGCCGAGGCGTTCGGCGCGGCGCTCGGCATGGGCTGGGTGATGGCGGCGACGCGCCAGTTGCGCGGGCATCAGTTCGGCAACGTCGTGCTGTCGAGGTTCCCGGTGGTGAACCAGGTCCGCTACAACCTGTCCTGGAAAACGTGCGAGCCGCGCGGCTGCATGCGCGTGGATCTCGATCTCGACGGCTGCGTCCTGCATTTCTATAACGTGCATTTCGGCACCGCGATCCTGGAGCGGCGCATTCAGGCCGAACGGCTCGCGGGCATCGTCAGCGACCGGCGTGTCACCGGTCCGAAGATCGTCCTCGGCGACTTCAACGAGTGGACCCGCGGTCCGGCGTCAGCGCTGCTGAGCGAGCGGCTGAACGGCATCGACCTGGCGGCCCACCTCCGTCGCCGCCGGACGTATCCCGGTGTCTTCCCGCTCGTCCACCTGGATCACATCTACTATCAGGGCAGCGTCGAAGTGGAGAAGGTCGAGTTGATCCGCTCGCGGCGCGCGTTGATCGCGTCGGACCACCTGCCGCTGGTCGCGACGCTCACGGTGACCGCCTAGTGCCGCTCCAGGGCTCCGTCGTCTGGCTGACGGGCGCCAGTTCCGGCATCGGCGAAGCGTTGCTGGCGCCGCTGGTGGCCCGGGGCGCGCGCGTGGCGATCTCGGCGCGGCGCGCGGACACGCTCGAGACACTGGCCGCCGCGTGGCGCGCCCGCGGCGCCGACGTCCGCGCCTTTCCGCTCGACGTCACCGATCGTGCCGCCACGGCGGTGGTCGTGAAGGACATCGAGCAGGCTTTCGGCCACATCGACGTGGCCGTGCTGAACGCGGGTAACCACGTCCACGGCAAGGCCAGGCCGTTTGACGCCCAGCAGTACCTGGACAACATGACGGTGAACTTCGCCGGCATGGTCCACGGCATCGAGGCGGTGCTTCCGGGCATGCTGGCGCGCGGCCGCGGTCACATCGCCGGCATGTCGAGCCTGGCGGGATTGCGGGCGCTGCCGACCGCCGGCGCGTACGGCGCCTCCAAGTCCGCGGCGAGCCTGATGCTCGATGCGATTCGCTTCGATCTCGAGCCGCGCGGCATCACCGTCACGAACATCACGCCCGGCTTCGTGAAGACGCCGCTCACCGACCGCAACAAGTTCCGGATGCCGTTCCTGATGGACGTCGAGCGAGCCGCAGCCATCGTCGTCGATGGCCTCGAGCGCGGCCTGAGCGAGATTCATTTCCCGAAGCCGTTCTCGTGGATCGTCAAGACGCTGCGCGTCCTGCCCTACCCGATGTACCAGTGGATCATCAGCCGCGCCACACGAGACAGGCAGAGGGCGCACGGGAAGAGCGCGTGAGCGTAGGGGTCACACACCCCCGCTCCCACGCACCTCCCACTCTCCTACGCTCCCACGCTCCTGATCCGCCCCACCACGGCCTCGGCGGACTGCAGCACGAGCTGGCGCAGCCGGTCGGGCGCGATGACGTCGACGTTCGGCCCGAGGCCGAGGACGACGAAGACGGCTTCTTCTTCGCGATCGAAATGGGCGATCAGCGTCGGCCAGCCCGGGCGATCGTCGGCGGCGACGTCGTCCGACATGGTCGTGCGCTGAAACATCCGCAGCCATCGCGCGGCGCCTGGCTCGAGACGGAGGGTCGCCGCATATTGCCGGCGCTCGCGATCGAGGCGATCGTTCGACGCCGTCCAGTACGCCGCGAGATCGAAGCCCGCCGGACGCTCGGCCGGATCTTCGAGGACGAGCGCGCTCTCGATGCGTGAGACGCGATAAGTGCGGAGGCCGGCCGCGGCCAGCGCGACCAGGTACCACGCAGAGGCCTTGGCGACGAGGCCTAGCGGCGAGACCGTGCGCTCGGCCGCCTCGCGTCCGGCGCTGCGGTAGCGCATCGCCAGCTTGCGATCGCGGGCGACGGCGTCCTGCACGAGCGGCAGCATCGACAGATCCTCGGCGGTGCCGCGCCAGCCGTGCGGGTCGACATACAGCCGCTCGCGCATCGTCGCGGCGCGTTCGCGCAGCGCCCGCGGCAGCGACGCCATCAACTTGGCGAGGGCACGCTCGGCGGCGGCGGCCAGCGGCCGATCGCCCAGCACGCGCGGCTGCGCCATCAGCAGCGCCCGCACTTCCGCGTCGTCCAGTCCAGGAACGCTGGTAGTCCAACCGGGCTCGAGCGCCCATCCGCCGCGCGCGCCACGAAGCGCGAACACCGGCACGCCCGCAGCCGCCAGGGCTTCCATATCCCGGTGCACCGTGCGCGGCGACACCTCCAGCCGCTCGGCGAGCGCGCGTCCGGTGAGCCGGCGATGCGCCTGCAGCAGCAGGAGCGCGGAGAGAAGACGATCGGCGCGCATGGAAAATCTCTGATCTCGAGGGTCGCACGCTAATTATGACAGTTGATGTCATATATCGCGCACAGTGGCTCTTGACAGTTTCGCGACTCGAAGAAGCGCGACACGCGGCGCGTGCTGGAACGGTGCCGAAGGGCGCAACGACTGGGCGCCGCACGCGAGTCCATGAAGCTCGGCTACCTGGCGGTGCTCGTGGCCAGCCTGCCAGGGTGGGTGGCGATGACGCTGTGCAGGACGAGCTGGACCTCCAGCCCGTGGGCAAACCGTCGGCAAGTCCCAGCGGTGGAGAGCAACGCGACTGCATCTCGACGCCGCCGTGGAGCGCGCGCGCGGCGCGTTGCAGGTGACGAAGGACATCACTTGCAGACCATCTGCGCTGCCGTAGCGGGACAGGTCGTGTCTGAGGAGACGCGCACCACGTGCTGCGCCACTCTGAACCACCTGGCGCATCATCGCGGACGACGCGGTGCGCCTGCTACCAGGCGCGGGCGCGTTCTTACGCTTCGGCGCGAGCAGGCGCGCGGTCGCCTCGCGCTGGATGCCGGAGACCGCCTGCATGAAGCCGAGGAACAGTTGCAGTTCGTCGTCGGTGTAGGTGGCGTACAGCGCGTCCAGCCGGTCGACGAAGTCCTGGAAGAGCGGCGCGAACGCGGCGACGGCGTGCCCGGCCAGTTCGATGCGCACGCGGCGTCTGTCCGACGGGTCGGCCGCGCGGCGGACGAAGCCCTTGCGCTCGAGCCGTTTGATGAGACCGGTCACCGATGGCGGCGCCAGGCTGGTCTTCGCGGCGAGCTCGCCCGCCGTCATCGGGCCGTGGCGGTCGAGCACGTCGATGGCCTTGGTCTCGGTCGGAGCGAGGCCCCGGAGCGACGCCATCGTCGTGTGAAACATGATGGTCGCCGTGCTCGAGACGCGCCCGGCCTCGTGCAGGGCCTTCAGCAGGTCGGCGCGGCGGGCGGACGGTTTTCGCGGGGACCGTGGGGGCACGCGCCGACGATACCATTTATTTCGTTCACACGAACGAAATACCTTGACCGCCGGCTGCCGGTGACGCATATATTTCGTTCGAACGAACGAAACATTTGACGGTGGCATCCGTAATCAAGATCGAGCGAGGGCCGAAGGCCGGACTCGAGGCGGACGTGACGTTTGTCAGTGGCCGCGCGGCGGAAGTCGCACTACCGTGGAAGCAGGCGCGGACGGCGCCGACGGCCGGACGAACCTGGGGCCGGCCCCCTCCGTATTGTGATGGCATAACCGGGTACAGTGTCCGCTTCCCTGACCAGGAGTTCTCTCCACGTGAGTGATTTGAAGGCTGATCTGGCGTCGCTGCGGCGCGACGAGTCGCCCGCCACGTCGCGCAAGGGGCTGTGGGTGCTGCTGGGCGTGGTGATTCTCGCCCTGGGCGGCGGCGCCCTGGCCTGGCGCAGCGTGAACGCCGCCGTCGAGGTGTCGACCGTGTCGCCGAGCATCGAGCGATCGGCCTCGGCCGCCGCGGGGACGCCCGTGCTGACCGCCTCCGGCTACATCGTCGCGCGGCGAGAGGCGATCGTCTCGTCGAAGATCCAGGGGCGGCTGGCGGAGTTGCGCGTCGAGGAAGGCAGCGTCGTGAGCGAGGGCGACATCATCGCCCGGCTGGAGAGCAACGATTTCGTGGCGACGGTGGATCGCGCGCAGGCGCAGCTGCTGCAGGCCGGGGCGTCCCAGACGGCCAGCGATGCGGCCATCCGCCGGGCCGAAGCGGATCTCGCCGAAGCGCAGCGCCAGCTGCGCGTGTCCGAGCGCCTCATCGCCGACAAGCTCGTGCCCCTCGATCAGCTCGACGCCAACAAGAGCCGCGTCAAGCTCGCCGAAGCGTCGCTGGCGCAGACCCAGGCCGACCGCGAGCGCGCCGGCGCGTCGTCGGCGCAAGCGCGCGCCGATCTCACCTACGCGCGGGCGCAGCTCCAGAACACCGTCATCCGCGCGCCGTTTGCCGGCACCGTCGTGCGCAAGATGGCCGAGGTCGGCGAAAGCGTCGCGCCGATTCCACCCGGCGTCAACATCTCCATGGCGAGCGGCGCCATCGTCGCGCTCGCCGACCTGGCGACGCTCGAGATGGAGGCCGACGTCAACGAGGCCAACGTCGCGAAGCTCTCGGAGGGCCAGCCGGCTGAAGTCACTGTGGAGGCATTCCCCGATCGCAAGTTCGCCTCGGTGCTTCGGCAGATCATTCCGACCGCCGATCGCACGAAGGCCACGGTGCTGACGAAGGTGACGCTCGTCAACAAGGACAAGGACCTCAAGCCCGAGATGAGCGCGAAGGTCACGTTCCTCGAGCCGCAGCGCGTTGAAGCCGAGCCGGCCGCCAACGCACCGCCGGTGAAGCCGACGATCCTGGTCGCGCAGTCCGCCGTCGTCACCCGCGACGGCGGGCCGAAGGTGCTGGAGATTGTCGACGGCCGCGTCAAGGTGCGGCCCGTCACGACCGGCGCCGCCCGCAGCGGCAGCGTCATCGTCACCGAAGGGCTCGCCGGCAGCGAAGTGCTCGTCGACAAGCCGGCCGAGACGCTCAAGGATGGGGATGCGGTCACAACCAAACGATAGGTTCACGCGGTTCGCGGGTGCGAGGTTCACGGTTCACTGGTTCACGGGTCCACAGGTTCAAGGCGTGACGCGTGAAGGAAGGTGTTATGGCTGCTGCTGTTGACGTGAAGAATGTCCGCAAGATCTACAAGCGGGACGCGCAGGAAATCGTCGTCCTCGACGGGCTCAGCCTCGAAGTGCCCGAGGGCGAATTCGTCGCCCTCATGGGGCCCTCCGGCTCCGGCAAGACGACGCTGCTGAACCTGATTGCGGGAATCGACCGGCCGACGTCGGGAAGCGTGTCGGTGTCGGGCACCGACGTCACGACGCTGTCGGAGGGCGCGCTGGCGAAGTGGCGCAGCCGCAACATCGGCTTCATCTTCCAGTTCTACAACCTGATCCCCGTGCTCACGGCCCTGGAGAACGTGGAACTGCCGCTGCTGCTCACCAAGCTCTCGAAGAAGCAGCGCCGCGAGCGGGCGATGACTGCGCTCAAGGTGGTCGGCCTGGCCGATCGCTCGAGCCACTACCCGCGGCAGCTGTCCGGCGGACAGGAGCAGCGTGTCGCCATCGCCCGCGCCATCGTCGCCGACCCGGCGGTGCTCGTCGCCGACGAGCCGACCGGCGACCTCGACGCGAAGAGCGCGGAGGAGATCCTGAACCTCCTGCAGACGCTGAACTCGGATTTCAAGAAGACGATCGTGATGGTCACGCACGACCCGCGCGCTGCCAGCCGCGCGCACGTCGAGCGCCACCTCGAAAAGGGCGTGCTCGCCAACACCGTCGCCCGGCACGAAGCGCCGGTCGGTGCGCGGTGAACGGTTACGCAATCGGCGTAATTTGTAATCGTCAATCGTCAATCGCCAATCGGCAATTCGCGAGCCCTCGTATGAAATACGTTCCCTACATCCTGAAGCACTTGCGGAAGACGTGGATCCGCACGCTCAGCACGATCGCGGCGATTGCGCTGTGCATCTTCCTGATTTCGGTGCTCCGGACCGCGCTTGACGCGTTTTACGGCGGCATGGAGAACGCGAGCACGGAGCGGCTGATCACACGCCATCGGCTCAGCCTCGCCGAGGACATCCCGATCTCCTATCAGCCGCGGATCGCCGCGATTCCCGGCGTCAAGCGTGTC
Source organism: Vicinamibacteria bacterium (assembly GCA_963719755.1). GTDB lineage: Bacteria > Acidobacteriota > Vicinamibacteria > Vicinamibacterales > JAENWD01 > JAENWD01. Next base: position 244,726 of record CAVRDA010000018.1, on the reverse strand, counting down.
GCGCAATTCACCTGGTTCGGCGGCAGCCAGGGCAGCGCCGCCGGCGGCGAGCCCGACTGGAAGAACTTCTTTCCCAACTTCGCCGTCGAGGCCGAGCCGTACCTCGCGATGTGCCCGGAGTATCAGCTCAAGCCCGACGAGAAGGCCGCGTTCATGGCCGACATGCGCGGCGCGGTGATCGGCCGCAGCCTGGCGGAGAAGTACGGCTGGAAGATCGGCAGCACGTTCCAGCTCGAGAGCTTCATCCCGCCGTATCGCGGCGACAAGCCGTTCGAGTTCGTCGTCCGCGCGATCTACGACACCGACAAGGAGAAGTATCCGAACCACCCGCTCGACGTCATGCTGTTCCACTGGAAGTACTTCTATGAGAAGACGGGCCAGCGCGTCGGCGTCGGCACTTACACGCTGCAGTTGAGCAACCCGAGCCAGGCCGCAACCGTCGCCAAGGCCGTGGACGCGGCCTTCGAGAATAGCGACACCCAGACGAAGACCGAGACCGAGGCGCAGTTCACCGCCAGCTTCCTCGAGATGGCCGGCGACCTGGCGCTCATCCTGAACGCGATCGGCATGGCAGTGGCCTTCACCATCCTGCTCGTCACCGCCAACACGATGAGCATGGCCATCCGCGAGCGGCGCACGGAGATCGCGGTGCTGAAGACGCTCGGCTATCCCAGCCTGCTCGTCCTGGCGCTGGTGCTCGGCGAGGCGCTCGTCATTGGCGTCGTCGGCAGCGCGCTGGGCGTCGGCCTGGGGCGGCTGCTTATCGCCAACATGGGGCAGATTCCCGGCATGCAGCTGCCGCCGTTGAATTTCAACGCGACGCTGGCTGCCGGCATGCTCGGCTTCGGCGCGCTCATCGGGCTGCTGTCGGGGCTCGCGCCGGCGCTCGGCGCATATCGCGCCAACATCACGTCGATGCTGAGGCAGGTCTGATGGCGCTCCCGCTTTTGTACAACATCCGCAACGTCATCGTCCGCTGGAAGGTGACCCTGCTGGCGCTGGCCGGCATCGCGCTCGTCGTTGGCGTGCTCATCGCGCTGACGGCAATGGCCAACGGCTTCAGCAAGGCGCTGGCCGCCACCGGCTCGCCCGACAACGCCATCGTCACGCAGCGCGGCTCGGCCTCGGAGATGAGCTCGGGATTCAGCCGCGACAACGCCAGCATGATCTCCGTGGACTCGCGCGTGAAGCGCGACACGCAGGGCCGGCCGATGGCCTCGCCCGAGATGGTCACCATCGCCTCCCTGCCGAAGCGCAGCGGCGACCACACCGAGGTGAACGTCACCGTCCGCGGCGTGACGCCGACGGCCTTCTCAGTGCGGCAGAACGTCAAGATCGTCGAGGGCCGGCAGTTCACGCCCGGGCTCTACGAGCTGATCGTCGGCAAGAAGGCGGCCGAACGCTACCTCGGGCTGGACGTCGGCGGCACGATCAAGGTGCAGCGCAAGACGTGGCAGGTGGTAGGCGTCTTCACGTCCGAAGGCAGCGGCTTCGAGAGCGAGGTGTGGGGCGACTATGACGCGCTGGCGCCGGTCTTCAACCGCAACAACGGCTACCAGTCTTTGACGTTACGGCTGGCCGACCCCTCGACGCTCGACGCCTTCAACAAGGAGCTCAAGACCAACCCGAACATGCAGGTGCAGATGGCAAGTGAACTGCAGTACTACGCCGGCCAGGCCGGGCAGACGGCGACCACGCTCACGGCGCTTGCGCTGTTCGTCGGCGTCATCATGGGGGTCGGGGCGGTGTTCGGCGCGATGAACACGATGTACGCGCTCGTCGCCGCCCGAACGCGCGAGATCGGCACGCTGCGCGCCCTCGGCTTCTCGCGGATCTCGATCCTCAGCTCGTTCATGATCGAGTCGGCGTTCCTGGCGCTGGTCGGCGGCCTGCTCGGCAGCATCCTGGCGCTGCCGATCAACACGCTGTCGGGCGCGACCGGCGGCGTCAACTTCTCGCAGGTCGCCTTCGATTTCCGGGTCAGCCCGACGTGGCTGGGCATCGCGGTCGCCGGCGCGATTCTGATGGGTCTGGTCGGCGGGTTTCTGCCGGCGTGGCGCGCCGCGCGCACGCCGATCACGGCCGCACTGCGGGATGCGTGATCACGGACGTCAACCACAGAGACTCGGAGAACACGAAGACGCACAGACCTCAACAGCTCGGTGCGGTCTCCGTGATCTCCGTGTCTCCGTGGCTGGCGTACGTGGGCTCGTAAGTGGGAGCTGATCCGCTGACGGCTTCCCGGTAAACCCGTTCCGGCACCGGCTGCACGTCCCAGGCGAGGCCCAGTTTCTCCATCGCCCAGATCGTGTACCAGGTCACGTCGAATTCCCACCAGTAGAAGCCGTTGCGCGCCGCGCGCTGGTAGCGGTGGTGGTTGTTGTGCCAGCCCTCGCCGGCGGCGAAGAGCGCCGTGAGCGGGTTGTTGGTCGAGTCGTCCTGCGTCTGGAAGCGCCGCGTGCCAAACAGGTGGTTCACCGTGTTGATGGCAAACGTCGCGTGCGCCAGCGTCATCGTCGGCAGGCAGAAGCCCCACACCAGCCAGTCCCAGCCGCCGATTGCGTACATCGCGAGCGCCAGCACCAGCGGCGGCAGGAAGTAGTACCGCTCGAGGAACGCGATCTCGGGTGCGCCGCCAAACGCGCGCACGACCGGATTGCTGGCCGGCAGCGTCTTGTAACGCGAGTCGTTGAGGAACCAGCCGAAGTGCGCGTGGTAGAAGCCGCTCATCTTCGGGCTGTGCGGATCGCCGTCGCGATCGGCGTACTTGTGGTGATAGACGTGATGGCCGGCCCACCAGAGCGGCCCCTTCTGCATCGCCGCCGTGCCGAGCAGCGTCCAGACGAAGCGCGCGCCGCGATTCATCTGAAACGCGCGATGGGCGTAGTAGCGGTGGAACGCGAGCGTCAGACCGACCGCGCGCAGGAAATGGCTGCACGCCCAGAGCCCGACCAGTTCCCAGCGGAACGGCACCGTGAAGACGAGCAGTGCCGAGGCCTGGACGATCCAGAAAATGGAAACCGAAAGCGGCCCGCCCACTCGTAACCCGGTAGCTGAAGAGGGTTAACCCTCTTCGCCGTACTCTTCCTCTTCGGGCGGGCCAAGGCGCGTCGACGGGCGCAGCGCCTCGCGATAGTCGTAAATGGGCAGATCGCGCACGTGCAGCGGTATCGCGCACGCAGCCGACTTGTCGTCGACCACGACGATGACCGGACTGCCCTCGACGCCGGCACGAAACGCGAGCCGGCAGCCGCAGGCGAGACGAGCGTGCGTGAAGCCTTTCAACATGGAGGTGGCTTCATGTTACTACAGGAGCGCCTTGATATCCTTCTCGTAGCGGTCCTTGCCGACGAGCCCCGAGTGTTTGCGGCAGATCTTGCCGTCGCGGCTGATGAGGAATGTCGTGGGAATGCCCCACATCGGCCCGTAGGCATCCTGCAGATCGTCACGGCCGAGGCCCACGAGCACCGGGTAGTTCATCCTGAACTCCTCGGCAAACGGCGGCAGCTTGTCGACCGGGTCGTCGACCGAGACGCCGACGACCTGCAGGCCGCGCTCGCCGTATTGGTCCTGCAACTCGACGAAGTTCGGGATCTCGGCCTTGCAGGGCGGGCACCACGTCGCCCAGAAGTCGAGCAGGATCACCTTGCCCTTGTAGGACGAGAGGGCCACAGACCTGCCCTGCATGTCATTGACGGTGAAGTCCAGGTTGGCCTTCTTCGCGTCGCTTCCGCAGACCGAGCTCGACGCCGCGGCAGTGCCGGTGTCCACGAGTTCCGAGGGCGACGGCAGCGACGGCACCAGGGTGTAGACGAGCGCAGCGATAGCAGCCAGGGCGATGACCCAGCGGACAAGTCGTGACATGAGGATTCCTTCGTAGCGTGTGACCTGATCATTATGCCCGAGTCCGGCCTCCGGTGCCGGCTCTGCCGCACGCGGAAACATCGGCACCCGCACGCGGCACGCGGCACAGCACCCGGCACCCGGGACGAGGCCCCGCACCCGGGCCGCAGCACCCAGCACGAGGCACGCTCGAGTGTCCTCTCCCCGTAAGCCCTTTCTGGAGCCGGTGACAATCTTGCCCGACTTTCCGTGGTTTTTGGCCGTCTCAACAAGGCCAGCCGGAGGTACGGGGCTTGCTTCGGAGCATCGCATCTTGTGCAGCAGGGCGGCACGCGCCGGGTTTGCGGGGCCGTCGCAGTCACAGTAAGATGCGACCATTCCGATCGCGACCTCTCGACTTCGTGTTACTGCCCGCGAGGAGACCTGTATGCGCACGCGCTCGCCGCGTTGCCTGACGGGACGGCTTGCCGGGCTGACAGCAGCGCTGCTCGTTGCCAGTGCCCTGTCGGCTGCGGCTCAGACGCCGTACGTCCCGTATTTCGGCAAGAACCAGATCCGATACGACAATTTCCGGTGGCACATCTACACCACCGATCACTTCGAGATCTACTACTACCCCGAGATCGAGCAGCATCTCGAGCGAGTAGCCGGCTATGCCGAGAGCGCGTACCAGCAGGTGAGCGCGGATCTGAAGCACGACCTCGCCTTCAAGGTGCCGCTGATCCTCTTCAAGACCAGCAGCGAGTTCCAGCAGCAGAACGTGATTCCCGGGGCGGCGCAGGAAGGCGTCGGCGCGTTCGCCGAGCCCTATCGCGACCGCATGGTGCTGCCGATCGACGAGCCGCCGGATCTGCTCTACCGCCTCGTCGTCCACGAGCTGACGCACATCTTCGAGTTCGACATCATCCCGCAGTCGCTGATCCGCCGGACGGTCCCGCTCTGGGTCAACGAGGGGTTGTCGGACTACATGACCGGCATCTGGCGCCCGATCGACCTGATGACCGTGCGCGACGCCGCGGTGGCCGACACGGTGCCGAAGATGTCCGATCTCGAGGGCTACGGTGGCTACAGCAACCCGCGCCTGATCTACAACCTGGGACACGCGGTCTTCGAGTTCATCGAGTCGAAGTGGGGCAAGGAAGGCATCCGGCAGTTCCTCTTCTCGCTGCGCAAGAGCGTCATCGGCGGCGGCGAAGACGCCTATGAAGAGGCGTTCCAGTTGAAGCCGGAAGAGTTCGACCAGCAGTTCGAGCGCTACCTGAAGGACCGCTTCAAGGCGTTCCGCGACAAGGAGCGCCCGGCGGACTACGGCCGGAACCTCGCGCCCAACCGCCAGAAGACGAAGTACACGTCGGTGCTGTCCATCGAACCGGCGCCCTCGGGCGACCTGATGGCGGCCATGGTCGGCAACCGCCGCGAGCAGGAGCTCGACATCGTCCTGCTGTCGACGAAGGACGGCACGGTCGTCCGCAACCTGACCAAGGGCTTCGATCAGGGCATGGGCTTCGCCTACATCGCGACGCCAGGCGGCCGCTGGAACACGGTCTCCTGGATGTCGTGGTCGCCGGCCGGCGATCGGCTCGCCTACTTCGTCCGCACGGAGAAGGAGAAGGCGCTGATCCTGCAGGACGTCGTGTCAACCGACATCAAGCAGCGCTTCGCGATGAAGACGGTGGACGAGCCCGAGTCGCCGGCCATCGCGCCCGAGGGCCGCTTTGTCGCCTTCTCAGGGCTGCGCAACGCCATCGGCGACATCTACCTCCTCGATACGACCAGCGGCGAGATCACCAATCTCACCGACGATGCGTTTGCCGATTACGCGCCGACCTTCTCGCCGGACGGCAAGTCCATCGTCTACCTGGCGCGCATCAGCGGCAACGAGAAGCTGTTCCGCCTGGACCTCGCGACCAAGAAGAAGACGCAGCTGTCCTTCGGCACGCACGACGAGGGCCAGGCGAAGTTCATCGACGATCACACGCTGGTCTTCCCCTCGACGGCCGTCAACCCGACGCAGCCGATCGAGCCGGAGGTCGCGCGCAACGGCAACATCTTCAACATCTGGACGCTCGACCTGAAGACGGGCGAACTGCGGCAGTACACCGACGCCGCCAGCGGCAACCTCTCGCCGGTCGTGCTGCCGGACGAGAGGATCGGCCGCATCGCCTTCGTCACCTATTACAAGGACGAATGGGGTGTCCACACGCTCGAGCGCAAGGAGCCGATTCAGACGGCGATGGCCAGTGACTTCGGCGAGGGCGGCGGCGCGATGGTGGACTTCCAGCCGCCGATGACGCACACGCTGGTCGCCGAGAACAAGAAGCGGAAGGGCACCTTCGAGAAGCTGTTCCTCGACGGCCGCCCGCCGGTCAACGTCGGCGTCACCAGCGGCGGCGACCTGTTCGGCGGCACGCAGGTGACCTTCAGCGACGTGCTGGGGGACAAGCAGTTCAACATCTTCGCCGCGTCCATCTCGCAGTACCGGACGTTCTCGGTGAACTACACCAACCTGTCGCGCCGCTTCCAGTACGCGGTGCAGGGCTTCTCGCAGGAGACCTTCTACTACGCGACCGGCTCGTACTTCTACGACCCGGTCTACAGCCCGATCTTCCAGGACCGCGACAACGCGCTCGCGACCCGGACGCTCCGTGGCGGCAGCGCCTTCGGCATCTACCCGTTCGATCGCTACCGCCGGCTGGAGCTGTTCGGCAGCGTCGTGAACTACAACGAACGCTACAACGACGCGGGACTCGAAGAGTTCTCCGAGAACAACCCGGACCAGATCTACGGCTCGCAGCTGTTCCGCAGCGGCACGGCGGCCCCGATCGGCGTCGCCTTCGTCTCGGAGACGACGGTCTTCCGCGAGTTCGGGCCGCTGTCGGGCAACACCATGCGGCTGTCGTACGAGATCGCGCCGAAGATGGGCAACTCGCTCTCGTATCAGACCGCGGACCTGGACGTGCGGAAGTACATCCGTCTCGGCGGCTCGGGCCTGCTCGCGCTGCGCGGCAAGGGCTTCACCAGCTGGGGCGACACGCCGGACTACACCTACTTCGGCGGCAACTCGGAACTCCGCGGCTACGAGTACCTGGAGTTCATCGGGCAGAACATGTTCTTCCTGAACGCCGAGCTGCGCTTCCCGCTCATCGAGGCCATGCTCACCCCGCTTGGCGTGATGGGCGGTGTGCGCGGCGTGTTCTTCGCCGGCGCCGGCGGGGCGTGGTTCGACAGCCAGCCCTTCGAGTTCGTGACCAGCAAGACCGAGTCCTACTCTCCGTATCTCGGCAACGGCACGGACCCGAACACCGGCCAGCAGATCCCGATCTTCGGCCCGCCGGTCGACATCAGCGGCTTCCGGTTCCGCGACGGCCGCGCGTCGTACGGCTTCGGGCTGGAGACCTTCGCGCTCGGGTTCCCCATCCACTTCGACTGGGCCTGGCGCACGCTCATGAGCAGGGAGTGGGAGGACGCGCTGTTTGCCTCCGTCGGCGGCAGCCACGAGTTCCGCCGGCCGCAGTTCAAGGTCTGGATCGGGTACGACTTCTAAGTGCTGAGTGGATAGTGCCGAGTGCTGAGTGAGGAATCTACACTTCTTCACTCGGCACTCTGGACAGTGCTGAGTGAGGAATCTCCTTCTTCACTCGGCACTCGGCACTCTACACTCGGCACTGCCATGACCCCCAAGTCCCCCGCCGACTCCTTCACCGAGACCGTCCAGTACGTCCTTCCCAACGACGCCAACCCGCTCGGGTTCATCCTGGGCGGCACCGTGATGCATCTCATCGACATCGCGGGCGCGATTGCGGCCAGCCGCCACGCGCGAGTGCCGATCGTCACGGCGGCGGTCGACGACCTGCAGTTCCTGCACCCGATCAAGGTCGGGGATCTCATCATCCTGCGCGCACGTGTGAACGCGGCCTTCACGACGTCGATGGAGGTCGAGGTGGAGGTGTTCTCTGAAGAGACGCTGACCGGGCGCCGTCAGCTGACGAGCCGCGCGTTTCTGACCTTCGTGACGGTGGATCGTTCGGGCGAACACCGGGCGGTGCCGTCGCTGCTGCTCGAGACCGACGAGGATCGCGCCCGCGCCGAAGCCGCTTTGGGGCGGCGGGCGGAGCGGCTGAAGCGACGGGGAGGTGGGAATGGGAATATAGGGAATAGGGGAATAGGAGCGAAACAGGGGCATCTCCTGTGGTCCTTGTTGTTCCCCCATTCGCCTCCATTCCCTACTTCTGATAGAACTCCGCGTTCTTCTGCGAGAAGTGCTTCCACTTGTCGGGCACCTCGTCGAACGCGAAGATCGCCTCGACCGGGCACGCCGGCACGCAGGCGCCGCAGTCGATGCACTCGTCCGGGTGGATGAACAACTGCTCGGCCGATTCGAAGGTGGCTTCGTCCTTGCGCGGGTGGATGCAGTCGACGGGACACACATCCACGCAGGCGCTGTCCTTGGTGCCGATGCAGGGTTCGGTGATCACGTAAGCCATGTCCGCTCTCCTTGACGCCGCAAGCGAGGCCTTCGCCTCACGCGGGAATGTCGATTGATGTCGGCGGCAGCCACCCGAGCCGCCGCGAGACCTGCCGCGCCAGCTCCCAGCCGTCGCGATTCATGGTGGTCACCAGCGGGGTCTCGTCCGCCGTGTGACCGAAAATGCCGACCCGCGCCACCTCTCGACCCGTGTAGTCGACGACCGGCGCGCAGGTGCAGCCGAGCGGCGGCGTCGCGCCGTCGACGGCCGGCGGCCCGAGGCGCCGGAGCACGGCGCTGCCCTCCGCCACGTCGCGCGGCGCGTCCAGCCGCAGGCACCCCAGCCGCCGCGTCGCCTGCGTCGTCGAGAAGTACAGCGAGCAGTGCGCGGGCATGCCTTTCCCGTATACCGTTCGCATCGCCACGTCGTCGGCGCCGGTGGCCCAGATGTAGGTCACCTCGTCGGCCGCCGGAATGGCGATGAACGCCCGCAGCCCCGAACGCAGGACGTAGTCGCGCACCACGGGGTAGGCGTGCAGCCGCAGCTCCGACCGGCCCAGGAACCGGAAGCTCAGATCCAGCATCTTGAGCGTCAGGCCGTAGCGCTGCGTCTCCTCGTCCTGCCGGACGTAGCCGCGCCCCTTCAGGACCTTCAGCAGCCGGTGCACCGTTGGCGCCGGCAGACCCGAGACGCGGGCCAGTTCGGCGACGCTCGATCCCCGGGGCGCCCGGCTCAACGCCTCGCACAGTTCGAGGGCCTTGTCGATTGAGGTCACGGCTGGCCATCCCTGATTCCACTATGTGGAACGTCATTTCATTGTCGAGTGTATGGCGGGGGCTATTCCAAGAACAAGGGGGCTGGGTGGTCGGATTTAGGAATTGGGGATTGCCGATTGAGGATTGCGGGATTGGGATTGGTGGTACAACGCCAGGGTGACCTGCGCGCCGTGGTTGATGTCGCTGGGATTGGCGATCCTGCTCGGGAGCGCCGGTCTGGCTTTGGACGCCGGATCCGACAATCTCGGCGAGCCGGATCCCGCGCTCACCCGCCTGTTCACGCCCCAGGCCGTCCCGGCGGGCACCTATCTCGTGTATCGCTCGCCGCGGAAAATCGAGGACCTGACCTCGTTGCTCCGGGCGATGGACCCGCGCCCCGCGCCCGGTGCGTGGCAGCCGACCCGCCCGGAAGCCCACGGCGCCTTTGGCGAAGAGGGGAATTTCGACCGCGCCAGGCTGGCGCGGCTGTTCAACGGCAAGCGCGTGACTGTCGTGCGGGGGTCCCTCGTGCGGGACGGGCGGCGCGTGGCCTTTACGCTGGTTTCCCCCTACCCCGATCCTTCGCTCTCGGCCATTCTGGACGGCACGATGGTGATCGAATTCCGCGATCCCGGGCCATTCGTAATTCGTAACTCGTAACTCGCAACCCGTATAATTGGCCCCACCCCTCCCCCGGGCCCCTGGTGTCGTGTCTCATGCGCGCGCATAGCCGCCTTGGCCCGATAGTGCTCCTGACGGCGTGGCTGATACCGGTTTCCGCGGCAGCGCAAGTGTTGCCCCAGGAGACCGTGTCGCTTGCCGGCGGCAGGCTCACGCTCGGCGGCGAGGCCACCGTCACGGTCGCCCCCGATGACGAAGGACAGTTCAACTACACGGACTACGAGCGCAGCGCGCTCCAGCTGCTGCGCTTTGGCGTGACCGCGGCCTACCGCCCGTTCGAGCGGCTCGCGTTCGTCACCGAACTGCGGGCGGAAGGCGACACCAACGGCGGGCCGTGGACGGCGCTGCCGTTTGCCGCCTACGTTCGGGTGCGTCCGTGGAAGGACCGCGCGTTCGACGTCCAGGCCGGCCGAATCCCCCCGGTCTTCGGCGCGGCCGGACGCCGCATCTACTCCAATGACAACGTGCTCGTCGGGTATCCGCTGGCCTGGCAGTACCTCACCGTGCTGCGCAACGACGCGGTGCCCTCGAGCGCCGACGAGCTGCTCGAGGCTCGCGATGCCGGCTGGCAGCCCTGGTATTCGGTCGGGACGCCGGGCTACGCACGCGGCGTCCCGCTGACGACGGCGTTCCGGTATGACACCGGCGTCGAAGCGCGGCTGGGCGGGGAGCACCAGCGCGTCTCCTGGGCCTCGGCCCTGACCGCCGGCACGCTCTCGAGCCCCGGCGCCCGCAGCAGCAATGGCGGCCCGCAGTTCTCGACGCGCGTCGCCTTCCGCCCCGCTGCGGGGCTCGTGCTCGCCGGCTCGTTTGCCGATGGCCGGTTCCTGGCTGACGGCCTCGGCACGACCACCGGGACGCCGCCGCCGGCCCCGGACCCGACGTCTGGCTACGACGCCGCGGCCGCCGACCCGACGCCGTCGATGTCGATGACGACCACGCCTGCCAGCAGCGGCCGCTACCATCAGCAGACCTGGGGCGCCGACGGCGAGTACTCGATCGGCCATATGCTCGTGCGCGCCGAACTGGTCACCGCGCGCTGGACGCTGCCGGCCGTCGGACCGACGCCCATCGACCGGCCGCTTCACTCCACCGGCTTCTACGTGGAGGGACGCTACCGGTTCGCGCCTGGCTTCACCGCGGCGTTGCGCGTCGACCGCCTCACCTTCAGCGATCTCGTGGGCTCCTACGGCGAAGACGACTGGGATGCGCCGGTGACCCGGCTGGAAGGCGGCGTCGCGTGGTCGGCGACGCGGAACCTGATCGTCCGGGCCTCGGTGCAACACGACCGGCGCACTCGTGGCGAGGTGCGGGACGCGACGCTGCCCGCGCTCCAGGTGACGCTGTGGTTCTGACCCCGCTCGCGCGGTTCGGCGGGCCGCTGGCGGCCGCGATGCTGCTGGTGTTTCTGCCGTCGGCCGGGCCGGCGCAGACTCGCGGCACCACCATCCGCGGGCGCGTCGAGCTGCCCCGGCTGTCGCCGGTCGCCGAGCGGCGCCCGTCGGCCGGCGACCTCGGCGACGGCCCGGTGCGCGACGTGACGGAGCGGCGGCGGGCGGTCGTCTACTTCGAGACGGCGCCCAAGGGCGCGTTCGAGGACCGCGACGGCGGGCGTGCCTCGATGGATCAGCGGCACGAGACGTTCGTCCCGCACCTGCTGGCCGTGACGATCGGCACGACGGTCGACTTCCCCAACAACGACCGCACGTACCACAACGTCTTCTCGCTGTCGAAGACGCGCCGCTTCGATCTCGGCCGCTACGCCGCGGGGCGGTCGAAGGCCATCCGTTTCGATCGTCCGGGGATCGTCCGCGTGTTCTGCGACATTCACTCGCACATGAACGCCTTCATCCTGGTTTTCACGCATCGCTACTTCAGCGTCGCGGACACGGACGGGCGCTACCAGATCGACCATGTGCCGCCCGGCACCTACACGCTGGTCGCGTGGGTCGAGGGCTCGATTCGCGAGACCCGGAGCGTACAGGTCACCGGCGAGGCGCGCGGCGTCGAGGTCGACTTCCCCCTTCGATGACGCTTCTCGCCTCGCTGACCAATCGCATCTTCATCGCCGCAATTCTGCTGGCCATCGTCACGACCGGTGTCGCCGTGTACGTCGTCGGCCTGCGGGCGACGCGTGAAGCGGAGGTGGAGCTGGCGCGCGGGCTCGACGAGGCCGGGGACCTCATGGACCAGCAGCGGCGGGCGCTGACGGCGCAGTCGCTGCTGACGGCCCGGCTGCTCGCCGACCTGCCAAAGCTGAAGGGCGCCGTCGAGACGCGCCATGCCGAGACCGTCGGCCCGATCGCCGCCGACTACCAGCGGCAGGTCGACGCCGACCTGCTCGCGATCGGCGACCGCTCGGGCGTGCTGATGGTGTCGGTTCCGGCAGACGCGGTACGGCCCGGCGCCGCGGCCATCGCGCGCGCACTGGCCGGCCAGCAGGTTGTCGAGTTCCTGCCGCACCCGAACGGCGTGCTGCAGATCGCGACCGTGCCCATCGCGATCGGCATCGAGAGCCCCGACCTGCTCGGCACGCTGAGCATCGGCGTGCTGCTCGACGGCCGCATGGCCGACCGCTTCAGGCGCGCCACCCGCAGCGAGGTGGCGTTCTCGCTCGACGGCACAGTGCGCGCCGCGACGATGCCTTCGTCGGCGTGGAGCATGCTCCAGCCGCTGCTGTCGACCGACGCCGTTTCGCGGGTCTGGATCGGCCAATCGGAATACGTCGGCCGCGTCGAGCCGCTGACGCCGGCAAGCACCGAGGGGGTCGCGGTCGTCAGTGCGTCGGCGCCGGCGGCGCTCGTGTTGCAGTCGCGCACCGAGCGGTTGCGTTTTCTTCGCACGGTGTACGCCGCGCTCGGCCTGGCCGCCGCGGCGGCCATGGTGCTCGCGGTCGGCCTGAGCTACGCGGTCGCGCGAACGATCACACGGCCGCTCGGCGCGATCACGGCGACGATGCGCGAGGTGGCGTCGACTGGAGACCTGACCCGCAAGATCACGCTGCGCGGACCGTCGGCCTGGCAGGACGAAGACGCGCGCCTGCTGGCGACGACCTTCAACACGCTTACCGATTCCATCGCGCGGTTCCAGCGCGAAGCGGCCCAGAAGGAACGCCTGTTGTCGCTCGGCCGGCTGTCCACGGTCATCGCCCACGAAGTGCGCAACCCGCTGATGATCATCAAGGCGGCACTGCGGAACCTGCGGCCGGAAGCGCCGGCCGCCGACATCCGCGAGGCGGTGACCGACATCGACGAGGAGGTCGACCGGCTGAATCGCACGGTCAACGACGTGCTGGACTTCGCCCGCCCTCCCAGCATCGTGCGCGAGCCGACCGACTTGGTGCGGTTGTGCCAGGACGCGGCCGCCGCGGCCACGGTCGGCGGCGGACCCGGCATCGACCTCGACATGCCGCACGAGCCGATCGTCGTTTCGACGGATCCTGAGCGGCTGCGCACCGCGCTGGTGAACGTCCTGTCGAACGCGCGGCAAGCCGTGGACGCCCGCGCGCACACGGGCGGCGGCGGCACAGCGGTCGAGGCCGCCACCGACGTCCTCCTCCAGGTCGACCGGCCGGACGCGGCTCACGTGCGGCTGCGCGTCAGCGATCGCGGCGCCGGCATCAAACCCGAGCACGTCTCGCAGGTGTTCGAGCCCTACTTCACGACGCGGCGCACCGGCACCGGCCTCGGCCTGCCGATCGCCCGGAACATCATCGAAGGCCTTGGCGGTTCGATTGGCGTCGACAGCACGCCGGGCCGCACGACCGTCGAGATCGTCCTGCCCCGTATGACCACGACCGGCTCCGTCCTGCTCGTCGACGACGAGGAGAAGATTCTCAAGACGCTCGGGCGCGCGCTGCGCGACGAAGGCCACCGCGTCGCCGAGCGCGGTGATGCTCGCGAGGTGCGGGGGCTCATCGCCGATGGCGGCATCGACGTCCTCGTCGTCGACAACCTGATGCCCGGGCTGACCGGCCTGGAGCTTATTCGCGACATCGTCGCGAGCATTCCGGAATCCGACCGGCCGCAGATCGTGATGATGACCGCACACGCGACCGTCGCCGACGCGATCGAGGCGATGAAGCTTGGCGCGCTCGACTTCCTCGAGAAGCCCTTCGAGATCGATCACCTGCTGGTGACGGTCAGCCGGGCGGTCGAGCATCAGCGGCTGCGGACCCAGCATCGCTACCTGCTCAGCGAGCGCGACGAGGAGTTCAACCATTACGGCATCGTCGGGCGCAGCCGGTCGATGCAGGACGTGATTCATCGCGCCGAGCGGGTGGCCGAGACGCGGAGCACGGTGCTCATCACGGGCGAAACCGGGACGGGCAAGGAGCTGGTGGCGCGCGCGATTCACGACCGGAGTTCGCAGCGGCACCTGCCGCTCATCAAGGTCAACTGCGCCGCCATTCCCGAGACCCTGCTCGAGTCGGAGCTCTTCGGCCACGTGCGCGGCGCGTTTACCGGGGCGTCGACCAGCAAGAAAGGCCGGTTCGCCCTTGCCAACGGCGGATCGATCTTCCTCGACGAAATCGGGATCATGCCGGGCTCGCTGCAGCCCAAGCTGCTGCGCGTCCTGCAGGAGCGCGAGTTCGAGCCGCTCGGGTCGGAGCGGACCGAGCGCGTGGACGTGCGCGTGATCGCGGCGACCAACCGCGACCTCCGTCAGCTCGTCGGGGACGGCCGCTTCCAGGAGGATCTGTTCTACCGCCTGAACGTGATCCCCATCCCCCTGCCGCCGCTGCGCGATCGGCGGGAGGACATCCCGGTACTGGCCGAGCACTTCATCACCAAGCACGCCCAGCGCACCGGCAAGCCGATCGACCGGGTCGAGGACGGCGTGCTGTCGGCGCTCCAGCAGTACGGCTGGCCGGGCAACGTGCGCGAGCTGGAGAACACCATCGAGCGTGCCGTCGTGCTCAGCATCGGCCGGGTGCTGACGGTGGCCGACATCTCGATCCTCGCGCCGCCGGTCTCGGCCTCGCCGGCGCTGCCGGCGCTGCACCTGCATCAGAATCTCGAATGGGCGGAGCGCGAGACCCTGCGTCAGGCGCTCGACCAGGCGCGCGGCGTGAAGAAGGACGCGGCGGAGCTGATGGGCATCAGCCAGCGCGCGCTGAGCTACTACCTGGCGAAATACCGGATCGAGAACAACTGATCGGGTTGACCGACCGGCTCAGAAGCGGACCTGCAGCACGAGTGCCCCAGGCGCGATGCGCCGCCGCCACCTCACTCGGCGGTCTCGCCTGGCGTGAGCTCGAGCACCTCGATGCCAAGCGGCGTCAGCAGCTCGCGCAGCCGCGCCGGCGTGCCGGTCAGCTCCGGTGCCGTCCCGTAGTGCATCGGAATCACCTGTCGCACACCCACCCATTCCGCCGCCTTTGCCGCCATGTCCGGGCCCATCGTGTAGCGATCGCCGATGGGCAGACACGCCGTGTCGGGGCGATACCACTCGCCGATCGTCTTCATGTCGCCGAAGAGGCCCGTGTCTCCGGCGAAGTAGAGGGTCAGGCCGTTCTCGAAGCGGAGCACGAACCCCGCGGCTTCGCCGAGCGGCACGAGCGCGCCATGTTCCTCTATGGTGCTGCTGTGCCGTGCGTCGACCATCGAGACGCGAATGCCCGCGACGTCGATGGTGCCGCCCTTGTTCATCGGGCTCAGCTCGCGCACACCCTTCCTGCCAAGCCACCGGCAGATCTCGAAGCTCGAGACGACGGTCGCCCCGGTTGCCTTGGCCAGGGACTCTGCGTCGGCGGCATGATCCGCATGCCCGTGGGTAATGAGAATCGCGTCCAGGGGCGTGGGACGCTTCCACGCTGCCGGGCAGCGCGGATTTCCCTCGAGCCAGGGATCGATGAGCAGGCGGCGACCGCCGGGCGTGCGGAAATGAAATGTGCCGTGCCCTAGCCAGGTCACGGCCAGACGGCCTTCAGCCACGGGCGTGGGGACGATCACCGATCCAGCAGTCTACCAAACCGGGGTGCTATCATCGAGAGTGACCGTGTCGCGTACCGATCTGCCCGCCGTCGCGCCGCTCCGGATCATCCGCCAGCGAGACATCAGCCCCGGCCCCGCCCGCGAGCCAAAGCCCGCGTGGCTGAAGGTCCGCGCGCCAGGCTCGCCGAACTACCTGCGGCTGAAGGGGCTGATGAAGGAGCTTCGGCTCAACACGGTGTGCGAAGAAGCGCGCTGCCCCAACATCGGGGAGTGCTGGAACCATGGCACGGCGACCTTCATGATTCTCGGCGACGTCTGCACGCGCGCGTGCGGCTACTGCGCGGTGCCGCACGGCCTGCCGACGGAGCTCGACGTCGCCGAGCCGGCGCGGGTGGCCAACGCCGTCGCAACGATGGGCCTGAAGTACGTGGTCATCACCTCGGTCGATCGCGACGACGTCGCGGATGGCGGCGCCAGCATATTCTCCGAGACTATCCGGCAGGTGCGGGCGGCGCGGCCCGAGTGCCGCATCGAGGTGCTGATTCCCGATTTCCAGGGACTCGAGGGCTCGCTGCGCACGGTCCTCGAGGCCGGGCCGGACGTGCTCAATCACAACACCGAGACGGTGCAGCGCCTGTATCGCCTGGCACGGCCGGGGGGACGCTATCCGCGCACGCTCGAGCTGCTCGATCGCGCCCGCCACATCGCACCGCACATTCCCACCAAGACCGGCCTCATCCTCGGCCTCGGCGAAGAGTGGGACGAACTGGTGCAGACGCTGCGGGATCTGCGCGGCGTCGGCGTCGAGATCCTGACCATCGGGCAGTACCTCCGCCCCACCGACTCGCACCTGCGGATGGTGCGCTATTACCATCCCGACGAGTTCGCCGAGCTCAAGCGCATCGCGCTCGATCTCGGCTTCGGTCATGTGGAGTCGGGGCCGCTGGTCCGCAGTTCCTATCATGCCCACGAGCAGGCGGACGCCCTTGCCGCCGCGCGCGCCTGAGGACACGCTCCTTCCGCACCACGGCCCGACGCCGGCGCTGGCTGCCGTGCACCGCGCCATCGTCGCGTGCGAGCGCTGTCCGCGCCTTCGCCGTTACTGCCAGCGCATCGCCGTCGAGAAGCGTGCCGCGTTCCGCGAGGACGTGTACTGGGGCCGGCCCGTGCCGGGTTTCGGCGATCCGCACGCCCGACTGCTCATCATCGGGCTCGCGCCAGCCGCACACGGCGCGAACCGCACCGGGCGGGTCTTCACCGGCGACGGGGTCGGCGGATCCGGAGATTTCCTGCTCGCGGCGATGCACGCGACCGGCTTTGCCAACCAGTCCACGTCGCGGCATGCCGCCGACGGGCTCGAGTTGCGCGACGCGTTCATCGCCGCGGCCGTGCGCTGTGCGCCGCCGGACAACAAGCCGACACCCGAGGAGTTCGTCCGCTGCGAGACCCACCTGCTCGCCGAGTGGGAGGCGCTGCCGAACATCCGGGCGGTTCTCTGCCTGGGCAAGCTCGCGTGGGATGCCGCGTGGCGGGCTCTCGCTGCGCGAGGCCATCGGGTGCCCAGGCCGCGCCCCGCGTTCGAGCATCAGGCCATCGTCAGGCTGCCGGATGGGCTCACCATCATTGGCGCCTACCACCCGAGCCGCCAGAACACCCACACCGGCCGTCTGACGCCGACGATGCTCGAGCGTGCATTCACGCTGGCGAGAACCGCGTCGCGCGATCGGTAAACCCCCGCCCCTCGCCGCGGGAGGCCCCTCGCGAACGCGGGCCAGAGGCTTGCTATAGTCGCATCTATGGCCGATCAGGCGCCTGGCACGACGGGCGACGTCCTCGAGAAGACACGCGAGCAGCTCAAGCAGCCCGAACAGTGGCGGGTCCTCCTGCTCAACGACGACTACACGC
Organism: Vicinamibacteria bacterium; assembly: GCA_963719755.1. Classification (GTDB taxonomy): domain Bacteria; phylum Acidobacteriota; class Vicinamibacteria; order Vicinamibacterales; family JAENWD01; genus JAENWD01. Next base: position 227,140 of record CAVRDA010000018.1, on the reverse strand, counting down.
CGATGGACTTCGTGGTCGAGGTGCTGGAGACGATCTTCCTCAAGTCCCCGGCCGAGGCCTTCCGCGTCATGATGCAGGTGCACCTCCAGGGCAGCGGCGTCGCCGGCATCTATACACATGACATCGCCGAGACGAAAGTCGCCACGGTGATCGACCTGGCGCAGGACGCGGGCTACCCCCTCAAGGCGGCGATGGACAAGGCCTGATCATGTTCAGTCAAGCGCTCGAAGTCGTCCTCACCATCGCGCACCGCGAGGCCACCTCACGCCGGCACACGCACCTGACGCTGGAGCACCTGCTCTACGCGCTCGCGCACGATCCCGACGGCGAGGCCATTCTCGGGGCCTGCGGCGCGGACCTGCCCAAACTCCGGGAGACGCTCGACAAGTACCTGCAGGAACAAGTGGAGCAGTTCCCGCGCGGGCGCGAGAAGGATCCGGGGCAGACGGTCGCCTTTCGCCGCGTCCTGCAGACCGCCGTGCTGCACGTCCAGAGCGCCGGACGGGCCGAGGTGCGGGCCGGCGACGTGCTGGCGGCAGCGCTGCAGGAAACGCGGTCGTTCGCGGCGCAAGCGCTGCTGGCGCAGGGCATCACGCGCCTCGACATCCTCAACTTCATCTCGCACGGCATCCGCAAGTCGCCCGATCCGCTGGCCGGCGCGCCCGACAGCGCCGGCTCCGAGAGCGTACGCGCGGGCGACGACGAGGCCGCACCCGTGGCGCGGGATCCGCTCTCGGCCTACGGTTTGAACCTCTCCGAGCGCGCCGCGGCCGGTTTGCTCGACCCGTTGATCGGGCGGCAGAAGGAACTGCAGCGGACTCTCGAGGTGCTTTGCCGGCGGCGCAAGAACGGTCCGGTGTTCGTCGGCGACGCCGGCGTCGGCAAGACGGCGATGGCCGAGGGCCTCGCCCAGCGCCTGTTGCAGGGCGACGTGCCGGCGGCGCTTGCCGGCGCGGAGATCTTCGCGCTGGACACGGCGGCGCTGCTCGCCGGCACGCGCTTCCGCGGCGACTTCGAGGAGCGCTTCAAGGCCGTCCTCGAGGCCCTGCGCCGTCGCAAGAACCCGATCCTGTTCATCGACGAGCTCCATAGCATCGTCGGCGCGGGTGCGACGACGGGAGGAACGATGGACCTGGCGACGCTGCTGAAGCCGGTGCTGACCGGCGGCGGCCTGCGCGTCGTCGGCTCGACGACCTTCGAGGAGTACAAGCAGATCGAGAAGGACCGCGCGCTGTCGCGCCGCTTCCAGAAGATCGTCCTGCAGGAGCCGACGATTGAGGAGACGGTCCGCATCCTGCAGGGCTTGCAGAAGCGCTACGAAGAGCACCACGCCGTCACCTACACGACGGCGGCCGTGGACGCCGCCGCCAGGCTTGCCGCCCGGCACCTTCGCGATTCCCGGCTGCCCGACAGCGCCATCGACCTGCTGGACGAGGCCGGCGCGATGGTGCGGATGCGCGCGGCGGGCGCCACCGAAGGGCGCACGGCTGCCGAGCCGCAGGAACAGCCGGCGCCGGCAGAGTCAGCCGAGCAGACCGCCGGCGACGTCGAGCGGCTTCCCGTGGACGTCGCCGAGATTGAGCAGGTGGTGGCGAGGATTGCGAACATTCCCGCGCGGCAGGCGTCTTCATCCGATCGCGAACGCCTCCGGACGCTCGAGGAGTCGCTGCAGCGGGTGGTGTTCGGACAGGAAGAAGCGGTCGCGCTCGTGACGGCGGCCATCAAGCGCGCGCGGGCGGGCCTCGGCATGCCCGATCGTCCCGCCGGGTCCTTCCTCTTCACCGGGCCGACCGGCGTCGGCAAGACTGAGCTCGCCCGGCAGCTGGCGATTCACCTCGGCAACGAGTTCACCCGCTTCGACATGAGCGAGTACATGGAGAAGCACGCCGTGGCGCGGCTCATCGGCGCGCCGCCCGGCTACGTCGGCTTCGAGCAGGGCGGGCTGCTGGTGGATGCCGTCCGCCAGCACCCGTACAACGTCGTGCTGCTCGACGAGATCGAGAAAGCGCACCCGGATGTGATGAACATCCTGCTGCAGGTGATGGATCACGCGACCCTCACGGACAACACCGGGCGCAAGGCCGACTTCCGCCACGTGGTCCTGATCATGACCTCGAACGCGGGCAGCCGGGAGCTGAGCGCGGCCTCCATCGGGTTTGCCGACCTCAGCCGCGGAGGCTCGGCGCTGGCCGACGAGACGCGCTGGAAGGCGGCGCAGACCCGATCCAAGTCCGCGGTCGAACGCCTGTTCTCTCCCGAGTTCCGCAATCGCCTCGACGCGATCGTGACGTTCCGGCCGCTGTCGCAGTCGACGATGGAGACGATCGTCCAGAAGTTCATCCTGCAGCTCGAGGCGCAGCTCAGCGAGCGGAAGGTGGCGTTCACGCTGCAGCCCGAAGCGCAGGCCTGGCTGGCGCGCAAGGGCTTCGATCCCGTCTACGGCGCCCGGCCGCTCGCCCGGGTCATCCAGCAGGAAGTGCGCAATCGGCTGACCGATGAGATACTCTTCGGCCGGCTGGAAAATGGCGGCCACGTCACGATCGGCCTCGCCGGCGATGCGCTGACGTTTGAATTCGATGGATGACGTACGTCAACCACAGAGACACTAAGAACACAGAGACGCACAGAACGGAATCTGGCACGTCACGGATGCACCCTGACGCCCGGGTGTATCCGCGCATGCCAAAATCTGCTCTGTGCGTCTCTGTGTCCTCTGTGTCTCTGTGGTTGATGTACGTGGACACGAGGAGGACACGTGCGTCGAGTTTGCCTGCCGGCCCTGGCCGCTGCGGTCCTGATGACGAGCATGCTGATGGCTCAGATCCCCACACCGACGATTGTCAAGAAATCGCCCGCGCTCGACGCGCTCATCGCCGCCGACGCGGCGTTCGAGAAGCTGGGTGAAGGCTTCAAGTGGACCGAGGGGCCCGTGTGGAGCCGCAAGGGCGGCTTCCTCCTCTTCTCGGACATCCCGAACAACGTGATTCAGAAATGGGAGCCCGGCAAGGGCATGTCGGTCTTCGTGAAGCCGAGCGGCTATCACGGCTCGGCGCCCTTCACCGGCCCGGAGCCCGGCACCAACGGCCTCACCTTCGACTCTGCCGGCAGGCTCGTCGCCTGCATGCATGGCGATCGGCAGGTCGGGCGATTCGAGGACGGGAAGTGGACCGCGCTCGCCGACAAGTTCGAGGGCAAGCGGCTCAACAGCCCGAACGACCTCGTGTTCCATTCCTCCGGCGCGCTCTACTTCACCGATCCCGCCGTACGGCCTCCCCGGGCGCTGGGAGGACAAGGAAAAGGAACTGCCCTTCCAGGGCGTCTATCGCCGCGCCGGCGACGGCGCGCTGACGCTGCTCACCAAAGAGCTGAACGCGCCAAACGGCCTGGCCTTCTCACCCGACGAGAAGACGCTCTATGTCGCGCAATCCGATCCGACGAAGGCGATCTGGATGGCGTATCCCGGTCAAGGGCGACGGCACCCTGGGCGGAGGCAAGGTGCTCGTGGACTCGACCGACGCCGTGAAGGCCAAGCAGCCGGGACTGCCGGACGGGTTGAAGGTCGACACGAAGGGCAATCTCTGGGCGACCGGGCCGGGGGGCGTGTGGATCATCGCGCCGGATGGCACCCACCTGGGCACCATTTCGACCGGCGTGCCGACCGCCAACGTCGCCTGGGGCGACGACGGGTCGACGCTGTACATCACCGCCAATACCGCCGTCTGGCGGGTCAAGACGAAGACGACGGGGAAAATCCCGGGCTGAACCTGTATCGCGAGGTTTCGTCGGGTTTCGTCAGGTTCCGGCTGGTTCCGACAGGTTACGAACCAACCCGACGACCCGACGGAACCCGGCGAAACCTGACGGAACCTGACGCGAACCTGACGGAACGACTGTTCTTTCCCTCCCCCGCCTGTTCGGATCTGCGACAAATCGGCGTTATGTAAGCAAGTCTCCGACTCTGGTGGTTCCCCGAAGAGTCCCCACACCCGTGCACTCGCGTCTTACGGCTTGAGCGGTCTGCGCATAGGGCAGACCGCCTGGAGGTCCGACATGGCTCGATCGCTTCGGTTCGGCACCGTCCTGGCGTTAGCGGCGCTCGTTCATCTGGCAGGCGCGTCGGCCACCGACGCCAACGTCGTCCGGGAGTGGAACGCGATCGCCATGCAGACGATCACGGCCGCTCCCGCGCAGAGTCCGTTCGCACAGGCGCGAACGTTGTCCATCGTGCAGTTGGCAGTCTTCGAAGCCGTCAACGCCATCACCGGGGAATACGAGCCGTATCTCGGGACGATCGATGCTCCGGCCGGGGCCTCGGCGGAGGCCGCGGCCATCGCTGCCGCGCACGGCGTGCTGAAGGCCTACGTGCCAGGGCAAGCGGCAAACCTCGACGCATTGCTGGCGACTTCCCTCCTGAACATCCCGGACGGATCGGCGAAGGACGACGGCATCGCGGTCGGTGAGGCGGCGGCGGCCGCGATGATTGCCTTGCGCGCCAACGACGGCTCCTCGCCACCGGCGTTCTACAACCCGGGTCCGGCCGACCCGGGCTTGTGGCAGGCCACGCCGAGTTGCCCGATAAACCCCGCCACCGGTGAACAGGCCGGTGTCTCAGCGCATTGGGGGCAGATGACGCCGTTCGCCATTCAATCGGCGGAGCTGTTCATGCCCAACCCGCCGCCGGCATTCAGCAGCAATCGCTATCTCAAGGACTACGACGAGGTCGCCAGGGTCGGCAGAGTCGACAGCACCGATCGCCCGGACGATCGCGCCACGATCGCACGGTTCTACGCCTCCATGTCCCCTTCGGCCGTCGCCAACACCGCGGCCCGACAGATCTCGGAGGCGCGTGGCTCGACGCTGTCGGAGGACGCGCAGGCGCTCGCGCTGATCAACATGTCGATCAACGACGCCCTCATCGTGTCATTCAAGACGAAGTACCACTACCTGCTCTGGCGTCCTGAGACGGCTATCTTCAACGGCGACACGGACGACAACGACAAGACGGATCCCGACACCGACGTACGTGCCGTATATCGTGACGCCCTGCTTCCCCAGCTACCCGTCGAATCACGCGTCCGGCACGAGCGCCGGCATCGAGGCTCTGCGGCGCCTCTATGGAGCCGCCGGGCACGACATCACGCTCGAGAACGCGGCGCTCCCGGAGTCGTGCTGAACTATTTGATTCTCGACACGATCACCAACGACGTCGACGACGCACGAGTCTACGGCGGCATTCATTTCCGCTTCGACCAGGTCGGCGGCAATCAGGTCGGCCGGGCGGTGGCGACCTACGTGGTCAAGAACAAGCTAGGGAAGGTGCATCCAGCGCCGTAGGCGCCGAACGGGCGTCTGTGCTATGTGCTCAGTGCCTCGTGCACCGTGCGGTGCTGCGGGCTTCGTGCTACGTGCGGTGCTGCGTGCCAGATGCTTGGTGCGCGTGCCACCTGCTGCGTGCGATCGCGGCACGCAGCACCGCACGAAGCACGCGCGCACGCGGCACGAGGCACGAGGCACGAGGCACGTCACTTCCGTTTGGGCCGATAGACGTGCGTCGCGTGGCCGAAGAACATCTCGGCCGACTCCATCACCGTCTCCGAGAGCGTCGGATGCGCGTGAATCGTCAGCTTCAGGTCGGACGCCACCGCGCCCATCTCGATCGCCAGCATGCCTTCGGCGATCAGCTCGCCGGCGCCGGCGCCGACGATGCCGACCCCGAGCACGCGCTCGGTGCCGGGCTCGATCACCAGCTTGGTCAACCCGTCGGTCCGATCGAGCGTCAGCGACCGGCCCGACGCGCCCCACGGGAACTTCACGACCTCGACCTTGCGGCCCTCGCGCCTGCGCCTCCGTCTCCGTCAGGCCGCACCACGCCAGTCTCCGGGATCCGTGAACACGACCGCCGGAATCGCCGCCGGCTCGAACACGACGTCGTCGCCGTGAATGGCCTCGACGGCGACGCGCCCCTCGTGGCCGCCTTGTGCGCGAGCATCGGCTCCCCGGCGACGTCGCCGATGGCGAAGATCGTCGGCTCGGCCGTCTGGCGCTGCGCGTTCACCGTGATGAAGCCCCGGCGATCGACCTCGACCTTCGTCTTGTCCAGGCCCGGCATCTGCGTTCGGCTTGCCGGCCGACCGACACCAGCACCTTGTCGAACACCTGCTCGCGCCGCGCGCCGTCGCTCGTCCTCGAACGTGACCTTGACGCCGTCCTTCTGCTCGGTCATCGCCGACGACCTTCGTGCTCAGCAGGACGCTTGTCGAACGACCTTCTCGATCCGCTTGGCCAGCACGTCCACGAGATCGCGGTCGGCGCCCGGCAGCAGGCCCGGCGTCATCTCGACGACCGTGACCTTGCTGCCCAGCGCCGCGTAGACGCTGCCCAGCTCGAGGCCGATGTAGCCGCCGCCGACGACGAGCAGCGACCCCGGCACGCTCGTGAGCTCGAGCGCCGGAGGTCGAGTCCATCACGCGCGGGCTGTCGAGCGAGAGCGCCGGGGACCTTCGCCGGCCGCGAGCCGGTGGCGATGATGGCGTTCTCGAAGGTCACCTGCTCGTGCCGCCCTCCAGCTGTCTCGACCTCGAGCGTGGTCGGCCCGGTCGAGCGTCGCGCGGCCGCTGCATGTATCTGACCTTGCGCGCCTGGCCAGCTGGCCGGTGCCGCTCGTGAGCCGTCCGACGACGCTGTCCTTGAACGCGCGCAGCTTGTCGAGATCGACCTTCGGCTCGCCGAAGCTCGACGCCCCAGGCGGCGCATGCCGCGCTTCGCTCGACGCAGCTTGGCGACGTGCAGCAGCGCCTTCGACGGGATGCAGCCGCGATAGACGCAGACGCCGCCGGGATTGGCCTCGCGGTCGATCAGCGTGACCTGCATTCCGAGGTCAGCGGCAAGAAACGCGGCGGCGTAGCCGCCCGGGCCGGCGCCGAGCACGACGAGTTGTGTGTTGGTTGCCATGGCATGGGCGATATGACAGTGCCGAGTGCGAAGTGCGAGGCGAGTGTTGGGTGCCTCAGCTCACTCGGCATGCAGCACTTCACGCCGTTTGGCTCGCGCTACAGCGAGAGCACGAACGGCTGCTCAAGCGCCTCGCACACCCAGCGGAGGAACCGCGCGCCGTCGGCGCCGTCGATCACGCGGTGGTCGTAGGAGAGCGAGAGCGGCATCATCAGCCGCGGCTCGAACGCCGTCCCGTTCCAGACCGGCTCGGTCACCGAGCGCGACATGCCGAGGATCGCCACCTCGGGCGAGTTGATGATCGGCGTGAAGTAGGTGCCGCCGATGCCGCCGAGATTGCTGATCGTGAAGCGAGCCGCCCTGCATCTCCTCCGGCGCCAGCTTGCCGGCCTTGGCCTTCTCGGCGAACTGCGCCAGCTCCACCGAGAGCTCGCACGATGCCCTTCCGGTCGACGTCGCGGATCACCGGCACGATCAGGCCGCGGCTGGTGTCGACGGCGACGCCGATGTGCACGTACTTCTTCAGGACGATCTGCTGCCCGGCCATGTCGACCGAGCTGTTGAACTGCGGGAACTGCTTGAGCGCGGCGGCGACCACCTTCAGCGCGATGGCCGTGATGGTCAGCTTGCCGCCCGCCTTCTCCGCCTGCTCTCGCAGTACTTCTGACGCAGCTTCTCGAGCTCGGTGATGTCCGCCTTGTCGCACTGCGTGACGTGCGGGATCGTCGTCCAGGCCGCGGACAGCTGCTCCGCCGTGACGCGGCGGATGTCGCGCATCGGCTGCCGCTCGACGTCCCCCCACTGCGAGAAGTCGGGCAGCGGGCCGGACGGCACCCGCGCGACCGCGCCGCCGCTGCCGGTCAGCACCGACCGCGCGTAGCCCTTCACGTCGTCGACCGAGATGCGTCCGCCGGGGCCGCTGCCGGGCACCTGCGTGATGTCCACGCCGAGCTCGCGCGCGGTGCGGCGCGTCGAGGGCGCGGCAGGCACGAGTCCGCCGCCGCTCGGCACCGGAGCGGCCGCTGACGCCGCGGCGGCCGGCCGGGCGGGCGCCGCGGCCGATGTCGACGACCTTCGACGCGACCTTGGCCTCTTCGCCGCGCGGGCTGTTCCGCCCCGGCAAGCTCTTCGTGCGAGGCGGCCGCCGGCTCGGCAGGGCTTGGCGCCCTGCGCCGAGGCCGCGGGCTTGTCGGCCTTCTCGGCCTTCGCCCGGCTCTGGCAGCCTCGGCGGCAGGCGCGCCCGACTCGTCGACCGTCAGGACGAGCTGCCCGACCGTGACCTTGTCGCCGGTCTTGATCTTCGAGCTCCTTCACGACGCCGGCGACGCTCGACGGCACTTCGATGGTCGCCTTGTCGGTCTCGAGCTCGAGCACCGGCTGATCCTTCTTCAGCGTATCGCCCGGCTTCACCAGCACACGCACGACGTCGCCGCCGGCGATGTTCTCACCCAGTTCGGGAATGACGAAGTCAGCCACGAATCACCCTGCGTCCTGTGCGACAAGCCGCGATGCCAGCGATCGACGCCGCATGCCGACATTGCACCTGGACTGTTGGTCTGCCTGCGTTGTGACGCCGGCCCTACGCCGTCGCCGGGTTCGGCTTCTCCGGGTCGATGCCCAGGTCCTTGATCGCCTTCTGGACGACCTTCATCTCGATCTGCCCGTCCTTCGCGAGCGCCGACAGCGTCGCCAGGACGACGAACCGCGCGTCCACCTCGAAGTGGTTGCGGAGATCGGCGCGCGCTCTCGCTGCGGCCGAACCCGTCGGTGCCGAGCGCGGTGATCGTGCGCGGCAGCCACCGGTTCGAGCGCGTCCGGCAGCACCTTCAGGTAGTCGGAGGCGGCAACGTAGACACCCGGTGCGCCGCCAGCTGCGTGCGTGACGTACGGCACGCTTCGGCGTCTCGCCGGGGTGCAGCATGTTCCAGCGCTCGCCGCGTGGCCGTCGCGATAGAGCTCGTTGTAGCTGGTGACGCTCCACACGTCGGCGCCGACGCCGAACTTCTCCTCGAGCATCGCCTGCGCCTTGATCACCTCGGGCAGGATCGCGCCGCTGCCGAGCAGCTGCGCCCGCAGCTTGGCCTTGGGCTTGGCGCCGTCGCGCTTGAACTTGTACAGGCCCTTCAGGATGCCGTCGCGGACGTCGTCGCCCTCCGGCATCGCCGGCATCGCGTACGCCTCGTTCATCACGGTGAGGTAGTAGAAGACGCTCTCGCCGTCGCCGTACATGCGGCGGATGCCGTCCTGGATGATCACGGCCAGCTCGTAGGCGAACGCCGGGTCGTACGAGAGGCAGTTCGGCACCGGCAGCGACAGCACGTGGCTGTGGCCGTCCTGGTGCTGCAGCCCTTCGCCGGCCAGCGTGGTGCGGCCCGCGGTGCCGCCGAGCAGGAAGCCGCGGCAGCGCGCGTCGCCGGCGGCCCAGATCAGGTCGCCGATGCGCTGGAAGCCGAACATCGAGTAGTAGATGAAGAACGGGATCGTGTTGACGCCGTGCGTCGCGTAGGCGGTGCCCGCGGCGATGAACGACGACATCGATCCGGCCTCGGTGATGCCTTCCTCGAAGATCTGCCCGTCCTTCGCTTCCTTGTAGTACAGCAGCGTGTCGCTGTCGACCGGCTCGTAGAGCTGCCCGACGTGCGAGTAGATGCCGACCTGGCGGAAGAGCGCCTCCATGCCGAAGGTGCGCGCCTCGTCGGGGACGATCGGCACGACGAGCTTGCCGATCTCCTGGTCGCGCAGCATCTTGGCCAGCATCTTCACGAACACCATCGTCGTGGAGGCCTTGCGGTCCTCGGTGCCCTGCGTAGAACTCCTCGAAGATCGGCTCGAGGTTCGTGCGTCACCCGCGGCTCGGTGCGGCGTCCTGCGCGGGCACGAACCCGCCAAGCGACTTCCGCCGCTCGCGCAGGTACTGCATCTCGGGGCTGTCCTCCGACGGGCGGAAGAACGGCGAGCGTGTGCAGCTCCTCGTCGGAGATCGCGATGCCGAACCGTTCGCGGAACGCCTTGAGCTCGTCTTCGTTCAGCTTCTTCTGCTGGTGGGTGATGTTCTTGCCTTCGCCGGCTTCGCCAAGGCCGTAGCCCTTGACCGTGCGCGCGAGGACGACCGTCGGCTGCCCCTTGTGCTCGACGGCGGCCTTGAACGCGGCGTAGACCTTGACGGGGTCGTGCCCGCCGCAGCCGCAGCCTGCGCGAGTTCCTCGTCGCTCAGGTCGCTGACGAGCGCCTGCAGGCGCGGGTCGCTGCCGAACAGGTGCTCGCGGATGTAGGCGCCGGACTCGACGGCAGTACTTCTGGTACTGGCCGTCGACGATCTCGCCGAGCCGCCGCGCAGCAGCCCCTCGGTGTCCTTTTCGAACAGCGGATCCCAGTCGCTGCCCCAGAGGCACTTGACGACGTTCCAGCCGGCGCCGCGGAAGACGGCCTCGAGCTCCTGGATGATCTGGCCGTTGCCGCGCACCGGGCCGTCGAGGCGCTGGAGGTTGCAGTTGATGACGAAGATCAGGTTGTCGAGCTTCTCGCGCGACGCCAGCGTGATCGCGCCGAGCGACTCGGGCTCGTCGGTCTCGCCGTCGCCGAGAAACGCCCACACCTTGCGATCGCCGAGCGGCTTCAGGCCGCGGTCGTCCAGGTAGCGCATGAAGCGCGCCTGGTAGATCGCCATGATCGGGCCGAGGCCCATCGAGACCGTCGGGAACTCCCAGAAGTCCGGCATCAGCCACGGATGCGGATACGACGAGAGACCGCCGCCGGGCTGCGTCTCGCGGCGGAAGTTCTCGAGCTTCTGCACCGGCAGCCGGCCTTCGAGGTAGGCGCGCGCGTAGATGCCGGGCGCGGCGTGCCCCTGGAAGAAGATCACGTCGCCGTCGAAGCCCTGGCCCCGGCCCTTGAAGAAGTGGTTGAAGCCGACTTCGTACAGCGTCGCCGCGGACGCGAAGGTCGAGATGTGGCCGCCGATGCCGTCACTCAACTTGTTCGCGCGCACCACCATCGACAGCGCGTTCCAGCGCACGAGGCTCTTGATGCGCCGCTCGAGCGTCTGGTTGCCGGGAAACGCCGGCTGCTGCGCGGCGGGAATGCTGTTGACGTAAGGCGTGTTGGCCGTGAACGGCAGCCGATAGCCGCTCTGGCGGGAATGAAATTCGAGCTGTCGCAGGAGCTCGGCCGCGCGCGCGACGCCGCCGCCGCGCTGGACCACGTAGTCAAGCGACTCCTGCCATTCCCGGGTCTCGATGGCTTCGATGGCCGGGTCCTGGTTTACCGCGATGTTCCTCATGGGGTTCAGCTTCCTCAGCGGGGTCGGGACAAACGCCCCATTCTAATTCCATTATCGGATCATGCGCCAGCCTTTTGGAGGGTTCGGCCGCAGTCCATGCGTCGGCAGCATGACCGTAATCCGCAATGGCGCCGCAATCACGCGCGAAGAATCGTCCGCAGCCTCGCCATGTCCATGTTGCCGCCGCTCATCACGCACACGACGCGCGCGCCCGCGATGCGGTCTCTCCACTTCTCCGCTGCCGCCAGCGACGCGCCGCCGGCGCCTTCGGCGAGGTTGTGCGTGAGCTCGAGTGCCATCCGCACGCCGGCTTCGAGCTCCTCTTCGCTCAGCAGGATGAAGTCGTCCAGGCCTCGCTGCAGGATGCCGAATGTCAGATCGAACGTGACGCGCGTCGCCAGGCCTTCGGCAAACGTGTCGGCCGACGTGCCCACGACGCGGGCGCCGCTCAGCCACGAACGCCCGACCGCGTCCGCGCGTTCGGCCCCGACACCGACGATGCGGGTCTTCAGGCCCAGGGCGTCGCGAACCGTGATCAGGCCGCAGGCGCCGCTGCCGCCGCCGACGGGCACGAACACTACTTCGATGCCTGCGAGTGTCTCGAACAGCTCGAGCGCGTAGGTGCCGACGCCGGCGATGAGGTCGGGCTCGTTGGCCGAGTGCACGTAGCGCATGCCGCGGCTGACAGAGAGGCGCTCCACCAGTTCGCGCGCCTCGTCGAAGTCTCTCCCGTGCTCGATGACCTCGGCCCCCCACGCGCGCATCAGCGGCGTTCTTGCCGGGGTTGTTGCCGATCGGCACGACGAGCGTGCACGGCACGCCTGCCCGCGCCGCGGCGAAGGCGACCGACTGGCCATGATTGCCCGTCGTCGCCGAGATCACGCCACGCGTCTTGTCGTCGTCGGACAGACGCCCGACGAGGTTCAGCCCGCCGCGCACCTTGAAGGCGCCGGTCGGATTGTGGTTCTCGTGCTTGACGAAGACGTCGGCGCCGATGCGATCCGCCAGCAGCGGATGCCGCAGCAGCGGCGACGGCGACAGCGCGCCGTAGACGTGCGTGCGCGCCGCCCGGATGTCGTCGAGCGTGGGCGGCGTCATCTCGAAATCCGCATTCGTCATTCGTAACTCGTAACTAGTCGTGAGTGGCCACCCACCGGTCTCTGACGCGCACCGCGACGTCGGGCCGATCGGTGATGATCCCATCTACGCCCCAGTCGAACAGCCGCGTCATGTCGGCCTCCTCGTTCACCGTCCAGACCTGCACCGCGCATCCGGCCTTGTGGACGGCGCTGATGAACCGGCGCGACACCACGCGCAGGCGGCCGGCCGTCTCGGGCACCTGGAAGGCGCGGTAGGCGATGGCGCGGGCGGGTGGCAGCCAGAGCCACGATCGCTGCAGCGCGCGCAGCGCCTCTTCGCTCGAGGCGCTGGTCACGATGGCGCCCCCGGCCGCGGCGCGCGCCGCAGCGAGCACCGGCATCGAGAACGACCCCAGGCAGACGCGCCCTTCGCGCGCGCGCCGCGCGAACGGCCCGGACGACGGCGGCGCCCAGCTCCGGCCGCTCGCCCTTCATCTCGATGATGACCGTCGCCTCCGGGTAGCGCGCCAGCACCTCGTCCAGCGTCGGCAGCCCGGCCCGCGTCCCCTCCCACCCGAGCTCGAGATCGATGCCATAGCGCGGCGTGGCGTCGATCGCGGCGAGCTCGGCCGCAGTCCGCTCTCCCGACCGGGCCCTGGCCAGCGTGGATCGATCGAGCGTCGGGTCGTGGATGACCACGACACGGCCGTCGGCCGACAGGTGCACGTCGCATTCGAGGCCGTCGGCGCCTGCCGCCATGCCGAGATCGAAGGCCACCAGCGTGTTCTCGGGACCGAGGGCGCGGCCGCCGCGATGCGCGAAGACGAGCGGACGGCTGGGCTGGAGTGAGAAGGGCACAGGAGGAGAATTGGATCGATGGCATTGGCGATTGTAGATTGACGATCAGGTGCCGGTCGACCGCGACCGCACGCTCTATCTTATTGAACCGGCGCCGCCCGCGGGGGCGAGCCGCAATCGGCAATCGGCCCATCGCCAATCCGCAATACAATTCTCTATGGCGTCCAGTCGTCCTTCCAACCTTGGTGGCCTGCGGCGCGAGGTGGCGTCGGGGTTCTCGCGGCATGCGTCGGTCAAAGACGAAGTGCGGGCGAACCTGATCCGCCGTCTCGCCTCCGGCGCTCCGATCTTTCCCGGCATTGTCGGCTTCGACGAGACGGTCGTCCCGCAGGTCGTCAACGCGCTGCTGTCGAAACACAACTTCATCCTGCTGGGCCTGCGCGGCCAGGCCAAGACGCGGCTGCTGCGCGCGCTGGCCGGGCTCCTCGACGACGAGATCGCGGTGGTCGCCGGATGCGAAATCCGGGACGACCCGTTCGCCCCGCTCTGCGCGGCGTGCCGGGCCAGGGCAGCGGCTGCCGGCGACGACCTGCCGGTGGAGTGGCTGCCGCGCGACGAGCGCTACGTCGAGAAGCTCGCGACGCCGGACGTGACGATCGCCGATCTCATCGGCGACATCGACCCGATCAAGGCCGCCCGCACCGCGCGCGAGCTCGGCGACGAGCAGACGATGCACTACGGGCTGCTGCCGCGTGCCAACCGCGGGATCTTCGCGATCAACGAGCTGCCGGATCTGGCGGGCAAGATCCAGGTGGGGCTGTTCAACATCCTTCAAGAGGGCGACGTTCAGATCAAGGGCTACCCCGTGCGGCTGCGGCTGGACGTCCTGATGGCCTTCACGGCCAATCCCGAGGACTACACGGCGCGCGGCAAGATCATCACGCCGCTCAAGGATCGCATCGGATCGGAGATCCGCACCCACTACGCGGCCACGCGGGCGCTGGCAATGGACATCACGCGCCAGGAAGCGTGGGTCGAGCGGCGCGGCGCCACCGCCATCGACGTCCCGTCCTGGGTTCGCGAGGTCGTCGAGGAGATCGCGTTCCAGGCCAGGACCGATCGCCGCATCGACAAGCGGTCCGGCGTCAGCCAGCGCCTGCCGATCAGCGTCATCGAGAACGTCGCCAGCAACGCCGAGCGGCGGGCGCTGACGACTGGCGAAGGGCCGGTGGTTGCCCGCATCGCGGACATCTACGCGGCGCTGCCCGCGATCACCGGCAAGTTCGAACTGGAGTACCAGGGAGAGCTGAAAGGCGCCGACGCGATCGCGCAGGAGCTGATCCGCGGCGCCATCGCCAACGTGTTCGTCGGGTCGCTCGACGCGTTCGACACGTCGCGCATCGTCGAGTGGTTCGACAACGGCGGGACGCTGCCGCTCGAAGACACGACGCGGGCCGAGGAGTTCCTCGCCCGGGGGCGCCGCGTGCCGGGCCTGCTCGAGAGCATCCGGGCCGCCGGCATCGGCGATGAAGCCCCCGCCACCATGAGGGCCTCCGCCGTGGAGTTCGTCCTCGAAGGGCTGGCGGCGACGAAGAAGATCGGCCGCACGAGCGAACGGGGCTTTCAGGCTGCCGATTCGCCAGCGCCCCGCCGCGCGGTGCGACGTGACGAACCGACGCTGGACGACCTGCCGCCGATGCCGGGGGGGAAGAAGAAGTACTACAACTGAATGCCACAGTGCTAAGTGCAAAATGCAAAGTGACTTGTGCATTCGCACTGCTCCACTTCACTTTGCATTTCGCACTTGGCATTTGGCACTACACCAGTCCCATTTGGCACTACACGCAGCCATGAAGTATCGCTACGGCAAATTCATCCCCGACCTGCTCGACGAGCTCGACATGGACGAGCTGATGTCGAAGCTCTCCGACCTGTTGATGTCGAGTGGATTTCGCGATCCGTACTTCCACGGCGACGACGACGACCGGTCGATGCAGGCGCTGTATGACGCGATCCTGGAGGCGCTGCTGAGCGGCGACGTGCTGCCGGACGAACGGCTGCGCGAGCTGCTCGGCGATGACGCCGACGAGGAATCGCGCCAGCGGCTGGAGCAGCTGATCCGGCAGATCATCGAGCAGATGACCGAGGCGGGCTACGTGACGCCGGCGCCCGACCTCGAGGCCAACGAGGCCCGCCGCCAACGGAAGGCCCGGGCGGATCCGGCCAGCCGGAGCGACCCGCACGTTTCGAGGTCACCGACAAGGCGCTCGACTTCCTCGGGTTCAAGGCGCTGCGCGACCTGCTCGGCTCGCTCGGCAAGAGCAGCTTCGGCCGCCACGACACGCGGGATCTGGCAACCGGCATCGAGGCGTCCGGCGCGACCAAGCCGTACGAGTTCGGCGACACGCTGAACCTCGATCCCAGCGCGACGGTGCTGAACGCCGTGCGGCGCCGGGTCGAAGGCGGCAGCCGCATCGATCGCCCCGATGACGCGGGCTTCGATCTCGAATACGAGGACCTGGTCGTTGCCCAGGGCGAGTATCAGAGCTCCTGCGCGACGGTGATCATGCTCGACTGCAGCCACAGCATGATCCTGTACGGCGAGGATCGCTTCACGCCGGCCAAGCGCGTCGCGATGGCGCTGTCACAGCTGATTCGGCTGCAGTATCCCGGCGACAGCCTGAAGCTCGTGCTGTTCCACGACTCGGCCGAGGAAGTGCCCATCGCGCAGCTGGGACGCGTCAAGGTCGGGCCGTACTACACCAACACCCGCGAAGGCCTGCGCATGGCTCGACGGCTGCTGGAGCGGCAGCGCAAGGACATGCGGCAGATCGTGATGATCACCGACGGCAAGCCGTCGGCCCTGACGCAGCCCGACGGCCGCATCTACCGCAATGCGTTCGGCCTCGATCCGCTGGTCGTGGCCGAGACGCTGCGCGAGGTGGCCAACTGCCGCAAGGCCGGGATCATGATCAACACGTTCATGCTGGCGCGCGACCACGACCTGATGGCCTTCGTGCGGCGCGTGGCGCAGATGTGCCGCGGCAAGGCGTACTTCACGACGCCGTACACCCTCGGGCAGGTACGTGCTGATGGACTACCTGGACAAGAAGACGCGCACGATTCACTGACGGTTGACGACTCGACGGCTCCCGGATGTTTCCCCCGACGATTCCGCTGTTCCCGCTCCCTAACGTCGTGCTGTTTCCCGGCGTGTTCCTCCCGCTGCACATCTTCGAGCCGCGCTATCGCGCGATGACGGAGGATGCGCTGGCCGGCGATCGCCTGATCGGCATGACGCTGCTGAAGCCCGGATATGAGGCCGAGTACCAGGGCCGCCCGCCGATCTTCCCGGTGGGGTGCGCCGGTCTCATCACCCATGCCGAGCGCCTCCGCGACGGCCGCTTCCACATCGTCCTTCAGGGCGTGGAGCGGTTTCGGGTGCGCGAGGAGGACACCTCGCGTCCGTATCGGCTGGCTGTCATCGAGCGGCTCGGCGGCGACGTCGCGGCGCCGGCCGACGCCGGGACGCTGCGGCGGCTGCGGGAGCGGATCGAGCACCTGCTGGTGCCGCTCGTCGAGCACGCCGGGCACGAGTTGAACATCCCGCCGTCGATGACCGATCCCGACGTCATCCACGCACTGGCGCAATACCTGGATCTGGCGCCGCTCGAACGGCAGGCGCTCCTCGAGTGCGACACGCTCCTCACGCGGGCGGAGGCGCTGGCCGATCTGCTGGAGATGAAGGCGATGGGCGGCGACGCGGCGGCCTCGACCTCGAGGCACTGACGCGTCCCGCCCACCGGGGTCACTCGGCCGGCGGCTTCGGGCGGTAGGGCACGAGCATGCCGTCGCGCGTCGGGAGGTAGATGACGCTGTCGCTGCTGCCGGCGCGCTTGAAGACGGGGAATTCTCCGTACTCGCCGACACGGACGAACGCGCCTTCCAGAAACGGCACTGTTCGGCCCGCGACGATCCACCGCTGCTCGGCGTAGCGGATCCACACGCCGTCGTTGCTCTCGGGTCGGCGCAGCGTCGCCATCGACGACGGGCCGGCCGCTTCTGCCGCCGGACTCTCAGCTGCGCCGGGTGGTGCTGGCGGCGGAGTGGCCGGCACAATCTGCGGAGCCGTTGGCGGCGAGACGGTCATCGGGCCGGCCAGCGGGTACCACACCCATCCCCACACAGACAGGCCGTTGCCAATCTGACGCAGCAGCGCCGCTTCGCTGGGCTTGTAAGGATCGAGCTTGCTGAGCTCGAGCAGCGGCGTCTGCGCGACGAGCGTGCCGCCGTAGTCGCGCAGCAGCGCGGCGTCGCTCGGCTTGTACGGATCGAGGCCGTACGGGTGCTGCGTGGACGCCGGTGTCTGGCCGGCAGCCGTGGCGGCGGCGATGACGGTCATCGCGCCGGCGAGAGCGGCGAGGCGCATGGCAAACCCTCCATGCCACGAAAAAGCAGTGTGCGTTCCAGGTGCTCGACCTTCCTTATACACCGGGAACTGTAGAACCTGACTCAGCCGCAGACTACGGCGTCAGCCACTCATCGGGGACTGTGATGGTCGAGGGATCGCGGTACACCGGCACCGGCAACGCCGCTCTCCGCGCCGCCTGCTGGACTGGCGGATTGCCGGCGAGGCGCACCCACACCCGCCAGCCGGCGCCGGTCGCGTACTCGCGATAGTCCGCGAACCCCGAGTCCGAGGGCTGCCAGTCGGCATCCGAGCCGCCGACGCGGACGAATAGGTCGCCGGAGCGGCCGCTCACGCGTGCGGCGTAGACGCCTCGCGCGCGGGCGTGGTCCTGCATCTGCAACTCGCTGCCGGAATGGACACCGGCCACCTTGCGCGCGTTCACCAGCGCGCGAATCTTGTTGCGGAGATCGGGGCCCCAGTCGAAGTAGTGCTTCCAGTAGACGCATGGCACGCCGGGATGCGTGAGGATGTAGGCGTACGCCTGCTCGACTTCCCACGTGTTCTGGAAGCTGTCGAACTTGTGATTCTTCTGCGGCGTGCCATCGGGGTTGGTGCGATAGCCGGTGTCGTGGTTCTCGAGGAACGTCACCGCCCGCTGCTTCCACGGCTGTCCGTCGGTCGTGTCGCCGATCAGGCCGACACCATGGCCGAAGCCGTACCAGACGAGATAGCGATCCTTGTTGTCCTTCAGCGTGAACTGCGTCGTGAAGTCGAACACCGAGCTCGACGTGCGCAGATCGTCCGGCGCCGTCGCGGTGTGCCACACCCAGCCGCGCTGCTCCCCCTGCTTGTCCCAGTCGTACTCGCCAACTGAGAACGTCGGCGTCGTCCGGCGGTTGTAGAGCGCGACCCAGCGCGCGTGGAACCCGTGGACCATGTCGTAGCGCCAGCCTCGATAGCCCGCGGATTTCAGCTGCAGCAGATAGCGCAGGACGTCGCGCCGCACGTCCGGGTTGGTGTGGTCGATGTCGCGAAAGACGTCGTAGGCGTAGGTGGTGCCGCCGCCAGCCCCGTAGGGCGCAGGCGGCTCCTCCTCTGCCCCGCGCTCGGCCACCGGCGTCCCTGCGACCCCTGACGCCGGGTTGCTGAACGCCTCGTCGTTGCGCGTGATCGCGCGAAGCCCCCAGTCGGGGTTACGGAAGCTCACCCATCCGCCCGATCCGTCTCGATGGTTCAGCACGAGATCGGCAACCGGCTCGACGCCGTGTCCGAGCAGCGCCTCGAGCATCGTCCGATGCTCCGAGAAGCTGCCGTAGCTGTTGGCGAGGTTGAAGAGCTCCTTCGGACCGTAGCCGGCGCTGACGTCGCCGGCCTCAGAAGGTGGCGGCAGCCAGATGAGATCGAATCGCCCGTCGGCGATCGTCTCGGCGTTCTCGCGGACGATGGCGTACCAGTGCTTCGTGCCGAACTGCTCGAAGCCCGCGTGGCCGTGCCTGTGCGACTCCCAGTAGAACCCCTGGAGCATCACCCGGTCATCGTCGAACCCGCTCTGCGCCGCAGCCGCCGGCGCGAAGGCGAGCCCCAGCAGGAAGACGGCGACACACAGCCGGCGACGAATGAGGTGCATGGGAGATCCCGGGGTCGTGGCTACGCCGTGACGCCCTTCAGCCGCTCGGCCAGGACCTTCACGAGCCGTTCGCCATGAAAGCGGCCGTTCTCGATGAAGATGGGCGCCGTGTCGCGGCCGGCGAGCACGCCGCCGGCAAGAAAGACGTTCGGCACGTTGCTCTCGAGCGTCGCCGCATCGTAGATCGGCACGCCTGTCTCGGGGTCGATCGAGACGCCGCACGCCTCGAGGAGCGTGAAGTCCGCGTGATACCCGGTCAGCAGGAACACCCGATCGGCTGGCAGTGCCTCGCGCTGGCCGCGATGCTCTACGATCACCGCATCGCGCGTGATTTCGACGACGTGCGCCTCGAAGCGCGCAGGAATCGATCCCTCGGCAATCCGGTTTTCGATGTCTGGCTTGACCCAGTACTTGATCGATCCGCTGAGCGCCGGCCGCCGGTGCACCAGCGTCACGTGCGCGCCGGCCCGATGAAGTTCGAGCGCAGCCTCCGCCGCGGAGTTCTTGCCCCCGACGACGACGACGCGCTGGCGGTAGCTGCTGTGTGCGTCGGTGTAGTAGTGCGAGACGTGCGGCAGGTCCTCGCCAGGCACGTTCAGACGGTTCGGATGATCGTAGTAGCCGATGGCCAGCACGACGGCGCGCGACTGCAGCGTCCGCGTGCCTTTCCTCGACTGCGTCGAGACCGTCAGCACGCCGGTGGACGCGTCGCGTGTGAGCCCGGTGACCTGCTCGCCGAACTCGATCGCCAGCCCGAACTTCTCTGCCACACGGCGGTAGTAGCGGAGCGCTTCGATGCGCGTCGGCTTTTCGTACGGCGTCACCAGCGGCAGGCCGCCGATCTCGAGCAGCTCGGGAGTTGTGAAGAACACCATGTGCGCCGGGAACTGGTAGATCGAGTTCACGAGCACGCCCTTTTCGAGGATCGTGTACTCCAGCCCCGCCTGGCTGGCGGCGATGGCCGAGGCCAGCCCGGATGGCCCGGCGCCGATGATGGTCAGATCGAGCATGGACGAATCATACAGGTGCCTCGTGCTGGGTGCTCAGTGCTACGTGCGGTGCTGGTGCCTCGTGCTGCGTGCGGTGCGGCGTGCTCAGTGCTGCGAGCGATGCTGAGTGCTGCGTGTCTGGCACGGTGTGTGCCACGCAGTTCAGCATGGGAGCCAGAACTTTCGAAGAACTACGGGCATGGCAGCTGGCCGCGGCGCTCAGCGACCGGATCGTGGCAGTTTGTGCGACGCGGCGCTTCAGAAGGATTTCGCATTTCGAGATCAATTGAGGGAATCGGCCGAAGCCGTGCCTCGCCTGATCGCGGAAGGATTCGGCCGATGGAGCCGGCGTGAATTCGGGCACTACCACGGCCATGGCGCGCGGATGAGCTGTATGGATCTCCGAAGCGACCTCGCTCGCCTTACAGCGCCGCCGCATCGCTGCCTGCGAAGTGCGTGGCGGATTTACTGGAGCGCGCCGACCACGTCGTCCGCACCGTCAGCCGGCTGCGGTCATCGCTGGCACCGTGACGTCGACGCGCGGCACTTGGCACCCCGCACGTCACCCGGCACGCAGCACGCAGCACGCAGCGTAGCACGTAGCACTGCCAGCACGCGGCACGCAGGCACAAGGCACCGCACGCAGCACCGTAGCACCTAGCACGAAGCACGAACACCCCGCCGCTATATAAACACCCATGCGCCTTTCCGCCGCCGCCCTCGTCACCCTCCTCCTCACCCTCCCCGCCGTGGCCGACGAGCGCCGGCCGATTCGGGAGACCGACCTGCTCGACTTCGTCTGGGTCGCCGACCCGCAGATTTCGTCCGACGGCTCGGCCGTGGCGTTCGTTCGCGTGCAGGCCGATCGCGCACGGGATACCTACACCTCGTCAATCTGGGTCGTGCCGACCGACGGCGGCGAGCCCCGGCCGATGACGACCGGGCGCCGCGATGTGATGCCGCGCTGGTCGCCCGATGGGCGCCGCCTGGCGTTTCTCCGCGCCGCCGAGCGCGACGGCCGGCCGGAGCCGTCGCAGGTGTACCTGCTCGACCTGAACGGCGGCGAGCCGCGGGCGGCAACGGCCCTTCCCGATGGCGTCGCGACCTTCGGCTGGTCGCCCGACGGGCGGCGGCTCGTCGCCGGCAGCAACGTCAAGAACGCCGCGCCGGTGGCTTCGGAGGCCGGACGGACCAAGCCGAGCGACGTGCGGGTCATCACGCGCGCGACGTTCCGTCGCGATGGCAGCGGGTACCTCGACGCCAGCCGGCGCAGCCGCCTGTTCGTCATCACGCTCGCCGACGACTCCACTGGCTCCATCAAGCCGCTCGGCGAGGGGCGCCTCGGGGACCAGGATCCGGTGTGGTCGGACGACGGCGCGCGCATCCACTTCACGTCGCAGACGGCAATTGAGACCGACTACGCCCCGCCGAAGACGGCGTTGATGGAGGCGGACGCCGAGACGGGCGTGCTGAAGGAGGTGGCGGTCGTCGACGGCGCGGTCGCGCAGCTTTCGCCGAGCCCGGATGGCCGGACGCTGGCCATCGTCGCCTCCATGAACAGGCAGCCGGTGCGGTCGGTACCTGCAGCCCGATCTGCTGGTCGTGGATCGCGCCACTGGCGCCGTGCGTAATCTCACCGAACGCTACGACGGCGATATCGCGGCCGGTCTCGCCGGCGACCAGCGCGCGCCCCGCGGCACGAGCTCGACCCGGCCAATCTGGTCGCGCGACGGCGCCGCCCTCTTCGTCGTCAGCGCCGTTGCAGGGCGGACGGCGCTCGTGAAAGTCGATCCCGCGACGGCGACCGTCACGTCGCTTACCGATGGCGACGAAGAGGTCCAGGGCGCGACCTCGTCGCGCGACGGGCGGCTGGCTCTGGTCGTGTCGACGCCGACGCGCGTCGGCGACGTGTTTGCGACCTCGGCCGCACACACCGCCGAGCGCCGCCAGTTGACGAGGTTCAACGACGAACGCTTCGCGGCGCTCGACCTTCCGTCACCGGAGATGTTCTGGACGAAATCGTTCGACGGCGCGAGAGTCCAGGGCTGGATCCTGAAACCGCCCGGTTTCAACCCATCGACGAAATACCCGCTCATCCTCCAGATTCACGGCGGACCGCATGCCGCGTACGGCGCGACGTTCACGCACGAGTTTCTCCTGATGGCCGCGCGCGGCTACGTCGTCGTGTACACCAACCCGCGCGGCAGCACGAGCTACGGACAGGACTTCGCCAACGTGATCCAGCACCGCTATCCCGGCGACGATTACCGCGACCTGATCGCGGCGCTGGACGAGGTCGTGCGGCGCGGCTACGTGGACGAAACTCGGTTGGGCGTCACCGGTGGCAGCGGCGGCGGACTGCTCACGAACTGGGCGCTGACGCAGACGACGCGCTTCAAGGCGGCCGTGTCCCAGCGATCGATCGCCGACTGGGAGGCGTGGTGGTACTCGGCGGATTTCACGCTCTTCACACCGCGCTGGTTCCCCGGTCCGCCGTGGCGCGAGGCTAAGGATTTCGTGACACGATCGCCGATCACCTACGCCGACCGCATAACGACACCGCTGATGCTGGTCGATGGCGACGCCGATTACCGGACGCCGCCGGCGGCCGGCGGCGAAGCGATGTTCCGTGCTCTCAAGCTGCGTAACGTGCCGGTGGTGATGGTGCGGTTTCCCGACGAAGGCCACGAGCTGTCACGATCCGGCGCGCCGTGGCATCGCATCGATCGCCTCCGGCACATCGTCGGCTGGTTCGACAAGTGGCTGCTTGGGCAGAGCCGGCCGGAATACGACCGCGAATGACGTGCAGCGTGCTTCGTGCACGTGCTACGTGCGGTGCTGCGTGCACGTGCTACGTGCGGTGCAGTGCGCGTGCACAGCGTGCTACGTGCAGTGCCACGTTACGCAGCACGGCACTCTGCACGAAGCACGCGGCACGAAGCACCGCACGCAGCACGGAGCACGCAGCACGCTGCACGTCTTATGTGCCCGCCGCCGTCGAGGCGTCGAGCAGCTCGCGGATCTTGCGCAGCAGCGAGGTCGGCGTGAACGGCTTCTGCAGGAACGCGACGCCGGGATCGAGCACGCCGTGGCGCACGATGGCGTCGTCGGTATAGCCGGAGGCGTAGAGGACGCGGATGCCGGGATGCTCGAGCTGCACGAGGTGCGCGAGCTCGGGCCCGCTCATCGACGGCATCACGACATCGCTCAGCAGCACGTGGATGGGCTCGCGATGGGCGCGGACGATGCGGAGGGCTTCGTCGCCGTCGGCGGCTTCGAGCACCCGGTAGCCGTAGCGCCGGAGCACCGTGCACGCAATCGACCGCACCTCCGGCTGGTCTTCCGCGAGCAGCACGGTCTCGGAGCCGCCCAGCGCCTCGGTGCGCGCCGGCGCCGCCGGCTGCCGCTCGCCGTGGGGCGCGCGCGGGAAGTACACCTTGAAGGTCGTGCCGCGGCCCGGCTCGCTGTAGACCCAGATCGAGCCGCCGCTCTGGTTGACGATCCCGTAGACCGTCGCGAGCCCGAGCCCCGTGCCTTCACCGCGCCGCTTCGTCGTGAAGAACGGCTCGAAGATCCGCGCCTGCGTCTCGGCGTCCATGCCGACGCCGGTGTCGCTGACGGCCAGCATCACGTGCGGGCCGGGAGACGCGCCGCCGTGCTGCGACACGTACGCGTCGTCCAGGTCGACGTTGGCGGTCTCGATCGTCAGCTTGCCACCGGCCGGCATCGCGTCGCGGGCGTTCAGGGCGAGGTTCAGGATCACCTGCTCCAGCTGCCCGGGATCGGCGTTGACGTGACCGAGCCTGCGGTCGAGTGAGGTCACGAGCGCGATGTGCTCGCCGATCAGGCGCTGCAGCAGCGAATCGGCACGGGTCACGACCTCGTTCAGATCGAGCACCTGTGGCTGGAGGATCTGCTTCCGGCTGAAGGCGAGCAGCTGCTGCGTGAGCGCCGCGGCGCTTTCCCCGGCGCGCTTCATCTCCTGGACGTCGACGCGGGCCGGGTGGTTCGGCTCCAGCTCGTCGAGCACCAGGTTGCTGTAGCCGAGAATCGCGGTCAGCAGGTTGTTGAAGTCGTGCGCGACGCCGCCGGCCAGGCGGCCGACGGCTTCCATCTTCTGCGCCTGGCTCAACTGCTCCTCGAGCGCGCGCCGCTCCGAGATGTCCTCGAGGATCGCGATGAAGTATTGCGGCTGGCCGCCGAGATCGCGATGCAGGCTGACGGTGACGTTCAGCCGGAGCAGGTGGCCCTCGCGATGGCGGTAGCGCGTCTCGGTGACCGCGCGGGCCAGTCCGCCGTTCAGCAGCTGCTCGCGCAGCTCGCGATCGATGTTCCACGGCCTCGGGCGCCTGCACGGCGCTGAGCTGCCGCGAGACCAGCTCCTCGGCGCTGTAGCCGAGCAGATCGGCGAGATGCCGGTTGACGCGCACCCACGTGCCCTCGAGGCTCATGTGGGCGATGCCGACCGGCGCCTCGTCGAACGTCGAGCGATAGGCACGCTCGCTTTCGACGAGCGCGGCCTCCATCTGTGTTCGCTCCTGCAGATCGTCCATGAGCCGCTGCTGCGCGCCCTCGATCTGGCCGCCCATCGTGTTGAACGCGCGCGTGAGGCGGCCGATCTCGTCGCGCCGGTCGCTGTCCACGCGATGCTTGTAGTCGCCGGCGGTAAACGCTTCGGCGGCGCGCGTGAGGTCGACGAGCGGACGGGTCACCTGCCAGCCGAAGAGCGCCACGAGGATCACCGAGCACCACACGAGCGCCAGGGCGACGACCAGCGTGCTGCGCAGGAAGCGCTGGCCCGGAGCGACGACGTCCTTCATCGGAAACTCGACCCAGACACGCCACGGCGTGTCGCTGACTTCGCCGACCGAGCCGAGCCGCACGTCGCGTTGCGCCGCTTCGTAGCTGAAGCTGCCGCGCTTGCTGACGTCGACCGGCGGCGGCACGACCAGCCGCGTCAGGTCCGTCCACGCGAGATCGCCGACGGCGCCAAACAACACCACGGCGCCGCCGCCGACGAGACGATTGAAGATGTCCGGCACAGGCGCCATCGTGACCGGCCGCCGCACGCTGAGCCAGCCGAGCGGCACGGTCGGATTCGCGTCGTCCTCGGTCGAGACCACTGGCTCGACGGTATCGGAGAACACGACCCCGCCGGCTTCGAAGAGGCGCATCGGGGCGCTCGCGCGATGGCGGACCCGTCGGCGCGAGCTCCCGCGCATCGTCGGGAACGACCAGCGTGATCAGGCGGGCGCCATCGGCGCCCCAGAGTGTGATGGCCTGACGGCCCGGACGTACGAGCGAGGCGAGCCGCTCTCGGGCGAGGATGTCGGTTTGATCGGCCGGGTCCGCAGGAAGCGAGCGACCAGCGGGTCGGCGGCAAGGCGGCGCTGCTCGGCCAGGCGCTGGCGCGCGGAGGACGAGAGGATGGTCCCCAGCTGATCGGCCGCTGCCTGGGCGCGTTCGACGCCGGCGTCGATGAGCGTCCGCTGGACCTCGCGGTGCGCCGCCCACACGAACAG
Source organism: Vicinamibacteria bacterium (assembly GCA_963719755.1). Classification (GTDB taxonomy): domain Bacteria; phylum Acidobacteriota; class Vicinamibacteria; order Vicinamibacterales; family JAENWD01; genus JAENWD01. Next base: position 201,484 of record CAVRDA010000018.1, on the reverse strand, counting down.
CGCAATCACCCCCGCCACGAGCGAGGAGATGATCAGCGGCAGGCGCCACCGCAGCGAATGACGAGCCGACGGGGGAGCATCGCCGACCGCAGGGCGAAGCTGGCTCATGTCAATCGACGGTCCGTGTCCCGGCTCCGACGCCCGGCGATGCATCTGCCGAGGCGAGGAGCCAAGCTCAGCCGTCAAACTTCTGACGGCTCAGGCATATTAAACCAGGCCCGACCGTGCACCTGCACACCATGGCACAGCGACTGATCGCACCGGGCTAATAGCGACAATTTTAGTCGGATTTGCCCGCTCGGCGATTCACGCCGCCAACTGGGCCCGGTTGGGCGCCCATTGGCTGCAAATTGGCGGAGCCCGTGCGGAACCTGACTACAATCCCTTTTAGTTTCAAGCAGTTGGACTTCGTTCGTCAGTCGCGTGGGACTTGTCGGACACCCCGGCGCGTGGCGCCTGGGCAGGAGAATGCTTCCGATGCATCGACCGATCAAATACGTCGAGAAGGGGCTGGCCGTCACCGCCAACGGCGTGTGGCAGCTGTTCAACGCCCTCAACTCGATCAAGCGGAACCCGTCGTTCACCCCGAACTGGTCGGATAAGCCACTGAACAAGTCGTGGCAGAAGACCAAGCCGCCGCTCGGCTGGCCCCGCGAAACCGACTCGTTGTGTCCGATGTGCGTGCGCGAAGCGCGCCAGGCCATCGTCGACGGCAAGCAGGACGTCTCGATTCTGCTGACCGAGAAGGTCGGCGAGATCAAGGCGACCATCCTCGAGCGCGACGGCAAGATCCTCATGGTCAAGGACTGCCCGTTGCACGGGCACTTCGAAGACGTGATGTCGATCGACCCGGCGATGTTCAAGCACCTCGAGGAGTCGTTCCCGGGGCGCGACATCAAGGCGCACAACGACGAGAAGCTGCACAACCACGGCAGCAGCACGATTCAGCACGGCCGCGGGTCGGTGCTGACGGTGGACCTCACCAACCGCTGCAACATGATGTGCGACCCCTGCTTCATGGACGCGAACCAGGTCGGGTTCGTCCACGAGTTGAGCTGGGAGGACATCAAGACCGTCCTCGACAACGCGATCTCGATCAAGCCGCGCCGCCAGATGTCGGTGCAGTTCTCGGGCGGCGAGCCGACGATTTCGCCTTACTTCCTCGACGCGGTGAAGTACGCGCGGAAGGTCGGCTACAACTCGGTGCAGGCGGCGACCAACGGCATCGAGTTCGCCAAGAGCCCGGAGTTCGCGCGCGAAGCGGCCAAGGCCGGTCTGCGCTACGCCTACCTGCAGTTTGACGGCATCGGCAACGCCGCCAACTCGCACCGCCGCGTCGGCAACCTGTTCGACGTCAAGCTGCGCGCGATCGAGAACCTCTGGAGCGCCGGCGTCGACATCGTGCCGGTCATCACGATCGTCAACGGCGTCAACAACGAGCAGGTGGGCCGGGTCATCGAGTTCGCGCTCGACAACCCGAAGAAGATCAACTTCCTGTCGTTCCAGCCGGTGAGCTTCACGGGCCGCGACGAAGAGATCACGCCCGAACGCCGCGAGGCGCAGCGCTACACGCTGTCGCACCTGGCGCACGACACCAAGACGCAGACCGGCATCGGCGAGCCCCTGCGCGACTGGTTCCCGATCTCGTTCATGGGCACCTTTACCGACTGGGCCGACGTCGTCCACGGGCCGGACCGCGAGTGGGGTCAGCTGACCTGCGGCTGCCACCCGAACTGCGGTATCGGCATGGCGGTGATGATCGACAAGGAAACCAAGGAGGCTGTGCCGGTCACGGCGTTCCTCAAGGCCGATCAGCTGGCCAAAGACATCGCGTCGGTGAACGACGCGGCGCGCGGCAAGTGGCTGTCGATTGCCGGCATGACGCTGGCGCTGCTCAGGAACTACGACCCGTTCCAGGCGCCGACGCACTTCAAGATCGTCGACCTGATGAAGAAGTTCGACAAGACCTTCGGCGCGACCGGCAAGAACTACGGATCGGTCAAGGGCGATCGCACGCTGGCCGACATCGAGCAGCGCCGGTCGGATCGCTGGAACTTCCTGTTCATCGCCGGGATGTGGTTCCAGGATCTGTTCAACTACGACTTCCGCCGCACCGAGATGTGCATCATCCCGTATGCGACGCAGCAGGGCGAAATCTCCTTCTGCGCCTACAACACGGGCATCGGCTGGCGGAACATCATCGAGAAGATGCACATGACGGCCACGCTCACGAAGTGGTACGACGAGCACGGCCGGCATGAGATCTTCGCCGGCAACAAGGCCGTGCCGCTGGCGACGCACCGAGCACTCGCTGAAGCTGAACGCCGAGGCCGTGGCGGCGGGCCGCCAGACCGACCTCGACGAGCTCGGCATCGCCAAGAACGCTCGCGAAGAGAAGCTCCAGGCGCGCAAGAAGGAGCAGGATCCGGGCACCACGCCGAGATGGAGCGCCTCTACCGCCAGCACGTGCTGAAGGATCCGGCGGCGAACCAGCCGGTGATTCAGATCCAGGGCCTGAAGCGGAAGCCGAGCTCGGAAGATCCGCAGCCGGTGAGTTAGGCGACGGCCGAAACTCTAAAGACCACTTGGGCGGTCGGGGCAACCCGACCGCCCTTTTTCTTTGCCCTCGCCAGAGGTTGAATGGACCCCACTGTTGCGCGAACTCGTCGGACGTTTCTTGGCGCCGTCGGAACACTCTCGGTCGGCAGCCTCGCCGCGTCGCGGCCGGTCCAACGCGAACAGGTGACCGAGTACGGCCTCCATCCAACCCCCGTCTACCTCAACGCTGCCTCGCTCGGCCCGACGCCCCGGACGGTACTTGACCGCACGCTCTCGGCGTGGGCCGAACTCGAACACAATCCCGTCCGAATGGCCTACAGCGACGGGGCGGTTCACGTCGCGACCTGTAACGCGCGGCAGCCTTCCTCGGCTGCGATGCCGACGAGCTCCTCCTCACGCGAAGCTGACATCGGAACCGCGCTGGCCGCGCTCCGAACCGAGCTCAGGTAGAACACCCCGCGCCGCTCGGCTGGACACCCCGCGGCGCTCGCATATCTCACGGCCCGCGACCTGCTGGGCGGACCCGATTGGACCTGATCCAACCTACTTGAGCAGTTTCTCGATCTCGTCCATGACGCGGTTCATCTTCTTGATGGTGAGATCGAGCGGCTCGCTCGTCGTCATGTCGACGCCGGCGTCCTTCAGCAGGTCGATCGGATACTTCGATCCGCCGGCGGCGAGGAACGCGCGATAGCGGCTGACGGCGTCGCCCTGGCCGGCAAGCACCTTCTCGGCCAGCGCCGTCGACGCGGTGAACGACGTCGCGTACTGGAAGACGTAGAACGGGCTGTAGAAGTGGGAGATGTAGCCCCACTCGTGGGCGACGTAGTCGTCGACGATGGCGACCTTCTTGTCGTGCCCGTAGTACTTGCGTGTGATCTCCAGATAGAGCTTCGACAGCGCGTCGCCGGTGAGCGGCTCGCCTTTCTGCGCCATCTCGTGGATCCGCAGCTCGAACTCGGCGAACTGCGTCTGCCGGAACACCGTGCCCTTCACGCCCTCGAGGTAGTTGCCGAGGAGTGACAGGCGCGCCTTCGGGTCCTGCACCTCCTTGAGCATCTGCTCGATGAGCAGCGCTTCGTTGAAGGTCGAGGCGACTTCGGCGACGAAGATCGGGTAGCCCGCCGTCTGGTACGGCTGGTTCTTCGTCGAGAACCAGCTGTGCATGGCGTGCCCGGCCTCGTGCGTCAGCGTCGACATGTCGTCGTACTTGCCGTTGTAGTTGAGCAGCATGTACGGGTGCACGTCGTAAGCGTAGCCGGCCATGTAGGCGCCCGACTGCTTGCCCGGCGTCGGGTAGTAGTCGATCCAGCGCTCCTAGAAGGCCTTGTCCAGCGCCTGCGACGTAGTCGGCGCCGAGCACTGCCGTCGTCTTCTTGACCTGCTCCTGCGCCTGCTCGACGGAGTATTCGAGCGGCACGCCCGGCGACGAGCGGCGCATAGAGATCGTAGTAGTGCAGCTCCTGCGACCTTCAGGATGCGCTTGCGCAGCGTTCAGGTAGCGGTGAAACGCCGGCAGATGCTTGTTCACGCCGTCGACGAGCGCCGTGTAGACCGACGGCGGGATGTTCGGGCCGTCGAGCGCGCGCTGCAGCGTGGACTCGTAGCTGCGGGCACGCGTCTGGAACAGCGCCGCCTGGACGGCGGTGCTCAGCGTCGTGCCCAGCGTGCGCCGATAGCTGCCGAGCGCGCCGAAGAAGCGCCTCCATCGCCTTGCGGCGATCGTCGCGATCGGCGACGGCGCGCGCGGCCGAGAAGCCGGCGACGTCGAGCCGGACCTCTTTTCCCGACGCCTGCTTGACCGTCGGCCACGGCAGGTCGGCGTTGAGGAAGATGCTGTTGATGTTGCCGGGCCCGGCGGCCATCGGCAGCGTCTGCGCCAGCAGCGCTTCTTCCCTGGCGCTCAGCGTGTGCGCCTTGCGGCGCAGCACATCACGCAGCGCGAACGCATACGGCTTCAACTCGGGAGTCGACGCGATCCAGTCTTCGAGCGTTTTCGGATCGAGCGTGAGCAGTTCCGGCTCGACGAACGCCCACGCGGCGCCAAACTGCGCGGCCAGCTGCGTCATCTCGTCGGTCATGCCCTGCGGGCCCGAGACGCGCGTGTCCTGGTCCGCCAGCAGGTTGGCGTAGGCGAACAGCCGCGCCAGCGCCTTCTCCTGCGCCGATTGGGTGGCCAGGGCCTTGGCGAGCTGCGCGGACGAGGTCCCCAGCGTGCCGGCAAACGCCTTGGCCTCGCCGAGCGACGCGGCCAGCTTCTCCTTCTCCGCGCGCCAGGCCTCGTCGCTCGGATAGAGATCGGCCAGGTTCCACTTGTATTTCGCGTCCGTGGTCTCGCGGGACCGCTCTTGCGCCCCCGGGCTGGCCGCCACCGTCACCGCGAACACCGCCATCAATCCCCAGCTGCAACGCATGCCGACTCTGCTCCTCTGAACGACACGGGCCATTGACCCGGCGATGTCGAGCATATCGTGAGCCCGCCCGGCATAGAATGCGCTTCGTCCCAGGGAGGAACCCGATGCGACCCCGTGCCCGCTCTGTCATGTCTGCCCTCGCCGCGCTGCTGCTGATGTCTGCCTTCCCCGCGGCAGCCCAGGAACCGCTGCGCATCATCGCGTTTGGAGCGCATCCCGACGACTGCGACATCAGGTCCGGCGGCGTCGCCGCCAAGTGGGCGGCGCTCGGGCACAAGGTCCGGTTCGTCGCCGTCACCAACGGCGATGCCGGGCATCACGAGGAAGGCGGCGGCCAGCTGGCGATGCGCCGCCGCGCCGAAGCCATCGAGGCCGGCCGCCGCATCGGCGTCGACTACGTCGTGCTCGACAACCACGACGGCGAGCTCGTGCCGAGCCTCGACGTCCGCCAGCAGATCATCCGGCAGATCCGCGAGTGGAAGGCCGACCTCGTCCTGGCGCCGCGGCCCAACGACTACCACCCCGATCACCGCTACACCGGCGTCCTCCTGCAGGACGCCGCCTTCATGGTCACCGTCCCGAACGTCGTCACCGAAGTGCCCGCGCTCAAGAAGAACCCGGTGTTCCTCTACTTCGAAGACGGGTTCCAGAAGCCGGCGCCGTTCCGGCCCGACATCGCCGTCGCCATCGACGACGTGATCGACAAGAAGGTGGAGGCGCTCGACGCGCACGTGTCGCAGGTGTACGAGTGGCTGCCCTGGCACGCCGGCGTGCTCGACCAGGTGCCGAAGGATCCGGCGGCCCGCAAGGCGTGGCTGAAGACGCAGCGCGGCCGAGCCGCCTTCAGCCGGCCGTGCGCGAGGCGCTGGCGAAGTGGTATGGCGCCGAGGCGGCCGCGAAAGTGCAGACCGCCGAGGCGTTCGAGATCTGCGAGTACGGCACGCGGCCCGATGACGCGCTGCTGCGGAAGCTGTTTCCGTTCTTGCCGGCGCGGTGACCACGATCGCGATGCCGCGATGCCTCGATGACACGATGACAGCGCGCCAGTCTCTAGCTCGGGCGAGCCAGGTCGAGAGAGCACGCACGTTCGGGTTCCCGAATTGTGTCGCGATGTGAAGTCGTCGTTTTTGGATCGCGCAAACGTTTGCAGTTGTTGTGGCCTTGGACCAATCCGGTCCGACCTCACGATCGCGTGACACGTGTCGGCGCAGTCTCGCGTGAGTTTTCAGTGCTTTGTCATAGTTGTCGCACCAGTTGCCGGAATGGACGGACCATTCACAAAGCTGTGGCAGCGCGCTTGCTGAATCCCCGTGCACAACTGGTGCGATGCGCGGCACTGTCGAGGTTCCTCCCTCGCCGCGCTTAGGCCCGCACTCAAACCCCTGACGGCGTCATCGGTACGCTGGAGGTGTCTCGTGATGGATTGGACGAGGAAGACCCTCGTTTCGGTCGGCATGTTGTGTCTCATGACCTTCGTGCTTGCCGGATCGAGCGAAGCGCAACAGCTCTATGGCAGCGTAACTGGCACGGTGAAAGACGAGTCCGGCGCGGCGATTCCCGGCGCAACCGTAGCCATCCTCAACACCCAGACGGCGCTCGAACGCACGACCGTCAGCAACGACACCGGCACCTACAACTTCACCAACGTGCTGCCCGGCGCCTATGACGTGAAGGTCTCGCTGCAGGGCTTCAAGGAGTTCATCGAGACCGGCGTGCCCGTGAGCGTGAACACCGTCAGCCGTGTCGAAGTGACGCTGACAGTGGGCGCGCTGACCGAGACGGTGACGGTGGCGTCGGAGACGCAGCTGCTCCAGACCGACAAGGCCGACGTCTCCACGGAGCTGAAGTCCGAAGCCATCACCAACCTGCCGCTGGCGCAGTACCGGAACTACCAGAGCCTGATGAACCTGGTGCCGGGCGCGACGCCGACGCAGTTCCAGAACGCGCTCACCGACTCGCCGGGCCGGTCGCTCCGCACTTACGTGAACGGCCAGAACCCGAACAGCAACAACACCAAGTCGGACGGCGCGACCAACGTCAATCTCTGGCTGCCGCACCACGCGATGTACGTGGCGCCCGCGGAGACGATTGACACGGTGAACATCAGCACCAGCAGCTTCGACGCCGAGCAGGGCATGGCCGGCGGCGCGGCGATCACGCTGATCACCAAGTCGGGCACCAACGAGTTCCGCGGTTCGGCGTTCGAGTTCTTCAACTCCGACGCGCTCAACGCGCGCCCCTACTTCGCGACGCGCAAGACGCCGATCGATCGCAACATCCTTGGCGGCACCCTCGGCGGCCCGATCCAGAAGAACTCGCTCTTCTTCTTCGGCTCGTACGAGGGCTACTTCGACCGCTCGACGACGCAGATCTTCTACGACGTGCCGACGGCGGCGATGCGCGCCGGCGACATGAGTGGCGCGCTCAGCTCGGCCGGCGGCCAGCAGCAGATCTTCGATCCGCTGACCGGCAACGCCGATGGCACCGGCCGCTCGCAGTTCGCCGGCAACGTGATCCCCGGCAACCGCATCAGCCCGGTGGCGCAGGAGATCCTGAAGTACTACCCGCTGCCGAACCTGCCGGGAAACACGCGCAACTACGTGCGCGACGCCGACAGCTCCGTCGACCGCAACAACTACGACGTCAAGCTGAACTGGAACCGCACGACCTCGCACCAGATCTGGGGCAAGTACAGCCAGATGGACGCGGTCGTCTCGAACCTGTTCTACCTGGGCGTGGACGGCGGCGGCAGCGGCGACACCGCGGTGAAGCAGTTCACGGTCGGCCAGACGTGGACGCTGAACTCCAGCACGGTCCTCGACAGCACGTTCGGCTTCTCGCGGCAGAACCAGGAAGTGCTGGCATCGGACTTCGCGCTCGGCAACTTCGGCGTCGATACGCTCGGCATTCCCGGCACCAACGGCGCGACGTCGTACGCTGACGACCCGCGCTACGCCGGCTTCCCGTCGTTCAACCCCGGTTTCAGCGCCATCGGCAACAACGCCGGGTGGAACCCGCTGTTCCGCGACGAGCGCACTTACGCGTTCTCGACGAACATCACCAAGCTGATGGGGCAGCACGAGTTCCGCGCCGGCTACTCGGGCAACTACCTCTACCTGGATCACTGGCAGCCCGGTGACGTGGCGACGCCGCGCGGCGACTTCACGTTCAACGGCGCGGCGACGCGCCTGTTCGGCGCCGGCACGCAGACGGCGAACATCTACAACCAGTACGCGCAGTTCCTGCTCGGCTACTTCACCACCGCGACCAAGGGCATCCAGTACCGAGGAGATGTCGGCGCGCGAGTGGCAGCACGGCCTGTACGTGCGCGATCGCTGGAACGTCAACCAGAAGATCACGCTCGACCTCGGCCTGCGCTACGAGTACTACCCGCTGATGACGCGCGCCGATCGCGGCATCGAGCAGGTGGACCTGAATACGCTCGAAGTCCTGCTCGGCGGCCTCGGCGGCAACCCCGAGGACCTCGGCATCAAGGTCAGCAAGACGCTGTTCGCGCCGCGCCTCGGCCTGGTCTATCGCATCAACGACGAGACGGTGTTCCGCACCGGCTACGGCGTCACCTACAACCCGCTGCCCTTCGCCCGGCCGTTGCGCGGCTTCTACCCGGCCAACGTCGGCGCGACGTTCCAGCAGAACAACCCCGCCGGCTGGTACGGCACGCTCTCGAACGGGCTCCCGGACCTCACGGGTCCCGACCTGAGCAGTGGCCGCATTCCGCTGCCCAACGCGGTCGCGATGCGGACGCCGGAAGACGACGTCAGCCGCGGCAACATCCAGTCGTGGAACCTCGCGCTCGAGCGCCGGCTCCCGATGGATCTCTCGCTCGACCTGGCCTATGTCGGCAGCAAGGGCACCGACGGCTTCGCCGACCTCAACATCAACGCGTCGGACACGCCCGGCGGCGGCAACGCGAGCCGTCCGTTCTTCTCGAAGGGCCGTGCGACCGACCTTCTGAGCTGGGGTCCGCGTCTGCGGACGAAGTACCACTCGCTGCAGGCCGCGGTCAACCGGCCGTTCAAGAACGGGCTGCTCCTGAAGGGCGCCTACACCTGGTCGAAGTCGATGAACATGGCCGATGAAGACGGCTGGGTGGGCGTGACGTGGAACGGCGCGAGCCAGTACGATCGCAACTTCGCGCTCGCCGGCTACGACCGCACGCATGTCTTCCAGATGGGCTTCGTCTACGAGCTGCCGTTCGCCAAGGACGGGAGCGGCGCGCTGAACTACGCCATCAAGGACTGGCAGATCAACGGGATCTTCGCCGCGTTCTCGGGGGCGCCGTTCACCATCACCGCCGACGGCACGGTCGTGAACATGCCGGGCAACCAGCAGACGGCGCAGCAGGTCGGCGACTACAACGTGACCGGCGACATCGGCAACGACGGCACGTGGTTCGACACGACGGCGTTCCGGCAGCCGCAGGGCGTCGTGCTCGGCGACACCGGCCGCAACGCCTTCCGCGGCCCGGGCCAGTGGCGCGTGGACTTCTCGCTCTTCCGCGGTTTCAACGTCGGCGGCAACAAGAAGCTCGAGTTCCGCGCCGAGGCGTTCAACCTGACCAACAGCATCCAGTACGGCGACGGCACCACGGGCAACCCGTGGGGCTTCTCGAGCCGCGATGTGAACAACCCGAACTTCGGCCGGGTCTTCGTCGCCAGCGGCGAACGGAACATCCGACTGGGGCTGCGGTTCTCGTTCTAGTCAGGAGGCCGGCGCCACGTCGTCGTCGGCCCGACCGTGGCACGAACCGGAGATTCGTCAGATTGTGTAACGTCTCGGGGTCGGGTTCGGCAGGTCTCACCCCGTTTTATCGGGTTGTCTCCGTGCGTACCTTGACGACACCAGTTGTGACCTGACTGCAACCCGACGGAACCAGACGCAACCGACGAACCTCAGCGACGGCGCTACTCCTGTCCGCCCTTCCCCGTTCCCCGCTTCAGCGTGACCCGCTGCCGCACCTTCGGCAGCACCCAGCGCTCCGACGCTCCGCCCAGCCAGTCGACGCGCACCGTGACCTGTCCGCTCCAGTCGTTCAGGCCGAACTGCAGCGTCGGGTCATTCGCGGAGAGGTAGCTGCCGTCCGTGCGGACGCGGCGCAGCTGCCGCGGCGCGCCTTCCCGCTCGACCGTCACCAGCGCGCCGAGGCCGAACCGGTTGGCCGGGCCGTCCTCGAGCCTCACCTGGAGCCATGACTTGCCGGCGCCGACGCGATTTTCCAGCAACCGCACAGCGCCGTTGTTGACGGTCACCACGACGTCGGTGTCGCCGTCGTTGTCCAGATCGCCAAAGGCCGCGCCGCGACCGACCTCCGGCCGCGCGAACGACGCACCCGCTGCCGCCGGCGGCACCTCCTCGAAGCGGCCGCCGGAGAGATTGCGGAACAGCTGGTCGCGCATGCGATACGGCACTTTCTGCCCGCGCAGCGCCTCGACGATGTTGACGGCGCCGTTGGTGATGAAGAGATCGAGCCAGCCGTCGTTGTCGTAGTCGATCCAGTCGGTGCCGAAGCCGGTGAAGCCGGCGGTGGGGCGCGCGAGCCCGGAGGCCACCCGCTCATCGGTGAACCCGGCTTTGCCGTCGTTGGCGTAGAGGGCGAACGTCTCCGCGATGATGTTCGTGATGAACAGGTCTTCGTCGCCGTCGCGATCGTAGTCGCCGGAGGCCACGCCCATGCTGCCCTCCGGGTTGCCAGCGGCGTTCAGCGCGACGCCCGCCAGCGGGCCGTCGTCGGCGAACGTGCCGTCCTTCTGGTTGATCCAGAGCTGGTTCGGCGTGGCGTCGTTGGCGACGAACAGATCGAGCCAGCCGTCGCCGTTGTAGTCGCCGGTCGAGACGCCCAGCCCCCCGCCATCGGCTTTCGTGATGCCGGACTTCTCCGACACATCGGTGAAGCGGCCGTTGCCGTCGTTGCGGAACAGCCGGTCCGGCACGGCGCGATACGAGCGCGGCCCGCAGTAGTCGCGCGTGCCCGCCGGATCGAAGCACTGCTTGTTCGCCGTCGTGGAGAAGTCCAGGTAGTTGGCGACGAAGAGGTCGAGGTCGCCGTCGCGATCGGCGTCGAAGAAGGCGGCGGCCGTGCTCCATCGGTCGTCGCCGACGCCGGCCTCCGCGGTCACGTCGGTGAAAGTGCCGTTGCCGTTGTTGCGGTACAGCGTGTTCGGCCCGAGCGCGGTGACGTAGACGTCGACATCGCCATCGTTGTCGTAGTCCCCCGTCGTCACGCCCATGCCGTACGACGTTCCGCCCAGGCCGCTGGCGGCAGTGACGTCGGTGAAGCCCAGGGCCTTGCGCTCGACCAGGTCGTTGCGAAACAAACGGTGCGTGCGGCCCGCGCCGGCGGGACGGCCGGCGTCGAGGGGCTGGTTCTGGAGCAGATACACGTCGAGGTCGCCGTCGCTGTCGAAGTCGAAGAGCCCGGCGCCGGCGCCCATCACCTCTGGGACGTAGAACTGCCCTGACGCGCCGGCGTCATGAATGAAGTTCAGCCCGACACGGGCGGCAATCTCGTCGAAGATGCCGTCGGCGGCGTCCGTGCGACCCTGCGACGCCGAAATCGTGAGACCTGGAGACTGGAGGAGAAGGCAGGCCAGCGCGGCCAGTGCGATCAAGGGCTGCTTCATTTGAGTCCCGCGAGGTCCCGGTCGATGGCCGCGACGAGCTCGTGCTGGCCGAAGCGCTCGGCCAGCTGGCGGGCCTCGCGCGCCAGCGCGACGCCCTGCTCGCGGCGGCCGGCCTGCACGTTGGCGACGGCGAGGCCGTAAATGTAGCGCGGCGACTCGGCGTCCTGCGGCTCGCGCAACTGCGCGAACTGCGCGGCGGCCTCTTCCACCTGCCGCGCGGCCAGCAGCATCCGTCCCAGGTTGTAGCGCGCCAGCCGCAGCCGCGGATCGGCGCTGACTGCCAGCCTGTACTCGGCAAGAGCCTCGTCGCGGCGACGTTCGGCCTCGAGAATCTGTCCCAGGTTGTTGTGCGCCTGGGCGTGCAGTGGATTGGCGGCGATCGCCGAACGGAACGCGTCGGCGGCTTCCGGCCAGCGCCGCTGCAGGCCGAGCAGCACGCCGTAGTTGTAGTGCGCCTCGTCGACGTTGTAGCCGATGGCCAGCACCGCCTTGTAGTGCGCTTCCGCCTTGTCCCACTGCTCGGTCCGGCCGTAGAGCGAGATGAGATTGGCGTGCGCCTGCGCGAGCGAGGGGTTGCGGGCAATCGCCGCTTCGTGCGCCTCGATGGCGCCGGCCAGATCGCCGAGCTCGGCCTTTCGCAAGCCGCGGAACAGGTGTCCGCGCGGGTCATCTCTCACCAGTGCAACGCGGGCCGAGAGCGGATCGTCAATCGCGGGCCAGCGCGGCCCGAAGGCGCGATGCTTCTCGAGCGCGGCAAGCGCCTCGTCGCGGCGGCCCAGCGCGCGCAGCGACTGCGCCAGCCCGTAATAGGCGGCGCCGAACTCGGGAAAGAGCTCGATCGCGCGCTCGAAGTCGGCAACCGCGTCGGCGTGACGCCCGGCGCGGGCGGCCAGCCGGCCCTGCCCCAACGCCGCCACCGGCGCCGCCTGAGCAAATCGCGCGAGATCGTCGTAGGCCTTCGCGCTGTCGTCGAACGCGCCGGCGTCGTAGAGCGCTTCCGCCCAGCGCGCCCGGGCCGCCAGCAGCGTCGGCGCGAGCGCAACGGCCCGCTCGAACGCGGCGGCCGCCTCGGCGTGCCTGACCAGGCGCTGCAGCACCATGCCGTCGAGGTATCGCCAGTCCGCGGCGTCAGGCGCCAGCACCTGCGCGCGCTCGTAGGCCGCGTGCGCCGCCTCCCACTGCTCCCAGGCCTGGAGCGTGATGCCAAGGCCGCCGGCGGCCATGGGGTCGGCAGGACGCGCGCGTGCCGCCGACAGCGCCGCGTCGATCCCGGCTCGTGCGTCGGCAGGAAACGACTCCAGGGCGATCGCCGGCAGCGGCGGCATCTTGGCGCCGGGCGATGGCTGCGCCTGCCCGATCGCGGGTAACCGCGAGACTCACCGCCAGCAGCAACGCTCGTAAGCTGCGCGCCCTCATCTCCCTAGCATAGCCGCCGGTGACTCGGGCTTCAGCCCTCAGCCCTCAGCCCTCAGCCTTCAGCGATTACGAAAAAAAGGCCGGCGGAGGAAATCCTCCGCCGGCCTTCCATCTGCGCAATTCGCGCGAAGCGCGCTAGAACTGGAACCGAAGTCCGACTCTGATCTGGCGCATCGGATAGGCGGGCGTCGCGTTGCCGCCTACCAGCTGCGTGACGCGCATGAAGTTGCCGCTCGTCACGTCGCCAGTTGGGTTGTCGAACTTCGCGGTGTTCGTGACGTTCGTCGCCTCGAGCCGGAACTCGATGCGCTTGGTGCCGCCGATCGGGAACCCACGGAACAGCGATGCGTCGAGGTTCAAGCCGCCCGGTCCGTAGAACTGATTCCGATCCGTGTTGCCCAGCGTGCGAAGGGCGGGCCGTGCCCAGGCCGCGCGGTCGTAGTAGAAGCCGCTGCCGCCGATCTCACCGACGTGGTTGACCGTGCCGACGTGATCGGCCGTGGCCAGGCTGCCGGGCGTATTGAAGTCGCCAGCCGCGGTGGTGACACTGAAGGGCCGGCCGCTGAACATGGCGAACACACCGTTCAGCTGCCAGTCGTTGATGATGACGCGGAGCGGGTTGCCGCCCGAGCCGCTCTGCCACGGCAGCTGATACACGAACCCCATCTGGAAGTTGTGGCGGCGGTCGTAGCCGGCGTTGGAGTAGTTCTCCTCGAGCAGGCTCGGCGTGTTGAATGCCAGGCCCGTCCAGCCATCGTCATCCGTGCCGAAGTTCTTCGCCTTGCCGAGCGTGTAGGCGCCCTTGAGCAGCAGGCCCTTGGTGAACGGCCGGTTCACGGCGAGCTGCAACGCGTGATAGCGGGTCTTCAGACGCTGGCCCCAGAGGTTCAGGACGACGGTCCGGCCCAGCGGGACGCGTACGGACGGCTGGCGTTGCCGCCGCCGACGGTCTGCGGCGCGTTGACGTCGAGGTCGGCGTAGCCGCCGTCGCTGCGATTGGCGACGTATGCCACGTCCACCGCGAGGTCCCACGGCAGGCGCCGCTCGACGGCGACGTTCCAGGACTGGATGCGGGCGCGGTCCACGTTCCCCACCTCCGGGGTCCGGGTCGCCACCGAATTCGGCAGCGGGAACGTGCCGCTGTCGATGTCGGGCGTGGGAATGAACGGAATTCCCGTGGCCAGCGATCCGAAGCCCTGGAATTGGTTGGCGTTCTGGAACGTGGCGCCGATCATCGCCGGATACTGACCGCGCAGCGGACGCGACCACGGCATGCCGTTGTAGGTGATCCCGTAGCCGGTGCGGAACACGGTGTTCTCGTTGAACCGGTAGACCACGCCGAGCCGCGGCGCGATGTTGTCCCACGACGCCTCCAGGCCCGACGTTCTCCGGGTTGCCGCCGCGGCCGCCGACGAGCACGTTGAGCGTGTCGGAGATCCACCCGCTCGAGCCCGCGGTCCGCACGGTGTCATGATCGGGTAGTACTCCCACCGCACGCCGAGATCGACCGTGAGTTTGTCGCGTCGGCGTCCAGCGATCGCGGAAGAACAGGCCGTGCTGCCATTCGCGACCCGTCATCTCTTCCGCCTGCACGCTCTTGTGGATCGTGCCGGGCAGGCCGAGGAGGAACGCGGCGTAGTGTTGTAGAAGTTGTTCGCCTGCGCCGCCGGCAACGACGTGATGTTCTTGCTGGTGAAGTCGAACCGGCCGCGCGGGTTGTCGATCTCGGGCTGCCAGTGGTTCAGCCACAGGTAGTTGGCCGTGTAGCCGGCGCGCAGGTCGTGCCGGCCGATGATCTTCGAGACGTTGGTCGCCGAACGAATACGTCCGCTCGTCGCGGAAGATCGGCATCCAGCCTTCGAAGTTGCCGAGGTCCGAGAAGCCGTTGCCGCAGGGGCTCTGGCCGCAGTTGCCGACCTGGAATCGGGGATAGCCCGCGTAGCGATCGTCGCCGGTGCCCTGGTCGTTGGTGCCGGGAATGCCGAGCGTGTCGAGGCCGTAGTTGCCCACTGACGCGTCCGGACCGAGCACGTCCTGCTTCTGGCGGGAGAAGCCGAACGTCATGTCCCACACCGTGCTGTTGTTGAGCGTCCAGGTCTGCCCGCCGGTGAACTGGTGACCTTGGTCTTGCCGCCATCGCCCGAGCCATTCGGATCCGCGATCAGCAGATACGTGCGGTCGTCCACCACGGCGTCCAGGTAGCTGAACTTGCCCCAGATCTGGTGCGGCCGACGTCCGGTTGAAGTTCACCTTGCCGTCGTAGTTGTAGCGATCGGTCGTGCGGTTCTCCGGCCGGAAGTGGTTGTTGAACAACCCGCCAGCGCCCGTGCCAGCCACGTTCGCCGTCGGGTAGAGACCCAGCAGCTGCAACGCAATCGGGCTTATGCGATTGGCCGGAATCCGGTTGTTCGGAAACGGCACGCGGCCGGCGCCGTGCCATCGGGGTCGCCGGTCGACGGGTCGTAGATGACCTGCAGGGTGCCATCGGCGTTGACCGCGTTGCTGAAGTCGCCCCCTCGAAGGGCCTGGTTCGGCACGTTGAAGAACTGGTTGATCGACTGCTTGGCCTTGTAGCCTTCAATCGACCCGAAGAAGAACAACTTGTTCTTCATGATCGGGCCGCCGAGAGTGCCGCCAAAGATGTTGCGCGTCACCGGCGGCTTGTCAGGCTTGCCTTCCGGCCGGTTGCCGCCGAAGTAGAAGTCGTTCGCGTTCAACTTCTCGCTGTTGTAGAACTCGAAGGCCGATCCGCGTGAACTCGTTGGTCCCCGACTTGGTCACGACGGTGATCGCGGCGCCGCCGGCCATGCCCTGCTCGGCGTCGAAGCTGTTGGTCGAGATGTTCACCGTGTCGATCGTCTCGGCCGGGCGACACGTACATCTGGTGGTTGGGCAGCCAGATGTTCACGTTGGTCGCGCCATCCGTACGGGTCGAGTTCGTGTAGGAGCTCTGGCCGTTCACCCAGGTGGCGAGCGAGCGGGACGGCGTGTCGGTCTCGGCGTTCTGGAACATCGCCGGCGAGGCGCCGGGCACGAGGTTGATGAGCGCCTGGTAGTTGCGGAACTGGTTGAGCGGCATGCTCACGAGTTCCTTCGACTTGATCTCGGTGCTCACCGTGGCCTTGTCCGTCTGCAGCAGCTGCGAGTCGGACGCGACCGTGATCGTCTCGGTGAGCGCGCCAAGCTCGAGCGCGACGTCGACGCGGGACACGGTCCCGATCGTCACCGGCACGTCCGTCTGCACGAACTCCTTGAAGCCCTGCAGCGAGACCTTGACGTCGTAGGTGCCTGGCAGGGCGTTGGTGAAGGAATACGATCCAGTCTCGTTCGAGACGGTCGTGAGCTCGAGACCCGTCTGCTTATCGCGGATGGTGACGGTTGAGCCAGGCACCGCGGCGCCTGAGGTGTCGCGGACGTTGCCGACGATGCTGCCGTACAACGTCTGCGCGCTTGCCGATAGGGCGGTCGCACTCAGGAACACTGCAACGAGAAGCGCGGTGCGGGCGCGCTTCGCGTAGAGTCGTGCCTCGAGTCTCACAGGCCTACCTCCTACGGAACGATGTGACTTTCGACGTGCCGGGTGGCGAGGGTGTACCACGGCTGGTAGGACAAGTCAAGGAACGGGCCAAACCAAATCGACTATATTTGCGTCTAAATCCGCCATCGCCGACGCGACGGCGATCCATTTCTCCAGGATGGCATCCAACGCATTGGAGTGACCACTCCGTCGGCGCGTCGCATACGCTACGCTAGACGGCATGCGCCGGACCGCCGCGTTGTCGATGGCTGTGCTGCTCGTCGCGGCATCGCGTCTGGCCGCGGCGCAGCCCGCCGCCCCCACTCCACGCCCGACGATCGCCCAGGCCGAGCGCGCACTCGAGTCCGGTCAGCCCCGCCTCGCTGCGAGCCGGTTCCGGGCGCTCGCCACCGCCGATCCCTCGGCTCCGCGACCGTGGTACGGCCTCGGCAAGAGCTACGAAGCGCTGGCGCGCGACACCTTCGACCGGCTGCAGAAAGCGGCCCCCGATTCGGTCTGGGAGGCGCTGATCGTCGCCGATGTGCTGGTGAGCGGCGAACGCTTCGCCCAGGCGCTGTCGTTGTACCGGGAAATCCAGCAGGCGGCGCCTGACGTCGGCGGAGTGCATGAGGCGGTCGGCGATCTCTACGAGCGGGCGGGCAAGCCCGACTGGGCCGCCGCCGAACGGGCGAAGGTCGCCGGCCGGCCGCGAGATTGCGCGAAGCACGCCGCCGAGTGCGCGTTCCTGGCCGGCCGCTTTCTCGACGCGGTGACGGCCACCGAGGGCCGCGAGGACGGCGCGTCGCTCTACTGGCGGACGCGCGCCTACAACGCGCTGGCCACGGAAGCGTTCGAGAAGCTGGACGCCCTGCCGCCCTCGGCCGAGGTGCACCGGGTGCGGGCCGCGATTCATCGCGATCAGGGCCGACCGACCGAGGCCGTGCCGGAACTGAAGGCGGCGCTGGCGCTGACGCCAGACGACCGGGACATCGAGGAGGAATTGGCAGCCGCGCTGTACGAATCACGGAACCTCGAGGAAGCGCTGCCGCTGCTGGCGAAGCTGGCCGGCCCCTCGGCGTCGGCCCGGCCCGAACTCGCGTTCTTCTACGGCGACGCGCTGCTGCAGGCGCAACAGGTCGAGCAGGCGCTGCCCTATTTGAAGGCGGCAGCCGCCAGCCGGCCGGACGCCGTCGCCGTGCGGGCCTCGCTCGGACGCGCGCTCTTGATGTCGGGCGATGCCGCCGCCGCGCTTCCGCACCTGGTGGCCGCCGCGGCCGCTGACGATCCGGAGAGCGATGGCGCCGCGCACTACCAGCTTGCGCAGGCGTATCAGCGGCTGGGACGCCAGGACGAGGCCAAATCCGCGCTGGCCGAGTACCAGAAGCGTCAAGCGGCCCACGCCGCCAGCGTCGTCGCCAGAGACGCCTGCCGGCACAGCCCCCGAGATCTCGCCGCCGTAGATGGCGGCACGGCATCATGTCGACACGGTGGACCGCCTGCGTGTGCACGGGCGCCCTGGCCGCGTTCGCGCATCTCGCGCCGACTGCGCAGACTGCGCCGATCCGCTTCGACGTGGTCGGCGACCGCAGTGGCGTCCGCTTCGTGCTGGACCAGGCGCCGTCGCCCGACAAGCGGCTGATCGAGACGATGCCAGGCGGCGTCGCCGCGTTCGACTACAACGCCGACGGCCGCATCGATCTGTTCTTCGCCAACGGCGCCGGCGGCGAGACGTTCGACAAGACGGCCCCTCGCTACTGGAACCGCCTGTTCCGCAACGACGGCAACTGGACCTTCACCGACGTCACCGACGCCGCGGGCGTCGCCGGCGCGACCTACGCGATGGGCGCGGCGGCCGCCGACTTCGACCACGACGGCGACCAGGATCTGTTCGTGCCCGGCGTCGGACGCAACCAGCTGTTTCGCAACGACGGCGGCCGCTTCGTCGACGTGGCCGACGCCGCCGGAGTGGCGGCGACGATATGGAGCGTCGCCGGCGTCTGGCTCGACTACGACCGCGACTCCCGTCTCGACCTCTTCGTCGTCAACTACGTGCGCTGGACGCCGGGGCCGCAGCGCTTCTGTGGCGACCGCCCGCGCGATCTGCGCGTCTACTGCCACCCGAAGTACTTCGACGGCCTTCCGAACCGGCTGCTGCGAAACAAGGGCGACGGCACATTCGAGGACGTCACCGTCGCCACCGGTCTCGCCGCCCTTGTCGGCAAAGGAATGAGCGCCGCGGTGATCGACGCCGATGGCGATCGCTGGCCCGACATCTACGTGACCAACGACAGCCTGCCGAGCGTCCTCTTGCGCAATACCGGGCAAGGGCCGGTTCGAGGAGACTGGCCTGCTGGCCGGCGTTGCGCTGCCCGGCCACGGGCGTCCTGTCTCGGCGATGGGCGTCGACGCCGCCGACTACGATGGCGACGGACGCCTCGATCTGGCCGTCACGGCACTCGCCGGCGAGACGTTCCCCCTCTATCGCAACGAAGGCGGTGGCGTGTTCCGCGAGGCGGGCGTGGCCTCGGGCCTCGGCGCACTGACCGTCCGCCGCAGTGGCTGGGGCATCGTCTTTGGCGACTTCGACAACGACGGCGCCGTCGATCTGTTCACCGCGAACTCGCATGTCAACGACCGGATCGAGCAGTTCGAGGCCAGTCCCTACCTCGAGGCGAACCGCGTGTATCGAAACGTCGGGCGCGGGAAGTTCGCCGACGTATCGGCGACGGCCGGCGAGGCACTTCAGCAGGCGGCTGCACATCGAGGGGCCGTGGCCGCCGACTTCGACGGAGACGGACGCCTCGACGTCGTGACCACCGCCCTTGGCAGTCCGGCCCGGCTCTGGCGCAACGTCTCCGCTGCCCGGCCACTGGCTCGACGTGCGGCTCGTCGACGCCAAGGGCGCGAGCGACGGCATCGGCGCAACCGTCCGTGTCGGCACGCGCATGGCCTACGTGACGACGGCGAGCAGTTACGCCTCGTCGAAGCCGCCGATTGCGCACTTCGGACTTGGCGATTCGACCGCGGCGCCGTCGATCGAGGTCACCTGGCCCGACGGCACGGTTCAGCCGGCGACCGCCGATGGCGTCGATCGCGTAGTGACGATCGTCCGCAGTCCGGAACTTTAGTTCAGGCAGGTGCGGCGGAACTGAAGTTCCGCCTTCCGTACGCATCGCGGCGTGCGACGTCACGGCGTCGCGATTGTGATCGGCAAGCGGCGTACGTCAGAATCCCCGACGCGATGCGGCTGTCCCTGCTTCTTCCTCCGCTTGCGGCCGGGCTGATCCTCGCCGGCGACCCCGCGCTGCCGGTGCTCCCAATCGACCAGGGAGCGGCCGGCGTCTGGCAGAAGATCCAGAAGCTCCAGACGACCGCGAGCCTGCTCCACACCACCGCGCATCCCGACGACGAGCAAGGCGGGCTGCTGACGATGGCGAGCCGCGGATGGGGCGCGCGCACGGCGCTCGTCACGCTGAATCGCGGCGAGGCCGGCGACAACGCCATCGGCGCCGAGTTGTTCGACGCGCTCGGGCTGATCCGAACCGACGAGCTCGCGCGCGCCGCGCAGTACTACGGCCTCGACGAGCAGTACTTCACAAGCGTCGCGGACTACGGCTACTCGAAGCGGCTCGACGAGGCGTTTGCCGAGTGGGATCGCGACGCGCTGCTGCGCGATCTCGTCCGCGTCATCCGGCGCACGCGCCCGCTCGTCGTCGTCTCGCGCTGGCAGGGTTCGGCGCGCGACGGTCACGGCCAGCATCAGGCGGCCGGCGCGATCACGCCGCCGGCTGTCGAAGCCGCGGGCGATCCGACGCGTTTCCCGGAGCTCGAGAAAGAGGGACTGCGCGCCTGGCGCGTGCCGAAGCTGTATCTCGGCGGCGCGCGGGAAAACGAAGGCTGGCACGTCCGGGTCGATCCGGGCGAGTACGACCCGGTGCTCGGAGACTCGTACCAGAATCTCGGCCGCCTCGGATTGAGTTTGCAGCGCTCGCAGACCAGCGGCCGCTTCAGCCCGGCTCTGGGATCGGCGCCGCTGTACTTCACCCGTGTCGGTGCCGAGGCGAACGCGCCGCGCGAAGCCGGCTTGTTCGATGGCCTCGATACCAGCCTGGCCGGCGCCTTCGACCTGCTCGGCAGGCCCGCGCCGGCGGGGGCCATCGAGTTGCTGGCCGCCGTCAGCGCTGACGCGCGCGCCGCGAAGGAGGCGTTCTCGTGGACCGCGCCGTCCGCGGCGGTGAGCGCGCTGGCCCGCGGACTCGCTGCCACGCGCCGCGCGCGCGAGAAAATCGTGGATCCCGATGTCGCGTTCCTGCTCGACGTGAAGGCGCGCCAGTTCAGCGACGCGCTCGCGGCTGCCGCGGGCCTTCAGGTCACGGCCATCGCACAGCCCGCAGGGCTGTCCGACCCGACCGGGCCGTTTGCCGCGTTTGCAGCGCCGCCGACGCTGGACGCCGTCACGCCGGGACAGACCGTGGACGTCCGTATTACCGTCGCCGCCCGAGCGGGCGCGCCGCTGCGGATCGTCGGCGGCGAGCTGTCCGGTCCGGCGGGTACGCGACTGCCCCTCGACATCGGCTCGGGCCGCCTCACACCTGCATCGCCGGTCACCGTGCGTGCGAGCCTGACCGTGCCCGCCGACGCGCCAGTGACTCGCCCCTATTTCGCGCGGTCCTCGATCGGCGAGACCCGCTACACCATGGTCGACGCCGGAAGCCCGATGCCGTTTGCCGCGCCGGCCTTCGTCGTGTCGGTCGACTACGACGTCGAAGGGACCACTGCGCGCGTAACGGTACCCGTGATGCGTCGGGAAGCGCAGCTGCCCTATGGGTACGCGCTGCGCGAGCTGGAGATTCTGCCGCCGGTAGCGCTCTCGGTGTCGCCTGGAGTGTTGATCGTGCCGACCGACGGCACGGCGCACACGCGCGACGTGCAGGTGGACGTCGTGAGCTATGCCGGCGCGGGCGCCAGCGGCGAGGTGCGCCTCGAGGCGCCGGCTGGCTGGACGGTCACGCCCGCGACCCAGGCGCTCACGCTGACGACCGCGGGCTCGCGCGCGCGCCTGACGTTTCGGATCACCACGACGCCGATGGCTCACGGCATTCAACGCCTCCGCGCCCTGGCCGTCAGTGGCGGCAGGACGTTCACGACCGGCTATCAGGTGGTGAGGCACCGCGACCTGCCGCTCCGCTACCTCGTACGCGAGGCGAGCGCCCTGGTTTCTGCCTTCGAGGTCAAGACGACGCCGGCCTCCGAGTCGGCTACGTGATGGGCGTCGGCGACGAGATGCCGGCGGCCATCGAGCAGCTCGGCGCCCAGGTGGCGCTGCTCGATCGCGAGGCGCTGGCGACTGGCGATCTGTCGCGCTACACCACGATCGTCACCGGCACGCGGGCGTACGCGGTGCGGGACGATCTGCGCGAACACAACCGGCGCCTGCTGGACTGGGTCCGCGACGGCGGGACGATGGTGGTCCTCTACAACACGCCGGAACTGGTGCCGGACCGCCATGCGCCGTACCCCGGAACGCTTCCCGGCGACGCCGAGGAAGTCTCCGAGCAGACCGCGCCAGTCGAGATCCTCGCGCCGGCCGACGCGCTGATGACCCGCCCGAACCGGATTGGGCCACCCGACTTCGATGGATGGATCGAACAGCGCGGCTCGAAGTTCTTCACGACGTGGGATGCGCGATACACGCCGCTCGCTTCGAGCCACGACACCGATCAGCCGCCGCAGCGGGGCGGCTGGCTGACGACGCCCTACGGCAAAGGCCGGTGGACCTACATGGCGTACGCGCTCCACCGGCAGGTGCCGTACGGCGTGCCGGGCGCGTATCGTATTCTTGCGAACCTGATTACACCTGACGGACGGCGATAGTGGTTCATACGGCGGAACTGAAGTTCCGCCCTCCGAAGTTCGTACTGATTGCCCTGCGTTAGGAGGGCCGAACGTTAGTTCGGCCGTTTCACCATGACCCGACCAATCTGCGCTGTACTCCTCGGGCTCATTGCCGCGTCGCCCCGCCCGCATGCGGATTCGCAGACACCGGCGGCGCATCACGCGTCGGCCGTGCCGCTGCAGCCGTTTGCCGTGCTCGTCAAGCGCGTCGAGTCGACGCTGGAGTATCTCGGCCAGCCGCTGCCCCCGGACGCGAGCGACGGCGCTCGCGAAGGCGCTGGGCGGCGCCGACGAGGCGGCTGCCGTCGAGGCGGCGACGGCGGTTCTCGATCGCTTCGCGCTGGTGCACGTCGCGATCAACCCGGAGAGCCGGGTGAAGGTCACGGCGGGGACGGCACGGCCGCTGCTGGTGCAGGCAGGCACGCGGCTGTTCCTCGTCAAGGTCGTGAACGAGGCGGGCATCACCGCCGCGATGCGCGTGTCGAGCCCGCAGAGCGGCCGCGTGTCGATTCCGAGCTGGGCCGGCAAGCTGACGCCCGAGCCGGCGCAGACGATCACCGAGCGGGACATCCGCGAGCGGTGGGCCGACATCACGTTCTTCGACAAGCAGCCGATGAGCGAGCGGCTGTCGGGGCTGCCGCTCGAGTACCGCGTGCTCGAGGTCTACAGCCGCGACGCCGGTCAGCGCGCCGCCGACCTGCACTTCGACGTCGGCCAGGGAACGCAGGACATCGGCTTCCGCAGCGACCTCGCCATGGTCTTCACAGCGGTGCCCTCGAGGCCCGTCACCGTTCGCGTCGAGGACGAAAAGGGCAAGCCGGCGATGGCGCGCCTGATTGTCCGCGACGGCGCGTCGCGTCTCTACCCGGCGCCCTCCAAGCGCCTCGCACCGGACCTGCCGTTTCAGCCGCAGGTCTATCGCGGCGACGGCGAGTCGCTGCTGCTGCCCGACGGCGAGTTCACGGTGACGTATTCGGGCGGGCCGGAGTACCTGACCGGGCAGGAGACCATTCGCATCGGCCCCGATGGCCCCGCCGAGATCTGGCTGCGGCTGCGCCGGTGGATCGATCCTCCAGCGCTCGGATGGTATTCGGGCGATCATCACGTGCACGCCGCCGGCTGCTCCCATTATCAGGACCCCACACAGGGCGTGCGACCCGACGACATGATCAGGCAGGTGCGCGGCGAGAGCCTGAACATCGGCAGTGTCCTCACGTGGGGGCCCTGCTACTACCATCAGAAGCGCTACTTCAGCGGCGCCGACGACGCCACGTCGACGGCGAGCGCCCTGCTCCACTACGACATCGAGATCTCGGGGTTTCCCTCGAGCCACGCCGGCCACCTGGTGCTGCTCGGGCTGAAGAACCAGGATTATCCGGGAACCGCGCGTCTCGAGGACTGGCCCACCTGGACCCTGCCCATACTTCAGTGGGCGCACGCGCAGGGCGCGGTCACCGGCTACGCGCACTCCGGCTGGGGCCTGCAGATTCGCGATCGCCAGCTGCCATCGCCGGAAGTTCCGCAGTTCGACGGCATCGGCGCCAACGAGTTCATCGTCACGGTGACGCATCCCGACGCGGTCGACTTCATCTCGACGGTGGACACGCCGTGGCCGTGGGAGCTCAACATGTGGTACCACGTGCTGAACCTCGGGTTCCGCACGCGGATCAGCGGCGAGACCGACTTCCCGTGCATCTACGACGACCGCGTCGGACTGGGGCGCACGTACGCGAAGCTCGATCGCCTGACGTATCGCGGCTGGCTCGACGCGCTGCGTGACGGCAGGACTTACGTCTCTGACGGCGTGAGCCACCTGATGGACTTCTCGGTTGACGGCGTCCCGGCCGGCAACACCGTCGTCAAGACGACGGCCTCGACGGTGACCGCGGCGGTCCGCGTCACGGCGCGGCTCGACGAACAGCCGGTTCCCGGCATCGCGGCGCGGCCAGCCGATCAGAAACCGTACTGGGACCTGGAGCGCGCGCGCGTGCCAGGCACGCGCGAGGTGCCGGTCGAGTTCCTCGTCAACGGCACGGTAGTGGCGACACGCCGTATTGCCGCGGACGGCCGGCCGCACGACCTCCGCGTCGAGCTGCCGCTCGGCGCCAGTGGCTGGATCGCCGCGCGCATCCTCCCCTCGTCCCACACCAACCCGGTGTTCGTGGAGGTTGGCGGGCAGGCGATGCGGCCAATTCGCGCGAGCGCGCGCTGGGCGCTCGAAGCGGTCGATCGCTGCTGGCAGCAGAAGCTGGCCAACATCCGCGAGTCCGAGCGGGCCGACGCCGCCCGGGCCTACGACCACGCCCGCGCCGTGTATCGCAAGCTGCTGGCTGACGGCGTCGATTGAGATGCATGCGGCGAACTGAGTTCGGACGAAATGATTCGTGACGCGTTGTGACAGGAGGGCCGAACTTCGTTCGGCCGTTTCCCGAGAAGGATGACGAGTTGATGACACGCCTGGCGACGGTGACGGCAGGGCTCCTGCTGGCGGCGAGTTTCTACGCATCCGCGGCGCGCAGCGCTGCGCCGGCGGAGACGCGGCTCGACGGTGCCACGGATCCGCGTCTTGGCGAGCGGCGCACGCTCGACGGGCACTTTCCGTTCACGCCGCCGCGCTCGACGGCGGAATGGCAGGCTCGTGCCGCGGCCCTGCGGCGTCAGGTACGGGTCGGGCTGGGACTCTGGCCGTGGCCGACGCGCACACCGCTCAATGCCACCATCCACGGCGCCGTCGCGCGTGAGGGCTATACCGTCGAGCGCGTCTTTTTCGAGAGCGTGCCCGGCCACTTCGTCACCGGCAGCCTGTACCGTCCGACGGGGCGAGCCGGCAAGCGGCCGGCGGTGCTCTCCCCGCATGGCCACTGGCCGGGGGGCCGGTTCCAGGACGTCGACGACGCCGAGCGGAAGAAGCAGCTGGCGTCGGGCGCCGAGCGATTCGAGAATGGCGCGCGCCACGTGCTGCAGGCCCGCGCGGTGCAGCTGGCGCGCATGGGCGCCATCGTCTTTCTGTACGACATGGTCGGCTATGCCGACAGCGTGCAGATTCCGCAGGAGATCGCGCACAGCGCGCGCGGCCGGAAGCGCGCGGATGCCGACGGCCTGTTCTTCAGCGCCGGCGCCGAGCTGCAGCTCAACTCCATTCTCGGGCTGCAGGTCTGGAACGCCGTTCGCGCGCTCGACTTTCTCGCCGGTCTTCCTGACGTCGATGCCGGACGCATCGCCGTCACCGGCGCCAGCGGCGGCGGCACGCAGACCTTCCTGCTGAGCGCCATCGACGACCGGCCCGCGGTCGCCTTCCCGGCAGTGATGGTCTCGGCGCGCATGCAGGGCGGCTGCACCTGCGAGAACGCCGACTACTTGCGCATCGGCACCGGCAACGTCGAATTCGCCGCGCTCTTCGCGCCGAAGCCGCTCGGCATGACGGCCGCCGACGACTGGACGAAGACGATGCCGACCGACGGCTTTCCGGAGCTGCAGCGTCACTACGAGCTGTTCAACGCCCGCGACAAGGTCCAGCTCTTTCCGTTCCTCCAGTTCGGCCACAACTACAACGCGGTGAGCCGCGAAGCGATGTACGGCTGGCTCAACACGCACCTGGGACTCGGGCTCGATGCGCCGGTCACGGGAGCAGGATTTCGTGCCGCTCTCCAGGGCGGAGGCCACCGTCTGGGACGCGGCGCATCCGGCGCCCGCCGCCGGCGAGGCCGCCGAGCGAGCCGTCACTGGATGGTGGAAGGCGGACACCGAGCGGCAGCTGACCGCGATGCGTCCGCGCGACGCGGCAACGTGGCGGACGTGGCAGGAGACGATTGGCGGCGCCATCGCGGGGCTGCTCGCGCGCGAAGCGCCGTCGCCGGCCGACGTGACGGCGACGCCGCAATCCACTCGCACTGACGGCACCACGGGCACACCGACGACACTGAGGGTGGCGCCCTATGGCGAGCTGGTCACGGTGCAGACGTGGACGCCATCGTCGTCGCCCTCAGGCATCGTCGTCGTGACATCTTCGCGAGGACTGGCGGGACTGCAGACGAGCGGCGGCAAAGCCCCGCTTGTCGTCCAGTGGCTGCTCGCGGCAGGTCAGACCGTGATCGCCCTCGACGCGTTCGGGCAGCGCGCGGACGCGGTCACACGCAATCGTCTGGTCGAGAACCGCGCCGCTGCGGCGTACACGTACGGCTACAACTCGCCGCTGGTAGTCGAGCGCGCGCACGACGTGCTGGCGGCACTCCGTCACGCACGCTCGCTGGCGGGTCCATCGGGGCAGGTGACGCTGGTCGCTCTCGACGGCCCCTCCAGCGGCGTGGGCCGCCCTCGCCCGCGCGCGAGACGGCGGGCTGGCCGACGCGGCGGCGTTCGCAACAGACGGTTTCCGCTTCGCGTCCGTCAGCGCGTACGACGACCCGTCGTTCCTGCCCGGCGGGGCGAAGTACGGCGATCTGCCGGCGGCGCTGACGCTCGCGGCGCCGAAGCCGCTCTTTGTCGCAGGCGAGTCAGGCGACGCTGTCGCCCTGCTGAAGGATGCCTACAACGCCGCCGGCGCGCCGGATGCCTTGAGCGTGTCCACGGCGTCGGGGGATGCGCGTGGTCGGGGAGATTGCCGACTGGATGGTCAGACGTCGGCACAAGTGAGGGACGCGGCGGCGAGCCTATCCGCAGATTTCGCAGATTCCGCGGATTGTTGATGCGAGATGAACCCGTGCGACACCGGCCGCAAAGCGGCCGGTCGGTGAGATGAGGCTTCGCCGCGGGTCGCACGGGTTCTCGCTTTCCGGGCCGCCGCGTCAGGTCCTTCCTTCGTGGCATCGTGGCATCGTGTCGTCGTGGTTGTGATCGCGACAACGAAACGTCTCAGGACGTCCACTCGACGACCCGCTTCTCGCGGATCGACTGATTCACCAGGTGCGCGCAGGCTGCGGCGCGATGGCCGAATGCCGCGTCCTCCACCGGCTGCGTCCGCGTCCGCACGCAGTCGAAGAAGTTCGCGATGTGCGTGTATGTGTCGTCCCGGCCCTGCGACCTCCAGCTCTCGGTCCCACCGGTGAGCGAGCCCTTCGCGAGCCACGGCGACTCGACCGCCTGAACCTTCGGGTCCGCATAGTGGGCGCGCTCGGCCGACTCGGCCCACGACTCGACGACCCAGCGGTTGTTGTCGTACGGCGACTCCGGCGTGAAGGTCAGCGCGCCGTCGCGGAGCGCAAGCGCGCCCTTTGTTCCCAGGATCTCCAGGCCCGACGCCGTCCCTTCGGCGTTGTTGAACGTGCATGTCAGGTTGACGGTGATGCCCTCGGCGTACAGCAGCAGCGCATTCACCGTGTCCGGCACTTCATGGGTCGCCTTGTATCGATAGTTCTCGCCGGTCGCGACCACCGATGACGGCGCCTTGAGATCGAGCGCGTAGTGGTACCACGACACCAGGTGCACGAACAGATCGGTGGCGATGCCGCCGGAGTAGTCCCAGTAGCAGCGCCACCGGAAGAACCGCTCGAGATCGAACGGGCGCTTCGGCGCGGGCCCGAGAAACTGATCCCAGTTCACGGTCTGCGGACCCGCATCCGGCGGAATCGGATACAGCCACGCGCCGCCGGGTGAATTGCGGTTGTAGGCCGCTCGCACCATCGTCACCTGCCCGAGCTTGCCGGCGGCGATCAACTCGCGTGCCTTGAGCACGTCGGGCGAGCTGACGCCCTGGCTGCCCACCTGCACGATGCGGCCGGATCGCGACACGGCGTCGACGATCGCCCGGCCGTCGGCGATCGAGTAGCTCATCGGCTTCTCGACGTAGACGTCTTTCTTCGCGCCGACGGCCTCCACGACCATCGTCTTGTGCCAGTGGTCGGGCGTGACGATGAAGACCGCGTCGACCGACGGGCTGGCCAGCAGCTCGCGGTAGTCCTTGAAGATCGTCGCCTTGCCGCCGACGCGCGACTGCGCCCGCTCCAGGCGGCCGGTGTAGGCATCGCAGAGCGCCACCACCTCGACGCCGGGCATGCCGACAACATCCGGCATCAGCTGATGCGCGCGGGCGCCGCAGCCGATGAAGCCGACGCGGAGCCGATCGCTCGGGGCGGTCTGCGCCGGCGCTCCCCGTGCGCCCGCCGCCGTCGCGGCGCCCGCCAGCATCGTCGTTTTCATGAAGTCACGTCGATTCATCGTCAATCCTCAATGGTCAATCGTTGGAACTTCACAGCTCGACGGGATCTGGTTGAAGTCTTCGTGCGTCTTCGAGCCTCTTCGTCTTTGTCGATCTGACGAGCTATCGCCGCTTGCCGGCGGCGGCGCCGGACGATACTCCAGCCGAACGTTGCTGACAACGGCGACAGGCCGGCCACCGCCGGTCATCGTCTCGCTGCCGTCGGCTCGCGCACCGTCAGCTTCTCCCCGAGGATGCTGACGGCGTCAACCTTCTCCGGAATCTCGATGACGACCGGTTCACGGCCGATCGGCGCCAGGGCCTTGACGCCGGTGATGCCACCGCCGACCTCGACGCGATCGAAGAGGTCGTCCGACTTCGCGGAATTCCGTCTGCACAACGGCGCGCGACAACAGCGTCCCGGCCGTCGTCAAGACGCCAATCGTGGCCGTGGCGCGTGTGTAGGCGCGGCCGGAGCTTCACCAGCTCTGCCGAGTACATGTGACGGTTGTGGAGATCGAACATCAGGGTCGCCGTGCCCTTGTGTGGCGGGATCTTGACGCCACGCCGCCCAGCGGGTCTATGCCGGTGAGCACGTCGCAGAAGGTGCGGCGGGTCGCGAAGCCGGTGCCCAGGACGTGAGGACACTCCACCTTCGCAGGCTCGACCTTCAATGTCGACGCAGGCTTCGGCGGCGGCGGACGGCGCTTTTTCGTCTGTGCCTCGACGCCAAGGGAGAGGGCCGCCAGCATCAACGCCGTCATGACTGTCAGTCGCATGCCGGGTCAGTATAACCACCAGATGCCGAACGCCAGCGTGGCAAGCGTCACCGGCAGCCCGATGCGGAGGTACTCGGAGAAGGTGATCGTCGTGCCGCGCTTGCGCGCGCCTTCGAGCACGATGAGGTTCGCAATCGGGCCGAGCAGCGTCAGGTTGCCGGCAAGGGTGCTGGCTCGAACGTCAACCCGCCAATCGTCACCATCAGGATCGCGCCGACGACGGCGGCGCCGGTGCGATCGATGCGGACGATCGGCACCCGCCCGAGGGCGATGACGAGGTAGGTGCCGACGAGGATGAGGGTGGGAATCAGGGTGGTCGACGGTGGCCTATTCGCTCACGCAGGCGATGCCCGGAGACGCCATCTCGAGCGAGCCGGGGACCTGCGATCGGCGCTTGATCAGTTCCAGGAACTCCGTCCGGGTCCGGGAGTTCTCGCGAAACGCGCCGAGCATGGCGCTGGTGACCGCGAACGAGTTCTGCTTCTCCACGCCGCGCATGGACATGCAGAGATGCGTGCCTTCCATGACGACCGCGACGCCGAGCGGGCTGATGCGGTCCTCGATGACCTGCGCGATCTGGTGCGTCAGCCGTTCCTGCACCTGCAGCCGGCGCGCGAACACGTCGACGAGCCGCGGGATCTTGCTCAGGCCGATCACCTTCTCGCTCGGGATGTAGGCGATATGGCACTTCCCGAAGAACGGCAGGAGGTGATGCTCGCAGAGGCTGTAGAAGTCGATGTCCTTGACGATCACCATCTCGCTGTAGTCGACGGAAAACAGCGCGTTGTTGATGACCTCGTCGATGTCCGCGTGGTAGCCGCTAGTGAGAAACTGCAGCGACTTCTCGACGCGCTTCGGCGTGTCGCGCAGGCCCTCCCTGTGAGGGTCCTCGCCGAGTGCCGCCAGCAGGCGGGCGATTAACTCCTGCATGGCGGCATTGTACACAGGGGATGGAGGGGAAGGAACGTGGGAGCGTGGGAACGTGGGAGCGTCAGATCGTCTTCGACGGACATGGCCATGCCCATGCCTCCGCTGACGCAGAGCGTCGCCAGGCCGCGGCGGAGGCCGTGACGGCGCAGCGCATGGACGAGCGTGACGACGAGGCGCGTGCCGGTGCAGCCGATGGGATGGCCGAGCGCGATGGCGCCGCCGTGGACGTTGAGCCGGGCCTCGGGCACGGGCAGGTCGCGCAGTACGGCCAGCACCTGCGGCGCGAAGGCTTCGTTCAGCTCGACGAGGTCGAAGGCGTCGAGCGGCAACTGGAGCTGCGACAGCAGCTTCTGCACGGCCGGCACCGGGCCGATGCCCATGCGCCTCGGATCGACACCCGCGCTCGCCCATGCGGTGATCCGCGCCAGCGGCTGCAGCCCGTGCGTCGTGACGGCGCGCTCGCTGGCGAGCACCACCGCGGCGCCGCCGTCGGTGATTCCTGACGCCGACCCCGGCGTGATGATGCCGGGCGTGCCGTCGAGCGCGAAGGTCGGCGGGAGCCGCGCCAGTCCGGCAAGCGTCGTGTCCGATCGCGGATGCTCGTCGACGGCCAGCCGCGCCGCGCCTCGAGGCGCCGCGACATCGACAGGCGCGATCTCGCGATCGAAGGCGCCATCGGCCATGGCGCGCGCGGCCTTCTGCTGACTCGCCAGCGAGAACTCGTCGGACCGCCCGCGCGAGATGCCGTACTCGCGCGCGAGGATCTCCGCCGTCTCCCCCATCAGCAGATCGCAGAGCGAGCACCGGAGCCCGTCGCGATACATCGCATCGACCAGCTCGAAGCCGCCCATCTTGTGGCCCCACCGCGCGTCGGCGGCGTCGATGAGATACGGCATGCGGCTCATCGACTCGATGCCGCCGGCGAGCACGAGATCGGCCTCGCCCTGCTGGATGAGACGGGCGCCGTGCGCGATAGCCTCCATGCCGGAGGCGCACGCCTTGTTCACGGTCTGCGCGGGCACGGCGTCGGGCAGCCCCGCACGACGTGCCACCTGGCGGCCGGGATTGGGCCCGGAGCCGGCCTGACGCGCGTGTCCGACGATCACTTCGTCCACGCGATCGGCGTCGACGCCCGCGTCAACAAGCGCGGCCCGCGCCGCGACGGCGCCCAGCTCGGCCGGATGCACATCTTTCAAGGTTCCCCCATAGCGTCCGATGGGGGTGCGTCGGGCGGCGACGATGAACGGCACAGCCAATTCTACTGACTCGCTGTGGTCGCCGCGCCGAAGACGTCCGCGGAGACCGACTGGGGCAAACGCACGCCGCGCAGGGACGAATGCCGCCGCTAGTCGGCACGAACGCCGGGGGATGAGTTCGTCACACGGCGACTCGCATACGGCGAGTTGAATCCATCGTGTGATCGCGATCCTGAAATCCGGTGCGGGCGGCGCGCGAGACCGCGCCGCCGCCGGGCGGCCGGGACGTACTGGTCGAGAAGTTCCTCGGTTCATCACGACGCGAGACCGCTCACCACGCGCATCACTCGCTTCGCGGCAGCCATCCGCCGCTGAAATCCGCTGTGACGAGTTCGTCACGACGGGCACGGCTCCTGCCTTCTGTCATGGGTCAGTTCACATGCGACTTGGTCCCACGGCAACCCGTGCCGGAGGGGACGAACCGCACGCATCCCGTGACGAGCCGGTGAGCGGCGTCCGGGGGCATCCGCGGGCATGAGGCCCGCGACAAAGGAGCTTGGACGTATGACTGCACTTCAACGGATCGGTCTGCCCCGGCCGATCGCAGCGCTGGCCTCGGCGGTAGCGCTGCTGGTCGCGATGTTGGCGACGCCGGTCGGCGCACAGGAGCGCTTCAGCGGCCTCACCGGCACCGTCAGCGATGCCAGCGGCGCCGTGCTGCCGGGCGTCACGGTCGCCATCACGAACAAACAGACCGGCAAGGTCTTTACGGCCGTGACCGACGCCAACGGCGTCTATCGCGTACTCGACCTCGAGCCGGGCCGCTACAGCGTCAAGTTCGAGCTGTCGGGCTTCGCGGCGAAGGAAGTCCCCGACGTGAACCTGCTGCTCGGCAAGACGCTGCCGTCGACTCCTCGCTCTCGGTCGGCGGCATGCAGGAAGCGGTGAGCGTCACCGCCGAGTCGCCGCTCATCGACACCCGCAACACCACCATCGCGCACAACGTGACGGCGGAAGAGATCGAGCGGATTCCGAAAGGCCGCACCTTCCAGAACCTGGCGGTCGCCTCGCCCTCGGTGAACGCCGGTCAGATCGAAGGCGGCATCCAGGTCAACGGCGCCAGCGGCGCCGAGAACGCCTTCACCATCGATGGCGTCGTCACCAACAGCCTGGTGGACGGCCGCTCGAGGCAGGACGCCGTGTTCGAGTACCTGCAGGAAGTCCAGGTGAAGACCGGCGGCATCAGCGCGGAGTACGGCGGCGCGCTCGGCGGCGTCATCAGCGCGGTGACCAAGTCGGGCGGCAACGCGTATCACGGCGAAGCGCACTACTACTTCTCCGGCAGCGCGACGTCGGCCGGGCCGGTGGAGCGCCTCGTGCTCAATCCGCGCCGACGACATCTCGGTGCAGCTACGTGCAGGACGACGAGCAGCCGAACAAGGTCCACGACGTCGGCGGATCGATTGGCGGCCCGATCCTGCGCGACAAGCTGTTCTTCTTCGGATCGTGGGCGCCGCGCTACACCCGCGCGTCGAACTTCTACACGTTCTCCGGCGGCGACACCGACACGATCAGCCGCGAGCAGACGTTCAACAGCGCCTTCGGCAAGGTCAACTACGACCCGTCCAACCGGCTGCGCACCAGCTTCTCGGTGCTGTGGACGCCGACGACCTCCGAGGGCACGCTGACGGCGTACGACGCCTTCTCGCCCAACCGCGTCTCCAGTTCGCTGGCGTCGAACCAGCCGCAGAAGACCCGCGGCTTCGAGAGCCCGCAGAAGAGCTACTCGGGCTCGCTGGACTTCACGCTGAACAACTCGTCGCTGCTCAGCGTCCGCGGCGGCTACTTCGACGACAACTACATGGACACCGGCATCCCGACCATCAGCAGCGTCGTCTACCAGACGTCGAACCTCGCGCTCGACTATCCGATCCCGGCCGACCTGCGCGGCGGCGTCAACTTCCAGAACACGCCGCGCGTGCAGCTGGCGGCAGTTCGACCACACCACCCGCGGCTACATGAACGTCGACTACATCAAGGCGTTCAACGCCAAGGGCGCGCACAACTTCAAGGCCGGCGTCGGCTACCAGAAGACCTTCAACGAGGTCGACAACACGTATCCCGGCGGCGGCTACGTCTTCGTGTGGTGGGACCGGGCGTTCACGAGCAGCGTCACCAACACCACCGACCGCGGCCCGTACGGCTACTACGAGGTGAACGACTTCGGCACGCGCGGCGAGGCCGAGTCGAGCATCTGGTCGCTCTACGTGCAGGATCAGTGGCAGCTGCAGAACGTCACGCTGAACCTCGGCCTGCGCACCGAGCGTGAGGTCGATCCCGTCGTTCCGCACCGACATCGCCGAAGAGGCCTTCAAGTTCAACTTCGGCGACAAGATCGCGCCGCGCCTCGGCGCGAGCTGGGACGTGAAGGGCGATGGCCGGATGAAGGTCTACGGCAGCTGGGGCCGCTACTACGACTGGACGAAGTACGAAGTCAGCCGCGGCGCCTTCGGCGGCGACATCTGGAAGGTGTACTACCGGTCGCTCGACTCGACCGACGTGTTCTCGCTGTCGGGAACGAACATGCCGGGGCGGAACCTCTGGTCGTCCGAGACCGACAGCTTCCGCGATCGCCGCGTGCCGAACTTCGACTCGGTCGATCCCGAACATCAAGCCGATGAGCCAGGACGCCTTCAACGGCGGCATGGAGTATCAGCTGAAGGGCAACGCGACGCTCACCGTCAACTACACGCACAGCGAGCTCCGTCAGACGATCGAGGACCTCGGCGTGCTCGAGAACGGCAACGAGGTCTACAAGTACGTGAACCCGGGCGAGGGCATCGCGGCGACGATGGTGCCGTCGGGCCTGACGACGGAGTTCGCGACGCCGAAGCCGAAGCGGACGTACGACGCGATCGAAGCGTCGCTGCAGAAGCGCTTCAGCAACAACTGGTTCGCCTCGGCCAGCTACGTCTACAGCCGGCTGTATGGCAACTACGCCGGGCCTCGCCAACTCCGACGAGATCTCGACGCCGACGACCAACCGCAGCTCGGCGACGACGCAGCAGCAGGGCGGCAGCATCGCGCGGCCCGGCAGCAGCGCCAACCGCGCGTGGGACCTCGACGAACTGGTGTGGGACAGCCACGGCAACCTCGACGTCCTCGGCCGCCTGGCGACCGATCGCCCGCACGTCGTGAAGCTGTATGGCTCGTACATGCTGCCGACCTGCACGCAGGTGGGCGCGTTCTTCTACGGCGGCAGCGGCACGCCGGTCAGCCGGACCGTCTACACGCTGAACGGCATCCCCGTCTTCGTCGACGGCCGCGGCAGCATGGGGCGGACGCCGTACTTCTCGCAGACCGACCTGCTGGTGACGCACGACATCAAGTTCGGCGGCGTCAAGCGGCTGCGGCTCGAGGCGAACGTGCTGAACGTCTTCAACCAGAAGACGTCGCGGCACATCTTCGACAACGTCAACCGTCCGCGCCGCGCGAGCTCCGCCATCAACCTGGCGAACACCGACCTCGCGCAAGGCTACGACTACAACGCGCTCATCGCGGCCAGCCCCGATGGCGCCAACGCCAATGACCCGCGCTACGGGATGGACGACCTGTTCAACCCCGGCGCGCAGGCGCGGTTCAGTGTCAGGTTCCTCTTCTAGAACCAGAACCGCGAACCCGACGGAACCTGACTGACCGGGTTTCGTCGGGTTTCGTCGGGTTTCGTCAGGTTTCGTCAGGTTTCGTCGGGTTGGTTGGTGGTTGGTCAGGTTGGGGCGTCCAAACCTGGCCAACCATAACCTAGGCAACCGCAACCAACCCGGCGGAACCCGACGGAACCTCGCGGAACCGGACGAACCGTTCCATAGGGCTCGTCCCTGTCGCCATTCCACCAGCCGACAGCCCCGAGGGACGAGCCGCTCGCCTGAGGGTCAGACCACCGCAATCCAACGATCCGGATCGTTGTTCGTCAGATCCAAGAAACCGCTTGCCCCTGACACAGCGGCTTATCACTAAGCCACTGGTAACGATCCGGTTACAGGATCGGCAATGCCTGGTACGTGCTTTCCATATAGGAGAGCGGACCGGGACCCGCCTTTCAGCCCGGCTCAGGGTTTGTTCGACCCAAGAGGAGGATGGAGAATGTTTAGACGTGCTGTCTATGCCCTTGCGTGCGTTCTGGCACTGACCCTGCCGGTTGCCGCGCAGGAGCAGACCGGCCAGATCCAGGGCACGGTCAAGGACACGTCCGGCGCCGTGCTGCCGGGCGTGACTGTCGAGGCGAATGAACCTCAACACCGGTGCTGTCCCGGCCACTGCCGTCACCGATGCCAACGGCTGTACCGCTTCGTGGGCCTGCGCCCGGCCAAGTATGACGTCACGGCAAGCTGCAGGGCTTCACGCCGGCGAAGACGGAGAACGTTGACCTTCGCCTCGGCCAGATCCTGTCGCTCGACCTGGCGCTCGCCGTCGGTGGCGTCACCGAGACCGTGTCGGTCACGGCGGAGTCGCCGATCATCGACACGAAGCAGAGCGCGCGTCAAACGTCCATCACGCCGAGAAGCTCGAGCAGCTGCCGAAGGGCGCGACTTCACCACGCTCGTGACGCAGGCGCCCGGTGCGAACAACGAACCGCGCTCGGCGGCATCTCGATCGATGGCGCGAGCGCGAGTGAAAACCGGTTCATCATCGACGGCGTCGAGACGACCAACCTCCAGTCAGGCGTGTCGGGCAAGAACCTGCATCGTGACTTCGTCGATGAGCTCCAGGTCAAGTCGAGCGGCTACACGGCCGAATACGGCGGCGCGACCGGGCGGCGTTGATCAACGCGTCACCGAAGCGGATCGAACCGTTCCGCGGCTCGGCCGGCCTCACTTCCAGGGCGACTCACTCGAGGCCAGACTTCCGAACACGCTCCGCACGAATCCGTCAAACTCCGATGCGGCCGAGTACCGTGCACCTACCCCGAGGACGACGAACGCGCTGGGAACCCGGGTTCACCTCGGCGGCCCGATCGTCAAGGACAAGCTGTGGTTTTTGGCCGGCTTCTCCCGTCATTGACCGAGACGAACCGTCAGGTCGATGCGACCACGGCGCGACCGTCACCGTCCGCGACCTACAACCAGCAGAGCGAAGACGCAGAACATCAGCGCGAACCAGACGGCGCAGCTCACCAACAACCTCCGCACCGAGCCTCGCGTACAACATGAGCCTATCGCACGGGAAGGGGCCGTTGCCGAACACGACGGACTCGATCAGCCCGAACGAACTACTCGAAGGAGCACGGAGTTCCCGAACTACACCTTCTCGGGAGACGCCGACTAGGTGGTCTCAACCAACTCGTCCTGAGCTTCAAGGGCGGCTACCGCGTTCAGGACCAGCACGACAGCGAACGTGACTCGAGGAGCCCAGGTACCTCTTGGACGACCACCAACAACATCGGCTTCCTGGACGTCCCGGTGACGCTGCAGCGCGGCACGGGGTTCACGAGCATCCCGACGAACAACAAGGTCACCCGTGACAAGTTCGACCGTCAGAACTACCAGGTCGATGGCTCCTGGTTCGTCAACGGCGGCGGCACCCACGCTCAAGTTCGGCATGCAGTTCGACCGGACGGGCAACGACATGCTGAGCGGCGAATCGCGGCCACGCGTGACTTGCGCTTAACAGGGACCGGCGCCGAGTCCGGGTCTGCCGCAGATGCGCGGGAGTTCGGCTACTACTCGGTCGTCAGCAACGGCGTGGTCCCGATGCCGGGCTTCATCACCCAGGGCAAGGTCGACAACAACAACGCTCGGCCTGTTCATCCAGGACGCCTGGACGATCAACAACCGGCTGACGCTGAACCTCGGTCTCCGCACGGAGAACGAGAAGCGTGCCCGCCTACTCCGAGGACCCGAACCTCCCGGATCCGGCGCACGAGTTCACCTTCGGCGACAAGCTGGCGCCGCGCGTCGGCTTCGCCTGGGACATCAACGGCGACGGGAAGAACAAGGTCTACGGCAACGTGGGGCATCTTCTACGACTTCTTCAAGCTGGAACTCCGCCTGACGTCGTTCGGCGGCGACAAGTGGATCGCCCACTACTACACGATCGACACGCCGACTGGCGAACGCTGGTACGTCGCCGGCTGCCCGCCGGCCTGTCCTGGCAGGCTCTCCGCACGACCGACTTCCGCCACCCGTCGTAACGAGGCCATCGACCCGAACATGGACCCGATGAAGCTGCAGGAGTTCTCGTTCGGCTACGAGCGCGAGCTGCGCCGCGAGTTGGCGCGTTAGCGCGCTACATGCACAAGCAGATGGATGTGGCAATCGAGGACATCGGGTCACTCGACGAGACAGGCAACGAGATCTACGTCATCGGCAACCCCGGCTTCAACAACGCCTCCCAGTTCGTCATCGGCGATACCGCGAAGTGGACGTTCCCGAAGGCCGTCCGTGACTACGACGGCTCGAAGTCGGGGTCGACAAGCGGTTCTCGAACAACTGGAGCGTGAGCACCAGCTACACTCTGAGCCGCCTCTATGGCAACTACGGGGGTCTGTCGCAGTCGGACGAGAACGGCCGCACGCAGCCGAACATCGGCCGGACGTTCGACTATCCGGTGCAGAACTTCGACGAGAATGGCACGAGGTCCTTGGTCGCCTGGCGACGGACCGCCCGCACCAGCTCAAGTCGCAGGGGATCTACGCCTTCAACTTCGGGACAACCGTCGGCGGCTAACTATTACCTGGCGAGTGGCACACCGGTGACACGCGACTGTGCGCTCCTATCCGCCGAGCAACTACCCGGTGTTCCATATCGGGTCGGGGCAGCGACGGCCGGACGGACGTGTTCTCGCAGACCGACCTGTTCATCGAGCACGCGTTCAAGCTCGGGGGCGAGCGCCGCTCAGCGTGAGCCTGAACGTGGCGAATCTCTTCGATCAGAAGACGGCGATCGTACAAGTTCCCGGCGCAGCTGGCGGCGGCTCAGGGATTCACCATTCCTGAGTCCGACTTCTTCGACGGGTTCAACGTCGATCAGTTGATCGTGTCTCAGAACCGCGCGCTCGAGCCGCGCTTCCTGATGGATGGCGACGGCGTCGCCACCGAACCAGGTGACGGAACCAACGGATTCCAGGTCCAGCGCAGCATGCGGTTCGGCCTGAAGTTCTCGTTCTAGTCGGCGACGGAGTGTAAACACCAATGCCCCGCTGGCTTCGGCCGGGCGGGGCATTTGTGTTTGGGTCGATAGTCGAGGAGGGAAAATGGGACGGTCACTCTCGA
Source organism: Vicinamibacteria bacterium (assembly GCA_963719755.1). GTDB lineage: Bacteria > Acidobacteriota > Vicinamibacteria > Vicinamibacterales > JAENWD01 > JAENWD01. The sequence goes on along the minus strand of CAVRDA010000018.1, from coordinate 162,734 downwards.
TGGGGTCGTGACCCTGATGCTGGTTGCGGGCTCCGCCGCGGCTCAGCAGGCGGGGCGCCCGGCCTTCCGAACCTCACTCGCGCCCGCGAGCACTACAGCGCCGGCTGGGAGTTCATGCGCTCGGAGGCGTTCGAACGCGCCGCCGCCGAGTTCCAGCTCGCCACCGATTTCAATCCGAAGTGTCCGATGGCCTGTTACGCCCGGACGCGCCATCTGTCGCTCAGGAAATACCAGCAGGCGCTGCTGAACCTGAAGGAGTGCTATGCGCTCTTCGAGGCGGAGTCCGGCACGAGTTCAACGACCGTGGCGGCCGACCGCGCGCGCCGCGACCACCTCGCTGGAGCTCGAAGACATTCGCAGCTACACCTGCCCGAGACCCATGCAGTCAACGACATTCTGCGCCTCGTGGAGCCCAGTTGGCTTCACCAACGAGCCGTCGGCTCGCTGCATCAACGTCGAGTTCGGCGAGCCGGTGCCGGCCTTCGTGACGCTCTCCCTCGGCAGCGCCTTCTTCAGGACCGAGCGATTCGCCGAAGCCGAGAAGGCCTATCGCGCCGCGCTGCGCGTGGACGATCGCCTCGGCGCCGCCCACAACAACCTCCCCGTCATCTACCTGATGCAGGAGCGCTTCGTCGAGGCCAACGAGCACCTGCTGGCTGCCGAGCAGGTCGGGTTCTTCGTCAACCCCGACCTGAAACAGGACAGTCACTTCGAAGATGGCGAAGCGGTAGTGGGGCCGGTGGGGAGCGTCGGAACGTGGGAACCGCTATGAACCTACGGAACCTAGGAACGCTACCGATAGAGTCCGTTAAACACCAGCTTGAACGTTCCGTGTGGCTGCGCACGGAATTGCGGGCGGAACGCGAACAGCCGCACGCTCCCCTTCCCAAGAGGCACGTCCAAGCACGGCGTGGCGGCCGGCCAGGTGCTCGGCGCCGAGCAGCCAGCCGCTCATCAGCACATCCGACGGCTTCGAGGCATAGCGCGCGATGCTGACCGCGGTCGGCTCGCCGGTCTCGAAGGCGCGAGAGCCGGCGAAATAGGCAGCCGGCCGCGCGGTCATGCCGTAGGCGCCGGGCTGCGAGAGATCGACGTCGAGCCGGACGACGGATCCCGGGCAGTAGAACGTCGTCCGGCCCATCGGCGTAATCGTGTTCCTGATGTGCGCGAAGACGCCGCCGAAGGACTGGAGAGGCAAATCGCTGGCGGCGTCGAAGGTGATCAGCCGTCCTCCCGCCTGCACGAACAGCTTCAACGCCTCGACGCCAGCCTCGCCGATGCCGCCCTGATACTCGGCCGGCACCGGGTTCCACGGGCCCTCGCGCGACCGATCGCCCGGCTGATGGCCGGCGACGATGCGGCGCGGGGCCTGGTCGGGCAGAACGATCACGTCGAAGCGCTCGCGGAGATTGCCCTTCCGCACGTCGGCGTCGACGATCGTCGTGTAAGGGAAGGCGTACTGCTCGAGCAGCCACCGCGTCCAGCCCTCGTCCATGTTCGCGACCCAGCTCTTGTAAAGGCCGATCCGCGCCGGGCTCACCGGCGGAAGAGCAATGCGCGGCAGGCGTTCGACGCGCTGCGCCTCGACGCCTTCGGCCCGGACGATCTCGGTGAGCGTGCGCCCTTGCGTGGCGTCGCGGACAGTCACGACGAATGAGCCGGGAGATAGAGGGCTGACGTCGTTCCGCGGGGCTGAAGCCCCGCCGCCACCTGGAACGCGCGCGATTGAAAGTCCGGCCGCCAGTAGCCGGTTGACGGCGCGAAACGCCGCATTGGCCTCTGCGGCTATGACGTACGTGCCGGCGCCAACGCTCTGCGTGTCCGCCTCGGCGATCGCACTCGCCATCGTCGGGTGCGCCGCGGGATGCAGAATCGCCCGCGGCGGCAGCGTCACGCGCCCCTCGATGCGCGGGTAGTCGGTAAGCAGGGAGAGTCTTCGCGGTGAGCGGTGTCTTCACCGCGACCGCCTCGACGCCCATCTGGTAGGCCAGCGTCCATCCGGCGGTGTCGTACGGCGGCTTCGGCGGCCCGCCGGGCGTCGTGCGGAGATCGGGATAGCGCTGCGGCTCGAGCAGGTCCCTGGCGAAGGGCCGGAATGGCTGGTCCATCCGGACGACCCAGGTCCCGGCTGGATAGGACGTGCCGTCGGCGGTGAAGGGTCCGTCGGCGCGGTGCACCTCGACCGCGCCGCGCATCAGCGTCTCGACGAAGAGCGCCGCCGCCGGCAGATCGTGCTGGTCTGGCGGAATCACGTACGCCAGCGGCGTCTCCGCCGCCCCGGTCGCGATCTGCCGCGCGCCGATCTGGTAGATGCCGAGCAGGAACTGCTCCCGGTACTTCGCCGCCACCTGCAGCACGGCCAGCGAGCCGGTGAGCATGTAGTCGATCGCGTCGGCGAGCCGCACCGTGCCACCGAGCCACGGGTTGGGATAGGTGCTCGAGGGCTCACTGGTCGAGACGCCGTTGTCGAACTCCGCCGGAAAGCGCTTCGGGTCGTAGGTATAGGGCGTCGCCGAGGGATGCCACGTCTCGGTCAGGATCCCGATCATGTTGTGGAAGTACGCGGCAGTGCGGATCGAGCCGTTGTACCAGGTGGAAAACTGGTACCGCGACACGACGCCGGGCTTCCGCTCGCGCTCGAAGCGATCGAGCATCGCGCCGCCGACGAGGTCGATGCCGCGCATCACCTGCGAGTCGATGTTGGGGTTGAACGGGTCGGGAAACGGCGGCACGAACATCCGCGGCGGCGGCCATCCCGCCTGGTGCTGGTTGTACATGATCTGCGGCAGCCAGTCCTTGTACAGCAGCGTGTTGACGATGCGGGTCTCGGCCTGCGTCTGCATGTAGGCGTCGCGATTGTTGTCGTGGCCGATGTACTTCTGGTAGAGCCACGGCATCGGGCTGTCCTGGTGCGGCGTGCCGACGTGCTTGCGGTACCAGTCGACGACCAGGTTCATGCCATCCGGATTCACCGTCGGCAGCAGCACGAGAATGACGTTGTCGCGGATCTCCCGCATCTCGGCCGACTCGTCGGTGGCGACGCGGTGCGCGAGGACGAAGGCGTGCTGTGCCGTCGCGACTTCGCTGGCGTGCAGCCCGTTGTCGATCCAGACGACGGCCTTGCCCTCGCGCGCCAGCGCGGCGGCGCCCTCGGCGCTCACGCCGCGCACGTACGCGAGGCGCTTGCTGATGTCGCGATAGTGGTCGGCCTTCGCGAGATTCTCCTCGGACGAGATGAGGGCCACGAGCATGTCGTTGCCCTCGGTGGACTTGCCGGCGGAATGGACGCGGACGCGATCTGACGCGGCGTCCAGCTTCTGGAAGTAGTCCTGGAGCTGACGGAAGTCGGCCAGCTTGTAGTCGTCGCCCGGCGTGAATCCAAGCACCTCTCGTGGAGCCGGAACCGTGTGCAGGGCGACCGGGGCGGACGCCCGGCCGAGCACAAGGCCGACGACGACCAGGGAAAGGACGACGCGACGCATTGGCAGATTAGACCACGATCGTACGTCGGGCGGAACTTCAGTTCCGCCTCAGCACGAAGCGCCCGAACTAAAGTTCGGGCCTACGTACGGTTGTGTCTTCGCGCCTTCGCGCAGCTTCGCGATTGTGTCAACGCGCTAAACCTGCACGACGTCGATCTGGGCGCGCTGCAGCCTGCCGCTGAAGTCGACGTAGACCGACTTCCATTCCGAGAAGACGTCGAGCGCGGCGGTGCCGGCTTCGCGGTGGCCGTTGCCGGTCGCCTTCGTGCCGCCGAACGGCAGATGAACTTCGGCGCCGATGGTCGGCGCGTTCACGTAGAAGATGCCGGTGTAGACGTCGCGCATGGCGGCAAACGCCTTGTTGATGTCCTGCGTGTAGATGGAGGCGGACAGCCCGTAGGCGACGTCGTTGGCGATGTCCACGGCCTCGTCGAGCGACGCGCAGGAGAGCACCGACACCACCGGGCCGAAGATTTCCTCTCGTGCGATGCGCATGGTACGCGTCACATCCGCGAACACCGTCGGCTCGTGGAAGTGGCCGCGGGCCCAGGCCCCGCCGGCGAGCCTCGAGCCGCCCGTTGCCAGCCGCGCCCCCTCGCGCTGGCCGATCTGCACGTACTCCATCACCCGCTGAAGCTGGGCTTCGCTGACGCTCGGCCCCATCTGCGTCTCCGGCTCCAGGCCGTTGCCGACGCGCAGCGTCTTGGCCCGGGCGACGAAGCGATCCAGAAACGTGCGCGTAGACGTTCTTATGTACGACGACGCGGCTGGCGGCCGTGCAGCGCTGGCCGGTGGTGCCGAAACCACCCCAGAGCGCGCCGTCGACCGCCAGTTCGAGGTTCGCATCGTCCATCACGAGGATGACGTTCTTGCCGCCCATCTCCAGGTGCACTTTCTTGAAGCTCGGCGCGCATGCCTGGTTGACGAGGCGACCGGTCTCCGTCGACCCGGTGAACGAGATCACGTTGACGTCGGGATGCGAGAGCAGCGGCGCGCCGGCGCCCGGACCGTCGCCGAGCACGAGATTCAGCACGCCTGCCGGCAGGCCGGCATCGACCAGCGCCTGCACGAAGTTCACGGCCGAGGCGGGCGCTTCCTCGGCGGGCTTGAACACGACTGTGTTGCCGCAGACCAGCGCCGGCAGGATCTTCCACGACGGGACGGCGATCGGGAAAGTTCCACGCGGTGATCATCCCGCACACGCCGATTGGCTGGCGCATCGACATCGCGAACTTGTCGCGCAGCTCCGACGGCACGGTCTGTCCGTACATCCGCCGGCCCTCGCCGGCCATGAGGTAGCTCATGTCGACCGCTTCCTGCACGTCACCGCGCGTTTCGTCCAGGATCTTGCCCATTTCGCGCGTCATGGTGCGCGCGTACTCTTCTTTGCGCTCCGACAATATTTGGGCGGCGCGGTACAAAATCTCGGCGCGTTTCGGCGCCGGCACGAGGCGCCAGCGAGCAAACGCGGCGCGCGCCGCCGCTACCGCCGCGTCGACGTCGGCGGCCGAGGACTTCGGCACGGAGCCCAGCAGGTCGTCGCGGTCGGCCGGGTTGCGATTGTCGAACGTCTCGGCCGTGGTGGGCGTAACCCATTCACCATCTATGAAGTTGCGATATGTGGACACGGGTGTCTCAGGCATGGACATGGTCAAAGAGTGCCGTACCCGGTTAGGCCGTGCAAGGAGAGGCCAGCGGAACATCAGCGGCGCGGATTCGTCAGGAATTAGTGAGTGGCGGTGCGGCCCGGCTTACGGCGGGCGAAACCTGGGGGCCAGCGGCGGAGTCAGATGAGTACGAAGGGGGCGATCTGGCGGAGCGCCAGCACGTGGCGCGATTCTTGAATCAATTCTGCGGCAGAGGGTGATGCGATGAACACGAGCCAAGCCACGTTGACGAAGACCGTCATCAGACCGACGCAAAAGGTCGTGGTGGTCAACGGCACGCCGGACGTGCTCGACCTGCTCGAGTCGGTGCTCGAAGGGGGGCGGTACGATCTGCTCTTCGCCGACGCCTCGCAGCACGCGTATTCGCTCATCGCGAAGGAACAGCCCAACCTGGTCGTGCTCTGCACGGCCATCGATCGCGCCGACGGCTTCCAGCTGCTCTCGATGCTCAAGCTCGATCCGCAGACGAAGCGGATCCCGGTCGTCACCTACACCTCCGAGTCCGACGACCAGGAAGAGGAAGTGGACGACGTGGCGACCATCGAGGACGATCTACCGGTCACTCGTCCACTGACGCTGCACTAGGCGCGGCTGAAGCCGCGCCCTCCTAGTGTCGTCAGGAGGGCGGCACTTCAGTGCCGCCGTGCGCCGACTGCAGCCGGTCCACAATCCGACCGATACTCCTCGGCATGGCCGGCAACCGGCGCGACGAAGAGCGCATCCAGATCCTGGGCGAACTGCCTGGCGACGCGACCGTTCACCAGAGCATCAGCGTCAAGGAATTGAGCCGGACGGGCGCGCAGATCGAATCCACGTTCCCGCTCCAGCTCAATTCGCTGCACGAGTTCCGTCTCGGCCTCGGCAGCCAGTCCGTCGTCGTCAAGGGACGCGTCGTGCACTGCCACATCCACGACATCGATCCCGAGGCGGTCGTCTACAGGGCCGGCATCGAGTTCATCGGCATGCCGAACTGGGTCGGCACGGCGTTGGAACAGTTCCTGGAAGCCGTCAAGACCGGCCGGCGAGGCTAGCGGCTCGTCTCAATCACGTACGCCAACACGGAGACACACAGAGCCTTCAGAGGCTCGGAGGACGCACAGAGAATGCGTGCGGCAACGCCCGGATACGCACCGGCGCTGGGGCTCATCCGATGCTGCCGAAGCATGCCTCCGTGCGTCTCGGTGTTCTCTGTGACTCTGTGGTTGACGTACTGATCAGCGCGTCTTGATTGGCGCCGCGGGGCGCGTTGGGACGATGTACGAGCTGACCAGGCTTTCGTGGCCGCCAGGTCCGATGGCGGCCACCCCGATGACGACGTCGTCGATCGAGAGCCGCGGAAGCACCGCGCTGGTCACGTTGCCGACGACCAGGTCGTGCTCCCAGTCGGCGCTCCACGCCTGCCGCCACACCACGCGATAGCCGATGGCGCCGGGACTGGCCGCCCACTCCAGCGCGGCGTCGTAGCCGCCGGTGCCGCGGCCCAGCCGGGGCGCGCCTTTCTCCGCTGTGACAACCGGCGCCGGCGGAGCCAGCGCAAGCGTCGCCAGCGCCGCGGCATTCACCCGGGCGTTGCGCTGCAGATAGGCCGGGTCCACGCCGTCGGGCGTGTCGGCGACGGTGTGCTGCCGGTCGTACTGCTCGTTGGCTTCGGTGAAGCGCACCGCCGCGAAGCCGTGCTGGTTGAACGACGTGTGATCGCCGCCGCGACCGAAGCGATCGGCCCGCGCGACCAGGACGACCCCGTGCCCGGGCAGGTAGCGCGCCGCCGCCTGACGGACGTACCGCGCCACGGCCCGCGAGGCGGAATCTTCAGGCCCCTCGGAGAAGACACGAACGCGGTCGCCGTCGGCCGCGCCGGCGCCGCCATTCGAGTTGCCGACGATGTCGTTGTTGAGGACGGCGTCGATCCGCCAGCCTTCCGTCGTCGCGCGCTCGGCATGCAGCTTCGCGCCCACCAGCCCCTGCTCTTCTCCGGCAAGCGCGATGAAGACGATCGTGGCGTCGAAGTCGAGCCCGCTCTGCCCGAACACGCGTGCCAGCTCGATCACCAGCGCCGTCCCGCTGCCGTCGTCGTTTGCGCCGGGTGCGTCGTTGTCGGCGCGCGTCCAGTCGAAGCCGCCCTGACCGCCGGTGCCGTCAGTGCGCCGGGCGACGGAGTCGTAGTGGCCCGACACGTAGATGCGGCGAGGCGATCGGCCGGGCAGGACGGCCATCACGTTCCGCAGCTCCACGTCCGCATGCAGCCGGCCACCCTGCGCCACGACCTGGTAGCTGTCGAAGCCGACCTGCAGCTTCGGGCTCGCCTTGACGAACTGGTCGTGGATCCACTGGCGTGCTGCGCCGATGCCTCGCGTCGGCGACGAGGTGTCCGAATACGTGTGGCGCGTGCCGAAGGCCGCCAGGGTCTTGATGTCGGCTTCGAGCCGCGACGACGAGACCGACTCGAGCAGCTTGACGATGTTGGGATCGAGGGATGGCTGAGCGAAGGCGCCGGCGGCGGACCACGCCACGGCAATCACAATCACGAAGGCACGAAGGCGCGAAGACACGAAGGCGTCCGTCATTTGACTTTGAGATACACGAGATAGTCGCCGGAAGGGATGCGCGGCGCGCGGCCAAGTGGCGCGTTGTAGAAGTACGCCCAGGCTTCGGCCGCCGGCGCGTCCTCGAAGTTGACCGGCACGAGCCTGCGCACATACAGGCTGGCGTCGGGCGCGGACGGCTGATAGCCCTCGATCTGGTCGAGCGCGGCCAGGACGGCCTCGGGGGCATCGACTTCGAAGACCTCGCCGAACACTCTCCCTTCAGCTGCAGGAACGGCGGCGGGATACAAGCCCAGATCGAACAGCGCGCCGGTGATCCAGCCGCGCCCGCGAAATCGCAGCTGCTCGTCCATCCCCAGCCGCCGCCGGCGATCGAAGCCGGTCATCAGCGTGCCGTAGAAGAACACGAGCTCGGACATACCTTCGAATTACGAGTTACGGGTTACGGGTTAAGGCAGCCCAAATAGCGAAGGGCTGACCCCCGTAGGAGTCAGCCCCTCACAATCCGCGACATTCTAACCCGTAACCCGTAACTGGCTAGTCTTCTTCCGCCTTCTGTTTGGCGGCGGCGATCGTGTCAATCACCTGCGAGGGGACCTGGAAGGACAACGCGACGGTCTTGCCCGTGCCGGACAGCTGGAGGGAATTCACGAGCGCCTGAATCTCCGGCTGGCTGTTGGCCTGCATCTTGGCGAGAGCGAGGAACCCCTGGACGACGTCGCGGAGGTTCTGGCCGGCCTGTTCGTCGCGGGTTTCGGCGCGGATGAGGCCCGTGAGCCCACCGTTGATGCGGCCACTGGCCGAGAAGAGTTTCACCGAAGGAATCTTGCCGGCCACGTCTTGCGGAAGCTTGGCGCGGCTCATCAGGTCGTCGAACCGGCCGACGGCCCACGCGTTGCTGTCGTCGATGTCCTGCACCAGATCCATCAGCTCGGCGTTTTCGGTGACGCTGCCAGCGCCCTTGCGGTCGATGGCCTGCTTGACAACGGCGGTTTCGCCGAACGCGACGACGCCGGTGTCCAGGAACGCGAGGGCCCTGCTCTTATGTCCGCCCTCGTGCTCGATGTCGGCCTTGGAGATCAGCCGCTTGCCGCCGTAGTCCTCGACCGTGCCGCCATGCTCGCGAGCCAACGCCTCGAGCCGGCCCTGGTCGAAGCGGCCGGTGGCCACCACCATGCCCGTGTGGCCCGCGCCGCTGGCGTCCGGCTCCATGAAGGCCACGACCCGATCGATGTCGTTCTCGATGTCGATGCCGGTTTCCTTCTGGAATTCAGCCTGGCCGTCCTCGCCATGCTCGTCGATGGCCTTGTGCAGCTTCTGCCGCAGCTCGGACTGCATGAGATTCCGCACGTCCGCATACGCCACGACCGAGGCGCTCGCCGGCACATACCGCAGCTCCGACAGGCCGGAGGTCTGCCCGAAGGCGCCCATCGGCATGCCGGTGTAGTACGCGACCAGGCCGGTGCACAGCCCCACGAGCAGCACCGTTACCGAGCCGAACACGAAATAGCGGGTCCGTTTGGTCATCCGCGCAGGGTCCTCAGTTTCGTTATACGGCCGGGCTCGGCGAAGGGTTCCGCCATTGGCCCCAACTCATTGCTCCAGCACGTATTCCCGGCGTTCCACGGCCCGGGTAGCCAGTGCCAGCGCGGCCACCAGCACGACCAGCAGCGTCAGGACCGCCTGGACAGGGTTGACGGTGTCCTTGAACACCGACTGGAGCAAGGTGACCAGGCCGTCCTGGGGCATCGCATGCGGCACGAGGCTCTGAGTATAAAAGGCCAGCGTAAACCGCTTCATGTCCCCCGGCAGGGCCATGGCGAAGTTCTCCCACCCGAAGGCGAAGAAAAGGCCAAACAGCACGGGCCGCTTGATCCAGGCTCCCACGGCTGCAAACAGCGCGCCGTAGACCGACAGCCCGAGCGCCAGCAGCGCCAGGTCGCGCAGCAGCGTCGGGAACGTCGCTGGAATGGACCCATCCCCGATCGGGACGATCAGAAAGTACACCAGCATCACCGACGGCAGCACGATCAGCACGGTCGAGGCGAGATAGGCGAGGTACTTGCCGACCAGCACGGCGGCGCGGGGAATCGGCCGTGTAAACAGGTAAGTGATCGTCTTGTCCTCCACCTCGTCGGCCATCAACGAGGTGCCGTAGAAAATCCCCAGGACCGGGACGATGAACCGGAGGAAGAGGAACCAGATCATCAGGCCGAAGATGCTGGGCCCCGCCAGCTTCACCCCGTTGACCCGCAGCGCCGGGACGTTCAGCGCGTCCACGACCCGCAGGATGACGGCAATCAGCACCGGCCCGCCGACGACGATGGCGAGAAACACCGTGCGGCGCGACCAGAGCATCTCGCCGAGCGACAGGTCGAACACGCGCAGCGAGGCCGTGGCGAGGGAGGGCATCCGGGGGGCTGGGCGATCAGTCATGGCCTGTCCGCTCAACAACCACGATGCCGACATGCCGCGATGCCGCGAAGGCAGAAGGGTTGAAAGCCATTGTGACGTGCCGTCGCGGCTTCGTGGCGTCGCGATCTCGCGGTTGTGGACTGTCGCGAATATCCTGCCATCACTTCACCAGGTACTGGAAGACCGCCGCCAGATTGTCGTCCGGCGACGCCACCTCGTCGACCGCGCCCACTTCCCCGCTCGCGGCGAGCCTGGTGAGCCGATCGTAGAAGACGTCGGGCTTCCCGGTCTGCACGATGATGGCGCCTTCATCGAACTTCAGACTCAACACGTCGTCGTCCGCCAGGAAGCGGCGGGCGAGCGCGCGCGGGTCGGCGGCCCGGATGTAGACGGTGTGCGGGTGCTCGTCGATGAGATCGCGGATCTGGTGGACGTTGCCTTCGGCGAGGATGCGGCCGTTGTTGATGAGCAGGATGTTGGAGGTCATCGCCTCGATCTCGTGCAGGATGTGGCTCGAGACGAGGATGCTCTTGCCGGCGCGCGCCCAGTCCTTGATCAGGCGAATGGTGCGGCGCCGCATGATCGGATCCATGCCGCTCAGCGGCTCGTCGAGAATCAGCAGCTCCGGATCGTGGACCAGCGCCTGCGCCAGCTTCACGCGCTGGCGCATGCCCTTGCTGTAGGCGCCAATTTTCTTGCCGGCGGCCGGCAGCAGGTCGACCTGCTCGAGCGCCACTTTCGCGGCGGCGTCGGCCTCGGACTCGGAGTAGCCGTTCAGCCGCACCAGCGCCGTCACCCATTCGAGGCCGGTCATCCGGTCGTAGAACGCGTCCTGCTCCGGGCAGAACCCGATGCGGAAGAACTGCTTCGGGTTGCCCCAGATCGGCTCGCCGAGCACACGAATTGTGCCCTTGCTCGGCTTGAGCTGACCGGTGATGAGCTTCATGAACGTCGACTTGCCGGCGCCGTTGGGCCCGAGCAGGCCGGTGATGCCCCGGGGCACGGCGACGCTGACGTCGTTCAGGCCGATGACCTGGCCGTACCACTTCGAGAGGTGATCGGCCTCGACCAGGGCGCCTGCCGCCACGTCGCTCACGCCACCACCTCCACCCCGCGCACCTTCCGCTCGAGCACGACCAGCGACGCGACGAGGATCGCCACGATCATCGCCAGGGACAAAATGGTCGGGGTGTCGTGCCGCGGCGGCACGCGGAAGATCACATCGCCCAGCTGTGCGAGGGTCTGCGTCGGCGAGATGAGCGAGGCGCCGCTGGCCTTCACCAGGAACTTGAGCATCGCGAAAATGGCGTCGGTGAAGAAGATCAGGCCCGCATACATGATCCCGACGAACCGGGCGCTCTTCGTCACCGACGAGAGCGCCAGCATCGCCAGCGTCGCGAGCAACACTTGCAGGAACGCGTAGACCGTGATCGCCGGGAGCAGGAAGAGGTGCGCGCGCACGAAGGCGAAGCTGCCGGCGAACAACCCCTGGATCACCAGCAGCAGCATCGCCGGCAGCCAGGTGACGGCCAGCAGGAACATCGCGAGGGTGGCGGCCTTGCCGGCGACGTACTCGGACCGGGTCAGCGGCTTCGACAGGTAGATCTGGAGCGCGTTGGCGCGCCGATCGTTGGCGATCAGGCCCGCGCCGGCGTAAATCGTGATGAAGAAGACGAAGATCTCCTGCACTTCCAGGAACTGCCGGAACGTCTGGGCCGTCGTCCCCAGCATCGAGAGCTGGCCGAAGTTGGTGGTCAGGTAGATCCGGATGCAGTGGTAGAGAAACGGCAGCCACGAGGCCAGCAGCAGCGCCAGGAACAGCCGCTTGGCGACGAGCGTGCGAATCCCCGCCCTGGCGATGACGAGCCACGCGGCGCCGCGTGCCGCGCGCTTCCCGCCGTAGCGCCGATAGCCCTGGTCGTGGATCGGCATCAGCGCTCCCCGACCGCTTTCGCGAAGACGTCCTCGAGCGTCGGGACGCTCGGCCGCAGGTGGCGGAGCTGGAGGCCCTCGCGCGCCGCCAGCGCGAACACGTCCTTCGGGCCGAGCCCTTCGCCGACGAACACCCGCATCACGTCTTCGTCGGTCTCGTGGCACTCGAAGCCGGCAGCCGTAAACGCGGCGATGAGCCGATCGTGGCCGGCCTTGGCGCGCACTTCGAAGACGCGCCCACGAGGCCCCTTCAGTTCGGCGATCGGGCCCGCGGCGGCGATGTGTCCCTTGTCCATCACGACGACGTGGTCGCAGCAGTGCTCGACGTCGGGCAACAAGTGCGAGCAGAGAATGAGGTTGACGTTCTTGTTGTGCCCGAGGTCGCGAATCAGCTCCAGCATCTCGTCGCGCCCCTTCGGATCCATGCCGTTGGTCGGCTCGTCGAGGAAGAGCAGGTCGGGGTCGTGCACCAGGGCCTGGGCCAACTTGATGCGCTGCTTCATGCCCGTCGAGTACAGTCTCGAGGTTGCGATAGCGGGCCTCGCCGAGGCCGACGTAGTAGAGCACCTCGTGCGCGCGCTGCATCGCGTCCACGGCGTCCAGCCCGGCGAGCTCGCCGCAGTAGGCGACGAAGGATACGGCGTTCATGCCGGGGATGTGCCCGTCGTTCTCCGGCATGTAGCCGATGCGCGCGCGAATCTCGAGCGGCGCGTCGGCGACGTCGAGGCCGAGCACGCGCATCTGCCCCTGGTCGGGCTTGATGAAGCCCAGGAGGCTCTTGATCATCGTGCTCTTGCCGGCGCCGTTGGGTCCGAGCAGCCCGACGGCGCCGGGACGGAAGCTGGCGGTCACGTCACGGAGCGCCCAGTTCTTGCCGTAGGCGACGCTGACGCCCTGGAGGGACACGACGGCCGCGGTGTCGGGCGCCGTGTCGGGGGATGTCGGCTCAACCATGTGATGTTCTGATACGGGCGGCAGCCGGTCGCGGTTCGGCATCAGGGCTCACAATTACGATGACACGATGCGGCGATTTCACGAAGGGAACCTTTGCCGGGCGGCGCTCGTTACTCACCAGCCACGCGGGCCCCAGCCGCGGAATTCGTAATCGTCAATCGTCAATCGCCAATCGCCAATTCAGAGACTGCCCTTCAGCCCCAGCGCCTCGGCGCATTCGCCCATGAAGCGGATCACGTTGCCGATGTGCTGATCGAGCGGCAGTCCCACTTCTTCGGCGCCGCGGCGAAGGTCGTCGCGGCTGACGGCCTTGGCAAACGCCTTGTCCTTCATCCGCTTGATCACCGACGCCGGCTCGAGGTCCAGCACGCTCTTCGAGGGGCGCACGAGCGCGGCGGCCGTGACGAAGCCGGACATCTCGTCGCACGCGTAAAGCACTTTTTCGAGTCGCGACTCGCGCGGCACGCCGCTGTAGTCGGCATGCGACAGGATCGCCCGGGTCACCCACTCCGGATAGCCCAGGCCAGTCAGGACCTCGACGCCCTTGAAGGGGTGATGCTCGGCGTCGGGATAGCGCTCGTAGTCGAAGTCGTGGAGCAGCGCCACGATACCCCACGCCTCCTCGTCCTCGCCGTACAGCCGCGCGTAGCCGCGCACCGAGGCCTCGACGGCCAGCATGTGCTTGCGCAGGCTCTCGCTCTGGGTCCATTCGGTCACCAGGGCCCATGCGGCGTCGCGGCTGAGCGTCATTGGAACCATCCGAGGAAGAAGCTGATGATGAGCGAGTTGGTCGCGTCGATGAAAAAGGCCCCGACGATGGGCACGACCAGGAACGCGCGCGGCGCCGGGCCGTACTTCTCGACCAGCGCTTCCATGTTCGCCATCGCGTTGGCCGTGGTGCCCAGCATGAAGCCGGCAAAGCCGCTCGAGGTGACCGCGCCCTGGTAGTCGCGGCCCATCAGCCAGTAGATCGGCCACAGACACAGCACGGCGATGAAGGCCACCTGCGCCGCGACGATGATCGCCAGCGGCAGCGCCAGGTTGACGATCTCCCAGAGCCTCAGCGTCATCAGCGCCATCACGAGAAACAGCGACAACGCGACGTTGCCCAGATCGTCGAGCGCCTGCTGCGACAGGCCAATCCAGCCGAGCCAGTCGTCGAGATTGCGCACCGCGGCGGCGACGATCATCGCGCCGATATAGGCCGGCAGCGCCATCTTCACCGTCGCCAGCACCGGCGCCAGCCACGCGCTGAACAGGCCGCCGATCCACATGGCGACCAGCAGCGCCGTCAGCGTCTTGAGCAGCACGTACGACTCGCGGTCTTCGCCGGCTGGCGCCGCCGCCACCGGCTCGGCGACCTGCTGTTCGACGATCTCGGTCGCCGGCTGCGCCGCCACCTCCCGCCGATCCCTCAGCGGCAGCGCCAGGCGATGCCGGGTGATGAGCCGCGTGCCAATCGGTCCCCCGATCAAGCCGCCGGAGACGATGCCGACCATCGCCGCCGCTACTGCCAGCGTCGCCGCCGACGGCACGCCAGCCGCCTCGAACAGCGGCGCAAACGCCAGCCCGGTCGCCGGCCCGCCAGTGAGCGTGACCGAACCGGCCAGCACGCCGAAGAGCGGATGCTGCCCGAGCGCCGTCGCCAGCCCCATGCCGAGCAGGTTCTGCCCGATGGCGGCGAGCGTCGCCGCGATCAGGAACAGCACGACCAGTGGGCCGCCGACACGGAGCAGCGCGAGGCTCGCGCCGAAGCCGACCGAGGCGAAAAACGCGTTCTGCAGCGGCGTCTGCAGCGTCGTGTCGAACGTCACGAGCGTCACGCCGCGCAGCCGCGCGATGCTGAGGATCGTGGCGACGAGGAGTCCGCCGACCACGGGAGCCGGGATGTTGTAGCGGCCGAGCAGCGGGACACGGCGCTTGATGCCGTATCCGACGAAGAGCACCACGGCGGCAAGTGCGAGAGTCTGAACCAGGTCGAGCGCGAGCAATCCGCCTCCTGCCCGTGTATAGTGCGGGCGCAACTCGAAATCCTATTCCAAAGGGGCACGAATGACCACAGACGCCATGAAGTCACCGACAGACGCGACCGCGCTCGACACGGAGTTCAAGCGCGGGCTGGGCCTCTTCGATGCCACCATGGTCGTCGTCGGCTCCATGATCGGGTCCGGGATCTTCATCGTCTCGGCCGACATCGCCCGGCTGGTCGGCAGCCCGGCCTGGCTGCTCGCCGCGTGGCTCGTCACCGGCGTCCTGACGATGGCGGCGGCGCTGTCGTATGGCGAACTGGCGGCGATGATGCCGCGCGCCGGCGGGCAGTATGTCTATCTCCGCGAGGCGTTCTCGCCGCTCTGGGGCTTCCTGTACGGCTGGACGCTGTTCCTGGTCATCCAGACCGGCACCATCGCGGCGGTTGGCGTCGCCTTCGCGCGCTTCCTCGGCGTGCTGTGGCCCGCCATCGCGGAAGACGGCTACCTGATCGCGCCGATTCACCTGAGCACGGGCTACGCCCTCTCGCTCTCCACGGCGCAGCTCGTCGCCGTTCTGCTCATCGCGCTTCTGACATGGACCAACACGCGCGGCATCGAGTACGGCCGCGTCGTGCAGAACGTCTTCACGGTGGCCAAGACCGGCGCGGTCATCGCGCTGATCGGCGTCGGCCTGGTGCTCGGCTGGAACGCCGACGCTGTCGCGGCGAACTTCGGCGACCTGTGGACGCCGCGCGGCCAGGTGGACATCGTGCCGGGCCTCACCGCAGCGACAGCCTTCGGCCTCTTTGTCGGGCTGTGCGTCTCGCAGACCGGCTCGCTTTTTTCCTCCGACGCGTGGAACAACATCACCTTCACCGCCGGCGAGGTGAAGGAGCCGCGGCGCAACCTGCCGCTGGCGCTGGCGCTCGGCACGGGCCTGGTGACCGCGCTGTACCTGCTGGCCAACGTCGCGTACCTCGTCACGCTGCCGCTGACCGCGATTCAGACCGCGCCCTCGGATCGCGTGGCTACGGCCACCCTCGAAAGCATCGTCCCCGGCCTGGGGTCGACGCTGATGGCGGTCGCGATCCTGATTTCCACGTTTGGCTGCAACAACGGGCTGATCCTCGCCGGCGCCCGCGCGTACTACGCGATGGCGCGCGACGGCCTGTTCTTCCGCCGCGTCGGCGAGCTCAACGCCGCGAAGGTCCCGGCCGCCGGCCTTGTGCTCCAGGGCCTGTGGTCGGTGCTGCTCGTGCTGCCGCGCACTTACGATCCGGCTACCGGCCGCTACGGGAATCTGTACGGCAACCTGCTCGACTACGTGATCTCGGCGGCGCTCATCTTTTACATCCTGACGATCGCCGGCGTGTTCCGCCTCCGGGCCACGCGTCCTGAACTGCCGCGTCCCTACCGCGCCTTCGGCTATCCCGTCGTTCCGGCCCTGTACATCGCCGGCGCGGCGACGATTCTCCTCGTGCTCTTCGCGTATCGTCCGGCGACGACCTGGCCGGGCCTCGTGATCGTGCTGCTCGGCGTCCCCGTGTACATCGCGTGGCGCAAGAAGAATTGACGATTGGGGATTGACGATTGACGATTACGGAGACACAGAAGTCGCAGAGGACGCACAGAACGCTTTGGCAGCGTGGGATGCACCGCTACGTCGAGGTTCATCCGGACGCTGCCAAGTTCGCCCTCTGTGTGTCTTCGTGTTCTCCGTGTGGTTGACGTCCGTGATCACTCGCCGCCGGTCAGCGCGCGATTGAGACGTTCCAGCTGTTCGATCCGTTCCTCGTATTCGCTCATCTTCGCTTCGAGCATTTCCTTCAGCTCGAGCGAACGACAGTTGAGCCAGCTGTGATACGTGCGCTCGAGCTTGACCTTGTATCGCTCGATTTGCGCCCGTCGCGCACGGACACGATCGCTCGGATGGTCGAGGAAGTCAGGACGATCTGGCGGAGTGCCGTTCCGCATGCCTGGACGAGGTGTGAGTCGCCCGGCACTCTAGCAGGTTTGCGCCGACGCGTCCGCGATTGGTCACGCCACTGTCACGAGAACGCCTCGGGCACCATCGACAGCGCCCGCTCGATGACGCCCGTCGCCTTGCCCGTCAACTGAAAGCGCGCCAGGTCCACCGACTCGGCCCACACCGCGTCGTCGACGTCGGAGCCGGCCTGCAGTCGGCCGCCGATGGGGCGGCACAGGTAGTCGACGAGGACGAAGTGGTACTGCACGCGTCCGTCGGCGTCGAGCAGGATGCGATCGAACACCTCGACGACGGGGCCGACTTCGACGTCGAGGCCGGTCTCTTCCTGGATCTCGCGCGCGACGCCGGCCTCGAGGGACTCGCCCAGCTCGAGGGTCCCGCCCGGCAGGCTCCACCGCCCCGCCAGCGGCTCGTACTTGCGCTTGATCAGCACGACACGCTCGTCGTCCACGATTACGGCGCCGACGCCGACGACCGGGCGCGGCGGGTACTTCCGCGGAGGAAGCGGCTGCGCGCCGACGGTGAGGATCTCCGGCTCCGAGCCGCCGCCTTCGTGCGCGACTTCCCGCTGCGAATGAATCGCGCCGTGCTCGACGCGGAAGTCCGAGAAGCCGCGCCGGTCGCGAATCAGGCCGGCGGCGTCGACCTCGCGAGCCGTCCACTCGGCGTGAATCAGGCCGCTCTCGATGCGCCCGACCATCCGCACCCGCCGGCGTATGCCGCCGTCGAAGCCGGGCCGCCAGGCCCTGAAGTGCGCCGCCCAGGCATCGCCGATGCGATCCCGGCCCTCGACCGGTCCCGCTTCGTGGTCGAGCGACGCGTCGTCGGCATAGTAGCCGCCGAGCGCGGCCAGGTCGCCGCGATTGAACGTCACGAACCAGTCGCGAACCAGGTCGAACGGGTCTCTCATGTCACTCAGACGGCGGCGTCCCTGATCACGACAGGCCGATGACCTTGACGACGACGCGCTTGCGGCGCTGCCCGTCGAACTCGGCGTAGAACACCTGCTCCCACGGCCCGAGATCGAGCGACCCGGCCGTAATCGGCAGCATCACCTGATGACCCAGGATCGTCCGCTTCAAGTGGGCGTCGGCGTTGTCCTCGCCGGTCTGATGGTGGCGGTAGTCGCTGCGCGCCGGGGCCAGCGTCTCCAGCCATTCCTGGATGTCCTCGATGAGGCCGCCCTCCCAGTCGTTCACATAGACGCCGGCGGTGATGTGCATCGCCGAGACGAGCGCCATGCCTTCACGCACGCCGCTGGCCTTGACGATGGCGGCCACCTCGTCGGTGATGCGGATGATCTCCTGCCGGGCCTTCGTGTGGAACCAGAGGTAGTCGGTGTGGACCAGCATCGGACGACCGGATCTCCTGAGTGGTTGGCTACGTCAACACAAGGCTGGCTTCGGCGTTGAGATCCGCGCCAGCACGCACGCCCTCGGCGTAGCGGCGCAGCCCGGCGGCGGCAATCATCGCGGCGTTGTCGGTGGACAGGGCCAGGCTCGGGATGAAAACCGGCAGGCCGCGCTCGGCGCCGCGTGCGAGCGCGTCGGCGCGCAGGCGGCTGTTGGCCGAGACGCCGCCGGCGATGCCGACGCTGGCGGCGCCATGCGCGCGAGCCGCGGCGAACAGCCGATCGAGCAGCGAGTCGACGACCACGCGCTGGAAGCTGGCGCAGAGATCCGCAACCTCGGCTTGCGAGAGCGGCCAGCGGCCCGCCGCCTTGCGCTGCTCCACGTGCCGCAGCACGGCGGTCTTCAGCCCGCTGTAGCTGAAATCGCGGGTGCCGGGCGCATCCGGCGCGTTGCGATCCTTGTGCGTGATCCGGGTTGCAGGCAGATCGACGGCCCGGTCGTTGCCGCCGGCCGCCAATCGGTCGATGATCGGGCCGCCTGGATAGCCCAGACCCAGCAGCTTCGCGACCTTGTCGTAGGCCTCCCCGGCCGCGTCGTCTCTCGTACGGCCGAGCAGCTCGTAGTTCCCTGGCGTGCGCAGCAGGTAGAGGCTGGTGTGCCCGCCAGAGACCACGAGCACCACCGCCGGCAGCGGCAGTTCCCCATTGTGCAGGGCCAACGACTCGATGTGGCCGGCGAGGTGGTGGACCGGCACCAGCGGGACGTGCCTGGCCGCGGCGATCGACTTCGCGAAGGAGACGCCGACGAGCAGCGACCCGACCAGGCCCGGCCCCTGGGTGACCGCAATGGCGCCGATCTCGTCCAGGGTCACGCCGCTCTCCTCGAGCGCCCGCTCGACGACGCCGCAGATGTCGCGCACGTGCTGGCGCGAGGCCAGCTCTGGAACGACGCCGCCCCACTCGCGATGAATCTCCGCCTGCGACGCGACGACGTTGGCGCGCGTGCGCCACGGGCGCGCCGGGTCGCCCGTCTCCTCGACCACGGCTGCGGCCGTCTCATCGCACGACGTCTCGATACCGAGCACCAACATTGTCGATTGAGGATTGGCGATTGACGATTGACGAAATTGCGCGGATTGAGGGATTCAGCCCGCGACCGGCTCCCTGCCGACGATGGCGGCGAGCGACTCGGTGTAGGGCGCGCGCGCGATGCCGCGCTCGGTGATGATGCCGGCGATCATCGCGTGCGGCGTCACGTCGAACGACGGGTTGAACACGCGGGCGCCCTCCGGCGCCAGGCGGACGCCCTTCACGTGCGTGACCTCGCGGGCATCGCGCTCCTCGATGGGGATGCGCCGGCCGTCGGGCGTGTCCAGATCGATGGTCGAGACCGGCGCGGCGACATAGAACGGCACGCCGTGCTCGCGGGCGACGAGCGCCACGGTGTAGGTGCCGATCTTGTTGGCGGTGTCGCCGTTGGCCGCGATGCGATCGGCGCCCACAACGACCAGGTCGATGCGGCCGTCGCGCATCAGCGGCGCTGCCATGCTCTCGGTGATGACGGTAGTGTCGATGCCGTCTTTCACCAACTCCCAGGCCGTCAGCCGCGCGCCCTGCAGGAAGGGGCGCGTCTCGTCGGCAAACACCGCGACCTTCTTGCCGGCGTCGACGGCGCCGCGAATCACCCCGAGCGCCGTGCCGTAGCCGGCAGTGGCCAGGGCGCCGGCGTTGCAATGGGTCAGCACGCGCGCGTCGTCGGGAACGACCGTCGCGCCGTAGGCGCCGATGGAACGGCAGCTGGCGACGTCTTCGTCGTGGATCCGGCCGGCCTCGGCGACGAGCCGCGCCTTCACCTGCTCGACCGACTCGCCCGCGGTGACGCCGGCGGCAAAGCACTGCTTCATCCGCTCGATGGCCCAGAAGAGATTAACCGCCGTGGGCCGCGTCGCCGCCATCAGCTCGCAGAGCTTGTAGAACTCCGCCGCGAGCTTCTGGGTCCCGGTCGCCTTGCTCTGGGAGACGCCGAGCGCCAGCCCCATCGCCGCCGCGACGCCAATTGCCGGCGCCCCTCGAATCACCATCGTCTTGATCGCGCGGGCGACCTCGGGGGCCGTGCGGCAGGACACGTAAATCTCGTCGGCCGGCAGCTTGCGCTGATCGACCATCACCACGGCGTCATCGCGCCACTCGATTGTCGGAAGCATTGATGTTGATTGTACTGGACGGGGGCTGCCAAGGGGATGCTTGTGCTGGGTGCCTCGTGCCGGGTGCTGCGTGCGGTGCTTCGTGCCGGGTGCTGCGTGCGCTGCTTCGTGCCAGGTGCTGCGTGCGCTGCTCCGTGCCCTGCACCTTGAGCACGAGGCACAAAGCACCGCACAGGGCACGAGGCACCCAGCACGTAGCACGTTCAAGCGATCTAGGTCAGCAGCCGCCCGTCGAAGGGCAGCGGCAGGAGGTCGGACAACTGGAGCCGGCCGGTCTCTCGGCGCAGGTTGGCGAGGACGACCTCGATATCGCCGGCAAACTCCCACAGGATCTGCCGGCACGCGCCGCACGGCGGCGTCGGCGCCTGCGTGGCCGCCACCACCGCAACGCGGCGGAAGCGCCGGTGTCCGGCGGCCAGCGCCGTGAACATCGCCACCCGCTCGGCGCAGATCGTCAGGCCGTACGTCGCGTTCTCGACGTTGCACCCGGTGACGATCTCGCCGTCGACGGTTTCAAGGGCCGCGCCGACCTTGAAGCCTGAATAGGGCGCGACGGCGCGCGTCCGTGCACGCCGAGCAGCGGCGACGAGCGGATCAGACTCGGGCAACGATGGCCTCCAGCAGCGCGATGAACTCGCCGCTCACCCGCCGCGCCACCTCCATCACCTCGTCATGATGCAGCGGCTCGGGCAGGACTCCGGCGGCGGGATTGGTGATGCACGAGATGCCCAGCACCTCGATGCCCATATGCCGGGCGACGATGGCCTCTGGCACGGTGGACATGCCGACAGCGTCGGCGCCGATGGCGCGGAGGAAGCGGATCTCGGCGGGCGTCTCGTAGCTCGGGCCGTGAAGCGCGACGTAGATGCCGTGGCGGAGGTCGACCTTCACCTCCTGTGCGGCGTCGATGGCAATCGCCCGCAGCCGCGGCGCGTAGACCGCCGTCATGTCGGGGAAGCGGACGCCGAATCGATCCTCGTTGGGCCCGATGAGCGGGTTGCTGCCCATCAGGTTGATGTGGTCGTCGATCGCCATCAGCGTGCCGGGTGAGAACGAGGTGTTGATGCCGCCGGCCGCATTGGTGACGATCAGCGTCTTCACGCCGAGCCGCCCGAGGACGCGCATCCCGAACGTCACGGTCCGCAGATCGTGGCCTTCGTAGAAATGGGCGCGGCCGGCCAGCGTCAGCACCGGCGCGCCGCGCGAGGCGCCGCACACCAGGGTGCCGGCGTGGCCAACAACGGTTGAAGCCGGCCAGTGTGGAATCTGCGGATACGGCACGCGACCGGGTCGTCGAGGCGCTCGGCGAAGGCGCCGAGGCCAGACCCCAGAATCACGGCCACGGCAGGAATGGCGGGCAGCCGGCCGCGAAGAAACGTCGCCGCTTCCTCCACACGATCGAAGTAGTCGCTCGCCACCGGTCCTCGGCCTCCTACAGTAGCATCGCCGCGATCGCGGCGTTGATGAGCGTCGCCAGGAACCCGCCGAGCAGCGCCCGTGTGCCCAGCCGCGCCACGTCGCTCCGCCGCGTCGGCGCCATCGCGCCGATGCCACCCAGCTGGATGGCGATCGACCCGAAGTTGGCAAATCCGGTGAGCGCGTAGGTCGCGAGCACGAAGGATCGCTCCGAGAGCACGCCCCTGTACTCGGAGGTCAGCTTCACGAAGGCGACGAACTCGTTCGCCACGAGCTTGGTCCCGAGCAGATCCGCCATCGGCGCGACGTCGGCCCGCGGCACGCCCATCAGCACAGACACCGGGGCAAAGACGGCCGAGAACACGGCCGACAGCGTCAGCCCCGGGTTCACGAGCCCGAGCAGGTAGTCGAACATCGCGATGAAGGCCAGGAAGGCGATGAGCATCGCGGCGACGTTGATCGCGAGCATCATGCCTTCCGACGCGCCGGCCGCCGCCGCGTCGAACACGTTGATGTGCTGCCGTTCGACGACCATCCTGACGCGGCCCCGCGTCTCCGGCTCCTCGACCTCCGGCAGCAGGATCTTCGACAGGTACAGTCCGCAGGGCGCCGCCATCACGCTCGTCGTCAGAATCGCCACCGGGTCGGCGCCGAGGCTGATGTAGACCGCCATGACGCCGCCCGAAATCGTGGCCATCCCGCCCACCATCACCGCGAGGAGCTCCGACTCCGTCATCCGCGGCAGGTACGGCTTCACCATCGCCGGCGCCTCGGTCTGCCCCATGAACACGTTGGCCGACGCGGAGAGCGTCTCGGCGCCGCTCGTGCGCAGCAGCGGCATCATCGCGCGCGCCATCATCGTGACGATGAACTGCAGCACGCCGAAGTAGTAGAGCACCGCGAAGAACGACGAGACGAAGATGAGCGTCGGCAGGGCCGTGAACGCGAACACGAAGCCGTTCTGAAGCACCCGTCCCAGGGCCTCCTCGCGCGAGAGATCGCCGAAGACGAACTGGGACCCGGCGCTGGTGAACGCGAGGGCCTGCTTGACGAGGCCCGCGACCGCGTTCAGGAACGTGTAGCCCGGACGTACGCCCCCCACTTCGAACTTCAGGATAAAGACGGCCAGCAGCAGCTGGAGCCCGAGGCCCCCCGCGACCGTCCGGAAGTTGACGGCGCGCAGGTTCGAGGAGCACGAGGCGGCCACCAGCAGGAAGCACATCACCCCCGCGGCCGCCTGCACACGATTGTCGACCATGCCCTCGAGCGCGTAGGCGAGCGCGGCCAGCAACAGGGCGCCGGCGGCACACGACAGACGCAGGGTGCGGTCGTTGAACATCGCGGGTCTGAATGGGCTGGGCGTGGCGCGACTGAAGCCGCGCCCTCCTACGCGACGACGTCGTGCACGAGCGGACCGGGCAGTGGCGGCGCGTCGCCGATGACGAACGCCGAGGCCGCCAGGGCGCGCGCCTCCTCCAGGCGCGCGTGCCGGCCGATGCACAGCTCGGCGAGGGACTGCCCCTCGGCCACCTCGAGACCGACGGGGGCGTCGAGCAGGATCCCGGCGCCGTAATCGATCGGCGTGTCCAGCCGCTCGCGGCCGGCGCCCAGCATCATCGAGGCGCGGCCGATGGACTCGGCGTCGATGGCGGTGATGAATCCGGCGCGCGGCGCGCCAAGCGTTTCGCGACGGTCCACCGATGCCAGACGGCTGTAGTCGTCGGCGACGCGCGCGTCGCCGCCCTGTGCGGAGAATGACGGCCTTCAGCCGTTCCAGCGCCGAACCGCTGGCGATCGCCTCCTGCACGCGGCGCCGCCCGTCGTCTGGGTCGGCGGCGACCCCGGCCACGACCAGCATGTGCGTCGCCAGCGTCGTCGACAGCTCCGTGACGTCGGCCGGACCGCGCCCCTTGAGCGTCTCGAAGCTCTCGATCACTTCGAGCGCGTTGCCGACCGCCCGGCCAAGCGGCGCGTCCATGGCCGTCAGCACCGCGCGGGTCGGCAGGCCAACACGCTTGCCGATCTCGACCATCGTGCGCGCGAGTCGGCGGGCGTCGTCGACGGTCTTCATGAAGGCGCCGCGGCCCACCTTGACGTCGAGGACCAGTGCGTCGGCGCCTTCGGCGATCTTCTTGCTCATGATCGACGAGGCAATCAGCGGCACGCTCTCAATCGTGCCGGTGACATCGCGGAGCGCGTACAGCTTCTTGTCGGCCGGGGCGATGTCCGCGGTCTGACCGACGAAGACGCAGCCGTGCGCGCGGAGGACGTCGAGGCACTCGGCCATCGGCATGTCGATGCGGAAGCCGGGAATCGACTCGAGCTTGTCGATGGTGCCGCCGGAGTGGCCCAGGGCGCGGCCGGAGCTCTTCGGCACCAGCGCGCCGCACGCGGCAACGATGGGCACGACGATCAGCGACATCTTGTCGCCCACGCCGCCCGTGCTGTGCTTGCCGACCTTCACGCCCGACAGCGAGCTGAGATCGATGCGCCGGCCCGATCGGACCATCGCGTCGGTGAGCCACGCGGTCTCCTCCTCGTCGAGGCCGCGGAACACGATGGCCATGAGCAGGGCCGCGGTCTGGTACTCGGGAACGGTGCCCCCAGTGACGCCGGCGACCAGGGCGTCGATTTCGTCGCGGGTGAGCGTCCCGCCCGCGCGCTTGCGAATAATGAGATCGACAACCCGCATGCCGGGCAGAAGTATATGAGGAAGCCCGCGGCGCGAGCCAGCGCGCCAGGACCGGGTCAGCTACAATACGGCTCGGTACCGACAGCCGCCGCTCTCGATGACGCTGACCCCGGCCCCCGACGCGCTTCCACCGGATATCGCGCTGCGGCTTTCCGAGTTCGCGCGCGCGTGCAAAGCGGCGACCCGCGCGGTCTCGCTTTATCCCGACGGCCATCCGGCCATCGTCAGCTCGCTGTCGCGCCTGGTCGAGGCCACCGGCCGCGCCACGGCCGCCGGCCCCCTGGACATCACGGTCCTGCCTGACGCCCTGCACGTCGACGGGCGCGCGCCGGTGCGGCCCGACGCGGCCATCGGCGAGCTTGCCGGACTGCTCCACGCCCACCTGGTCGGCGAACTTCGCCTGGTGAGCGCCGCCGATCCGGCCGCCTGGCGGGGATTCCTGCTGCTGCTCGGTCGCACGACGGAGGACCTGCTCGCGGAAGGCGGCATAGGCCGGCTGTGGGCCACGACAGGCGGTCCACACCTGCAGCTGCGCGAGATCGACTACGCGGAAGTCCTGCGCGACCGCAAGTCGGGCATCGACGCCGCGTGGGAGGCTGTCGTCACCCATTGCCTCGCCGGCGACGCCGTCGAACTCGACGCCGAGACGATGCAGGCGCTGCTCGCCATTGCCGGCGACGCAGAACGGCTGGGCCAGCTGGCGCAGCACATCGACGGCGACGCGTCGAAGGCTGGCGGCGTGCGGGCACAAGCACGCGCGTTGTCGCGCCTGTTCCGCTACATGGCCAAGGCGGCGCTCGACACCGCTCCCGACCAGCTTGAACAGGTGCTGAACAACGCCTCGCTCGCGGCCGGCCGCCTGTCGCCGGACGTGATGCTCGAACTGCTGACCGAGCGATACCAGGCGCCAGATCCGGCCACCGACATCGTCGGGCAGGTCGTCGATCGCATGAGCGACGCGACCATCGCGACCTTCGTGGCCAGCTCCGTGGTGACCGAGCGCGGCGCCACCGGGCGCCTGGCGCAAGCGTTCCAGGCGCTGGTCCCCCAGCCCGATCGGCGGGAGAACCTGGTGGCCCTGGCCGAACGGGAAGTGACGCAAACGCCGCTGGGGAAAGACACGGGGTTTCACAGCCTGTGGCAGCGCGCCTCGGAGCTGCTGCTGTCCTACCAGGACGAGAAGTTCGTCTCGGCCGACTACGCGCGGGAGCTGTCCACGTCACGTACGCAGGCGGTCGACGTCGAGCGCGTGAGCGACGATCCGCCGGAGCGGGTGGCCGCGCTGGCTGGCGACGATCACCGACGCCGAGATCCGCGGGCTCGACCTCCAGCTGCTGCTCGATCTGCTCCGCATCGAAGAGGAACCAGAGCGCTGGAAGGCCGTGGTGGAACCGGCCGTCGCCCACGTGGACGACCTGGTGCTGCTCGGCGACTTCGAGTCGGCGGTTCCGCTCGTGCAGGCGCTTGCCGCCGAGGCCGAAGCGCCGGGATCGCCCCGGCGCGCGGTCGCCGTCGCCGCGCTCGAACGCCTGGCCGGCGGCCATCTGATGGAGCACCTGGTCAGCCACCTTCGAGCGATCGACGACGCGGTCGTCGACCACGTGAAGGCGCTGTGCGCCGCGATTGGCTCGCCGGTGATCCGTCCGCTCGCCGAGGCGCTGGCGGTCGAGGATCGAGGCCGCGCGTTCAGGCGGCTCACCGACGTGCTGGTGGCCTTCGGCAGCCGCGGGCGCGAAGCGGTCGAGCAGCTGAAGTCGTCGCAGAACCCTGCCGTGCGCCGGACCGCGATCTATCTGCTCCGCGCGTTTGGCGGCAATGACGCGCTGCCGGAGCTCTCGCCGCTGCTGGAGGACGCCGACGTCAACGTGCAGCGCGAGGCGATCCGGGCCATCATCACTATCGGGACCGACGAGGCGTACGGGCTGCTCGAGAAGGCGCTGATGTCCGGCTCGGCGCGCTCGCGCGAGGCGGTTCTTTCAGCCCTCGGCACGCTGCGGGACGAGCGGGCGCTGCCGCTCTTCCTGCACATCGTAGGCAATCGCGAGTACCGGCGTACGGCCCGCCCGGTCTACGAGTCGGCGCTCGAGGCACTTGGCGCGATGGGCGGCGCCGAGGCCGTCGCCGCGCTCTCACGGGCACTCCGCGAAGGCGAGTGGTGGGCGCCGCTCAGGACCGGGGCACTCAGGGCATCGGCCGCGGCGGCCTTGCGGGAAGTCGGCACGCCCGAGGCCGTCGCCGCGCTGACAGACGCCGCCGAACACGGGCCCAGGGGCGTCCGCTCGGCGGCCCGGCATCAGCTGGCGCGCGGCGTCCCGGCGGCGCGCACGCGGCGCCAGGAGCGCGCATGATCGACCACAACCGGCGGGTCCGGCTCGCCGACGAGCTGCTGCGGCGCTTCGCGTCCGCCCTGCGCGGGGCCCAGCTCTACGCCCCGACCCATCCGCTGGTCGCGAGAAACACGAACGCCTTCTTCGAGACGCTGCTGCTCGTCATCGGTCAGCAGCGTTCGCTGACGCTCGGCGTCGTCGGCGGCGAGTTCATCGTCGGCGACGTGCCCCTCCCCCGCTCGAGCGGGACGATGGGCGATCTGATGAAGCGGCTGCAGCGGCTCGGCGTCGAGCGCATCGTCATCGATCGCGAAGTGACGGCGGACGAGATCGCGACGCTGGTCGGCGCGTTTGCCTCGACCGATCTGCGTCAGGCGGGCGCCGGCGAACACCTGGCCCTGCCGCCGCTCGCGCACATCCAGATCGGCCGCATCCAGGTCGAGCAGCGCGTCGATACGTCGCTGGCGGACGCGGCGGCCATCCGCGCGACCTACAACGAAGCCTCCACCGTCGCCGAGCGGCTGTGGCAGCAGTCGGCGGTCGAGGGCCGTCCCGATCCCGGCGCGGCTCGCGGCATGGTGGACACGCTGGCGCAGGCCGTGGCGCAGAATCGGCCGGCGCTCATCGCACTGACGGCGCTGAAGAACTACGACAACTACACGTTCACGCACATGGTGAACGTGTCGATCCTGACGATGGCGCAGGCGCGCGCGCTCGGCATCGAAGGCACGCTGCTGCGCGAGTTCGGCATTGCCGGCCTGATGCACGACATCGGCAAGGTCCGCACGCCGAGCGAGATCCTCAACAAGCCCGACAAGCTGACCGACGCCGAGTTCGAGATCATGCGGCGCCACGTCGTCGACGGCGCCGCAATACTCCGGCGCACGCCGGAAATGCCGGCGATGGCGCCCGTCGTGGCCTTCGAGCATCACCTGCGGCTCGACGGCAGCGGCTACCCCCGCCAGATCACCCGCAGTTCGCTGAATGTCGCGACGATGCTGTGCTCGATCGCCGACGTGTACGACGCGATGCGGTCGCAGCGCAAGTACCAGAAGGCGCATCCGAGCGATCGGATCAGGGCCGTGCTCGAGCAGCACAGCAGCCAGTTCGATCCCAATCTCGTGCGCCGGTTCGTGCAGCTGCTCGGCATCTACCCGCCGGGCAACCTCGTGCGGCTCGACACGCAGGAGATCGCCGTCGTCCTGCAGGTGCACGCGCCGGAGCCGCACCGGCCGCGCGTCCGCGTCGTGCGCGGCCGCCACGGCGAGACGCTCGACCGGCCCTACGACGTGAATCTCTGGGAGAGCGATGGCCGCGGCGAGTGGCCCGCGAACGTCATCGCGCCGCTCGATCCAGCCGAGCAGGGCATCGACCCGCTCGCGCTGATGTAAGGCGCCATGCGTCTGGCACTGGTGGTCGCGCTCCTCCTGTCGGCACTTCCGGCGACGCCGCAGCCGCGGACCGGTGGGCCGCCGACGCCTGAAGCATTCTTCGGATTCAGAATGGGCGCCGATCGTCGGCTGCCCTCCTGGGATCAGACAATCGCGTACCTCCGCGAGGTCGCCCGCACGAGCCGACGGGTCCGCGTCGACGAGGTCGGCAAGACGACAGGCGGGCGCCCCTACCTTCTCGTCACCATCAGCACGCCCGACACGATCGCCAACCTGTCGGAGGCTCAGACCGTGCAGCACCGGCTGGCCGATCCCCGCGCGACGACCGAGGCCGAGGCGACGCGGCTGGCGCGCTCGCACAAGGCGGTCGTGCTCATCGGCGCCGGCATCCACAGCTCCGAGACCGGGAGCGCACAGGCCGTCAACGAGCTGATCTGGCACCTGGCCACGGACCGCTCGGCAGAGACCGAGCACCTGCTCCGCAATCTGATCGTGCTGATCGTGCCGTCGCAGAATCCCGACGGGTTGCAGATGATGGCCGAGTGGCACGCCGCCAACGCCGGCACGCCGTTCGAGGACTCGCCGCCGCCCGAGCTGTATCACACTTACGCGGGCCACGACGACAACCGCGACGGCTTCATGCAGACGCAAGTGGAGACGCGTCATCTGTCGCGGCTGCTGTATCGCGAGTGGCTGCCGGAGGTCTACCTGGATCTCCACCAGATGGGGCCATCGCGCGCACGGGTCTTCGTGCCGCCGTACCGCAATCCAGCCAACCCGAACATCGACCCGCTGATCTGGAGCCAGGCCAATGTGCTCGGACAGACCATGGCGGCCCGGCTGCAGGCCGAGGGCAAGACCGGCGTGCTGTGGGGCGAGACCTACAGCGGCTACTGGCAGGGCGCCAACAGCACGACGCCGTGGTGGCACAACATCGTCGGCATGCTGAGTGAAGTGGCGAGCGCGAGGACGTCCAGCGCGATCGTGCAGGAGAAGGCGCGCGCGGCGCCGGGGAGCATCGCCACGGCCACGGATCAGGACGGCACGGCGCAGCTGCCGCCGCCCACCGACACGCAGTACCGCATGAACTACCCGGATCCCTGGCTGGGCGGGCGCTGGACGCCGCGCGACGTCGTGGAGCATCACCTGCTCGCGAGCCTGGGCCTGCTCGAGGGCGTCGCGAACAATCGCGTGCTGCTGAAGCGCAACTTCTACGGCATGCACAAGCGGACCATCGAGCGCTTCCGCGGCGGGAACCCGTGGGCGTTCGTCGTCCCGGCCGCGCAGCGCGATCGCGGCACCGCCGATCGGCTGCTCGACCTGCTGCGCGCCGGCGGTGCCGAGGTTGACGTCGCAACCGGGTCGGCCGACGGGATCGTCGCTGGCGACGCCGTCGTGCGGCTCGCGCAGCCCTTCGGGCGCTGGGTCAAGGACCTGCTCGAGCCGCAGGTCTATCCCGAATCGAAGACCACACTCGATCGGCCGTACGACGTGACCGCGTGGACGCTCGGGATGCAAATGGGCGTGGAGGTCCGCCGCGTCGACGTACCCTCCACCGTCGGGCTCGCACGCAGCCTCGAGACGCCGACCGCGGCGGGGACGAATCATCGGGCAGGGCACGACCATCGCCATCCGGCGAGAGGCGAACGCGAGCGCGACGCTCATCAACCGTCTGTGGGCCAGGGGCGCCGCGGTCGGCTGGCTCGCGGCTCCCCTTGCAGATCGACGGCGCGACCGTCCCGGCACACGCCGCCATCGCCTCGGGGCTCGCGCGCGAGGTACTCGAGCGCGAGGTGGCTGCGGCAGGGCTCGACGTGACCGCGGTGCCGGAATCTGCCGGCGCCGACGTGACGCCGGCCCGGCGGCCCCGGATTGGCGTGATCGAGCCATGGGGCGGGTCGATCGACGCAGGCTGGACGCGCTGGGTGCTGGAGCAGCATTCCTTCGAGTACACGCGCGTGCGGCCGGCCGAGCTGACCGATCCGGAATTCGCCGCGCGCTTCGACGTCATCGTGATCCCCGAGATCCCGTCGCTGCAGCTGCTGCGCGGCCTGCAGGGCAGCCAGACGCGTCCCGAGCACCGCGGCGGCCTCGACGATCGCGGCGTCGCGACGTTGAAGCAGTACCTCCGCGCCGGCGGCGCCATCGTCACGCTCGGCAACGCTGCCGAATTCGTCATCGACCACCTGGACGTGCCCGCGGTCATCGCCTCGCGCGGCGACGACGCCGATGCGGCGTTCGTGCCAGGCTCGCTGCTGCGCGCGGCGCTCGAGCCCGATCATCCAGTGGCCGCAGGACTTCCGGCCCGGGTCGACGTGATGAACGTGCTGAACAACGCCTACGCGCCGGGCCGCGGCGCCGAAGGCCTGCGCCCGATCGCGCGATATCCCGACGAGCCGCTGGT
Source organism: Vicinamibacteria bacterium (assembly GCA_963719755.1). GTDB lineage: Bacteria > Acidobacteriota > Vicinamibacteria > Vicinamibacterales > JAENWD01 > JAENWD01. Next base: position 131,999 of record CAVRDA010000018.1, on the reverse strand, counting down.
GCAGAGCGGGTACGCGTCCGGCGATCTCCGGCTGCGCGGTCGCCTGGCTGCCTTCGACGTCGCCATGGGCCGCGGGCGCGTCGTCGTGCTGGGCTTCCGGCCGCAGCATCGCGGCCAGACCTGGGGCACGTTCAGGTTCCTGTTCAACGCGATCTTTCTCGCGAGCACCCATGCGCCCGCCACCGATCCGCTGACCATCGACAACTGACGACGAGGATCCGATTTTGATGAGAGGCACGACCGCCGTTCTGGTCGCCCTGACGACCGTCTCGTGCGCGATTGCGTTGAGCGCGGTTCGACAGGCGCCCGCCGATCTGATCGTTGCCGGCGGTCCGATCTACACCGTCGACGCGCGACGGCCGACGGTCGAGGCGGTCGCGGTTCGCGGCGGCCGATTCGTCGCGGCCGGCACGACCGCCGATGTCATGGCGCTCAAGGGCGCGGCGACACGCATGGTCGATCTCGGGGGACAGGCCGCCGTTCCTGGGCTGCACGACGCTCACGGACACTTCCTCGGCCTGGGCGCCAGCCTCGCCTCGCTCGATCTGCGTGACACGACCAGCGCGGCCAGGATCGTCGAGTTGGTGGCGGCGAAGGCGGCGGCGCAGGGCGCCGGCCGATGGGTCGTCGGTCGCGGATGGGATCAGAACGACTGGGCGACGCGGCAGTGGCCGTCGCGCAGGGACCTCGACGCGATCGCGCCCGACACGCCTGTCTTCCTCACCCGAATCGACGGACATGCCGCGTGGGCGAACAGCAAGGCCCTGGCGCTGGCAGGCATCACCGCGGCGACGAAGGATCCCGACGGGGGCCGGCTGCTGCGCGATGCCGCCGGCGAGCCGACCGGCGTCCTTATTGACACCGCACAGCGGCTCGTCGCGCGCAACATCCCGCCGCCGACAGCCGCCGAGATCGACGCGCAGATTCTTGCCGCCGACCGCGAAACGCGGCGTCTCGGCCTGACGACGGTCCACGACGCCGGCGCGTCGAGCGGCACGATCGAGGCGTATCGCCGCCTCAGCCGGGCGGGGCGACTGGCCACGCGTCTCTACGTGATGATCGACAGCAGTCCGGCGACCACGAAGGACTGGTTCGCCCGTGGTCCGCTGATCGATGCCGATCACAAGGTGACCGTCCGCGCGATCAAGCTGTACGCGGACGGCGCGCTCGGATCGCGCGGCGCGCTGCTGCTGGAGGACTACGCCGACGAGGCCGGCACGCGCGGGCTGCTCGTCACGCCACCCGACCGGCTGGGCGAGACGGCCAGGGCGGCGGTCGCTGCGGGCTTTCAGCCGTGCACGCACGCGATCGGCGACGGCGCCAACCGCGCGGTCCTCGACCTGTACGAACGGCTCGGGCGCGAGCACGCCTCGATGCGCGACCTCCGGCCGCGGATCGAGCACGCGCAGATCCTCGACGGCGCCGACATCCCGCGGTTTGCCAGCCTCGGCGTCGTCGCGTCGATGCAGCCCACGCACTGCACCTCCGACATGCCATGGGCGCCGGACCGGCTCGGGCCGGCACGCGTCGCCGAAGGCGCGTACGTCTGGCAGAAGCTTCTCGAGAGCGGCGCGCGCATCGCGTCTGGATCCGACTTTCCCGTCGAGCAGCCGAATCCGATGCTCGGCTTCCATGCCGCGATCACCCGCCAGGACATCCACGGAAACCCGCCACAGGGCTGGGCCGCCGAGCAGCGGCTCTCGCGGGCTCAGGCGCTTGCCAGCTTCACGGCGGAAGCAGCGTGGGCCGCCCATGCCGAACGCGATCTCGGCAGCATCGAGGTCGGCAAGCTGGCGGATTTCGTGGTGCTGTCACGCGATATCATGACAGTGGCGCCGGCCGACGTGCCCGGCGCCGAGGTGCGCCTGACCTTCATCGGCGGGCGCCAGGTCTTCCCTTCTGAGCCCTGATTCCTGCATGCGTTCACGAGCGTTGCTGATCTGCGCGGCGGTGGGGCTGCTCCCGCTCGCGCCCGTCCTTCACGCACAATCCGCGCCGCCGAAGCTCCTCGTCATCGTCGTCGTCGACCAGATGCGGCGCGACTACATCGAGGACTACGGGCCGAAGTGGACGAAAGGACTGCGACGCCTGGTGGATCAGGGCGCCTGGTTCACCAAGGCCGCCTATCCATACACGACGACGCTGACCTGTGCCGGGCACGCGACCATCGCGACCGGCACGCTGCCTTCGACGCACGGCATCATCAGCAACCAGTGGTGGGACCGGGCCACGCAGCAGGTCGTCTCCTGCACGAGCGACAACGAAGAGCGTGAGGTCCCGTACGGCGCGCGACAGCCAGGCTCGGGCGGCAGCGCGCGACTGCTCTCCGCGCCGACGCTCGCCGCGGCCATCGGACAGCCCGGCGGACGCGTGGTGGCCATCTCGTTGAAGCGCGCCTCGGCGGCGATGCTTGCCGGACAGGGCAAGGGCGACGCCGTACTCTGGTTCCAGGGCGGCGGGTGGAGCTCGTCGACCGCCTGGGCGCAGGCGCCCGAGAAGCCGCTGCTGCGCCACGCGGAGCGCGCGCCGATCGAAGAGGACTTCGGCCAGGTCTGGGACCGTGCCGGCAGGCGCTCCGACTACAAGTACGACGACAAGGGACTCGGCGAGAAGCCGCCGGCCGAGTGGAACGTCGATTTCCCCCACGCCCTGCAGCCGCGGGACGGGCGCGCGACGACGTTTTTCTACGAGGCGTGGCAGGAGAGCCCGTATTCCGACGCGGCGCTCGGACGGCTGGCCGCCGCCGCGATCGACGGGATGAAGCTCGGCCAGGGCGCGACGGCCGACTTCCTCGCCATCAGCTTCTCCGCGCTCGACATCGTCGGCCACGACTTCGGTCCGCGCAGCCACGAGATCCAGGACGTCCTCATGCGGCTGGACGACGTAGTCGGGAAGCTGCTCGATCAGCTCGACAAGCGTGTCGGCAAGGATCGCTACACGCTCGCCTTCACTGCCGATCACGGCGTCGCCGTCATCCCCGAGCAGACAGCGGCCGAGGGCGGCGACGCGGGACGCATCAAGATGGGCGAGATCATCGACCTCGTCGAGAAAGTGACCAGCGAGAAGCTGGGACCGGGGCGCCGCGTCGCGACGCAGGCCTACAGCGAGTTCTACTTCCGTGGCCCGGCGTTCGACACCGTGGCGGCCGACGCGCCGCTGCTGGCCGCGGTGAAACAGGCGATCCTCTCGGTTCCTGGGGTGGACCGCGTCTACGACCGCAATGAGGTGCCAGGGCTGGCGAAGAGCGAGGACCCGCTGGCGCGCGCGGTGGCAGCCGGATTCTTCCCCGGCCGGAGCGGCGACCTGATCATCCTGCCCAAGCGGAACTGGATCTTCGTCTCGGACGACAAGACGATCATTCCCGGCAACGCCACGACGCACGGATCGGGCTACTCCTACGACACGCAAGTCCCGCTGATCCTGACCGGCGCTGGCATCAAGCCCGGGCGCTACGATGCCGACGCCTCGCCGGCCGACATCGCCCCGACGCTGGCGAAGATTGCCGGCGTACCGCTGCCCGCCGCCACCGGGAGGCCGCTGGCGGAGGCGCTGGCCCCGTGATGCCCCCCCGGAAGGGCGCGCGGCCGACGACGGGGTTTGCGCGACGGGTCCTGACGCTGGTGCGGCGTGTGCCGCCCGGACGCGTGGTGACCTACGGAGATTTGGCACGGCTGGCCGGCCGGCCAGGCGCGGCACGCGCGGTGGGCAACATCATGCGGAGCGCGCCGGAGCCGGGCCTGCCGTACCATCGCGTGATTGCCGCCGGTGGGCGGCTCGGCGGGTATGGGGGCCAGGAAGGGCTGAAGCAGGCGTTGCTGCGGCAGGAAGGCGTCACGGTGGTCGGGACGCGGGTTCGGGGGTTCCAGGCCAGGCGATGGCCGGACTGAGGGACGAATGAACCTCCGCGGTGAATGCTCGTAATACCCTGAGAGCCCGGCCAAAGGCCGCCAGTCCGGGCAACGCCTCTGCCGCATGCCCCCGTCTAACCGTTCAGAGCCCGATCGCCAGGCCGACCGTGCGCTGGTGGAGCGATGCCTCCAGGACCAGCCCGGCGCCTTCGACGAGCTGTATCGCCGCTTCGCGCCGCGGGTCTTCACTCTCGCATGCCGGATGTCGGGGTCGCGGTCCAATGGCGAGGACCTGCTGCAGGAGATTTTCCTGCTGGTCTACCGGAAGCTTGGCAGCTTCAAGGGCGAGGCGGCGCTCGGCACATGGGTGTACCGGCTGGCGACCAATTGCTGCCTCGATTTCCTGCGAAGCCGGCAGCACAAGCTGCAACAGGCCAGCGACGAGCTCGACGAGAGCCTCCCGCCGAGCGTGGATCGCGGGCGGCTCCGGACGGATCGGCTGGACCTCGAGCAGGCCATCGCGCGCCTGCCACCGGGGTATCGGGCGGCGTTCGTGCTGCACGACGTGGAAGGATTCGATCACGGCGAGGTGGCGCGCCTGCTCGGCATCGCCGAAGGCACCTCGAAGTCGCAGGTCCACAAGGCGCGCATGAAGATGCGGGATTTCCTGCGAACGTGAATTGGCTGTTGGCGATTGAAGATTGACGATTACTGAGCCCTGACGTGAGCTGCGAGCAGTACCAGAGCCTGATCGGCGAGCTGGTGGATGGAACGCTCGATGGAGCGGTCCGCCACGATCTCGAGCACCACCTGGACACGTGCCAGGCGTGTACCCGTCTGGCCGAGGAGCTGCTGACGGTGCGCCGCGCCGCGCGCTCACTGCCGCCGCTGGATCCGCCGGCGGCCGCCTGGGACGCCATCGCGGCGAGCCTGAAGGCGGAGCGGGACAGCCGCCGGCCGGCGGCGCGTTCGCTCCGCAGCGTCTGGACGCTTGCCGCCGCAGCGGTGCTGGTCGCGGCCGTCGCGGCCGGACTGCTGTGGCGCCGGCCCGCGCCCCCTCCGGCGGCCCCGACAACGGCGGCAGCGACGCCAGTCGATCCCGCGACAGCCACCTCCGCCGAGCTCCTCGGGTCGGTGGAGGCGGAGCTCCAACAGGCCGAGAAGCACTTCGAGACCGCGGTCGCGGGTCTCGAGGTCCTGGCGCGCGATCGCCAGGCGCTCGATCCACAGGTCGCCGCCGACCTGCAGAAGAGCCTGCTCGTCGTCGATCAGGCGATCGGCGAAAGCCGCGCGGCGCTGCGGGTGCAGCCGATGAGCACGCAGGCGCAGGACAGCCTGTTCGACGCGTTTCGCTCGAAGATCGTCCTGCTGCAGGACACCATCGCCCTCATCAACGAAGTACGGAAGGGCAACCAGGCCGAAGCGGCCCGGATTGCCGATGGCCTGAACAAGTCGTGACGCCCTGGATGCTGACTGTGATGATCCGCCGACTGCTCTTCCCACTTGTCCGGCTCGCCCGGCCCGCCCTGCTCGCTGCCGTCGGCCTGCTGACGCCGGCCGTCGCGGCGGCGCAAGACACGGCGCCGCCGGTGCTGCCGGCCGCGGGCGTGCCCGCCCCCGAACGCGTCGCGTGGTTCGCGCGGTTCCAGGACGCCCGCAGCGGTCCCGAGAGCACGGAGGTCATCACCCGGACGTTCAAGGTCGGCCAGAACGGATCGCTCGACATCTTCAACCTCGCCGGTCCGATCGTCGTCCACGGCGGCGCCGGGCGACGAGATCGTCGTGACCGCCGTCAAGCGCGTGCGCGGCTCCAGCGAAGACGCCAAGCGTCAGCTGGATGCCATCGTCGTCGATGCCACCGAGGCCGGAGGACGCGTCGAGGTCCGCAGCGTCGCCAGGCGCTCCAAGCAGTTGAGCACGTGGGTGGACTACACCGTGCAGGTGCCCTACGGAACCGCCGTGAACGCGCGTTCGCTGGCCGGTGACGTGAAGGTGAGCAAGGTGAAGGGCGAAGTGCAGCTCGAGAGCGCCAACGGCACCGTCGAAGCCATCGGGACGCCGCGCCTGGTCCGGGTCAAGACGCTGTCCGGCGACATCCTCATCGTCGACGCCGCGTCGACCGAAGCGCTGGCCGCCAGCACCGTGAGCGGGCGGCTCGTCGCCAAGGGCGTCAAGGCGCGGTCGCTGGAGCTGGCGACGATCAGCGGCGACCTGACCTTGATGAATACCGTCTGCGATCGCGCGCAGGTGCGGACCGTCAGCGGCACGCTGGAGTTCCTCGGCCCGCTGCTGAAGGGCGGCCGCTACGAGTTCACGAGCCACGCCGGCGACGTGCGGCTGACGCTCGCCTCGACGCCCGGCTTCGAGCTGACGGCGCGGACCTTCAGCGGCGACGTCCGTTCCGAGCTGCCGATGACCAGGGAGCCGGCCGATCAGAACCTGCCGCCGGGCGTGCCCGAGCGCCGCGACGTGCGCGGCATCGTCGGCGACGGCAGCGCGCTCATCGTGGTGAAGACCTTCAGCGGCTCGGTCGTGCTCGTGCGCGCGGAGAAGCCGGAGCGACCTGAACGGCCCGAAAAGCCCGAGAAGCGTGAGAAGCGCGAGAAGCGCGAACGGCCCGAACCGCCTGAACCGCCCGAACCGCCCGAGCGGCCAGAGCCGCCAGAGAAGCCTCAGGATTGACGGAGACGTACGTCTCTACCCGATCGCCATCAGATCGAACTGCTCGTGATGCAGGTGGACGTCGGGCCGGATGCTGATCTGGCGTCCGAGCGCGGACTGCAGGTCCTTCAGCACGCCGCTTTCCTCTTCCTTCAGCGCCCGCGCGATGTCGGGGTTCACGCGCAGCACGACGCCGTGGCCGTTGAGATCCATGTTCAGCTTCTTCACCTCGGCCAGGATCTCGTAGCAGATCGTCGAGCTGGACTTGATGACGCCGCTGCCCGAGCAGTAAGGGCACGGCTCGGTGAGCACGCGCTCCAGGCTCTGCTTCACGCGCTTGCGCGTGATCACGATCAGCCCGAAGTCGGAGACCTGCACGGCCTTCGACGGCGCGCGGTCGCGCCGCAGCTCCTGCTCGACCGCCTGAAACACCTTCTGGCGGTTCTTCTTCTCCTCCATGTCGATGAAGTCGAGAACGATGATGCCGCCGAGGTCGCGCAGACGCACCTGCCGGACGATCTCCTTGGCGGCCTCGAGGTTCGTCTTGACGATGGTGTCCTCGAGCCGCCCGGTCGTCTTCTTGCCGACGTAGCGCCCGGTGTTGACGTCGACGGCCACCAGCGCCTCGGTCTGGTTGATGACAATCGACCCGCCGGACTTCAGCCACACCTTGCTCTTCAGCGCCTTGTCGAGCTCGGCCTGGACGCCGGTACTCCTCGAAGATCGGGAAGTCCTTGTTGTAGTGCTTCACCTTCGGCGCCAGCCCCGGCATCATCCGCTCGACCAGCTCGAGCACGCGCTGGTATTCCTGGTAGCTGTCGATGCGAATCGCGGTGTAGTCGTCGGTCAGCAGATCGCGCAGCAGCTTGGCGACCAGGCTCTGCTCGCGATAGACCACCGCCGGCGCGCGCTGCGTGTCCATCTTCTGCCGCAGCTCCTTCCAGACCTTGTGGAAGAACTCCAGGTCGCTGAGGATGTCTTCCTTCGGGCGGCCGGCCGCGGCGGTGCGGATGATGATGCCGCCGCCGAAGCCTTCCTGCTCGCGGAACTCGCGGACGATGCCGCGCAGGCGGCTGCGCTCCTCGCGCGACTCGATCTTGCGCGAGACGCCGACGTGATCGACCGTCGGCATGAACACAAGGAACCGGCCGGCCAGCGAGGCGTGCGACGTCAGGCGGGCGCCCTTGGTGCCGAGGGGCTCCTTGACGACCTGCACCATGACGTCCTGCCCTTCTTTCAGCAGGTCCTCGATCTTCGGCTCGTCCTTCGGCCTGGCCGGCTCGTCGGCGCTCCGCGGTTCCCGGCCGCCCCGGCGGCCGCGGCGGCCCTCGGGCTTCCTGGCCTGCTCGCCGCCCTCTGCTGGCGCGGCGACGGGCTCGGCCTCATCGCCGTCGCCGTCGTCGCCCGAGTCGAAGTCGTCGAGCGCGGGCACGACGTCCGTGACGTACAGGAACCCGTCGCGCTCCAGCCCGATGTCGACGAACGACGACTGCATGCCGGGCAGGACCTTCGAGACCCTGCCCTTGTAGACGTTGCCGGCGACGCCGCGCGATCGCTCCCGCTCGACGAAAATCTCTGCCACCAGATCGTCCTCGAGAATCGCCACACGTGTCTCGTGGTCGTTCGAGGAGATGATCATCTCCTTGGTCACTGCGAATTCTCCTGTCGCGGGGCTTGAAGCCCCGCCTCCACACCGGCGGGAGGTGGCGGCGGGGCTTCAGCCCCGCGATCTCAATTGGTGAAGCGCCGCATCCGGACGTTGAGAATCAGCCCAAAGCCCGTGAGCGTCGCGATCAGCGAGCTGCCGCCATAGCTCATGAGCGGCAGCGTCAACCCCTTCACCGGCGCCAATCCCGCCGACATGGTGATGTTGTAGAACACTTGAAACGTGAAACTGGCGAGCACGCCCAGCACGAGGAACGCGCCCAGCCGGTCCTTGGACAACTGCGCCGCCTGCAGCGCCCGCCAGATCACCAGCAGGTACAGCCCCAGGGCGACAATCACTCCGACGAACCCTTCCTCCTCGGCCCACGCCGAGAAGATGAAGTCGTTGTGGGCGACGGGCAGGAAGCGGAGCTGCCCCTGCGTGCCCTTCATGAACCCCTTGCCCGTCAACCCGCCTGAGCCGACCGTGATGCGCGCCTGGATCTGCTGATACCCGGCGCCTTTCTGGTCCTTGTACGGGTTGATGAACGTCTCGATGCGCTCCTTCTGATACTCCTTGAGCGCGAACTTCCACGCCAGCGGCGCCACCAGCACGCCGGCCAGCAGCGCCATGCCGAGAATCCGCAGCGGCAGGCCCGCGACATAGGCGATGAACAGGTAGACCGGCAGCAGCGTCACCGCCGTGCCGAGATCGGGCTGCCGCGCGATGAGGAGGAACGGCAGTGCCGCCATCGCCGCGCCGGTGACCAGATCGGCGCGCGTCGGCGTCTGCCGCCGGCTCTCGCCGAAGAACTTGGCCAGCACCAGCGCCACGGCGATCTTGGCGAACTCCGACGGCTGCAGGTTGAAGAAGCCGAGCGGAATCCACCGGCGCGCGCCGCCGCGGACGACGCCGAAGAACATCACGTAAATCAGCAGCAGGATGATGCCGATGTAGATCCAGTGGGACTTGTCGGCGAGCGTGCGGTAGTCGATCGACAGCGCGATGACCAGCGCGACGCAGCCGAGCACGAGAGCGTAGATCTGCGACTGGTACAGCCGTGGCGTCGTCGCCTGGGTCGCGCTGTAGATCATCGCGATGCCCATCAGGCTCAACGTCAGGAGGGCGGCCAGCAGGAGCCAGTCGAGATGGAAGTAGAGTCGCCGTTCGAACATGACCGGGCCTACCGCCCTCCCCCGGGAGCCGTCGAGGCATCGGCCACCGGCGTCGGCGCATCGAGCTCGACCGGCACTTCTTCATGCGGCGGCGTCGGCGGCGGAATGCCCGGCGCCGTGAACGCCGGCAGCGGCTGCCCGCGCTTCTTCGCGAAGTAGGTCGCGATCATGTGGCGGGCAATCGGCGCGGTGCTGTAGCCGTGCTCGGCGTGCTCGCCGAAAATCACGCCGGCAATCTCGGGGTTGTCGCGCGGCGCGAAGAACACGAACCAGCCGTGGTCACGCAGGTCCTTTTCGGAGTTGCGCGCCTGCTTGCGCCCGGTGAGCGAGATCACCTGCGCCGTTCCGGTCTTGCCCGAGACGTCGAGCCCCTCAATGCGGCCACGGCCGCCGGTGCCGGAGGCGTTGACGACCATCCAGAGCCCTTCGTGCAGCGCGCTGTAGGTCGATGGCTTGAATCGAAACGTCTCGAGCGCCGGCGGCGGGTCCAGCGACTTCCACCCCTGACCGTCGTCGTAGGCGCTGACCAGGCGCGGCGCGAACCGCGTGCCGCCGTTGGCCACCGTCGCCATCATCACCGCCAGCGAGATCGGCGTTACCGCGACCTGCCCCTGGCCGATTGCCACCGAGATCGTCTCGCCGGCGTACCACTTTTCGTTGTAGCGCTTCCGCTTCCACGCGGTGGACGGCATGATGCCTTCGATCTCGTTCGGCAGGTCGATGCCCGACTTCACGCCGAGCCCGAGCCGCGTCGCCCACTTGTGCATGCGGTCGACGCCGAGCATGTTGCCCAGCGTGTAGAAGTAGACGTTGCACGACTTCTCGATCGCGTGGCGCATGTTCACGACACCATGACCGCCCTTGAGGTGGCACTGGAAGTAGCGGCCGTAGAACGTCGCGCCGCCCGGGCAGTTGACCTTGAAGTCGGGCGTGACCAGCCCCTCTTCGAGCGCCGCGGTCGCGACGACGATCTTGAAGGTCGAGCCAGCAGAGTAGCGTCCCTGGATCACGCGGTTCTGCAGCGGCCGCAGCTTGTCGGTGTTGAGCGCGGCCCAGGTCGCGCGATCGATCCCGGTGGCAAACGCGTTGGGGTCGTAGGACGGCAGGCTCACGAGCGACAGGACCTCGCCGCTGCGCGGGTCCATCGCCACCGCGCCGCCCCAGAATCCCAGCGCCTTGAAGCCGTCCTCGGCCGCCTTCTGCACGTCGGCGTCGATCGTCAACCGCAGCCGGCGGCCCTCGACCGGCTCGACGGTGCCGAGATCGCGAATCTCGCGTCCCATGCTGTTGACGACGACCGTGCGCGCGCCGTCGGTGCCCATCAACTCGCGGTTGTGCGTGCGCTCGACGCCGGCCTGGCCGACAATCGCACCGGGCGTGAGGTCGTCGGCGGCCAACTGCACGTCGGTGGCCTCGCCGACGTAGCCGAACACCTGCGCGGCCATGGCATCGGTCGGATAGCGCCGGGTCGGCACTTCCTCGACGACCACGTCGGGCAGCTCGAAGTCCAGCCTCCGGGCGAGGATGGCCGCCACCTGCGACTGCGTCGCGTCCTGGATGACGACAATCGGCCGATAGGACGGCAGCGCCTTGGCCCGATCCACGATCTCGCGGACCCTCTGCTCTTCGAGGCGAGCGACGGCGGCCAGCACCCGGATGGTCCGATCGAGATCGATCGTGTGCAGGCGGACGATGGAGACGGTGTAGCTGGGGCGGTTCTCGACCAGGACCGTGCCGTTGCGGTCGTACAGCACACCGCGCGGCGCGCGAAGCAGCAGTTCGCGCTGGTGGTTGTTCTCCGCCATCTCCCGGAACTGCTCGTGCTGGATGATCTGGAAGAACCAGAACGCGCCGGCGAGCAGGAGGAACCCCACGACGACCGCCACCTGCAGGACGGCGATGCGCGCCGTGGGCACCTTCGTGGATTCGCTGGCTCTGATGTTGGCCACCGTGATTGGCCCCTTCGTCCTTCAGTCCAACCGTCGCGACACGCGCACGCTGCCCGCGCCGCCGCGCTGCTGCCGCCGCTCGGCGTTGCCGGGCAGCAGCTCAATCGCCTGCAGCACCACGATGCCGACCAGGGCGTTTGACACGCCCTGACTGAGCACACCGCCCCAGGGAAACCCGAAGTCCCGTAAGTTCAGCAGCTCGTACAACCCCATGAAGATCGCGGCATGAATCGCCGTGGACGCCACGAACGTCAGGAACCTCGGCAGTGGGCCGGCGACGATGAACTGCGTGCTCGCCAGCCCTACGACGTAGCCTACAACGGTCTTGGCGAGTCCGCCGATGCCCGAGGATGCCGCTCGACAGCGCGTCCTGCGCCAGCCCGGCCGCCGCGCCGGCCAGCAGGCCCGTCGTCGGTCCCGAGGTGATCGCGACGTAGACGACGACGATCAGCACGAGGTCCAGCGGCGAGGTGCCGAGCACCAGGAATGGCGCCAGCTTGGTCTGCAGCACCAGCGCCAGGGCCAGCGCGCCGAGCACGACGAGTCCCTTCATCGCGGCGGGCTCCGGGGCGCCGGCGGCGCGGGCGCGGGCGCCGGCGTCACGTCCGGCGTCTGCGGCGTCAGCACGACGAGGACGTCTTCGAGGCTGGTGAAGTCGGTCGCCGGACGGACGCGGATCGCACGGTAGGCATTGCCGGCGCGCTCGACGAAGTCGACGCGCCCGATGACGAAGCCCTTGGGGTAGATGCCGTCGATGCCGGAGGTGACGACGATGTCGCCGACCTTGACGTCGGAGGTCCCGAGCACGTAGTCGAGGCGAAGCGTGTCCTCGCCCGTGCCCATCGCGACGCCCTGCGCGCGCGTGCGTTCGACCAGCGCGCCGGCGGCGGCGTTGCGGTCGATGAGCAGCTGCACCTTGGCCGCCCGGCCGCTCGGCACGATGACGCGGCCGACGACGCCCGTCGGGCGCCACCACCGCCATGTCGGGCCGCAGTCCCGAGGTCGTTCCCTTGTCGATGGTCACCGTGCGGAAGTCTGGCGTCGCCGCCGCCGCGATCACCTCGGCGGCCGTGGTCACCAGCGGCAGCTTCTTCCGCAGCTCGAGCAGCGCCGTCAGCTCTCCGCTCTTCTGCGCCAGCGCGCGCTCCTGCTGCAGCCGGATCTGCGCGTCGGCGAGCTGCTGGCGGAGCTGCTCGTTCTCGCTCCGCAGCCCCCGCAGGTCGACGTAGCCGGTCCAGAGCGACGTCACCGCGTCGACCGCGCCCGCCCCGCCGCGCTGCACTTCGGCGACCAGGCCGAAGGCCACCGCCTGCAGCACCGGCATGCCGGATTTCGACGTCACCTGCGCCGAGATCAGGATGATGTGCGCGACGACGACGAGCACGAACAGGACGGCGCTGCCGCCCCGCCGGTGCTCGAGTACGGGCATGGACATCAGCGTTGCCTATGCCAGAGCGGCACAGAGATCAGTCAAGGGAGATCTTCCGCAGCAGGTTGAAGTCCGACAGCATCTTGCCGGCGCCCAGCACGACCGACGACAGCGGGTCCTCGGCCATCGCCAGCGGCAACCCGGTCTCCTCGCGGAGGCGCTTGTCGAGATTCTTCAGCAGCGCGCCGCCGCCGGTGAGCACGATGCCCCGATCGACGATGTCCGCCGAGAGCTCCGGCGGCGTGCGCTCCAGCGCGACGCGCACCGCGTCGACGATGACGTTGACCGTCTCGGCCAGCGCCTCGCGGATCTCCTCGTCGGTGATCGTGATCGTCTTGGGCACGCCTTCGATCAGGTGGCGGCCCTTGATCTCCATCGACATCCGCTCGTCGAGCGGATACGCCGAGCCGACCTCCATCTTGATGCCCTCGGCCGTGCGCTCGCCGATCAACAGGTTGTACGTCTTCTTGATGTACTGGATGATCGCCTCGTCCATCTCGTTGCCGGCGACGCGCACCGCCTTGCTGTAGACGATGCCGGCGAGCGAGATGACGGCGATGTCGGTGGTGCCGCCGCCGATGTCGACGATCATGTTGCCCGAGGGCTCGGTGATCGGCATGCCGGCGCCGATGGCGGCGGCCATCGCCTCCTCGACCAGGTGCACCTCGCTGGCCTTCGCGCGATAGGCGCTGTCCTTCACCGCGCGCTTCTCGACCTGCGTGATCTCCGACGGCACGCCGATCACGATGCGGGGACGGACCCACACGTTGCGGTTGTTGTGCGCCTTGCGGATGAAGTACGCGAGCATCTTCTCGGTGTACTCGAAGTCGGCGATGACGCCGTCCTTCATCGGCTTGATCGCGACGATGTTGCCGGGCGTGCGCCCGAGCATCTCCTTGGCCTCGCGGCCGACGGCCTCGACGCGTCCGTTCACCTTGTTGATGGCGATGATCGAGGGCTCGTTGACGACGATGCCCTTGCCGCGGACGTAAACGCAAGTGTTGGCCGTGCCGAGGTCGATGGCCAGGTCGCTGGAGAAGAGGGAAAACAGGGAACGCAATGCCAAACTGACTACTCCTTCTGGATCGCCGCGCCGATCTCGTCGGCGGCGATCTCGATGCCGTTCTTGCCCGAAGCCTTGACCTTGTACATCGCGCGGTCGGCCGCCTGGATGAGCTCGTCGGCCGAGACGGCCACATCCGGCAGCGTCGCCACGCCCACCGACGCCGTGAGCCGCACGTTCAGGCGATCGGCGGTGAGAAAACTGTGCGCCGCGATGCGGTCGCGGATGCGCTCGGCCACCATCACGGCGCCGTCGCGCGCGGTTTCCGGCAGCACGACCGCGAACTCGTCGCCGCCGAAGCGCGCGACCACGTCGGTCTCGCGGGCGCTGCCGCGAATCACCGAGGCCGCTTCGACCAGCGCGCGGCTGCCGAACAGGTGGCCGTACGTGTCGTTGACCGCCTTGAACCCGTCGAGGTCGATGAAGAGCAGCGACAACGCGCGGCTCGTGCGCATCGCACGCTTGGTCTCCCGCCGCAGCGACAGGTTCAGGTAGCGCGAATTGTAAAGCCGCGTCAGGTCGTCGGTCACCGACAAGGCATCCGACCGCTGCAGCAGCTGCGCGTTCTCGAGCGCGAGCGTCGCGTGCCCGAGCAGCGCCGCGAAGCCGGCGCGCACCGAAGCCGTCAGCCGCGGCGCTTTCTCGGACGGGTGACGATCGAGGCCGACCAGCGCGCCAATCGTCTGCGTGCGGCCGACCAGCGGCAGCGCGATCACCGAAAGCGGGCCGACCGGGCCTGGCAGCCGCCCGTCACGGCGCAGGTCGGCGCTGTAGAACGGCTCGCCGCTGTTGACGACCCAGCCGCCCACTGCCACCGCGATCCCGTTGAGCGAGGGCGGCAGGCCGCGCCCCGCCAGCAGCGCCAGCTGGCCGTCGGCGCTCGACGAGACAACGCCCCACGTCGGCGCGGGCAGCCAGGCCGGCGCCCAGTCGGCCAGCAGCTGCGCGACCAGCTGCGGATCGAGCGACTTGTGCGTGAGCGCAACCAGATCGGCCAGCGTGTCGCGGCGCGCCAGGCGCGCCGCCAGGTGACGCTGTCCGTCCTGAAGTCGGAGGGCGAGATCGGGCGCCGTGGCCGTCCGGGATCGGTGGGAACCCGAGGCGGGCCGTGTGCGGCGCGCTGGCCCTCGCCCGGCTGCTGGCGGGGTCATCGGTAACATCACTCCTGGAACGCGCCTGCTCACGGCCGCTAAGTGCTTCTGTACAGTGAAAATATACCACACGCCCCCGTCTCCGCTCGGGAGGCCGGGGGCCTGTGACACGACCGGCGGGCTGGGGAGAACCGCCGTATTCTGAAAGAGTTATCGGTCGTTCGCCGGCAATTGACAGAGGCTCGGCCGTGGGACGACAATTGAGAGTTTCCAGCACACTCCACGAGGCGGAAGGATCAGACGCTCCATGACGATGCTCGACCGGATGCGACGGCACAAGAACTGGCTCAAATGGAGCCTGGTACTGGTCGTCCTGGCCTTTATCGTGTTGTATTTCCCGGATTTCGTCGGCACGCGCGGCCCGGCCTCGATGACGACCGCCGTGGCCAGCATCGGCGGCGAGACGATCACCGCCGGCGACTTCCGGCGCGTCTACCAGCGGCAGATGCAGGCCTACACGCAGGCCTACGGCGCCAACGTCAATGCGCAGCTCCTGAAGCAGCTGGGTATCGACCAGCAGATCCTGCGTCAGCTCATCGACGAGCGGGCGGCGGTCGCCGAAGCCAAGCGCCTCGGCCTCACCGTCTCCGACGCCGAGGTCGCTCAGCGCATCTTCGCCATTCCCGCATTCCAGCAGAACGGCGCCTTCGTCGGCGAGCAGGTCTACACCCAGATTCTGGGGTCGCAGAACCCGCCGCTGAGCAAGGCGGAGTTCGAGGAGAACCTTCGCCAGGCGCTCCTGGTGGACAAGCTGCGGTCGGCGCTCACCGACTGGGTGACGGTGTCCGACAGCGAGGTCGACGCGCGAGTTCCGCCGCCGCAACGAGAAGGTGAAAGCCGATCTGGTGGTCTTCTCGGCCGACCGCCTGCGCGACCAGGTAACGGTCGCCGACGCGGACATCGCCGCGTACTTCGAGTCGCACAAGGAGACCTACCGCATCGGCGAGCGCCGAAAGATCCGCTACGTCCTGGTCGACACCGACCAGCTGAAGGCGCGCGCGGTGGTGCTGCCGGGCGAGGTCGAGAAGTACTACCGCGACAACGAGGCACAATACGCGACCGCCGAGCAGGTGCGGGCGAGCCATATCCTCCTCAAGACCGAGGGCAAGGACGAGGCGGTGGTCAAGGCGCGCGCTGAAGCGCTCCTGAAGCAGGTCAAGGGCGGCGCGGACTTCGCCGCGCTGGCGAAGAAGGAATCCGAAGACGACGCCTCGAAGGTGCAGGGCGGCGACCTGGACTACTTCACGCGCGAGCGGATGGTGAAGGAGTTTTCGGATGCGGCGTTCAGCCTGCCGGTCGGCCAGATCAGCGACGTGGTGAAGTCGTCCTTCGGCTTCCACATCATCAAGGTCACCGACAAGAAGCCCGAGACGAAGCGATCACTGGAGGAGATGCGGGCGCAGATCGTCGACCAGCTCTCCACCGAGCGGGCGCAGACGCAGGCCGGCGCGCTGGCGGAGCAGATTGCCAGCGAAGCCAAGACCCCGGCCGACCTCGATCGCGTGGCGAAAACGCGTGGGCTCACGGTGGTCGAGTCCGGCCCCTTCACGCCTGACGAGCCGGTCGCGGCCCTCGGCCCGGCGCCCGAGGTCACCAATCGCGCCTTCGAGATGACGGTCGGCGCGATGGCCGGCCCGGTCCGCGTCTCGCGCGGCCCGCTGGTCTTCAGCCTGAGCGCCATCGAGCCGTCGAAGCTGCCCGCGCTTGCTGACGTGAAAGAACGCGTGCGCGAAGACGTGATCCGGAGCAAGGCCCGGGAACTGAGCCAGCAGCGCGCGGCGAGCCTGGCGGCGAGTTTCACCGGGGACTTCGCCGCTGCCGCCAGAACCGCCGGCCTCGAGGTGAAGTCGAGCGAGATGGTGGCGCGCGGGACCGCATGGCCTGACGCCGGTATCAGCGCCGCCGTGGACGAGGCACTCTTCAAGCTGCCGGTGGGCGGCGTCACCGCCCCGATCACCACTGACGCCGGCACCGTCATCGCCAAGGTCGTCGCGCGCGAAGACGCCAAGCCGGATGCGCTGGCCTCGTCCAAGGAGACGCTGCGCCAGGAACTGGTGGCACAGCGGAAGTCGAAGTTCTACACCGCCTACATGGACAAGGCGCGCGACCGGATGAAGGTCATGGTGAATCCCGACGTGGTGAAACAGATCGTCGGATGACGGATTGACGGTTGCAGATTGCGATTAACGAATTGCTGAGGCAACCCGAAGGCCGGTGCCCGGATCGGCGACGCTGGTCACGGGCCACACTGAGTCTTCGTTCGTTGAACCGGCAGGAACCGGGGCATTCTGCGAGAGCCGCTGCGCTGCCTCGACGTAATCGGCAATCGTGCAATCTGCAATCGTGCAATTGATTTATCTCACCAGTATTGACGGCATGAGCGCCAGCGGCTCGCCGGTCCGGAACAGCAGCGGCGCGACCAGCGTGCCAATCGCGCGCCGTTCATCGCCGGGCACGGCCAGGGTTTTCAGCAGGCTCTGGTCGGCCCGGAATCCCTCGCTCAGCAGCTCATAGACAGATCGCCGCGGCGGGTAGACCACGATCTCGACGTCGCTCGAGGCCGGGATCTTCGCGCGCTGCTTGGCGGCCGCGATGGCGCGATCCAGGCCGCCGAGCTCGTCGACGAGCCCGATGGCCCTGGCCTGGCGGCCGGTCCACACCCGGCCCTGCGCGATGGCGTCGAGCTTCTCCGGCGCCATGTTGCGCGCGGCGGCGGCCTTCTCGACGAACTCGTCGTAGGTGTCCTGCATCATCGCCTCCACCTTCTGCCGCTCCTCGTCGGTGAAGGGACGCGCCGGCGACGTCATCTGCGCGTGCTTGCCGAAGCTGACGCCGTCGATGCTGGCGCCGAGCTTCTCGTACACCCCGCCGGTGACGAACTTGCCGGTGATGACGCCGATGGATCCGGTGAGCGTGCCCGGCTGCGCGACGATGTACGGCGCCGCCAGCGCGATCCAGTAGCCTCCCGACGCCGCGAGATCGGACATCGAGACCACCAGCGGGCGATCCTTCTTCTCATCGCGCGTGATCACCAGCTCGCGCCAGATGGCGTCCGACGCGGTGGCCGAACCGCCCGGGCTGTCGATGCGCACGACGATGGCGCGGACCGAGGGGTCGCTGCGCGCATCGCGGATGTGCTTGATGATCGTCTCCGAGCCCATCACGGCGCCCGAGAGCGGGTCGAAGCCGCCGCGTCCCGACGCGATGATGCCGGTCGCGTAGATGACCGCGATCCGCGGGCCGCGGTTGAGGCCGAGCGAGCGCATCGAGATGCGCGAGTAGTCCTCAGTCTCGAGCCGCGACAGCCGGCCGCCCGGCAGCTTGG
The DNA here is from genome assembly GCA_963719755.1 of Vicinamibacteria bacterium. Taxonomy (GTDB): domain Bacteria; phylum Acidobacteriota; class Vicinamibacteria; order Vicinamibacterales; family JAENWD01; genus JAENWD01. The sequence goes on along the minus strand of CAVRDA010000018.1, from coordinate 113,753 downwards.
CCCGGTCGTCGATCTGGTCCTCGTAGGCGAGGTCGTCCACCAGGCCGACGCGAAGCGCCTCGTCCGGCGTGAACGGGCCCTGGTCGATGAGCGCGCGGACGTCGGCCTCTGACTTCTTGCGCCCCTCGGCGATCCCGCGCACCAGCTGCTCGAAGAGGTCCCGCGTCATCGACTCGGTGACCTCGCGGTGCGCTTTCGTGTAGCCCTTCTCGGTGAGGCTGTTGTACGCGGTCTTGTACTCGCCGATGTGCAGGACGTCGGGATAGACGCCGATCTTGTCGAGCGTGCCGCGCAGGAACACGTCGTAGGTCGCCAGGCCGTTGACGTCGAGCGAGGCCCCCGGCATCAGGAAGATGCGGTTGCAGGCGGTGGCGATGTAGTACTGGCGCTCCTCGGTGTACTCCAGGTACGCAATCGCCTGCTTGCCTGACTTGCGGAAGTCGAGGATCGCGTCGTGGACCTCCTGCACCTTCCCCCACAGCGGCGCCTGAAGTCCAGAGGGCACGATCAGCACGCCCGACACGCGCGGGTCGGTCTTGGCCTTGCGCAGGTTCTCCAGGACGGCGCGCAGGCCGGCCGGCTGTGTCCCTTCGAGCAGCTGCTGCACGACGCCGTCGCTCGGCACCTCGTGCAGGTCATCGTCGAGGCGCAGGACGAGCGTGGAGTTGCGGGAGACGCTTGGCGTGGCGCCGACCGCGAAGTACATGAGCGCGACGCCCGTCAAGGAGACGAGCACCGCGACGAAGATCAGACCGAAGACCAGCCGGACACCACGCTTAGCCACAGGCGCGACACTCCCTCGTCTCTGAGTATAGACGGGCATCGGCCAGAGGCCCCGGGCTTCGGCCAAGTCGGCCTTCTGCCGTCGGCCTTCAGCCTTCAGCTGATTGCGCGGATGAGATCCTGAATTCGTGAACATGGCCGAAGGCCGGCGACTGACGACCGAGGGCTGCCGCGTCCGGCCGGACTCGACTGTTCCGGGCGCGATTTGCTACAATCGAAGGCTCTGCTGGTGAGTATCTCCCCTTCGTGCGGAAGTGGCGGAATTGGCAGACGCGCTAGCCTCAGGAGCTAGTCCGGGCAACCGGGTGGAGGTTCGAGTCCTCTCTTCCGCACCATCTACAAAATCCTTCAGAACATCCGCCGATTTTCGGAATTAGGCTAACGAAGGCTAACGAACGCGGTCGATGCCATGACCGCGCTCGTCTTTTGTGGCATCACACTCGCTCGTCCGCGAGACTCAAGGTGAGTGTCACTGAACAGAGTCGACTAGCCATGCAGCAACGCGCCAAGCGTCGACGCCGCCTCTTGCTGCATGTCGGGCAGGACGTGCGCGTAGACCTCCATCGTCATCGACACCTTCGTGTGCCCGAGCCGCTCAGAGACGACGTGGACCGGAGTCCTCGCCTTCAGTAAGCAGCGTGGCGCACGTGTGGCGCATCCCGTGAACTTGATACGCCTCACGTTGGCGGTCTTGATCTATAAGGCGAGCGTTCGCCTCTAAGGCTCTTCGTCACTAGGAGGCAGGTCCATGCCACTCGCCCCTCTTGTCACGGAACATTTGTCGTCGTCCGTGGGTGTGTGCGTGGCGTCCTCCTAGCGGTTTGCAGCGCGTCGGCTTCTGCCGTCCCGCGGTCACAAGCCACATCACACTTCAGCCCGGAAAGTCTTAGCGCGACTTCACCGTTTCAGTCCCGTTCGCCCAAGAGATATAAGAGGTATGTCATGAAATCAGAGAACGCGCCACCACGCGTTGTTTCCGTCGCGTCAGTCGTGGCCCTGTTCCTCCTCGGGACGAACCGCACTCACGCGATCATCAACGGTACGGTCGACGGCAACCTTCATCCGAACGTCGGTGTGGTGATCTTTGCGGTGGATGGAGAGCTGCTGATCTCACCGTGCTCGGGAAACCTGATTGCGCCCACCGTCTTTGTTACGGCGGCGCATTGCCTGGAATTCATCCAGTCCCAGGGTGCGACTCAGGTGTGGGTCTCGTTCGCCTCGCACGTCGACGCGGATGTCAATTTTATTGAGGTAACCAACCTCGACATGTCAACGCTCATTCCCGGCACGCTACACCCCAATCCGGCGTTCGACGCCCACGCGCCAGACGCCAACGACGTTGCCGTGATCACGTTCGAGACGCCTGTGGACGGGATAACCCCCGCCGTGCTTCCAACCCTGGGTTTACTCGATGAGCTCGGACAACAGAATGGACTCCAGGACCAGTTGTTCACCGTTGTCGGCTACGGGGTGAATCAGCGGATCGAGGGCGGAGGGCCGAAGACCTATCTGAGGGATCTGAGCCGGCGATTCGCGACTTCTGGCCTCAACTCGCTGACGCCGGCATTGCTACGGCTGTCGACGAACAGGACCAAAGGCTTTGGCGAGCCGCATGCCGCTGACTCTGGCGGCGGCATCTTTTTGGGCCAATCGAACACGCTTGTGGCAATTGTCGGATTGAGGGGAACCCCAGGATATTACCAGGGCTACCGTCTTGATACCGCGTCGGCTCGGGCGTTCCTCTCCAACTTCCCCGTTACTCTTCCGAGCTAGGTGGGGCGGACCGATACCGTCCATTGACGACGCAGTGTGAGAAACGAGACGGGTGAGCGGTGCCAGGGCGCCGAACCGCTCATCGGCCCATTTATTCAGTTGTCAAAGATCGAAGCGCTCTAGGCGGCCTCTTGATGCTGCCGAATTCCGACAATCGACCAAAAGGACAGCCTCTCCTCCACTCGAACTGGCCGGCCACGGGGCCTACCTGGTGCTCGACCGAGTTGCGTGTGTGCGACCAGAGTTCGACAGGAGGCCCCGCTCGATTCCGGATGGCGGGCATCAGGAGACGCTCTTGTGAAGCACTTCTCGTGACCTCCTGACCTCCTGTTTAGACTCGATGAGCGGTGTGGGGTTTCGTTAGCGGTGTAGTGCCCTCCGGCGAGGTTTCGAGTCGCCCCTACTCGCTCCGCAGCGCGGTGAGCGGACTCACGCGCGTTGCACGGCGCGCCGGGACGTAGCAGGCCAGCAAGGCTGACGCTGACAACAGCACCGCGGCGACCGCCAGCGAGACCGGATCGGTCGGACTGACCGAAAAGAGCATGCTCGACAACACCCGCCCGGCCACCAGCGAGAGCGCGAGCCCAAGTCCGACCGCCACCGCGGTCTGGAGCACGCCCTGCCGCGCGATGAGCGAGAAGACATCGCGGCGCTCCGCGCCGAGCGCCAACCGGATTCCGATTTCGCGCGTGCGGCGTTCCACGACGTAGGCCATGACACCGTAGACACCCACAACGGCGAGCAGGAGGGCGATGCCGCCGAAGACCCCGAACATCACCGCGCCAAGGCGCACGAGCCACAGGGTGATGCTTTTGTCGAGCAGCAGCGCGAACGGCAGCTGCTGCAGGATGGGCAGGTCGGCGTCAGCGTCTCGTAACGCAGTGCGCAGCCCCTGCAGCGCGCTCTCGAGGGCTGCGGGGTCCTTGCTCGAGTACCGCACGCTCATCCAGGCGCCGGCGCTGTACGCCTGCGCAAACGGGAAATAGATCCGGCTCGCAGCGCCGTTGTCATCCATGACGTCATGGCGATGCCGGCCGACGATGCCGACGACTTCCATGTCCGCCGGCGACCCGTCCGCAGGCGGCTGGGTGAGGCGCACGCGCTGACCGAGCGCGTCTTTGTCCGGGAAGAGCTCACGCGCCAGTCCTTCGTCGAGGATGCACACGCGCGGCGTGTCCCGCTTCTGGGACTCGAGATCGGTGAAGGTCCGCCCGCGAACGAGGGGCACGCCGATGCTGTCGAAGTACTCGAGCGTGACACTCGCGGAGACGCCGAAGGCACCGTGTTCGGGGCCATTCGGGTCGGCCTTCACGGGAGGGGCATCGGCCGGCACAACGCGCTCGCCGTTGGTGATGTTTCCGTACGGCACGAGCGTCGTCCAGCCAACCGACCGCACACCTGGAAGCCGTCGAACGCGCTCGGTTGCCAGCGCCATCCGCCGCATCGCGTCGTCGCGCGGCGTGTTGGCGAGCGAGAAGTCCAGTTCCGTGAGTACGACCCCGGCCGGCTCGAAGCCAAGCTCGAGGCCGCCCGCCTTCAACGCGCCGCGGAAGAAGAGCCCGGCGCTGAATATCAACACGAGCGACAGGGTCATCTGCGCCATGACCAGCACATTTCGCGGCGTCAGGAAGCGGCTCAGGCTTCCGGCGGCCCTCGACTCAACGCCCTGGCTCTTCAAATCGCCGACCACGTCCGCGCGCGAGGCCCGCAGCGCCGGACCAAGGCTGAAGACCAGCGTCGCGATCACGCAGAGCCCAACGGTGGCGGCCAGCACCGTCGCGTCGGGCCGGAGATCCGCCGTCAGCGAGAAGTTCATCGAACCGAGCAGCGTCGAGAAGGACCGCTCGAGGAGCGCATTCGCCCAGCGGGCCAGCACCAGGCCTGCAGCGCCGCCGGCCAGAGAGAGCACCACTCCTTCGACCAGCAACTGCCGGACGATCTGCCACCTGGTCGCGCCGATCGCCAGGCGCAGCGCGATCTCCCGCGCACGTGCCGTGCCGCGCGCCAGCAGCATGTTGAGCAGGTTCAGGCTGGCGATGAGCAGCACGATGCCCGCCATCCCCGCCAGCAGCACGCTCATCAGGCCCAGCGGCCCGTCGTCTGACGGCGTGGTGCTGATGCTGAAGCGCGAGGGAGCCCTCAGCTGCAGCTCGCGCGTGCCGGAGGCGTCGGTGGGCTGAATCGCCGTCAGGCGCGCCGCGATGTTCGGCAGGCGCGACTGGACGTTTGTCAGCGTGAGTCCCGGCTGGAGCCGCGCCATGACGTTCAACGTGTAGTTCTTGGGGTTGTTCAGATCCAGGACCTGACCGCCGCTGCTCAACGCCGAGTTGAGTGCGGTGTGCAGGCCGAGCGGCAGCCAGAGCTCGGGCGCGACCAGCCCGCTGATGCCAGAAAACCCCGACGGGGCGACCCCAATCACCGTGTGCGGCTTGCCGTTGACCTTGAGCATCGAGCCGACGAAGTCGGCGCCGCCGCCCATCCGCTGCCACAGGCCATGACTGGCCACGACTACCGGGATGCCGGCATTGGGTCGGCCTTCCTGCGCCGTGAAATAGCGCCCGGCTGCGGGTTGCACTCCCATGAAGGAGAAGAAGTTGTCCGCGACGACAAAGACGAACGCGCGGCGCATCGGCTCCTGGCCCCGGGCGATGCCAGCGAGCGAAAAATTGACGGCAGTGACGTCGCTGAAGGTCTCCCTGGCCTCGGCGAGCGTCCGGAACTCGGCGTAGGAGAACTGCCGGTAATCGCGGCTCGATTCCTTCCGCGCGGTGAAGACCGAGACGACCTCGGCCGGCTTGCTTGGAATCAACGGGCGTAGGATCAGCCCGTTGATCAACGAGAACACGGCCGAATTCACGCCGATGGCCAGGGCCAGCGTCAGCACGGCCACGGCGACGAACCCGGGCGACTTGCGCAGCACACGGAGCGCGAAGCGGACATCAGCGAGAACTGCGTTCATGATTGCCCTCGACAGTCGGCTCAGCGACGGATCTGGGATGAGCTACGCATTGCAGAGGAAATGGTTCCACCTCGGCGGTGGCGAGCGAATGGACCCGTCCTTCATCGGCTGCGCTGCGCTACGCCACTCGGTGCCGTTCCAGCGTAGAGGAACGGCTTCAGGTGCGTTGGACTCACGCTGCGGCGTTGGTCGCGAGTGGCTCACACTAACCACCTATCTTCGGATGGTGCTTACGCTCGAGAGCACCGCGATCCCAGGCCGCCAGTTCGGCTGCGGCTTCATACGTTGTCTGCAGAAAATCAAGCACGGTCTCATCCGGCGAGCTCGACTCTCGTACCACATCGTAGGCGAGGATGAATTCCCGGAGATCGCCACTGTAGAAGGCCTCCGCCGGCTTGACGCGTGCCTGCGCGAACCCTGGCGGTTCCGGGTAGGCGTAGGCGTAGAACGCCGCGTGAGGGATCGGACCTCCACCAGGCCAGAACCCGCAGCTGCTCACTTCGTGTGAATAGGCGTCGCGTGTCACCCAGTCGGGCAGGTTGGTGATTCCGCCGGGATGCCGGGGCGCTCGCCGCCCGGAGAATCGCGTAACCGCCAAGTCAGGCGCGCCCCAAAAGAAATGCACCGGACTGCACTTGCCAATAAACTGCGCGCGAAACTCGCTGAGGATACGACTGGCTTGCACGAGGACTCGCCAGAACCGGTTGGCGTACTCCGGATCGTAGCTGCCATGCGTCTCATCCTGGTCGAAGGGGATCGCGTCGGCAACCTCATTGGGGCTTCGGTGCAGGGCCACCCGAAAATCGAGCCCTTCCATTTCGTGCATGAGACGCCTGTAGAACGTCGCCACTGACTGCGGCTGGAGCGCCAGAACCGCCTTGCCACCATCGCTCGCCTGCACGGTCAGCTGATGAGCGAGAAAATCGAAATCAATCTGGAACGCCCGTGTGCCGTACGGAATCAGCGATGTGGTCAACCCCGTCGCCGTCGGGTAGAGGGTCGCATTCCAGCCGTGATTCACCCACGGGCTCGCGGCAAGCCGGATCTTGCCGACGATCTGCATCCACAGATGCAGTGTCGCGAGGGTGTCGGCCCACGCCTCGAGGGGCAGGATTGGCCATGGCTCACGCCACCGATCGGCACCGGGCATCAGTCCTCCTAGGATCTGCGGCGGTGACGTTACCACGCTGCCTGTGACGACAGCTCAGCCCGTATTGGCGGCGGGTCGGCCGGAGGGACTCCGAACAGCAGATCGATTATGGGAAGACGCTGTGATCCCCGCGAGCACAAGAGCGAAGTCCGCCGAGCAGCGCCATCACTCTCCGATGCTGGCCCATCGCATGACGGGCGAAAGCGCGGCACGGAAGGCAAAGAAGGCGGCGAAGTGTCGGCGAAGCGACTCCATAATGCCGCCAACCTATTCGGCTTTGCCCGCCGGCAACGACATCAACAAAGTCATCGTGAATATTAGCGGAGACGAGCAATGCAACCAGCTCAACGGCAGCACGTTCAAGGACAAGGGCGTGCATCATCGACGAGCACACCAGGAAACGACAGAGTAAGTAAGAGTAAGTAAATGCAAGAGATCTACAGTATCGACACGGACGAGCTTGGGGCGACGACGATCGTGACGCAGTCGGCTGGCCGACGACGACGCACCACCGTCAAGCTGAGTCCAAAGGCAAGCGCTGAGCTGACCGACCACTTGCTGCACAACATGAACGTCACTATCAGGTTCAAGGCGAATACCGATCGCTTTCTGGCTATTGCGGGAGAGGGACTGGAAATGCACCAAGCGTGACCGAGTCTGGTGCATTCACAACGATGGGTGCGTCATCGAGGGCGTCGTTACGGTCGGTCGGAACCAGGATGGCCCGTCGGGTGTTTGCCAGTGACCCGCTGGACGGTCGTGAGGCGGAGCGGTCTCGAAGAGGCTGAGCGCCAGGGCCTGCCCGTCTGGAGCAGGCACGTGGGCGACCCCATACTCAAGAGCAACATCACCGCCGCGTGAACTTTGCCCGGTCGGGGGCCACACAAGCGCGGCACTCCCTTCCGCACCACGACATACTCCAACGACTTCCGGCTTTCCCGTACTCCTCTGACGTGCGTCGCCGCCCAATGTCTACGCGCGTCTACTGCTGAAGAAGGTCGTACATGTACTGCCCGAGAAGCCGGTGCCCATCGGTCGTCGGATGCACCGCGTCCCAGAACAAGTACTGTGAGTTGGTCTCGAACGTCGGCACGTCCGCGCAGGTGGCCGGGTTGATGAACAGGCACAGCGACATCCTGAACCCAGGCGGCAGAACCTCGGGGGGGAACATGGCGTCGAGCGCTGGCGTAGTGACGTCCATTCCCGGGGGCAGCAGCGCGAACACCTGATTGATGTCGACCTGGATCAGCCGCAGCTTTGGCCGCTGTACTTCCAGCACACTCAGTGCATTCGCCAGCAGCTGATTGTGAATCGCCGACAGCTCCGATTCCGGGCTGCCCGGGCCGCCGCCGCCCGGCAGCCGACCAAGGTCGGGCATGTTCACGACCGCCACGTCGCGGGCACCGATCTGGTACAGCCTGTCTACGGCGTCGACGATGTTATCGACGACATCGGGGGGCGCCATCGGCTGGTTGAATTGATCGTCCCGATAATCGTTGGCGCCGGTCACGATGGCGTACAGCGCGTGCGTCGATGGCTTTCTGCCCCGCAGCGCCAGCCGGAACAACTCCACCTGGCCTTTGAGCCCGGGGGCGGGCAGGCCGCCGGGCGTCAGATCGATTAACGGTGTGCCTGTACCCCCGTAGGCGTAGTCCACGGCGCCCTTCGGACCCAGAATCGGCGCGGCGACGGACGCCTTGAGACCACCGACCGAACCGGGCGCCTGTCCGCTCAGTAGCTCCCAGAGATATTCAAACGCGACCGGACCGTTGGAGAAGCGGCCGTGAAAGTACGTGAGATGCGGACTCGTCGAGGGTGGCGGGGCGGGGTCGATGCGGAGCAATTGGGACGTGAGCCGTACGTTACCGACGTCTGCCAGGCTGTCCCCAAACCCATAGAACGAGTCGAACGTGCGGAGGTGTACCGCCGCGGCGCCGGGGAATGAAAAAACGAGGAGCAGGACGGCCGTCAGCGGCCCCAGGACTCTGGCCATTGTCATGATGCGATCCTTCCGGCCTGTTGCAGTCAGGCCCGGAGCCTGCAGCCTCGAGCACGCCGTGCTGTTAAGGCGGTGTCCAAGGCAGACGGTGGAACGACGGTTGAGGCGCATTCCACCCCGGCGGTTCACCGCAGTTGCATACGAACTCGGCGATAACCATTGCCCGCCAGCCTTCGGCCAGCATCGCCTCAGTAAACAAAACGATCGGGCGATCCAAGTCGGACATCCGATGAGAGCGGCTCTCGCTAACTCGGCTTGGCACTGTCACTCACGACTCAGGAGCTTCCGCGTCGCGGAGGAATCAGTCCTCTCTTCCGCTTTGTGCTTTCTGCGTTTCTGCGTTCAGCATCGGCTTCAACCTGAGCGGTCGATGAACGCCGCGATGGCATCGGCAGACGGCTTCGGCGTCCCGTCGGGCCGGCGGATGCCATAGCGGTCGACCGGCCGATCCGTCGGTCCGTCGTTGAGCTGGTAGACCGCCGCCAGCTCGCATCCCTTCGACTGAAACGCCTCGAGATCGTAGGCGACGTACTCGGCGACCACCTCGTCGGGGACGTTGCGGGATCGTCGCGGCAGAAACCCCAGCAGGCGCTGGCGGCGCGGCGCCGAATGGTGGCCGAATTCCGTGCAGGCAAGGGACCGCGCGCCGGCGATCTCCTGAAGCCGCGCCCATTCGGCATCGCGGCTGGCGAAGCCGGGATGCGGCTGGTCGGGGCGGTCCCCGCGGGGATAGCGGTGAAAGCCGACGATGACGTCAGGTGGCAATCGTGGGGCCATCCGCGCGAGATAGTCGAGGCGCTCGATGCTGAGATTGCTGATCCCGCCGCTGATGACCGGACCCGGGAAGCCCGCCTGCCTGACGGTGGCCTCGGTCTGCGCGACGGCGCTGGCGAAGTCCTCGGGGCGCGTCGCGTAGTCGCGATGGCCGATGTCGGGCTCGTTGCCGACCTCGATCATGTAGCCGGTGAGCCCAAGCTGGGCGGCCGCCCGCACGACGCGTGACGCCATTGCGGCGAAGACTCGCGGCTCGATGCGGCCGCCGGCCGCCGTGCGATTCTTGCCGCCGCCAAGCAGCGCCAGCAGCGTGGTCGGCCGCCCGACGAACTCGCCCAGAAGCGCGGCGATGGTCCGGTCGGTCGCATCGGCGCGAATCTCCTGCCGCACGAACGCAAACCCGATCGACTCGATGAAGTCGCGGGCCGCGCCCAGCGGCTCACCGAAGCCGGCCGTGAGTCCGACCTTCACACGCGTCCCCCCGAACAAGGATAGCGGGACACGCGGCCTTCAGCCTTTCCGCGCGCGACCATCGGGTCGAAGACGCCGCCCGGCGCGCAGGCTGGCAGCCGCGATGACCGAAGGCGACGCATTCGTCGGGGCCACGAGCATCGGGTCGAAGGCTCGACGCGGCAGGCCGGTTCGCACGACCGCCCGCCGTAGAAACCGAAGACGCGGCAGCACCGGCAGCATCCGCTCGTGCAGCAGGCGCCGGCGTCGCGCGGGCAAGCCGGCTGCGTAGACCGCGGCCCGCGCACCCGACTCCAGCCCTGAAGGGCGGCTCCACGGTGTGGCGGCAGCTTCAGCCCTGCATCGCGGATTAGCGCGAGAGCGCGACCCGCAAGACCGTGAGCGAATGCGCCGGAAGCGTACGTCGTATCGTCGGCCCGGATCCCGCGATGGGTTCGACGACGGGCGTCACGCGCGAGGACTGCGCGAAGGAGTTCTCCGCCGCGGGATCGCCCGAGAGTGTCGTAGCTGTGCCTTGCCCGCTTGCGGTTCCGCCTTCGACCGACAGCACGATGTCTCTGGCCTCTCCGCCAGGATTCACGAGCTTGACGATCACGTCCCGGCCGCCCTCGGCGAGCGCGGCGCTCGAGAAGACGCCGCTCGTGCCGTTGGTCGACGCGCCGCCGACGGCCACCGGCAGCACCCGGGCACCGCGGTTGGCGCCGAACATCTGCTGGACGTGATAGCTCGCCGTGCCGTACGAGCGGAGGTTGTCGAACCAGATCAGGTTGGGCGTCCACTGCCAGGCGTCCACGTGCGCCAGTAGCGGCGCGAACGCCGACATGCGCACCACATCGGCGTTCCGCTCGAAGCCGGTCATGAACACGGCTTCCGCGAGCGCCGCCTCGAGCGTGCTCGGACGCATGTTCTGCGGCCCCGCCGGCGGGACGTGCGCGGCGTACTCGCCCACGAACACCTTCGGACCGGTTCGCGGATATGAGTCGTAGCGCCCGACGTTCTTGAGGAACCAGTCGGGCGGCTGATAGAAGTGCTCGTCGACGACGTCGGCGTGAAGCTCGCGGAGCCGCTCCCACTGCCACGGGAAGTTGTCGCTGCGGACATTCGGGTCGGCGCTCGCGATGAGCGTGATCTCCGGATGCTTCGCGCCGAGAATCTTCTCGAACAGCGCGAACCGCTCGATGTACTGCGGTCCCCATTGCTCGTTGCCGACGCCCAGCAGCTTCAAGTTGAACGGCGCCGGGTGGCCGAGCGCGGCGCGCTTGGCGCCCCATTCGCTCGTCACGGGGCCGTTGGCGAACTCGATCAGGTCGAGCGCGTCCTTGATGTACGGATCGATCGCGTCGAGCGGCGCCAGCTCGCCCGAATTGAACTGGCAGGCCATGCCGCAGTTCACGATCGGCAGGGGCTCGGCGCCGAGATCCTCGGACAGCTGGAAGTACTCGAAGAAGCCGAGGCCGAACGACTGGTAGTAATCGGGTGCCGCGCGGTTGGCGAACTCGTCGTTCCACCGGTTGATGATCAGCCGCCGCTCCGACGGCTCGCCGATTGTCGTCTTCCACTGATAGCGTCCGTCCAGGAAGCGGCCCTCGACGATGCAGCCGCCGGGGAAACGGAGGAAGCCGGGCTTCATCTCCTTCAGAAGTTGCACAAGGTCCTTGCGCAATCCACCTTCCCGGCCCTGCCACGTGTCCTCCGGGAAGAGCGACACCATGTCGAGGTCAACGGTGCCCGGACCGCTCGTGAGCACGCGAAGCCGTGCGCGGCCGTTCTGCTTCTCCGCGACGACCGTCGCGCGATATCGCGCCCACGTGGTCGTCAGGCCGGCGATTGTCGCGCTGCCCTGCCCGGCATTCCGTGTGTCTTCGAACTCGACGACGAGCGAGGCCGGCCCATCGCCGCGGCGCCTCGCGAGCAGGCTGACGACAAAGCGCTCGCCCTGCCGCACGCCGATGCCGCGGAACCCGTCGTTGGTGACGCCAAAGCGCCCCGCTTCGCTCGTCACGCGCAGATAGCGCGGGTTGCCCGGACTCGGCGGTGCGTCCGTTGCCACGGCGAAGCTGCCGCGCGCGCCTTCCACGAAGGCGCGTTTCCACCCCATGAGCGGATCGGGGAACTCGAACGACCGGTTTTTGATCTTCTCGGCGTAGATGCCGCCGTCGGCGGCGAAGTTGATGTCCTCGAAGAAAATCCCATACATCGTCGAGGCGATGTCGGCGCCGGGCTGATTGACGGCGACTGCGACCGGCAGCGGCGCCGCCGGTGCGGTTGGCTGTGCCAGCAGCGCCGCGCCGCTGGCGATCAGTCCGGACACTATCCATGCCGCGCGTTTAGTCATGAGCCGCTCCAGTCGTGCTCATCATACTCACCTCTCCGACTTCGAACCGCAATTCGACGGGCCGCTCGCTGGAGTTGCGCGGGGGACTGTCTGCAAGTCTCCGCCGGCCGAATGCTCATCACCGCCATCGAGACGACAGCGATCGACTGGGCAATCACCGTGCACGCGGCGCGATCAGCTGGCTGTGGGTGGAGGTGCACACCGACCAGGGCCCCGTCGAACTCGGCGGGACCTACCGCCGTACCGGCACAACTGCGGCGGTCCCGTGATGCACGCCGCCTGCATCGATCTGGCGGCGTCGACCCAAACCTGTTCATCCTCGAAAGCGTGAGACGTCAGTACCCTGCAGGACTACCGCGACGTCGTCGTCGAGACCGTGGTGTCGAACGACGGCGGGTTCAGGCCAACTGACACGCCAGGCAGTGACCTCGATCGCGGGCGCCTGAGGTTGTTACGAGTGACGAGTGACGAGCACAGGTTCTCCGGGCACGCGCGTATCAGCGGGCGTCGATCACCTGAGGGCCTCCTCTGAGCGGGTGCTCGCGGCCGTTCCAGACGAGGACGCCGGTGGTCCCCTCGGGCAGCGTCACCGCGGCCTGAAGTCCTGTCCCCTCGCGCGTGAAACGCACGCGGATCTCGCCGGCCGGGTGCGGATGCGCGGCCGATAGCGCCTGCAGCGCTCCAAGCGCCGGCGCGATGCGCACGCGGGCGAAGCCGGGCGCATCGGGACGGATGCCGGCCACCAGCCGCAGCAGATCCAGATTCGGGTGCGCGCTCCACGCGTGGCAATCCGACCGTGACGGATCCGGATGCTCGGGCCACGTCGTCAGGCCGAGCGGCAGCAGGTCGCGCCAGGGCTGCAGCAGCGGCAGGTACGCATCCCCGCGTCCCACAGCCTCGAGTGCCCGCGCGAGGTAGAAGCGGAAGTAGAACGTCGCTGACGGAATCGCGTCGATGGGCCATGCGCCGCCGCGGCTGCCGTCGGCCGCGCGCCCGGCGGGATGGCGCGCGATCGCGATCACGCGATCGACGACGTCGGTCTGTTGATCGGGTGGCAGCACGCCGGCGATGAGGGCCGCGATGTTGACCGGATGCCCCCAGGAGTTCCGCGCAGGGGTGTCGGCGACAAGCCGCTTGTCGGGATCCCACAGCGTGCGGACCGCTGCCGCGCCGCGATCGGCCGCGGCCAGATAGCGATCGGCGCGCCAGGGCTGTCCGACCGCGCGCTCGAGCGCGGCCGCCTCCCGCAGCGCCACGACGAACTGCAGCGTGATGAGCCCCGAACGCCCTTCGGCATCCTGGATCACGCTGTCGAGCGCGGTACCCGTGTCGCCGTGCACCCAGTACGGCAACCGTGTCAGCAACCCGTCGTCACGCTGACGATCGAGAAACCAGTCGAGCACCGTCCGCGTGCCCGGTAGGCGCGCGGCCACGAACGCGCGATCGCCGCGGTACATCCAGAAGTCGTGCACCAAGCCCACGAAGAACAAGGAATACGGCGGGATGTACTGCGGTTCGAGGGTGGGATACCGGCTCTGGGTCAACCCCTCGGGGCTGCGTGAGCGATCGAAGTGCTCGATGGCCTGCCGCGCGAGACGATCGTCTCCGGCGAGCGTGTAGGACAGCAGCGCGTCGACACGCGTGTCGCCCACGTACCTGGAGTTGCTCCCAGTACGGCGCGTCCACGTACGTCTCGTGCGCCGCCAGCTGCACCGTGCGCCAGCCGACGTCCCAGATGCGCGCAAGCGTCTGGTCGCTCGACTCGAAGCGCGCCTTCAGGTCGAACGGAAACGCGGTGTAGAGCGCCTCGACGCGGTCGATCGTGAGTGGCGCCTCTGCCGTCTGGACGTGGAGTTCGAGATACCGCCACGTGCGGAACCAGAGGGGCTCGAACCGGCGGCCGGTGCCGCCATCGGCAACGAATTCGTCGATCACGCCGAGGATGGTCTTGCCGGCTATGTCATCGCGGTTGCCCTTGCGCCGGTCCTTGTCGAACAGCGCTTCGGCGTACGTCAGACGGAGGCGCGCATCGCGTCCACCGCTGACGACGACCGCCGGATAGGCGTTGGTGAGAGTGCCACGGTCGAGCAGCAGCCGTACGTCGGAGCGCGGCGCAATCGTGACGCCCGCCGCCGCGCGCCCGGCCGAAATCGACGCGTCGGTGCTTTGCACGATGCTGCCGGCCTCGGTCGGCGCGTGCGTCAGCGGCGGCAGCGCGTTCGGCACGAGCAGCCAGCCCTCGGGCGACTGCATCCAGTCCGGGCCTTCGCTAATCGACCGCGGATGGCCTCGCCAGACCTCGCGCGCCGGCGTCCAGCGCGCCGCGGGCGAGTCGGGCGCGTCCCACGCCCAGTCCCACTGACGGCCGTCGCGCCGCTCGCCGGGACCGGCGGCGTAGTAGAACCGCGCCCGGAGCGCCGTGAGCCCGTCGGGATTCACGCCGTGGCCGGTCGCGATCTGCGCGTCCCAGGCCTTGCCGGTATTGAGCGCGGCAAACGCCTGATCATCGGCCTGGAGAAGAAAACCTGTGCGGCGCGTCATCTGCGCCATCGGCGCCGCCAGGCCGAAGTTCCACACGGTGGCGGCGACGAGGTTGCGGCCTGGGCCGAGCAACGGCGCGATGTCGTAGGTCTCGTACGGCCAGTGCTCGGGATCGCCACGACCCGGGCCCGCACCGACGCGGCGTCCGTTCACGTGGAGCACATAGCGCTGGTCGGCCGACACGTGGACCAGCAGCCGCGGCGGCACGGTCTCGAGCGGCAGCGTCCGGCGGAAATGGTAGACGCCCGGCGTCGCGCTCCGGCGCGCCTGGCGCGGCGATCCAGGACGCCGGCCATTGGCGTGCGAGCAGCTGCGGGTTGACTGGAAGGCGTTCGGCTGGGACCGACTCGCCGGCCGCGACAGCCACGGCCAGCGCGACGATTGCGACCGCGGGTCGTCATTCGACAGAGGGGACGACGGTCACGTCGTCATCGCGAGAACGTGTTGCACGCGTCCGCGTCGCCGCTCTGCAGACCCCGGCGGAACCACTCCACGCGCTGCTCGGAGGAGCCGTGGGTGAACGACTCGGGGTTCACCGTGCCGCTGCTCTGCCGCTGCAGACGGTCGTCGCCGATCGACGAGGCGGCGCGGAGCCCTTCGTCCACGTCGTCGGTGTCGAGATGGCCGTCCTGCGCCGCGGAATGCCCCCAGACCCCGGCGAAGCAGTCGGCCTGCAGTTCGAGGCGCACGGAGAGCTGGTTGGCCGCGCCTGGGTTCTGCTGCTGCGCCTGACGCATCTGGCGCTCGATACCCAGCAGGTTCTGGACGTGGTGTCCCACCTCGTGGGCGACCACGTAGGCCTGCGCGAAGTCGCCTGGCGCTCCGAAGCGCCGATCGAGCTCGTCGAAGAAGCTGAGGTCGAGATAGACCTTGCCGTCGCCGGGGCAGTAGAACGGCCCGCTGGCGGCCTGCCCGAAGCCGCACGCGGTCCGCGTCGCCTGCCGGAACAGCACCAGGGTCGTCGGCTGGTAGCGTCGCGCCCAGCAGCTGGCGCCCAGGTCTGCTGGTTGTCCTTCAGGACGAAGTTCATGAAGTCGACCATCCGCTCTTCTTCCGGGGACGTGTCGGCTGGCGGTCCGGCCGGCGCGTCGGAGCCGCCGCCGGTCATCGCGCCCGGGTCGACGAGGGACAGGAAGTTCTTGCCGGTCAGCAGGCTCAGCACCAGCAGCACGAGGACGACGCCGATGCCGATCGGCCCGCCACGGCCGCCGCCAAAGCCGCCGCCGCCACGGCGATCCTCGATATTCTCGCGACTCCCCGACGTCCACTTCATGACCGTCCTCCTGCGACAGGCGTTGCATTTACCGTGCCCGGCGTCAGATCTCGCCCGGAACCCTACGCGGCGCGACCTAAACCATGCCTGAGGTACTTGTTGCGCGTCCTCCGCGACCCCGGTATCTTTTAGGGGTGATTCACCAGCCGCCCGCCCATCGCGCCCCGTTTCACGGGGTTCGAGCGGTTCTGGGCTCGTCACGCCAGATCAGCCGCGCCGCCTGGCGTGTGCTGGCGGCGACTGGCGCCGCCGCCGCCGCGGTGCTGGTAGTGTTTCACGGCTGGCTGTTCTGGGATCGACTCGTCAGCGGCCGGCTGTTCGAAGGTGATGCAGCGGCCCGTTGGCTCGTGGGGGCGCTGCTCTGCGCCGCCCTGTGGGTCCTGAAGCGCCAGGGCGTCTCGCTATGGCGCGGCCGCCAGGCCTGCACGGTGTGGCTGCTTGTCGTGCTGCTCCACGCGTGGAGTGCCGCGGCGGTCCCAGCAGAACGTTACGCTTCCACGCCGGCGCAGGAAGCGTCGGCCAGCCTGTTGCTGCCGACGGCCGGGGCACTGGCGGGCCTGACGCTGCTGCTCCTCGCGTCCCGGCGCGCGCATTCCTCTCCTCTCTCGCGTTTCCACTTCCGATCACCCCTGTCCGCGCCGCTTGCCGCGACTCGATGTCACGGACCCGCACGCGTGCCGAGGGCGCCGCCAGTTTCCCTCGCCTGATGCCGTGAACAGGCCGACACTGCCTGTTCCATCCAAGCTGACTGAAAGGACTGTCAGCGCGCTGGCCCGACAGGGCCACGCGCGCGCGGACGACCGGCGATCGGGCCGGGCCGCGCGAATCATTGCGAGGGACGCCTGATGGAGGGTGACATGCACCTCCTGCTCGTCGGCATGAACCATCGCACGGCGGGAATCGATCAGCGGGAGGCGCTCGCCTTCTCGCGCGAGGAGCGGCTCGCCGCGCTTCGCGCGCTGACCGGCGATGGCGGCTGCGCCGAAGCCCTGATCGTCACCACGTGCAACCGGACGGAGTTCTATGTCGCCGCGGCGGACGTGGCCGCGGCGGACCTGCGCGTTCGCGAAGCCGTCTGTCGGCTCCGCAACGCCGACCTGCTGGCCCCCGGACCGCTTCGCTATGCGGCCACCGACGGCGACGCCGTCCGTCATCTCTTCCGGGTCGCCGCCGGCCTGGAGTCGATGGTGCTCGGCGAAGCGCAGATCCTCGGTCAGATCAAGGAGGCGGTGACGCTCGCGCGCGAGGCCAACGGCATCGGGCCGCTGCTCGACCGCCTGTTCGACCGCGCCCTGCGGACCGGCAAGCGCGCACGCGCCGAGACCTCGGTCAGCGGCGGCATCGTGTCGGTGGCGTCGGCCGCGATCGAGCTGCTGCGCTCGGAGCTCGACTCGCTGGCGGGACGACGCGTGCTGGTGGTGGGCGCGGGCGAGACGGCGCGGCTCGTGGCACGGCAGCTCGTGCAGGCGCGGGCGTCGCACCTGCTGATTGCCAATCGCACGAGGACGGCCGCCGACGCGCTCGCCTCGGCGGTGAACGGCACCGCGATCTCGCTGTCCGGCATCGCCGACTCGCTCGCCAGCGTGGACGCCGTCGTCTGCGCGACGCGCGCTCCGCGGTTTGTCATCTCCGCCGCCGAGGTCGCCTCGGCTCAGCGCGCCCGCGACGGACAGCGGCTGGTCATGATCGACCTGGCGGTCCCGCGTGATGTCGAGCCCGGCGCCGCCGACGTACCGGGCGTCGCGCTGCACGCGATCGACGCCATTCAACGCGTCGTCGACGGCACCTTGTCGCGACGGCTGGCCGAAGTGCCTCGTGTCGAGCGGCTCGTGGAAGACGAGCTGGAGCGATTCGAGTCGTGGCGGCGGAGCCGCGCGGTCACGCCGCTCGTGCGCGAGCTCCGCGACCACTTCGAGCAGGTCCGCGTCGAGGAGCTGTCGCGGCTGCTGAAGCACGCGACGCCGGACGAGCGGGCCCGCGCCGAGCGCCTGACGCAGGCGCTGGTGAATCGACTGCTGCACGGTCCGACGGTGTCGCTGAAGGACGCCGACCCGACGTCTGCTGCGGGCCAGTCGCGGCTGCACGCCGCGCGCGATCTGTTCGCGCTCGGCCGGCGCCGCAGCCGCCGCGGAGTCGAGCATGGCGCCTGAGCCGGCCCCGCTGCGGGTCGGCACGCGGGCCAGCCGCCTGGCACTCTGGCAGACCGACGCGGTCGTCGCCGCGCTCGAGGCGCGATGGCCGCACCAGGCGTTCGAGCGCGTGCCGATCAGCACTGTCGGCGATCGGGTCACCGACGTGCCCCTGCCGCGCCTGGGAGACAAGGGCGTCTTTACCCGCGAGCTCGAGGACGGGCTGCGCGACGGCACGATCGACCTCGCCGTTCACAGCCTGAAGGACCTTCCCACCGAACAGCCCGACGGCCTTGCCCTTGCCGCGGTGCTCGAACGTGACGACCCGCGTGACGCGCTGGTCGCCGTCGCGCCGGTAACTCTGGAGTCGCTGCCTCGCGGCGCGAGAGTCGGCACGTCCTCGCTTCGCCGCCGCGCGCAGCTGCTGGCATGCCGTCCCGATCTCGACGTGCGCGACCTGCGTGGCAACGTGCCCACACGCGTCGCCAAGGTCACCGGCGGCGCGCTCGACGCGGCCGTGCTCGCGATGGCGGGCCTGAACCGCCTCGACATGCGCACACACGTCGTCCACGTCTTCGAGCCTCGAGAGATGCTGCCAGCGCCTGGCCAGGGAGCCATGGCCGTGCAGGTCCGCGCCGGCGATCGGCGGACGCTGGAGCTGCTGTCTCCGCTCGACCACGACGCGACGCGGCTGTGCACGACGGCGGAGCGGGCCCTGCTGGGACACCTCGAAGGCGGTTGCCAGGTGCCGGTAGGCGCGCTCGCGACATTCGACGGTGACGGGCACATCTGCCTGGAGGGGCTCGTCGCCAGCCTGGACGGCACATCGGTCGTTCGCGGAACGCTCAGCGCTCGCGCGAATGACGATGGCGCGGCCGTGGAACTTGGGCGCTCGCTCGCCGCGCGGCTGATCGCCGATGGCGCCGGAGAGATTCTCCGTGAAGTGCGCCGCTCGCTGCCGTCGGTGATGCCCGTCGCCGGAGGCGCCGCGTGAAGGACCCGCGACGGGTCGTCGTCACGCGTGAGGCGGCCGACGCCGCCGTCGTCGTGGAGGCGCTGGGCCGCGAGGGCCTCGACGCATGGGTCGTGCCCGCCATCGCGATTGCCAGCCCGGCCGACACAGGTCCGCTCGACGCCGCCCTTGCGTCGCTGTCGTCCTTCGATTGGCTGCTGTTTTCCAGCGCTCACGCCGTCGAAGTCGTCTGCGCGCATCCGCAATGGGCCGGCGTCCGCCATCTGGTCGGCAACGGGGTCAGAACCGGCGCGGCCGGCCCGATGACGGCGATCAGCCTGCGGCGTCATGGCGTCGCGGTCTCGGTGACGGCGACGGCGGGTGGAGCCAGCGCCCTTGCCTCGGCTGTCGCCGGCGGCTCCGAGTCGTTGGCGGGCATGCGGGTGCTGTGGCCGCGCGCGGACATCGCCTCGAAGGAGCTGGCGGAGCGCCTCGCGGCCGGTGGCGCGGAAGTGACGGCCCCGGTCGCCTATCGAACGGTGGCCGTGCCGCCAGCCGATCTCGACGCACTGGTGGAGGCGATCCGCGTGGGCAAGGTGCACGCCATCACGTTCTTCTCGCCCTCGAGCGCCACGGCCGTCGCGCGCGCGCTCGACGGCACGCTGCGACGGCTTGCCGGGCGCGTGGTACTCGCCGCCATCGGCCCGACCACCGCGAAGGCGCTGGCGGCGCTCGGCGCGCCACCGGAGGTCGTCGCGCCATCGCCCACCGCTCGCGCGCTCGCCCAGGCGCTCGCCCGCCACTTGTCCTCGATCGGAGACCCGGTGTGAGCTTCCCCACGACACGACTGCGGCGCCTGCGTCAGTCCGAGGCGCTGCGACGGCTGGTCCGGGAAACGCGCCTGTCGCCCGACCAGTTCGTGGCCCCGCTTTTTGTCTGCGCCGGCGAGGGCGTGCGCGACGACATCGCGGCGATGCCGGGCTGCAGCCGCATGAGCGTCGACGTGCTCGTGGAGGAGTGCCGGTCGCTGGCCGCTGTCGGCATTCCGGCTGTGATGCTGTTCGGTATCCCCGACGAGAAGGATCCCGACGGCGTCGCGGCCGCCGATCCCGAGGGTCCCGTAGCGCGCGGCCTGGCGGCGCTGCGGCGCGAAGTGCCGACCCTGTCGCTCTGGGCCGACGTCTGCCTCTGCGAGTACACCGATCACGGGCATTGCGGCCCGCTGGCCGAGACGCGCCGCGGCGGTCTCGACGTGGACAACGACCGCGCCCTGCCGCGGCTGGTCGAGGCCGCGCTCGCGTACGCCCGCGCCGGCGCGGATGTCGTCGCGCCCTCGGACATGATGGATGGCCGCGTCGGGGCGATTCGCGCCGGGCTCGACGCCGAGGGGCGCACCGACGTCGTGATCGTCTCCTACGCGGCGAAGTACGCGTCGGCGTTCTACGGGCCGTTTCGTGAGGCCGCCGGATCGGCGCCGAGCTTCGGCGATCGCCGCTCGTATCAGATGGACCCGGCCAACGGGCGCGAGGCGCTGCGCGAGGTGGCCGCCGACCTGGACGAGGGCGCGGATGTCGTGATGGTGAAGCCCGCGCTTGCGTACCTGGACGTCGTGTGGCGCGTCAAGGAACGGTTCGACGTGCCGGTCGCGGCCTACAACGTCTCCGGCGAGTACGCGATGGTCCGCGCCGCCGGGCGGCTCGGGTGGATCGACGAGACGCGTGCGGCGATGGAATCGCTGCTCTGCATCCGCCGCGCCGGGCGCCGACATCATCCTCACCTACTTCGCGAAGGAGGCGGCGCGCCTGCTGGCCTGAGCGCGCCGATCGCATTGACCACGGGAACGACTTCTCTCGATCGCAGCGCGGCGCTCTTCGGCCGCGCCTGTGAAGTGCTTGCCGGGCGGCGTGAACTCGCCGGTCCGCGCCTACAAGGCCGTCGGCGGCACGCCGCGGTTCCTCGCACGCGCGGACGGCGCGTACGTGTGGGACGAGGACGGGCAACGCTACGTCGACTACGTCGGCGCGTGGGGCCCGATGCTCCTCGGCCACGCGCATCCCGCCGTGGTCGCGGCCATTCAGCGGCAGGCGTCGCTCGGCACGGCGTACGGCGCGCCGACGGCTCAAGAAGTCGTGATGGCCGAACGCATCGTCGCGGCCATGCCGGCCATCGAGATGGTGCGCATGGTCAACTCCGGCACCGAGGCGACGATGGCCGCGCTGCGGCTGGCGCGTGGCGCGACCGGGCGTCCGCGCGTGATCAAGTTCGAAGGCTGCTACCACGGCCACGGCGACAGCTTCCTGGTCAAGGCGGGCTCGGGCGCGGCGACCTTCGGCACGCCCGACAGCCCCGGCGTCACGCCGGCGACGGCGCGCGACACGCTGACCGCACGGTTCAACGACTCGGGATCGGTGCGCGAGCTGTTTGCCGCCTACCCCGACGAGATCGCCGCCGTCATCGTCGAGCCCGTGGTTGGCAACATGGGCGTCGTCGCCCCGGCCTGGGGCTTCCTGCAGGACCTTCGCGAGCTCTGCACGGCGGAAAACGCGCTGCTCATCTTCGACGAAGTGATGACGGGATTTCGTGTCGCGCCTGGCGGCGCGCAGCAGCGCTACGGCGTCGCGCCCGATCTGACGACGCTGGGCAAGATCGTCGGCGGCGGCTTGCCGGTCGGCGCGTTCGGCGGGCGCCGCGATCTCATGACGCAGATCTCGCCTGCCGGCCCGATCTATCAAGCCGGGACGATGTCGGGCAACCCGCTCGCGATGGCGGCAGGGTTGGCGATGCTCGACGCGATTCAGGCGGCGCCGGATCTCTACGAGCGGCTCGAGGCGCGGGGCGCGGCGCTCGAGTCCGGCGTGCGAG
This sequence comes from Vicinamibacteria bacterium, assembly GCA_963719755.1. Taxonomy (GTDB): domain Bacteria; phylum Acidobacteriota; class Vicinamibacteria; order Vicinamibacterales; family JAENWD01; genus JAENWD01. The sequence goes on along the minus strand of CAVRDA010000018.1, from coordinate 91,752 downwards.
ATGCCATCGTCAACAGCGGCGAGACGTGCCACTTCGCCCGCGTCGGGTCGATGTGGACGCTCTTCTTCACCCCCGGGCCGGTCACCGACTGGACGACCGCGTCTGTTGCCGACCGTGCGCGCTACGGGCGGTTCTTCCACGCGATGCTGTCGCGCGGCGTCGCGCTGGCGCCGTCGCAGTTCGAGGCCAACTTCATCTCCGCCGCGCATACCGACGAGCACATCGCCGAGACCGTCGGCGCAGTAGCCGCGGCACTCGAGGCCTCCCGGTGAGCGACGCCCTGTTCCTCCGAGCGTGCCGCCGCGAGGCGGTGGAGCGCACGCCGATCTGGATCATGCGCCAGGCCGGCCGCTACCTGCCTGAGTATCGGGCGCTGCGCGCGCGGGCGGATTTCCTGACGTGCTGCCAGACGCCGGAGCTGGCCTGCGAGATCACGCTGCAGCCAGTGACCAGGCTCGGCGTCGACGCGGCGATCCTCTTCTCCGACATCCTCGTGCCGCTGCCGGCGATGGGTGTCGAGGTCACCTTCAATCCTGGGCCCCACCTCGCGCGGCCGGTGCGCTCGGCGGCCGACGTCGCGGCGCTGCGGGCGCCGGATGCCCGCGAGGCGACGCCGTTTGTCCTCGAGGCGATTCGGCTGCTGCGGCGCGCGCTGCCAGCCACCGCGCCGCTCATCGGGTTCGCCGGCGCGCCGTTCACCATCGCGACGTATCTCGTCGAGGGCGGCGGCTCGAAGCACTTCGAAGCCATCAAGGGCCTGCTCTTCAGCGATCCGTCCACGGCGCAGGCGCTGCTCGAGTGCTGCGCGGAGACCTCGGCATCGCTGCTCGCCGAGCAGGTGCGTGCCGGCGCCCAGGCGGCGATGCTGTTCGACACCTGGGCGGGGCTGCTCAGTCCGGCCGACTACCGCGCCTTTGCGCTGCCCCACGTCCGTCGCGTGTTCGATCGCGTGCACGCGGTGGCTCGCGAGATTGGCGTCGATGTCCCGTGCATCTATTACGCCGGCAACGCCGCCGGCTGGCTGAGCGCCTGCCGCGACACCGGCGCGGGCGTGATTGGCCTCGACTGGCGCATGGACCTGGCACCGGCGCGAACGGTGCTTGGATCGGCGCTGGCCGTCCAGGGCAACCTGGACCCCGCCGTGCTGCTCGGCGCGCCGGACCAGATGGCGCACCGGGCCCGGCAGGTCCTCGAGCAGGCCGGTCCGGTCGGCCACATCTTCAACCTCGGACACGGCATCCTGCCGCAGACGCCGCCCGACCACGCGCGGGCGCTGGTGGACGTCGTCCACGAGCTGTCGGCGCGGAGGGCCGCGTGAGCCAGAGCCTCGCGGTCACCGTGGACCTGCTGCGCCGGTACGATCGGCCCGGGCCGCGGTACACGTCCTACCCCACCGCCGTCGAGTTCAACTCCGTCTTCGACGCGGACCGCTACCGTCAGCACCTGGCGGCCGCGGCGGCGGCCACGGACGACCCGCTGTCGCTCTACCTGCACCTGCCGTTCTGCGAGGAGCGCTGCACGTTCTGCGGGTGCATGGTGGTGATCACGAAGAAGCGCGAAGTCGCCGCGCGGTATCTCGACTACCTGAAGCGCGAGCTCGCGATGCTCGGCGACGCTCTCGGCGGACGCCGCCGCGTCGTCCAGTACCACTGGGGAGGCGGCACGCCGACGTATCTGAGCGTGGACCAGATCGCCGATCTGCAGGCCGCCGTGGCCGCGCAGTTCGACTTCGACGCCGGCGCGGAAGTCGGCATCGAGGTCGACCCGCGCGTGACCTCGTTCGAGCAGCTCGACCTGCTGCGCGCGCTCGGGTTCAATCGCCTGTCGATGGGCGTGCAGGACTTCACGCCTGCCGTGCAGGCCGCCGTCAACCGGATTCAGCCGGTCGGGCCGACGCGCGCGCTGTTCGATCGCGCCCGCACCCTTGGCTTCTCGTCCATCAACATCGACCTGATCTACGGCCTGCCGCTCCAGACGCGCGACTCGTTCGCCGCGACCGTGGACACCGTCGTCGCGATGCGGCCGGATCGCGTGGCGGTGTACTCGTTCGCGCTCGTGCCGTGGATCCGCGCGCACCAGAAGGGCCTGCCGATGGCCGACCTGCCCGGGCCCGAAGCCAAGCTCGAGCTGTTCGCCGAGGCGATGCATCGGTTCCTGGCGGCCGGGTACCGGCAGATCGGCATGGACCACTTCGCCCTGCCCGACGACGAGCTCGCGAAGGCGTCGGCGGCGGGGACGCTGCATCGCAACTTCATGGGCTACACGACGCGGCCGGCGCCCGACATGATCGGCGCCGGCGTGTCGGCCATCGGCGACGTGCGCGGCGCCTTCGCGCAGAACGTGAAGTCGCTGGCGGCCTACTACGAGGCGCTCGACGCGGGCCGGTTCCCGATCGAGCGCGGCTACCGCCTCGACGCCGACGATCGGGTCCGCCGATATGTGATCGCGGAGCTGATGTGCAACTTCCGCGTGCGGCGCCAGCCGCTCGCCGAACGCTTCGCCGTGGACCTCGAGCAGTACTTCGCCCGGGAGCTGGACGAGCTGGCCCGCGGGCCGATTGCCGACGGCTTCGCGCGGCTCACCGCCGATGGCATCGACGTGACGCCGGAGGGGCAGCTGTTCGTCCGCAACATCGCGATGCATTTCGACCGCTATCTGCGCGCCAGGACTGAAGGCGCGCCGGTCTTCTCCAGGACGATCTGAGATGGCGAGCGGCGGCGATCGCGCGCCCGTCGGCGTGCTGCTGTTCAAGCTCGCGCGAAGGGCACCTTCGGGACTACGAATGAGCCGCGTGGCCATCGTCGGCGGCGGGCTGGCAGGGCTGGCGCTGGGCCACGCGCTGTCGATGCGAGAGGCCGGACCGGACGTGATGGTCTTCGAATCGCAGCCGCGTCCGGGCGGAATCGTGCGCACGGAGAGGGCCGACGGGTTCCTGTTCGAGCACGGGCCGAGCGGCTTTCTCGACAACGCGCCGGACACCCTGGCACTGGCGCACGATCTCGGGCTCGCCGATCGCCTGATCGCGAGCGACGACCGCGCGCGGCGCCGCTTCGTGTACCGGAAGGGCCGCCTGCGCGAAGTGCCGTCGTCTCCGGCCTCGCTCTTCACGTCGGGCGTGCTCTCGGGGCTCGGGCTGCTGCGCGTCGCAGCCGAGCCGCTCGTCCGCCGTCGCGCCGAGGGAGATGAGTCCATCCACGCGTTTGCCTCGCGACGGCTGGGGGCCGAGGCGGCGGATGTCCTGGCCGACTCGATCGCCTCTGGCGTGTTCGGCGGCGACGCCCGACAGCTCTCGCTCGCGCGCCTGCTTTCCTTCGGTGCCGGCCATGGAAGCGCGTCACGGCAGCCTGCTGAAGGCGATGCTCAGCTCGCGGCGCGAGCGCCGCGAGCCGCCGCCGCGCCGGGGACGGCTGACGACGTTCCGCGAGGGCCTCGACGAGCTGACAGGCGCGCTCGCCCGAAGCCTGGACACCCGACTCCATACATCGCAGGGCGTGCAGCGGCTTCGGATGGCTGCCGGCGGCGCCGGCTACGTGCTGACGCTCGCTGATGGCCGGGCGGTCAGCGCGGACGCGGTCGTCCTGGCCGGCGGCGCCGACGCCTCGGCGCGGCTGCTGGCCGACTTCGACAGCTCGCTCGCGAGCGCACTCGCAGAGATTCCGTCGGCGCCGATAGCGACAGTCGGACTGGGTTACGAGATCGCCGCGATCGGACGCAGGCTCGACGGCTTCGGCTTCCTCGCGCCGCGCCAGTCCGGCCTTCGCCTTCTGGGCGTGCTGTGGGAGTCGAGCATCTTCGCGGATCGCGCGCCCGCCGGCCGCGCCCTGCTCCGGGTGATGGTCGGCGGCGCCACGGATGCCGATGCCGTGGACCTCGACGACGAGCGGCTGCTGGCACGCGTCCGCGCCGAGCTGCGGACGACGATGCAGGTGAACGGCGAGCCGAGCTTCGTGCGGGTCGTCCGGCACCGCGTCGGCATCCCCCAGTACGTCATCGGACACACCGAACGGATGGCACGCATCGACGCGGCCCTGGCCGGCCATCCCGGCCTCTTCGTCGGCGGTCATGCCTTTCGGGGTGTCGGCGTGAACGCGTGCATTGCCGACGCCGGGCCGCTCGCCGATCGTGTGATCGCGTCGCTCGCCGGCCGCGCCGCGGCTTGACGCGGCACGAAGGCGCGGGCTAGAACCACCTCGACATGACGACTCCGCTCGTGATCGGCGTCGCCGGCGGCTCCGGCTCCGGCAAGACCACGGTCGTACGCCGCATCGTCGACAGCGTCGGCCCCGATCAGGTGACCGTCGTCGAGCACGATCGCTACTACCGCGACTACCCGGAGCTCCGGCTCGAAGAGCGCGCCGCGCTCAACTACGACCATCCAAACGTGCTCGAGACCGACTTGCTGGTGCGGCATCTCGACGCCCTGCGCGCCGGGGCAATCGTCGAAGCGCCAGCCTACGACTTCACGCGCTACGCGCGCCTCGAGCAGACCGATCGGCTGCTTCCCCGCCGCGCCATCATCGTCGAAGGGATCCTGATCCTTGCCGACTCCGCGCTTCGGTCGCGCATGGACGTGAAGGTGTTCGTGGACGCCGACGATGACACACGCTTCATCCGCCGGCTGCAGCGCGACGTCAGGGAGCGCGGCCGCACGCTCGAATCAGTGGTCGACCAGTACCTCGGCACCGTGAAGCCGATGCACCTGGAGTTCGTCGAACCCAGCAAGCGCTACGCCGACATCATCGTGCCGCTCGGCGGCCACAACACCGTCGCCGTGGATCTGCTGCTGTCGATGATCCGCAGTCTGACCATCACGCAGGGCTGACGGCGCGCCCGAGATGAGTCGTCGCTACGGTCGGGGTAGCCTTGGCGGCAGTGTCGCAATCGGCAGGCAAACCTGCTAGAGTGTGCCTCGGAAACCCGCCTGAGTGATCCACGTGAGTGAGTCCTTCGAGCGTCGCTGCCTCGGTAGTCTCCGCACGAGTTCATGGCGAGTCGTCAGGCCGTCCCCAGTTGGCGACAGCGTGGCTTCCGATCAGTGAGGCGCGGCGTCGCCTCGTGTGGAGCAGCGATTCAGAAGGAGCACGGCCATGGGCCGCAGACTGTTCGTAGGAAACCTCTCGTACCAGACCGACGAAAACGAGTTGACGGAACTGTTCAGCCAGTTCGGAGCTGTCGAGAACGCGCAGATCATGCGCGACATGGCGACCGGGCGCGCGCGTGGATTTGCGTTCGTCGAGATGGCCAGTGACGACGAAGCCGCAGCGGCGGCAACGGGACTGAACAACACGCAGTTCGGCGGTCGGACGATCGCGGTGAACGAGGCTCGTCCACGTGAGCAGCGGTCCGGTGGTCCCGGTGGCGGCGGCGGTGGCCGCGGCGGCCGGTCGTACGGCGGCGGTGGCGGCGGCGGGCGTCGCGAACCGCGCTGGTAGCAGGTTCAGAGGTTCACGGGTTCACAGGTTCAGGGGCAGCCCCGAACCTGTGAGCCGGTGAGCAGGTCGGGTTTTACGGGTTCGCCACTCTCGTCGACTGCCAGGCCACCATCTTCCACTCCCCTCCCCGTTTCACATACACGAGCGTATAGCGCAGCGGGATCTTCGCCGCCTGTCCGCGAAGTCCGATGGTCGCGCCGCCGGTGACGACCGCCGAGTCTCCATACACGCGCACGGTGGACGGCGTGCGATCGAACGACTCGTACTTCGTCTTGCCGCTGCGCAGCGTGCCGATGTACTCCGCCTTCGTATCGGTGACTGCACTGCTGTGCGTGTAGGTGAGGTCGTCGGCGAGGACGGCGTCGAGCGTGGCGAAGTCGTCGTCGATCATGGCCTTGATCCGGCGATCCTCGGTCTGACGGACGGCCTGCTCGGCGGGTGAGGTCTGCGCCGACGCGCGATGCGGCGAGAGCAGAGCGGCGAGGCCGAGGACAAGTGCGAGCAGATGGCGTGTAGACATGCGCGCCAGTGTAACGCCTCACTCACGGTCGAGGAAATCCTTCACGAGCGCGTTGAACGCCTGCACCTGCTGCGCGTGCACGGCGTGGGCGGCGCCGGCAATCGTCTGACGAGCGACGTCGGGCAGACAGGCTGCCAGTCGCGCGGTCATCTCACGCAGGAACGGCGCGCTGGCGCCGCCGTCGACGAGCAGCGTCCGCGCCGGCACCCGCGCAGCGTCCTGGCATGTGTACGCGGGCGAGGTCGTCACCGTCGGGGCGCGCGCCTCCGCCGTCAGCTCGGGGAGATTGTCGCGGAGCATCTCGCGCGTCGAGGCGGGCATCAGATCGTAGAAACCGGGCCCGATGATCGTGGAGACGAACGTGCGCATCGCGGCGTCGGTCTGGCCGTCGAGCAGCTGCGTCCGCGCGACCTCCAGCTTGCCGGCGGCGATCGCCTCGGGCGAGCCGGCCGGCAGCAGCGAGAAGACCACCGGCTCGACCAGCACGAGCCGGCGGACCAGGTCCTTGTGATCGCGGGCCGCGAGCAGCGCGACGACGCCGCCATAGGACGCGGCCACGACATCCGCCCGGCCGCCAGCCACCTGCCGGATGAACGCCGCCAGGTCGTCGGCGTGCTGCTCCGCCCGGTACGAGGCCGTCGCCGCAGGTGCCTCGTTCGGATGGTGGAAACGGCGGCTGTACGCAATGGCGCGACGGCTCTGTCCGAAGTACTGCAGCTGGTAGCCCCAGGTCCGCAAATCCGCGCCGCTGCCGTGTACGAGAATGACCGGCGTGCCGCCGGCGCCCCGTTCGAGATAGGCGAGCGTCGTGCCGTTCACTTCCGCCCGACGGGCGCCGGCGAACGGGTCGTACTCCTGCGCTCCCGCGCCGACGCACAGGGCACCAATCGACAGAGCCATCAGCAGATGCCGCATGCCTCAGTGTAGTCGGCGCTCTGCCCCGACTGCCTTCGGGTCTGCTACGCTCGGTGTCCGATGAGTCGCTACGACGACCGCCCGCCGCTGCCCGAACGTATTTCCCGTCTCCCGGAGCTGGCGCTCGACCTCTGGTGGAGCTGGAACCGGCCGGCGCGCCACCTGTTCCGGACCCTCGACTACCCGCTCTGGCGCGCGACGGCGCACAACCCGGTCCGCATGCTGCGCCTCATCGAGCCGGCGACGCTCGCGCGGGCCGCTGCCGACGGCGCGTTCCAGCAGGCCTATGACGTCGCGCTGGCCGACCTCGACGCCGCCAGGGACGCCGGGCACACGTGGTGGGCCCAGACCTACCCGGACCTGGGCGATCGCGCCATCGCTTACTTCTCGGCGGAGTTTGCCCTGCACCAATCGCTGCCGATCTACGCGGGCGGGCTCGGCGTGCTCGCCGGCGATCACTGCAAGGAAGCCTCCGACCTCGGGGTGCCCCTCCTCGGCATCGGCTTCATGTACCCGCAGGGTTATTTCCATCAACACGTCTCCGCGGAGGGGTGGCAGGAAGAAAGCTACGAGAGACTGTCGTGGACCGACGCCCCAATCGGGCCGGCCCTGTGCCCCGACGGCCGCAGTTGCGTCGTGCCCGTGCCGGTGGGAGATCGATCCGTGCAGGTGGCCGTCTGGTGCGTCCCGCTCGGGCGGGTCCGGTTGTTTCTGCTCGACACGGATCTCGAAGAGAATGCGCCCTGGGACCGCGAGCTTTCGGCGCGGCTCTATGGCGGCGATCGCGAGACGCGCGTGCAGCAGGAGATCATCCTCGGGATCGGCGGCGTCCGCGTGCTCGAAGCGCTGGGCCTGACGCCGGCCATCTATCACCTCAACGAAGGCCATGCCGCCTTCGCCGTGATGCAGCGGATTCGCAAGCGTCTGGACGCCGGGCGGGATTTCGACAGCGCCCTCGCGGAGGTGCGGCAGACGACGATCTTCACGACCCACACGCCGGTGCCGGCGGGACACGACGCGTTTTCCTATCAGCTGGTCGAGAAGCATCTGGAAGGCTGCTGGGGCTCGCTCGGCGAGCATCGCGGCCGGTTCCTGGCGCTCGGCGAGTACGACAACGGCGGCGGCTCGCAGTTCAACATGACCGCGCTCGCGCTCCGCACATCTGGCGCCGTGAACGCCGTCAGCAAGCTGCACGCCGACGTGACGCGGTCGATGTGGGCGCCCCTCTGGAAGGTCCGCCCGGACGAAGCGCCGGTGGGCGCCGTGACCAACGGCGTCCACGTGCCGACGTGGCTCTCGGCCGATCTCAGCGGCCTGTTCGACCGGCACCTCGGGCGGGACTGGATGGATCGCCTTGACGACCCCGCGTTATGGGATCGCGTGCTCGACATTCCCGACGATCAGCTATGGGCGATCCGCACGGCGCTGCGGCATCACCTGTTCGCGTTCATCCGCGAGCAGGCCCGCGGGCTCTGGACGGACGACCGCGCGAGCGCCAGCCGGATTGTCGCCGCCGGATCGCTGCTCGACAACAACACGCTCACCATCGGCTTCGCGCGCCGCTTCACCGGCTACAAGCGGCCGTCGCTGATCTTTCGCGATCCCGAACGCCTGGCGCGCATCCTGAGGGCGCCGGGGCGTCCCGTGCAGATCGTCTTCGCGGGCAAGGCCCATCCGGCCGACGAACCCGGCAAGCACCATCTGCAGGCAGTCTATCGGCGCGCGCTGGATCCGGCGTTCGGCGGACGCGTCGCCTTCGTCGAGGACTACGACCTGCACGTCGCGCACTTCCTGGTCCAGGGGTGTGATGTCTGGCTGAACAACCCACGCAGGCCGCTCGAGGCCAGCGGCACGAGCGGCATGAAGGCCTGCATGAACGGCGTGCCGCACCTGAGCATCGGCGACGGCTGGTGGGCCGAGGGGTTCAACGGGCGAAATGGGTGGCTGATCGAAGGCCACGCGCCGCCCAACGACGAGCAGGCGACCGACGACGCGGACGCCGACGCCCTGTATCACCTGCTCGAGACCGAGATCGTGCCGGCCTTCTACGACCGCGACGCCTCGGGACTCCCCCGCCGCTGGGTGCGCATCGTGAAGGAGGCGATCCGCTCGGTGACGCCCGCTTTCAGCGCCCGCCGGATGGTGAAGGACTACGTCACAAGGCTCTACGTGCCAGCCATCCGGAGGAGCACGCCCGACGGCACGTAGGCCGGGAACCTTCGTGCCGGCTCATCTCCTGCGGTAAGATCGAGACGATGTCTCGAAAGTCCTCAGCGACCAAGACCCGGTGCGCGCTCTGCGGCGCCAAGGAAGTCTCCGAGCCCCGCGGCGACGAGCGCTATTGCCACGACTGCTGGGACAAGAAGATCGCGGTCGAGGAGATCGTCGCGCGCGAGTTCGCGCTGAAGCGCTACATCCGGGCGCACAGCGCCGAGAAGTACCTGGTCTATCACTCCACGGTCAAGCGTCCCTGCGGACAGCTCATCGTCGTCGACGACGGCTACGACCTGTTCCTGACGCTGGTGCTGTACCCGACCTTCGGGTGGGACGAGGCCGCCTACCACCTCGAAGGGGATCCGGAGGGCCGGATGTTCTCCGAGATTCTCGTCGACGTCATCGCCACGGAAGTCATCGAGCCGTGGGGCGGCGGCAAGTGGCATTTGGAGATCTTCCGGTCGGTGGGACCCGAGCCCGAAGACTGGAACGGCGAGATGTGACGCGCTGACCGGTGGGCGGGCCGGCCGGTCAGGCGAGACCCGAGAGGCGCGCAGCGATCCTGCCGAAGAACGGCAGCCGGAAATCGGCGCCGCGCGCTGCCTGCCAGAGGCACACGCCCCACACGATGACCCCGGCCAGCAGCACGCCCTGCGCCAGATACTGCAACAGGAAGAAGCCGGCGGCAGAGATCACCAGCACGGCGAAGCTCCCGCCCCAGAGGGTCGCCCAGGCGAGAAACGCCGTGCCGAACGCCAGCATCGATTGCATGGCGTGAAAGCGCACCACGGGGCGATCGCGCTCGACGAGCCACACCAGGGCGCCGCTCACCCACCACGCGAGATAGGCCAGCACCGACGCCACCCGAGGGTCGGGCCCGAGCGGCGGCGCCGGCGGGGTCATCGGCCTATTGCACCTTGAACTGGACGGTGCGGCCGACCGGCTCCTTGTTGCCGGTCCGCGACTTGGCCTCCACGGTCAGCAGGTAGGTGCCCGGCGCGAAGTCCTTCAGGGCGATGCGCGCCTGGGTGCCATAGCCGCCCGGCTTGCCCTGCAGTTCGGAGCTCTGGCGCTCCTCGCTCGTCTTGAAGACGTCGCGGCCGTCCTCGCTGACGACCCTCGTGGTGATGTCGACGATGTGCGGCGTCTTGACGTCGTTGTCGTAGACCTCGGTGAAGGTGGCCAGCTCGTCGCCGCGCGGGAACGTCCGGACGGCCACCGCCGGTCCGGGCAGCGCGCCCTTCAGCTCCTCGTCAGGCTTCGCGGTGGACATGCGCAGGCCCGAGGCCGAGGCGATGGCGATGCCGCTTACCGAGAGCGGTTCCTTGGTGAAGTCGGGCACGTCGAGGTCGTAGTTGACCGAGCCGACGCGGCCGGTGGCGCTCTCGCGGGCGGCGACGCGCAGCTGGTAGCGTCCTGGCGGCAGCTGCAGCCGGGTCGCGACCCGCACGCCAGTCTGGTTGAAGCGCTGGCGGTTCTCCGGCTTGAGGGCGAAGTTCACCACGCTGCGATCGCCGCCGCGGATCTTGCCGCCGGCGTCGATGGCGATGGTGGAGACCTCGTAGTCGTTCAGCAGCTTGCCGTCCTTCTCCTCGAACGCGAAGTCGTCGCCGGCCGCCTCGATAGTGACGGCGACGGCGGTGTTCGGCGCCGTGCCCTTGTACGGCGCGGCGAAGACGCTGAGCGTCAGGCCCGGCAGCGGCAGCGGGCTGTCGAGCGCCTCGCGCACCTGCGGCGAGGTCTTGTCGCCGGCGGGCGTCTTGGGCGGCGTCGGCGCCTTGCCGCGCGGCGCTGTGTAGCCGCGGCGCGAGCGGACCTCGAGGCCGGGCCGCTTCACGCGGACTTCGATCTTACGGAAGCGGCCGTCGCGCCGATCGTTTTTCGGGTAGTAGCCGAGCACGTAATAGGCGCTGCTGTCCTTCACGACGCGCGAGTACGCGCTGCTGAAGTCGTTCTGGTTCACCGCCGCGAAGCCGCCGGTCTCCTCCGACAGGCTGCGCAGGCTGTCCTGGGACAGCCGCAGCGCGTCGTTGAACGACTGCAGGGACAGGTTCAATTGCGGGTCGGCCGGGAAACCGCCGGAGACCTGGATGGTCTCGTCGCCGAGCGTCGTGAGCCCGCGCGGGTCCACCGAGTAGATGCTGACGTTGGAACGCGTCGCCGAGGCGAAGACCTCGCGCATCTTTTCCTGCACGGTCGTCGCTTCGCGCTTGTTGAAGTCGTAGACGTTGTAGTCGATGCCTTCGCTGAAGAAGACGATGGCCTTGCGCCGGCCGCGGATGCTGCCGACCCAGTCCGAGATTCGCGACAGGGTCTCGAGCGCGATGCGGGCGTCGTAGCCGCGCTGCATGTCGAGCGGGTCCTCGATCCGCGTCGTCCCACCGGGCCCGCGCGGGACCGCCTGCTGCCGCTGGTATTCGTCGAGGCGTTCCTCGGTCTCGGACCGCAGCTTCTGGCCCATGAAGCCGTTCACGGCGCGCAGCAGCAGGCGCTTGTTGCTGGTGAATTCCTGCGTCGCGGTGCCGCCGCCGGTGGTGATGACGGCGGCGATGTCGTTGTCCGCCATGTAGCGGGTGATGAACTGCTCCGCGGCCTTCTTCGTCTGCGGCGTCCGCAGCGCGGCGGTGTGCTTGTCGTCGAGGATGATCACGTAGACGCGCCCCTCGAAGGGCCGCGCGTTGGAGATGACGTCGGGCTCGATGACCGTCCTGGCCTGCAGCGGCGCCGGCTCGGCCCGTTCGATTGGAATGTCCACCTGCGTGAACGCCGTGACGTCCTGCGGCACGCCGTCCTCGAGGACCTCGAAGTCGTCGCGGCGCAGGTCGCGCACGAAGCCGCCCTGGCGATCGAAGACCGCGGCGTCCACTTCGACGTAGTTGATCTCGACCTTGAAGGTGACCGGCGACTGGTCGTCCGTCGGTCGCGTGGCAGGTGGCTGCTGCGCCAGGAGCCCGGCGCCCCCGGCGGCGGCAAGCGCAAGTCCCAGCAGAATCCGACGCATCGCTGTCATAGGCTGAAATATCCGAAGCACTGGCAACTCAAGATTATAGCCCCAGGATCTCTGACGCCGGGCTGGACGAAGTGGCCGGCGGCGCCGGCCCATGGCCGTGGTGGGACCAGCGGCGGGCCGGATGAGACGCCGAGCGTATACTGGGATTGATGGCGTTTCGACTGGAAGACGTGCAGGCCGCGCTCGTCGCCGAAGGCGTCGACGGCTGGCTGCTCTACGATTTTCACGGCAGCAACCCGATCGCCCGCACCCTCGCCGGTCTCAACGGCGGCGGCAAGATGACGACGCGCCGCTGGTTCTACCTGATCCCCGCGCACGGCTCGCCCCGGGCGCTGGTCCACGCCATCGAGCCGCGCACGCTCGACCACCTGCCCGGCGAGACCCGCCGCTACGCCGGGCGCGACGCGCTGTCGCGTGAGCTCGACACGCTGCTGGCGGGGATCGGGACCGTGGCGATGGAGTACTCGCCCGGCAACGCCATCCCCTACATCGCGCGCGTCGATGCCGGGACCATCGAGGCGGTGCGCGACCGCGGCGTGCGCGTGGTCTCCTCGGGCGACCTCGTGCAGCGATTCGAGGCGGTGTGGAGCCCGGAGGCGCTCGAGTCGCACGTGGCGGCCTCGGCGGCGCTCTACCGGATCAAGGACCGGACGTTTGCGGCCATCGCCGACGCGGTCCATGGCGGCGCGACCTTCACCGAGTACGACGTCCAGCAGTGGATGGCGGGGTGGTTCCGCGAGGAAGGCCTGGTGAGCGACGCCTGGCCGGTGGTCGCCGCGATGGAGAACTCGGGCAACCCGCATTACATGCCGCTCGAAGGCTCGAGCCGCGTCATCGGCCGCGACGATCTCGTCCTGCTCGACCTGTGGGGTAAGCTCGATCGACCGCACGCCGTGTTCGCCGACATCTCGTGGATCTGTCACACCGGCGCGGTCGTCCCTGACGATCAGGCGCGCGCCTTTGCCGCGGCCGCCGCCGCCCGCGACGCGGCGCTGGCGCTCGTCGTGGAATCGGCCCGTGCCGGCCGCGAGCTGCGCGGCTGGCAGGTGGACCAGGCCGCGCGGCGCGTGCTCATCGACGCCGGCTACGCCGATCACATCCTGCACCGCACTGGCCACAGCCTGGGCGAGCAGGTCCATGGCAACGGCGTCCATATGGACGACTACGAGACGCACGACGATAGGAAGCTGCTTCCCGGTACCGGGTTCACGCTCGAGCCGGGCGTGTATTTCCCGACCTTCGGGCTACGCACGGAGATCAACGTCTTTTTCGACGCAGGCGACGCGCGGGCCAGCGGGCCGCGGCAAACCGCCATCATCACCCTCGGCTAGGCAGCAGCAAGAGCGCCGCCTCGAAAGGCCTTCGGAGGAAGCAATGTCCACGCGGAAGACAACAGCGTTCTACGCCGTCCTCATCGCCGTCGCGTCGGTCGCCGTCGGCATGGTGATCGCGTCGCGGATGGATCTCTCGCCGGAATCGGCAGCGCAGTCCCTGGCAGTGCCCGCGGCCAACAGCGCCCCGCTCACCGGCCCGGTCGATGCCCAGACCTTCCGCAATATCGCCAAGGCGATGTCGCCGACGGTGGTCAACATCCGGACCGAGTCGCGCCAGCGCGAGCAGGAGTTGACGGAGTTCTACGGCGGCGACGACCTCTTCCGCCGATTCTTCGGTCAGCCGCAGCAGCCGAACCGCCGCGGCAACAGCCGGCCGACGGTGGCCGCCGGCACCGGCTTCATCATCAGCAAGGAAGGCCTGATCCTCACCAACAACCACGTCGTCGATGGCGCGGACAAGGTGGAGGTGTCGCTCTACGGCGAAGAAGACGATGTGTTGTACCGCGCGCGCGTCGTCGGGCGCGACCCGCTCACCGACAGCGCCCTCATCGAGCTCACTGAAAAGCCGGACCACGCGCTGCCGGAGGCCAAGTTCGGCGACTCCGCGCAGATGCAGCCGGGCGACTGGGTGGTGGCCATCGGCAACCCGTTCGGGCTGTCGCACACGGTGAGCGTCGGCGTCGTCAGCGCGCTGAAGCGGCCGTTTCCCGTCACCGACGGGCGCACGCTGGACATGCTCCAGACCGACGCCGCCATCAATCCCGGCAACTCCGGCGGCCCGCTGCTCAACGCCCGCGGCGAGGTCGTCGGCATGAACACGGCGATTTACGCCGACTCGCGGCAGTCCGGGAACATCGGCATCGGCTTCGCCGTGCCGATCAACGCCGTCCGCAATCTCCTGCCGCAGCTTCGGGCGGGCAAGATCACCCGCGGCATGATCGGCGTGCAGGTGCAGCCGGTGCCGCGCGAGGCGCTCGAAGACTTCGGCCTCAAGCAGCGCACGGGGGCGCTCGTCGCGGTGGTCTCGGCCAACGGCCCCGCCGCGAAGGCCGGCATGGAGCCGGGCGACATCATCCTCGAGGTCAACAACCGGCCCATCCCCTCGCGCGACGAGCTCGTGCAGACCGTCATGAGCCTCACGCCCGGCACCACCGTCCCGGTCACCGTGCTGCGCGACAAGCAGCGCAAGACGCTGAACGTCACCATCGGCGAGATCGATCTCGATCAGGAAACCGGCCAGCGCGCCGAGGCGGAGGGTGCGGCCGAGGACACGACAGCCGGCTTTGGCATGTCGCTCGGCAACCTCACCACGGACCGGGCGCGGCGATTCGGCGTCCCCGCGGGCACGACCGGCGCGCTCGTCATGGAAGTGGATCCATCCGGCACCGCGGCGCGCGCCGGCCTCCGCGAAGGCGACGTGATCACGCAGGTGAACCGCCGCGCAGTGGAGTCGGCCGCCGACGCGAGCAAGGAACTGCAGCAGGTGAAATCCGGCGGCACCGCGATGCTGCTGATCTGGCGGCAGAACAGCGAAGTGTTCCTCACCGTCCGCAAGGAATAGCGTCAGGCTTCAGCCTTCAGGCGTCAGCCTTCGGCCCTCAGGATCGCGCGGATGGACCGTGCCGTTGCTGAAGGCCGAGGGCTGAAGGCCGAGGCGAGAGCTGCCCCTTCTCTCTCTCTTCGCCTGTCGCAATCTCCCGATTGTCACGCCACCTCGGATGGAGTACATAAACCCGATCATGGGGACCGCTGCCACTCTCGAACGCGAAGTGAAGCTCCGGTTCGATTCCGTCGAGGCCGCGCGCGACGCCGTGCTCCAGACCGGCGCGACGCCGCTGCGCTGCCGCCGCCTCCAGGAGGACGCGCTGCTCGACGACGAGGCAGAGTCGCTGCGCCAGCGGCGCTGCGTCCTGCGCGTGCGCGTCGAGTCGGGCAAGAGCCTGCTGACGTTCAAGGGGCCCGTGCAACCCTCGCCGATGAAGCTCCGCGAAGAGATCGAGACCGTCGTCGGCGACGGCGACACGTTGCTGCAGTGTCTCGAGGCCCTCGGCTACAGCGTCTGGTTCCGCTACCAGAAGTACCGCGAAGAGTTCGCGCTGAACGACGTCGTGATCGCCGTTGACGAGACGCCGATCGGGGTCTTCGTGGAGGTCGAGGGCGGCGAACAGGGCATCCTCGACTTCACGCAGGCGCTGGGGCGCCAGCCCGACGAATTCCTGCTGGATTCGTACCGCGGGCTCTTCATGGAGCACCGCCGGGCGCACGGCCGTCCCGACAACGACATGCTCTTCGACGAGCAGTAACGGCAGCGCCCGGTGCCGTTGCGTCCTGCTCCAGCCGCCGCCCTGCTGCTTACCGCGGGGCTCGGCACCCGCCTGCGCCCGCTCACCCGCGATCGCGCGAAGCCGGCGCTGCCGGTCGCCGGCATCACGCTGGTGGAGCGGCTGATCGAACGCCTGCGAGCGCGCCGGCGTCTCCGATCTGCTGCTGAACCTGCACTACCGCCCCGACACCATCACCGCCATCGTCGGCGACGGGTCCGGCCTCGGCGTCCGCGTCCGCTATTCGTGGGAGGTGCCGCTGCTGGGCTCCGGCGGCGGGCCGCGGCGAGCGTTCGGCCTGGTCCCCGACGACCGGTTGTGGCTCGTCAACGGCGACACGTTCACCGACGTGGATCTCGCCGCCATGGCGGCCGATCACGCACGGAGCGACGCCCTGGTGACGATGGCGCTGATTCCCAACCCGGCGCCGGAGCAGTACGGCGGCGTCGTGGTGAACGACGACGGCGTGGTGACCGCGTTCGTGCCGCGCGGCGCGCCAGGACCGACGTGGCATTTCATCGGCGTCCAGATTGCCGAGCGCGACACCTTCGCATCGCTGCCCGACGGCAAGCCCGCCGACAGCGTCGGCCCGCTGTACCGCGCGCTCATCGCCGGCCGCTATGGCAGCGTGCGGGCGTTTCGCTCCGACGCGAGCTTCATCGACATCGGCACGCCGCGCGACTATCTCGACGCCTGCCTGGCGATGGCCGGAGCGCGGCTCGTGACCGGCGCGCGCTTCGACGCGTCGCCCTCTGCCGACCTCGACGCATGCGTGGTCTGGGACGACGTGCGAATCGGCGCGCGCGCGCGGCTGCGCCGCGCCGTCATCGGCGATGGCGTCGTGTTGCCGGACGGGTTCACGGCCGACGACGTCGTGATCCTGCGGTCGCCCGACGGTCTCGAGGTCACGCGCCTCGCGTGATCGCGGCGTCGGCGAAAGGTAGAATCACATCAGCATGTCAGCCGCCGCTCTCCCCGATCGTGTGACCACGTATCTCGAACGCAGCGGGCTCGCCGCCGAAGTCAGCAAGGTACTGCCGCTGACCGGCGACGCCTCCGACCGCCGCTATTTCCGCGTGCTGCGGCGCAAGGGGCCGTCCCGGGTGATCGCGCTTCACGTCGAGCCGTTCGACAACGACGCGCTGCCCTTCTGCCGCGTCGCCGGGCTGCTGACCGAGATGCCGCTGCCCATTCCGGCGATTCTCGATCGCGCCGGCGACCTCGGCGTCCTGCTGCTCGAGGATCTCGGGGACGTCACGCTGCAGGCGCATCTCGGCGCCGCGCCGGCGGCCGAACACAGCCGGCTGTATCGGCGGGCCGTGTCGCTCGTCGAGGTGCTGCAGCGGCGCGGCGCGGAGCTGGCATCGCCCGAGTATCCGCCCTACGGCATCGCGTTCGACGTCGAGAAGCTGCTGTGGGAGCTGGAGTTCTTCACGAAGCACTACCTCGAGGGCTACCGCGGGGCCGTCATCGGGCCGGCCGACCGCGAGGCACTGCGCGGCGAATGGCAGCGCCTGGCCGGGGAACTGGCCGCCGAGCCGCGCGTGCTGTGCCATCGCGACTATCACAGCCGCAACCTGATGCTGCACGGCGACGAGCTGTACATCATCGACTTCCAGGACGCGCGGCTGGGCCCCGACACCTACGACCTCGTGTCGCTGCTGCGCGATTCGTACGTCGACCTGCCTGAAGCCGCGGTCGACGAGCTCGTGGCCTACTTCGTGGCGCTCAAGCGCCAGGGGGCCGAGCCCACCGCGCACCTCGCCTGGGAGGTCGACTTCCGTCGGCGCTTCGAGGTGATGGCGCTGCAGCGGAATCTCAAGGCGCTCGGCACCTTCGGGTTCCAGACCGGCGTCCGCCGCAACCCGGTGTACATCCAGTACATCCCCCGCACGATCCGGCACGTGCAGAAGAACCTGCAGCACAACGACGGCCGCTTTGCCCGGTTGCGCGAGCTGCTCGCCGGCTACATGGACGAACTCGCCTGAATCCGCGCAATTCCCGGAGGCTGAAGGCCGAAGTCCGAAGGCTGGTAGACTAGGAGTTTGTGTCGATGCCGTTCGGGGTCTCCACGCACCTCTATCACGACGCGCGACTGGACCGCGACCATCTCGTAGAAATCGCGGCCCATGGCTTCGAGGCGGTGGAGGTGTTCGCGACGCGCACGCACGTCGACTACCACGACGCCGCGACGCTGACCGTGCTGGCCGGCCACATGCGCGACGCCGGGCTGCGCGCGCATTCGGTGCACGCGCCGATTACCGAGAGCCTCAAGAGCGGCGTGTGGGGCCCGCCGTACTCCCTGGCCACCGCCGATGAGAGCGCGCGGCAGGTTGCAGTGGACGAGACCCTGGCCGCGCTGCGCGCCGCCGCGGCGCTCGAGGCCGGCTTCCTCGTCGTGCATCTCGGCGTGCCGCTCGCGCAGCAGCCCGACGGCCGCGACAACCGGCGCGACGCCGTGCTGAAGAGTCTCGAGACGCTTCACCACGTGGCCGGCCCGCTCGGTGTGCGGCTGGCGCTCGAGGTGATTCCGAACCCGATCTCCGATGCCGACGCGCTGGTCGCGGTGATCGAGGACGAGCTCGACGCGACCGACATCGGCATCTGCCTCGACAGCGGCCACGCGTTCCTGATGGGGGACCTCGTCGATGCGATCGAAGCGGTCTCGGGACACCTGGTCACGACGCACCTGCACGACAACCGGCGGAAGTCCGACGACCACCTCGTGCCGTTCGAGGGCGCCATCGACTGGGCGGAAGCGACGATGACGCTGCAGAAGGTGGGCTACGAAGGCGTCTGGATGTTCGAGCTGGCGGGATCCGACACGCCGCGGCGCGTGCTCGAGCGCGCGCAGGCGGCGCGGCGCCGCCTCGAACGTTTTCTCTCGGTGTGACGATGGCATATATCCAGGACATCGCGAAGCACGAAGGCCAGCAGGTCACGATCCACGGCTGGCTCTACAATCGCCGGTCGAGCGGGAAGATCCACTTCCTGCAGGTGCGCGACGGCAGCGGCTTCATCCAGGCGGTGATGTCGAAGGCCGCCGTCGGCGACGAGGCCTTCACGCAGGCCGACCATCTCTCCCAGGAGACGTCGCTCTCGGTGACCGGCACGGTCCGCGCCGATGCCCGCGCGCGCGGCGGCTTCGAGATCGACGTCGTGCGCCTGGAAGTCCACCACGAAGCGCACGATTTCCCGATCACGCCGAAGGAGCACGGCGTCGACTTCCTGCTCGATCGCCGCCATCTCTGGATTCGCTCGCCGCGGCAGCAGGCCATTCTCCGCGTCCGCCACGAGGTGATCAACGCGGTCCGCGACTTCTTCAACGCCCGCGACTTCATCCTGTGCGACACGCCGATCTTCACGCCGGCGGCCTGCGAGGGCACGACGAACCTGTTCCCGGTCCAGTACTTCGAGGACACGACCGCCTACCTCACGCAGAGCGGGCAGCTCTACAACGAGGCCAACGCGATGGCGCTCGGCCGCGTGTACTGCTTCGGTCCGACGTTCCGCGCCGAGAAGTCGAAGACGCGCCGCCACCTCACCGAGTTCTGGATGGTCGAGCCCGAGATGGCTTACGCCACGCTCGACGACGTGATGACGCTGGCGGAGGGACTGGTCGAATACGTGGTGGGCCGGGCCCTCGACGCGCGCGCCAGCGAGCTCAAGGTGCTCGAGCGCGACACCTCGAAGTTGGCCAGCGTCAAGGCGCCGTTTCCGCGCCTGTCGTACGATGACGCCGCGGCACTGCTGGTCGAGAAGGGCCAGCCTTTCCAGTACGGCACCGACCTCGGCGGCACCGACGAAACCGTGCTGTCGGACCAGTACGACCGGCCGGTGTGCGTGCACCGCTACCCGGCGGCGGTGAAGGCGTTCTACATGAAGCCCGACCCCGAGAACCCCGACAAGGCGCTCGGCGTCGACGTGCTGGCGCCGGAAGGCTACGGCGAGATCATCGGCGGCGGCGAGCGCCTGGCCGATTACGACCTCCTGCTGCAGCGCATCGAGGAGCACAAGCTGCCGCGCGAGTCGTTCGAGTGGTATCTCGACCTGCGCAAGTACGGGTCGGTGCCGCATGCCGGCTTCGGCATGGGCATCGAACGGGTGGTCGCGTGGATCTGCGGCCTGGAGCACGTCCGGGAGACGATTCCGTACCCAAGGATGCTGTACAGGCTGTACCCGTAAGGCACAACCGCTAGGCCGCGAAGGCGCAAAGCCGCGAAGACGCTGGGCCTAGGCGTTGTGGACTACCCAGTTGACTTCGCGGCATCGCGGCATCGCGGCATCGTGGTTGTGATCCATTAGAAGGCGCACGAAATGAAAGTAGGCATGATCTCGCTCGGTTGCCCCAAGAACCTCGTGGACTCCGAGGTGATGCTGGGGCTGGCCGAGCAGGCCGGGCACGAGCTGACAGCCGACGCCCGCGAGGCGGAGGTGCTGATCGTCAACACCTGTGCCTTCATCGACAAGTCCAAGCAGGAGTCGGTGGATGCCATCCTCGAGATGGCGGAGCTCAAAAAGACCGGCGCCTGCCAGCGCCTCGTCGTGACCGGCTGCCTGGCGGAGCGCTACAGGGACGAGCTCCGCGACCAGATTCCCGAGATCGACGCGCTGCTCGGCACCGGGGAGGTGCCCGACATCGTCCGCGCCCTCGACGCCCCTGATCGGACTCCGCCCGCCGAACGCGGGCTTGCCCGCTGTCGCCTTGGCGAAGGCCGGCGCCGTGCCGATGACGCTGCACCGCAAGGCGCCGAAGCACCAGCCGCTGGGCTCGCGGACCGAGCTGCCGACCTATATCTACGACGCGGCGACGCCGCGCCGGCTGGCGACGCCCCGGCACTACGCCTACGTGAAGATCGCCGAGGGCTGCGACTACACGTGCGCCTTCTGCATCATCCCGCGGCTCCGCGGCCACTACCGGAGCCGGCCGGCCGCCGAGATTGTCCGCGAAGCCGAGCAGCTGGCGGCGCGCGGCGTCAAGGAGCTGCTGCTCATCAGCCAGGACACGACCTTCTACGGCAACGACACCGGCGAGCGCGGAGCCCTCGGCCGCCTCCTGCGGCAGCTGAACGCGGTGGACGGCCTCGAATGGATCCGCCTGCTCTACCTGTATCCGACCACCATCGACGACAGCATGCTCGACGCGATGGCCGAGTCGGCGAAGGTCTGCAAGTACATCGACCTGCCGCTGCAGCACGCGTCAGACGCCGTGCTCAAGCGGATGCGGCGTCCCGGCACTCGCCGCAGCTACGAGCGGCTGCTCACGAATATCCGTACCCGGATGCCGGACGCCGCGCTCCGGACCACGTTCATCGTCGGGTTCCCCGGCGAGACCGAGGCCGACGTCGCCGAGCTCGAGGGGTTCCTCGACGCCGTCGGCTTCGATCACGTCGGCATCTTCACGTACTCGCACGAAGAGGGCACCGCGGCCGGCGCGTGGGACGACGACGTGCCGGCGGCGACCAAGCGCAAGCGGCGCGACCGGCTGATGGCGCAGCAGCGCCGCATCGTCGAAGCCGCCCAGCAGGCCCGCGTCGGACAGCCGCGTCCGGCTCGTCGTGGACGGTCCGAGCCCCGAACACGACCTCGTGCTGCGCGGCCGCCTGGCCAGCCAGGCCCCCGATATCGACCCCCTCGTCTACCTCACTGAATGCGACCCCTCCACCCTGTCGCCAGGCCAGTTCCTCGAGGCTGAAGTGGTGGGCGCCCGCGAGTACGACCTGCTGGCCCGTCCATTGCTGTAGTTGCGGACCGTGTGTTACCATCGGTAGTTCGGATACGGCTCAAAAGGCACGTCTGAGTGGGCAATGCGCCCACTTTTTGTTTTTGAGGGGGCCTCAGGCGAGGCATGGACGCTCTCGAACGCATCCGCCCCGTGGCCGAGCGCGTGACGGCGGCGCATGGGCTGGAGTTGTTCGATCTGCAGCTCACCCGCGAGTCGCAGGGCTGGATTGTACGGGTCACAATCGATCGACCCGGGCCGGCTGCCACGCCCGAGGACAGCGTCGGCATCGAGGACTGCGCCACGGTCAGCCGTGAGATGAGCGCGATCCTCGACGTGGACGACCCGCTGGACCGGACGTACACGCTCGAAGTGACGTCGCCGGGCCTGGATCGGCCGCTGCGGCACGAGGCGGACTTCCGCCGGTTCGCCGGCCGGACCGCCAGCATCGTGCTGGAGGCGCCGCTTGACGGACAGACGTTCTTCAACGGGCGGATTGACGGGGTGGAGGACGGCCATGTCGTCCTCCGGGTGGGAAAGAGGAACCGCGCGCACCGGCTTCCCCTGGACGGGATCAAGCGCGCGCGGCTCGAAGTCGAGTTCTAGTGCCTGTGACAACAGCAATGACCAGTCCGCTGCAGCAACTGATCGACGCGATCGCGAAGGAAAAGGGCATCGAGCCCACCGTGATCATCTCGGCCATCGAGGATGCGGTACTCGCCGCCTCGCGCAAAGCCTACAAGTCAACCGAGAACCTGAAGGCGCGGTTCAACCCCGACTCGGGCCAGGTGGACCTGTTCGCCGTCAAGCAGATCGTCGACACCGTCAACGACCCCGCCCTCGAGGTCTCGCTCATCGAAGCGCAGGCGCTGTACGGTGAGGAAGCCGAAGTGGACATGGAGATCGAGTTCCCGAAGCCGACCGACGTGCTCGGGCGCATCGCCGCGCAGACCGCCAAGCAGGTCATCTTCCAGAAGGTGCGGGAAGCGGAGCGCGAGAACATCTTCGAGGAATACAACCAGCGCGTCGGCGAGGTCGTCAACGCGACGGTGAAGCGGTTCGAGACCGGCGACATGATCACCGAGATCGGGACGCGGGTCGAAGCCGTGCTGCCGCGCAAGGAGCAGTCGCGGGCCGAGAGCTACAACCCCGGCGATCGGCTGCGCGCGGTCATCAAAGGCGTGAACCGCTCGGCCAAGGGCCCGCAGATCGTGCTGTCGCGCACCGACCCGGCGCTGCTGATCAAGCTGTTCGAGCAGGAAGTGCCGGAGATCTACGACGGCACCGTGATGATTCGCGGCGCGGTGCGCGAAGCCGGCGATCGCGCCAAGGTGGCGGTGTACTCGCGCGAGCGCGACGTCGACCCGGTCGGCGCGTGCGTCGGCATGAAAGGCACCCGCGTCCAGGCGATCATCCGCGAGTTGCGCGGCGAGAAGATCGACATCGTCGAGTTCTCGGAGGACCCGGTGGAGCTCGTCACCAATGCACTCAGTCCGGCCAAGGTGCAGCGGGTCTCGATCGTCGACGACCGCGAGCGGGTGATGGAAGTCGTCGTCGAGGACAAGCAACTGTCGCTGGCCATCGGCAAGAAGGGGCAGAACGTCCGCCTGGCGGCCAAGCTCACCGGCTGGCGCATCGACATCAAGAGCGAGGAAGAGAAGCGGCGCGAGATCGAGGCGCAGCTCGAGGGCCTCACCGGCGGCATACCCAGCGAGACGCCGGATCCGATTGCAGGCTTCGTGTGGCCCGGCGACGAGCCGGCCGAGGCTGCGGTGACCGGAGAGGCGGCCGAAGCGGCCGAGACACTAGAGGCCGCAGAAGTGGCGCCGGAGTCGGCGGACGCACCAGAGGCGGCCGATGCCGCGCCGGAGGCCGCCGACGCGGTGACGCCGGCCGAGGCTGGCACGGACGAGCCCGAAGCGCGGTAGGCGAGCGGGAAGCGCGGACGGGCGTCCGCTTCTTGGTCTATTCGAGGTAACCGTTGGCAACTGTTCGGATTTACAAAGTCGCGGAACTGCTCAACACGACCAGCCAGGAAGTGATGGCGCTGCTGAAGCGCGATCACGGCATCGAGGTCAAGAGCGCGTCGAGCACGATCGAAGAGGTCGTGGGGCGTCAGTTCGTCGACCGTCTGGCCCGCCAGCGTGGCGTCACGCTGCCGTCGGGCGACATTTTCGCCGAGGGTGCCGCCGCGAAGGTCGCGCCGAAAAAACCGGCCCTCGTCAAGAAGGGCGCCGCGCCGGAACCTGCCAAGCCGGCCGCGCCGACCCTGGGACCGCCGCGCCTGATCAAGGCCGCGAAGGCGATTCACCAGGCCGAACGGGCGGCCGCCGCCCACGAGGCTGAGGCCGCCTCCGGCTCGACCGCGGTCGCCGAGGTCGAGCCCACCGAATTCTATACGCCGGCGGAGTTCGCCGAGGAGCCGGAGTCAATCTTGGAAGCGTCCGCCAGCGCGGTGCTCGAGCCGCCTGACGTCGTCGAGACGCCGGACATCGAGCGTGTCGAAGGAGTCGAGCCGGAGCCCGCCGCGGCGCTCGGACGAAGAGGCGGTCGCCGCCGAGGGCGAGACCCCGGCGCCGAAGGGCACGCCCATCGTGCTGCCGACCGGCGTGGTGCACCAGCCGTCCGGCCGCATCGTTCCGCCGTCGCTCCGCCTGCGCATCGAGGACCCCAACGCGCCGGTCGCGCCGCGCCCGCCTGCGGCCCGTCCCGCCGCGCCGGCGCCGCGCCACGGTCAGACGGCCGCCAAGCCCGGTGCGCCGGCGATCATGGGCCCCGCGTCGAGAACCGGTACGCCGACCGTGGCGCCGCCGCGACCTGGCGTGCCGCCACGGCCTGTGCCGCCGGCCGGCCCGCGGCCGTCATACCAGACACCCCAGACGCTCGGCGGTCCACGGCCGCTGCCCAGTCAGCCCGTGCGCCCGCAGCAGCCCGGATTCCCGCGACCCGGCATGCCCGGACGGCCCGGCATGCCTCCGCCAGGCATGCGGCCCGGTCAGCCCGGCGGCTGGCGTCCGCCGGCTCCGCGTCCGTCAGGCGGCCGCCGTCACACCGCGCGGCCGGAACAGCCGCGCATGAGCGCGCCGGCGGCGCCGCCGCCGATCACCAAGAACATCACGCTCGCCGAGGGCATGACGGTCAAGGACCTGGCCGACAAGCTCGACGCACGCGTGAAGGACGTGCTGAAGAAGCTGCTCGAGCAGGGGAAGATGATGACCATCAACTCCACGGTCGACAGCGACACCGCCAGCGCGCTGGCCCGCGAGTTCGGCGCCGACGTGCAGATGCGCACGTTCGAGGAAGAGCTCGTCGACTTCGAGACCACCGAGAGCTCGCCCGAGGACGTCGGCGCGCGCGCCCCGGTCGTGACGGTCATGGGCCACGTCGATCACGGCAAGACGACGCTGCTCGACGCGATTCGCGAGACGCGAGTCGCCGAGCGAGAGGCCGGCGGCATCACGCAGCACATCGGCGCCTACCACGTCACCGTCGGCGATCGCAGCGTCGTGTTCCTCGACACGCCCGGTCACGAGGCGTTCACGATGATGCGGTCCCGCGGCGCCAAGGTCACCGACGTGGTCGTCCTCGTCGTCGCCGCCGACGACGGCGTCATGCCGCAGACGCGTGAAGCCGTGAACCACGCGAAGGCGGCCAACGTGCCGATCGTCGTCGCGGTGAACAAGATCGACAAGCCGGGCGCGAATCCCGACAACGTCAAGCGCGAGCTGGCAGACCTCGGGCTGGTGCCGGAGGCCTGGGGCGGCACGACGGTCATGGTCGACGTCTCGGCGAAGAAGCGCCAGAACCTCGACCTGCTGCTCGAGATGATCCTGCTCTCGTCGGACATCCTCGAGCTCAAGGCGAACCCGAAGAAGCCGGCGATGGGCACCGTGCTCGAAGCCAAACTCGACAAGGGCCGCGGACCGGTGGCGACCGTGCTCGTGCAGGACGGCACGCTGCGCGTCGGCGACAACTTCATCGCCGGCTCGATGGTCGGCAAGGTCCGGGCGCTCGTCGACGACCGGAATCGCCCGACCGAAGGTCGCCGGGCCGTCGACGCCGGTCGAGGTGCTCGGTCTCACCGGCCTGCCGTTGCCGGGCGACACGTTCCAGGCGGTCGCCGACCCGGTCAAGGCGCGGCAGATCGCGCTCTTCCGCCAGGAACAGGCCAAGACCAAGGCGCTCGGCGCCAAGGGCGGCCGCCTGACGCTCGAGTCGCTGAAGGACGCGATCTCGGAAGGCGGCGTCAAGGACCTGCCGATCATCGTCAAGGCCGACGTGCAGGGCTCGGCCGAAGTGCTGGCCGACTCGCTGGTGAAGCTGAGCGACAAGCAAGGTCAAGGTCAAGATCATCCACTCGGGCGTCGGCGCCATCAACGAGTCCGACGTCACGCTCGCCTCGGCCAGCAACGCCATCGTGATCGGGTTCAACGTGCGGCCCGACCGCAATGCCGCCGACGCGGCCGAGCGCGACGAGGTCGACATCCGCCACCACACGGTCATCTACAACGTGACCGAGGAGATCAAGCAGGCGATGATCGGCCTGCTCGAGCCGACCTTCAAGGAGCAGCGCCTGGGCGCCGCCCAGGTGCGCGAGCTGTTCAAGGTGCCGAAGCTCGGCACGATTGCCGGCTGCGTGGTCACCGAGGGCCGGATCATCCGCTCCGGCGAATCGCAGGCCCGCCTGCTCCGCGACAACGTCGTGATCTTCGAAGGCAAGATCTCGTCGCTGCGCCGCTTCAAGGACGACGTCTCCGAGGTCAAGTCGGGGATGGAATGCGGCATCGGCTTCGACAAGTTCAACGACCTCAAGGTCGGCGACGTCATCGAGGTCTTTGTCGTCGAGAAGATCGCTCCAGTCACTGCCTGACTACGACTTTCGGGCTACGAGCGCGGGTTACGAATCACGAGTCGCGAGCACGAGTTGCGACGCTGCGATTGCCGTCGATGCGCCATTCGTCATTCGTAACCTCGGTAACGCGTAACCGGCAATCCGCACTCGTAACCCGTAACTACAGATGTCTCGTGCGGTTCGTTTCGGCGAACAGATCCGTGAGGACCTCGGCGAGCTGCTCGTGCGCGAGGTCCGCGATCCCGGCATCGGGTTCGTGACCATCACGCGCGTGCGCGTGACCGAGGATCTGCTGCAGGCGCGCGTCTTCTACACGACGATCGGCACGCCAGCCGAGGCGCACGAAGACCGCACGAGCGCTCGAGCGCGCCGTGCCCTTCCTCCGGCGGGCGCTGGGCCAGCGGCTGCGGCTGCGGCGCGTGCCCGAACTCGCCTTCGCCGTCGACGAGTCGATCGGCCACCAGGCGCGCGTCGAGGAACTGCTCGAAGAGATCAAACGCGAGGACGCCGCGCGGGCCGACCGATGACGATGCCACTCCCCCCATCAGACGACCGTGACGACTGATCGCGCCGCCGCGATCGCCGAGATCGCCGACGCCATTCGCGCGCGCCAGCGGTTCGTGCTCAGCTCCCACGCGCGGCCCGACGGCGACGCGATCGGATCGCAGCTGGCGATGGCCTTCGCGCTCGATCGGCTGGGCAAGCAGGTCACGCTCGTGAACCGCGATCCGGTGCCCGGCCCGCTGAAGCCGTTTCCCGGCACCGATCGGATCGTCGTCGCCGATCGCGTGGACGAGGTCTACGACGCCGCGATCATCATGGAGTGCAGCTCGCTCGATCGGACCGGCGTCGCCGGGTTCGAGCGCTCGCTTCGTCATCAACATCGACCACCACCAGGGCAACACCGGCTACGGCGCCCTGAACTGGTTCGACGCCGGCGCCGCGGCGTGCGCGGAGATGGTGTTCGACCTGATCGTCGCGCTCGGCGTGCCGCTGACGCCGGAGATCGCCACCCATCTCTACGTCGGTATCCTCACCGACACCGGCTCGTTCCACTACTCGACGATTACGCCGCGGACCTTCGACATCAGCCGGCAGCTCGTCGAGGCCGGCGTCGATCCGACGACGGTGGCGCGCACCGTGTTCGACAGCAACACGCTGGGGCGGCTGAAGCTGTTTGGCGCAGTGCTGAGCGCGATTGAGCTCGAGCACGACGGCCGACTGGCGGTGATGCGCGTCGACCACGCGATGACCGCGGCGGCCGGCGGCACCTACGAGGACACCGAGGGCCTGATCAACCTGCCGTTGACGGTCCGCGACATCAAGCATCGGCCTTCTTCAAGGAGCTGGGACCGCGCGAGTATCGCGTGAGCCTGCGATCGAAGGGGGCGATCGACGTCGGCGGCGGTTGCCAGGCAGTTCGGCGGCGGCGGCCACATGAATGCCACCGGCTTCACGGTGCCTGCCACCTACGAGGAGGCCCGGCGGGCCGTATCGGCGGCGCTCGGACCGGCCATCGCCGCCGGCTCGCCCAGGACGCCGACCTGCCGCGTCCGGCATGAGTCCGCCGACGCCGGCCGCAGGCGCCCGGAAGGCGGCCTCGTCGTCGACAAGCCCGCAGGCCCGACGTCCACGATGTGGTCGCGGTTGTGCGGCGTGCCCTCGGACAGCCTCGAATCGGCCACACCGGCACCCTCGATCCGTTTGCGACCGGCGTGTTGACGCTCTGCTCGGCCGCGCGACACGGCTGTCGCAGTTCCTGGCGTCGGACGAGAAGAGATACCTCGCGACGATCCAGCCTTCGGCCAGGCGACCGAGCACCTATGACGCCGCCGGCGACCCCGGTCGGGCCGGCGTCCGCGGCTCGACGTCGACCGCGCCGCGCTGAGGCCGCGCTCGCGCCCTTCCGCGGGCGGTTCCCGCAGACGCCGCCGGCGCCTCGGCCAAGCAGGTCGGTGGCCATCGCGCCTATGTCCTCGCCCGCGCGCGACACACCAGTCGTCCTGACACCCGTCGAGGTGACGGTGCACGCGCCTGTCGGTCGTCGCCTGCGAGGGGAGCCGCGCGAACGTCCGGATCGACGTGTTCGGCCGGCTTCTACGTCCGGTCGCTCGCCCACGATGTCGGGCGAGCGCTGGGCGTCGGCGCGCACCTCGCGGCGCTCCGCCGCGAGCGCAGCGGCCGGTTCCTGCTGGACGACGCGCGTCTCGCTCGACCGGTCCTGGAGGCGCCTGGAGCGGTCGCGTCGCGGGTGCGTGCCGATGGCCGACCTGCTGCCGGACTTCCCGGCCGTGACGGTGCCCGCCGAGACCTCCGGGCGCGATCGGGCACGGGCAGGCAGTCGCGTGGCCCTCGAGCGCGGGAGCCAGGCAAGCGGCCACTGTGCCGGGGGCCAGCCGGTGCGATCCTCGACGAGGCCGGACGGCTGCTCGCCGTGGCGGAAGCCACAAGCCGGGCTTTTGCATCCGGCTCTCGTCCTGGTGTAACATTCGATGTTGACTATTGGCTGGAAACAGCTTACGGCGGCCTGGTGCACGACTGGACCGTGCGTGGAGGATAACGACTTGGCTTTGACGAAAGACCGCAAGACCGAACTGATTGGCTCTTACCGCACGCACGACGCCGACACCGGCTCCCCCGAAGTGCAGGTCGCCATCCTCAGCGAGCGCATCAACTACCTCACCGATCACTTCAAGACCCACGCGAAGGACCACCACTCGCGTCGCGGCCTGCTGAAGCTGGTCGGTCAGCGGCGCCGCCTGCTGGACTACCTGAAGGCGAAGAACACCGAACGCTACGCGCACCTCATCAGGCGTCTCGGAATCCGGAAGTAACCGGCTGAGAGTGCCGGGCAGCTTCCGTCCGTTTCACCGCTGACGCATCGCAGGCCCGCGAATCCCGCCGCGCCCCACTCGCAACCTGTCCTCTCCGCTGCATACAGGTTCCCATGCATACCCGCACCCTCTCGATCGGATCGCAGACACTTTCATTTGAAACCGGCAAGCTCGCCAAGCAGGCCGATGGCTCCGTCCTCGTGCGT
Source organism: Vicinamibacteria bacterium (assembly GCA_963719755.1). Taxonomy (GTDB): domain Bacteria; phylum Acidobacteriota; class Vicinamibacteria; order Vicinamibacterales; family JAENWD01; genus JAENWD01. The sequence goes on along the minus strand of CAVRDA010000018.1, from coordinate 62,392 downwards.
TTTGGCGACACGGTCGTGCTCGTCACCGCCTGCCACGCCGCGTCGCCGCGCGAAGGCATCGACTTCCTGCCGCTGACCGTCGACTACCGGGAGTACACGTACGCCTCGGGCCGCATTCCCGGCGGCTTCTTCAAGCGTGAAGGCAAGATGGCCGACAAGGAAGTGCTCACCTCGCCGCATGATCGATCGGCCCATCCGCCCGCTCTTCCCTGCCGGCTGGCGCCACGAGACGCAGATCATCGCGATCGTCCTGTCGGCCGACAAGCAGACACGACGCCGACGTCCTGGCGATGACCGGCGCCTCGGCGGCGCTCGCGCTGGCCGAGATCCCTTCCACAAGACCATTGCCGGCGTCCGCGTCGGCCTCGTGGACGGCACGTACGTCATCAACCCGACCTTCGAGCAGCGCAAGAAGAGCCTCGTGGACATCGTCATCGCCGGCAGCAAGGACGGCCTGATGATGGTCGAAGCCGGCGCGCAGGAAGTGCCCGAGGAACAGGTGGCGCAGGCGCTCGAGGCGGGCCACGCCGCCATCAAGCAGATCGTCGCCGTCATCGATGATCTCGCCAAGGCGGCCGGCAAGCCGAAGCGCCAGGTGACGCCGAAAGCGGTCGACCCGGACTTCTGCGCGAGGTCGAGGAGAAGGCGCTGATGCCGCTGGCCGAGGCGATGCGGATCAAGGACAAGCTCGAGAACTACGGCCGCGTCGACGAGGTGCAGGAACAGCTGCTCGCCACGCTACGCCGACGCCGAGCCGAGCGCAAGGCCGAGGCGAAGGCCATCTTCAAGGACCTGAAGGAGAAGGTCCTCCGCGAGGAAGTGCTGCGAGCGCGCGTCACGCCTCGACGGCCGCAAGTTCGACGAGATCCGCCCGATCTGGACCGAAGCGGGCGTGCTGCCACGCATCCACGGCTCGGTGGTGTTCACCCGCGGCGAGACCCAGGCGCTCGTCACCTGCACGCTCGGCACCGCCGACGACCAGCAGAAGATCGAGCACGTCGACGGCGAGTACTACAAGCGGTTCATGCTGCACTACAACTTCCCGCCGTTCTCGGTGGGCGAAGTGCAGTTCATGCGCGGTCCCGGGCCGCCGCGAGGTCGGCCACGGCGCGCTGGCCGAGCGCGCGCTGACGCCGGTCATCCCCGCCGAGGAAAAGTTCCCCTACACGGTCCGCCTCGTGTCGGACATCCTCGAGAGCAACGGCAGCTCGTCGATGGCCTGGGTCTGCGGCGGCTCGATGTCGATGATGGACGCCGGCGTGCCGCTGAGCGCGCCGGTGGCCGGCATCGCCATGGGCCTGATCATCGACGAGACCTCGGGCAAGTACGCGATCCTCACCGACATCGCCGGCGCCGAGGATCACTACGGCGACATGGACTTCAAGGTCGCCGGCACCACGCACGGGCATCACCGCCCTGCAGATGGACATCAAGGTCTCCGGCATCACGCGGCGATCATGCGCGAGGCGCTCGAGCAGGCGCGTGACGGCCGCCTGCACATCCTCGGCAAGATGGCCGAGACGCTGTCGCGAGCCGCGCAGCGCAGTCTCGTCCATCGCGCCGCGCATCGTGACGATCAAGATCCCGGTCGACAAGATCCGCGACGTCATCGGGCCGGGCGGCAAGATGATCCGCACGATCATCGAGCGCACGGGCGTGAAGATCGACGTCGAAGACGACGGCCGCGTCAACGTCGCGTCGGCCGACGAGGCCTCGGCGGCCAAGGCGATCGGGATCATCCAGGAGCTCACCGCGACGCCCGAGCTGAACAAGACCTACATGGGCAAGGTGCAGCGCATCACGGACTTCGGCGCCTTCGTCGAGATCATCCCGGGCACCGACGGCCTGCTGCACGTCTCGGAGATCGCCAACCACCGCGTGAAGGACGTCCGCGACGAGCTGAAGGAAGGCGAACAGCTGCTGGTGAAGGTCATCAACATCGACCCGACCGGCAAGATCCGCCTCAGCCGCAAGGCGCTGCTCAACGAGGAAGCCGCCAAGAGCTAGCTCGAGTACTCGACGCGCAGATTGAGCATTCCGTGCCCAATCTGCGCATCGCTTCGCAGTCTGCAAGCCTTCCTGCCAGTCCTGCTAAGATCTCAGCCTTGAGGCCGTCCGGCCGCGCCGGGCGTCCAATGGGCTGACGACAATGACCTCTCCGGTCTTCCGGTTCACGGCGTTCGGCCTGTTGGTAGCGGGAGCAGTGGCCCTGCTGCCGCGAGCTCTACGCGCAGGAGCCGGCCGTGCCCCAGCGCACCTTCACCGTCGTGGCGCGCAAGTACGTGTTCGAGCCGGCCCGCCTCGAAGTGAACGTCAGCGACCTCGTGAAGGTCTCGCTCTCGAGTCCTGACATCGCGCACAGCTTCACGATCGACGCCTACCGCATCGCCAAGCGCGTGGGCGCAGGGCACACCGTCACCTTCGAGTTCCACGCCGATAAGCCCGGCTCGTTCCCGATCTACTGCAACCTCCGGCAGGACGACCGGCTGCCGCCAGATGCACGGCGAGCTCGTCGTGCACGCGAAATAGCCGGCCGCGGTAGTCACGTCGTCAACCACAGAGACACGGAGACACGGAGACGCATTGGCAGCCTGATGCCCCCGCGGTGGATCATCCAAGGCTGCCAATCGCCCTCTGTGCGTCTCTGTGTCTTTGTGTCTCTGTGGTTGACGTACGTGATTCTTGCCGACTCGGTCGCCACGCGCGAGCGACGGCCAGGCGCTCCTCGAGCGGCGGATGGCTGTGGAAGAGCCATCGCACCAGGCGTGACGGCCGCTCCTCGGCGAGGTTCTGCGCGCCGAGGCGGCGCATGGCGGAGATGAACGCCGACGGGTTCGACGTCAGGCCAAGGGCGAACCGGTCGGCGCGGCGTTCGTGATGCCGCGACAGCGCGAGGCCCAGTGGCGTCAGCGCCAGCGACACCGCGCCGGCGGCCAGCACCAGCAACGGCAGCGCGGCCAGGTCCGCCGAGCCGCGCCACGCCCACCCAGGGCCCACCACGCGCAGCGCGGCGTCCATCGCCGCGAAGCGCAGCAGCATCAATGCCGACTCCAGCGCGATGCCCCGCCAGATGTCGTGGTGGACGTGATGCCCGAGCTCGTGCGCGAGCACGACTTCGATTTCCTCGTCGGAGTAGTCCGACAGCATCGTGTCCGACACGAGGATCCGCCGCGTCGCGCCAAGGCCGGTCAGCGCCGCGTTGGCCCGGCGGCTCTTCTCGCCGAGCGCCCATTCGTAGACGCCAACCACGCGCGTCCCGGCGCGCTCGGCCAGCTGTTCGAGCTTTGTAGCCAGGCCGGGACGGGTCAGCGGCGTGAAGCGGAAGAAGAGCGGCAGCAGGACGACCGGGGCCAGGCTCGCCAGCGCCGTCACGACAAGCGACAAGGCCGCGCCCGCCAGCGCCCACCAGTACGCGGGCCAGAGAGCCATCGCGCCGTAGACGATCAGCGCCGCCGCCGACGCGAGCACGAAGCCGATGGCCGCGGCCTTGAGGTGATCGCCCAGCCACCCGGCGATGGGCTGGTGCGAGAGGCCGTAGCGGCGCTCCAGCCGGTACCCGCCGAGATAGGCCAGCGGCAGGGCCACTGCCTCGTGCGCCAGCATCAGGCCCAGAACCACTATCGGGACGGCCAGCCAGAGGGCGCCGCCAGAGATGTCGACTGCGAGATTGGCGAACGTCCGCGACGCGCCGGTGAGGAGGAGCGCCGAAAAGCAGACGGCGCTCCAGAGGAGGGCGAACACCTCGGAGCGCCGCTTGAGTCGGTGATAGCGTGTGGCTTTGTCTTCGGTCACTTCCCCGCCAGGCGCACGCCCCCGTTGACCGCGCCAAGCTCGATCCGGGGCCCGCCGCCATTCAGTTTACCTTCGAGCCGCCGACGATTCTGCTCGCCGATCGTCTGCACCGGCAGATCGCCGACGCTGAGCCCGCCGTTGACGACTTTGGCGTGGACGTCCGCCTTGGCGTCTTTCGGGACGGAAATCACGACGCCGCCGTTCACCGTCTCGGCCTTGACGCCGCCCTCGGCCACGGCGCCGAGCGACAGGTCGATGCCGCCGTTGGTGGTGGTGGCTTCGACCGAACCAGTGAGCCCGTCGCCGTTCACGCCGCCGTTGACCGTCGACGCGACGACGGGGTTCGAGATGCTGAGCAGCTTGATGCCGCCGTTGGTCGTCTGCGCGCCGACCTTCACGCCGGCCGGCACCTTGACGTAGTACTTCACTTCGACGCCGCCGCTACCCCAGCGCTTGGGCGCCTTGGTCTCGAGCTTCACGCCGTCGGCCGTTCGATCTCGGCGATCTCGGTCTTGCCGAGCAGCTCCTTCGCCGACTCGTCCGTGGAGGCCTTTGCCACCCGTTCGGCGCGAACCTCGACGTCAGTCCCGGTGGACTGCTCCACCTGCACGAGCCCGTTCACGTTGACGACGTCGAATCGCCCACCTGCGGGCACCTGGTATTTGCGGCTCCATTCATCCGACGCGCGGCCCGCTGCCACGCCGATGTTGAAGTCGCCGCCGCCAATACTGACGTCGCAGGCCGCCGTGCCGGCGCCCGCGGTCAGGAGCAGTGCGAAGGCAAGGGCGTGCCGCCAGCTGCTGCGTCTCATGCGTAACCTCCAGGGAGATGATACGGCCGGCGACCGGCTGGAGTTCAGAACCCTGGATCCAGCGTACCGCCCGCATGCGCGGCTCCCGGACCCTGAACTGAACCCTCGAGCCCGGAGCGTTAATTCAGCCGCACCGATATCAGCTTCGAGACACCCGGCTCTTCCATCGTCACGCCGTAGAGCCGGTCGGCGATCTCCATGGTCTTGCGGTTGTGGGTGATGAGGATGAACTGCGTGTGGTGCAGCATCCCCTTCAGCATCTCGACGAACCGTCCGATGTTGGCGTCGTCGAGCGGCGCGTCGATCTCGTCGAGCAGGCAGAAGGGGCTCGGCTTGTACCTGAAGATCGCGAACATCAGCGAAATCGCCGTCAGCGCCTTCTCGCCGCCCGAGAGCAGCTGCACGTTCTGCAGACGCTTTCCCGGCGGGCTGGCGACGATGTCGATGCCGCTTTCGAGCAGATCGGTCTCGTCGATGATCGTGATGCCGGCATGGCCGCCGCCGAACAGCGTCGAGAAGGTCTCCTGGAAGTTGCGGTTGATCGCTTCGAAGGCTTCGCGGAACCTCACCTTGCTCGTCTCGTCGATGCGCTGAATGGCCTCGTTGGTCGCGGCGATGGAGTCGATGAGGTCCTTGCGCTGCGTCGTGAGGAACACGTGGCGCGTCTCGAGCTCGTCGAACTGTTCGATGGCCATCATGTTGACGGGGCCGAGCCGATCGATCTTCGCGCGCAGGCCGTTGATGGCTTCTTCCGCCGTGATGGCGCGCGGCGCGTCGGCCTCCGCCGCCGTTCCGGTGACCGGCTCGCCGCGTAGCCTCGTCGGCCGTCGTCGACGCCGTCGTCCACGTGAAGCGCGCGGGCGTCGGGCACTGCGGCGCCGTCACGCTCGAGCTGCTCGACTTCGGCGAGCACCTCGTCGAGCGACGCCTGCACGGCCTCGGCGGCGGTCGTCTCGAGATGCGCGAGGTCGCTTGCCGCCGTCGCCTGGTTCACCTCGAACTGCGTCGCGGCGGCGCGGATTCCGTCGAGCGACGTGCGAGCCTCGCGCATCAGCGCGTCCTGCGGTCGCCTCGGCTCTTGAGCGTCGCCGCCCCGTCCTCGGCCGTGCGGACGTCGGCGCGCAAGCCGTCGAGCGCCGAGACGGCGAGGTCGAGACGGGCAACCGCTTCAGCCGTCGCCGCGTCGAGCTCGGCGCGGCGCACGGTCTTCTGCGTGCGCTCGGCCGCCAGCGTCTCGACGCGCTGCTCCAGCTCGCGAGCCGCTTCCTCGAGACGACTGACCTCGCCGACGAGTGCCGCGGCTCGCTCGACGAGCCCGGCGTGCGTCGCCTTGGCCTCGGCGACATGCGCCGAGAGGCCTTCCACGCGGTCGCGGGCGTCGGCGAGCCGCCGCTGCGCGGCGGTGAACCGCTCGTCGGCGCCGGCCTGCTTCGATTCGATGGCCGCCACCGCCTCGAGCGCTTCCGCCTGACGCGTGTCGAGCCGCGCGATCTCGTCCTCCGCGCGACGGCGCTCGGTCGTGAGCAGCTCGCCCTTGCGCTCCAGCCGGACCGACTCCTCGCGGGCGCGGCCGATCTGCGCGTCGAAGCCGACCATCGCCTTCTCGTGCTGGTGCAGGCGGGCGCCGGCCGCCTCGATTGCCTGCTGCGTCTCCGACGCCAGCGCGGTCGCAGCCGCGACGCGTGCGGCCAGCCCGGCCAGCGCCTCGCGTTCGGCGTCGACGCGGGCCCGCACTTCCTTGATCTCGCCCTTGGTCGCCAGGATGCCGCGCGCGTCGCGGCGGTCGCCGCCAACGACGAGGTGGCCGCCGCGGACCAGCTCGCCGTCGAGTGTCGCGACGTCCAGGCCCGTCTCCCGCGCGACGCTCACGGCAGCGTCCCACGAGTCGGCCACGTAGCCGCGCGCGACGACGGCGCGGAGGACATCGGCATCGGGCCCGCTGATGCGCACGAGATCGGCCACCGCGGTCGCCGCCACGCGGCGCCTGTCCGGACCGCGCTCGACCGGCTCTCCGAGGACCACGAAGCCGCACCGGCCGGCCTCCTGCTCGCGCAGCAGCTGCACGCCGGCGGCCGCGTGAGCGTGACTCGGCACGATGACGTGCTGCAGGACATCGCCCAGCAGCGCCTCGACCGCGCGCTCGTAGCGGCGATCCACTTCGAGGTAGTCGGCCACTGCGCCGCGCTGGCTCGACGTGGCCGTTGGCCTGGGCCAGCAGCACGCGCGCGGCGTCGGTGAAGCCGGCGCGCGCCGCCTCGAGCTCCTCGAGGGAGCGCAGCCGGCCGGCGAGGCCGGCGAGGTCGTGTTCCCGCGTGCGCAGTTCCTGGCCGAGCGCCGTCTGCTCGGCGCGCGCGGTCGCCAGTCGATTCGAGTTCGGCGCGCTCCTGCCGCGTCGCCGCCAGTGCCGCCTGGAGCTCGGTGATGCTCTGCTCGGTCGTCAGCCGATCCGCCGCCAGCCGCTCGCTCTCGACCGCAGATCCGTTTCCTCGACGTCCAGCCGCGAGAGCCCTTCCTGGGCGCGCTCGCGGGCGGCGGCGGCGCTCTCGATCGCGTGCTGCAGCGCGGTCGCCGCGTTGATGGCGGTAAACACCTCGCTGCGCGCGGCTTCGACGTCCCCTTCGAGGCCCTCGATGTCGCGCAGCGCGATCTGATACTGCCTCGTTCTGCTCGGCCAGCCGTTCGGCGGCCTGCTGGCGCTCCTGCTCGGCCCGGACGGCGGCGTCCCTGCGCTCGGCGATAAGACCCTGATGCGGCTCGCGGCGCACGTCGAGCGCCGCCATCTCGGTGTCCAGGTCGGCGACGCGGGCGTCGATGCGTCGCGATCTGCTGCCTGTTCAGCTCTACCTGCTGCTGCCGTCCGCTGGATCTCGAGCTCGTGCGCGTGAGCGGTGTCGCGCGCCGCGGTGGCGCGGGCGTCGGCTTCCGCCACTTCGATGCGGAGGCGGCTGATGTCGCTTTCGACCTCCGCCACCCGCGCCGCGGCAGCGGTCTCGCGCTCGCGCGCATCGGCCAGCCGCGTGCGCGCCGACTCGATGGCGTGCGACAGGTCGCGATAGCGGCGGGCGAACAGCACCTTCTCCCAGCGGCGCAGCTCGTCGCGCAGCCTTTGATACCGGCGCGCCTTGGCGGCCTGACGCTTCAGGTGCCGCGCTGCTTCTCCACTTCGAAGACGATGTCGTCGATGCGGGTGAGATTCTGCTGGGCGGCTTCGAGCTTCAACTCCGCCGATCGGCGGCGTGCCTTGTACTTCGTGATGCCCGCCGCTTCCTCGATCAGCATGCGGCGATCGGTCGGCCGGGAGAGAGGATGAGGCCGATCTTGCCCTGCTCGATGATCGCGTAGGCCTTGGCGCCAAGGCCGGTGTCCATCAGCAGCTCGTGGATGTCTCGCAGGCGGCACTGCGCGCCGTCGATCAGGTACTCGCTCTCACCCGACCGGTACAGGCGTCGGCACCAGCTCCACGTCGCGCCCGGCCGGCCTGAACTCCGCGAGCACGTCCTCGGCGGGCGTGACGGTGCCGTCGGCTGCCGGCTCGACATGGCCGTGGCCGTTGCCGTTGTGCGGCCCGTTGCGCGTCTGGCCGTGTCCGTTGCCGGCACCGTCGTCACGCCGCTCAGGCGCAGGCGCACTTCGGCCGCGGCGGTCGGCTTGCGCGCGTCGCTGCCGCCGAAGATGACGTCTTCCATCTTCTCGCCGCGCAGGCTCTTGGCGCTCTGTTCGCCCATCACCCACGTGATCGCGTCGGCGACGTTGCTCTTGCCGCACCCGTTGGGGCCGACGATGGCCGTCACGCCGCGATCGAAGGCGAGCTCCGAGCGATCGGAAAAGGATTTGAAGCCGGCAATCTCAAGGCGTTCCAGCCGCATGCTACTCCCTCGGTACGCACGTACGATGTCGCAATCACCTGGCGCCCGTACAGACGGGTCGGGCACGGTGACGCGCACGCTGAGCGTCACGCCCCTCCCGTCAAGCGCTGGGATCGCTCCGGAAAAGGTCGGAAACGTTCCTGAAGGAACCGTAATGTCTGGCGCCCCGCGAAGCCCGTTCCCGCGTCAGGACGACGTGGGGCCCCGAGGCTCGCTCAACCGGCGGCCAGTGTAGCAGGGCCTACCTATAGTGGCAAGCCCAATTCCGCACCCAATTTCTTGGGGTTATTGCCCTTAGCGCACCCCATCAGCCCGGGCGGCGCGGGCCCGGGACAACTGCGTCAACTGCTCCGCTTCACGGAAGAGGCCGAGCGCGAACTGCGCCTGCGGGTCGGTGTCGAACAGGTGCCGGCGCGCGGCCACCACGCCGAAGAGCGCGAGGTCGATGTCGTAGCGAATCATGGCGCGGATGAACGTCTGATCGGCGTCGAAGGCCGCCTCGTCCATCCTCACGCCGAGCCCGGTCGCGAACGCCTTGAACTCGGCCACCATCGCGTCGTCCACGACGAAGTCGGGCGACACGAACTTCCGATCCTTCCCCGAAGCTCCGGGCCGCGTGTCGCCGGCCGCCGAGAACCGCTGGGCGAAGCTCGCGAACAGCTGGCGCGCGTAGAGCGAGCGGCCGAACCGCGACGGGTTGAAGCCTTCGACGGGCCCGTCGAGCCGGCGGTCCGGCTCGATGCCGCCGCCGCTGTACACCGCGCGCCCGGCCTCGGTGTACCGCAGGTCCTTGGCGTCGTGCGGCTTGTCGGGCGACTGATCGCGAAACGAGTAGGAGAGGTACTCGTCGAAGGTGCCGTCCCAGGGACGCTGAATCAGCCGATCGCTCGGGGTGTAGTAGCGCGCCGTCGTCAACGCGAGGCCGGCGCTCTCGCTCGTGATCCGATAGATCGACTGCACGAGCGCCTTGCCGAACGTCGTCTCGCCGACGATGAGGGCGCGATCGTGATCCTGGAGCGCGCCGGAGACGATCTCGGAGGCGCTGGCGGAGTTGCGGTTCACCAGCACGACGACCGGCAGCTTCGTGAAGTCGCCGTCCTCGGTCGCGCGGAAATCCTGATCGGAGTTCGGCACGCGCCCGCGCGTGTAGACGATCATGTCGCCCTTCGGCAGGAAGCGATTCGAGACGCGAATCGCCTGGTCGAGCGGACCACCGGGGTTGTCGCGCAGATCGAACAGCAGGCGGCGCATCCCCTTGCCGGTCAGCTCCGTCATCGCGCGGCCGAGATCGCGATCGGTGTGCTCGGCGAAATCCTGCATGCGGATGTAGCCGGTTTCGGCGTCCACCATGAACGCGGCGCGGATCGTCGGAATCGTGATCTCGTCGCGCGGCACGTCGAGCGTGATCAGCTGGTCGTAGCCGGCGCGCTTCAGCGACACCTCGATGGTGGTGCCCTTCGGCCCGCGCAGCTTGCGCACGGCCTGGTCGCTCGTCCAGCCCTTGGCGTCCTCGCCGGCGATCTTCGCGATGATGTCGCCGCGGCGGATGCCCTGCTTGTAGGCGGGCGACCCCTCGAAGAGCGCCATGACCGTGATGTCGCCGTCGATCACCTGGATGGTGATGCCGAGGCCGTAGTACCGGCCCTCCTGGCGCTCGCGCAGCTGCGCGTACTGCGCGCGGGTCCATGAAGCTCGAATGCGGATCGAGCGTCTGCAGCATGCCGGAGATGGCGCCGTAGACGAGTCTGATCGGACTTGACCTTGTCGACGTAGCGCGCCTCGATGACGGTCAACGCCGCGCTGAATGTCCTGTAGTGCTCGGTGAGGCGGTCTTCGGATGCGACGACGTTGCGTCCGAACACGCCGCCGAGCAATCGCCGAGCCCAGGATGACGACTGCGCCGAAGGCAAAGAAGCGAGATCGCGCCATATTTGGATGCTAACAGATAACTCTAGTGCCAGCAACGACTTCGAAGCCGTTTTCCAGGGACGGCCGGCTTGACCAGCCGCAACGACGGTTCCTATAATCTATTGACGACTCCGCCGTCCCGCGGTCGCCTCAATCCGGTGCCGCGGACATCCTCGCGTGCACGCTCCGCTCGTCTTCATTCCTGGGAGCTTCTATGTGGTTCCATTGGCATGCCGGAGCTGGTGATCATCTTCGTGATCGCCTTGATCATCTTCGGCCCGCGGAAATTGCCTGAGCTCGGCAAGTCGCTCGGCCGGAGCATCAACGAGTTCAAGCGCGCGAGCAACGAGCTCAAGAGCACCCTCGAGGACGAGATCCGCGTCGAGGAACAGCGCACCCACGGCCCCGCGCGCGACCACGCCGCCCGCCGCCGCGCCCGCGCAGCCCGACGTCACGGTGCCGCGCGAGGCCGACTCGGGAGCCTAGTCCAGTTACGGGTTACGGTCCGAGATTAGCTTGCCCGTGCCGCAAGCCTCGCTCTCGACGCGAAACTCGACCTCGTAATCACTCGTCTCTCGTAACTCGTGCCCGTACTCGTAACCCGTCCCGTAACCAGAGAATGGCCCTCGTCCCCTTCAAAGGATCCGCCCAGCCGGCGCGCTACGACGAGCCGGACGACGACGAGCGCGAGGACGACGACAGCGCCGGCGGAAAGATGTCGTTCCTCGAGCACCTCGACGAGCTGCGGCGGCGGCTCGTCGTGGCGATCGTGGCGGTCGCAGGCGGCTTCGTCGTCGCGCTCTTCTTCATCGACCGCATCTTCGCGTTCGTGATGCGGCCGCTGCAGCGATCCTGCCGCGCGGCGGAAAGCTGATCTACACCGAGCCGACCGAAGCCTTCATGCTCCAGCTGAAGGTCGCGGCCCTCGCCGGCCTCGTGCTCGCGGCGCCGCTGGTGATGTGGCAGGTGTGGCTCTTCGTCGCGCCAGGTCTCTACGCCAAGGAAAAGCGGTTCGCGCTGCCGTTCGTCTTCTTCTCCAGCGTCTTCTTCGTCGCCGGCGCGGCGTTCTCGCATTACGTCGTCTTCCCGACCGCGTGGACGTTTCTCGCCAGCTTCACCACCGACTACATGGAGTTCACGCCGAAGGTCTCCTCGACCTTCAGCCTCTACGCGCGCATGCTGCTGGCCTTCGGGCTGGTGTTCCAGATGCCGACGATCGTGCTGGCGCTGGCGCGGATGGGTGTCGTGACCGCCGGCTTCCTCGTGCGCCACACCAAGTACGCCATCCTGATCATCTTCGTCATCGCGGCCGTCATCACGCCGACCTCCGACGTGGTCACCCAGGCGCTCATGGCCGCCCCGATGATGCGTCCTCTACGCCATCAGCATCGTGATCGCCTGGATTTTCGGGCGGCGCAAGCGGGCCACCGACGACGACTGACCCGGGCGTGCCGCGAAGGCACGGTGGCAGCGGGCCTTTGCGCGTTTTTGGATAAGCTAGGGTCGTGTCGATTCGGGCGTCAGCCAGTCACGAAGTGCGGCGTCTCATCGCCGATCTCGAGACCGGCGACGCCCTGCGCCGGGACGCGGCCATCGCCAGGCTCGCCGTGATCGGCACGCGCGCTGTCCGGCAGCTCCTCGAACACCTGGCGGCGGCCGACACTCCCGCCGTCACGGCGGCCCTGCTGCTCGCGCTCGAGTCCATCGCCGATCCCCGCAGCGTCGACCCCGTGCTGCACGCCCTTTCCTCACCGGACGCCGACGTGCGGATGGCGGCGATCCGGGCGGGCCGCGGCCTGCTGGCGCTGCCGCAGGGCACCGCCGTCCTCGATCGGCTGACGGCAGCCGCCCTGGACGCCAGCCGCGCCGGCGCCGAGCGGGTGGCCGCCCTCGACGCGTTGAGCGCGCTGCCGGCACGCACCGTCCGCCCGCTGCTCGAGAAGTTGCGGGACGATCCCGACCGGGAGGTCCGCGAACGCATCGGGCAGGCCGGCCTGCCCGTGGACGATCCCATCGCGGAACTGGAAGAAGCCGCCGACGGCTGGCTGGCGCGGGATCCCGGGTCGGTGATGCTCGTGGTCGGCCGCGCGGCGGCCGACGCGCCGCTGTCGACGCTCCACCGCCTCATCGAGAAGGTGCGGTCGCGCGAATCGGAAGGCCGCGTGTCCGAACGGCGCGACTGGGCGGCCGTGCGGGGGGCCTTGCACGTGGCGCTGGCGCGCCGCGGCAGCAAGGTGGCTCTCTACGACCTGCGGGAAGCGTTCGAGCGCGCGACCGACCCCCTGCCCGCGGACTACCTCACCGCCATCGGGCTCATCGGCGACGCGACGTGCCTCGAGCCCCTCGCCGTCGCCTTCGTCCAGGCCGGAGCGATGGCCGACGCCGACCACTGGCGGCGGGACGTGGCAGCGGCCTTCCGCCAGGTGGTCGCGCGCGAGGCGACGTGCGACGGCGATCAAGCGCGTCCGGGCGCGGCACGGACGCGATGCAGAACGCGTAGGCGGGATCGCGGTCTGCAGGGTTCGGCGAGCGCGTGCGACGGAACTGGTGCCGGGCTGACAGGCCGGTCGATGCTGCAGGTGCGTCGCGAGATTGAGCGCGCAGCATCGAGACCGCCGACGCTGCACAGCCGTCATAGCCGACCTCACGCCGTCAATACGCCTTCGCGAACCGCGCGTCGGTAACGGCCGGCTGGCCGCAATGGACGCAGTGGCCGCCCGGCACCTGCTCGAACGGCAGGTTGCGGATCGTCGCCTGCGTCTCGGCCTTGATCTCGGCCTCGCAGACGTCGCGGCCGCACCACTTGGCCACGATGTAGCCCGGACGGCCCTCCATCGCCGCGGTGAACTCTTCCCACGTGCTCGCGGCCGAGGTGTTCTTCTCGCGGAACGCGCGTGCGCGCGCCAACAGGGCCTGCTGAATCTCGTCGAGCAGCGCCGTGACGCGCGGCTGCAGCGTGTCGAGCGGCGTCGGCATCTTCTCGCGCGTGTCGCGGCGCGCCAGCACCACCTGCCCCTTCTCGATGTCCTTCGGGCCAATTTCGAGGCGCAGCGGCACGCCGCGCATCTCCCACTCCGCGAACTTCCAGCCAGGCGTGAACTCCTCGCGCGCGTCGAGGAACACGCGGACGCCCAGGGCCTGCAGGTCGGCCTGCACGGCCTTGGCCTTCGGCAGCACGGTCTCCTGCCAGTTGCCGCGCTGAATCGGGACGATCACGACCTGGTAGGGCGCGACCTTCGGCGGCAGGATGAGGCCGCTGTCGTCGCCGTGCGTCATGATCACGCCGCCGATGAGGCGCGTGGACACGCCCCACGAGGTCGTCCAGGCGTACTGCAGCGACTTGTCGCGGCCCTGGAAGCGGATCTCGAACGCCTTGGCGAAATTCTGTCCGAGGTTGTGCGACGTGCCGGCCTGCAGCGCGCGGCCGTCGCCCATCAGCGCCTCGATCGAATAGGTCTTCGACGCGCCGGCGAACTTCTCGCTGCTGCTCTTCTGCCCGTCCATCACGGGCATCGCCAGCACCTCTTCGGCGAACTGCTTGTAGACGCCGAGCATCTTCAGCGTCTCTTCCTCGGCCTCGGCCTCGGTTTCGTGCGCCGTGTGACCTTCCTGCCAGAGGAACTCGGTCGTGCGGAGGAAGGGCCGCGTGACCTTCTCCCAGCGCACGACGTTGGCCCACTGGTTGATCAGGACCGGCAGGTCCCGCCACGACTGGATCCACTTCGCGTACATCGTCCCGATGATGGCTTCGGAAGTCGGCCGCACGACGAGCCTCTCCTCCAGCTCCTCGGTCCCGCCCTTGGTCACCCACGCGACCTGCGGTGCGAAGCCCTCGACGTGCTCGGCCTCGCGCATGATCAGGCTCTCCGGGATGAAGAGCGGGAAGTACGCGTTGACGTGCCCGGTCTCCTTGAAGCGCTTGTCCAGCTGCTGCTGGATCAGCTCCCAGATCGCATACCCGTACGGGCGGATGACCATGCACCCCTTGACCGGGGAGTAGTCGGCCATCTCCGCCTTGCGGACGACGTCCAGATACCAGCGCGAAAAATCTTCAGACTGGGGGGTGATTTCGGTGACGAGCGGCTCGGGGGACTTGGACATGGCGAATCGGTCTGCCTTCACGTTCAGCCTTCAGCCTTCAGGCCTTCAGCCTTCCGAGGTGTCTAGCATGCGGACCGTCAGTCTCTACGTCAGCGACGTGGACCCTCCAGTGTACATCGTCCCGCTCTGGAAAGTCGGCGCGGCGATGGCCGCCGCGGCTCTCCGTGCGGCGTGCGGCGGCGCGGGCGATGAGCCAGCGCGACGCGGGTGATATTGGCCTCGCGCCAGACGTCGGCTCCAGCGTCGGCCGCGGCCGTCGCCGCGTCACGCGCCTCGGCCCGCGGCCCGAGTGACTGCACCAGCGCGTCGAGCGCCTGTCCGTCGCGCACGAGTCCGGCGGCGCGCCACATCAGCACCGGCACCGGGACGTCGTCCGATGACGGAGCCGCCGGACCGCGTGGCGGCGCCTGCGGCGTCGAAATGGCATCCGGAAGGGCGGCCGGCACGTCCGGCGTCGTCGCCATCGCGGCGGCCGCCCTGGCGCCGAAGACAAGCCCTTCGAGCAGCGAGTTGCTGGCCAGGCGGTTGGCGCCGTGGACGCGGGTGCAGGCCACCTCGCCCGCGGCGAAGAGACCGACGACGCCGCTGCGGCCCTGAAGGTCGGTGTCGACGCCGCCGCACAGGTAATGCGCCGCAGGGCTGACCGGCAGCCGATCGCGAGGCGAGATCGAGTCCCGCCTGGGCGCAGACGTCGGCAATCGCAGGAAACCGCGCGCGGACCCACGGGGCGTCGAGGTGCGCGAGCGACAGGTAGACGGAGCCGCCGGTACGCTCGGCCTCGCGGACCATCGCCGTCGCCACGACGTCGCGCGGGGCAAGGTCGCCGCGCGGATCGTACCGCGTCATGAACGCCTCGCCGCTGCCGTTGATGAGGCGTGCGCCTTCTCCGCGGACCGCTTCCGACACCAGGAAGCGCGGCGCATCGGGGACGTGCAGCACCGTCGGGTGGAACTGCACGAACTCGAGGTCGCTGACGCGCGCCCCGGCCCGCCACGCCATCGCCAATCCGTCGCCCGTCGCGACGCGCGGGTTCGTCGTCTCCTGGAAGACCTGGCCGGCGCCGCCGGTCGCCAGCAGCACCGCTCGCGCGTCGATGGCCACTCGACGTCCGTCGTCGAGGCGGACGTCGACGCCGATGCACCGGCCATGCTCGACGATCAGGCGTGTGGCCAGCGCGTGATCGAGCGCGCGCAGGCGGGTATGCCCGGCCACCTGGTGCCAGAGCGTGCGCGCGATCTCGCGGCCGGTCAGGTCGCGCGCGTGCAGCACGCGCCGCACGGAGTGCGCGCCTTCGCGGCCAAGCGCCGGCCGGCCGTCGGGATCGCGATCGAACTCGGCGCCCCAGTCGAGCAGTTCGCGGACGTAGTGCGGTCCTTCGCTGACCAGCACTTCGACGGCGGCGACGTCGCAGAGCCCGGCCCCCGCCTCGAGCGTGTCGTCGCGGTGAAGCTCGACGCTGTCGTCGTCGCCGAGCGCCGCGGCGATGCCGCCCTGCGCGTAGCCGGTGTTGCTCTCAGCGCTGTCGGCCTTGGTCACCAGCACGACGTCGCCGTGGCCTACGAGATGAATCGCGGCGCGAAGGCCGGCGATGCCGCTGCCGATCACGACGAAATCCGCGCGAAGTCGCACCGGGTGCTATCCTACCATCCGGTTTCCCAGTCCCTGGTGTGCGTGTTGGCGGCTGAACAGATCCTCGTCCAGGTTCCTCCCCGTCCCTATCGAGTCGAGATTGGCGTCGGCCATCTCGGCCGGCTGGCGTCGCTGCTCGACGCCGCCGGCGTCGGCCGCCGGCGCATCGTCGTGTCCACGCCGGTCGTCTGGAAGCTGCACGGCGACGCGGTATCGACGGCGCTGCCGGACGCGCCAGTGATCCACATCCCCGACGGCGAGCGGCACAAGCACCTGCAGAACGTCTCGCGGATCTACGACGCGCTGGTGAAGAATCAGACCGATCGCGGCGCCGCGCTGGTCGGCATCGGCGGCGGCGTGCTGGGCGACGTCGCCGGATTTGCCGCGGCGACCTACCTGCGCGGCATCGACATGGTGCACGTCCCGACGACGCTGCTCGCGCAGGTGGATAGCGCCATCGGTGGCAAGGTGGGCGTGAACCACCCGCTCGGCAAGAACCTGATCGGCGCCTTCCACCAGCCCCGTCTCGTGGTCATCGACCCGACGCTGGTTGCGACGCTGCCCCGTCGGGAGTTCCGCGCCGGGCTGTACGAGGTCGTGAAGTACGGCATGACGTCGAGCCGCGGATTGTTCGATCGCGTGGCCGGCACGGTGAAAGAGCTCTTCAAGCGGAACCCCGAGGCGCTGCAGCCGGTGATTGCCGAAAGCTGCGCCATCAAGGCCGACGTCGTCGCGCGCGATGAACGCGAGAGCGGACCACGACGCGTGTTGAACTTCGGCCACACCGCAGGACATGCCATCGAGGCTCTGACGAAGTACAGGCGCTTTCGCCACGGCGAAGCCGTTGGCTACGGGATGCTGGTTGCGGCGGAAGTGGGCGTCGGCCGCGGACGGCTGTCGCCGGAGGACCGCGACGCGCTTGCGTCGCTGATTCGGCGGCTCGGGCCGCTGCCGCCGGTGGCCGACCTCACCGTGTCAGAGATGCTGGACGCGATGCGCCGCGACAAGAAGGTCGTCAACGGCCGGCTGCACTACGTGCTGGCCACTGCCATCGGCGCGCACGCGATCGTGGACGATGTGTCGGAGGACGAACTGGCCGAGGCGCTGCGGCGGGCTGGTTTCGCTAAATCCTGGAATCTCTAATCGCCAATCGTCAACCCTCAATCTTCAATTCCTTCATCTTCTGCAGCAGCGTCTTGTAGCTCACCTGCAGCAGATCGGCGGCGCGCGGCTTCTGGCCGCCGGCCTCGGCCAGCGCCGCCGCGACTTTCCGGCGCTCCACTTCGGTCAGCACACGGCGGGTTGCGTCGGCCAGGGTCCCAGACAGGTCGATCCCCGACCACGGATCGAGGGCGGCTTCGGCCTGCGGCGCCATTCGGAACGTCAGGTTCAGGTGCCGCGGGTGGATCGTGTCGCCGTCGGTGAGGATCACCGCACGCTCGATGCAGTTCTGCAGCTCGCGCACGTTGCCCGGCCAGTGATACGCCTGCAGCTCCTCGAGCGCGGCCGGTGCCAGTATCAGCGGCCGCTTCTTCACGTCCCGCGAAAAGCGCTCGATGAAATGGCGCGCCAGCGTCTCGATGTCGGCGCCGCGCTCGCGCAGCGGCGGGATCTCGATCGGAAACACGGACAGCCGGAAGAACAGGTCTTCGCGGAACTGCCGGGCGGCGACGGCCGCTTTCAGCTGACGGTTCGTCGCCGCCACGACGCGCACGTCGACCTGCAGGGACTGCGTGCCGCCGACGCGCTCGAACCGCTTCTCTTCGAGCGCGCGCAGGATCTTGGCCTGAAGCGCCAGCGGCAGGTCGCCGATTTCGTCCAGGAACAGCGTGCCGCGATTGGCCAGCTCGAAGCGGCCCGGCTTCCGCGCCGTGGCGCCGGTGAAGGCGCCCTTCTCGTGACCGAAGAGCTCGGTTTCGAGAAGCGTCTCGGGAATCGCCGCGCAGTTGATCGCGACAAACGGACCGTTGGCGCGAAGGCTCAGCGCGTGCAGCGTGCGCGCGTACAGCTCCTTGCCGGTGCCGCTCTCTCCGAGCAGCAGCACCGTCGTGTCCGTTTCGGCGGCGCGCGCCAGCGAGGCGGTCACGCGCTTCAGCGTCGGGTCGTCGCCGATGATCGTCGGCGCCCCGCGGCGCGCAGCGAGCTCCTCCTTGAGCAGCAGGTTCTCGGCCGCCAGCCGTCGCTGTGCCAGGGATCGGGCGACGAGCAGCTGCAGGTGATCGAGGTCCACCGGCTTGGCGAGGAAGTCGAGGGCGCCTTCCTTCATCGCCTGCACGGCGTCCTGGATGCTTCCGTATGCCGTCATCACGATGACGGGAAGCTCGGGATCGAGGTCCTTGGCCGCCCGCAGGACGCCGAGGCCATCGCCGATCGTCAGCCGCAGATCCGACAGCACGAGGTCGGGTCTGGAGTCGTGCAGCCGCGCCAGCGCCTCCGTCTGGTCCCGGGCCTCGACGACAACGTGGCCTTGATCTTCGAGCGCCGCGCGCAGCATGGCGCGCAATGAGTCCTTGTCCTCGACCAGCAGGAGTGACACTTGGTTGGCGGAATGTTTAACCAGTTACGGGTTACGGTTACGAATTGCGCGTGGCGAGTGCGCGCATCAGCGAATCCAGCCGGGCGGGACGCCGGCGCGGCGGGCTTCTTCCTCGAGATCGATGATGGCCTTCTTTCCGCCCTCGACCTCGCCTTTGACGCGGTCGAGCTCGGCGATCGCGCGCTTGCGCTCCAGCTCGATGTCGGCGCGCTGAACCGGGTTGTCACGCGCCGTGAAGTCCGCCCAGAGGGCGTTGATCTTGCTCTGCAGCGCATCGGCGTACATCTGGCTCCGCTCGAGCGCCAGACGGGCGTCCGCCATCTTCTTGCGCCAGTTCTGCTCGTCCTGCTTCCGCTGCTCTTCTTCGGTCAACGGGCTGTCGGCGGCGGCCTTGCCCTCCGCACCTTCCGCGGCCGCGGGCGTCGCCGTGTCTGGCGCCGGCGCGGCGTCCGGCGTGGGGGGCGGCGGCGGTGGCGGGTTCGTCACCGGCCGCAGATCCTTGTTCGTGATGACACGCGAGGGCTGCTTCACCTCCTTGCGGCGGGCCTCTTCCTTGCGAGCCACCGACGCGAGCGACTGCCCGGAGGCGGGAAGAACCCACCCGGTGAGCAGAAAGACGGCAACCAATGCAAGGACGCGCATGCGAGTGGGACCTCCCGTACTTTCGGCGGGAGCGGCCGGGGGCTACAGGCCTCGGACGCCGAATCTCAGGCTTCGGGCCTCGCCCG
The DNA here is from genome assembly GCA_963719755.1 of Vicinamibacteria bacterium. Classification (GTDB taxonomy): domain Bacteria; phylum Acidobacteriota; class Vicinamibacteria; order Vicinamibacterales; family JAENWD01; genus JAENWD01. The sequence continues at coordinate 43,021 of CAVRDA010000018.1, read as the reverse complement.
CTCGCCCGTCGCGCTATCTGAGGTTGGCACCAGTTGCCCGCTTGGCGCCCCGACCTGCTCCAGCCGCGTGATGCGCTGCCGAATCGCAGAAGCGTCGCGCGCCTGCGGGTCGCGGTCGAGGAACTTGCGGTACGCCTGGATAGCGTCGGGGACCCGGCTCAGTTTCTCGTAGCTGCTCGCCAGCGTCAGGAGAAACGACGGCTCGTCCGGCTGGAGCGCGACGGCGCGTTCGAGCGCCATGACAGCTTCGCCGTGGTCACCCAGCTTCTGGAGCGCCCGCCCGAGGTTGTACAGGGTCGCGTGGTCTTCCGGAAACAGCTGCCCGGCCGTCCGGTAGTCGGCCACGGCGCCCTCCCAGTCTTCGGTGAGCCCGCGCGCCCGCGCGAGGTTGAAACGGAAAGTCCACGACGCCGGGTCGGTATCGGCGGCGGCCTGCAGATGCGGCAGCGCTTCGGCCGCCCGGCCCAGGCGTACCAGCAGCTGCCCGAGGTTGTTCCGCGCGTGGGCGTCGTCCGGAAAAGCGGCGACCGCGCCCTCGAAGGCGCTGAGCGCGACGCTCATGCTGCCCTGCGCGTAGGCGGCCTCCCCCGCGCGGGCGAACTCCTCGCGCGTCACCGGGGTCAGCACGACCTCCCTGGCGGGCGCGGCTGCGCGCGGGCGGTCGAGGTCGGCCTCCGCCGTGGCGACACCGCGCCGGTGCAACGGCCGCCGCCTTCGCCGGCGGGCCTCCCGGAAGCGCGATCGCGATGGCCGCCACGGCGGTGAGACCCCCCGCAAGCGCCCACACCCACCGGGCCCGCTTCGGCTGCCGCCCGACGATCGGCTCGCGAAGCTCGCGCCGGCACCGCTGGCAAAGCCGCCAGTCCGGGCGATTCTTGGCGCCGCAGGCCGCACAGAGCTGCATATCTCGCCTCACCGCATGTCCCGCCACGACAGGATCCGCACGCCGACGTGCCCGACGCCGTTGTTGTAGTCGTTCGAGTCGCCGAAGACCTCGATGTTCTTGCCGGCCCCGAACACCAGGTGCTGGTCGACGATGAAGGGCGCCGTGGCTCGACCCGCGCCAGCAAGCGTCTTCACCTTCGGCGTCTCGTTGTTGGAAACCTTCTTGTCGCCGGTGGCGTCATAGGCAGCGCCCCCGATAAACGTCAGCGCATACAGGTTGGCGTCCGGCAGCGCGCAGGGATTCTGCGGTTTCAACGACGTCGTCGTGAAGAAGACGATGTCGCCGGCGACGGCGGGAAACGAGCTGACCACTTCGTCGTCGCCGGTACCGTCGACCTTCGCCAGCGGGCGCGTGAATGTGATGGTGCCGCTGCCGCCGTTGTCGAGCACACCTGCCAGCTTGAAGATCGTGTTCTGCCCGGCCATCGGCAGCAGGTCGCTGCCGGTCCCGAAGAAGAGGTACTGCTTGGGACCGACCGAGACGGTGGCCATCGAGGCGAAAATAGGCTGGTCGGGGCCCATCGCCGCCAGCTTCACCGGCGTCGACGGGAAGCGCGGGCTTTTGCTGGCGTCTAGGTCGATGTCGAAGCGCCAGACATTGCCGTCGAGGTCGCCGATGTAGGTGCGGTCGATGAAGCGCGAGTCGCTCGGGCCGGTGGCCACGGGGTCGGCCTGGAGAGCGTTCTTGATCTTCGTGCAGCCGTAAGCCGCGGCGACACAGGTGTCGTCGGCTTCCGCCGTGCTGTCGTTCGACGGCGACGTCTCCTTGCGATCGAAGACCGTGCCGTCATCGACGTTCAGCAGATAGAGCGAGCGGCCGGCGGCAGCGCCGCCGCGATTCGCGCCCGTTTCGCGCGAACGCGGGAAGAAGCCGGAGCCGGCGATAATCGCGTACTTGCCCGAGGCCGACTTCACCTGTCCGATGGCCGGGTCGGACCAGGTCTGTCCCACCGACTTCTCGTCGTCGCTCGCCGACGCCGAGATGTCGCCATACGCGCCGATGCTGACGTCGAACCTCGAATAGCGCGGGAACGCCCAGACGAACGGGATGCGCGCCGTGCTGTTGAAGTACGCGAGCAGCGAGGAGATGTTGTCGGAGTCCGGCGCGATACTGGCGCCGATGCCGGTGAGCGTCGCGTCGAACGCCTGGTAGAACGTCCCGCCGGCGCCCTGCCCGAAGACCACGAGGGTCTTCCACTCGCCATCGACCTTCACGTCGGCGACCTTGGCCGAGGAGTCCACGAAGTAGTCGAACCCGTCGATGCCCTGTCCGTCGCGCAGCGTCTTGAGCTTGGGCAGCAGGTTGAACGGGATGAACGCCCACACCTCGACGCCGGAGCGGCCGTCGATCCCGTGGATCATGCCGTCGTTGGCGCCGACGAAAATGAGCGACCGCCGCTCCTTGTTCTCCTCGACGAAGGCGGGATAGTCGATGTCCGGCGGGGGATCCAGCGACGGCGGATCCATAATCGCCGGCGTTGAACTGACGATGGCGCCGAGCGGCTGGCGGCGGACGTAGTTGATGAGCCCGGACGGGTCGAACGCGTTCATGTACGGGCCCAGCACACTGGCGTTGCCGCTGCTGAACGAGACGACCGTGCCATTTGGCAGCGCCGTGAAGATGTTGCGGCAACTGGCCGTGGGGTCGTCGCAGTAGGCCGTGGTCGGCGTCTTCGCTACCCAGAGCGCGGTGCCGTCCTGCGTGAACTTGTACCCGGACGGCTTGGTGGAATCCACGACGGGCTTGTAGACGCGGAATGCCCGCAGCCTCGCCTCGAAGCCGGGTAGCGCGAACCCGGAGGTGATCATCACGTTGCCGCGCTGGGGAATCTCGGCGCCGCTGGTCGGATTGGTGATATCGGTGTTCGGCAGCGCCGCCCCCGCCAGGCTCGATGCGCCCTTCAGGTTCACGGTGCCGACGATAGGGCTGGTGACCTGGAATTCGCTGCTCGGTCCTGTACGGCAGCATGGCGGTCGGTGCGGTGTTGAAGTCGGCCGGCTGCGCGAAGGCGTGCTGGACGGCGGCATTCATCGCGTTCACGACTTCGGGCACCGGCAGGTAGTTGGCCGCCGCCAGATCGATCTGCGCCTTGGTGATCTCGAAGTACCGTCCGCCACTCGCCGTCGCGATGCTCTGCAGCTGAGGAACGGCTGTGGCTGGCGGGGCAATGGCGATGACGTAGACCGGGACACGCCGGCCGGACCCGACGTTCAAGAACGTCGTGGCAGAGTTGCTGGGCACGTGCCCCGGAGTGCTCTCACCGCCGCCCGTGATCAGCACCGCAATCGTGTTGCGGCACTGCGTGTCGAGCCCGGCCAGCCGGGCCGCCTCGGTCCTGGCGTCGTCCAGCAGATGTGACAGCGGCGCGTCGTCGGTGGAGGACGAGTCGTTGCCTGCCGGCAGGAGGGCCGGGGGCAGCGCGGGGGCCAGCATCGTCAGGATGTTCGTGTTCGGGTTGAGGCCGTCGGAACGGATCAGCGGCGCCGTAGATACCTCGATAGTCCGGTTGTCACCGTCGGTCACACCTCGATACATCTTCCACATGCTCGGCCCGACGCCGTCGGTCGGCAGCAGCTGCCCGGTGTCGCTGCTGTAGACGGGCCCGTCGGCGGGCGAGATGATGTGCGGATTCGCCTGCCGCATCTTGAGCAACCCGAAGCGGCTCGAGGTGTTGTTCTCGCGAATCACCTGCTCGATTGCGGCCTTCGCGACGCCCAGGCGGGTCTTGCGATAAAAGCCGGTGTACGCCGCCCCCTGCGCGTCTCCGACGATGGAGATTCCTGAGGTGTTGAATCGCTGGGGACCACTGCCGCTCCACTGGAGCGCCTGATACATCCGCCGATAGCGCGCGACGGTGTTGCCGCTGGTGACGCCGAGTGGCGAATCCCACAGGTTGCCGCGGGCGTACTCGGTCGGATCGTAGTAGTTGCCGTCGGCGTCGAGCTGCATCCGGGGGGCGGTATCCACGGCGATGAGGATGTTCGCGCGGTACTGCGGGGTTGTCGGCAGCGATCGCTTCAGGAACAGCAGCGGGTCGAGCTGGGCCTCGGCGGTGATCGGCCAGCCTACCGCGAGCAGGGCGAGCAGCGCGCCGAGGGCGCCGCGGCGGCGACTGAAGGCGGCAAGGCCGGTGCAAATGTGCGTCGTCATGGTCTTGTCCGGTTGCTACTGGCTCACGAGGCCGCCGCCGAGGGACATCTGCGACCGCCCCAGCGAGGAGCCTGGCGTCTGCACCGACGCCTTGCGGGCGCGGCGGTTCTGCTCGTCCTGTCCTCGCTGGCCCGTGTAGCCGCGTTCGAGCTCGGTGCTGTCGGTGCGAGCGATGCTGGCTTCGATGACGCGATGCGTGCCGCCCGGCCCGAAGGCCTCGGCGCGGATCGTCATGACGCCGTTGCCCGGGTTGTCGATGAACGTGCCCACCGGGGCGCCACCGTCGCGCATCGGGTCGCTGTCGGTCTCCGCGCCGTCGTCGGCGATCCAGACGGCGAGGTAGAAGGGCGAGTTGAGCGTCGGCGTCGGGTTCAGGTCGTTGATCGGGCCCCAGGCGAACAGTCGGTAGCGGGGGTTGTTCGTGCTCCACTGCCGCTCGCCCTCGTTCGCGTTCATGTCGGCGTCCGAGCACGTCGTGACCTTGTTGCAGTTGACCATGTTGGTCGCGCTGGCCAGGTTGATGGTGCGGCCGTCGATCAGCGTCGGCGTGAGCGTGCTGTCGATGAAGCCCGAGGTGACGCCGGCACGAATGTTGTCGGGCGACGTCAGGATCGTGTTCCAGTCCGGGATGGTGAGGATGTCCTGCATCACGCGCTCGATGCCGGCGTCGGCGGCGTAGGTGCCTTCAACGCTGTCGCGGTAGTTCGCGCCGATCAACGTCTCGGTCTCGGAGACCATCATCAGCGCCATGCCGAGCGCCGTCATCAGCATCATCGCGAGCAGCGCGATGACCAGCGCGACGCCGCGCTCGCCGGACCGGGCGGCACCGCCGGCCCGAACCTCGGTTCGCGCGTCCGCCGTTCGGCGTGAGTCTCGACTGCGGAAGAAGGTCATGGCTCGGGTCCCCTACCGGGCGAGGTTCAAGTTCCGGGGCGACACGTCGAACCGGACTTCCTGATCGGGAACGAAGCGCTCGCCCCCCTGCGACCGGCCGCCGTAGCGGAACAACTGCCCGGCGGGACCTCGGAGCACGTCGTTGGCGACCTGCACGCGCAGGGTGATTCGGACGCGCCGCACGCGGAGCAGGTCGGCGTCGTACTTGTTCGGCATGTCGGCGCCATCCTTGCTGGTCGCCGATGGACACCACGGACCATCGGTCAGCATGGCCGCCGGCAGCGCGACGGGGCCGTCGAGCGAGGTCCCAAGAGCCTGAATCTGCGGTCTGGCAACCTGACGTCCGGTGCCGTCCACGTAGAACACGCAATTTTCCCCAGCCCCCCAGGGGTCCTTGGCGTTATCCGTGACGACCGCAGGGGGCTTCGGACCGTAAGTCGTGTAAGGACTCTTGTCGTTGGGATCCGGCGCGACGGGCACCGGCTTGATCAGCTGCGGCGGCAGCGGGTCGCCGAAGAACTCGATCCGGAAATCGACGACGTTGTCGACGACCGGCAAGTCGGTCTGCCAGCCGTCGTAGTGACGGAGCTGGTAGAGGCTCTGCCCCGGGTTCAGGTTCAGATAGTAGGTGTGCGACTCGACCTTCGTGATCCAGGCGCCGGCCTCGTACTTGGTCGTGAACTTGTCGTCGCGATGCTGCAGGTGTATCGCCGAGTCCTGGACGTTTGTGATCGTGAAGATGTCGTAGGCTCCGCTCGGATCGAAGATGAGCACGCGATCGCCGTTGGTGAACCCGCAGAGATCCTCCGAGTCCTCCGGACACCCCGCCTGCTGATTGACCTTGAGCTCGGCCGAGGCCGTTGGCATGTCGGTGGCGAGGCTCGTCTGCGAGTTGGTCGTCGGCACGTACATGATGGTGATCGCCGAGGTGCACGTGTCCGGACAGAGCGGGTTCGCCGTGAACGTGCCAGCAGGGTCCGGATTGATGGTGCCGACCTTGTGCGGAAGGATCGGCGCGAAGAAATTGTCGAGCGTGCCGACCATCGCGCCGGAATAAGTGCCGGCACCGGCCATCACCAGGTCCTTCTGCACGGCATCGGCGGCCACGCGCAGCCGCTGCTGCATGTCCGAGACCTCCGGCTGCGCCTGGAACGTGCCGTACGACGGGTTGAGCAGCGAGAACACGCCGCTCGTGATGACGACGATGAGGCCGGTCGTGATCAGCATCTCGAACAGCGTGAAACCGGCCTCGCTGCGCCACCGCGCGCCGGTCGTCATTTCGTCTTCCTCGTCTTGACGCTCATCAGCCGCGCCTCGTCCGTCATCCGCGTCACGTTGCCCGCATCGGCAGCGCCGCGGGCGGTGCGCCTGGTGACGAGCACCTGGAGGATGAGCGTGTTGTTCGGGTTGTTCGGCAGCGGCTCGACCGACCAGCGCCGCGTGAAGACCGTGCCATCGGGCGCGGCCGCGCCGCCGCCGAGGACGCAACCGTTGTGATCGACGTAATCCACCCAGCCGGACGTGTTCGACTGCAGCGATCCCCACGGCGAGGGCGACAGGCCCGTGCCAGGTCCGCCGGCCGACTCGGGGCAGCCGTTCACCGCGTCGCTGGCGCTGAGATCAGTGGAGACGTCGCTGACCGGCAGGCCCACGACGTCGAACCCCCACATCAGCCCGCGCAGCTGCTCCATCTTCTGCTGCGCGAGCAGCGCCGCGTAGGTGTTGGTGCGAGCGGAGAAATTCGAGCGCGTCGACAGCGCGAACAGCTGCGCCAGCGACACCAGCGACACCGAGAGAATGACCATCGCGGCCAGCACCTCGATGAGCGAGAAGCCCGACTCCCTACTGCAGTGTGATCTTTCCAAGGCCGTTCACCGTGATTGACTTGTTGGTCGAAGTCCCTTTTTTCACGTCTGTACACCCGCAGCGTGATGCCGGCCGCCAGCGGCGTGCTGGATCCCATCGCGTGCGCGCTGCCGTCGGGCCAGAAGTCGAGTGTCTGCACCGTCGAGAACGCGACGCCATCGGGCAGCGTCCGCATCGGGCCGTCGTTGTTCGGCGCCGAGAAGAACTCGGGGTCGGCGTCGGGAAACGGGTAGTTGGTCTCGCTGCACCGCGTCGCCGCACTCCCATCGGCGTCGTCGGCAGCGGGCGCGTTGAGGGTGCCGAGCACTTCGACCATGCGGAATTGCCCCGCGGCGGGGCAATTGAATCGGACGCGCATCATGCGGTCCGATCGCACCGCCTTCATCCGGGCGGTGTGCAACTCCCGCTCCACCTGCCGCGCGGAGTTGCCAAGCCGCATCAACGCTGAGGAAGTCCTGAGCGCGGGGATTCCCATCGCGCCGACGATCGCAATTAATGCAACGACCAGCAGCAGTTCGATGAGTGTGAAACCGCGTACATCTCGATATCGCGCCATCGTCTTTTTTTGTCCGGCGCCCGGGGGCGCGGCCACTCAAGGAGGCAAGGGCGCTGCCACGGCCCTTCCCAGGCAGATCAGTGCCATTCAAGTCGTTTGAAGAGTGATGGTTACGAGAGGCAGGCGGAGTCGGCGGGACGAGCCGAAGGACCGGCCGTCGATCTCAAACTGCTACTTTAGGTAACAGTTCTGGAAGCGGGAGCGTGAGCTGGAGAATCGCGCCCTGCCCATGCGGGCCGGGAAGAGCGAGCACGCGGCCGTTATGAGTGACGGCGATCTTCTGCACGAGCGCCAGCCCGAGTCCCGTGCCAGTGCGCTTGGTGGTGAAGAACGGGCGGAAGACCTTGTCGCGCAGCGAGGCCTCGATACCCGGGCCGTTGTCGATCACCTGCACGCGCAGGCTTCGCGTGGCGGCATCGGCGACGCCCTCGAGCCTGACGACCGGCGGCATGCCGCCGTCGGCGCAAGCCTCGACGGCGTTGCGTGTCAGGTTGCTGATCGCCTGGCGCAGCAGCAGCTCGTCGCCCTCGACGATCCCCCACGTGCCCGCCACCTCGATGCGGCCGGCGTGGAGTGCGGCCTCGCCCTGCCACTCCTCGGCGACGCGAGCGGCCACCTGGCCGACGTCCACCGGGCCCAGCGCCAGCTGCGTTGGCCGAGCGAAGTTGAGGAAGTTGGTCACCACCTGTCCCAGCGCGTCGGTTTCGGCGCGCAGCCCTTCGACATAACGGGCGTCGGGCTGCTGCAGGGTCGACGGGTTCAGCAGTCTCGCGTAGCCGTGGATCGTCGCCAGCCCGTTGCGGAACTCGTGCGCCAGTCCAGCGGTCAGCTCGCCAAGGCGCGCCAGAGTGTCCTTCAGCCGCAGTTGCTCTTCGAGGTCCACCACCGCCGTCAGGTCGGTGAACAGGCAAATCACGCCGCCCGACGTCCCATCGTCGTTGACGAGCGGAGACACCGTGACGCCGACGTGTGTCACCGGCGTCCTGGCATCGGCAATCTCCAGGGCCCGACGAACGATCGGCTGCCGATCGCGGAGGCATTCCTCGATGACAGCGGTCAGCGGCGAAGCCGCGCCCAGCACGTCCCGCACGGTGCCTTCGAGCGGGCCGTCGTCCAGACCGAGGAGCCTGCGGCTCGACGGGTTGAGGATGCGCACGCCGCCGTCGAGGTCGGTGACGATCAGGCCGGCGGTCAGACTGGCGACGATCTGCCCGCTCAGCCGCTCCGATGCTTCAGCGCGGGCGGCCATCGCGCGCTCCTGCGACTTGAGCAGCGCGATCGCGTCCTCGAGCGCCTGCGACAGGAGCGCTGTCTCGCCCATGTGATCCCGCAGATGATGCTTGCTGTCGCGGGCGGCCGCCGCGAAACGCAGCGCGGCAAACACCAGGATCGCGATCAGCCCCGCCACCAGGGCGGTCATCGTGACGACGGCGAGCGCCTCGGGCCTCATTGCGGGCTACTGAACGAACATGCGCCCGATGTACCAATCGAGCAGCGGTTGGCCGATGGTGGCGGCGGCGATGGCGCCGACCGCGAGGAAGGACCCGAGCGGGATCTCGTAGTCGCGATTCCGGGTGATGGCCACCAGCCCGAGGCCGATGGCGCTGCCAGCGAAGGACGCGAGAAAGAGGGCGACGAGCGTCAACTGCCAGCCGAGAAACGCGCCCATCATCGCGATCATCTTGACGTCGCCGAAGCCCAGCGCCTCCTTGCCGAGCGCGCGGCTGACCACCTCGCCCATGGCGAACAGGAGCAGGCTGCACGCGACGGCGCCGATGAGCGCGGCGACGAAGCCGGGAGGCAGCACGAGGCTGAAAGCGAGACCGACGACGATACCGGGCAGCGTGATGACGTTGGGCAGGATGCGATGCCTGAGATCGATCGTGAAGAGCACGATCATCGCGCAGGCCAGAACCAGGCGGGCCACCAGCAGCAGCGTCGGCCCATACAGCCAGGCGGCGGCGGCGAAGATCACGCCGGTCGACAGCTCCACGAGCGGATACTGCACCGAGATCGCCGTGCCGCATCCGGCGCACCGCCCGCGCAGGGCGAGCCAGCTGATCACCGGGATGTTCTCCCAGGCGCGGATCTGGCGTCCGCAATCCAGGCAGTGCGAACGGCCCCAGAGCACCGTGCGGCGCAGCGGCAGCCGGTAGATGCAGACGTTGAGGAACGACCCCACGAACAGGCCGAGCGCGCCGACGGCGCTCGCAAACGTCAGGGGACTCACATCACCCTGCCTGGCCGCGCCGCCGGAGCCGGCGCCCGCGAGGCACCCGGCTCTTCGGGAAGCGGAAAGTACTTGGAGGACGGGGCAAGCGCGGCCCGCCCGGTTGCCGGATCGATGAGGAACGGCACCCCCTCGGGGTCCGTGGGCACCCGGCGCAGCGCACCCCGCGCAACCAGGGATTCCCAGGACATCGCGCGGCTGCCGGTTGTGGCGGCGTCGCGGTCGAGCACGGCGTTCAGCATGTCCAGACCGTCGAGGATATCGAGCTGCATCAGCCGGAGCTCCGCGATCTTCCGCATGTACTCGTGCTCGGCCGACTGAGCGATCTGCTGGAACAGGAAGCGCGAGCTCTTCCGATCGCCGCCCTGGACCAGCATGTAGGCGGCGAGCCCGGGCAGCCATTCTGCCGAACCCGGCACCTTCGCGGCTTCCGCGAACCAGTGAGCGGCGGTCTTCGGATCCAGGTAGGTCCAGTAGTAGATGAACGCCTTGTCGTAGAGGTACTCCCACTTCATGGGGTTGCTGGCGAACCCCTTGTCCAGCAGCGCAATCGCCAGCTCCGGCCGTCCGAGTCCGGATGCGCGGCGCTCCGCCAGGAACACGGCGCCGAATCGATAGGCGATGTTGAAGTTCGGATCGAGCGAGGTCGTGACATCGAGCAGCGGATACAGCAGGTCGGTTCCGTCGATCGGACGGTCCTTGAGCCGCGTGGCGGCGAAGTACTGGATGGCGCGGATCCAGTACACGTCGGCGAGCAGCGACTTGTACGAGAGCGCCATCCGACCGACCGCGTCACCCGAGTTGAAATACAGCTCGTCGACCGGCGTGCCGATCTCGGGATACCGCCGTTCGCGCACGACCTGCAGCGCGACGGCCGCCGCCAGGCCGACGACGACGAGCGCAACCGCCAGGCGTGGGGTCCGCGGACCGGCTGTCACTTGAAGTCCCGTCGGGAAAAGATCCACACCGACGCGGCGACGAGCGCGACGATGTAACAGAGGCCGTAAACCGTTGTCGTGACCAGGTAGCCGGCGGCCACGGGCTGCGCGTGCACGACCGCGTTCTTGACGTCGAAGGCCGCCATGTTCGGCAGCAGGTAGTAGAGGCCCGAGGTGAGCAGGCGCACCGGCGAGTCGCCGACGGCGACGTCGAAGTTCTTCAGGTCGGCGCCAAAGTGGCCGGCGACGTACAAGCCGAGGGTGAACACTGCCGACAGCATCGGGCTCGAGAAGGTCGAGAAGAAGAGCGCGATGGCGATCACCAGCATCAGCTGCACGACGATCAGGTACACCGCGACCAGCATGCGGGGATCGGTCGCCGGGGCTTCCCAGGCCTGCTTGAAGGTCTCGGTCTCGCTCCACGACATGTAGCCGAGCACGGCGTACCAGACAGCCGTCATCACGGCGATGTTGATCGCGACGGTCAGCACGAGCCCGAGATATTTGCCAACGACGAGCTCGGAGCGGCGCACGGGCTTGGACACCAGGCTGTAGATGCTGCGCTTGTCTACTTCCTTCGAGACCAGGCCGATGCCGATGAAGATCGCGATGAAGAGCCCGAAGATCGCCATCGAGGCGAGGCCGAGGTCCTTGATGATCTTGACGTCCTGGCCTGCCGTGAGCTGGCCGATGAGATACGACGATCCGATCACCAGCAGCGCGAATCCGGCGAGGTTGTAGAGCACGCGATCGCGGACCGACTCGCGGAACACCGCCAGCGCGATGCGGCCCAGCGTTCGCGGGTTCATGACAGCGCGCCCTCTCGCGCCGAGGCCGTCGCGGCGACCTGCTGGACGAAAATCTCCTCGAGTGTCGTGTGGAGCGGGTTGACGGAGACCAGCGATGCGCCGGCGCCTGCGAGCTCCCCGATGAACCGCTCGAGCGGCGCGCCCTTCGGCAGCTCGAACGTGTAGCGCAGTCGCTGACCGGTGTCGCCTTCGAGGCGAGCTGGGCGGCGCGGTCGAGCAGCGCCGGCGTGACGCCGGTCATCACGACTTCCCAGCCGCGAACCTCGTACCCGGGCATCTCCGTCAGCCGGCCAATCGTGGCCAGCCGCCCGCCGGCCAGGATCGCGACGCGGCTGCAGAGCGTCTCGGCGTCCGACAGGATGTGCGAGCTGAAGAACACGGTGCTGCCGGCGTCGCGCAGCTTGAGGATCAGGGCGCGGATGTCGCGCCGGCCCAGCGGGTCCAGCCCCGACATCGGCTCGTCGAGAAACACGACTTCCGGGTCGTTGATGAGCGCCTGCGCGATGCCGACGCGCTGCACCATCCCCTTCGAGTACTTGCGCAGCTGCATCCGCCGCTCGGCGCCGATCCCGACGTCGTCGAGCAGCCGGCTCGCGCGGCGCGACCGCTCGGGCTCGGGGATGTCGAACAGCGCGGCGAAATATCGCAGCAGCTCCTCGGCCGTCAGGTTGTCGTAGAAGTACGGGTTCTCGGGCAGGTAGCCGATGCGGCGGCGAACGCCCAGATCGCCCAACGGCCGGCCGAGGATGGTTGCCGAGCCGCTGGTGGGAAACACCAGCTGCATCAGCAGCTTCAGGCTCGTCGTCTTGCCGGCGCCATTGGGCCCGAGGAACCCGAAGACCTCGCCAGGCTGGACGGCCAGCGTCAGCCGGTCGAGCGCGCGATAGGGACGCGGGCGCCAGAACCCGACGCGATAGTCCTTCGAGAGCTCGTGGATGTCGATTGCGGGGCCCATGCCGGATACGGAAGGCCGACGCGGTCGGCCTGCTTAGGTTTCGGCTCCACGGACGCCGGCCTTCAGCCCTCGGGATCGGCCTTCGGTCATCGGGCTTCCGCCTTCAGCCGGTCAGTGCGCGAGTTCGTACGCGATGGCGGCGTCGAAGAACTCCGGCTTGATGATCGGCACGCGGGCGCCGTTGATGAAGAACGTCGGCGTGCCGGTGACCTTGAGCGCGGCACCCATGGCGATATCGGCCTTCACCAGTTCGAGCGTCTTCGGGTACTGCGCGTCGAAGTCCGTGATGCCGCCGATGCTGCGCGCGCCCTGCTTGACCAGGTCCGGAGTGATTTGCGGCTGGTTCGCGAAGAGCCACTCCTCCATCGCCTCGGCGCGGCCCTTGGCGCGGGCCAGCCGCACGGCGACGGCGGCCTCGCAGGCCGATGCGTGCCCGGCACCCGGCGTGTTGACGTTGCACTCGCCGTCGAGCGGGTAGTCCTTCGTGACGTACTTCACCTTGCCGGGATGCTGGGCAGCGGTACTTGGCGATGACCGGCTTGTACTGCTCCCACGTCATGCGGCACGGCGGGCACTGATAGTCGTTGAACTTGACGATCACCACCTTCGCGCCTTCGGTCGGCACGGCAATCGGCACGCGCGGCAGGCCGGCGTACCACTGCTCGAAGTTGCTCTGCTCGGACGCCTCGAGCGTCCGCGCGGGCGCGGCGGCGGCCGCGGTCACCGCGTCGAGCTGGCGGGGAAAAAGCGTCACCAGCGCGGCCGCGCCGGCGACGAACGCAAGCGCCACGGCGAGCGCCATCGGGGAGGTCGAAAGGGCTCGCACGTCACCGAGCACTCGCCTGGGCAGTCCAGTCATGATTCCGTCCGCTGCGGCGCCGGAGACCACGAAGATCCCGATCACCGCCAAATAGGTCACGATGCAGAAGAGACAGTAGGTCTTCAGGACGAAGAACGACGCGTACGCGAGGTACAGCGTCACCGCCAGACCGACAATGCTGAGCGCGAAGATGTAGCCGGCGATGCGAGTCGAGCGCTCCGCCCGGGGCCCGGCGGCGCCGCTTCCCGGCAATGCCGCGATTGCGAGCAGCGTGACGGCCCCGAACCAGATGACCCCGCCCACCGCCACCGGCACGCCCCAGAAGGCCCCGTAGACGCTTTCGTAGACCTGCGTGCAGCTCCACGTCGCGTTGAAGTCACAGACGCTCTGATACGTGCTGTCGGAGAGCAGGCGATAGTGGACGACGGCTGCGGCAGCGGACGCTGCCAGCCCGAGAAGAGTCAGCAGCAGCAACGCAAGGCCCGCACGGCGGCTCATCAGGCCGATCGTACGTGTCGGCTTCCGACACTGTCAACAACGTCCGTACAAACGAAACGGGGAGGTCCTCTCGGACCTCCCCGCTGCAAAGGGCGTCGTTCTTACTGGAGGAGTGCCCAGGGAGCCGCGAACGGACCGGCGAGCGGGGGAGCAATCGGCGCACCGCTCGACTGCTGGTAGACCGAACCCGACCCGTTGATGCCGAAGTACCGGGTGCCCGTGCTGCCGAGGGCGAGCGGCGCGGCGTCAGCCGCGTACTCGACCGCCGTCGCCGCACCGCTGCACAGCGCCGGCGCCGGACCAGCCGCACCAGCCGTCACGCTGACGCGGTAGCCGCTCTTGTCCGACGGGTCGAGGCTCAGGTCCGGGCTGATGAACGCGTCGCCGCCGCCGGTCGGGGCCGTGGCGAGGTCCGCCAGCGACGCGGCGAAGCTGCCGCTGCCGCTGCAGTTGGCGTGGAAGTTCGTCTGCGCGCTGTGGACCGCACGCATCGAGCCGATGGCCGAGGTCTCGTTACCCGACATGCGGGCGCGCAGCAGGCCCGGCACGGCGATGGCCGCGATGATGCCGATGATCGCGACGACGATCAGCAGCTCGATGAGCGTGAAACCCTTCTGATTGCGAAGCTTCATGATCCTTGGTCTCCCTGAGTGAACCGGCATTGCCTCAAACGTCGCGGTCTCGTGACAGCCGCCGTCTGGTCGCCAGCGCCGTCCTGGCGGCCGTCGACGCGGGAGTCAATAGCAACCGGGGTGCCAGTCCATTCGCGCCCGGATCCTCGGGTGGTTCTCGCGGTATTTCCTGCCTGTTTTTCGACGTTCCAGCGGGCCGTCTGGCCGGGGCCAGATGCGGCCCAGGTGCCAACCGACAATCTCTGTCAACCGGCGTTGGCAGATTCTGTCGACCGCTGGCCTACTTCAAATTGTACTTCTTGGCGTAGTACCCTGAACGAGCGGAAGCTCATGCCCAGCAGCTCCGCGGCCCGCACCTGGACGCCGCCGGCCCTTTCCAGCGCCTGCGCCAGGTAGCGGCGCTCGACGCTCTGGACGTGCTGCTCCAGGTCGAAGCCCAGCTCCGGCAGGGACCCGACGTCGGCCGGCCGGGCCCGGGTCACCCCCTCGCCCGCCGAGCCCGGCGCCCCCCGGAGGTGCATCGGGAGGCTGTCGGACAGGACGGTGGGCGTCCGCTCCAGCGCCACGGCCCGCTCGATCACGTTTTCGAGCTCGCGGATATTGCCGGGCCAGTGGTAGGCGGTCAGCCGCTCCAGCGCCTCCCCGGAGATCGTCTCGATGGACTTCCCCATCTCCTGGCAGTACTTGGCCAGAAAGTGCGAGGCGATGAGGGCGATGTCTTCACGGCGCTCTCGCAGCGGCGGCAGCTGCACCGGGATGACGTTGATCCGGTAAAAGAGGTCTTCACGGAACCGGCCCTCGGCCACCATCTTCGGCAGATCCTGGTTGGTCGCCGCGACCACCCGGATGTCGGCCTCGATTTCTTCGAGCCCGCCGACGCGCCTGAATTTCCGCTCCTGCAGCACCCGCAGCAGCTTCACCTGCATCATCGGCGTGGTCTCGCCGATCTCGTCGAGGAAGATCGTGCCGCCGGCGGCGCCCTCGATCAGCCCCTTCTTGGTCGCGTCGGCGCCGGTGAACGAGCCCTTCATGTGGCCGAAGAGCTCCGACTCGAGCAGCGTTTCGGTGAGCGCTCCGCAATTGATGGCGACGAAGGGGCGATCGCGGCGCAGCGACTGCTGGTGCAGCGCCCGCGCCACCAGTTCCTTGCCGGTGCCGGACTCCCCCGTAATGAGGACGGTGCTCGTCGTGCGGGCAACCGACTCCACCAGCTCGAAGACGGCGAGCATCGGCGAGCTGCGGCCGATGATGCCGGCAAAGGCGTGAGGCTCGTTCAGCGCCCGCTTCAGCAGCACGTTCTCGCGGCGCAGTTCGCGGCTCTCGAGCTTCTCCCGCACCTTCAGCTTCAGCTCGTCGACGTCGAACGGCTTCACCAGGTAGTCGCACGCGCCGAGGCGCATCGCCTCGACGGCCGTCTCGGTGCTGGCGAAGGCGGTCATCATGATTGCCGGCAGCGCCGGATCGCTGCGCTTGGCGGCCCGCAGGACCTCCACGCCGCTCATGTCCGGCATCTTGATGTCGGAGATGAGGAGGTCCACCGTTCCACGTGCGAGCGCGGCGAGCGCAATGGTGCCGTTCTCCGCGAGCAGCACCTCGTAGCCTTCCCGCCTGAGAACGATGGCCAGCAGTTCCCGCAGCGATCGCTCATCGTCGACGACCAGGACCCGCGCGGCCCCGGCCGGGGCGGACGCCAGCGTGGCCTGGCCGTGGGGAGCGGATCGGGAAGGTGCGGTCATCAACAGGTGTCAGGGTCGCGGAGATAGGTCGCAGGATTCGCGGGTCGCTGGACCTGCTACTGGTTAATCGGCAGAAACCGGCTCGGGCTGCACAGCTCTTCCATACGGAATACGCACGGTGACGCCGGTCCCCTGCCCCGGCTCGGATTTCACGAGCACCTGCCCACGGTGGTCCTGGACGATGCGGTGGACGATGGCCAGGCCGAGGCCCGATCCCTGGCCGAAGGACCCGTGGAACGGCTGGAACAGCGTGTCGAGCTGCTCTGGCGGGATACCGACGCCTTCGTCGACCACGCACAGCGACACGTGCGGGTCCAGGTCGGTGGCGGGCCTGGCCACCAGCCGCAGCGTCCCTCCGCCCGGCATGGCCCGCAGGCCGTTGGTGGCGAGGTTCCAGACCACCTGCCGGATCTGGTTTTCGTCCGCGTCGACGATGAGGCCCTCGGGCGGGCCGTCGACTGCCACGACGTGGCCCGGCTTGATCTCGGGGCTGTTACGGAGCAGCGTCGCGGCGTCGGTGAGCATCCGCATGAGATCCACCGGCTTTGGCACGGCCGCCTGGGGCCGGGCGTAGATGAGGAACGAACGGATGGTGTCGTTCAACCGATCCGACTCGCGCAGGACGATGTCGAGCAGGCTGGCCTGCTCGTCGGAGAGCGCAAGCTCCGAGCGCAGCACCTGGATCGAGCCGCGCATCGACGCCAGCGGGTTCCGGATTTCGTGCGCGAGGCCGGCCGCCATCTCGCCGACCGCCGCCAGGCGGTGCCGCTGCCGTGCGTTGCGCTCGAGCAGGCGCATCTCCGTGACGTCCTGGAACGTCAGGAGGTAGCCGGCCGGCCCGTCCGGCGTCACGAGGTGCGCGGCGCTGAGACCGATGTCGCGACGACCGCCTTCCGGGGTCCGGTAGATGTAGTCCGCCCGCTGACTGTGCTTTCCGTTCAGATCCGAGGCCAGCAGCGCGGCGAACTCATCGGGGACCTGCAGCACGTCGGCCGCGAACTGGCCCGCGACATGGTCGGCGGTCAGTCCCGTGATCAGTTCGGCCGCGCGATTGACGGTCACGATGCGGCCGGCACGGTCGGTGGTCATCAGGCCGCTGGTGAGACTCTCGATGACGTGCTGGTTGAACGCCTTCAGGTCGGCAAGCGCCGTCGAGGCGACCGCGAGCCTGGCATCGGCGCGCTGGAGTCGCTCTGCCAGCGATCCGGCCAGCAGCGCGACGGCAACGAAGGCAATGGCGTTCGCTGCGACGGTGTAGGCCGCGACCCGGACCGGCGGCAGGTACGGGCGGACGTCCTGCACCCATTCGCCGCTGACGTAGCCCGCTCCTCCCGCGTACTGGTAGAGGACCAGCGCCCCGTAGAGCAGCGCGCTCACCAGCGCCAGGCGTCTGGCGCCTCTCCGCATCTGAATCGTGCTGGCGCCGACCAGCGGCAGCGCGTAAAGCAGCTGGAAATAGCTCGTGATGCCGCCGGTGAAGTGGATGAAGGCTGTGACGATGAGAACGTCGCCGGCAAACTGCGCCGACACGAGCCACGGATGCCGATCGACGTACTCCAGCGTGACCGCGTAGATCACGCTCAGGCAGTAGGTGAGGCCGATCAGGAAGAAGAAAGGATCGATCGGCAGCGTGCCCGGCGCGCTCATCTGGAACCCGACGGCCGATCCCAGCAGCAGCGTGCTGACGACGACGCGGGCGCCGATCAGCCACACGAGACTGCGGCGGTTGTCGGGGGTCATTCTCGTGCTGAGTGCTGCGTGCTACTTGCTGCGTGCGGTGCTGCGTGCTGCGTGCCACGTGCTGCGTGCGGTGCTATGTGCACGCCGCACAGCACGTAGCACCCAGCACGAGGCACGCAGCACGAGTCATGTGCCTACCCCGTCAGCTTGCTGATCAGGTCGAAGATCGGCAGGTACATCGCGATGACGATGCCGCCGACGATCACGCCGAGAAACGCGATCATGACCGGTTCGAGCAGCGTCAGCATCCCGGCCACGGCCGTGTCGACTTCTTCTTCGTAGAAGTCGGCGATCTTGCTCAGCATCGTGTCCAGGGCGCCGGTGGCTTCGCCGACGCCGATCATCTGGACCACCATCGCGGGGAAGACGGCCGTCTCCTTCAGCGGTCCGGAGATGGTGTTCCCGGCTTCGATGCTCTTGCGGGTGGCCAGAATGGCGTCTTCGACCACGGAGTTGCCGGACGTGCGTGCGGTGATGTCCAGGCCATCGAGAATCGGCACGCCCGAGGCAATCAGCGTGGACAGCGTCCGGCAGAACCGCGCCACCGCGATCTTGCGCAATATCGACCCGAGAATCGGCAGCTTCAGCAAGACGCCGTCGACGACGCGCCGGCCGTTCTCGGTGCCGTAATAGCTCTTGAAACCCCAGCCGAGGATGCCGACGACAATGAAGCCGATCCAGCCGTAGCGGACCAGACCGTTGCTGAGGGCGATGACGAAGCGGGTGGGAAACGGCAGTTCGGCGCCCAGGCTGGCGAACATCGCGGCGAAGGTCGGGATGACCTTCCACAGGATGACGCCGACGACCAGGCCGGCGATGACGACGACGGCGACGGGATAGACCATCGCCGACTTCACCTGCCCCTTCAGCTTGACGTTCTTCTCGATGTAGGTCGCCAGCCGCTTCAGGATCGTGTCGAGGATGCCGCCCGCCTCGCCGGCGGCGATCATGTTGGTGAAGAGCGGGTCGAACGTCTTCGGATGCTTGCGCATCGCTTCGGCCAGTGCCTGGCCGTTCTCGACGTCGGCGCGCGTCTGCAGGATGGTCGCCGAGAAGTTCGCGTCCTCTTCCTGCGTGCCGAGGATGTCCAGGCACTGCACCAGCGGCAGGCCGGCGTCGATCATGACCGAGAACTGGCGGGTGAAGATCGCCAGGTTCTTCGCCGCGACGCCCTTCCCCAGCTTCCCTTTCTTCGGCGCCGGCTCGCTCTTGGCCTTGACCGGCGTCACCTTGGTGACGAGCACCTGCTCGCGGCGCAGCATCGCCACCACGGCGTCCATCGTATCGGCGGCGCGCTCCCCGGCGATGTTCTCGCCGCCCCTGGTGCGCCCCGTGAAGGCAAACGTCGGCATGCTGGGTCCTCAGAATCCTCAGGTCCTCTATCGGCGCCAGAGTGCTGTTGGGTTAGAGGGCGTAACGGGCGTGTGGGAACGGGGGACGCTCCTCCACATCCCTACCGTTTGAACGCCGCTGGCGCGACCGACGGGCGCAGTCCCGGCCGGTTCAGCCCGGCCCCCTGCACGACGCCGACGCCGCGGTTGATCATGTCCTGCAGCTCGTCGCGATTCGAGCTGGCCAGCATCGCCGTCTCGATCGTGATCTTGCCGGCCATGTGGAGGCTGGCCAGCGACTGGTTGGCGGTCTGCATGCCGACTTTTTCCTGGCCGGTCTGCATCGCCGAGTAGATCTGGTGAATCTTGTCCTCGCGAATCAGGTTCCGGATGGCCGGGGTCGGCACCATGATCTCAAGCGAGACGACGCGGCCGCCGCCGACTTTCGGCAGCAACGCCTGACAGACGATGCCCTCGAGCACCAGCGAGAGCTGCGTGCGGATCTGTCCCTGCTGGTGGGCCGGAAAGACGTCGATGATGCGGTTGATCGTCTGCGACGCCGAGTTGGTGTGCAGCGTCCCGAACGTCAAGTGGCCGGTCTCCGCGATGCGCAGCGCCGACTCGATCGTCTCCAGGTCGCGCATCTCGCCGATCAGCACGACGTCGGGGTCTTCGCGCAGCGCGGCGCGAAGCGCCAGCGTGAAACTCTGCGTATCGCTGTGCACTTCGCGCTGGTTCACCAGGCAGTTCTTGTGCGGGTGGATGTACTCGATCGGGTCCTCGATCGTGAGGATGTGCTCCTTCCGTTCGGCGTTGATCTTGTCGAGCATCGCCGCCAGCGTCGTCGACTTGCCGCTGCCGGTCGGGCCGGTGACCAGGACCAGCCCGCGGGGCCGGTCTGCCAGCGTCGCCAGGACCTTCGGCAGCCCGAGCTCGTCGAACGGCCGGATGCGCTCGGGGATCAGCCGGTAGACCGCCGCCACGGCGCCGCGCTGGTTGAACATGTTGCAGCGGAAGCGCGCCATGCCCTTGATGCCGAAGGAGAAGTCGAGCTCGAGGGTCTCCTCGAAGCGCTTCTTCTGGGCGTCGGTCAGCACGCTGTAGGCCAGCTGCTTGGTGTCCGCCGGCGTCAGGTCCGGAAACTCCAGCCGCTCCAGCTTTCCGTGCACGCGCACCTGCGGCGGCGTGGCCGTCGTCAGATGCAGGTCCGAGCCGTTGAGCTCGACGGTCGTCTTCAGCAATTCAGGCAGTGTCGGCATCACTCAATCCATGCAATCCGCGGAATTCGTAATCCGCAATCGTCAATCACCAATCGCCAATCGCCAATTACCTGACCGTCTCTCTCACGACTTCTTCGATGCTCGTCATCCCCGCCTTCACCTTCCGCAGGCCGCTCTGACGCAGCGTGATCATGCCGTCCTCGATCGCCTTCTTCCGCAGCTCCAGCGCCGAGGCGCCGACCAGCACGAGCTCGCGCAGTTCATCGGTGACCTCGAGGACCTCGTAAAGACCGACGCGCCCCTTGTAGCCGGTCTTGTTGCACTTGTCGCAGCCGGCGCCCCGCATCGGCGCCACGCTCTCGGCGTCTTCCGGCGAGAAGCCGGCCTGCACCAGGGCCGGTGGCGGCGTCGGATGCGGCTCCTTGCAGTTGGCGCAGATGCGGCGCGCCAGACGCTGGGCGCAAATCAGGTTCACCGAGCTGGCGACGAGGAACGGCTCGATGCCCATGTTCATCAGCCGGTTCACCGTGCTCGGCGCGTCGTTGGTGTGCAGCGTCGAGAGCACGAGGTGGCCGGTGAGCGCCGCCTTGACGGCGATCTCGGCGGTCTCGAAGTCGCGGATCTCGCCGACGAGGATGATGTTGGGGTCCTGGCGGAGGAACGAGCGCAGCGCGGCGGCGAAGTTCAGGCCGATGTTCTCGCGCACCTGGACCTGGTTGATGCCCGGCAGGTTGAACTCCACCGGGTCTTCCGCGGTCATGATGTTGGTCTCGGGCGTGTTGATGCGCGAGATCGACGAGT
The DNA here is from genome assembly GCA_963719755.1 of Vicinamibacteria bacterium. Lineage (GTDB taxonomy): Bacteria > Acidobacteriota > Vicinamibacteria > Vicinamibacterales > JAENWD01 > JAENWD01. Next base: position 21,899 of record CAVRDA010000018.1, on the reverse strand, counting down.
ACAGGGTGTTGGTCTTGCCGCTGCCGGTCGGCCCGGTGACGAGCACCATGCCCCACGGCTTCTGAATCGCGCCCTCGAACTTGCTCAACGACTCCTGCTCGAAGCCGAGCTTCGTCATGTCGAGCATCAGCTTGTCCTTGTCGAGCAGTCGCATGACGATCTTCTCGCCGAAGAGCGTGGGCAGACAGCTGACGCGGAAGTCGATGTCCTTGGCGGCGCCGTTGTCGGCAAAGCGGATCTTGATGCGGCCGTCCTGGGGCAGCCGCTTCTCCGCGATGTCGAGCTTCGACATGATCTTGATGCGCGAGGTGATCGCATCGCGGTACTTCATCGGCGGCGCCATGATGTTGTAGAGGATGCCGTCGATGCGGTAGCGAACGCGGTACTCCTTCTCGTAGGGCTCGATGTGGATGTCGCTGGCGCCCTTCTGGATCGCCGACATCAGGATGACGTTGACCAGCTTGATGACCGGCGCTTCCTCGCCCTGCCGCTGCAGCGCCTCGGCGCTGATCTCCTCGAGCTCCGCCAGCACCTCGACGTCGCCGGCGTCGTCGAGCGCCGGCATGTCCTCGAGTGCCTTGGCGGCGGCGTCGAGCGCGCTCGGGCCGACATCGACCCTCTTGATCTGCGTCGGGTAGTACTTGTCGAGTGCGTCGGCGACGGCGCCTTCCGAGGCGACCACCGGCTCGACGTTGTAGCCCGTCATGAACTTGATGTCGTCCATGGCGAACACGTTCGTCGGGTCGGTCATCGCGATGGTCAGCGTGGCCCCGGCGCGCGAGAGCGGGATGATCTGGTACTTGTGGCAGGTCTCTCCGGGAATCAGCTTGATGACGCCGGGATCGATCTCGAACTGCGTGAGGTTGATGGAGGGAACGCCGTACTGCTTGCTCAGCAGCGCCGTGATGTCCTCGTCCTTGACGAAGCCGAGCTTCACCAGGTTGAGGCCGAGCTTGCCCCCATGGGTCTTCTGGTAGGTCAAGACCTCCTCGAGCTGCTCGGGAGTGATGCGCTTCTCTTTGAGAAGCAGTTCGCCAATCCGGACCGGCATAGTCAGAACATCACATGGGCCGACAGGCCCCATCCCCGGCGCTCTTCAGCACCAGCGACACCCGACACCTCGAGCCAGACACCGCCTGGCACGGCAACGCTCAGCCCGCCGGTGGCCGATGTCCGGGCCTCGCCGGCCGTGCTCGCCTCGACGCCGCCGCGCACGCCGACGCGGCGGGTCGCGAACCATCGCTCGATGCCGGCGCCGATGCCGCGCCAGCGCCCGGCGACCTGATCGTCGGTCGTGAGATCCGCGTCGAAGGCGGCCACCCACGCATGACGCCCGGCGCGATCTCCGTCTCCCACCACAGCCACTCCCAGGCGCACGCGACGTTCGAGCGTCCAACTGACGCCGTCGAGGTCCTCAAACGACGGCTCCGCCAGATTGCGGGCCGCCAGCCCCACGCGCACCCGGTTCAGCCGCACCAGGATTCCGGCATCGACGTCACCGCGTGAGGCCGACTCTCCCTCCGCGTCGGCTGCACGGTCGAACGCGGCGTCCACGTCGTCCCCGGTCGCGCCGGCGGCCGACGAGACCTCGCCGTGCGTGAACCGCGTCGTCACGCCCACGACCACCGCGTCGCCCAGCGACTGGGCGAACGAGACGCCGACGTGCTGTGTCAGGAGCGACCGTGCGGTCGGGAGTCGTCCCCCCTCTTGTCGGCCGGCGCCCTGCCCTGCTGTAGGCGGCTCGAGCCGCCACTGACGCAGTTGCGTGAAGTGAAAGCCGATCACCGGCAGCGACGCCGCGATGTTGAACGCACGGTCCTTCCCGGCACTGCCTGCGTCTGCAATCGAGCCGTCCCGTATCGTGTCGAGACCGCGCCACTCCACCACGCCATCGAAGATCAGCGTCGCGGGCAGGCCGGCCGGATTCCACCACGTGGCCGTCGCGTCGTCGGCCACGGCGACGAAGGCCCCGCCCATCCCGCGCGCGCGGGTACCCACGAGTTCCGAGGCCTGGGCGGCGGCGATCACGGGGAGCGCAAGTATGAAAATGGCGGTAGCGATGATGGGAGAGGCGGCGCCCAGGGAACGAGCTTGCAGGAACGCGAAAAGTGATATCATAGCGATAGCATCCAGTGTCCGGTTTCGGGAAACATGGACGGCCCGGCGCCCGTATATACGCAAGGGTTCATGCGCGTCTGCTGGTCTGCTGTCCCGGGCGTCTCCCGACGTCTCCCTGCCGGTCCCTGATCCTCAGTGAAAGGTCATCATGAGCGACAACGTGTCTCAGGGGGCAACGACTGCGCCGGTGGTGGCGGGCCAGTCCGATCATCTCCCAGGCCGGCTGCTGGGCGTGATCTTCTCGCCGAAAGCGACGTTTGAGCGGATCGTGGCGCGGCCCCGCTGGTTCGGGGCGCTCGCGGTGGTCGTCTTCGTGGCCTGCGGCCTCATGTACGCTTTCCTCAGCACCGAGGTCGGCCAGACGGCGATGCTCGACCAGAACGTCCGTCAGCAGGAGAGCTTCGGGATGACGGTCACGCCCGAGCAGTACGCGCAGATGGAACGTATGCAGCCGATGATGAAGTACTTCGTCACCGGCTCGCAGCTGGTGATGATCCCGATCATCACGATGGTGATCGCGGGCATCCTGTTTGCCGTCTTCAACGCGCTGCTCGGCGGGTCGGCGACGTTCAAACAGGTCGCGGCCGTGATGACGCACTCGGGCGCCGTCACGCTCCTGCAGCAGCTCTTCATCACGCCGTTGAACTACATGCGCGGCTCGATGGCCAGCGCGACCAACCTGGGCGTGTTCGTGCCGTTTCTCGACGAGTCCAACGTGATTGCCCGGTTTCTTGGTACCATCGATCTCTTCATCGTGTGGTGGCTGGTGGTGCTCGCCATCGGCCTCGGCGTGCTTTACCGGCGCCGCACCGCGCCTATTTTCTGGTCGTTCATGGGAGTGTACGTCGTCATCGCGCTCGTCATCGCGCTCGTGATGCGTGGCGCCTCCGGAGGAGCGTAGCCTTGTCCCGCAAGAAGAAATGGCTGATTGGCATCGGTGTCGTCCTGGTGGGCGCGGCGACGGCCGGCGCGAATTTTTACTTCAAAAGAGACACCTCCACGAGCGTCACGGTCGAGTCGCTGAAGAAGCGGAACCTGACGCAACTGGTGACGGCGTCGGGCAAGATCCAGGCAAAGCGTTTCGTCAATATCAGCGCGGTGCAGATGGGCCGTGTTACCAAGCTGGCCGTCGAAGAGGGCGACCGCGTCAAGGCGGGCCAACTTCTGCTCGAGATCGATCCCAACACGTTGCGCGGCACGGTGCAGCGGGGTGAGGCGGCGGTCGAGGGCGCACGTGCAGGCTTAGAGCAGGCCCGCGTCAACGTCGAGACCGCCAAAGCGAATTTGCAGCTCGCTCGCGACAACGCCAAGCGTCAGCGCGACCTGTGGGCGCAGGGGCTGACGACCAAGGAGCAGCTCGATCGTGCGGAAAGCGAGCTGAAGGTACGTGAAACCGAGCTGCAGGCGCGCGAGACCGCGATCTCCTCGGGCCGACAGATGATCCTGCAGGAGAGCGCACAGCTGTCCACGAGCCAGTACAACCTGCGGCAAGTGACGCTGCTGGCGCCGTTTGACGGCATCATCACTCGCCGCAACATCGAGGAGGGCGAAAACGTCGTCGTCGGGACGATGAACAACGCGGGCTCGCAACTGATGACGCTGGCCGACATGTCGATCATCGAGGCGGAGGTCGAGGTCGACGAGACCGAGATCCCGTCGGTGCAGATCGGTCAGACGGCCAAGATCACCATCGACGCGCTGCCCGACAAGTCCTTCACGGGAAAGGTCACCGAGATCGGCAACAGCCCGATCCAGACGGCAGCGGCCCAGGCCGGACAACAGGCGACCAACTTCAAGGTGACCGTGACCATCGACGGCCAGATCCCCGAGGTGCGTCCCGGCTTCACCTGCTCGGCCGAGATCACGACGGCGACTCGCACCGACTCGCTTGCCGTGCCGATTCAGGCAATGGCCGTTCGCGAGCTGGTGTTCGATTCGAAGGGCGAGATCGTCCGCGAGAAGCGCGACGAAAAGGCCAAGCGCAAGCCGCGAAGCGTCGAGCCGACGGCCTCGGCCGCCGAACTGCCGCCGGGGCAGACGCGCAAGGAGACCGAGGGCGTGTTCGTCATGCGCGACAAGCAGGCGCTCTTCCTGCCAGTGAAGGTCGGCATCGCCGGCGACAAGTACTTCGAGGTGCTCTCGGGACTGAAAGCCGGGGACGAGGTGATTACCGGTCCGTTCGCCAATGTCCGCAACCTTCGGGACGGCGACGGCGTGAAGCTGGACGAGAAGGCACAGCAGGGCAAGACCGACAAGCAGTAACACGAACGTGATTCAAATCATCGAAGCAGTCCGCATCGCGCTCTACTCGATCTGGACGAACAAGATTCGCTCGATCATGATGATCCTCGGCAACGTCGTGGCCGTGACGTCGATCATCGCGGTCGTGTCGTTGATTCAGGGGATGAACGCGTACGTCTCCGACGCCATCATGCGCGACATCGGCGTCGGCTCGTTCAAGGTGGAGAAGGTAGGCTTCGTCACCGACGAGGACGAGGAACGCAAGGCCTGGCAGTCCCGCCCGGACGTCACCAAGCTCGACGCCGACGCCATCAGCGACTTCAGCCCCGCCATCTCGGCGGTCATGGCGGAGACCGGCGCCCGGGCCAACATCACGTTCCACGACACGATGCTCGAAAACACGCGCGTGCGCGGGGTGACGGCGGAGTACGACGAATTCAGCGGCTACGCCGCCGAACGCGGCCGGCTGCCGAGCCGCACGGAAGTCGAGCGCGGCCGCCCGGTGGCCCTTCTTGGATGGGACACCGCCGACAAGCTGTTCAAAGGCCGCAACGCCGTCGATTCGACGGTCCAGATCAACGGCATGCACTTCAAGGTCCTGGGCGTCAGCGAGAAGAAGGGCTCGATGTTCGGCAACTCGCAGGACGAGTTCGTGCTGATTCCCCTGGGCGCGTTTCACAGGCTCTTCGGGTCCCGCCGATCGCTCGAGCTCACTGTGAAGTCGGCCGACCCGGACAACGTCGAAGCGGCGATGGACGAGGCACGCATCGCGCTTCGCGTCCAGCGTCACCTGCGGCCGCGGGACGAGGACAACTTCGGTTTTGTCACGTCGGACGCGCTCCTCAGTTTCTGGAGTAACTTCAGCGGCGGAATCTTCTCGATCCTGATTGGCGTCGTCTCGCTGTCCCTCGTCGTCGGCGGCGTGGTGATCATGAACATCATGCTCATGGTCGTCTCCGAACGCACGCGCGAGATCGGCTTGCGCAAGGCGCTCGGCGCCCGGCGGCGCGACATCGTCTGGCAGATTCTCACCGAGTCGACGACGCTGTCGATCGTCGGCGGCGTGCTCGGCACGCTGTTCGGCTTCGTCCTCGCCATGATCATCGCGGCGCTGTCGCCGCTGCCCGCCGCGATCGAGCCATGGTCGATCCCCCTCAGCCTGGGCATGACGGCGGGCGTCGGGTTGTTCTTCGGACTCTATCCGGCCATCCGCGCCGCCAGCCTCGATCCGATCGAGGCCCTGCGGAGGGAGTAATCGATGGCCAGAACGAGATTGCGCGTCGGGCTGCTGGCCGAAATCCTCGGCATGGCCGTGGACACGCTGCGGACCAACAAGCTCCGCTCGGCGCTGACCGTGCTGGGCGTGGTCATCGGCGTGACGTCGATTGTCGGGATGACGTCGCTCATCCGCGGCTTCGGCGATCAGTTCGAGTCGCTGATCCGTCAGATGGGGTCCGACACGATCTACGTGGCGAAACTGAGCATCAGCAGCTTCGCCAGTGGAAGGGACTTCTGGGATGTCATGCGGCGGCCGGATCTGACGGAAGAAGACGCCGCCGCCATCAAGCTTGGTGCCCCCTCAGCGAAATTCGTCGGCATGCAGCTAGGTGGCGGGCCCGGTTCCGAGCCGGTCCGCATGAGCTACAAGGGTCAAGGCACCAAGTCGATGCAGTTGATCGGCGTCGGGTCGAACTACCCGGAGACCAACTATCTGGAAATGGCGCAGGGCCGCTTCTTCAACGAATACGAAGTGCAGCGGCGGCGCAACGTCATCGTGCTCGGCGCGGCGCCGGCCGAGACGCTGTTTCCGAATACCGATCCCGTAGGCAAGCAGATTCGCGTGGGTCCGGAAGAGTTCACGGTACTGGGTGTCCTCAGCAAGCGGCCGTCGCTGCTTGGCGGCAGCCCTGATGAGTTCGCGGTCATCCCCATCAGCACCTACGACAAGATCTACGACCCGCCCCGGATTCGCGGGATGCTGTCGCGCTTTCTGGTGATCTCGATCGTGCCCTACGAAGGGATTTCGCGCAGCCAGCTGCAGACCGAGGTCGAGCAGGTCATGCGCAGCCGGCACCGCCTGAAGGTCGATCAGGAGAACGACTTCGACGTGCTGACGTCCGACGTGCTGATGCGGATCTTCGACCAGTTCACGCAAGCCGTGTCTCTGGCGCTGGTCGTGATCTCGTCGATCGCATTGATGGTGGGTGGTATCGGCGTGATGGCGATCATGACGATCTCAGTGACCGAGCGGACGCGCGAGATCGGCGTGCGCAAGGCGCTGGGCGCGCGGCGTCGCGAGATCCTGTGGCAGTTCCTGCTCGAGGCGGTCTTCCTGACCTCCATCGGCGGCGTCCTGGGCATCCTGTTTGGCAGCGGCATCGGATATCTCGTACACGTGCTCACCGACTTCCCCATCTCGCTGCCGTGGTGGTCGTTCGCCCTCGGCATCGGATTTTCGGCGACGATCGGAATTTCGTTCGGGATGTGGCCCGCCTTCAAGGCCTCGCGCCTGGATCCGATCGACGCACTCCGGTACGAGTAGGCGCTCAATCACAGAAGCACAAAGACGCGGAGACGCACAAAGAATCGCTTGGCAGCGTTCGGGATGTACCCTGGCGCTGAGGGTTCATCCAAGGCTGCCAAGCATGTTCTACGTGCGTCTTTGTGCCTTTGTGTCTCTGTGGTTGACGTTCGCGATCAGACAGCCACGCCGAAGCGCCGCACCAGGTTCTCGACTTCCCGCCTGAGGAACTGGAACGACGGGATGACGAAGAGCAGCTCCTGCATCCGCGAGGCGTCGTAGTCGGTCTCGATCACCTCGTCGGTGACGAAGGGCCGGCGTTCGACGTTGCTCGAGACCGAGAAGGGGATCTCGCCGATGGACGACTGGATGCCGGCGCCGAAGACCTTGGTCTCCCCGTCTTCCTCGATGAGGCCGAACTCGATCGAAAACCAGCTCAGACGCTTGAGCGCCAGCACCTGGTCGCCGGTGGCGACCGAGACGGCGGCCTTGCCCAGCAGCGTCAGCAGTGCCGCGTAGTCCTGATTCACGAGCGGCGGGACGTGTCCCAGGCAGTCGTGAATCATGTCGGGCTCGGGCGTGAACTCCGGTTTGGAGCCATGCCGGATGAACTGCGTGACCGGGAACCCGCGCTCGGCGATGTAGGAGTAGAACGTCCGGTACGGAATAAAGCCCTCGGCCGGCACCAGGTGCATCCCGCTGACGCGCTCGAGGTGCGCGCTGAGGTGGCGCAGCTGCGGGATCTCGTTGGCGCTGATGCCGAGATCGTCCTTCGCCTGGAGGTAGATGCGGCTGGCAAACTGGCGGTGCAGCGCGTCGAGCTGGGGCGACACCTCGCGCCAGATCCGCTGCTCCTCGTCGGTGTACGCGATGAGGGGCGGACCGAGCTGTCGCAGCCGATGCTCCCGGCACACCGCGAACAACTCCTCGCGACGCGCGATATACCCGGCATCCCCCAACCCGGGGTGGCCGGGTTCGAGCTCGAGTGCGGTGATGTCCGGCGGATGCGCGTAGATGTCGTTCTCGGCCGCGCCGGACTGCTGGACTTCGTTCATCGCCATCCTTCTGCAACGGCTGATGTAATCAGAAGCGTTGCTAATAATCATCATAAGGCTCCCGCCTGATCTGCGCAAACCTCCTCCGATGCTTCCCTTTGCCACAGAAGCACAAGCGCACCGAGCGGGCCGGCGAGTCGCGCAGTGGCGGTCGATGTCGCCGTCGACACGCTCGGTATCTCCGTGGCCATTTCCCACGCTTGCGCGCCGAACGGCCCGCCGTCGAACAAATCTCCCACCCCCTCCCGGCTCCGAGGTATAAGATCCGCTCATGTAACTGGTCAGACCGCTTTGCCTGACCTCGCCAGCCAGATTCGGCGAGGCACGTGGTCCTTCGTCAGCCGCGCCTTTTGCCCTCGAGCATCGGCGAGGCACGCAACCGTGTTCACCGGAACGGCCCCCGGGCGTTCACCCGGGAGCGGAGGATAGCCGCCATGAAGGCATACGACACTGGGAGTATCCGCAACGTCGCTGTAGTCGGCCACGGCGGAGCGGGCAAGACCCAGTTGATAGCCGCCCTGCTCCACTCCGCCGGCGCCACGCCCCGCCTCGGGCGTGTCGACGACGGAACGACGGTGACCGATTACGACGAAGAAGAGATCTCCCGCAAGCACACGCTCTCGGCCAGCCTCGCCTGGGCCGAATGGAACTCCACCAAGATCAACGTCGTCGACACCCCCGGCATGGGCAACTTCCTGTCGGACGCCCGGGCCGCGCTGCGCGTGGCCGATGCGGCGCTCGTGGTCGTCGATGCCGTCTCCGGCGTCGAAGTGCAGACCGAGAAGGTCTGGGCCGAAACCGAGATGCTGGCGCTGCCGCGCCTAGTCGTCGTGAACCGGCTGGATCGCGAGCGCGCGAGCCTGTCGCGCACGCTCGAGTCGCTGCGCGACACGCTCAGCCGAACCGTCATCCCCGTGCAGCTTCCCATCGGCGAGGAGAAGCGCTTCTCGGGCGTCGTCGATCTCGTCGGCATGACGGCGTGGACAGTCGGGAGCGACGGGAAGGCGTCGCAGGGCGCGGTGCCCTTCGAGATGACCGAAGAGGTGGGCACTGCGCGGGACCAGCTGATCGAGATGGTCGCCGAAGCCGACGACGCGCTCATGGAGCGCTTCTTCGAAGCCGGAACGCTGTCGCAGGACGAACTGCTCGACGGGCTGCGCAAGGCCGTGCTGGCAGGGAAGGTCGCGCCGCTGTTCTGCGCGTCAGGCCTGAGCGGCGTGGGCATCGCGCCGCTCCTCGACGCGATCGTGGCCTACGTGCCATCGCCCGCCGATCGGCCCTTTGCTGCCGTGGATTCAAAGCTCGGCGAAGAAGTCGCGCGCACGGCCAACCCCGCCGACCCGTACGCGGCCTTCGTCTGGAAGACGGTGGCGGACCCGTTTGCCGGCCGTATCACGCTCTTCCGCATCCTGTCGGGGACGCTCAAATCCGATTCGTCCGTGCACAACCTCACACGGGACACCAGCGAGCGGCTCGGGCACCTGACGGTGATGCAGGGCAAGACGTCCACGAACGTCCCGGAATTGCGCGCTGGCGACCTCGGCGCCGTGGCCAAGCTGAAGGACACACTGACCAACGACACGCTGAGCGACCGCGGCGGCCTGCGGGCGGCACCGATCGCATTCCCGGAGCCGGTTCTGTCCTACGCAATCGAGCCGAAGACACGCGGCGACGAAGACAAGATCAGCACGTCGATGCACCGGCTGGAGGAGGAAGACCCGACCATCCGCTACGCGCGCGACCCGCAGACCAAGGAACTGCTGCTCTCGGGCCAGGGCCAGCTGCACATCGAGGTCACGGTCGCGAAGCTGAAGCGGCGGTTCGGCGTCGAGGTCAACCTGAAGCCACCGCGCATCCCCTATCGCGAGACGATCACGATGCCCGTCGAGGCGCACGGCCGCCACAAGAAGCAGACCGGCGGGCACGGGCAGTTCGGCGACTGCAAGATCCGCATGGAGCCGATGTCGCGCGGCAGCGACTTCGAGTTCGCCGACGACATCTTCGGCGGCTCCATTCCCCGCCAGTACGTCCCGGCGGTCGAGAAGGGGATCCAGGACTCGCGCATGCGCGGCTTCCTGGCGGGATACCCGGTCGTCGACTTCAAGGTCACCGTCTTCGACGGCTCCTATCACGCCGTGGACAGCAACGAGCTGTCGTTCAAGATGGCAGGCGCCCTGGCGTTCAAGGACGGGATGAGCCGGGCGCGGCCGACGATTCTCGAACCGGTGATGTCGGTCGAGATCCACGCGCCGAGCGACTACGCCGGCGACCTCATGGGCGACCTCAACGGCCGGCGCGGCCGCATCAGCGGCATGGACACGCGAGGCGTCACCACCGTGATCCGCGCGCAGGTGCCGATGGCGGAGATGCTCACCTACGAGCAGCACCTCACGTCAGCCACTGGCGGCCGCGGCTCTTATCACATGGAGTACTCGCACTACGAGGAAGTGCCTCACCACCAGCAGCAGAAGATCATCGCGGCCTACAAGGCCGAGCGGGCTGGGGTCGAGGTAGAAGAGGTGTAGTTACGAGTCAATCACGCAGACGCGGAGACATTGAGACGCACAGGGCTCACCTTCGTCAATTAGAGTTCTCTGTGCGTCTTCGTGTCTCCGTGCCTCTGTGATTGACCGCCACTACTTCTCGAACACCACGTTGTCCACGACGACCATGCCCTTTGTGGGCCGGCAGTCGTCGCAGTAGGCCGAGATGCTGACCGCGGTCAGCTTCTTGAGCACATCCTTCGGGTCAATCCGCGTCTCTGTCACCCACGCCGGCTGCGCGAACTTCTTCAGCTCGACCTTGTAGGTGTTGAGCCCCTTCTTCGGGATGAAGGTGATCTGCGGGTTCGCATCGTTCGGGTTCATCCCCCAGCCGCGGCTGAGCAACTCGACGCGCATGTTGTTGACGCCGGTCGCGAACACCTCGAGCGACAGGGTCTTGTAGCCCGAGAGGTCCTCGGCCGGCGTCTTGCCGTCCTGATCGGCATGGCCCTTGATCTCGAGCGTGACGCCGGACCACTGATTCGGCGTGACGAGCTCGAAGTCGAACTTCGCCAGGTGGTTCGGATCGTCGGGCTTGGTGCGTACCAGATCCGGAACCGGCGGCGTGACACCGGCCTTCCCCGAGAAGACCGGCTGCCGCGTGGGGTTCTCGGAGTAGCCGAACAACGTGACGGCGCCGCCGCGCGCGCTGACCGCGCGGCCTTCGGCGGCGTTTTCGAAATCTGCGTAGACGAGCTTGTCCGACTGCGCCGACAGCGACCACGTCATGCCGCTCAACAGGGCCGCTGCAATCAGCGTCCGGGGAACGAGGTCCTCCCGTCGCATTCCAGTCCTCCTCGGTGACACGGTGAGCGAGTGCGACGGCACCGGCCGTCGCTGAAATCGCTGAGCGTTATAGCACAATCGCCCGGGCGCGGACCGCCTGACCTCACGGCGCGACGGGCGACGTCCCGCACGACGTGCCCCAGACATTCACTTCGAAGCGGTAGGCGTTGGCCGAGGGGTTGGCCGCGTAGGCCTGGACGAACGCGCGATAGCGTCCCGGACGAAGGGAGGCGCGCGGGCTGACCGCGCCAGGGGCCACGGGTCCGGCCAGCACCTGGCAGCGCGGCGCGGGCCTCGGGCCGGTGCCTGGCTCGGGATAGGGCGCGTCGAACAGAACTGCGCAGTCGGTGCCGGTCAAGTAGACGTCCTGGCCGCCGGTTCGCGGCGAGGTCGCGATTTGAGCGATGTCGACGGCGAGATCCCGTTCGTCAGGAATCACGATCTCCTGTGTCGCCGATGCGCCACAGCAGCCGACCTGCCCCGTGCCGGAATCGAGACGGTCGAGGATGCGAAAGTTGCACGGCGTGTCGCATCCCGCCCCACCGGCTGCGACACCGATGGCACACAGACCAACGAGCACGAGGCGGTGGTGCATGGAACGGCGCGCGTTCAACCTCGTTCGCGATAGAACGCGATCAAGTCGAGGCTCTTCGGCGGCTGCGCGCCGACCTGCCGCAGCATTGTCGTGACCTGGCCGCGGTGGTAGCTGGCGTGGTTGACGACGTGCTGGATCATCTGACGCAGCTCCGAGCGGCCCGGCACTCCCGCCAGCGACTTGTACTCGTAGACGCGCGGCAGCCCGGCTTCTCCCGCCGATTCGACGAACAAGCGTACCTGCCCTTCCAGGGCGGTCCATCGCTGGCGGATCGTCTCGACATCCGGAAACTCCGCCGCGTCGAGCAGCGCCGTGGGCGAGACGCCATTCCACCGCGAGTGCCACGCCCATTCGGCCGCGTAGATGTGAACCAGCGTGTCGCGAATCGAGCGGAAGCTGCTGCCCATCTCGCGCGTGAGCTGTTCCGCGCTCAACGGCTCGACCGCGGCCAGCACGCGGTCGCGGGCCCAGTAGTGGTAATCGAGCAGCGCGCGGATGTCGTTGAGGTCCATCGCGGGTGCTGATCGCCTTACGGGCGCCGGCGGCCGCGGCCGCCGCTGCGCGGGCCATGAAAGCCCGGTCTCGACGCCATCTCGTGCGACGTCAGCTGCGGCCCACGACCCGCCGGCCGCGATCCCTGGGACGCCGGCTTCGGCCCGTGATGGGAGGGCGGCTTCGGTCCGTGGGACGGCGGACGGTGTCCCGGCGCCGCCTTTCCGTGAGACGACGGCCGCGGTCCGTGAGCCATGCCGGCCTTCGGTCCGTGTGTCCGTGCGTTCTTGAGCGCCGCGCGTGCGCGCTGCTCGGCCTTCTCCTTCCGGATCGCGGCGATGCGATTGGCGAGCGGCACCTCGAGCTTCTGCTGCGGACGCGCGGTGTAGTCGAAGTCGGGCACGGTCACGCGCGGCAGGCGCTTGCCGATCGCCGACTCGATGGCTCGCAAGTCCGATTCCTCCTGCGGAGAGACGAAGGTGAACGCCTCTCCCGTCGCCTCGGCCCGCGCCGTGCGGCCGACGCGGTGGATGTAGTCGTCGGGGACCATCGGCACGTCGAAGTTCACCACGTGGCCGAGCGCCTCGACGTCGATGCCGCGCGCGGCGATGTCGGTCGCCACCAGCACCCGCGTCCGTCCGCTCTTGAAGGCGGCCAGCGCGGCGGTGCGCTGCGCCTGCGAGCGGTTGCCGTGAATGCGGTCGGCGTTCACGCCCTGGTTCACGAGGTACTCGGCCAGGCGGTTCGCGCGATGCTTCGTGCGCGTGAAGACCAGCGCCTCCTTCATGTCGCCGCGGGCGAGCAGCGACGTCAGCAGCGCCGACTTCAACTCCTGCGCCACGGGGTAGATCGCCTGGGTGATGCCCACCGCCGGCGCGGCCTTCCGCTCGATGGCGATCGTCACCGCGTTGTGCAGCATCTCGCCGCTCAGCGTGACGATCGGCGCGGGCATCGTCGCGCTGAAGAAGAGCGTCTGCCGCTTCGACGGGAGGTGCTTCAGGATCTTGCGAATCTCCGGCAGGAATCCCATGTCGAGCATGCGATCGGCTTCGTCCAGCACCAGCACTTCCAGCCCGCTGAACTTCACGTAGGACGACCGCAGGTGATCGAGCAGCCGGCCAGGCGTCGCGATGATGACGTCGACGCCGCTGCGGAAGGCGTGTTCCTGTGGCCCCATGCCGACGCCGCCGAAGACTGATGCGCCGGTGATCGGCGTGTGCACCGAGAGGTCGTTGAGGTTCTCCAGGATCTGCGCCGCCAGCTCGCGCGTCGGCGCCAGCACGAGCGCCCGCGTCGTCCCCCGCGGCTTGTCGATCAGCCGCTGCAGGATGGGGAGCAGAAAGGCCGCCGTCTTGCCGCTGCCGGTGACGGCGCACGCCAGCACGTCGCGGCCCTCGAGGCCGGGTGGAATGGCGTCGGCCTGAATCGGCGTGGGACGCGCGAAGCCCAGCTCCTTCAACCCGCGAAGAAGGTTCGGATGCAGTTTGAGCGCAGTGAAAGGCACGAGAATCTCCGGCCACGCTCACGTCGCGTCAATCGCACGTCAGGAGGCAACCCTGTATGGTACCACCCTCCCTAGCGACGCGCCGCGATTTCGAGATCCACGAACTCCGGTTCTTCGAGACCGCGGTCGCTGACCCGCAGGCGCGCCAGGCAGATCGGAAGGCTGAATCGGCGGGGTCCGGCGCTTCCAGGGTTCAGAAACAGCACGCCCTTCCTGACTTCCGCAGACGGCTGGTGCGAATGACCGTAGATGACGGCCGCAAATCCAGCCGCGGCCGGATCGAGATCGAGGTGCTCGATCTGGTGCAGGACGTACAGGTGCATTCCCCCCGCGTCGACGACCTCGACCGCCGGGAGCGCCGCAGTCCATTGGGCGGTGTCGACGTTGCCACGCACGGCGGTGACCGGCGCGAGCTGTCGGAGGCCGTCGAGGACCTCCGGCGCCCCGACGTCGCCGGCGTGCACGATGAGGTCGCTTCCCCGCAGCGCCTCGACCGCTTCGGGCCGCAGCAGGCCGTGGGTATCCGAGATCACGCCAACCAGCACACGCGCTCCTTACGACGGTTCAGGCGCGACTGGCGAGTTCACGACCGGCGGTGACCATCGGACCTCACTCCTAGAGTTCGGCCAGCAGCCGCTTCGGCGCGACGAGCTTGTAGCCTTCCCTCAGCAGACGGCGGACTTCGTCCCAGTCGGCGACCTCGTCCAGGTAGAGGCCGACCCAGCCGCTCGGACCAACGTAAGGCGGGACGAACACGCGATCGGGCGCCGCACGCACGAGCAGATCCTGGTTCACGGGCAGTGACTTCACCCAGGCCGCGTGACGTCCACGCCCGTGATGATTGCCCGCGCTGGCGAAGGTCGCGAACATCTTGTTGCGGACGCGGAATGTCGGCTCGCCCCACGCCGTGACCTCGTGGGCCTCGGGCAGCGCCAGGCACAACCGCCTGAGGCGCGGAAGCGGACTGCGCGCCACGCTCAGCTCCGTCCTTCCTCGGGGCGCCCGCTGCGCCGCCATGCGGTCATGTGCCCGTCGAGCAGGTGCAGGTCCCGCAGTCCTCGCCATCGCAGCAGCCGGGCGGCCATTCGCGCACGCGGGCCATGCCCGCAGTACACGACGACCGGCGTCGATGCCGCCGCCGGCGGAAGCCGTGCGATGCCCGCGGCCCAGAACGGCAGGTGACACGCGCCGGGCACGTGCCCGCGGCGGAACTCGACGCTCGATCGCACATCCAGAATCGTCGTCGGCACACCGGACTCGAGCCGTGCCATCAGCGCATCCGCTGTCATTCACGCTCCGTCGCGGCCCAGCCACGCGTCGAGCAGTTGGAGACATGCGCGGGCCGTCCGCCCGTCGCGATCGGCCTCGAAGTCCCACGTTGTCAGCGACACGGACACCGGCGGGCACCTGGCCGCCATGGCGCGGCCGATCAGCAAGAGATCGGCAAGGCGGGGACCGCCTTCGACCGGGAACCCGACCGAGGGCGCGTCCTCGAGGTTGACCACGTCGACGTCGAGGTGGACGTGCCACGGCCCGTCGTCGGAGAGCGCCTGCTGGAGTGCGGCAAGCGAGCGGACGTGGCGGATCTCGCTGCCGGAGAGCGCGATCGCTTCGTCCGGATCGAGGTCGCGCGCGTCGAACAGCACGACGTCGCGCTCGGACAGCGGCGCGAGGCCGGCCGCTTCGAGCAGCCGCCTGTCGCCGCGGCCGACCAGCATCGCGAGCGGCATGCCGCCAAGAAAGCCGGAGGGCGAGGTCGTCGGCGTGTTGAAGTCGCCGTGGGCGTCGAGCCAGAGGACGCGCGGCGAGACACCGGCGCGCGACAGCCCGGCGACGACCGCAATCGGCGTGCAGCAGTCGGCGCCGATGACGACCGGCCGCTCGCCGGCCTCGAGAGCGGCACGCACCTGGTGGATCAACGGATTCTGGACGTCGGCGACGCGGTCGAGCGCCGTGGTCCCGACGGCGGTTACGTCGTTGATCCAGTCAGCCGGCAGCGCGCGCAGCGCGGGCACCGGCATGTCGAGCAGGAACGGATTGGCCAGCACGCGATCCCTGCGTGCTTGATGACCGGGGCTCGGGGCGTCCACGTGGTTGAGCCTCGCCAGGCGGCGGCCACTTGCAGAAGTGCGGTTCCGGTGGCGCCGCGAAGTCCTTTAGGTTACCACTCAATCTCCGGCCAGCAGCATCATCATCTGCCAGCGGCCGCCTTCCTTCGAGAAGTAAGCGCGATAGTCGATCGGGCTGCGGACGTATCGCGATGAGATGTACCCGGCAGTCCCGTCGGCCAGGCGCAGCCGCCGTCCATGACTCGCCGGCGTCATGGACATCGATCGCGAGCGGCAAGATCTGAAAGCTGCTCGAGCGCAACTTCAGGGGCGTCGTGGCTCGGACGGCGGCGGATACGCACACGGTCGCCGACGACGGCGACGTAATCGAAGCCATCGACGCCCTCGGGCCATCGGCTGGACACGTACGGCGCGCACGAAGGTGTCGGGCGACTCGAACGTGCCGCCGAGCGCAAGCACTTCCGCGAGCGTGGCCCACACCTCGCTGTCGGCAGCGGCCGGTCGCCACTTCACCTCGAAGTTGGCTTTGCCGTCGTCGCCGCCGAATCCGTTCTTGATGTTCGGGTGCACGACCGCAAGGAGTGCGGCCACGTCGCGGCGCGCCAGCGCGGTCTGCAGCTGCGCTCGGAACGTGAAGAAGTCCGGACGCGAGGCAGCCTGGTCCATGGGAATCAAACGCCGCGGCGACGCCGGCTGCGTCTGTCCGACACCGGCAAGCGTCGCGACCGCCAGCGCTGCCAGCGAGAGGGCCCAGGAAGCGCTCGTCGGCACGAGGGAACGAAACGTCATCTTCACTCGGTCTGTCTGCTCAGGGCCGGCAGGACAACCCCGTTCGCTGCGCGTCCACCGCGCGCGTCTTGGCCCGCTCCGCGTGAGCCTGCTTCGCCGGCACGAGCTCGGTCGTCGTCGCTCGCGACTTCGCCCGCCCGAGATCGCGCGCGAATCTGATCGCGCCGGGCGTGTGGTACTTCTCGAGATAGGCGCGTGAGACGGCGTCCTTCAGCCGCTCGCTGCGCGTGCGCACGGCGCGAACGGCGCGCTCACGCCCCTCGACCACGATGACGCCACGCGGGTCCTCGAGAAAGGTGCGATACCAGCTGCGCGGCTTGAGGCTCCAGGACCGGACGAACACGCGGCGCTCCACCACGACCGCCCAGATGCCGATCACCCGGTGCGGCGCACGGCCCGCCCGGATGCCCAGTATCTGGCCGCGCGAATGGCCCGCACGACGGAATCAGGGAACCGGTTCGGCAAGACGTTCACAACCTGGCACCTCGGCGAGGGCGCGGAAGATCGGCAGTCCACGCGCAGCCGCAACTTCGACCATCAGGTCCGCGCCCTGCGACGCGCCGCCAATCCTCAGGATGGCGTCGCAGTGATCGACGAGCCGCTCGGCGATCGGATGGAAGATCTCGACGAACGGCGCGTCGCCGATCGCGCGCGATCCCGCGAGCGAGACCATCGGCAGCGCCAGCCACTCGCCGACGACCGGCAGGTGTCCGGCGCGAAACAGCGGCACGGCGTAGGCCTCCATCGCGCGGACGTTAGCGGCCAGTTTGTCGGGGTCATCCCCCGTGCCCGAGCGGTAAGGGCCGGCAACGAGGATCATCAGGCTGGCTGCGTCGCGAGTGGTCACCGAGGTCTCCTCAGCATGGCGTCCGTCCCGGACGTGGTCTCACTTCGCGCCGCACAGCCCCTTCAGCATCCAGTCTGAGACGGCGATCGACGCTGGCTGAGCGGAGTCGTGCAGTTCCGGGGCAAGCGAGCGCCGCACTTCGATTCCCACCGCCAGCAGCTCCATCGGCCGGCCGCCGCGAACAATCACGGGATCGCCGCCCCCGCGCGCCCGACCAACTTGGCATCGGGAGTTTCGAGGCACATGCTGGCCTGAGAGCGTGTCCCCCCGCGCCTCCCGGACCCGGATGGCGGTGCACGCGCGACCTCATGCCAGGCTGAAACGTCGCCTCCATGTATTGCGCGCTGTAGGTCATGGCGGCATCGACCGGGAGCGGTCCGATGTCGGCGACGGGGTGGCCGCCGGCGAGCCGTCGCGGCCCGGCGTCGACAGCGAACCGCCACACCTTGCCAAAGGCTTCTTCGACCGTGTCGTGCAGCCTCTTGTCGGCTTCCGCCTGCGCAACGGTCGGGTAGCTGGTGATGCGCCAGAACGCGGGCCCTGCCAGAACGTCCCAATCGACTGCGTGGCGATGACGTAGCAGCCGAACTCGCGGCCGCCGCGCTCGGCGACTGGCACGCAGTGCCCCACCGTGCCCTCGTGCTGTGCCTGGGCGAACGCAGCCGCACCCGTGAGCGCGAAGGAGAGTCCGCCGGAGCACGATGCACGTCGGACCTATGCCCATGGTCCGATCCTCGGTCGGCCGGGAAACGCCCGCCATCATAGCGGCGAATCCGCGCGGCGCAACTGCCTCGCCTCCAGGAGCGCGCCGACGATGAGGAAGGGGGCGGTTATCACCCCCGGAAAATAGCCGCCACGCGCCACGGCCAGGAGGACGTGAACGACGCCATTACCAAGCTCGACCATGGCCCATCCCCAGGCAATGGCGCGGGCGGACGGCCAGCGCACGCGAACCGGTACGGACCAGCACCACAGCCCGAACGCGACGATCGCGAAGTTCGCGAGGGCGAAGCCGGTGGCCGGGTCGTCGCTGAGGAGGCGGCTCACGAACCTGGCAGGCGCGAACTGGTCGTAGAGGCGCGCGACGTACTCTTCAATCGAGTGCGCGGCCTGGGCGATCACCAGCAGGAGAAACCCGCGCGGCATCACGCCTCGGCTGATCCAGGCGGTGGCCCGAGGTTGCGCAAACGGTCGAGGTTATGATAAGGTGGGACCCAAGTCACAACGCCCAGCCTCAAATCCTGAAAACAAACCCAGGGATGAAAAAATGACGCGAATCCTGTCCGGATCTGCCACGCGACATCGTTGAAGATTGATTAGACGGTAAGCCCGGTCGGGTCCGATGGCCCCGGCCTAGGCCCCCGCCGACCCGGGTCCCGCTCCCCAGACCTGTGCCAGCGCCCCATCGCCCGATTCGCGTGCTGCTCGTGGACCCTCACCCGGTTCTCCGAGCCGCGTTGCGCCTGCTCCTCGACAGTCAGGCTGGCTTGACCGTTGTCGGTGAAACAACCGCGCTTATCGACGCTGTCACGACAGTCGACCGCGAGCAGGTAGACATCGTCCTGGTCGAGGAGAGTCTGACCGAGCGCAGCCTCGACTCCCTCCAATCGCTCGCCAGCGCGTGTTACCCCGCCCACGTCATCGTCTTCACCGACAACGAACCTGCCGTGTCCGACCAACGCGCCGCCGTCCGGGCCGGGGTCAAAGGGATCGTGCACAGGGACGCGTCGCTCGACACGCTGATGAGCGCCATCGAGAGGGTGCATGCCGGTGAGGTGTGGCTGCCGCGGGCTCTGCTGGCCTCCGCCCTCAGCGACATCGCGCGCTCGAATGGACATGCGACTGGCATTGTACGAAGGGGCTGTTCCTCGCTCACCCGTCGAGAAGTCGAAGTCATTGCGCTCATCTGCGATGGCCTGACGAACCGGCGGGAAGATCGCAGGCGGACTGTTCATCAGCGAGACGACAGTACGGCACCGTATTTCACGTCGATCTTTGCCAAGCTCGGCGTCGGCGACCGTCTCAAGCTGGTGGTGTACACATACCGCCACGGACTCTCCACCGCGCCGACGGTCGGCGCAGTCACGTAACCCAATCTTCCGAGTCATACGGGCCGCGAGCGCGGCCGGGTTGCCACGATCCGCCCAGCCTCCTGGCACAATCCGGCCCCCCCATCGAATGGGCGCATCTGCCGATGCGCGCCGCAGTTACGCCTGCCTAGAGTTCATCGAGCTGAGATGGGTTGAAAAACAGAGCTGAGCAGCATCAGTCGGGAAAGCTAACTCATCAGTATTAACTCATCCTGTGGAATCGTTGATCTGCCCGGCAGGAAAGGAGTGCGACTCAGAAGCAGGAGAGTTGAGAACGAGCAACCATTCCATTTGAGGGAGCTCCCCATGAGGACAATCGAGAAATTGAGCGGCCTGCTCATCCTCGTCGGCGGTGTGTTGTTCTTCGCGACGTCGGCATCGGCCCAGGAAGTGACGAGAGTGCATTCATGACGTGTGGAAGGCACACGGCAACACCCAGAACGTGACGTGTACGGCCAACGACGTCACGCTCGCCAGCGCGACGAATATCGAGATCCTTACTGGCGGACAGTGCGATCCGGTGACCGGGCGGTGCGAGTGCAACGCGGGCCAGATGGTGACGTTCACGGCAGACTTCCAGATGAACCTGACCGCGAATGCCCGCTATGACGTGGGCTTCTACCTCGCCGTGGACAACGATCCCAATCTCGACGGGGCCATCTCGGGGAACTGCACGGCGACGGCTTCGCTCGCCAACAACACCAGTAACTTCCTCCAGCTTGATAATCCGCCGGATGTTTGCGGCGAGATTGCGGGTCCGGCAGGAACTGCGCATAACCCGCTGTTCGTCACGACGACGATCACGGCCCAGTGCCCGACCGAAGCGGGCGCACAACTGAAGCTACCGTTTGCGACCACGTGGCGTCAGCCGGGATCGAATCACGGTGTGCAGCGGCACGGGCAACGGAACCACGACGAATGACGTGTTCCCCGGTGCGCCGTCGAAGTGCAACAAGGGCGTTCTGACACTGGACATTTTCAGCGAACCCGCACGCATCAACGTGATCAAGGATGCGCAGACGGCCTCGGTACCGGAGACGGGCGGCTTTGCGACGTATCTGGTCACGGTGGAGAATGAAGCGGCGGTCCTGCCGTTGACCGTCACCAGTCTCGTGGATGCGCCGTTCGGGAACATCACACAGACCAGTGCGTTGATCACCGCAACGACCTGTGTACCGGACAACAACGCCGCAACGTGTGAAGTCGGCGGGCAGATCGCACCCGGCGGACGTGCTCTTGCACGTTCACGGCTGTCATCCCGCCCGGTGACTTCCCCGGCAGCGTGTTCGACACGGTAACGGGGTGTGGGACCAATGAGCTCAGTCCAGATGAGGTCTGTGATGCGGACGAGGCGGAAGTGCCGTACTCAGACGTGGAACAGCCGCCCTCATTGTCGAAGATCCCGACGCCCCAGTGTCAGGTCGATGTGACCTACAACGTGGTGGTCACTAACGGCTCCGGGCAGGACACCCTGAGTCTGTCGGCGCTGAGTGACAACGTCTACGGCGACATCACCTCCGTGCATGGCGACATCCAGTCCACGCTCTGCTCGGTTGGGCAGACGATCGCACCGGGTGGGAACTACGCCTGTTCCTTTGTCGCCCGGATTAGTAGCTGCTCCATCACCGTGGCTGATACGATCACGGCCACCGCACAGGATGACGATGGGGCCAGCTACTCGCCACAAGGTTCCGCCACGGTCGTCGTGAACGTCACGAAGATCCGTAAGCACGAGTGATCTGGGCGGTCCTCGCTGTTAAAGGAGGACCGCCCCTGCTACACGACGACGTATTCCAATTGCACTGGCGTCATCCTCGCCAACGGCGGCACCGCCACGTGCACGATCACGAACGACGACGTGAAGGCAGACCCGACTGGGGCGACCGTGCAGTCGGCGCGCCTGCACGATGCATTCACGATCTCGGGGCGCAGGCCCGGAGCGGCCGATGCAGACGTCGGCTACCGCGACCTTCCGGCTATACTCGGATGCCGATTGCCAGGTGCAGGTCGGGAACGAAGTCCGAACGATCCCCGCTGGAGCGGCGGCAACGGTCGCCGGTGTGCTCGTCAACACGAGTGGAGCATATCCGTGGACGGTCCAGTTCAGCGGCGACCAGTTCAATACGGGGTTCACCATGGCCTGCGGCTCGGAGATAACCGCAATCACGTCCACCCAGTAGTCCACTGGAAACACGAAGGGCGCGATAGCGGTTCGTCCGCCCTCGCGCCCTTCATTCGTAACTCGTAAC
>CAVRDA010000017.1:0-208389 GCA_963719755.1 Vicinamibacteria bacterium | reverse complement strand
GCCGGATGCTCCAGCTCGTCTTATGAGTGGAGGACTGTGCCGGAGTCGCGAAGGTCGGCCTTCTTCCGAACGCTGGCATTGCCCACCCGGCTGTCAGTGCCCCCTATGCGGCCCCTAGCGAGCCACGCACCGTCAGAGTTGCACAATTCGGGCATCAATTGAACGGCCGTGTCCCCAGCGACCCACTGCGAGGGAGGCAGAGAGTCAGTCCGAATACTTGAGTGAAAGCTGGCGCAGGAACCAAAGACCGGCGCTGGCCAGGATGTTTCGAGCTTCTGTCGTTACCGTCGGATGGCGTGGCTTCCTTCATGCGCCTGGCTGACTTAGCGCATGCTGGCCCTGCACTCCCAGCTTCTGCAGCTTCTAAGGCGGGCCTCCTCAGTGTCTGGAAATTGGCACTGTCGCTTAATTTGAGTTATTCGGACCGGTTGGTCACGAATGCAAGCCGAGCGGCGACTGCAGGGCGGAGTGGTCGCCATCTGACTCATTTACCGTGAGACGTAGCTGTGAGCCCTGTTGACGAGAGCATCTAGAAGAACGCTCATCATGCCAATCGTCGCCGCGAAAACCACTTAGGGTCAAAGGAGGCCCACTGATGTTCGAATTTTGGTTGATGTTACAAACCCGTAGACGTTCGCGCCGCGCTCACCATGCTCCCCAAGGTCCTGCCGGAGGAATCGACACGGGCAAGCCCATCAACAGCAGTCGTGGATCACGTCTGGTCCCACATTGGTTTTAACATGCAGAGCGCTTCTCACCAAGGTGTGGGAGTACCAGAGGCTGGACTACACCCAGGGAAACTGGCGACCATCGGTCTCGGCCGACTGAGAGCGTGACGCTCGAACATGAACGGGCCGCTCGCCAAGCCGATCAAGGTTGCCAGGAGCGATCCGAGGTGCAAATACCGGCCTCTTCGTCTGGAAGAAGAACGCCAACGGCATCTGGGAATTTGCATGTCGCAGGCCATCAAGGACGCGCGGCCCGCTACATGACGGTCCCGATGCACCAACTGATGAGGGTACGTCCGCCGGTGACAAGGACGAGACTTCCCGTGTCTCGCCTCGCTCTCGTGCGCTGACATTAGCCGAATTCATTGCGAGCCAGCATTTCCTTGCCCCCGACAACGACGGCTCGATCGGCTTTCCTTAATCTGTCTTCATCGTCGCCGGGCCCCTCACATCCGTGGTGCCGGGCGCGGTTCGGGCGCTTCTGCGTCCTTGTCCGCTAGCGGTAGGGTCTGGATCCAGTCCGGAGCCGGACGTCTTCGACTTACGCATGATGCAAGCGCGAGAGTAGGAGTGAGTCAGTGAGATCGAAGCATCTGGGAAAGCTCAAGGCGAATATCGAAAGCCCTGCGAGACGTGCAGTGACGGACTCTCTTGCTGATCCCGGTACCTCTATTCGGAAGGTTACGTACGGCATTCGAGTCTGTTCACCATCACAGCTTTGCCATGACACCGTCTGGGCAATGTGCGCAGTGTGGTCGTGAGTGGATCGGCTGGTTCGACCGACGATCCCAAAGCCGAGAAGGAACATGCCGGGACCACGTTCGATATTCCGTGGCAAGGTGCGAACGCCGTCAATATCCGACTGACGCCGCGAAAACATCATTCCAAGGTGGAGGAAGAAGATGAACCATTCGGAGTTGAGCCGGTCGGATCTTATGTTGCTGGACTTGGTCCAGTTTAGCCGACGATGTGACGTCGAATGGATGAAGCTGTAGACGACAAGCAGTAGCCTCGAACGTGGTCGGCCACGCGCAGAGTGAAGATCGAGCAGAAGCCGTCGGCCGACACGGCAACTTGTTCAGCGAGGCGACCACACGAAAGTCTTCCGATTCATGAAGCAGGACGGAGCAACCAAAATGGAAACGACAGAGGAAGTATTCAAGGTCCCGACAGCGAGCAATATGGAAAGGCTTTGACTGAAATCAAGATCTCTGAGTCGCAAAGGAAGATGCTTTAGTTTCACTATCGAGCCCACAATCGAACGGCGACCTTTACCGAACTTGCCAAGGCTGCGGGCTGGGACAACAACAGGTCGCCAACCCTCACTACGGCAAGCTGGGGTATGCGCTTGGCGAACAGCTAGTTTGGCCCCCTGGATTCGTAATGGGACGCCCTTCTACAGCGGTTCGATTGGGTTGGGCACTCACCACAAGTCTGAAGAACTCCACTTTCAGATCATGATGCACCACGAACTCGCCAAGGCGATTGAGCGACTCGGCTGGTTCAAGTAGTCTAGGAACTGATCGGCCAGGGACCATCCCGCTCCCAGGGGCGCTGTCGGCCTGCGCCATCTTGGGATTGCCGCCTGAGAGGAGGGGCCGGCTTCGCGGCCGGTCCTTGCTCTTGGTTGCGTGGTTTGACGGCCGCCCATAGGTTTCGCCCGGGCGGGCTTCCCTTACTTCGAAGGTTTCGACTTGCCAGAATGGTTGCGGGTGACCGCTTGGAGAACGCCTTGAACGCGGCCCCGTCAATCTCTTCTCCTTCGTGGATGTCGATCGCGCAGCGTACCGTTCCGTCGATACTCGAGCTGGAACCAGCACTCACCCGGATTGATCGTCGATCGTGAACACTCCGTGGCTGCTGAAATGTCCCCTAACGCCACGCGCCACCCATCGAACAGTCGCCCCGACCACTTTTCGGATGGTCCATTCCGGAGACATGGTAATATCGCCAAGCAGCCTGGGTAGGTCTGCATCAGTTGCCGGTGAAGGCAGCCAGGCGGCCTTCGCCTTGCGCTCGCGAACGGTTGCGGGCTTCCGAAACCCGACACGGCGACTGAGCATTCCTGCCCATTCACCGGGCGTCACGACCGCGAGGGGAACAGCGACGAAGTCAGCCGGACTCGACCCAAGTCCTCAGACCAAACCCCCGAACCAGCCTTCAGCCCCCAGCCTGTGGGAATGCGCCACCGACTACACACTCAATGCGTCGGAAGTGCGCTCACATGAATCGCGCGGCTTCGGACCACGAGTTCCGCGCGGCGATTGCGCCAGTCAGGCGCCCGTCCCCTCTTCTCCGACCGCCGGGGAACACCGAGACATTGCTCGACAAGACACTCGCGATAAACGACCTCGCCGCGGCTGGCGCCGTGGGATCGCCCGTCTTTTCTTGATGTCGATGGCATCGAGGGCATGACTGACCTGCCCCCGCTGATCCGCCCCGCGTAGAATGAGAGTCCTCCGTTCAGAGGAGGACCGATGAAACGGAGCAAGTTCAGCGACGAGCAGATCCTGGCGATCGTGAAAGAGGGCGAAGCCGGCCGCAAGGTGGCCGACCTGTGTCGCACGCACGGGATCACCGAGCAGACCTACTACCGCTGGAAGTCGAAGTACGGCGGCCTCGAGCTCAGCGAGATGCAGCGGCTGAAGCAGCTCGAGGACGAGAACCGGCGCCTGAAACAGATCGTCGCCGAGCAGACGCTGGACATTCAGGCGCTGAAGGCGGTGGTGGCAAAAAAGTGGTAGGCCCCATCGCGAAGCGCGTGGCGGTGGGGTGGCTCGTGGACGCGCGGCCAGCAGCCTGCGGCGGGCGTGTCGGGTGGTCGGCCTGAGCACGGCGACCTGGCGGTATCAGCGGCGCGGGCGCGTCGACAACCGGCGCTGCTGGCGCGGCTGCAGGCCCACGCCGCCGTGCGGGCCCGATACGGCTATCGCCGGCTGCATACGCTGGTCGCCCGCGAAGGCATCGTGGCGAATCACAAGCGCGTCCATCGCGTCTATCGCGAGGCCGGCTTGCAGGTCCGTCGCCGTCGACGCAAACGGATACGCGCGGCGAGCGGGTGCCGCTGCCCGCCGCCGAGCGCGCGGCGAGCGCTGGTCGATGGACTTTATGGCTCGACACGCTGGCCGATGGTCGCGCCTTTCGGACGCTCAACATCGTCGACGACTTCACGCGCGAATGTGTCGCGATCGAAGTCGACCGCTCGCTGCCTGGCGCCCGCGTCGTGCGCGTCCTGGAGCGCCTGCCGGCCACGCGGCCTGCCGGCGCGCGATCGTCGTCGACAACGGGCCGGAGTTTGTCGGGCGCACGCTCGACGCGTGGGCGTACGCGCACGGCGTCGAGCTGCGCTTCATCCGCCCGGGCAAGCCGATCGAGAACGCGTACGTCGAGAGCTTCAATGGGAAGTTTCGGGATGAGTGCCTGAACGAACACTGGTTTCGTCAGCGTCGCCGAGGCGCAGACGATCATCGAGGCCTGGCGCATCGACTACAACACCGTGCGGCCGCATCGCTCGCTCGGCCAACAGACGCCGGCGGCCTACGCCGCAGCCACGACCGAACGGCTTAGAAAACGGGACGGACTCTCACTATCCGTGTAGCGGATTCGGGGGGCCGGTCATGACTACTGACGAACTTCGGCGCGAGCTTACGGCCAGGAAGCTCCGGCGCGTCGCATAGCTCGAGCCCTGCGAGACGCCGTTGTCAGGAAGACGGCGCCGACCTGCCGCTCAATTGGAAGCAATCCCGCCACGAAATCCTCAAGCGAGTGATTCAGCTTGTCGTACATCACCAACGTCAGGCTTCAGCCCGCGGCCGCTCCACACTGCCGTTCCCATAACACCGCGGTTGGGCCTTTACCTTAGTGTTGCCATGGAGACTGTGTCGTTGCGGAGGATCAACCAGTCGAGGGTCTTACGACGACCACCTCCATGAGGCGCCCGCGCCATATGAAGGCAATCGCCGCCTTCATAGCGAGCCCGAATCGTCTCGCTGCCGTAGAAGTCAGTGGCCTATCAGCATGTTGCCGGAAGCGCAACGACGCCTCGATTGGCATTCCCTAAGATGTCCATCGCTGGGTCTTCACGCACGCAGGGTTCGCGGCGAGTAGCCTTAACGAGGTGCCGAGATGTTCTGCGGTGAATTTGCGTACCGGTGCTGCGCCGACCTTTCAGCATGGCGAGGTTGTCATCAGCGGCGTGACGTGCATGCTCGCGGACCGCGGCGATCGCCTCACTGGCTATTTCATGGACGCTGCGTAGTGCCAGAGCCGAAGAAGCTCTGCCGAGTGGTAGAGGACGCATGGCCCGGTCTTTCGGAGGAATGACTTCATGCCGACATGGCGATTCAGAGAACATCTTCCCGGTGAGCCAGTGAGAAACCCGATCCAGGGTGAATTCTTCTCGACTGAAGCGATCGCCAATGCTGCCGAAGCGCTGGTACGTGAAGGAGTCCAGAATTCACTCGACGCTCGGCAAGGGTCGGAGCCCGTTGTAGTCCGCATCTACGTCTCCGGCTCAACGTGCCCTGGCCCCTGACGAAGTCGGACGATTCGCGGAGGGTCTGTGGCCTCACGTAGGGGCGCCGAGAAATGGCTTGGCGACGCCCCCGGCGAAGTCAGAGCGTTGCTCGTTTCTCTGTTTCGAGGACTTCGGCACGACCGGTTTGAACGGCGCTCCGGACCAGGCATATCTGGACAACGGCGACAAGAACGGGTTTTACACGTTCTTTCGCGCCGAGGGCCTTTCACAGAAGGACACGAAAGACAGAGGAAGATGGGGTGTCGGCAAAACCGTCTTTCCGCGTGCCAGTCGTGCAGGCGTCGTCTTCGGCTGCACGGTGCGCAGTCAGGACAATCGGAAGCTCCTATGGGCCGTGGCACTTTGAAGTTTCACAGAACGGCCAACGGGACACACTTCACATCCGATGGGTACTTCGGCATACACGCCGGAAACGTGACTATGCCTGTTGACGACGGCGCGGTCTTGGCGGACTTCGCCGCGCGCTTCAAGCTTGCGCGGACAGGCGAGTCGGGCTGTCGATCGTAGTTCCCTGGTGCGAACCGGAGATCGAGTTCACTGACGTGGCCATGGCGGCCGTCAGAGGCTATTTCTTCCCGCGATCCTTAAGGGTGAGCTTGTAGTCCGGGTGGAGACGCCCGGCCACTCGCTCGAACTGTCAGCATCATCGCTCGTTGATGAAGATGCAGACACTCGTGAGCGACGGGCCGCCGATTCGCTCGTCGTGGTCGCGCTGCGCAGTCTGCGTTTGCGATGACGGAATTTAAACCGGCTTCTGATTGCTGAACAGGGGCACGGGGCTCACAGTGCGAAGAAGGAGTCGTTTCGCCGGTTCTCGCGTGAAAATTCGCCACGGCCTGAATGCCGGTCAATTGGTCGGTGTTCGCGTGCCCGTGATTGTCCGGCCGCAGAAAGGCAGTTCGATTGAGTCGTTCTTTGACGTGTACCTCTTGCGCGACGAGCAGTACAACGATGGCCGTGCCTTGTTCGTTCGGGAGGGCATCATGATCTCAGACATTCGGGCTTCCCGAACGCGTAAGGTCAGGGCATTGGTTGTTGTGGAGGACGAGGCATTGGCCACGCTGCTCGGCGATTCGGAGAATCCGGCTCACACCCAGTGGCAAAAGGACTCGTCGAACTACAAGGGCAAGTACATCTACGGCCCTCGTACATCGAGTTTGTAACGGACAGTGCGTCGAAGATCTTATTCGTTTCATGACCGAGGACGACACTGAGCAGAATCTCGTCCTAGCGCGGGAGTTCTTTTCGCTAGCGGATCCCGCCTCGCCGCCGACAACCGAACCCCAGCCGACTCCGACGCCAGGGCCCCGGCCTCCGCGCCCATCGCCGCCACTACCGAAGAAGCGGCCGCAGCTGGTTCGAATCACCCAACTCGCCGGTGGTTTTGGCTTGCGGCCGGGCAGCCCCGAAATTGATGGAACAGGCAGGGAGCTCGAAGTGAGAGTCGCGTTCGATGTCCGGCGCGGTAGCGCGTTCGCAAAGTACCTGACCGAAGACTTTGAACTCCTGAAGGGGTCCATCGAGGCAACCGAGATCGAAGGCCTGGAGATCGTTGACGTTGCACCAAACGCGATGCGAATCCGCATCTCGGCTCCGGATTTCACTCTCAAGATTTCCGGCTTCGATGTGAATCGCGATCTGGTCGTCCAGTCAAAGGAGATCACTCTGTGAAGCGCAGCTTGAACTATACGGGCCGGCGCCGGATTCCGTTGACCGACGTCGGCATCAAGATTAATGGCATTGACGAATGCGCCACTTTCGATGCCAGGCTTGATCTTCAAAACACGATTTCGCCCCTGCGGCGAACGTCTTCGTTGAGGCCTATCGGCGGATGGAGTGGATGCGATTTGACTTTGGGACGACCGCGCAGCTTCAGCCTCCTTCGGATTGGCGGCTCACTCGGTTCGATACGATGGACGGAGTCCTCTTCCGCGTTCGGGTCGTCTCCGCCGCTGGTTTCCCGTCAGGAAAACTGCTCGGAGAGGCTGACCAGATTGGCCCTCGCTTGCCGGAGTTGAAGGAGGAGAGACGTCGCACGCTCCTGCCTGTGGTGCCAGCCTCCCTCCAAGGTGAACTGTATAGAGTCGACTTCACCGGCGAGCGCCCCGTGCTGCTGGTTGAACGGGAGTTGGGTAGCGACTGGTCGTCAGCGGCGGCGTCGCCTCTTTTTTGAGGCGCTGGTCTATCCGGCAGTGCTGCGCGCGATCATCGGCGAGCTACTGCAGGAAGGATGGCCGGAGCCCGACGACGAGGGAACTCAATGGAGGCGCGATTGGGCAGCGCTGCTCGAAACACTCCCGACCTTCACGTCTCCGCCGGTCGAGGAGTCGGACCATGGCGACTGGGCGGACGCCCTGGTCGAGACTTTCTGCCGACAACACCGGATGCTTGATCGGTTCAATGCTGCGTGGACAGGAGGTACTGACCGATGAAACTGAGCCGACTAACCCCAGCCGGTATCACGAAGTTCTCGGAGTTTCTTGATGAAGTGCGTGTTTCCGGCGTTGGGTCTCTGCCAGTTGAGATCATTACAGATCCCGAACTGAGCCAGATCGTTACAGGCGAGCTCGACATGCCGGCGGTTCAGTTCTCGGATCGTCTTGCGGCGGCGGTCTATGTCGATGAGCTCATCGAACTCGCCGGTCTGAGCGATATTGAGCGAGACGACGGATTCTGGGCATGGTTGTCGGCGTACCATTTCTCGGCGCTCTGCCCCACTAACACCGCATCAGGTGCGCTCAAACCCGGTGAGCGTGCGCGGTGGATCCCCGAGCCGACGAACTTCCGTCGTTACTACCGACACCTTCTGGCCGGCCCTACTGATCTACAGGTCGCACAAGGACGATCCGAATCGGGCGCGTGCGCTCCTATGTGGTTCGGTCAGCGCACCCGGAGAAGTCGCAGAGCAGCTTGCGTCGCGGATGGAGCTCGTCTCGAATCGAGCGCTCGTCGAGCTGGCCAGCGTCTGTACGTTGACCCTGCGTCGGGCAGACTGAAGCGAGGCGCGGGGGGAAAGGGACCGGGAAGTCCACGGCGGCTGGCAGATATCGTGAACCAGTTCGACCTGACCTTCGACCTCTACGGAATGACGACGACCGGACTGCAGTCATTGCTTCCGAAGGAGTTTGACCGTTTTCTGAGCTAAAAAGCGGTCGCGTCCAGGCTCCACGCTGTCAGCCGAAATTCGCCTTAAGCAGCTGAAGGAACATACGAACACTGAGCATCTGGCTGCGCTGAGCCTCTGTGAAGGTGCCGTGGATCTCGGAAGGAATCACCAGTACAACTCTTCTGGCCGACATCTCGTCGGTCTGCGCCACGCTGATACCGGGCTCCAACGTCAGCAAGTGCTTGATCGGAAGCCGATCCGCTTCGGCCAGAATCTGGCGCCAGCGATCCTTGCACGTCGACTTCACTGCGAGCATCGCCAAGCGATCGACCTCTCACTTGTGGGTCGTGATATGCCGCGATGGACGGGAAGAGGAAATCGGGCCGCGAGGTTCTCTCGGTCACCGGCGCGCGGGCATACTGAATACGCGTTGGCGTCAAGAATCGCTTGAAGGTGATGTTCGAGCGCGTACCCGACTCGGGACTTGCGCCTGTTCTGGACGCTCAGCGAGAACTTGACGAAGGCGTCAACGTCATCGCCAAAGCCCTGTCGAAGCCGGTCCAGCACGAGATGGCGTTCGAGCTGGCGGAACAGCGCCTCCTCCCGCTCCAGCCAGGCGATAAGCGCGCCGTCGGGGTCCTCGACAGGATCAACGTCCGGAGTGACGCCGCGCGCGAACTCAGAGAACTCAGCGGTCGACGGGAATCCGCCACCGAACCGGTCAAGCAGGACCTCGAGGTATGCCTCTTCGACCGGTGGGCTGATCGGGGGTTCGATGCCGAGCTGGGCCAGCACCTCCGCGAGCCGCAAAGCCGACCTCTGTATCGTCGCGCCGGATGTCTCTGACCTCTACCCCTTGGACAGGCGACGCGAGGTCGAACAACCAGAGAAGCTGCGCTCGGCGGTACTCCCTTACCCAGCAAAGACTACAAGAACCTGAATCGTCTGGCCGCCGGAGCACGACCGCCAAATCTCCTTCCTGGAGTCTCTCGGATGCGTCTGTTCGAGGAAAGTAGAGTCGGAACTCGGATCGCGTTGGATGGCCCTCGCGGGCGTCGTACCAAGTGACGAACCCCTCCGCCAGGTTCACATCGATCTCGCCCTCGCTCAGTAGACGAATCGGGCGTCGCGAGTCGCTCGCACTTCGCCGAAGAGCGCCTTTAGCGCCTGGACCCCGTTGAATTCGTGCTGGTTCGAGCGATCAGGACGGGCTTCGACTGCGGTCAGTCTCTTTGCCGCCGCTCCGGTGACGAGTGTGGAGAGCAGATCGCTCATGCAGGTATGCGAGTCCGATCGGCAGGCAGCGTGAACGGGAATTGAAGTTGCTCACCTGTGATGATTCGCATCATGTGCGGCACAACCGCAGCAGCGACCGCCTCGACTACTGGAACGACAACGGAGTTACCGAACTGGCGGTACGCCTGAGTGTCCGACACCGGAATAGTGAATCGACGACCGCTTCGATCGAAGCCCATCAACCTCGCACATTCGCGAGGAGTCAGACGCCGCGGATTCCGACGAGCTCTCCTTATGAGGATCTCAGATCCATCCTTGAAGTACCCGCGCCGACAGGTACGGGACACATCGTCTGGCCCGACGAGCCCGTATCCGAAGCCATTGCCCTTCGACTGATGCTTCTCCGCATACGCCCGCAGGTAGGTCCAGAGATGATTGGTCAAGACGTACTTGCCAGCAACGGCAGCGTTCGGGCCCTCCGTAAAAGGCCACTCAGGACGTTCCGAGCCATCCTCGGGATGCAGGATCGCTGACAGGCGCGGGCCTCTCTCCGTCGGAGGCAGTGGCACCTCCGCAAGGTTGAAGTCCACGTTCTCGCGGAATCCTACGATGAAGATTCGCTCCCTGTGCTGCGGCACAAACGCCTTCGCATCCACAACACGCGTCGAGATGCTGTAGCCGAGAGTCTCGACAAGCGTCTCCATGATCCGCGCGAACGTTCTGCCCTGATCGTGGCTCTTGAGGTTCTTCACGTTCTCCAGGATGAATGCCGCCGGTCGATGACAGGCGATGATGTCGGCGATGTTGAAGAACAGGTTGCCCTGTTCGAGGCAGCTGAATCCATGGGGCCGACCCAAGGCGTTCTTCTTCGAAACGCCTGCGATCGAAAACGGCTGGCAGGGGAACCCGGCTAACAGCAGATCATGAGTGGGAATGGACTCCGGTTCGACGAGTGTGATGTCCTTTGGGAAAGGGTGATCGGGTCCGTCTCGCGAAATTGGCCTCGTAGGTCTGGCGGCTGAACTTGTCCCGCTCGCACGAGAAGACGCAGCGCCCTCCGATCGCTTCCACGCCTAGTCGCAGCCCTCCGATACCCGCGAACAGGTCGATGAACCGGAAGTCCGGCTTCCCATTGATCGTGCGAGTGAAGCCGTTGGCCATCCGGCGCAGAAGATCGAGTTCTGCAACGCTCGGTTTGGTTTGACCCCGCTTCCATCGATATAGCGTCGACTCAGTTCGACCGAGTTGTCGGGCGATCTCGTCGCGGCGAAGTGGAATCGTTTCAATCAAGCGGCTGATTTCGGTGGCGATCACGGGCGCCTCGCTGGGAATGATTTTGGCATTCTGCCAGCGAAAGACTTTCGCCGTCAAGGCGAAAGCCAACCCCTTGGCAAGCAGCGCGGTCAGTCCGTCGACATCCTCGGTCTGGCACTCCCATACCGTTACGACCCTCCATCCGAGTGCGCGGAGGGCCTTCGCGGCACGGCGGTCCCTGGCCACGTTGTCCTCAAACTTCCGCGTCCAGAAAGGCACATTGCTCTTCGGCGTGTATGCGAACGGGCAACGTGAATGCCGGTGCCAGAAGCAGCCGTGGACAAGCACGACGATCCCGTGCCTGGGAAGCACGATGTCGGGGCGACCGGGAAGTTTGCGGCCCTGCAGGCGGAAGCGGAATCCCATGCGATGCAGGATCGATCGAACGATTCGTTCAGGACTCGTGTCGCGGCTCCTGATCCGCGACATGTTCCAACTGCGATGTTCTCGGGAGATCGTGTCCAGCCATCGATTTGAGTTACGAAGAAGCTATCTGCAAACGCAGGTGGTGTGGCGGTGCGCCGAAGACTCCGACTTGCGCCTTGAGCGAATCCCCAGCACTTTCACGCAGCCTGCGCCCTCTCCGATTCGTAGCGTCTCTACCGCGCGCCACACAGGGCCTCATACTGTGTTACTGCGTCGGCAGGCTGTTCGTCGTCCAGTCGAGGTTAGGCGCCGCGGGTAAAGAGGCTGCACCGGCTAGCGGCGCAGCCGTCAACCACAATCCCGCCGGTGGCGGCGTCATCGCCAACCGGCAGTCACTCGACGCTGGCTCATGGCCACGCTGCTGGCGGTGGCGCTGTTCCACGTGCTTCGACCGCATTTCCCTAGGACGGGACTTGCTGATGACGCGGGCTGGCGACGGCGTCGGTGGCCGTGCTGGAGCTGGACGCAACCGAATGCGGCGCTTGAGGGCCACGATTTACGCGCGCTCGCACCCGAGCCTTTTAACGGAGGCGTCGATCACGAACTTCTTAGCCGGCGTTGTTCTTCGACTACCGTGCGACGCGACGACTACGCTCGCGAGCCGAGCCAACGCAGCCGTGTGGGGATGTCGAATCTGCGCGAACGCCAGCCGCTCGATGCCCGCGACGTATTTAGACGCGCGCCTCGACCTACGTCGAGTCGACGCGAGCGAGCGAGTGTGGCACGCGCCAGCGACCTGACGCTCAGGTACTGCTCCTGAATTCCGCGAAGATCTCGACGCACATCCAGCAGGCATTCCGGCCTTATCTGGTACGAATAGGGTTCGCTGCCGGTTCGGGTCAAAACCTCGAGGTATTCACTCTTGAAGTTCGTCTCGTTCTTGGTTGGGTCGAATCCAATCCGTCCACGCTTTACCGAACCAGCCTTGAGGATTGAACTGATTGTTGATTTCGACTTTGCGACCGCGAAGTTGGGCAACAATATAGTCGTTGAGTTCAGTCGAGGACAGTGCAGCATTCACAGGTTCTTTGGATAGTCGCTCGCAAAAAAAATAGAACGTCTTACGTGGTTGATTACGCAACTATCGAAATATTGATGGCTGTTAAGCCTGCGACCCTCAATCAAGACATCTTTGATTCTTCCCTTGCTGATCATGACCGTTCCACGGTGTAAAAGGCTAACCTCCGGCCCCGTGCTCGATTGACCGATTCACTGACGGTGGCAGTCTAGCGCCAAGCCTTGGGCGCCGCAAAATCTTCTCCGGGTATCGGGTTTGGCGAGAAGACGCGGAAGTTCTGAGCCAACCGGCATGCCGGTCGGGGGTTCGCAAATCGACTTACGACCACGCGCATCGCGGGCGCGTGCGTCAGTGGGCGACTGGGGAGGGGAATCGCCTGCCGCGGCTACTCGGTCGCCAAGACCGCAGAACGAGCGTCCCGCTGCTGGCTTCCGATATCCCGGCGCCGGCCCCTGAATCCCACGGGTCGGTTAGAGAAAGGATTCTGCGTCAGTCGCCAGGCGGGAATCGACCCACGCGAACAGGAGCGGCGCGCTGGGACAGGGTCATCCTGCGCAGCGACCTCAGAATGACACGGTCACATTGTTCGAACAGGTCGACGACCCCGCCTCACAAACCCGGTAAATGTAGCTGCCGCCACCCTTCACGTTGATCGTGTCGGTGTGTTTGCCGTCGTTCGCTGTGGTGACGATCAACACGTTATTGCGGTAGACATCCACCGAGGAAGATGCGGCCCCGCTCCACGTCAGATCGACTTTCTGCCGGCCCTTGACGTAGCCGGTCGCCGACAGCGTGATGCTCCCGGCGGCCTGCGTCGTCGCCTCCGCTACGTTGGAAGGCGTTGAGTCACCACCCGAATTGAAGGCGACGACCCGGTAGCGATACATGGTCGATGCGCTGAGGCCCGTATTGCTGTACGAGGTCGCGTTCGGACCGAGAGTCGCGATGGAGCCGAAGATGGAGCATCCGGCATTCTGGCAGCGCTCGATGCGGAATCCGGTCTCGTCGTTCGAGTTGTCCACCCAGGTCAGGTTGATCCGGCTCGAGGACACAGCCGCCGCCTGAAGATTGCCCGGGGGACGCTGGCGGGTCAGCGGGCGGCGGAGGCGCCGCGCCATCGGCATCCACCAGGCCGAACCCGTAAATGCTGTCACGGCCCGCCGCGCCCAGGTCGTCGGCCGTCTGCTGCAGGCGCAGCCGGACGTCGTCGTTGATGCGCCCGTTGCCGTTGCCGTCGGCGATGCCGGTTGCAATCACGAGCGCCGCCACGCCGGCCACGTGCGGCGAGGCCATGGAGGTCCCGCTCAGCGTGGCATACCCGCTCTCCGAGCAGTTCGTGCAGTTGCCGGTCGGCACCGTGGACATGATGTTGACCCCGGGCGCGGCAAGCTCCGCTTCCGGGCCCCGGCAGGAGAAGCTGGCGATGTTGTTGTTCGAATCAGTTGCGGTGACCGCGATCACCGAGCTGTAGCGGGCGGGGTATCCGACCGAGCAGGTCCCGACCGGCAAGGTCAGGTTGCCGGCGGCGGCCACGTGCAGGAGGCCGAGCGCTTCGGCGTTGTCAAAAGCCTGCTGGACGGTCGGGCCCGGGTCCGACGCGCTGCCATAGCTGTTGTTGGTCACCTGGCCGCCGGCCGTGAGGCACTGCTGCAGCGCAGCGATGGCGTCGCTGAACGAGCCGCTGCCGTTGCTGCCGAGAATCTTGTAGGCCAGCACCGTCGCTTCGGGCGCCGCGCCCACGACGCCGGCGTTGTCGTCTTCGGCGAGGATGGTGCCTGCAACGTGAGTGCCGTGCCCGCGGTCATCGAACGGATCGGCATCGTCGTTGACGAAGTCCCAGCCGCCGAGGTAGTTGGCATCGAGATCCGGGCGCGTGTAGTCCACGCCGGAGTCGATCACGCACACCTTGACACCGGCGCCCTTGTTGCCTGCGTCGTGGACGATGCCCGACCCGATGTGCTTGACACCCCAGCTTGCGTCCAGCTCCGCGTCGATCGCGTGGACCTCGACGTCCAGATCCACGTTGGTGACATTCGGGTTGTTGCGGAGACCCTGCAGCGCGACGCTCGGGACCTCGGCGGCAATGGCGGGCACCAGCCAGAACGTGTGTCGCACGGTCCCACCGGCGCCGCGAATCAGCGCCTGCTCGCCGGCGCCGGGCTGATTCCGGAAGCCGATGATCACCCGGACGCGGTCCTGTCCCGGCGGGCCCTGCGCCTGCAGCACGCTTGCGAGGACGAGGGCGAGACAGACGCCGCCGAGGAGGTGAACGTGAGCCTTGCGCATCGCCGTCATCTGGACCTGCCCTCTCTAAACGCGTGGCCGTGTCGGTCTCGGATCCTATTCCGTGTTCGTTACGCTGATGCGGTCCCCGCCGAATTTGCGTGCAACTGTCGTGGCCTGCCGCGCGGTCGAACAAGCCCGGACCCGAACGGAGTCGCCAGAGCCGGTTCCATGCCAGCGAGTGGGTTGGTCCCAGCCAGCAGGATGGCGGCGATTTGCCGCGAAGATCGTCGAGGAACGGAGGCCCTTGGAGCCCCAGGGACCACGCTGCCCGCCGCTGTCTGCGAGACGGCGGAACAAAGTCGGTCCGATGGGTAGAACTCTACCACTAAGCTCATCCATTCTAGTCACATTCCGTCCCGCCGTCTCGTCCCACCGTTGGAACAGGGAGGACGTCATGTTCAAGTGGCTCATGCACCGGGGGCTTGCGGCTTTCGAGCGCCAGTGGAACTACGATGCGAGCTATGTGCACGAGATGGTCGAGGCCGACCCTCGCGCGGCGTGGATGTTTCAACGGGCCACGGGGCTCGGGAAGTATCGGAAGGATGTGCCGGTAGACGCGCTGGCCGCGGCGGCCATCACGGCGGTGCGGCACGAGGACTGCGGCCCGTGTACGCAGCTCGGCGTCTCGATGGCTGAGCGGTCCGGCGTGGATCCAAGGGCGCTGCGTGCGGTGCTGACCGAGACCCCTGGGATGATGCCGCGGGATGTGGAATTGGCCTGGCGGTTCACACGCGCCACGCTCGACCACGATCCGTCGGCAGACCAGTATCGCGATGAGATCACCCAACGCTGGGGACCGAGAGCGGTGGTGAGTCTCGCCTTCGCCATCGTCACCGCGCGAATGTATCCGACGGTCAAGTATGCAATGGGCCACGGCCAGGCCTGCACGCGCATCGTCGTCAACGGCGCGCCCATCGCATTCGATAATGCTTTCGTGTCTGCACAACGGGGATGACGACCGATCCATCGGCGAGCTTCGAGCCGCACCGGCGGCGCCTGCTCGGACTGGCGTATCGCATGCTCGGTTCGATGGCTGAAGCCGAGGACGCGGTGCAGGAAGCGTATCTGCGCTGGCACGATGCCGATCGCGCGCGCGTCGAGGAACCGAAGGCGTTCCTGATGACGACGACGACCAGGATCTGCCTTGACGTGCTGAAGTCGGCGCGCGTCCGGCGTGAGGAGTATGTCGGGCCATGGCTGCCCGAACCGGTCGCCGACACGGCGGCGCTCGCGCCCGATGCGCAGACCGCGCTCGCCGAAGATCTCTCGGTCGCGCTGCTGCTCGCGCTGGAGCGCCTCTCGCCGCTCGAGCGTGCGGCGTTTCTGCTTCACGACGTCTTCGACTACTCCTTCGCGCAGGTTGCCGACGCGCTGGGCCGGAACGAGGCCGCCTGCCGCCAGCTGGCCGCGCGCGCCCGCACGCACGTGCGCGAGGTGCGGCCGGCTGGCGCGATTCCCCCTCGAGCCGCATCCAGTGCCGTGGACGCGAAGCACGCCGCACTCATGTCCGCGTTCGTCAGCGCGTCCCGATCCGGGGACGTCGACGCCTTGATGCGAATCCTGGCCAGTGACGCGAAGATCGTCACCGACGGCGGCGGCAAGGTGGCCGCGGCACTCAACGTCATCGACGGTGCCGATCGCGTCGCGGCATTCGTGTGCGGTGCCGTCCGCAAGGGCTGGACCGACGATTTGTCGGTCCGCTTCCACACACTCAACGGCCTGCCGGGTCTGCTCGTGAGCGGGCCGGGCGGGATGGTGCAGACCACCGCATTCGAGATCGAAGACGGCGTGATCAAGGCGATCTACGTCGTGAGGAATCCCGACAAGCTGAGACACCTGGCATCGTCCTAGCGGATACGATCACCACGCGCTCTCCCGCCCCCCGGCGCGATGCTATCGTGCGGGCTCGAACAACTCGATCGGGTTGCCGTCCGGGTCCTCAATCTGCACCTGGCGCCCGCCTGGACCAGCTACCATGCGGCTCCGGAAACGAATCCCGGCCGTCTTCGAGTGCAGCGATGCAGCCTGGGAGATCCGCGACTTTCAGGACGACCCGGTTCCAGCCGCCGGGCTCCTGCTGTCGACCATCCTGCATCGGCCGAGATCCCGACGCGCCCGGACCGCTCAGCAGGATGTGCGCGCTCCCGAGCGAGATGGTCGCGAATGCCGGAAGCTGCTGATGCTCGAGCGTGAAACCCAGATGCCGGGTGTAGAACTCGGCGGCGCGCGAGACATTCTTCACCTGGTATCGGATGCCATGAACGCCCTTGACGAACGGACGAGCGTCTACCTGGGACGACGTAGCCTGTGACATGGTCCCCCCTGCCCTGCGCCCTCAGCGATTCACGACGCTGAGGATGTTGCCGTCCGGATCCTTGAACCACGCGACCTTGATATCGCCGGAGATGTGCACATCGCCGTCGCGCCTTGTATCCGGCAGGTCGTAGTGCTCGAACCTGACGCCCTTGCCCTTGAGCGTGCGGACCACGTCATCGACGTCGTCAACCGCCCAGGTCAGGGCCGTGGCTTTGTTCGTGCCCGCGAAGAGGGATTGGTACACGTTGATGGCGTGTCCCCACTCTTGAGCACGATCGCCTCGTTGTCTTCAGTGCCGTTCGCATGAGCCCGAGCGTCTCTTCATAGAATCTGGCGGCCACTCCCAGGTCCTTGACCCCGAGCGTTGCCACCGCGTCTGTGTCTCGCAACATGTCCATTCCCCAGTCGTGTGCGTCAATCCGGCCTGAACCACGGTCCGGGCAACTCCGGTACTGACGAGCCTGAGGGGCTGCATATCCAGCCCCGGCCCCGTTTGGTCGCATCTCTGCAGCGTTCTGCGATGCGAGATTGAAGCCAAGGCAAAACGGTAGACACAGCCCGCGTTGCCTTGCCTGAGATTGGACCTTGGTGTGTAACGTGGACCTTGTCGTCTCGCGCACGGAAGCAGCCTCTTCCAGAACGTCGCGGTCACCGAGCCGTCCACTACAATCTCGCCAATGCCGGCGTCATTCCGACCGGACGTCACACGCAGCTGGCTCTTCGCCCTCCTAATCGATCGCAGCCGCGCTGCGCTTCTACCCCATCTGGTTCGGACTCCCCTACCTCCGCGCCCGCCCCGATGAGACGACCGCCGTCAGCCTCGCGATGGGCGTCGTCCAGGGCGACTGGAACCCGCACTTCTTTCACTGGCCGTCGCTGACGATCTACCTGTTCGCCGCGCTGTTTCGCGCCGTGTCGTTCGTACGCGGCGTGCTTGGTGGCGACCCGACGTTGACGGCAGCGGAGCAGATCCTGATCGGCCGCGTGTGCGTGGCGCTGGCCGGCACGCTCACGGTGCTCGTCGTCTATTGCGTGGGAAGGCGCTGCGTGGACTCGGCGACCGGCCTGGTCGCCGCGGCACTGCTGGCCGTGACGCTGCTCCACGTGCGCGACTCGCACTTCGCGATGACGGACGTGCTGATGACGCTGCTGGCGACGGCGTCGCTGGCGGTGCTGCTGCGGGCGATTGACGAGGCGCTCGCGGCGAGCGTCGATTCGCAAGCGTGTCAGTGAAGGGCTTCGCTGCGGCTGGGCTGCTCGCCGGCCTCGCGACGTCGACGAAATTACAACGCGGCAGCGGTCGCAGCGGCGATGGCAGCGGTGCAGGTGCTGCTACTTCGTGCGCTTCAAGGCGAAGCCGTGGTCGCTGCGGGCCTGGCGGCCGGCGGCGGCGTATGCGGCGGCGATGGCTCGCAGGGTTCGTGATCGCGACGCCCTACGCGGTGCTCGACGCTAGCTAAGTTCGCCGCGGACTTCAAGCACGACTTCGCTCACCTCTCTGGCGGCCACGGCGTGAACCTCGGCCCTGGCTGGATCTACCACCTGACCCACACGCTGCCCTACGGCGCTGGCTTCGCGACGCTGGCCGCGGCGATTCCGGGCGCCGCGTGGATGGCGCTCGAGCGCCCGCGGCATGCGTTCGTCCTCGGCACGTTCGCGGCCGCGGTCTATGCGTCAATCGGCAGCGGCTACACGGTGTTCTTCCGCTACGCGCATGCCGTTGATCCCGATCGTCTGCGTCTTCGCCGCGGCTGGGATCCGCGCTACCGGCCTCGTGGGTGGTCAACACGAACCACGCCTGAGCCGAGCACACCGCGCTGGTCAGTGCTCGCGGCGCTGGTCGCCCTTCCGTCGCTTGTGAACAGCGCTGCACTTCGACATCGGTGACTTGCGGTGGCTGCGATGACGCATGAAGGGAACCCACTTCCTGCGGCCGAATTGCTCGTCCGCCTCGACCGAAGCGCGAGTGTGCCGATGCGGTTGCAGCTCGAACGCGAGTTGCGCCGGGCGATTCAGAGCGGCCGATTGCGCCACGGGGCGCTGCTCCCGTCGACACGAACGCTGGCCACGGATCTCGGGTTGTCTCGAGGGGTCGTCGTCGAGCCTACGAGCAACTCCTGGCCGAGGGCTATCTGAGCGCACGTGGCGGATTGGCGACACGCGTGGCAGGGCGCGGAACGGCGGACAGCACCGCGCCGGCGCGAGAAGACAGTGCGCCGACTCCACGGCACGACTTCCGGCCGGGACTGCCCGACCTGTCACCTGTTTCCCAGGCGCGCCTGGACCGCTGCCATGCGGCGCGCGCTATCCACGATGTCGGATGCGGCGCTCGATTACCCGGATCCTCGCGGCGCCGAGCCGGCCCGCCAGGCGCTGGCCGCGGACTTGAATCGCGCGCGTGCGACCGTCGCGCGAGCCGATCGCGTGGTGTTCTCGCAATGGATCGGCTCAAGGCATCGGCCTGGTGTGCCGCGTGTTGCGCGAGCGCGGCGTGCGCCGGGTGGCGGTCGAGAATCCAGGGCACGCGGACCAGTGCACGGACATCCAGAAGAGCGGGCTGGAGACGGTTCATGTTCCAGTCGACGACCAGGGCCTCGCGGTCGATTGGCTTCGCCGACTGGATGTCGGCGCTGTCCTGGTCACGCCCGCCCACCAGTACCCGACCGGTGCCGTGCTCGCTCCGGAGCGCCGAGCCGCCCTGCTCGACTGGGCGATGCGGCAACGGGCGCTCGTCATCGAAGACGACTACGACGCGGAGTATCGCTACGACCGGGAACCGATTGGCGCGTTGCAGGGCCTTGCGCCAGACGACGTGGTGTACGTGGGCACCGCAAGCAAGGTCCTCGCACCGGCGCTTCGCCTCGCGTGGCTCGTTGTGCCGGGCCACATGGTCGATGAGGTCGCGCGCGCGAAACTGCAGACGGACCGCGGCTCGCCGACGCCGGAACAGCTGGCCCTCGCGCATTTTCTCGACTCCGGGGCATTCGATCGCCACGTTCGGCGGACGCGTCAGATCTACCGGCGCCGGCGTGATGCGCTCGTGGCTGCGCTCGAACGCCATCTGCCGCGGCTACGGTTCCACGGCGTCGCCGCGGGGCTCCACCTGATGATCGACCTGGCCGACGACGTGGACGAGCGCGCCGTCGTCGAGGCCGCGGCCCGCCGATCCATCCGTGTCTACGGCGCCAGTGACTATCGCGCCAGGCGGCTCGCCGCACCGCCCGGACTGGTCGTCGGCTACGGCGGCCTTCCCGAGGAGAGCATTGGCGAAGCGGTCAGGCAACTGGTCTCGGTACTGGCCGCACATGGCGAGCCGCGACCTATGGCCCGAACACGACGCGATGCATGATTCGGCCTGGGAAGAGCGTGAATATCCCGGCGCCGATGAGCGCCCCCACGAAAGCCAGATCATCGACGCGCGGTGTCGTCGCACGCGATGCCGCCGCGCGTGGAGAACGCCGATGGGCAGCATGACGGCGGTGAAAATAGACAGCAGGTGAATCGCACTCCACGGACCCCATGTCCGTATCTCGTGAATGCCAAACGACGTCACGACAATCGTCGTCATCAGGCCCACCCAGAGCCAGCCGGTGATGCGGTGGCGCACGGTTCCCTTCGGAGCCGCCAGCTGGAAGATCCCCAGCGCAAAGGCTCCCAGCGCGGCGAACGCGTGGATCTGAATCAGGAGGGGCGCTGCGAGCAGCGGTTCGAGCGTCATGGCGACATCTCCGCCGGATCGTCTTCAGCATGAACCTGTTCACATCAGGCGATCAGGAATTCTCGTCGTACGCACGCCGCAGCCACTTCTCCACCTCCGAATCCACCTCGTCCAGCGACGTCAGGTTGATCTGCAGAGGCATGGTCTCGTGAATCTTCGATGAGTGCAGACGCCCGCCCGGCCGGCGGTTCTCGAGGCGAAGCCCCAGGTCGACGCGCGCCTTCGTCGCGGGCTGCACGCGTGCGAACGTCCGGCGAGGCGTGACGAGTGACACGTAGGACTTCCGGGCCTGAATGACGACGTCACCGCACCTGGTGGCTGCCGTGACGATCGCGTCGTAGATCGGCCGCAGGCTGGGACGATCCGAATACTGTTGCTCGATGAGCTGCCCGGCGCTGGCGAGAACGAAATCCGGGTAGCCGAACCGCTCCATGACGAGCAGTGACTGGGCGTACCCCGTCACACCATGCGTGGCGAGCCAGGCACGAAGACCGCGCTCGTCACGAGTGCGCAGGCTGCCGATGCGCCGGTTCCAGGCGTCGAGGCCTTCACCGGTCTGCTTTTCGAGCACGCGAACCCACATGGCGCGGTTTCGCTGCCAGTCACGCGTTTCCGGCAGGCTTGCAATGTCGTGCGCCACGGCGATCCTCCTTCAATGCCTTCGAGCGTAACGAGCGTGCGGTACCCAAACAAGGTCCGGATAGCAGACGATGGATAGGACCACTTCTTGCGCCCGGATGCGGCCTATATTTGGATTTGACCCATCCATGCGTTCGATCTCGCTCACCGTCAACGGCCGCCAGGTCACGCGCGACCTCGATCCCGAGACGCCGCTGCTCTACCTCCTGAGCGACGACCTGGCCCTGCGCGGACCGAAGTTCGGGTGCGGCCAGGCGCTGTGCGGGTCGTGCACCGCGCTCGTGAACGGGAAGGCGGTCAGGTCGTGCGTGACGCCGGTCGGCACGGTCGAGGGCGCCGGGATCGTGACGCTGGAAGGGCTCGGCTCCGTGGAGAAGCCCCACCCGATCCAGCAGGCGTTCATCGACGAGCAGGCATCGCAGTGCGGCTTCTGCCTGAACGGCGTGATTCTCACGGCCAAGGCATTTCTCGACGAGCGCCCGGACGCGACCGACGCGCAGATCCGCGAGGCGCTCGCGACGGTGCTGTGCCGCTGTGGCGTGAACGTGCGCATGCTGCGGGCGATCCGGCGGTATGCCGACGGAAAGGCGACGGCATGAGCGTGCGGCGACTCGGCCGATCGCCTGGCGCATCGCTGACGCCCGACGCCCGGCGCGCGCTGAACCGCGCGGGCCTGTCCCGGCGGAGTTTCCTCAAGCAGTCGGGCGTGCTGATTGTGGGCTTCGGCGGACGGTCGGCGGAACGATTTCGGCGGAACTGAGTTCCGCCCTCCAGGAGCATGAACGAGCCGGCAACGCGCAGCTCGACTCGTGGATTGCCGTCGCGGCCGACGGCCGGGTCACGGCCTACACAGGCAAGTGCGAGCTCGGCCAGGGCCTCTACACGGCGCAGA
Source organism: Vicinamibacteria bacterium (assembly GCA_963719755.1). GTDB lineage: Bacteria > Acidobacteriota > Vicinamibacteria > Vicinamibacterales > JAENWD01 > JAENWD01. Next base: position 186,173 of record CAVRDA010000017.1, on the reverse strand, counting down.
TGCAGCTGGTCGCCGAGGAGCTCGCCGTGCCGCTGGATCGCATGACGCTGATCCAGTGCGACACCGGCGTGACGCCGGATCAGGGGACGACGTCCGGCGCGCAATCGCACCCGGCCAACTTCAATCACGCCAACCTCGCGCTGGCGGCCGCGACGGCGCGCGAAGCGCTGGTGCGGCTGGCGTCGGCACGCCTCGCGGTGCCCATCGACCGTCTCACCGCGCAGAACGGCGTCGTCTCCGATAAAGCCGATCGAACCAAGGCCGTGAGCTACGGCAAGCTGATCGGCGGGAAGACGTTCGACCTGCCGCTCGACTCGAAAGCCGCGCGCAGGCATCCGCGCGACTGGACGGTGCTCGGCAAACCCACGCCGCGCGTCGACCTTCCCGCCATGGCGACCGGGGAGTTCGAGTTCGTGCACAACGTGCGCGTCCCGGGCATGCTGCACGGCGCGGTGGTGAGGCCGCCGACGGTGGGCGCCACGCTCGTCAGCATCGACGAACGCTCGGTCGGCGACATGCCCGGCGTCGTCCGCGTCGTCGCGAAGAACAACTTCGTCGGGGTGGTCGCGGAGAAGCCGTGGCAGGCGATGAAGGCGGCCGAGAAGCTGCGGGTGGAATGGTCGAAAGGCACGGGCCTGCCGGCACAGCGCGAGCTGTACGACTACCTTCGGAACCGGCCGGCGCGCCGCGACTCGGTGCTCGTCGATTCAGGCGACGTCGACGAACGGCTGAAGTCGGCGGCGCGCGTGATGAAGGCGACGTACCACTATCCGTACCAGATGCACGGCTCGCTCGGCTCGTCCTGCGCGGTCGCGGACGTGGGAGACGGCAAGGCGACGCTCTGGTCGGCGACGCAGGCGGTCTACCCGATGCGCTCGACCGCCGCGATGCTGCTGGGACTGCCGCCCGAGCAGGTGCGCGTCCTCTTCCGGACCGGATCGGGCTGCTACGGCCTCAACGGCGCCGACACGGTGACCTACGACGCGGCGCTCCTCTCGCAGGCCGTCGGGCGGCCCGTGCGCGTGCAGCTCTCGCGGGCCGACGAGATGGCCTGGGAGAACTACGGCATGGCGTACGTCATCGATCAGCGCGTCGCGCTGGACGCTGACGGCGGCATCGTGGCGTGGGACTACGAGGCGTGGAATCCGACACGCGGCAGCCGGCCCGGAACTAACCGGCCGGGAAACGTCGTCACTGGCTTTCTCGCTGGGTTCGAGCCCGCGCCGTTCGCGCCGCGAGCAACGGAGCGCGCCGCCTCGTTCGCCAACCGCAGCAACGCCGCGCCGTCCTATGTCACAGGCTGCGTCGGCGGCAAATGCGAAGGCACCGGCAGTATCAGCAGCGAGCGGGTCCTGTCGCACGCCGTGGAGTCGCCGTTCTGGACGGGTCCGCTGCGCTCGCCGTCGCGGCTGCAGAACACGTTCGCCCACGAGTGCTTCATGGACGAAGTCGCGGCCAGCCTGAAGGCCGACCCGATCGCGTATCGACTCCGGCACCTGCGCGACCCCCGCATGCGCGAGGTCCTGGAGAAAGCAGCCAGGACCGCGAACTGGGACGCGCGGCCATCGCCCGCCCCGAGCCGGCGCCCGACCGGAATCGCCAGGGGCCGCGGCGTCTCCTGCGTGCTCTACGAAGGCGACAACGGCTACTGCGCGATGGTCGCCGAAGTCGAGGTGAACCAGGACACAGGCGACGTGGCGGTTACGCGATGCGTCGTCGCGCTCGACTGCGGCCCGGTGTCGAACCCGGACGGCGCCCGCAACCAGATCGAAGGCGGCGTCATCCAGGGGATCAGCCGCACGCTGCGTGAAGAGGTGACGTGGGACGCGGAGCGCGTGACGTCCGTCAACTGGACGACCTATCGGCCGTGGTACCTCGGCGACGCCGTGCCGATCATCGAGAGCGTCCTCGTCGACCGCCACGACGTCGAGGCGTGCGGCGCCGGCGAGACGTCGATCACCGTGACGGCCGCTGCGATCGGCAACGCGATCTTCGACGCGACCGGCGCCAGGCTCCGCGAAATTCCGTTTACGCCGGAGCGGGTAAAGAAGGCGTTGACGGTTGCAGGTTGACAGTTTAACAGTTGCAGGTTGACGGTTGATGGTTGACGTTATGGTGAGTCCAGAAAGGACGAATCCGTGAGCAGGCTTCTTCGATCCAGGTCCCATGTGCCGCTCGCCATTGTGGCGGCTCTCCTCCTTTCCTCTCAAGCGGCGGTCGCCGACGATGTCCTGACGCCGTGGGACGTCGCGCGCATCCGCACGGTCTCTTCGGTCACGCCGTCGCCTGACGGATCGCGCATCGCGTATCTGCTCGCAGTGCCCCGCGACCCGATGAACGAGCCCGACGGCCCGCCCTGGACCGAGCTGCACGGCGTCGACGTTGCCACTGGCAAGGACACGACCTTCATCAGCCGCGACGCGATCGCGCAGCCGCTGTGGACGCCGGATGGCACGGGTCTCTCGTTTCTTGCGAAGCGCGGCGACGACAAGACGCGAGGCATCTACCTGATTCCAGTCGCCGGCGGCGAGGCTCGGCGTGTCGTCAGCCACGACACCGACATCCGCAGCTACGACTGGAGCCCGGACGGCAAGCGCGTCGCCTTCCTGTCCACGCCGAAGGTGTCGAAGGAGACCGAGGAGCTGAGAAAGAAGGGCTTCTCGCAGGAGGTCTTCGAGGAGGACCTCCACCACACGCAGGTCGTCATCGCGCAGATAGACGACGAGAAGGCCCGGCGCGTGCTCGATCTGCCGGGATCGGCCGTGCTCGCGCTGTGGAGCCCCGACGGCCGCCGGCTGGCGGTGGTCCTCACGCCGACGCCGCTCGTCGACGACGACCTCATGCGCCGCCGCGTTCACATCGTCGACGTCGAGAGCGGACGTGTCGAAGCGAACCTCGACAATCCCGGCAAGCTTGGAGCCGTCGCGTGGAGTCCAGACAGCCGCCACGTCGCGATCGTCTCCGCCGAGGACCTGAACGATCCCGCGGCGGGACGGTTGTGGGTGCGCGCCGTGGCAGGCGGCGCGTGGAAGGACGTGCTGCCCTCCTACATGGGTCACGTGGGCGACCTCGCGTGGACCGGCCCGGAGACGATCGCGTTCGTTGGCAACGAGGGCGTCGAGACGACGATTGGCGAAGTGCGGGTGGATGGCAGCGGACGAAAGACGCGCGTCGCGAGCGGCGGCCAGATCGTCACCGCCATCGGCGCCGCGAAGACGGGCGCGCTCGCGCTGGCGGCCGAGTCGCCGCGCCACCCGGGGGAGGTGTTCACGCTTGCCACCGGTGCGACGGCGCCCAAGCGGCTGACGAACAGCAACCCGTGGCTCGAGGGCAAGCGCCTCGCGGCGCAGGAGGTCGTCATGCACAAGGCGCGCGACGGCCTGGAGCTGGAGGGCATCCTCATCCGGCCGCTCGACGCGCCAAAGGCGCGCGTGCCGCTGATCCTCTACGTGCACGGCGGGCCCGAGTCGCACGTCTCGAACGGCTGGCTCACGGGCTACGCGCTTCCTGGACAGGTGGCGGCCGCGCGCGGCTTCGCCGTCTTCTACCCGAACTACCGCGGCAGCACGGGCCGCGGCGTCGCGTTCTCGAAGTTGAGCCAGGGCGATCCGGCCGGCAAGGAGTTCGACGACCTGGTCGACGCCGTCGATCACCTTGTCGCCGCGGGCATCGCGGACAAGGCGAAGGTCGGCATCACCGGCGGCTCGTACGGCGGCTACGCCACTGCGTGGGGGTCGACCTACTACTCCGAGCGGTTCGCCGCCGGCGTGATGTTCGTCGGCATCAGCGACAAGATCTCCAAGGTCGGCACCACCGACATCGCCAACGAGGAGTACCTCGTGCACGCGCGGAAGCGGCCGTGGGACGCGTGGCAGTTCTTCGTCGAGCGGAGCCCGATCTTCCACGCAGGCAAGTCGCGGACGCCGCTGCTGATCCTGCACGGCAAGGACGACCCGCGCGTCCACCCGTCGCAGTCGCTGGAGCTGTACCGCCACCTGAAGCTGCACGGCAAGACGCCGGTGCGCCTGGTCTGGTATCCCGGCGAAGAGCACGGCAACCGGCGCGCGGCGTCTCGGCTCGACTACAACCTGCGCATGATGCACTGGTTCGAGCACTACCTGAAAGGCGCCGGCGGCGAACCGCCGCCGCTGCAGATCGAGTACGACGAGAAGAAGGCAGCGCCGACAACAGCGGCACGGTAATCGTGCCAGGATGCCGCGCCACTCGTCTCGTCATCTGCGCCGCTCGTCGACAAACGCTGGTCGGAGGCGCTCCTGGAAACCGGAGGTTCCCTTCACGCTTCAGCGCGTCAAGGACGCGCTGAAGCGTAGAGGCTGACTATTGGGCCGTGCAGATCTCACCCCGCACGGTGGTCACGACCCGCTGATTGCGGTTGAAGCCACTCACGAACAGATATCCCGTCGCCCCTTCGAATTCTCCCGTGCCTGCCACGATCCGCTGGTAGGCATTCACCACGCCAGTTTCCGGGCTACTGGCGTTGAACGGCTCGGTGAGACCATACTCCCGCATCGTGAGCGTGCCGCTGGGCGTGATGTACTCGAAACTGCCGACGTAGCTCCGGAACGTCGGGGCGCTGGGCGGGAAGAAGGCGCCCTGCTCACCTCTGAAGTACGTCGTGCCGCGCAACTCGTGATTGCCGTCGACCTCGCCGAGGAAGCAGGACGTATGCTCGGGCTTGCAGCCAGTCGTCGACGGGACCTCCACAAGATCCGCGTGCACCTCTTTGCAGGTCTGAGGTGCGGGCTCCTGTTCCGCACGGGCCGCAACCCCGAGCAGCCCGACGACGATGGTGATGCAGGTGAAGAAATTGACCTGACGCATGTGTGTTCTCCTTCAGACGCGGTCTCAACCGCGGTGGAGGACAGCAGACCACGGAACGCCGGTTCGCGCGATGACGGCACGCTGACTTGTTTCTGAGTCCGAGAGGGCCGTGTCGCGTCGGGTGTGGATCCTGTTTCGATCATCTGGCCGAGGTGGAAACATGAAGAACGTTGCGAACTCCCGATTCACTATCAAGAGCTGGGACGAGAAGCCCTATGGTGAAGGCCAGGACCTCCCAAAGCTGACTCGCGCGGCCGTCACGAAGACGTTCACTGGCGATATCGCGGGCGAGGGGCATGTCGAATACTTGATGATGTACCGCAGCGATGGCTCGGCCGCGTTCGTCGGCCTCGAGCGGGTCGTTGGGCATGTTGCAGGGAAAGCGGGCAGCTTCGTGCTCCAACGCACTGGAACGTTCGAGAACGGCGTGGCGAAGGAATCCTATTCCGTCATCCCTGGCTCCGGTACAGGAGACCTTCGGGACTTGCGCGGCGAGGGCTCGTCAGCTGTGGGGCCCGGGACTGAGCATCCTCTAACGCTGAACTATGAATTGACCGGCGACGTGTAGAGCGAACGGGTCAACGCCCCTGGCATCCGCCACGTTGGCGGCGGCGGCAATCGCGAGGCCGTGATCCGGGAACGTCAGGAGCGAGACGGTGCCGCCCGCGGGACTGCCCCGGTGACTGACGACCCGTGCCGGCCCACCCGCGACCTGGACGCTCCTGACCGTCCAGCCCAGCGCATAGGTCGTCGACGCTCCCGCCACGAGGCGCGTGGGCGTCTGGAAGGCGGCGATCGTGTCCGCCTGCAGCAGGCCCGGCTTCAGCATCGCCGAGCCGAGTCGCACGAGGTCCGTCGGCGTGGAGAGAAACGCGCCGCCGCCCGCGACACAGGAGTAGTCGGGTCGACGCCCACCCCCGTGCCCGACGCCGTCGAGGCCCTCGGTCTCCGCCACAACGGTGCGGTCCATCGCGAGGGGCTCGAACACCTGGCGAACCATGAAACGAGCAAACGGCTCCCCGGCCGCGCCCTCGACCACCGCGCTGACGAGCACCCAGCCCCAGATGGAGTAGTGGTGCTGCGTGCCCGGCTCGAACAGGAGCGGGTCGTCGGCCAGCATCGCCACCGCCTCGTCGACGCTCGTACAGTGTTCGGTCGGCATGGCGTCGTTGTTGTCGCCGCGGATGCGATGGACGCCGGCGACGTCACCCATCAACTGGCGCGTGGTGACCGTCCATTGCTTCTCGGGGTATGCGGGGACATACCGCTGAATGGGCACATCGAGGTCGAGGCGCCCCCGTCGTGCAGAAGGGCGACGGCCACCGCCGTCAGCGGTTTCGAGAGGGCGCCGAGACGGAAGCGCGTCAGCGGCGTGACCGGCGTGCGGCTCTCGACGTCGGTCCAGCCGAAACCCTCGGCCCAGACGATCTGGCCATCGACGGCGACGGCCACCGAGAGGCCCGGCAGGTTGCCGCTTGCGACCAGTGAGCGCGCGAGTCGCCTCGATTCGTCCACGGGACCGGCGTACCGGTCGGTGGGCGCAGCGGCCGCCGTTGACGGCACAGCCGCGGCATCTTCGTGCACGGGCTTCCTGGACATGAACCAGAAGGCGCCGCCGCTCACGACCAGCATGACGACGAGGAAGAGGACGGCGAGCGCCGCCTCGGCACGCCAGCGTGTCGATCTCACGCCGGCCTGCCCGCGTCGTTGGGTACCGTGGGCGTGACGTCCTTGCGCACGATGCCCAAGTATCGCTGCGGCGGCCGCCGTTGTCTTCAGCGTGGGATGAGCATCACATGAGGTTTCGGTGAGCGACGCCGGCAACAGCGGCACGGTGAGCGTGCTAGGATTGCCGCGCCAAACCTGCCCGAACTGAAGTTCGGGCCTACGTACAAAGGCACAATCGATGACGCGCGCCCTGTTCTGCCTGCTCGCAATTACGCTCTGTTCTGCCCAACCCGCGGTCGCGCAGCAGCCGGCAACCGGCACGTTCTCGAGCAAGGGCACGACCTTCAAGGTCGCCGGCGGCGTGGCCTTTCACCACACGTCCAGCCTCGACGGCGCGACGCGCGTCCTCGTCGTCGCAATCAGCAACACCGGGCTCAACACCGACGCGATTGCCGACTTCGTCGATCGACGGCGCGCGATCGAGCGCCTGATAAAGGACGACGAGACGCCGATCGTGTACCTCGAGTTCACGCCGGAGGGCCGCTGGAAAGGCGTGAGCTACTACTTCGGTTCAGGCAACGGCTGCATGTTCTGCACGAGCGAGGTGACATCGACTGCGAAGCTGACTGCAGGGAAGCTGACGGGAACCGTCAAGGGAACCGAGAGTGACCGTCCATTCGACGTCACGCTCGACGTGCCGGTGCTGAGCGACGACCACGGCGCGCCGCTGCCGGCCGACGGCGGAGCGCCGGGCCGCGCCTATCTCGCCTATCACGCCACGCTCGCGAGGCAGGACGCGGCGGCGATCGAAAAGCTGCTGTCGCCCGGCAACCAGGAGGTCTTCGCGCGCGCGAAGAAGAAGGGCGACGTCGAGGGTTACGTGTCGTATCTGGGCGAGAAGCACGGGGTGACGTCAGTGCGAGTCACCAAGGGATGGGCGACCGCCGACAAGGCGGCGCTGCTCGTCGAGGGCGAGTCCTCAATCGGCAAGATGGCTGGCGAGGTGCTGCTCGTCAACACCAAGGGCGTGTGGGGCGTGGACGAGGAGTTACTCGAGCTCAAGCGTTGACGGGTGGCAGTTGCAGGTTGACGGGTTGAACGTTGACGGAGGGTGTTTGCAGGTTGACGTGGGTGTACCACTTGACGCCCAGGCTGTATCCCGGCCTCCCAACCGTCAATCGTCCAACCGTCAACGGTCAACAGTCAACCAACCCTGGCATTCACCTCCTGGCGGCACTGGTGTTGCACATCTCCCCAGAGGAGGTCAGCTCATGCATGCCAGAGATTTGCTCGTCGGCGCCGCGGCCGGGTCCGCGCTGATGTTCATGTTTGATCCAAGCACCGGCACGCGTCGTCGGGCGCTGGCGCGCGATCGGATGACGCGTGCGACGCGCAAGACGCGCCACGGGCTGGATGCCGCCGCTCGCGACATCGCCAACCGCGCATCGGGCCTCGCCGCCGCGACGAGCGGACGATGGTCCGATGAGGCGGTTGACGATGCGACGCTCGTCGGACGGGTGCGCGCGAAGCTCGGTCGCGTCTGCTCGCATCCGCGCGCCATCGACGTCGACGCCCGCGATGGCCGTGTGACGCTGCGCGGTCAGGTGCTGTTCCCGGAGATGCGCGCCGTCGTCGCCACGGCACTTGCCGTACGCGGCGTCGGGAGTGTGGACAACCAACTGGAGGCGTACGACACAGCCGAGGGCGTCCCGGGCCTGCAAGGCGAAGGGCGCATCGCCGGACGGTTGCTCAACCTGCGTCCGCGCACGTGGGCGCCGGGCACGCGTGCGATGGTCGGCGCCGGGGTGATCGGAACGGCCATGTGGATGGCGCTGAAAGCGGCCCGCTCGGCGCGCGATCTGACGCTGGCCGACATGGAGTACCGCCATGGCGTGCTGTGAGGTGTGCGCGAACTGCACGCGAGCGAGCGGCGTCGAATCGGTTGCGGATCGCGCATAACGGCTCGCCGCGCACCGCGAGAACGCTACTCGCGGCGGAACTCCGCGTCGATGTCGCGCGGCTGGCCGGCCGTCGGCGTGTACTTCCGTGCAGCGGCCATGGCGTCGCGGTGGAACGCGACAAGATCGGGCGGGCACAGCTTGAGGAACAGCGCGAGCGCCGCGAGCGCGATGCCGATGTCGTCGAGCTGGCCGAGGATGGGAAACAGATCGGGCAGGACGTCAATCGGCCAGATCAGGTAGGCCCCGCCGAGAATGGGAATCGCCTTGATCGCCTGCGGCACGGCTGGATCGCGCATCAGTCTCACCGCCAGCCGCGCCTGCTCCAGCAGCGTTCGAAGCAGCGCCGGCTTCGCCAGCCACGATGATCCAACCCGTGCGGCCATAGGAGTACCTTAAACCCACGTCGGCCCTGGCGGCAACTGCAAGGGGGAGCGTGGGAACATGGGAACGTGGGAGCGTGGGACATGAACGCGAGACCATCGCCACGCCTGGCGGCCGGTGTGGGGCTTGTCACCTCGATGCTGGCGGCAGGATCGCTCGAGGTCGTGTCGTCGGACGCCGCCACGGAGTACCTGCGGCCGCTCTTCCACTTCGCGCCGGCGAAGAACTTCATGAACGACCCGAACGGGCTGGTCTTCCTCGACGGCGAGTATCACCTCTTCTACCAGCACAACCCCGAGGGCAACAAATGGGGGCATATGAGCTGGGGCCACGCCGTGAGCCGCAACCTGCTGCGGTGGGAACACCTGCCGCTGGCGATGCGCGAGGAAGACGGCGTGATGATCTTCTCGGGCAGCGCCGTCGTGGACGCGTCGAACACCAGCGGGTTGTGCGGAGCCGCGGGTCCGTCCTGCCTCGTCGCCATCTACACGGGACACACGAAGAAGAAGCAAACGCAGAACCTGGCCTTCAGCCTGGACCGCGGGCGTACGTGGACCAAGTACGCGGGAAACCCCGTCCTCGATCTGTCGCGCAGCGATCACCGAGATCCGAAAGTGTTCTGGTACGGCCCGTCGAAGCGCTGGATCATGGTCACCGTGCTTGCGGACGAAAAAAAGGTGCGGCTGTTCTCTTCGCCCGATCTCAAGCAATGGGAGATGCTGAGCGATTTTGGACCCGCGGGGGCCACCGGCGGCGTCTGGGAGTGTCCCGACCTCTTCCCGCTTCCGGTGGACGGCGATCCGCAGAACGTGCGGTGGGTGCTCGACGTAGACATCAACCCGGGCGGACCGGTCGGCGGCTCGGGCGCGCAGTACTTCATCGGGACGTTCGACGGCACGCGGTTCGTCAACGAGAACCCCGCTGCCGAGACGCGGTGGGTGGACTACGGCAAGGACTTCTACGCGACGCAGTCGTACGAGCACATCCCGCAGTCCGACGGCCGGCGCCTGTGGATTGCGTGGATGAGCAACTGGGCGTACGCCAACGACGAGCCGACTTCCCCGTGGCGGGGCGTGCAGTCGCTGCCGCGCGAGGTCGCGCTGCGACAGACGCCGGACGGCATTCGCCTCGTCCAGGCGCCGATTCGCGAGCTGGCGACGCTGCGCGCGAGCCTGGAACCAGCGACCGTCACGACCGGCGCCGCGCTTCCTGGCGGCGCCGAGATCGAGCTCGACGTGCAGGCGGGCGACTGGTCCGAGGCCGGGTTCCGCTTGAGCAACAGCGCCGGCGAAGAGGTCATCGTCGGCGTGCGCGCGCAGCCGCTGGAGGTGTTCGTCGACCGCCAGCGGTCGCGCGCGACGCCGTTCCACGATGAGTACCCGGCCGGCACGCCGCGCCAGCGCGATGGTCGAATGGCCGGGTCGCGCTCCGCGCGATCTTCGACCGCACGACGCTCGAGGTCTTTGCCAACGGCGGCGAGATCGTCCTCTCCGAACGCGTCTACCCGACGCGCCCGTTCGATCGCATCGAGGCAATGCACGGCGGGCGCGGCCTGGCCTCGCCGATTCGGCTGTGGACACTCAAGTAAGTGCTGAGTGTCGAGTGCCGAGTGTTGAGTGTCGAGTGGCGAGTGCTGAGTGCCGTCCCGCCCTACTGGCTCGGCTTCTTGTTCCGCGGGTCGTCGGCGGCGTTGACGTAGGTCAGCGTGAACGGCCCCATGCCGTGCACCTGGATCGTCGTGGCGCCCTTCGAACGCACGAAGTGCCGCATCTCCTTCGGCGTCACGATGTACGACCCGACGGCGTAGCCGCGAAGGGCCGCCGCGTCGAACTTGTCGCCCATGCCAAACAGCACCTCGCCCTCGAGTACCGTCACATGTTCGTCGTTGGGATGCCAGTGCGCCTGGATCGTGTACCCATCCGGAATCTTCACCCGGACGACGAATGGTCCTGTCCCTCCCGGATCGCCCTGCAGCACCGCCGCTTGCGCACCGGCCGGCAGCGCAGGCGGCGGCGGGCCCCACTTCAAATCGGCCGGCGTCACCGACGTGTGAGCCGCGGGGGCCGGCGCCTGGGCAGCGGCTGCACCGACCCCGACAACGAATACGACCGCGCCGACCAACAGCACCGGATGCCTCATCTTCGGCCTCCTTGTCACCTGATGGTTTCGTATATTAGCGCCAGTCGGCGCCCACGGTCAGACGCATGGTGATGGTCAACTGCCGGGCACCGGGGAGGAAGACACGTCTCGGCGAGGGGCGCGGCGCGACGCGGGATCGGGCCGGCCGGGATTGGCCTTCGACCGCCCGACGTGGCCGCACGGCGCAACAGGCAATGCGGTGCCGCACGGCACCGTGTTTGGCTGGTAGCCTGGGTGACCTCGGGCGACGACCTGTCGCGCGTCACGCAGTTCATGACGGCAGGAGCCACACGGTACACCGCCGCCGACGTCATCGCGCGGCTGTTGGAGCCCGTCTCTTTGTTGTAGACCCGTGAGCTGTCACGGGGCGGACCATGCCGCGGACTCGACGTCAATTGTCTACTGACAGGTGAAGGTACCCGAAGTCTCTTGTAGTCGATCACCCCCCTGCACGTCTTTCAGCCCTGCCAGCTCGACTGTGCGTTTGTACGGAACAGCAGTGATTGGCGTTTCGAAGACTAGCCGTAGAATCTGGGCTGGCCGCGGAGGTGGGCTATCCACCGGAATACAACAACCGTCACCTGGAGCAGGAGAGAACGACGGGTATCTTCATCAGTTACAGACAGGCGGATGCCAAGGCCTGGGCGATTGCATTGCGCGACGATCTCGCCAGACTCTTCGGACCCGATCGTGTGTTTCTCGACAAGGACGCCCTGCACGCCGGGAATTGGCGCGAGCAGCTTCAGCGCGCGCTGGAGCAATGCAAGGTTGTACTGGTGGTGATCGGGCCGCGCTGGTTGACGCTGGCCGATGAGCAGAACCGACCACTTATCCAGCTTGCCGAGGACGTCCACCGCCAGGAAATTGCACTGGCGCTGAGTCGTGCTGATGTGACGGTCATTCCGGTTCTCGTGGACGAGGCGCCCCTGCCACGCCCGGAACAACTCCCACCAGATCTACGCAAGCTGCCCGATCAGCAAGCTCGAAAGATTGGCGATACCCAGGCACGCCGCAAAGCGGATCTCGCGGTGTTGGTCCGCGACATCGAGTTGGTCAGTGGCCTCAAATCGCGCGGCGCCGCTTCGCGTCAGACCGTGGGGTGGAGGCGGTTCGACTTCATAACCGTCGGTATCACATTTGGCCTGGCGCTGACTCTCGGCGTCTACGCGTACCTCGCGGGCATGCCGCTTAATGGATCGGAGCTGCTATTCGTTCTGGTTGTCTCGTGGGGCCTCGTGGTTGCGCTACGCGCTGTGTGGGCGCGCTTCCAGCGGGCAGGAGCGGAAGAATGGCCGCAATGAAAAGACCTGCGCTGACTGCCTGCTGTGTCGTCTCGCACGTACCGCTCGTTCAATCATCCCGTACTGGACAGCGCCGTGCGGGCGGATCAGAACACCGACGGCGAAGTCGAGCTCATTTGTCTGGCCGAGCAGCCGCAATCGTCGAAGGGGAAAGCGTCGCTCTGCAGGCGTGGGTCAGCACCGCCGAGGGTCGCCCGATCAGTCAGCCGATTGTGTTTGCCTGGGAGGTGGATGCCGGTCGTGTCGAAGCGCAAGCGGCTACCACGAAGTGGGATCTTTCATCGGTCAAGGTGTCTCCCGAACCCGAGCGCCGGGCAGTCGCGACGGTCAAGGTCACGACCACCGGCAAGGGTGATCTGACTTGCGCGGTGCAGGTCTTCATCGGCCAGAAAGCGGCAGCGCTTCCGGATCGCGGCACCGTTCAGGCCGAGAGTCTGCTCTCGGGCAGACACTATCTACTTCCCGGCGACCTCGAATCACCGGGCTACGGCCTGTACAGCTACCTGCTCTTCAGCTCGCCGCCAAGAACCGGTGAAGAGTGAGACAGGTACCTGAAAACCATCGAAGCGTGTCTTCTCGTCCTGCAGGACGTGGACGACTTCCTTCGTCGGCATGTTCGACGGCGAAGCCTGAATGCCACGTACATACCCTCTCAAGCATCTGCCCGAGGCCGGAAATCGAACACTGACTGGGCAGCCAGCGTGCTCGCCGCGTACGACTACAGCGCCGCGCAGATTCTTCTCGCCAGAATCCAGCAGACGCGTCAGGGCGGGCCGTATCTGCTTTCTGTCTTGAAGCCTCTATCAGAGTCGGGCACGTCCGCGCACCTGTGGGAGGACCTCACCAGTGTGGTGCCGGAGCTGGCGTGGAATTCGATCAAGTTTTTCACCTACCTGGCGGCCCAGGAGCGGAGCTGGTCGGAGGATTCGCTGCAGCGATTCGGCCTCAGGCTGCGCAATCTCATCGCTGTCGGCAGCAGGATTCCCCCGACTGTCCTGCAGGAGCTCGGCGGAGCCATCCGCTTCAAACCGCGGTTATGAGGCGCCGGGGGCGCGATCGTCGCAGACCTGGCGTCGACTATGGTCAGCAGCACTCCGGCACCGCCGTGGCATTGGCAGCGGCCCTCAGAGAGAACGAGCCGCCGCCATGAGGTCGAAAATGAGTACATGCCTGCGCCATTCGCTTTGTATCAGCGCGGTCGGCGTGTTCATTGCTCTGGCTACAGCCAGCCTGGGCGCTCAGGGCGGCTCGCTCGAGGAGGCGGGCAACCTCTATGAACGCTCGGCCGGGCTCTCCAACGAAGGCCGCCACGAGGAGGCTATTCCCCTCGCGCAGCGCGCCCTCGCAATCGTGGAGAAATCGCTGGGGCGCGACCACCCCGATACCGCCACCCTGCTCAATCATCTGGCCGAGTTGTACCGTCTCGTTGGCGAATACCCGAAGGCACAGCCGCTATACGAGCGCGCGCTGTCGATTCGCGAGAGAACAGCCGGCCCGACCATCCCGACACTGCCGTTGCACTCAACAATCTCGCGGTGCTCTACCACCTCACCGGCGCTTACGCCAAAGCCGAGCCGCTCTACCGGCGCACTCTGACTATCCTGGAGAAAACCGCTGGCCCGGATCACCCAGACACTGCGAGTGCGCTGACCAATCTCGCAGCGGTGTATCGGGAAACCGCGGCCTATGGGAAGGCTGAGCCACTGTGCGTGCGGGCGCTGGCAATTGCCGAAAAAGCCTTCGGCCCCGACGATCCCAACACGGCCGCGGCGCTCGACAGTCTCGCCATGGTGTACGACATGAGCCGCGCGTACGCCAAGGCGGAGCCGCTTTACCGGCGCGCCCTGGCGATCCGTGAGAAGACCCTTGGCCCCGACGATCCGGCCACTGCCGGCACGCTGAGCAATCTCGCAGGACTGTATGAGGCCACCGCCGACTACGGGAAGGCCGAGCCGCTCTACCAGCGAGCACTGGCGATCGCCGAAAAGGTGCTCGGCCCGATCATCCGAAGACCGGCGAAATAATGAACAACCTGGCGGAGCTATACCGCATTACAGCTGCGTCTCGAAGGCCGAGCTGCTCTACCAACGTGCTCTGACAATCGCGGAACGAGCGCTCGGGCCTGATCATCCGAACACTGCGACTGCTCTCGAGAATCTTGCCGAGCTCTACAAGGCGATGGGCGCGTACGCGAAAGCCGAGCCGCTCTTCCAGCGCTCCCTGGCAATCGCGGAAAAGTCGCTGGGGAGCGTGCATCGGCAGACGGTACGGCACTCGACAATCTTGCGCAGCTATACCAGGCGATGGGCGCCTATGCGAAAGCGGAGCCGCTTTACCGGCGGGCGTTGGCAATCTTCGAAAACTCCGCGATCCCGATCCGCTGAGTGCCGCGAGCGTGCTCAACGATCTCGGACGTCTGTATCACGATACGGGCGCGCACGCGAAAGCCGAGTCATCCTTGCAACGCGCGCTCGCGACGCAGGAGGGAGCGCGCGGCCCTGGCCATCCCGGGGTCGCTGACGCGCTCGGCAGCCTCGCCCTGCTATATCAGTCCACCGGCGACTATGCGCGGGCCGAGCCGCTGCATGAGCGCGCGCTCGCGATTACGGAAAAAGCCCTCGGTGCCGAGCACCCGGAACGGGCGCGGCAGTTCACAACCTTGCGGCGCTTTACCACGCCACAGGCGCCTACCAGAAGGCCGAGGCCTTCTACCAGCGCGCAGTGGCCATCGCAACAAACGCGCTGGGTGACGCTCATCCGCAGACGGCGACGTCCATGGCGAACCTCGCCGTGCTTTACCACGACACGGGCGCCTACGAAAAAGCGGCGCCGCTGTTCGAGCGCGTCGTGACGATAATTGAAAAGGCGCTCGGCGCCAGCCACCCGGACACGGCCATGGCACTTACGAACCTGGGTGGCCTGTACCAAGCCTCCGGTGCCCACGCGAAGGCAGAAGCTATGCATCAGCGCGCCCTGGCGATCCGTGAGAAGGCACTGGGCCCCGACCATCCGGACACCGCTGCCACTCTGATCAATCTCGCCCTGGTTTACTACTACACGCGCTCCTACGCGAAGGCCGAGTCGCTCAATGAGCGTGCGCTGACGATCTTCGAAAAGTCGCTCGGCCCTGATCATCCGCAAACCGCCGGTGCGCTCATCAATCTCGCGACCGTCTACCAGGCCGTGGGCGCCAACGCGAAGTCCGAGTCGCTCATGGAGCGAGCTCAGCGCATCGAGGAAAGCAATACCGTCCGGTTTCTGCTCTCAGGATCAGAAGCGCGCAAGCGGGCTTACCTGAACATGCGACTGGGCAGCGTCTACCACACCGTCTCCTTGTCAATAGGCAGTCCAACAGCCCAAACCACGGTGCTCGGACTGCTGAACGTGCTGCAGTTCAAGGGGCGGGTGCTCGACGTCATGTCCGACAGCGTCATGCGGTTGCGGCGCAGCGTGGCACCGGAGGATCGCTCGCTCCTGGACCAGCTGTCGGCTGTCGCGCAACAGTTGTCGCTCCTGGCCTATAGCGGTCCCGGCGACGCGTCTCAGTACCGTGGGCGCCTGACCGCGCTCACTCAAGAGCAGGAGCGACTCCAGGTCGAGTTGTCCAAGCGCAGCGCCGTATTCCGTCAGGCCGTGGTCCCAATCACGCTGGAGGGCGTGCGCCAGGCGCTCCCGGAAGACACAGGCCTGGTCGAATGGTTTCGATATGAGCCCTTCGAGCCGACGAAGGAGACGTCGGCGGCCTGGGGCGCACCGCGCTACATGGCCTTTGTGCTCCACCGCGGCGGCAGCCCTGTCGCGATTGATCTCGGCCTCGCCCAGCCGATTGAGACACTGATAGCAGAGCTTCGGGATGCCCTCCGTGATCCGACGGCCGCCACCTACCGAGAACTGGCCGCGGACCTGTGTGAGAAGGTCTTCAAGCCGCTCCAGGACCACGTCACGAACAGCAAGCGGCTGTTGCTGTCCCCCGACGCCGCGCTGAACCTGGTTCCGTTCGCCGTGCTGGTGGACGACAAAGGTGACTATCTCGCTCAGCGCTTCGAGCTCACATATCTGACAAGCGGCCGCGACTTGTTGCGAATGTCCTCGGTATCGGCGGCGAAGGGCAGTGCCGTCGTCCTGGCTGATCCCGCCTTCGACGAACGCAGCGACAAGGGCCCGACCGTCGAGCGTCCGCTTTCGCCTGCGCGCTCAGCCGATCTGGACGCCAGCGGGCTGGTGTTTACCTCCCTGGCGGGTACAGCTGCCGAGGCGAATGCGCTCCGTTCGTTGCTCAAGCTCGGCGCGGGGAACGTGCTGACTGGCGCCCGTGCCACGGAGGCCAGCGTCAGGGATCTCCATGGGCCGCGAATTCTGCACCTGGCCACTCACGGATTCTTTCTTGCGGATCGTAGAGCGGCGGTGCCGCATAAGGAGTTGATCGTCGGCTCGGATACGCAGGTACTGCGAGCGGATGAGAATCCGCTGCTGCGATCGGGATTAGCGCTCGCCGGCGCCAACAATCGGCGATCGGCCGCAGCGGATGATGGCATCCTCACGGCGGTTGAGGCGGCGCAGCTGGACCTGCTCGGCACGCAGCTGGTAGTGCTGTCGGCATGCGAGACCGGGTTGGGGCAGCTGCAGACGGGCGAAGGCGTCTATGGGCTGAGACGGGCACTGGTGCTTGCCGGCGCACAGACGCAGGTCGCATCACTGTGGAAAGTGCCCGATGCAGCGACCCAGGAGTTGATGGTGGCTTACTACGAGCGCCTGCTCAAAGGCGAAGGACGTGCCGGCGCCCTCCGCGCAGCGCAACAGGCGATGATGGAGAATCCCAGCCGCCGGCACCCGTACTATTGGGCAGCATTCATCCCCATAGGGAACTGGTTACCACTGCCGGATTGATCGACGGTCCCCGTCTATCGGCGGCGTTGACCGTCACACTCTCTTCACGTCCGCGACACGCCGCTGTTGCACCCAACGCATATCGTCCGGCTGGTTCAACGCGGGCGCGTCGTCCGGCAAGCCTGCCGGACGCGCCCGCAGCGAGAAGGGGTGCGACAGATGGCTGCACGTGACCGGAGAGTGGGACGAGGTGTGGCGCTGGCGGTAGTTGCCGGGCTGGCGACGATGGCGGGCGAGGCGGTGAGCTGGAAGACAGCCGCGACCTACACATTGCCGACCATTCCGCTCGCAGACTTCCTGCTCGAGGAAGCTGATATCACCGCGGATGCCGATCACGGCGTCAACCTGGGAGGCATCGGCAGCGATCTCTGGCGCGGCCCCGAAGACGGCCCGGGCATCTACTGGACGATCACGGATCGCGGCCCGAACGGCGAGCTGCCAGGCAAGCGGACATTCCCGGTCGAGGAGTTCACGCCGTTCATCGTGCAGGTCCGCACCATCGACGACCGCATCGACATCCTGCAGGCACTGCCGATCACGGGCGCCGGGGCGTGCCGGTCAGCGGCGTCTCCAACGCGCTGCGCGACGAGGCGCCGTGGAACTGCGACGGCACACAGCCGCTCGACTTCAACCCCAACGGGCTCGACACCGAGGGCCTGGCCCGCGCGCACGACGGCAGCTTCTGGGTGGCGGAGGAGTATTCGCCGTCCATCCTGCACATCAGCCCGACCGGCGAAGTGCTGACGCGCTACATGCCAGCCGGACTGCCGGCCGACACGGCGACGACGCTCTATCCGACGGTCGATGCCCTGCCCGCGATTCTCGGCCGCCGCAAGATCAATCGCGGCTTCGAAGGGCTGACGCTCTCCCCTGATCGCCGCACGCTCTACGCCGCCATGCAGAGCCCGCTGCTCAACCCGAACACGGATGCCGGCAACGCGTCGCTCAACATCCGGATCCTCGCGTTCGATGTCGACACGCGCACGGCAATCGGCGAGTACGCCTATCGGTTCGAGGACGCCTCGCGCTACCCAGCTCCGGAGAATCGCCCGCGCGACATCAAGATCTCGGCGCTGGCGATGCTCGACGCGCGGCGGATGCTGGTCCTCGAGCGCGTGGACGCGCTGGCGCGCATCTTTCTCGTCGACCTGAACGACGCCACGAACCTGCTCGGCACAACGTGGGACTCGGTCGCGCAGTCGCCGAGCCTGGAGCAGCTCGACGCCGCCGGCCTGGCCGCCGCGGGGATCACCGTGCTGCCGAAGCGGGAGATCATGCCGGCGCTCGACGCGCGCAACGGCGAGTGGCCCTTCAAGATCGAAGGCCTCACGGTCGTCGACGGCAAGACGCTGGTCATCGCCAACGACAACGACTTCGGCGTCGGCACGTTCGCGGGAAGCGAGTGCACGCTGCAGGACACCGGCCGCGCCAGCACGATCCGCGTCGTCCAGCTGGATCAGCCGATCAAGTAGCAACCCGACGGTCCGGGGGCGCCAGCCCTCGGACCAGCTCGCCCGCGCCCGCGGTGTTTACAGTCTCGACACACGACCGACATCTGCCGCCACTACTCTGCGGCCATGACTGCCCTTCGCACCTGCGCGGTCGCGCTTTCGGCGCTGTTGTCCATGTGTGCGTGCGCCCAGACGGACGCGGTGTCGGGTGCCCCGATCCGCGTCGACGGCTCCAGCACCGTGTTCCCCATCACCCAGGCGGCGGCTGCCGAGTTCCTGAAGGGCACGCCGAACGCCGCCATCGCGGACGCGTTCTCCGGGACGACCGCCGGATTCGAGAAGTTCTGCGCCGGGCGGACCGACATCCAGAATGCGTCCAGGCCGATTCGAGCTGCCGAGGATGCCATGTGTACCGCTCACCAGGTGGTGTACCTCGAGCTGCCAGTGGTGTACGACGGCATCACCGTCGTCGTGCACCCGAGCAATACCTGGGCGACGTCGATGACAATCGGCGAGTTGAAGGTGCTGTGGCAGTCAGCAGCGACCGGCAAGATCACCCGCTGGCAACAAGTGCGGGCCGAGTGGCCCGATCGTGAAATTCATCTGCTTGGGCCCGGGCCGAAGTCCGGCACGTTCGATTTCTTCAGCGAGGTGGTGGCCGGGCGAAGCGGTGACAGCCGCTCCGACTACCTGGCCAGCGAAGACGACAGCGTCATCGTCAACGGCGTGATGGGCGACGCGCTCGCGCTGGGGTACGTCGGCTACGACCACTTCGAACGGCATCGCAACGGCCTCAAGGGCGTGGCGATCGACGACGGCGATGACTCGGTCGGTGTCGGCCCCGTGGAGCCCAGCGCGTTGAACGTGCGCCGCGGCGTCTACCGGCCGCTTCGAGGCCGCTGTTCATCTACGTCAACGCGGCAAGCCTGTCGCGGCCGGAGGTGGAGAAGTTCGTCACGCGCTACCTGCGGCAGGCGGATATGTTCGCGACAAAGGCCGGCGCCATCGCTCTGCGCACGCCGGATTACGAGCTGGTTCGCGCCCGACTCACGCGCCGCCAGGCCGGATCGGCGTTCATGAAGGCCGCCAATGTCGGGGCCAATGTCGAGCTCGCTTTAGGAACGGACCGCTGAACTGCTGCCGAGTGACCGGCTCGGCAAACCTAGGCGGGTCGAGTGTGACCGCGCAGCGCCTCGCCAAGCTTGCGGCGAAGCTCGATCTCGAACTCGGCGCGACTCCCTCGCGACAGGTTCAGCAGAAGGCGGCACGGGTCTTCATGACAGCCGTCGACGGTCACCATCAGCTCGACACGGTTGCTGCCGCCCTCAGTCGCGATGATTCCCACCAACTCCAGCGGCTGCAGCTGTGCCTGAATGACGTCGAGACTGATCGCCGTGACCTCGTCTTGTGCGAGTGGCATTTGGTGGCCTCTGGGTTGGGGGAGACGGATCCTGACTTCATCCGGCGCCCGTTTGTGCACGCGAACTGCCATTCGCTGCAGCCGCGTGCAAACGGGCGGCCACCAGCCCACCGGACAGGCCGATAGATGCCGCCACCGCGCCGAGCGCCACCGCCCGCCGGCGCGGCCGCCGCAGGGCCTGCATGCCTCGCGCTGACAGATGTCGAGCAGGACGGCCCGCCTTGCGACATAACGCCCATGCAGGCCGCGGGATTCGGCGCGCAGGAACCCGGTGACGACTTCGAGCTGCGCCTTGAGGTCAGGGCGTTCCTGCGGGACGTCGATCCCGGCGATCGCGTCGAGCAGCGTCTGGCGGTCGCGCAACTCACCGAGGAGGTCCTGCGCTTTTCGCAGCCTGCGCAGGTCATCCGCCCTATCGCCCAGCCCGGTGTCCTGATAAGCCTCCAGCGCATAGCGCAACTTCTTCACGCTGATGCGGGCATTGTGCACACGATTTGGAAAGTACACGCCGGTGGCATGCACGATCGCGTCGGCAGCCGCGTGACATCGGGCCGTCACGATCGAACGAAGGCGCGCCTGCCAGGACTCGCGCGCCGGCAGCCATGCGAGCACACGGTTCGGCCCGTGGCGCGCCGCAAGCCGTTTCGCGTCGGACATCAACTCCAGTTCCTCGAGTGTCTTGATGAGCTTTCGAACCCGGGCAGGCCGCTCCTCTTCGTAACGCTGCTGCACCAGGCCGAGCGCTTCGGCCGACGTGGGCAGGCTGGCACTCAGCGACGACACGAGCGCCAGATGGACGTCATCCTCGCGGACGCTTCCGAGCGCGCGCCCGGCGCGCCGGAAGCGATCGCGAAGCTCGCTGTCCGACTCCGTTTGTCGCGGGCTGACGAGCGGCAGCAGTTCGCGGATTCGCCTGGTGCTC
Organism: Vicinamibacteria bacterium; assembly: GCA_963719755.1. GTDB lineage: Bacteria > Acidobacteriota > Vicinamibacteria > Vicinamibacterales > JAENWD01 > JAENWD01. The sequence continues at coordinate 165,201 of CAVRDA010000017.1, read as the reverse complement.
ACCCGCGCGTCGTGCACGGCATCGGGCGATCCGCTGTCCAGCACCTCAGCGAGCTGTCCGAACAGTGACGCCGCGTGCGTTGCCAGGAGGCTGCAGGGATGAACCATGGGGACTCACTGCAGCACGGCCAGAGCAACCAGCGTACCAGGACAGCCGATCAGGAATTGTTGACCTCGAAGCGCCCGTGCCTCGATTCGATGCCCGGCTGGCAAGCGACCATGTCGGAAACGCCGTGCCGCTCTGAGGCCTTCGAATGCTGTTCGCCTGGGCAGCTCCGTCGTCCCCGCGTTACGGCCGCGGTGCCGCTGCCAGCGACTGCTTCAGCACCCGAGCCGCCGCCCGCGCGAACTCGGCAGTGCGGCCGCCTCCAGGCCCTTCCAGATCTGCGTCGGCTCTCTTCTCGACGGTCTCGAGCAGCGCCGCACGGCGGGAGGCGACGGCCGCCACCGCAGGCGGCTCGCCCGGATACAGCAGCTGCAGCCCACGCAGATCGCCCGTCGACAGCGAGAGTCCCTCGCCGCTCGGCGCGCACGGGCTGGGCGTCGACTTGTAGAACAGCGGCGGGAACCGGTACAGCATCACCGACTGCGCGTCGAAGGGCCCGACGACGAGTTCGGGGCTCTCCTCGGTGCGCAGGTTGTGATCGACCTTCGCGCGATTCCAGAAGTTGGGGAACCCGGAGAGGAACGTGTAGATGCCAGGCCGTCGGCCGGCCGAATCGGCGACGAACGCGCCGCGCGGATCCTGCGTCGGCTGGTAGCCCTCGTCGTCGTCCCAGCGGAACGACTGCTCGCAGGGCCCGCGCAGGTTCTGATGCGCGTGGTGGAACGAGAGCGCGTGCAGGAACTCGTGCCGGACGACGCCGCGCCAGTTCGGCGGGCGGTTGACCGTGAACCCGCCGAGATTCAGGCTGCACTGCCCGGGGTTGCCGCCAATCGGGCCGCCGCCGGCGCCAATCGCCGGGTTGACGCTGTCGGTGCCGACCAGGGAGAAGAACCCCTGCAGGTCGAAGCTGACGCGTATTTCGCCCGGCATACTCGGTGTCCTGCGGGCTCCAGGTGCGAAACGTGCCGGCCTGCCGGTCGGTCCAGAAGTCGAGCACGAGATTGCAGCCGCGCGTGATCTCCTCGGTCGCCTCGGCGATGTCGCGGTGCAGCGCGGCGTCGCCGTCCTTGAAGGCGACGCGTACCTGCTGACCGGGATTCCAGCGGCTCAGGTCGCTGACGACGAACTCGAGTCCGTCGGAAGATTTCGGAAGTCCTTTCATCCACTCGTCGCGCGCGCGCATCGTCTCCTCGATGGTGTCGGGAATCGCGTCGAGCACGAGATCCTCCGGCTTCAGTTTCGCGGCCCATTCGTTCGACATGACCAACCTCCAGATCAGTGCGACTGGTACTGGTGAACGTTCAGCGGAAGGGAATCGGACTTCCCGCCGCCACCTCAAGCGCGCACGCGCAGAAGTCGCGCGCACGTAGCGCAGGGCTTCAGCCCTGCCACGGCAGACCTGAGGCCTGCGCTACGACAGCTCCTTGTACATGATCGTCGCCGCCTCCAGCTCGGGCGTCAGCGCTTTGCGCGCGAAGCGCGGGATCACACCGACCGTGACGAAGCCAAGCGAGAGATACAGCGGCTCGGCCGGGCAACCGGTGACAGTGTCGAGCGTAAGCAGCGTGCGCCCTTCCTCTTTCGCGACCTCTTCGAGAGCCACCATCAAGGCCCGCGCGATGCCGCGCCGGCGCGCGTCGGGATGCACCAGCATCTTCAGCACCTCGGCGCGGTGCCGCTGATTCGGCGGCATCGACAGCTCCAGCTGAACCGTGCCGACGATTCGTCCGTTGTCACGCGCTACCAGCACTCGACGCGTGCGCGCGCGCACTCCCGGCAGCACCCGCTCCCGCCAGAACTGGCGGCCGTCGTCGAGGGTGAACGGGACGAAGAAGCTGACGCCGGCGCCGCCTTCGACGACGGCGCGCAGGATGTCGGCGAGCACGTCGACGTCGCTCGACAGCGCCTGCGCGTCAAGCTCGTCGGGCCGCCATTCCTCAATCTGGACGCTGCGCATGCTCGACCGTGCTTCCATGCCGGACGATCCTAACGCCAACGTCGGACTGAATTACGATGATCGGCAGGAGGCGGACATGCGGCAGCTTCGATACTCCGTCGCCGCGAGCCTGGACGGCTTCATCGCCGGGCCCAACGGCGAGTACCACTGGATCGTCGTCGACCCCGAGATTGACTTCGCGGCGATGTACGCGGGGTTCAGCGGCCTCGTCATGGGCCGCCGGTCTGTACGAGGTCTTCGTGGAGACGGGCGGCGCGGTGGGTCCGGCGCTGCCGACGTACGTGTACTCACGCTCGCTTCCCGAAGGAGAACGCGATGGCGTGACGTTCGCACGCGATGCCGTCGCGCACGTCCGGCAGCTCAAGGCTTCCGGTAGCGACAAGCCGCTCTGGCTGTGGGGCGGCGGAGAGCTGTTCCGCGAGCTTGCCGGCGCCGGCGTCGTCGACGGCGTGGACGTCGCGGTTATCCCCGTGATTCTCGGGGGCGGCCTTCCCCTCCTGCCGCCCCCTGCTTCAATGCTTCGGCTTCAGCTGCGGAAGCATCGTGTCTACAGCGGCACGGGCACGCTGTTTCTCGAGTACGACATCACGCGAGACCAGTCCGCGGCGACAGAGAAGTGAGGCGACCATGCCTGCCGACCCTGCGCTCCACACGTCACTCGCGCTGCTGTTCACCGAGCTGGTTGATGGCCCACCGACCAGGGAAGCCTACATGCTCAACCCGGGCGACGCCGGCCTGCTCCGATCGCTCGACAAGCTCTCTGCCGAGGCCGCGTCGAGGTCGCCGGCGCCGGGCGCGGCCACCATCGCCGCTCACGTCGATCACGTGAACTACGGGCTCGACCTGATGAATCGCTGGATTGATGGCGATCCGAACCCGTGGGCCGGGGCGGACTGGGCAGCGAGCTGGCGGCGTGGGGCTGTGACCGAGGAGGAATGGGACGGGCTGCGCGCCCGCCTCCGCACGTCAACGGCGCGGTGGCGCGAGGCGCTGGCGAAGCCGCGCGAGCTCTCCGCACTCGAGTTGAACGGCATGATCTCGAGCGTCGCCCATCTCGCCTATCACCTCGGCGCGATCCGCCAGATCCACAAGTCGCTGCAGGGACCGAAGGCCGAGTGATCCGGACTCTTCACGGGTCTGCTACCGTCGCACCGCGAACTCCAGCAGCTTCGCGGAATCGTCGGTGACGACGAGCAGCCGCGAGCGGCCGGCGAAGTCGATTCCCTCCGGCTTCTCCTTCCGGCCGAGCGGCAGATTGACACTGCCGGCGAGCTCGAGCTCGTCGTCGACGATGTGGGCGACGACGATGCGGCGGCTCTGATCGGAGAGAAGGAGTAGAGCGCCGCTCACGGGATCGACCGTGACGTCGGCCAGGTCCTTCAGCAGCTTCTTCGCCTTGTCCGGCAGCTTCAACTCGTGCGTCAGCTCCAGGTCCGGCAGGGCGAAGACGCCCACCCGCCGCGGCTTGCCTTCGTGGACGGCGATGAGCGACCGCCGGCCGGACGGCGACAGCCGCGCAGGCAGGAACGCCAGGCCCTCGAAGCCCTTGTTTTTCTTCGTCCCCGGACGCGGCAGGCGGCCGATGACCGTCGGTCGCGGCGACGTGCCGCTCAGGGAGAACTGGAGCACCGCGCCGTCATTCTCTGCGAGCGCCCACAGCGTCGTCCGTTTGTTGTCGACCGCCAGCCCTTCGAGGTCGCCCAGCGCGCGATGCTGCTTGCGGCCGGCCCAGAGCGCCGCGCGTTTGCCTTCGACGCGATAGATCCCGTCGTCGTCTTCGACCACGAAGAGCGCGCGGCCGACAGCGGCGACGGCGCTGGCGCCCCGCACGGGCAACTGGCGCTCGCGGACAAGGTCGAGCTGGAGGCTGGACATTGCCGGCCAGTCTACACGCCTGCATGGCGCCCCGGCCGCCCGCCAGCCCACGACACCTGTTCGAGGGAGTCCCTTGCGGCGGCCCCTGGGAACGTCGAGTGACCGATTACGCGGGCCTGATGCGGCAACTCGGCGCGCCGGTGTAATAAATGAACAACTCGCGAGTCTACCCAGTTGTCGCCGCGGCGGTCTCCGGCGCGGCCGGGATCTTCACCTTCACGATTGCCTCCGGATTGCTCGGCTCGTGGCGCCTCGCGATTCCGATTGCGGCCATCGGCGCAGCGCTGGTCCTCTTCGCCCTCCTCCGCCGTCCGATCCTCGCCTTTGCCGACGACGCGTGTCCGAAGGCGCTGCGGATCGTCTCGGCCCTCGCCGCGGCCGGCTCGCTGGTCGCGCTCGGGCGGCTCGCGATCTTCATCGTGTCGCCGGCACAGGTCGGCTTCTCGTGCATCCCGTCGAGCAACTGGGAACTGGGCCACTCGTGCGTCAGCGCCTACTACGTCGCGGCTGAAGCGGCTGACCGGGTCGAGAACATCTACGACGACGCGCTCTATTCCGTGCCTGGGACCGACCCGAAGGCGCCGCGCCGGGCAAAACCGATCGGACAGTTCCGCATCGACGTCTACGAATATCCTCCGCCCTTCCTGCTGGCCCCGCGAGCGCTGCTGCTGGCGACACCGGACTTCCTGCGGTTCCGGATGGTGTGGTTCGGCCTCACCTGCGGGACGATGCTGCTGGCGATGCTGCTGGTGGCTCGTCGGCTGGGTCCTGCCGCCGGGTCGCGCGCGATCCTGCTGTCGCCGCTCATCTGGCTGATGATGCCGACGCTGACGACGCTGCAGAAGGGCAACGTGCAGTTCGTGGTGATCGCGCTTGCGGTGGTGGCGATGGCGCTCTTCGAGCGAGGGCGTCATGCGGCCGGCGGCGCGCTGCTCGCCTACACGATCGTCAGCAAGCTCTATCCCGGCCTGCTCGTGCTGTTCCTGCTCGTACGCCGCGACTGGCGCGCGCTTGGCTGGACGGCGGCCTTCGGCCTCGTCCTGCTTGTCGCGACATACGTGGATCTTGGCGCCGCGCCGTTTGCCGCCTTCGTCGACCACATGCCGCGTCTGCTGAGCGGCGAGGCATTCCCGGCGCTGCGGAATCCCGGACCGATCGTGATCAACCACTCGATCCCCGGCCTGGTCTTCAAGGCGAAGCTGCTGGGGCTGGCGGACATCGAGTTCGGCGCATCGCGCATCGTCGGCTGGATCTACACGCTGGTGGCCGCCGCGCTGACGATCCTGATCGCGCGGCGGGCCCGTGGCGAGGCGCAGCAGCCGCTGGCGTGGCTGGCGATCGTGATCCTCGGCACCCTGCGCAGCCCGTTCCTGCCGCAAGGCTACGCGGGGTTCCCCGTGGTCTGGCTGCTGACGCTGTTCGTGGCGCTTCAGCCGCCGACGGGCCGGACGCTCGCGATGGCGCTTGCCGCCTGGCTCGCCCTGTCGATCTACATCCCGCTCGACCGGCCGATGGACATCCGGCTGCTTGCTGCGACCTCTGCCATTCCGCAAGTGGTGATGCTCGCAGTGACGGCCGTCGTAGTGCTGGCACTCGCCCGCCGGTGGTCTCCGGCAAAGGCTGTCCAGCCAGCCGCCTAGACACTCCTATTGACATCCCAAAGGTGTGTGGGCTATTCCTTTGGTGTGTCCAAAGGAACGCCCGCGCCCAAGACCGACGTCCTGCAGGGGACGCTGGACCTGATGGTCTTGAAGACGCTCGAGTGCCTGGGGCCGCAGCACGGCTACGGCATCGCCCGTCGGATCGAGCAGATCAGCGACGCCGCGCTCAAGCTGAACGAAGGCACGGTCTACACGTCGCTGATGCGGTTGCTGCAGCGGCGGTGGATCTCGGCCAGCTGGGGCACGTCGGAGAACAACCGCAGGGCGAAGTACTACGCGATCACCAGCGCCGGGCGCCGGCAGCTGGCCGCCGAAACCAGGAACTGGGAGCGCATCTCCGGCGTCATCGCGCGGCTGCTGCGCATTGCGCCACAGGGCTGAGCCATGTGGACCCGGCTCGTCGCCTTTCTCTCACGTCTCGGATTTCTGCCGGCGCGGCAGCGCCTCGATGACGAGGCCGCCGAGGAGTTGGATACCCATCTCGAGCTGCTCACCGCGCGCTACGTAAAAACGGGCATGCCGACCGATGAGGCCGCACGAGAAGCGCGGCGTCAGCTCGGCAATCCGACGCTGGTGCGCGAAGACATCTACCGCATGAACGGCATCGGCTGGCTGGACGCGCTGGCCAGCGATTTTCGGTACGCCGTCAGGATGCTGCGCCGTCAGCCGGCGTTCTCCGCGGTCGCGATCGCGACACTGGCGCTGGGCATCGGCGCCAACACCGCGATCGTCAGCGTCGTGTACTCCGTGCTGCTGCACCCGCTGCCCTACCAGCACCCCGATCGGCTCTACAGCGCCGAGATCGTCGTGCCCGAGCGGCGCCAGCAGTTTCCCAGCATCCCCGCGTCGATCCAGACTTTCATCCGCTGGCGTGAGACGCCAACCGACTTCGCCGATATCGCCGCGCTGCGCCCCTGGGAGTGCAACCTCACCGGCGACGGCGAGCCCGAACGCGCCGGCGGCGCCAGGGTGTCGTCCAACTTCTTCTCGCTGCTCGGCGTGCCGATGGCGCGCGGGCGCGCACTTTCGCGATCGACGAAGAGCAACCCGGCCGGGAAGGCGTCGTCGTCATCAGCGATGGGCTGTGGCGTCGGCGCTACGCCGCCGACCCCGGGCTCGTCGGCCGGACGATCCTCATCAACGGGACCCGGCACGTCGTTATCGGCATCGCGCCGGCGTCGCTGCTCGTGCCGACCGGCGGGCTGTTCCATCCGCTGGTGCCATTTGCGCCGCGCGTGGACATCTTCAAGCCGATCGCGCCGACGCCTGGCGAGCTCGAGGACGAGAGCTGGGATCACGGCGTCATCGTGCGACTGGCTGATGGAGGCAGCGCCGAGCAGGGCCGACAGCAGCTGGCGACGGCGTTACGCGGCCTGGTGCGCGAGCAGGCGCCCGAGATGAAGACCGCCGTCGACGTCCAGATCGTGCCGATGCGCGAGATCTACGCCGGGCAGATCCGGCTGCGTCTCCTGCTGGTGCTGGCTGCCGCGGCGCTGCTGCTGCTGACGGCCTGCGTGAGCCTGGCGAACCTGTTGATCGCGCGGGTCGCCAGCCGATCCACCGAGTTCGCCACCCGCATCGCGCTCGGCGCCAGTCGAATGCGCGTGATGAGCCTCGCGCTGGCCGAAGCCCTCGTCCTCACGCTGTCCGGCGGCGCGCTGGGGATCCTGCTGGCACGCTACGGCGTCGCCGCGTTGACGTCTGTACGGGCCGGACGTGTTGTCGTCGATGACCGAAGTGCGTCCCATCCTGCCGCTGCTCGTCGTCGCGATCGTCACCAGCGTAGTCACGGGCGTCGCCTGCGGGCTCTTTCCGGCCTGGCAGGCAAGCCGGAGAGATGTCGCCGATCTGCTGGAGAGCGGGCGCGGCTCGACCGGCGGAAGCCGCGCCGGCCGCGCGCGGCGCGCGCTGGTCGGCGTCGAGATGGGACTCGCGACGGCGCTGCTGGCATCGGCCGCCCTGCTCCTGCACAGCTTCGTCAACGTCATGCGCGCCGATCGCGGCTACGAGGTCGAGCGGATTCTCACCGCCGACCTGTCGCTGTTCGGCCAGCGCTACGACGCCTCCTCGAGCCGCGCGACTTTCTACCGCGAGCTGGTCGAGAACGTGCGCGCGCTGCCCGGCGTGCAGGCGGCGGGCGCGATCAGCGATCTGCCGGCCGTCGCCGGAGGGACCGGGGCCAGCCGCACGATCTTCCACCCGACTGACTCCGACCTTCCCGCGCCTGGTGCTCCTGCGCCCGGTGGCGATGATTCGCGCTGTCACGCCCGGCTATTTTGCGGCCAGCGGAACCACCATTCGGGCAGGCCGACTTCTTCGTGATGTCGAAGCATCGCTGACGGCGGTCATCAGCCAGTCACTGGCCCATCGTCTTTGGCCAAGGGAGCCGCTGACGTCGGTCGTCGGCCGGCAGTTCCGCCAGGGCGACGTCGTCGGTCCGCTCATCACGGTCGTCGGCGTCGTCGAAGACACACAGCCAGGCGCCGTCAATCGCGAGGCGCCGCCGGTGATCTATCGCCCGTACCAGCAGTGGGCCAGCGGGCAAATGACGCTGCTCGTCAGGACGACGCAGGATCCAGCGGCGTTGTCGGCGTCGGTGCGCTCGGCGATTCGCTCGCTGGATTCCGGCCTGCCGATTCTCACGCTGCGCACCATGCGCGAAGTCATCGCCTCGACCGTGCTGGAGCGGCAGTTCCAGATGGTGCTGACCTCGATCTTCGCGCTCGTGGCCCTGATCGTCGGCGCGGTCGGTCTGTACGGCGTCGTCAGCTACGCCGTGACCTGCCGCACGCGTGAAATCGGATTGCGCCTCGCGCTTGGCGCGCCGACGGGCGAGGTGATGCGGTGGGTGTTCTCGCACGGCATGCCGCCGGTCCTGATCGGGCTGGCCGCGGGGCTCGCCGCGGCGGTGAGCGCGGCGACGGCGCTGAAAGCCCTGCTCTTCGGCATCGCGCCGACCGATCCGATCGCGCTGGGCCTCGTCGTGCTGGTGCTGCTGACCGTGGCCGCGCTCGCCTGCTATCTGCCGGCCCGCCGCGCGGCGTCGCTCGATCCCATCGCCGCCCTTCGGCACGACTGAAGCGCCCCTCGCGGATCGCTTCACACTCGCGTGCACGCTGCGCTCGAACCGGGCTCGAACAACCGACCCATTCACCGCACCGCGATTGGCGCGACCGTGGATCCGGTGCCGCCGACGATCTTCAGCGGCTGCAGGATCAGCGCGAACTCGTAAACGCGCGCGGCGGCGAGCTGATCCAGCTTGAGGTTCTCGAGCAGGAAGATCCCGTTGACGACCAATGCGATCTGGTGCACGGGCAGATTGAGGGCGGTGTCGGGGTTCGGCATGATCTCGACGGGACCGGTATCGGCGCCAAGCAGCATGACGTCCTGCTTCGCCAGCCACTCAGCCGCGGCCACGCCGATGCCGGGCGCGCTCGTGCCGTACCGTGCGTTGTCGGCGCCCCACAATCGTCCCCAGCCTGTGTGAAACAGCACCGCGTCACCAGGCTGAATCGTCAGGCGGGCGGCGTCGAGCGCCTGGCGGATCTCGGCCACGGTGATCTCGTGCGCCGCCGGCAGCATGTCGACGCCTTTCAGCGCGGCGATATCGACGAGCACCGCGCGCGTGAAGAGCGCGCCGACCTTCTCGACGCCAAGCTTCGTGAAGCCGCTGCGCGTGGCGACGTCCGCCACGGACACGCAGTTGTAGAACATGCCGTCGTGGCCCTGGTGCGAGAACATGTCGAACTGCGTGCCGACCTGTCCCAGCTCGGTGACGACGAGCTCCTCGTTGCTGTAGCGCTTGTTGGCACCGAGCGGGCCGTTGGTCCGCTTGGCAGTCAGGTCGAACTTCCGGCCGGCGACCAACGGCATGTCCGGCACCAGCGGGCGCCCGAGCTCGAACACCTCCCCGGTGCGAATCAGCCGCGCGGCCCTCAACACGGTCGCGGGGGTGGCGTGATTGGCGGCGCCTCGTTCGTCGGCGGCGCCCCACTTCGAGGGGCATCGCGCGCTCGCCGCTGGCAGCTGCCACGACTGGCCGAACACAGGACTCGCATCGAGCGCCACAACAGCGGCAATAACCATTCCGGCTACACGCATCGTCATAGGGGTCCTCTGAGCCTCACAACCTTACACCGCCGCCACTGGCGTGGACGGCTGCCGAACGGCGAGAATCACATCGCGCCAATTCCGGCGTGCTTCGACCTGGAGTCCCGATGAAGTTCATGTTGATGATGCACGCCCCGCGTGCCGGATGGGAGACGGCGGGAATCGGCACCTGGCCGCCAGAGGACATCAAGGCGCACATCGGCTTCATGATTGGCTTCGCCAGGGAGCTCGGCGAGTCGGGCGTGCTCGTGGGCGCCGAGGGACTCGACCTGCCCGAGCAGGCCCGCGTCGTGCGTGCGACCGCGGCCGGCACGCCCGCGGTGACGGACGGCCCGTTTCCGGAAGCCAAGGAGTTCCTCGCAGGCTACTGGATCGTGGACGTCGAAAGCCCCGAGCAGGCGTACGCGATCGCGGCGCGAGCGTCGGCGGCGCCGGGCAGAGGCGGCGTGCCGATGAACATGCCGATCGAAGTGCGGCAGGTGATGAGCGCCCCGCCGGCCGACCTGTGACCGACACTCCGCTCGGCGCCGAAGGCGAGCAGCTGCTGCGCGACCTGGCGCCGATGGTGCTGGGAGCGACCGTCCGGCGCTACGGCGACTTCGCCGCCGCCGAAGACGCGGTCCAGGAGGCGCTGCTGGCCGCGGCGCTGCAATGGCCGCGCGACGGCATGCCGGACAACCCGCGCGGCTGGCTGATCTCGGTGGCCGCGCGGCGCATGACGGATCACGTGCGCAGCGAGATCGCGCGTCGCGAGCGTGAAGCCACCGTGGCCGGCCCGGTGCCGCCCGACGAGCGGCTGTCGCCTCCCCTCGAGCCCGACGACGGCGCGGATCAGGACGACACGCTGGTCCTGCTCTTCATGTGCTGCCACCCGGCGCTGACGCCGCCATCGGCCATCGCGCTGACGCTGCGTGCGGTTGGCGGCCTGACGACCGCGGAGATCGCCAAGGCGTTCCTGGTGCCGGAATCGACGATGGCCCAGCGGATCAGCCGCGCGAAACAGAGCATCCGGACCTCCGGCGTGCCGTTCAGCATGCCGACAGCTCACGAGCGTGCCGCGCGTCTGAGCGCGGTGCTCCACGTGCTCTACCTGATTTTCAACGAAGGGTACGCCAGCAGCAGCGGCCCGACATTGCAGCGCCTGGACCTGGCGAACGAGGCGATCCGGCTCGCCCGCGCCGTGCATGCGCTGCTGCCCGATTCGGGCGAGGTCGCAGGGCTGCTCGCGCTGATGATCCTGACCGACGCCCGGCGCGCCGCGCGCACGGGCCGCGATGGCGAGTTGATCCCGCTCGATCAACAGGATCGCGCGCTCTGGGATCGGGCTGCCATCGCCGAGGGTGTCGCACTCGTCAGCGCCGCGCTCGCAAGAGGCTCGATTGGCGCATATCAGCTGCAGGCCGCCATTGCGGCCGTCCATGACGAGGCGCCGAGTGCAGAGGGCACCGATTGGCCGCAGATCGCTGCGCTCTACGGCGTCCTCGAGGGGATCTCCGACAACCCGATGGTGGCACTGAATCGCGCCATCGCCATCGCGATGGTGGAGGGACCGCAGGTGGGGCTGAAGCTGCTGGACGACCTCGATATTCCCGGCCGGCTGAAAGGTCATTACCGGCTGGCTGCTGTTCGCGCGCACCTGCTCGAGAAGACCGGAGACCACGACGCGGCCATTCGCCACTACCTGGCCGCGGCGAAGGGCACGGCCAGCATCCCGGAACGGAACTACCTGACGACTCAGGCCGCGCGGCTCAGGGCGGATCGTCCGTAGGCTCTTGTTTCGTTGGCGGCGGCTGGCAGCGATCCGCAGATGACGCAGATTACAGGATTCCCGGGCGCGAGAACCCAGGCGACCCGGCGGCGAAGCCGCGGCAGTGAGATGAGGCGAGGCGTGAAGATGAAACCCTCGCTCGATCCTGAGGGCTCTCATCTCCACGCCTCTGCCTCATCTCACTGCCGCCGCTTCGCCGCCGGGTCGCCTGGGTTCGCTGTCACTCGAGCCGCCGCGAGTGCGACAACCGAAATCTCACGTAGGAAATCTGTGCAATCCGCGCAATCTGCGGATCCTTCCGAGACACGCGTAGCGCAGCGTGACAGTGAAGGTCGAACGCTCAGAGGCCCCGCAACTCGCCAGGCAGGTTCCAGAATCTTCGCGTAAGCCTCCCCCGCACGGACGACGGCGTCGCGCGAATCGCCCTTCAATCTCGCAAACGGCTTGATGTCGATGACGATCCGCTCGCGCTCGAAGCTGCGCGTCCAGGAGCCCGCGAGTTGGCCGTCCAGGACGACGACGTGCAAGAGCGCGTTGCCGAGCGCGCCCAGCTTCTTCGCGTCCTCGTCGCGGCCGATCGCCGTGCGATCGCGGTAACCGGAGATGTACTCGTCGTAGACCGACAGCAGGAGCGCGGCCGGCTGAGCAGCGCTTCGCGATGCGCGCGACGGGCGCATCCAGTGCTGCCGGCCGCCGCTCTCGATGGATTCGAGCTCCGGCTGCACGCCTTCGAGTCCCTGGCGCGCAGCGGCGACGCTCAGCCCCGACCAACGCGCGAAGTCGTGCACCGTCGCCGGGCCGCGACTCGAGAAATAGCGTCGCGCGAGCAGCACGAGCGCGTCGGCGCGATCGAGCCGTCGGCCGGCTGGAGCGCAGTCGTCGAGCAGCGCGTAGGTGAACTGCTTGCCGCGCCGCGCGCCGCTGCAGAGAACCGCTTCCAGCTCGGCGTGCGCGACGATATAGGCGAGGCGCTGGCCGCTGGCCGGGGTGATTCTCGCGCGCTCGAGGCACGCGCCAAGCTCCGCCCGCGTGAGGTGCCGCCCCTCGCCAAGCGCCTTGCACATCACCTTGATCGCGCGTCCGAGCGTCGCGGCATCCAGCGACATCTTCCGGTTCATCGACGCGTTCAGCGCCTGCACGTGCGGCGCGGTGAGCGTCTGCATCCAGCGGATGTCCGCCGGCGTGACGAAGTGCCAGGTCGGACGGAGCATGTGCGTGCGCAGGATCGCCCCCGATGCGCAGGCCTGCTCGACGGCGTCCTCGCGTATCCCGCGCAGCCGGACTCCGAGCCCCCACTTGGCGCCGGCGTAGTCCTGCGCCTGCACGGCGCCGAGCCAATGCACGGCGTCGGCGGCCGAGCCGCGCATCGGCGCAGAGAGGTGCTGGTGCCTGAGGCGCAGCTTCGCGATGATTGGATCGGGCATCTCAGGACGTCGGTGGAGGGAGGATCGTTACTGCCGTGCCGGAGCGATCTGCTCCGGCGTGGTGACTCCCGGTGGGAGCTCCAGAATGCGCATGTTCCGGAAATGAATCGCGGCCCCCTCGGCCTCGAGGCACAGGTAGCCCTTCTTCCGCGTCGACCCGCTGATGCCGTTGACGAACTTGCCGTTGACCGACAGCTTGATGACGCCATCCACGGCGACGACGTCGTAGACGTTCCACTCGCCACGTCCCTTTGCGCGGTTCTCGATCGACTTGCTGCGCTCGCCCCTCGGATTGTCGGGCACGGTCTTCACGCCGCCGACGCCCCACACCTCGCCATGCACGTAGGCGATTGGCGGGACGATGCCGTTCCTGGTGTTCAGCTTCGGCCAGTCCAGCTCGAGCATCTGCACTTCGACGCCGTCCGGCAGCCGATCGTCGGCGCGCGGGCGCGCATCGCTCCAGACGAACACGCCGGAGTTGCCGCCGGGCTCGAGGTGCATCCACTCCACGTGCATGACGAAGTTCTCGTACATCTTCTCGCTGCACATCACGCCGATAGGCTTGCCGGTGCTTACCAGCAGCCCGTCACGCACCGTCCAGGTGTCTGGAGCGGTGTTGATGTTCACCCAGCCAGTCAGGTCCTTGCCGTTGAACAGATCCTGGAACACCGGCGGCTGCGCCAGCGCCGGCGACGAAAGGAAGAGGACCGCGCCCAGCGCGGCAGACCACACACGAGTCATGACGGTTCACCGTGGAAGTGGCGCGCCAGCGATCCGGGTCGCGGCGCGGCGACGACGTATGGTACATCGCGCAGCGGCCGCGCTTCGAGTGGTTGAGGTTGGCGCCAGCTCGAGTGTATCGAGCGCTGTCCGGATCGGGCGAGCGTGCCGTTGTACTTCATCGACATCCGGGCGCACCAGACATCGCGCCCGGAAGGAGGCCCCGTGCGCTCTGAGAAGATCGATCCTTCCCTCCTTGGCCTGCTCAACGATCTCGAAACCGACGGACAGGAAGCCCTCGCCGCTCACAGCTCGATGCTCGGCTTCGAGCAGAGCGGCGCCGAAGCACCGACCGTGCCGAGCGTGAACACGTTCATCCGCTACGAGTCGGCAGCGGCGCTCGCCGACTTGCAGGCGCTCGGCGTCCGCATTCACAGCGCCGGCTCGGGCCGCGAAGGCGACGCCCGCGTCGCCGATCGCGGGCAGCGCGGCGGCGGCATCTGCACGGCGACAGTGCCCCTCATCGCCCTGTCCGAAGTCTCGGACCTCGACGCAGTCCGCGAGATCGACGCGTCGCGCTACCTGAAGCTCGCGATGGACGTCGCCACCCAGGCCATCAACATCCCGCCGTTCCGCACGCGCACCGGCACGAGCGGCAGGGGGGTCGTGCTCGGCGTCGTGGACTCCGGCATCGACGGCACGCACGCCGTCTTCAACAACCGCATCGATCGCGTCTGGGATCAGACAGTGATGGGCACCGGCGTGTCGGCCGGCGCTTACGGTGTGGAGTTGACCGGCTCCGCCATCGCGACGGCCACCGACGCGAACGGGCACGGCACGCACGTGGCCGGCATCGCCGGCGGCCTCGGGCCAAAGTTCGAGGGCGTCGCGCCCGACGCGACGTTCGTCATCGTCAAGACGACGATGCAGAACACACATATCGCGGATGGGATCCGCTACATCTTCGACACGGCCGATGCGATGGGCGCTCCCGCTGTCGTGAACCTGAGCCTCGGCGGACACTTCGATCCCCACGACGGCACCGATCCGCTGTCGCTGCTCATCGACTCGGAGGTCGGTCCCGGGCACATCGTGTGCTGCGCCGCGGGCAACGAGGGCACCGACGACATCCACGGCGAGGTGCAGATCGGCGCCGGCGCGACCGGGCAGCTCTCCTTCGCGGTCCCGGCCAACACCGTCCGCGTCGCGCTGCTGAACGGCTGGTATCGCGGCGGCACGGCGCTCGAGGTCGCGGTCGAGACGCCGGGCGGAGCGACGACGCCCTTCCAGGCGGTGACCTCGGGCCCGGGGGCAACGGTGACATACACACTGCCGGGCGCACGCGCTCGCATCGCGACGCCGACGGTCAATCCCGGCAACGGCGACATGCGCTTTGTCGTCGAGGTCTTCGGACCCGGCGCGGGAACCGCGGTGGCCGACGGCACGTGGCGCCTCAGGCTTCGTCACGCGTCGGGCCCGGCGACGGCGGCGCACGTCTGGGCGCTCGATGACACCGGCGGCAGCGTGTTCTTCACGGGCGGCGGGGTCGCCCACTCGATGAAGATCGGATCGCCAGGCGCCAGCGCCGAGGCGGTGACGGTCGCCTCGTACACGACGAAGGTCACGTGGATCGACAGCTCCGGATCAACACGCTCGACGTCGATGCCGCTGAACGACATCTCGCCGTTCAGCAGCGACGGACCGCTGCGCACCGGCGCGAAGAAGCCCGACCTCGCGGCGCCGGGCGCGATGATTGCCGCGGCGCTCTCCAGCGGCTCGTCGCCTTCGGCAGGCGTCATTCTCTCGAGCGACTTCCGCGTCAACGCCGGCACGAGCATGGCGACGCCGTTCGTGTCGGGCCTCGTCGCGCTGCTGCTCGAGCGCGACAAGACGCTGGATCCGGCAGGGCTGAAGACGCTGCTCGGCGGGCACTGCCGCGTGCCGGGCCAGGCGGCGGGCGCGTTCCATCAGAAGTGGGGACTCGGACTCGTCGACGCGATGGGTCTCTAGCTCTCCCTGGCTTGACCGCGCACGGCGCGAGGGTCAGACTGACGTCGATGGACTACGCCAAGCTCGATCCGGGGCTGCAGATGGCCCTCGCGCAGGAGTCCACCGGCGCCGGGCGGGTCCTGGACGTCTTCGTGCAGACGAAGGACGATCCCGGACCCGATGCGATGGAGTTCCTGCAGCGCATCGGCGTGCGCAACGTGCGGCCAAACCGCAAGGTCTTCACGGCGCAGCTGACGGCCCAGATGCTCGACGAGCTGTCGGAGCAGCCGTGGGTGATGGCGCTCACCCTCTCCACGCCGCTCAGAACGCTCGGATAGAATCCGGGACATGCCCTCGCCCCTTCGTCCATCCCGCCGATCGTTTCTTCGCTCGGCCGGCGCTGTCGCTACGACCGTGTGGACGACGGGTCCGGCGATCCTGCGGGCGCAGCCGCGCGACGCGCTGCGGCTCGCGCTCATCGGCGTCGGCGGACGCGGCGCGGACAACCTGGAGAGCGTGTCGACAGAACACATCGCCGCCATCTGTGACGTCGATCGCACGGCGCTCGACAAGGCGGCAGCCGCCTACCCGAAGGCACGCAAGGCAGCGGATTTCCGGCAGCTGTTCGATCACGCCGGCGAGTTCGACGCCGTCGTCGTCAGCACCGCCGAGCACACGCATGCCTTCGCGACGCTTCCGGCGCTGCAGTTGAAGAAGCACGTCTACTGCGAGAAGCCCCTGACCTACAACGTCGAGGAAGCGCGCATCATCCGCGAAGCCGCGGCCGGCGCCGGCGTCGCGACGCAGATGGGGACGCAGATTCACGCGAGCGACAACTACCGCCGCGTCGTGGAGCTCGTGCAGTCGGGCGCCATCGGCGCCGGTGAGCGAGTGCCATGTGTGGGTCTCGCGGGCCTGGGGCTGGCATGCCAGCGAGGCGGAGTCCAAGGCGGCCAACGACATCGTCTTCGTGCAGGAGCGCCCGGCGGTGGCGGAGCCGGTTCCGCCGACGCTCGACTGGGATCTGTGGCTGGGCCCGGCGCCCGCGCGCCCGTTCCACGGCGTCTACGTGCCGGGGCCGAAGTGGTATCGCTGGTGGGACTTCGGCAACGGGACGATGAGCGACCTGGGCAGCCACTGGATCGACCTGCCCTTCTGGGCGCTGAAGCTCGAGGCGCCGTCGTCGATCGAGGCAAGCGGCCCGCCGCCGCACGCGGAGATCGCGCCGGCGTCGATGCAGGCGACGCTACGTCTACACGGCGTCGGGCGATCAGCCGGGGCTGACGCTGACGTGGTATCAGGGGACGCAGAAGCCGGAGATCTGGACCAGGGGCGGGATCCCGCAGTGGCCCAACGGCGTGCTGTTCGTCGGCAGCAAGGGGATGCTGCTGGCCGACTACGGCAAGCACGTGCTGCTGCCGGAGGCGACGTTCAAGGACTTCACGCCGCCGCCGCCGTCGATCCCGAAGTCGATCGGCCACCATGCCGAGTGGATTCACGCCGCGAAGACCGGCGCGCCGACGACCTGCCACTTCGGCTACGCGGGGCTGCTCACCGAAGCCAACCACCTCGGCAACGTCGCGTACCGCACCGGGACGAAGATCGAGTGGGATCACGCGGCGATGCGTGTCGCCAACACGGCCGAAGCCGATCGCTTCCTGCGACGGACGTATCGCCACGGGTGGTATCTGCGCTGAACGGCTACCGATCTATCCGCAGATTTCGCAGATTGCGCAGATAAAGACGCGCTCACCGGCGAGCGCTGCACGCCAGGACGGCTGACCGGTCCTGGACGCGGCGAAGCCGCGTCCTGACGCGGTGCGGCAAGCCCGGTTCGATGAGAGCTTCGCCGACCATGAGAGCTCTCATCGACCGGGTTTGGCACACCGCGTGCCGGCCGCTACGCGGCCGGCAAGGACCGGTCAGGAATCTGCGATATCTGCGCAATCTGCGGATAGGAACGACATGCAGCGTTCCACAGCTAGGTGAGCATCTGCCGCACCAGCCACGGCACGACGGCGTCGACCATCGCCGGCAGCGCGCCGGTAAACCGGTGATCGACACCAGGCAGCGTGATCAGATCCGGCCGGCCCCCGGCAGCCTCGCGCGCGTCGAGCGCGTCCTGCAGCGGCACGAGCTCGTCGGCGTCGCCGTGCACCAGCAGCCACGGCACGGCGATGCGGGAGGCCTGCGGAAGCAGCGACCCGATCCGCTCGGCGTCGTCCTTCATCGTCTGCGTCCAGGGGCAGCCGGGCTTGTCGAACATCAGGTCGCGCCCTGGCGTCAGGTGTCCGCAGTGGCGCTGCATGAACGCCGCGACGTGCACCATGCCTGCCAGTGACACCAGCGCGTCGATGCGTCCGTCGCGCGACGCGCGCAGGACGCCGACCGCGCCGCCCATGCTGTGCCCGGCATACGCCACACGCGTCACACCCGACCCGACCAGCACGTCGATCACGCTGCCGAGATCCCCGGCCTCCTTCGACGGCGTCGCGTCCTCGTAGCGTCCCTCCGACTCCCCGTTGCCGGCGAAGGACATCCTGAGCGAGGCGATGCCCTCGGCGGCCAGCGATTCGGCAATCGCTATCAGCCATGGCCGGTCCTTGTTGGAGGTGACGCCATGGGCGAGCACGACAATCTGACGCGGGACTGACGAAGCGGCGTGCGACGCCCCGCCGCCACGGTCACTTCGCGGGGCTGAAGCCCCGCCGCCACGGGGAGACGGCGGATGGTACGTGACGTCGAGCCGCTCGCCGTCGGCGTTGCGAATCGGCGGAAACGGCGACGTCATCGCGATTCGATTCGCGCGATCAGCCGGTCGACGGCCTCGGCGACGAAGGCGGGATCCTCGGCATGCGCCTCGCGCTCGACGACCTCAATGGTCTTCGGCAGGTGTGCCTTGAGCTCCTCGAAGAACACCGCGTCGTCTTGCGGATCGTTCAACGGCCCTCCGGGCATTGCATAGCGTCCGGTGCCGAGCGTCGGGATCATCATCGTCGCGTTGCCGCGCGTGGACTGCAGGCGCTTGCCGGCTTCGCGCGCGACGGCCTTCAGCTCGCGGCGGTTGAGCCGGGGCGCCAGCACGACCTCGTTGTGCCAGACGTGCTTGTGCGTCTTCCAGCGTTCCGGCAGGACGTGCGGCGTCGAAACGAGGATGCCGACATGCTCTGCCCCTCCGGGGACGATGACCTGCGGCAGACCGAGCTCGCCGGCGACGGTCAGGCGCTCGGGTGAGCCGGCGCGGAGCCCGTGGAACAGCTCGTCGCTGATCTCGCCCATGGCGTAGTCGAACACGGCGCCGATGATGCCCTGCCGCATCATCAGCTCCATGGCGCGGCCGCCGGTGCCGACGGCATGGAACACGATGACCTCGTAGCCGCGTTCCGCAAACAGCGCCTGGGCGCGCATCGTCCCCTGCGTGAGCACGCCGAGGTTCGAGATGCCGACCAGCGGCTTCGCGCCGCGCTTCCGCTTCGTCTCGAGGCGCACGCGCACCTGGGCCATGCCGTGCGCTGCGCCGGCGGCGTTCGCCAGCACCTTGCGCATGAAGGGGTTGAGCCCGAGGATGTCGCCGACGGAGAACATCATCGTGATGTCCGAGATGCCGACGTAGGGCGACGTGTCGCCGGAGGCGACGGTGGAGACCATCACCTTCGGCACGCCGTAGGGCAGCGCGCGCATCACCATGGTGCAGGCGGCGGTGCCCTGAAGGCCCCCAAGGCCGATGACACCGTGCACGGTGCCGGCCGCAATGCGCCGCTGCAGGAGGTGTGTGGCGCCGGCCGCCATCACCGGCTGCGCGGCCTCGCGCGTCGCGCCCTGCTGCAACTGGCGGAGCGAGGTGCCGCCGGCGCGAGCCACCTGGGCGCGTGTGACGTCGGCGCGGGCCTCGGGCTGGTTGAGCACGCCCATGTCCACGACGAGCGCGCGGCTGCCCAGCGCCTTCAGCTGCTGGCGGAGAAACTCCGCCTCCTGGCCCTTGGTGTCGAGCGTGGCGAGAACCGCGATGACTTTGGGCACGGGCGTCTCTGGCTAGCGGGAATCGGAGAAGCGAAGCGCGGCAAAGGTCCGGGCCGCTTCGGAGACCGCGCGCTCGATGGGGATCCGCTCGGTCGACGAGCCGGTCCAGAAGCCGTCGCACGTCGTGTGATCCAGCATGTACTGCGCGTCCTCGGGCGTCTCCATCGCCGCGCCGTGCGCGACCAGGATCACGTCCTTCTTGAGCTGACGCAGCTTCTGGTTGGCCGCTTCCGTACGGCCGGCAGTCTCGTCGATCGTCTCGCCCGAATCGAAGCCGCGCAGGCCGCCCTTGGTCGTCCCCGCGTGGAAGCAGAAGATGTCGGGCTGGGCTTCGCCGACCAGCCGGACGCTGTCCTCTTCGTCGAAGGCCAGGCCGATGGTGACCATGTCGAGCTCCCGCGCGAGCTTCAGCATGTCGATCTCGTGCTGCAGCGTGATGCCGGCGCTCGTCAGGACGCGGAAGATGTGGCTGTCCTTGTCGACGTAGGAGATCGACGGCCCGATGTTCGAGACCGAGCACACGCCCATCGCCTTCAGCTGCTCGAGCACGTACCGCATGTCCTTGAGCGGGTCGTTCGCGTTGATGCACGCGCAGACGAAGGCGTCGCCTTTCATCGCCGGCAGGATGTCCTGCTGCGTGTAGTCGAGGGTCTGCCGGTTCGAGTCGAGGATCGGCCACAGCATCGACATCGTGCCCATGCCGTTTGCCCTGAGCCTGGCGCCGGAGAACGTGTTGACGCAGTCGACGCCTGCGCTCTCGAGCAGCCTGGCGACGAGGCCGCTGCCGGCGCTGGCGATGAATACCGGGAGCCGGCGCTCGACCTTGGCGTTGAGTTTCTGAAGTATCTCGGGTCCTGGACGTTCGCGGCACGATCACGGAAGCACTCCTCGCGTCAGATGCCGGGACATCTTACGCGAAGTGGATCTGCCGACGCCTGCGTTCGTGAACGACGGCGACGCGGCCGCAGATCTGGCCGGCTCGGCAGTGCGACCAGGAGGTTGAGCCGCGTGTCGCGCGCCAGGTAGACGTCGCCGAACGCCATGCCTCAGCGGCCGCGCACCGACAGGTGGCCAGAGGTGAACGATGCTACGGCACGTCCGGTTCGGGGAGGTGGGTGTCCTCGTCGTCAGGGGGCTCGGGCGCGGCGTGGAGCCTGGCGATGTAGGAGAGCAGCTTCAGATCGTCGATGACCTCGCGCGCGTTCTCGGCGCCGATCGCCGCTTCGACGGCGGCCCAGTCCACGTCACGACCGTCGGCGATGTCGGCCAGCAGCCGCGCGATCTCGGATTCAGTCGCCATGGCGCAAGAGCGGCAGCAGGCGCCCGAGCGCGCGCGTGACGGCGATGCGCGCGGCGTCGGCAGACGGCTTGCCGAGAATGAGGGCGAGTTCCTTGTATCCGTACTGAAGCTCGAGGCGCCCGACGATCGCTTCGCGATCCTGCGGCCGAAGGCGCTGCAGCGCGGCCTCGTACCGCTCCACGCCTTCGCGACCGATTGCCTGCTCGAGCGGCGAGGCGTCGTGGCTGGCCTGGTTGTCGTCGAGCTCGACCTGCAGGCCGTGGCGATGATGGCGGCGGATCTCGTCGCGGATGCGGTTCAGGACGGCTATGCGCAGGTAGGCGTGAATCGCGCCGTTGTGATCGGCGTGAAAGTCCTTGAGGTGACCGAGGACGTGGAGGACGGTGTCCTGGACGAGGTCCTGCGTGTCGAGCAGGTCGCGAGCGTACCCGGGCAGCCTGCCGCGAGCCCAGCGGCGCAGCGGCGGCGTGCATCGCCGGAACAGCGCGTTGAGCGCCGCGTCGTCACCCGCTTGTGCCTGCGAGAGCAGCTCGATCGTCGTCGACGGCTCGCGAGGCGGGCGTGATTGGGCGTCGTCTGGCATAAGGCCGTCACCGCGCAGCGCGCGCGTCGTGTCGGCTGCCGGAGCCCTGGCAGGCACGCGGGCCCGAACAGGCAGCGCGGCCGCCATAGCCATCACGGACATACCCGAGACAACGCGACGCCGGAATGAACCGAACATCGCCCGAACTCCCGCGATTATGCATCAGGTCACCGGCTGGACCGGCCGAGTGATGTCTTACCAGGTAAAGCTGCCGGCCGCCGGCGGCCAGCAGCCGAGAATCTGCCGCGCGGTGACGATCTGGCCCAGGTGATGGGAGTTGTGCTGCGCCATGTGCGTCAAGGCCTCCCGGACGGTGTAGGCGGCCAGCGGCGGGAACTCGATAGCAGGCGTCACCTGCCGGTTCAGGCGATCGCGATCGTCGCCCAGGGCAGCCGCGCGCGCGAGGCCGGACTCGAAACGTGACACCAGGTCGGGCCACTGGTCCGCGGTCACCGCCGGCCAGCCATCGGCGGCGCTCGTCGCCATGGCGACGGCGTTGCCTTCGCACCGCTCCAGGAACCACGACTGCCAGAACTCCATGTGCGCGACAAGCGAGGCGATGTCGTGCAGCCCGGCGAACGGCACGCGCACCGCCTGCTCGCCAGACAGGCCGTCCAGGATCTGCATCGGCGGCATGTGAACCAGCGTCTCGATCAGTTGTCCGCGAATCGACATGACGAACACTGTAACCGGGGAGGTGGGAATGGGGGGGGAACGGGGGAACGGGGGAATGGGGGAATGGGGGAATGGGGGAACGTGGGAGCGGGGGCAGATTCGTATGGATTTATAGTGACGGGATGATTGCTCGTCTCGCGATTCTGGTACTGGCGCTCGCCGGCGTGCTGCCGGCATCAGCTCAGACACCGGCGCCTGCCGCCGCCGCTTCGGCGCGGTGGGAGCCGGACATCGCCGCGTTCGAGGCGGCCGACGCCAAGGCCGCGCCGCCCCAGCGTGGCATCGTCTTCATCGGCAGCTCGAGCATCCGCCTCTGGACGACGCTGGCTGACGACTTTCCGGGACTGCCCGTCGTCAATCGCGGGTTCGGCGGATCGCAGCTGCGGGAGGTCACGGCCTACGTCGGCCGGATCGTGCGCCCGTACCGGCCGCGGCAGGTGGTCATCTATTGCGGCGGCAACGACATCAATGCGGGGCGACGCGCGGACGAGATCGTCGCCGACCTGCGGGAGTTAGTGCGCGCGATCCACATGGACGCGCCGGATGCGAAGATCGCCTACATCTCGATCGCGCCAAACCCCGCCAGGTGGCCACAGATCGACACGGTGCAGGCCGCCAATCGCGCCATCGCGGGTGGTTCAAGTCGGATCCACGGTTGACGTTCATCGACGTCTTCCCGCACATGCTCGGCGCAGACGGCCTGCCGCTTCCCGACATCTTCGTCGAGGATCGGCTCCACATGAACGCCAGGGGCTACGCGATATGGAAGCGGGTCGTCGGCCCCTTCCTGCTGTCCGACGCGACACCATCGCGCTAGCGGCATCGTCTCACGGCCCACAGACCCACCGACCTCACGACCTACAGACCCACCGACGTCCCGACCTCCAGACCTACCTCACGACGTGCCACTCGGTCTGCCGTCCGGCGGCGTAGATCACCCGGGTGCCGTCGAAGAGCGCGGTCTGCTCGAGCTTGATCTGCACGAGCTGCTTCCATTCGGGCACGTCCACCTTGACGTTCCCCTCGATGGCGTAGGCGGTGTTGGCGTAAATCGGCCACTCGCCAGTGACCGGCACGTCCCCCTGGTTGTCCCACATGCCGATGGCCGGGCCGGCGGCGTGGCCGTGGAACCCGACGGCGTGGGTGTAGGTGCTGTGCTGCAGCCCTTCCTTCTTCGCGGCGGCGTCGGTGCGGGCGAACGCCTCGTTGCCGGTGCGGCCGACCGCGAACTCACCGGCGAGCAGGTCCTGCCAGCGGTTGCCGGCCGCCAGGGCACGCTTCAACCCGTCGGGAACGTCGGTCTCTCCAACCCGAAGCACGTAGCCCATCTCCTGCGTGTCGGTGTTCAGGCGCAGATACGTGATGCCGACGTCCGAGTGCAGGACATCGCCGCGCTGGATCACGCCACTGCCACCGCAGAACGGCGACGTCGCGGTGCATGTGGCGCCGGCGTTCTGGCGGTCGACACTCGGAAAAAACCACGTTGCGAGGCCGAGGTCGGCGAACCGCTGCCGGATGTACCACTCGACGTCCTCGGTCGTCGTGACCCCTGGCGTGATCACACGCTCGGAGAATGCCTCGGCGGCGACTCCACGTGCGATGGCGACGGCGTGCGCGTACAGATCCATCTCGAGCGGGGTGCGCGTCTCGAGCCAGCGCACGCACAGACGCTCGGCGCTGGCGGTGCGCGCTGACAGGTCGGGACCCAGCGCATCCATGAGCGAATCTCGCAGGCCGGAGGTGAGGCCGTCGCCGAACGGCCACGTCCGGCTGCTGTTGATGCCGATCTTCTGCGGCTTCCGCTCCGCGACGATCTGCGCCAGGCGCTTCCACTGGTCGGCCGCCGTGCCGCCTTCCCAGGCGGCCTGGTAGCCGCCCTGCGGGTAGCGGCTGACGGTGAGCATCTCGAGCGGCTGGCCTTCGCCGCGATCGAAGAAGACGAGCATCGAGAGCCGACGTGCATGGAAGACCGGCGCCGGCACCAGCGAGAGAAACACCGGGTCCTCGACGTACTCGCGGTTGATCACCAGCCACATGTCGAAGCCGGTCTCTCGCATCAACTGCGGCAGCAGCGTCTTCAGCCGATCGTCGAGGATGCGGTTGATGACGGGCGGGCGCTCGCGCTCGGGCAGGATGTGCTGCGTTGCCGCGGTGATGTTCCGGCCCTGTGCCGGCTGCGCGACCAGGCCCGCCACGCTTCCTGCCATCGCCGCCAGCATCGCTCCCACTCCCAGCACTCGTCGCATCGTCATCGGTTCTCCGCCGCTATTAGAGCATGCCGCACTCGATTGGCCCGATCGGCCGCCGGACTACAATGACGGAATTCAGGAGGCTTCTCATGCCCGACAAGAAGGTCATCGCCGTCGTCGGCGCCACCGGCGCCCAGGGCGGCGGCATGGCGCGAGCAGTTCTTGCCGATTCCGGCGGTCCGTACCGCGTCCGCGCGATCACCCGCGACACGACGTCGCCGGCCGCACGCGCGCTGGCCGACGCCGGCGCCGAGGTGGTCTCCGCCGATCTCGACGACGAAGCGAGCATCGTCCGGGCGTTCGAAGGGGCGCACGGCGTGTTCTGCGTGACGTTCTTCTGGGCGCACTTCTCGCCCGACAAGGAACTCGCGCACGCCGCCGCGATGGCGCGCTCGGCGAAAGCCGCCGGCGTCGCACATGCGATCTGGTCGACGCTCGAGGACACGCGGCGGTTCGTGCCGTTGAACGACGACCGCATGCCGACGCTGATGGAGCGATACAAGGTGCCGCACTTCGACTCCAAGGGCGAGGCCGACCAGGAGTTCCGCGAGGCGGGCGTCCCGACGACGTTCCTGCTGACGTCGTTCTTCTGGGAGAACTTCATTCATTTCGGCATGGCGCCCAAGGCCGGCCCGGACGGCACGCTGGCCATCACCTTGCCGATGGGCGACAAGAAGCTGCCCGGCGTCGGCGTCGAGGACATCGGCCGCTTCGCATACCAGATCTTCAAGGCCGGGTCGCCTTACATCGGGAAGACCGTCGGCATCGCTGGCGGCCATCCGACCGGCCAGGAGATGGCCGATTCCTTCGGACGGGCGCTGGGGCGGCCGGTGCGCTACAACGCCATCGAGCCGGCGGTCTATCGCGGCTTCGGCTTCCCCGGCGCCGAGGATCTCGGCAACATGTTCCAGTTCAAGCGCGACTTCAACGACGAGTATTGCGCCCAGCGGGACCTGGCCCGCGCTCGGGCCGTGCTGCCGGACCTGCAGGACTTCGATACCTGGTTGTCGCGCAACGTCGGGAAGGTTCCGATCGCATGACGCCACGCCTCACCGTGCCGCTGGTGTGCGCGGCGGCGGCGTGGCTGCTGTTCCTCCTGCCTGGGGTTGCCGGCGCGTACGGCATCTTCATCGACGAGCTGTACTACGTCTCGTGCGCGAAGCGCCTGGCATGGGGCTACGTCGATCATCCGCCGCTCGCGCCGTTCCTGCTGCGTGGCGCGCTGGCGATATTCGGCGACTCAATCTACGGGCTGCGCGTGCCGGCGGCGACGTTCGGCGCGCTGGCCGTCTACGGCGCCGGGTGGCTGGCGGGACGGCTCGGCGCGTCGCGCTTCGGGCAGGCAATCGCGTGCGCGGCCATCGTCTCGGCGCCGCTGCTCCAGGTGCTGTTCGGGTTCTACTCGATGAACGGCCTGGAGATCGTCCTGTGGCTCGCGATCGGCGCGACGCTCGTCGAGATCGAGCGCCGCGACGAGCCGCGTCTGTGGATCGCCGTCGGCGTGCTTGCCGGCCTCGCGCTGCTCACGAAGCACACGGTCATCACTTTCGCGGCCGGACTCGGCGCCGGCATCCTGGTGACGCCGGCACGGCGGCATCTCGCAAGCCGGTGGCTGTGGATCGGCGCCGTCATCGCGGCGGCGATGGCCGTGCCGAACGTCATCTGGCAGTGGACGAACGGCTGGCCGTCGCTGGAGTTCTACCGCAACGCCGCCCTCTACAAGAACAACCCGGCGTCGGCGGGCGAGATTCTCCTGCAGCAGGTGCTGTTCATGAGCCCCGGCGTGCTGCCGGTCACCGTGGCCGGCCTGGTCTGGCTCTGGACGGCGTACGAGGGAAGGCTGCGCCATCTCGCCATCCAGTTCTTCGTGATGCTTGCCATGCTGATGTGGTCCGGCCAGAGCCGTCCCGATCGGCTTGCCGGCATCTACCCGCTGCTGTTGGCCGCCGGCGGCGTGCTGATCGGCGAGCAGGCAGCGGGCCGCCGCTGGCTATTCGTGGCGCTGCCCGCGTGGATCGCTGCGTGGGGACTCGTGCTGCTGCCGGTCGGATCGCCGGTGCTGGCGCCGGACGCGACGGCGCGCTATCTCGCCGCGCTCGGCATCTCTCACCAGTCGGAGCGAGGCGAAGGCAAGCGAACCGCGCTGCCGCAGTACTACGCCGATCGACTCGGCTGGCCACAGCTCGTCGACGACGTCGCGGCGGTCCGCGACGCGCTGCCGGAATCGGACCGCGCGCGCGTGATGTTCTTCGCGCAAAGCTACGGCCAGGCCAGCGCGCTCGACTGGCTCGGCGCCTCGCGCCGGCTCGGACCGGTCTTCGCCACGCACAACACCTGGTTTCTCTGGGGCCCGCCGGCCACCGATCCCGAAGTGGCGATCGTGCTCGGCGACGATCGCGAGAGCCTCGAGGAGCTGTTCTCCGACGTGCAGATGATGAAGACCCACGAGTGCGGCGCGTGCATGCCGTGGCGCAATCACATGCCGATCTGGGTCGTGCGGCGGCCGAAGGTGCGGCTGGCGGACCGCTGGCCGGGCTGGAAGCACTTCGAGTAGCCACCGTAAGCGCCACGGCGACAGCGAGATAGGGACGAGCGAAACTTCCGCGTCCGGCGTGCGTATGATCTGTCTCGAAGGAGCGCAGTCGACCATGTTGGCCACTCTGAAAGCCGTGAAGTTCCTGTTCACCGCCCCGTTGATCCTGGCGTTTCTCTTCCTGATCAACTGGATGACGTCGCCCGAGGTCTGGTGGGTGCAGTGGGCGGCGCTCGGTCTCGGCATCGCCTGGTTCTTCAGCCTGCTCCGCGTGATCCGGGCGATCGTCGTCGCCGGCGGCATGGCCGCGCTCGGCTCGTATCTCTATCGCCGCAGTCAGTGACCGGGCGGCTCGGCCGTGGCGTGCCCGCGCCACGGTCGAGCCGCAGTGTCCGTCAGCAAGACACCGGGCCGTAGCCCACACCCTTTTCCACGTAATTCCGGCGCGGCCGCTCCGCCGCGAACCACCAATACCCGCGAAAAGCCGGCGATCTCACGGCAGGTCGTCGCTGGCATCAGCGTTGCTCTCATGGCAGCCGGAGCTCGTTGATGACTCGCTGCCCCGCACTCCACGTCGCCAGCCTCGCGGCACTCGCACTTGCGGTGACCCCTGGCTCGCTCGCCGCGCAGGACTCGCGTGCCTCTGTCGACACGA
Source organism: Vicinamibacteria bacterium (assembly GCA_963719755.1). Classification (GTDB taxonomy): domain Bacteria; phylum Acidobacteriota; class Vicinamibacteria; order Vicinamibacterales; family JAENWD01; genus JAENWD01. Next base: position 137,577 of record CAVRDA010000017.1, on the reverse strand, counting down.
CATCGACGGCATCGAGCCTCGCGACGGCGCTGGCGCCATCGATGGTGAGCCATCGGGCGACGCGGATGCTCGTCGCGCGCAGCGAGAAGTTGAACAAGATGGGTTGGCTCGAAGTGGAGACGACGTTTCGTCCCGAGTCGGGCTTTACCTATTCGGTGCTCCGCGAGGGCGGCGACGCGGGAATCCGTCGGCGTGTGCTGTACAAGGTGCTCGACAAGGAAGCAGAGTTGAGCGTACCGGCGCAGGCCCGCCTGGCCGCGCTCTCGGACGCCAACTACCAGCTCACGCCCGGTGCGACCAGGCAGACCGTGCGCCTGGTCCCGCGTCGCCGCGACACTGCACTTATCGACGGCACCGCCGTCATCGACACGCGCGGCGCGCTGTCGCGCATCGAAGGACGGCTGGCGAAGTCGCCGTCGTTCTGGGTGCGGTCAGTGACGATCCAGCGCAAGTACCAGTCGATTGCCGGGCACGCGCTGCCCGTGCTCGTGGAGTCCACGGCCGACGTGAAGCTGGCCGGGACGTGTGACTTCGCGATGTGGATTGAGTATTCCGACGTCGATGGACAACGGGTCGCGCCGGCGGCCCGCCACGTCCAGCAATCGAACGTCGCCCCGGCGCCGCTGCTGGTAGCGCTGCAGCAGCAGCTGCGTTGAACGGAAGATGCCGCCATCGCCCGAGGAGCCACTCGAGCCGTGGCGCGAACCGCCCCGAACCGACCCGCCCCACTCGGATCCTGAACCGGCGGAACCGCCAGTTCAGGATCCGCCTTCCTTCCCCGAACCGGACGATCCGGACGCACCGATCGACGATCCGCCAGTCCCCGACGATGACCCCGTCGACGCGCCGGTCAGCGAACCGCCGCTCGAACGGTAGTCAGTTGCGTCGAGCTCGAGGCTAGGACGTGCCGGCCCGTCGGGCTACCGACGCGATTGCCGCAAGCAGCTCGTCGGGATCGACGGGCTTCGAGATGTGATGCTGGAATCCGGCGTGCAGGGCGAGGCGCCGGTCATCGGCGCGAGCGAAGGCCGTGAGCGCAATCGCCGGGATTGCCGCCTTCTCACCTGGAAGCGCGCGCAGGTGCCGCACGAGATCGTAGCCATCGCGTCCCGGCATCGCGATGTCGCTGACGACCACGTCGAAAGCGCGCTCGTCGATCGCCTGCAGCGCGTCGGCCACCGACCCTCGCGCCTGTACCACCGCATGGCGCTGCTCCAGCAAACGCTTGAGCAGGTTTCGTGAATCCGGTTCGTCGTCCACCACGAGCACGTGGACGTTGGCCAGACTGACCGCCCCGTGCAGGGTCGCCGACGCCGCCGCGCCGCGCGCGGCCCTGTCCGGCTGCTTCGGTCCGGGCACGCGCGCCGCCGTCATCGCGGGAAGGCGGATCGTGAAGGTCGCGCCGCATCCCTCGCCGCGGCTTTCCGCGTGGATCGTGCCGCCGTGCTGCTCCACCAGGTGGCGCACGATCGCGAGCCCCAGCCCCAGTCCGGTGTGGGTGCGCGTCGTGCTGGCATCAGCCTGGCGGAAGCGGTCGAAGACGTGGGGCAGGAACTCCGGGGCGATGCCCTGGCCGCTGTCGGCGATGACCAGCTCCACGATCGAATCGGACGCCGTGAGCAGGGCGTCCACGCGTCCGCCGCGCGGCGTGAACTTGATGGCGTTGCTCAGCAGGTTCCAGACCACCTGCTGCAGCCTGCGTCGGATCGCCGAACACCGATCGCGCCGTCAGCCGGGACCGAATGGCGCAGCGAACGCCCTTCGCGCGTGCTCGACGGGAAGACCGAGGTCACCGCCGCCTCGACGACCGGCGCGAAGTCAATCGGCTGCAGGTCCAGGCGCAGCTTGCCCGACAGGATGCGCGAGACGTCGAGCAGGTCCTCGATCAGCTGACTCTGCGCCTTGGCGTTGCGCTCGATCGTCGCGACGCCCTCGGCGACCACCGCCGGCGGCACGTCGCCCTGCTGGAGAATCGTCGTCCAGCCGACGATGGCGTTGAGCGGCGTGCGCAGCTCGTGCGACAGCGTCGCGAGGAACTCGTCCTTCAGGCGATTCGCCTCCTCGGCGTCGCGGCGGACCGCCCGCTCGAACTCGAGCAGCCGCGTGCGATCTTCCGCGAGCTGCCGGAATCGCGCTTCGCTCTCGGCGAGCATCGACTCGTACCGGCGCCGGTCGGTGACGTCGACGCACGTGCCCATGAAGCCGGAGAAGTCGGAGCTTTCGCGCCCGAGAGGCACGGCGCGGTCGAGCACCCAGCGGTACTCGCCATCGCGGCGGCGCAGGCGGTATTCGAGCGAGTAGGGTTCGCGGGCGGCGAAGTGACGGTCGTACTCCTGCTGCCACCGCTCGACGTCGCCGGGATGGACGTAGGCGTGGCATCCGCCGGCAACCGCGTCGCTCAGCGAACACCCGACGAACTCGAGCCACGAGCGGTTGAACCACGTGCACGCCTGCGACTCATCGGCCATCCAGATGAGCACGGCGGGGCGCTGTCGGCCATCGCGCCGGAACCGGCTCTCGCTCTGGCGCAGCGCCTCCTCGGTGCGGCGCTGACGCAGCAGCGCGTTGACCGTGGCGATGAGCTCGATGGGCTCCACCGGCCGCACGAGGTAGGCGTCGGCGCCGGCGTCGAGCCCCTCGGCTTTCTTGTCGCCGCTGGTGAAGCTCGCCGTGAGGTGGAGGACGGGAATGATGCTGGTCGCCTCGTCGGCCTTGACGCGACGGCAGACCTCGAAGCCGTCGATGTCCGGCAGGCGAACGTCGAGGACGATCGACTCGGGCTGAAGCGCGGACCCGTTCCAGCGCCTCGGCGCCGGTGACCGCTTCGACGACCTCGAAGCCGGCCTTGCGCAGCACCCGGCTGACGGCGTAGCGGTTGCCCTCGTTGTCGTCGACGTGCAGGATGACCGGCGCGCCGCCGATGCCGCCGCGCGTAGTCTCAGCCACGGACCGTCGTCCCGCGCGACCTCCGATGCGCTGGCATCGGCCGGGCCTCGGACTGCGCTCCAGCGGCAACGTCACAGTGAACATCGATCCGCTGCCCAGGCGCGCTCTCGACCGACACCTCCCCGCCGAGCAGCCGCGCCAGCCGTCTGGCGAGCGGCAGCCCCAGTCCCGTGCCGGCACGCGCCGCTGCCTCAACTCCGACACCTGGGTGAAATCTTCAAAAACCCGTTCCAGATCCTCGGGAGCGATGCCGATGCCGGTGTCGCGTCACGTGCAGCTGCAATCGTCGTCCCCGACCTGTCTCGCACTGGCACGCGGACCTCGCCGCGATCGGTGAACTTGAGGGCGTTCGACACGAGGTTACGCAGAATCTGGGCCAGCTTCCCTTCGTCGCGTCATCAGCTCGGCAGTCGGCCCGGGTCATCGACCTGCAGGCGGACCTCGGGCGGCACCATCGGACGGAACATGCCGCGCACCGCGCCCAGCACGTCGGCCACTCGACGGGCGCCACGCGAATGTCCACCTTGCCGGCCTCGATCTTCGCGAGGTCGAGCATCCCGCTTACCATTTCGACCAGCGACATCGCCGAGCGGCGGATCAGGCTGACCTGCTTGTCCTGCTCCGTCGGTGAGCTCGCCGTCGGTGCGGTCCAGCAGCAGGCCCGCCAGGCTGATCATCGCGTTGAGCGGCGTCCGAGCTCGTGGCTCGCGTCGGAGACGAATCGGCTCTTGGCAGCCGACGCCGCCTGCAGCGACTCGGCCTTGTCGTCGAGCTCGGCGTAGAGCGCGAGCACGCCGCGGTTGGTCTCGGCGAGCTCGCGCATTCAGCCGCTCGACATCGGCGGTCCGGCGCGACAGCACGTCGAGCGCGGTGAGCAGCTCTCGATTCTGACGATGCAGCTCGTCGATCAAACGGGCAGGCGCCGCCTTGGCAAGCGCCGTGGTGATTCGCGACTCCCACTCAGGGGTCAGCGCCGCCGGCGCGATCGGCAGCCGCTTACCCAGGATCACGGCGGGACCCGGCGACGTCGTCACCGTGAACCAGTCGCTCAGCCGCTGCGCGCCGACCAGCGGCGACAGCGCGTCGCGATCGGCGAGGCTGTCGGAGGCCGACAACGCCGCCGCGACCGCCGCGGCGCCGGGCCCCGTATCGCGAATCGGCGGCGGTGAGCATCGGCCGGCGCTCGAGAATCTGCGCCGCGAACTCGATCGAGCCGCCGCCGGCGTGGCGCAGCGCGTTGCGCGCCACTTCCGAGACCGCCGCCGTGAACATCACCTGATCGTGGCTCGAGAGGCCCGTGAGGTTGGCGACCTCGCGCGTACGCTCGCGCACGGTCACCAGGTCCTCGCCACGCCGCAGCTCGACCACCAGCAGCACGCTCATGACATGTCGTCGCTCGCTCAATGACACGACCGTCACGTCGTCCTGCAGCCGGCGGTAGTCGCGATAGAGCGTGGCGGCCACGATGCCGTCGTGCCGGTTGAGGAGGCCTGGATAGCGCTGGAGATCCCAGTTCGACGACAGGCCGTCGGAGTGCATGACGAGGCGCGCGCCGTCCGGCCAGGGATACTGGAACGCCTGGATCCGGCGCGCCTCGACTCCTGCAGTGCCGTTGTGAGAGACCAGCATGCGCCTCGATTCGCCGGAGAGCAGGGTCCCTGCGATGTTGCCGACGCCGACGTAGCCGAGTTGCCGGGCGGCAGCGCGCACTTCCGCAATCGAGACCGCGGCGCCGCGGGTAGTGCGGAGTCCCGCGTGCAGCGCGTCCATCAGGGGCACGAGCGCGCGGCTGCAATGCTGGTGGAAGAGCTCCACGGCCCGGCGCGAGGCCGCGGCGGCCTGCGGCCCATGGCCCAGCCCGTCGGCGACGAGGATCAACAGACGGTCGCCGTCGAACGCGATGCTCCAGTTGTCGCCGCACACGTCCTGGCCCGGCTTCGCCAGGCACACCGCGCCGAGCGAGGACAGCCCTGGCTTCGTGGGCACGCCGTCGTTCCAAATCCGCGCGAACACGGTGGTCCCCAGGCCCACCGCGGAGTGGAGATCGAACTCGCCGGCCTGACGGGCGATGGCTCCGAGCCCGGTCCCCGGGCTCCCCAACGTGGAGTAGCCGTCGCGGCAGGCGCGCGCGACGTCGGGGATACCGTTGCCCCGGTCGATGGCCAGGACCTCGACGCCGGCCGTGGTCACCGCGGCGAGCGGGCGCAGCACGATCTCGCCACGGCCCTCGGCGTGCCGCACGATGTTGGTCGCCATCTCGGTGACGACGATGGCGAGGTCGGAGGCGCGCTGCGCGGTGAGCCTGATCGACGCGGCCATGGCGGCAGCGGCGCGGCGCGCCTCCCCGACGCAGGTCAGATCGGTCATCGGAAGGGCCTGTGCGTCGGTCATCATCTCCACCGCACGACGGTGACCCGCGTGCCCTCGCCAGGCTTCGACCAGATGTCGAAGTCGTTCACCAGCCGCCGCGATCCGCTGAGGCCCAGTCCCAGGCCGCTGCCGCGTGGAGTAGCCGTCGGTCAGCGCCAGCGGCAGATCGGGAATCCCCGGGCCGCGGTCCTCGAAGGTCAATCGCAGGCCGCGCCGCTGATCCTCGACGAGCGTCTCGAGCCGGCAGGTGCCGCCGCCGCCGTGTTCGACCGCATTTCGCGCCAGCTCGCTCGCGGCGGTGACGATCTTCGTCTGGTCCACCAGGCTGAACCCGAGACCCGCCGCAGCGGCGCGCACCGCCTGCCGCGCGCGGACGATGTCATCGGAACTGCGGAGGTCGATGGACTCGCTACTGGACGAGCTGCTCATCGTCTCGCTCGTCTGTCGAGCCGTGATCGAGGCTGCGCCGGCGCAGCAGCGCCATCCCGCGTTCGACGGTCAGCGCCGTTCGGACCCCCTCGAGCGACATGCCGAGCTCGACGAGCGTGATCGCGACAGCCGGCCGCATGCCGACGACCACCGTCGTCGCGTCGAGCACGTGGGACATCTGGGCGATGTTCGCCAGCATCCGTCCGATGAACGAGTCGACGATGTCGAGCGAGGAGATGTCGATCAGCACGCCGCGCGACGTGTGCCGGGCGATCGCCTGGGTGAGATCGTCCTGCAGCGTCAGGGCGAGCTGGTCGTGCATGTCAACCTGGATGGTGACGAGCAGGAAATCTCCCATCCGCAGGATTGGAATGCGGTCCACGACGCCTCCTCACGCCTCGGAAGCCGCGTCGCCCGCCGGCAACCGACTCCTGAGTCTCTGGGCCGCCGTGACCTTCAGCCCGCGCCGATCGAGGGCCACGGCAAACGCGTCGGCCAGCGAGGCCTTGGTGATGATGTCGCGCAGATCCACGCCCAGGTGGACGATCGTCTGCGCAATCTGCGGCCGGATGCCGCTGATGATGCAGTCGGCGCCCATCAGCCTGGCGGCGGTCACCGTCTTGATCAGGTGCTGCGCGACGAGCGTGTCCACCGTCGGCACGCCGGTGATGTCGAGAATCGCGATCTCGGACTCAGAGTCGATGATGCGCTGCAGCAGGCTTTCCATGACGACCTGCGTGCGGCTGCTGTCGAGCGTGCCGATCATCGGCAGCGCGAGGATGCCGTCCCACAGCTTCACGACCGGCGTCGACAGCTCCATCATCTCCTGCTGCTGCCGCCCGATGATCTCCTCGCGGCTGCGCTGGTAGACCTCCATCGTGAACAGCCCGAGCTTGTCGAGGACCAGCGTCGCCGTCCACATCTCGTCGGCCAGCGGCCCTGGCCTGTCGGCCAGCTCGCGCCGAAGCAGCGCAAACAGCGGCTGCTTGAACGAGAAGACGAAGGTCGCGGTCTCCGCCGGCGAGAACCCCTGCAGCGTCCGCGACCGCGAGATCGCCGCCAGGTGCGCGCGCAGCGGCTCCCATCTCGCCGAGGTCGTGGAGAAGTCGCCGCTCCTGATCGCGCTGACGAACGCGCTCAGGAACTCCTCGCTCTGCCGACGCAGGTCGGCTTCCTCCAGCAGATCGCTTCGCCGTGTCTGCGCTGCGGCTTGCACCTTCAGCCATTCGGCGAGCAGCTCGGCTTCATGCCGTTCGACGACGTTGGTCAACACGCTGTCAGAAGTCATGACATCCTTTCGTTGTCCGGCAGGGGCCGGGAAGTTATTCGCGTTGGCCGGCACGCGCGAATAGCGCGGCCAGGGTCGAGACGAGCACGGATGGCTGCACGGGCTTCGGCAGGAACTCCTGGAATCCGGCCGCCGCGGCCTGCCGCCGATCGTGATCACTGGTGTGAGCGGTGAGCGCCGCCGCCGGGATATCTTGCAGCGAGGGTTCGCCTCGCATCTCGCGCACGAGGTCGTGGCCGTCGCGTCCCGGCATCGCGATGTCGCAGACGCACGAGGTCGATCGGCGCCTCGCGCAGCACGGCGAGCGCCTCGTCGACCGACGGCACACTCGTGACGATGGCGCCGAACGGCTGAAGAAGACGCGTGACGACGTCCCTCGCGTCCTTCAGATCGTCGACGACGAGGATCCGGACACCATCGAGCGTGCTGTCGCGCGTCCCGGCAATCGTGACCGGCGCCGCTGGCGCGGCGACCGGCAGCCGCAGGACGAAGCAGATGCCTCCGGTCTCGGAGGACTCCGCGTCGAGGGCGCCGCCGTTCAACTCCACCAGCGTGCGGGCCAGAGGCAGCGAGAAGTCGAAGGGGCGCGCGGGACCGGAGGCGCGCATCTCGGGATGGCTGCGGTTGAAGGCCTCGACGTCCGGCAGGCGGCCGCTCCCGGTGACGCACACACGGGCATCCGGCGGATCGGCATCGGCCGTCACCGCGATCCGCTGCCCGGCGGGCGTGTTGGCGGCGACGTCGGCGAGCAGGATCGCCAGCGCCTGCCCGAGGCGCGGCCCGTCCACCCGCACGGTGCTGTCGCGTGACGACGTCCAGCTCGCAGTCGACACCGCGTGCCTCGTAGACCGGGCGGGCCGCGTCGACGGCGCTGCGCACCGAGGCGGCCAGCGAGGACGGTTTCGGCGAGACCGTCAGCAGCCCGATGTCGAGCCGCCAGAGATCGAGCGCGTCGCTCAGGCGCTGCGACAGCTGGCGCGAGTGGCGCACGATCGTCTCGCCGGCCCGCGCCAGGTCCTCCGGCGCCAGCTGACCGGACTTGACCAGCTCTCCCCAGCCGACCACGGCGTTGAGGGACGCGCGCAGATCGTGCGCCACGTGCCTGATGAAGGCGTCGCTGGCCGTGGCCGACGAGACGATCTGGGGCTTCACGGTGAATCTCTTGGCCCGCTCAGTTGGTCGACGAGCCGCTGGGCGTCGGCTTCTTGAGCAGGTTGTACTTCTTCAGCTTGCTGTACAGCGTCGGCCGGTAGACCCCGAGGATGTTGGCCGTCGCCCGCTTGTTCCACTGGGTGCGCTCGAGCGTTCGCAGGATGGCGAGCCGCTCGATCTCCTCGAGGGTGTGGTGCGCGGGAATCGTGTCGCCCAGGTCGGCGTTCGGCTCGGGATCGCGCAGCGACGAGGGCAGGTCCGCCGGCTGGATCTGGCCTTCGGTGGCGACAATCACCGCGCGCTCGAGCGCGTGCTCGAGCTCGCGGACGTTGCCGGGCCACCGGTGGCGCTGCAGCATGCGCATCGCATCCGGACTGATGCCCCGCACCTCGCGCTGATGGCGCTGCGAGTACTTCTCGAGGAAGTAGTCGGCCAGCAGCGGGATGTCGGTCGTGCGCTCGCGCAGCGGCGGAATCGCCAGCGTGAACGTGTTGATGCGGAAGAACAGGTCCTGCCGCAGCTTCTTGTCGTTGAGCGCCACGTCCAGGTTGACGTTGGTGGAGCAGATCAACCGGAAATCGGATTTGATCGGGCGAGTGCTGCCCACCGGCGTGAACTCCCGCTCCTGCAGCACCCGCAGCAGCTTGGCCTGGAGCGCCGCCGGCATCTCGCCGATCTCGTCGAGCAGGAGGGAGCCGCCGTCGGCCAGCTCGATCACGCCCGGGCGGTCCGCGAGCGCTCCGGTGAACGAACCGCGCTTGTGGCCGAAGAGCTCCGATTCGATCAGCTCCGAGGGGATCGCCGAGCAGTTGATCTTGATGAACGGCGCCTTGGCCCGCTTGCTGTTCTGGTGAATGGCGCTGGCGACGAGCTCCTTGCCGGTGCCGTTCTCGCCGTGGATGAGCACGCTGGCGTCGCTCGGCGCGACCTTCCGCACCAGGGCGAACAGCTGCTTCATCTTGTCGCTGCGCGCGACCATGTCGGCCAGCGTGGCGTGGTCGTGCAGTTCGGAACGGAGACGGCGGTTCTCGGCGGCCAGCGCCAGCCGCTCGCCGGCCTTGTCCAGGACGGCCAGCAGCAGCATCGCGTCGATCGGCTTCTCGATAAAGCCGAAGGCGCCGTCGTTCATGGCCTCGACGACCCTCGGCACGCTGCCGTAGCCGGTGACCATCACCACCTGGGTCTCGGGCGCAGCCGCCCGAAAATCCCGGAGCAGGTCGAGCCCGTTCACGTCTGGCAGCATCAGGTCCAGCAGGACCACGTGGGGCCGCCAGCTGCTGACCGCCGAGCGGGCGGCATCGCCGGTACCCGCCACGCGGACGTCGTAACCACGAGGCTTGAGCAGGAGCGTCAGCGCCTCGGCGGCATCCGGCTCATCATCGACGACCAGCACGCGGATTGAAGTCAAGCTACTCATCTGCGGATCCTTCAGAGTCGATTTTGCCCACTGGTGTATGGATTCAAGGCCGGCTTCCGGCCTTGGAGTCATACACACCTAAACGCACATTGCTTGAAAATCCGCCGCGAAACTTGCCGGGACCAGACTTCACGGCTGGAGTGACTCTCAATCGGCGTGCCAGAACCGTAGAGCCGGAAGACGTCGGCTCCGCGTTCGGGTCCCGTGTCCGGGGTCCGGAGTCCGGGGTCCGGGGTCCGGGGTCCGGGTCCGGGGTCCGGGTCCGGGGTCCGGAGTTCACAGGTCCGGGGTCCGGTGAACCTGTGAACCCGGGATGACAGGGTTCTTACCGGTCGTTCAGCCGGACCGTGCTGGCGACGCGGTCGAATGCTGGCTCGTACCGTCCCGCTTCATCGTCGGGGACGATGGTGAGCATGTAGAAGAGGTTGCCGTCGGAAAGGAACGTCGTGATGAGTCCGACGCGTTCCTGACCGCCGTCGGGGGTGCGGTTGACGAGCTGGTTCTCGATGGCGCTGCGCTGCGAGAGCTGCGCGCGCCGCGGCTGGCTGGCCTGTCGAAGGTTCGGATTGCCCTGCGCCAGGGCATTCAGGAGCGCGTCGGTCGACTCCGAGAGGTTGGTGGAGGCGGCACGCGCGACGCCCAGCTCCACGCCGTGCGTGAAGACCGTCTCGCCGTTGAGCTGACCGTAGGCGTTCTGCGGCACGAACTTCACGGCGCTGTTCGACGTGACCGCCTGCCAGTTGGAGGGCACGGCCGCCTGGAACAGCTGCCCGCCGCGGACGGTGCGATAGGAATTGGACGGCGCGGGCACCGGCTGGCCGATCTGGCCCACCGAGGCCGGCGCGTTGCCGCCACCGCCGCCATTGCCGCGGGCGAGGTCGGCCATCGACCGGGCGGCAGGCAGTTCCGACAGCTCGCGCTTCACGTTCGTAAACGCCGCCTGTGAGTTCGGCGGCGCCGCGATCCGCAGCTGGGCCGCTTCCTGCGCGATGTAGGTCGAGCGGTTGCCCGGATTCGGGTGGCTGCTCATCCACTCGGGGCCGCCGCTGCCCTTCGACTGGGCCTGGATCGTCTCGAACATCCGCGCCAGGTCGCGCGGGTCGTAGCCGGCGCGCGCCATGATCTGGGCGCCGAGCAGGTCGGCCTGCTTCTGGTACTCGCGGCTGTACTTCATCAGCCACGTGCCCAGCCCGAACTGGCTGCCCTGGCTGATCACCTGCCCCCAGCCGCCGCCGACGATGGCGCCGGCAATCGCGCCGGCGATGGCGCCAATCTGCGCGCCCTGCGCCTTGGTCGCATTCGCGGTGCCGTGCCGCAGCAGGACGTGACTCAGCTCGTGCGCCATGACGCCGGCGACTTCCCCCTCGCGGCTGGCCGCGTCGATCATCCCGCGGTTGACGAACATCGGGCCGCCTGGCAGCGCGAAGGCGTTGATCTCCTTCAGGTTGACCGGCGTGAAGCTGTACTCGAACGCCGGCTGGCGGTACTGCGGCGGTGTCGCCGCGACCAGGCGCCGGCCGAGGTCGTCGAGGTACTCCTGGATCTCGGAGTCGTTGATGATCGGATACTGCTGCCGCACTTCGTTGGCGGCTTCGCGCCCGATCTGGACGTCCTGTTCAGGCGTGTACTTGTTCTTCGGCGGCGTGATCGGTGTTTGCGCCGCCAGCGTGCCCGCCCCGAGTGACAGGACGAGCGCCGCCACGAGCGCCCGCGAACGGCCGGCCGAACGTTGAGAAGCAGGATGGCGAGTCATGCCATTCACTTCAGCAAAGTTTGGGCCGTCGTGAGCGGAGCGACGGAGACCGGGTTAAGTTGTTGCTGTATCGCCGGTTGCGCGGACATCGAGGCTGAAGAAGCCGCGGTAGCTCACCTGAACGGTGATCGGCCAGAAAACCGGACAGGAGGTAAAAGCCACAACCGCGATTCTGCGATGCCGCGATGACATCCCGAGCAGCCTTCGCGGCTTGGCGACCTCGCGGCGTCGCGATTGTGACCGCCGCTCTCACACGATCTCCAGGACGTCCCTCCCCGGCAGCGCCGGGAACGGCGCGTGCGGTTCGGTCTGATACCAGTACGCGACCGACGCGATGTCGTCCTGCAGCGGCAGGTAGCGCCCGCCGGTGTGCCAGCCGAGCGCCTGGATCGTCACGCGCAGGTCCTGCTCGAAGCGGATGGGATCCAGGATGTGCCACCGGTAGAGCCCGAATCGCTGCTGCGACTGGTAGACGCCATCGGGGCGGACGACCAGCGGCATCCCCGAGTACGGCGTCGAGAACTCCTGGTACTGCTTGGTCTGCTGGTTCTCGAAGTTGTACGAGCCGCAGAAGTAGTCCTCGGTGCCGGTGCCGCAGATGGTCGGGTAGTCCGTGTCGCCGTCCATGAAGAACTTGATCTCGCCCTCGCCCCACCAGCCGGTGTTGTTCACGCCCCAGGACATGTGGGTGCCGACAAACTGCCCCTCGCCCTTCACGCCGTCGACGATGGTGAAGTCGGTCTTGTACGGCAGCGGGTTCACCCGCCGGAACTGCGCGTGGAGGTACGCCGCGTCCTCGGGAATCTCGGTGAGCGTGTAGTCGATCTGGTAGTACAGCGTCATCTCCTGGTCGGCGATGTTCTCCATCGTGATCCGGCAGGAGCGCCGGAACGGCATCGTCCAGTAGCAGTTGAATGCGCTGCCCGGGTTGACGGCGACGGCGAGCGAGTTGATCTGCGCGTAGCGGCCCCAGCCCGACGCGAAGAAGTCGCCGACCGGGACCTCGATCGAGGGCGTCGTCTCGCCGTCCCAGTAGACGCGGAGGATCGAAAACCGCCAATGGCCCGTCGGGGTCATCCAGATGTGCTGAATCGCGCCGGGGCCGGCGATGTCGGCGAGCGTGAATACCTGCTTCGGCGCGATCTTCACCGACGGCGAGATCTTCCAGCCTTGTCCGAGGTCGCGCGCCGCATTGGCGCCGGTGCCAGTGGTCGCCCGCCCGCCCTGACCCTTGGCGCCGGTGAAGTTCTCGGGGCTGATCGACCGGGACTTGGCGCGCGACAGGCGGAAGAGATCGCCGACGCCGGAGGTAACCCCGTTAAACGGGCGGGCCGACTGCGACTGCGCCGCGGCGCGGCCCGGAACGGAGACGAGCCCGGCGGCGCCCAGGAGAGACAGCAGAGAGCGGCGGTTGATCATGGTTGACGGTTGACGGTTACGGGTTGGTTGACGGCTGTCTTCCACGCCGGGATGCACCCGGCGGTAGGTTAACGCTCACAACCGTCAACCTGCAACCTGCAACCGTCAATCGATCAGCGAGGCGTAGACCAGCGTCGAGAACTGCCAGAACAGGTCGTGCTGGTTGAACGGAAAGTGCTGGGCCATCACGAGGACCAGCAATTTTTCCTTGGGATCGATGATGAAGTTCGTCGTCGCCGCGCCGGACCAGCCGGTACTGGCCGACGGATCCCAGCTGGTTGCTCTTCGCCAGGTCGATGCGCACGCTGCCGCCGAGGCCGAAGCCGTCGGACTCGCTGAACTCCGTCGTCGTCCGGGACAAGCGATTCAGGTGGTTCGCCAGCATCAGCTCCACGGTCTTGCGGCCCAGGATGCGGACGCCGTCGAGCTCGCCGCCGTTCAGCAGCATCTGCCCGAACCGCGCGTAGTCGGCCATCGTCGTGAACATGCCGGCGCCGCCGGCGGCGAACCCGCGCCCCGGTTCCGCGTAGACGCCCGCCAGCTGTGATTCGGGCACTTCCTCGAGCGCACCGGCCTTGTTCGTGGTGTAGACCTTCGCCATGCGCGCACGCTTGTCCTCGGGCACGTCGTACGCCGTGTCCACCATGCCGAGCGGCGTCGTCACGCGCTCCTGCACGAAGCGTTCGAAGGGCATGCCCGAGACCTTCTCGACGATCGCGCCGAGCACGTCGATGCTGAGGCCGTAGCCGAAGCGCTCGCCAGGCTGGAACGCCAGTGGAAGCCTGGAGACACGCTGGACGAAATCGTCCATCGACGACGACTCCAGGGCCTTCGCGTTGCGATAGATCTCGTCGAGGGGGCCGTTGCCGAAGCCGTAGATGAGGCCGGAGGTATGCGTCAGCAGGTCCTTCACGGTCATCTGGCGCTTGGCGTCCTCGAGCGTCGGCTTTTTCGCCGACCCCTTGACGTAGACCTTCATCTTCTCGAGCGCCGGCAGGTACTTGCCGACCGGGTCGGTGAGCTTCAGCCGGCCTTCCTCGTGAAGGATCATCACCGCCACGCTCGAGATCACCTTGGACATGGAGTAGGCGCGGACGATCGTGTCCTTCTCCATCGGCAGCTTCGCGGCCAGGTCGCGCATGCCGTAGACCTGCCAGTCCACGACCTTGCCGTTGCGGGCGACGAGGCCCATCACGCCGGCGTGCTTGCCCTCTTTCACCATCCGCTCGAGCAACGCGTGCATCCGCTCGAGCCGCTCGGGCGAGAACCCCTGGGATGCTGGACTCACAGCCGTCATTGGCTGTGCCGCCGCGGGCGCGGCGGCGAGAAGAAACAGGAGCGCGACCAGTCCGGGCAGAAGGCGATGTGACATGGCCGCGGATTCTATCCGTCAGCCCTCCCGGAAGCCAGATGCGGCGTCTTGAAGGCATTTATCCGCAGATTGCGCAGATGACGCAGATGCGAGACAGGCGAACCCGGCGACACCGGCCGCAGAGCGGCCGGTCGTGAGACGAGCGGCGGGAGATGAAAGCCCGCCCGAGCGAGGCTTTCATCTCTCCGCCCTGTTCGTCTCACTGCCGCGGCTTTGCCGCGGGTCGCCGGGTTCCGCGCGTTCACGGACAGCGACGCCGCTCGAAACCAGAGGAAATCTGCGAAATCTGCGTAATCTGCGGATAGATCGGGACAGACTACCGGACCGGCTTGCCTTGAGACCGGCGCCCGTAATCAAATGACGCCGGCAGGAGACGCCGATGACCCGACGACTGGCAACCGCAATTCTGGGACTGACGATGATAGCTACGGGAACGGCTTCCGGCGAGAGCCGCGGCATCACCAAGCAGGTGTGGGGGAAGACGAAGGCGGGCGAGCAGGTCGACCTGTACACGCTGACGAACGCGAAAGGCGCGAGTATCAAGGTCGCCACGCTGGGCGGCACCATCGTCTCCATCAACGTGCCCGACAAGGCCGGCAAGCTCGGCGACGTCGTGCTCGGATTCGACACGCTCGACGGCTACCTCGGATCGCATCCGTTCTTCGGCGTCCTCGTCGGCCGCTACGGCAACCGCATCGGCAAGGGCACGTTCGCGCTCGACGGCAAGACGTACACCCTCGCGAAGAACAACGGCGAGAACAGCCTCCACGGCGGCGTCAAGGGCTTCGACAAATACGTCTGGAAGACGCGTGAAGTCGTGGCACCGGACGGCCTGGCGCTGGAATTGACGCACGTCAGCCCCGACGGCGACGAGGGCTATCCCGGCACGCTGTCGGTGACGGTCCGGTATACGTGGAGCGACGCCAACGCGCTGCGCATCGACTACGCGGCGACGACCGACAAGCCGACGGTGCTGAACCTGACCAATCACGCGTACTTCAATCTGGGCGGACCGGCGACGCCGACCATCCTGACGCATCAGCTGACGCTGCAGGCAGACACCTTCACGCCGGTTGACAAGGGCCTGATTCCCACGGGCGAGCTCAAGCCGGTAGCCGGGACGCCGTTCGACTTCCGCAAGCCGCGGGCGATTGGCGACGGCATCGACGCCGACGGACGAGCAGATCAAGTTCGGCGGCGGCTACGACCACAACTTCGTGTTCAGCCAGCCGTCGACCGGCGCCGCTCGCGTAGTGGGCCGGGTCACCGAGCCGGTCAGCGGACGGGTGGTGGAACTGTCAACGTCGGAGCCGGGAGTGCAGTTCTACACCGGCAACTTCCTCGACGGGTCAATCAAGGGCAGGGGCGGGCAGACCTACGTGAAGCGCAGCGGCTTCTGCCTCGAGACGCAGCACTTCCCGGACTCGCCGAACAAGCCGGCGTTTCCCTCGACCGTTCTGCGCCCGGGCCAGACGTATAAGACGTCGACGATCTACACGTTTTCCGTCGCGCCGTAGATCACAATCGCGACGCCGCGAAGCCACGAAGCCGCGAAGAATCACTTGAAAGACCCGAGCCTCGCGGCGTCGCGCTCTTAGCGGCTTCGCGGCCTCGCGATTGTGATCACTTCGTCCCGGCGAACATCTTCCCGAAGAAGTTCCCTTCCTTCCAGGCCGGCGCCACCGGGTCGTCGGCGATGGCAAGCGCGATGGCGAGGTTGGCTTCGGCGAACCGGCCGACCGCCGGCAGATCCATCGGCAGCGAGAGGTCGTCGCCCGGCTGGTGATAGTGCGAGGCGAGGAACCCACCGAACACCTGCTGCCCGTTCACCTTCGGGTCCTTTGCGGTGAAGCCGGGCATCAGGTACACCGCCGGCACGCCCTGCTTGACGAGCGAGTACTGGTCGCTGCGCACGAAGATGTTCTCCTCGGGCATCGGATCGGGGCTCAAGGTGTAGCCCAGCGCGCCGATGGCCTTGCGGACAACGGCGTCCAGGGTCGAGTTCTCGGCGCCGAACGCGACGATGTCGGTGCTCGCGGCCATGAACACCGGCATGTCGAGGTTCACGTTCGCGACGATCTTGCCCGCCGCCTTCACGGGGTGGCGCGCGAAGTAGTCCGACCCGAGCAGGCCCTTCTCTTCCGCCGTCACGAACAGGATCAGGACCGACCGCTTCGGCCGCACCGGCTGCGCGGCCAGCGCCCGCGCGACCTCGAGCAGGATGGCGCTGCCGGTCGCGTTGTCGTAGGCGCCGTTGTTGATGCGATCGCCCTCGCCAGTGGGCTTGACGCCGATGTGGTCGAGATGCGCGGTGAGCACGACGGAGGTCGACGCCAGCGCCGGATCGCTGCCCGGCAGCCGTGCCACGACGTTCGGGCTGGTCGCCTTCTCGTGCGTCGTGGCTGTCGCAATCGCCACGGTGGCGTTGAGCGCGCCCACCTGCGCCTTGCCGGCCTTGACCGACTCCAGCGCCTGGTCGAGCGTGAACGGCGCCCCGGCGAACAGGCGCGCCGCGCCCTGAGGGTTGAGGTAGGCGACAGCCTTGATGCGCGGCTCGACCGCGCCAGGCGTGCCATCGGGATTCGACCACGCCAGCGTCGGCCGCCCGAAGTACGACTTTACCCGGTCCCACGGAAACCGCTTCAGGTCGTCCGGGCCGAGGATCGTGACAACCGCGACCGCGCCGTGGTCGGCCGCATTCTTCAGCTTCAGATCCACCGACGCGTAGTGCGCGCGCGGCTCGCTGGGAAACTTCGCCGGTGAGTTGAAGACCAGCGCGACGACCTTGCCCTTGACGTCGAGACCCGCGTAGTCGTCGTACCCGAACTCGGGCGCCGTCACGCCGTACCCGGCGAAGACGACGGGGCCGCTCACGTCGACGGCAGGCAGCGACGGCGCTCGGGCCGACGAGGCCCTCATCGGGAAGCGCCACCTCGGCCGTGGCGCCCTTGACGGTGACTCCGCATCGTCGCGGACGTCGGCGTGCTCTCGATGAAGGGCACCTGCTGGTAGTAGCTGCCGTCGTCAGCGCCCGGCGCGTAGCCGGCGCCTTCGAGCGCGGTCGCGACGAACCGCGCGGCCAGGTCGTAGCCGCGCGTGCCGGCCTCGCGCCCTTCCAGGAGGT
This sequence comes from Vicinamibacteria bacterium, assembly GCA_963719755.1. GTDB lineage: Bacteria > Acidobacteriota > Vicinamibacteria > Vicinamibacterales > JAENWD01 > JAENWD01. The sequence goes on along the minus strand of CAVRDA010000017.1, from coordinate 120,307 downwards.
CGTCGGCCAGGAATTCGATGTCGGCGCGAATCCGGGCGGCCGAGATGGGAGACGCCGGGGCCGCCGCCTGACGCGCGGCGGGCACTCCGGGTAGGCTGAAGATCAGGAACAGGCTGACGACGAGGGCGGTCGATCGGGACATGCCCGTGATTCTACAGTCCCGGTAAACCCGTGGGAGAACGACCGGGCACCGGGGCTCTCGTCCCAGCACTCGTCCCCGCCGAAGGCAGGTGTCTGGCACAATCGACGCCGTGGAAACGTCTACAATCCCTGAGTTGGCGCCACGGCGCCGAGCCATTCCCTGACACCTCCCACAACTCTGGATCGAAGACTCTTATGAGCACCCTGCGAAGACTCCTCGTCGTCGTGCTGGCCCTGATGGCGCTCGCGCCGGGCCTGGCCGGACAGACGCCGGCCGGCACCCAGGCCGCGATTCCGAAGGTCGAGTTCGAGAAGTACACCCTGCCCAACGGCCTGCAGGTAATCCTGCACGTCGACCGCAAGCTGCCCATCGTCCACGTGAACCAGTGGTTCCACGTCGGGTCGAAGAACGAGAAGCCCGGCCGCACCGGCTTCGCGCACCTGTTCGAGCACATGATGTTCCAGGGCTCGAAGAACGCCAGCGGCGAGTACTTCGTGTACGCCGAGAAGGCGGGCGCCAACCTGCGAGAGGGCGGCGTCAACGGCACGACCAGCAACGACCGCACCAACTACTTCGCGACCGTGCCCTCGGCCAACCTCGAGAACCTGCTGTGGGTCGAATCGGACCGCCTGGCGACGCTGCTCGACGCGACGACGAAGGAAAAACTGGACGAGCAGCGCGGCGTCGTGAAGAACGAGCGCCGGCAGGGCCTCGAGAACCAGCCCTACGGCCGATGGTTCACGTTGCTCTTCGAAACGGTCTATCCGAAAGGCCACCCGTATTCGTGGCCGGTCATCGGCAGCATGGAAGACCTCTCCGCCGCGACGCTGGACGACGTGAAGGAATTCTTCCGGCAGTACTACTCGACCAGCAACCTGTCGCTGGTCATCGCCGGCGACTTCGATCCGGCCGAGGCGAAGAAGCTGGTCGAGAAGTACTTCGGCGACCTGCCCCCTGGCCCGCCGCTCGACCGGCCGGCGCGCAGCATCGCCGACCCTCGACGGCGAGCGCGTCGTCGAAGTGAACGACCGGGTCTCGCTCGAGCGCGTGTACATCGGCTGGCCGACGCCGGAGTACTTCTCCGCCGACGACGCGGCGCTGGACATCGCGGCGCGCGTGCTCACCGACGGCCTGTCGTCCCGCCTGAACAAGGCCCTCGTCTACGACAAGCCGGTGGCGACGCAGGTCTCGTCGTTCAACATCAGCGGCGAGATCGCCAGCGTGTTCGTCGTGCAGGCGACGGCGCGGCCCGGCTCGTCGCTGGCTGAGATCGAGAAGACGGTGACCGCCGAGATCGCGCGGCTGGCCAAGGAAGGCCCGACAGCGGCGGAGCTCGAGCGGTCGAAGACGAAGCAGGAAGCGGAGTTCATCTCCGGCCTGGAGCGGATTGGCGGCTTCGGCGGCAAGGCCGACGTGCTGAACCAGTACAACACGTTCCTCGGCGACCCGAACAAGATCGAGGCCGACATGACGCGCTACCGGTCGCTGACGACGGCGAGCGTGCAGCAGGCGGTCGGCAAGTGGCTCGACACCCCGAACCGCGTGCTGATCCGGTTCCACCCGGACAAGTCGCAGCGGCCGTCGAACGCGCTGACGCTCGACCGGAGCGCCATGCCGCCGCTCGGCACGGATCGCCCGTTCACGGCGCCGAAGGTCGAGACGACGAAGCTCGCCAACGGCCTCGAGCTCTACGTCGTCGAGCGGCGCGACCTGCCAAAGGTCAGCGTCACGCTGGTGACGCGCGCCGGCGCGGTGGGCGATCCGGCGGGCAAGGCCGGCGTCGCGAACCTGACGATGACGACCATCGACATGGGGACGCCCAGCAAGAAGGCGCTCGAGATCGAGGAGGCCTTCGGCGACCTCGGCACGACGCTGACCGGCGGCGCGGGTCGCGAGAGCGCGCGGCTCGGCCTCGACGTGCTGTCGAGGAACCTCGGCCCGGCGCTGGTGCTGCTCGCCGACGTCGTCCAGCATCCGACGTTCCCTGAAGAGGAGATCGCACGGGAGCGCAAGCGGGTGCTCGACGCGCTGGCCCAGGCGGACCGGAACGGCAACGCGCTGGCGTCGCGGATTCAGCCGATGCTGGCCTTCGGTCCCGACCATCCGTACGGCCGTCCCGTGCAGGGCCTGAAGGGATCGGTCGAAGGCATCACGCGCGCCGACCTGGCGGCGTTCCACCAGGCGCGATTCAAGCCCGGGTCGACGGCCATCGTCCTGGCCGGCGACATCTCGCTGGCGCAGGCGACCGAGCTCGTGACCAAGAGCTTCGGCGGGTGGACCGGCGGCGCGGCGGCTGACATCACCATCCCTGCGGCGCCGGCGCCGAAGCAGAGCCGCATCTACCTGGTCGATCGGCCCGATGCGGCGCAGACCGTTGTCTCGCAGTGGATCCCCGGCCCGGCGCGGACCACGCCCGACTACGACGTCTTGAACCTCGTCGACGCGGTGTGGGGCGGTGGAGGGTTCGGCACGCGGCTGAACCTGAACCTGCGCGAGAACAAGGCCTACTCGGTACGGCGTGTTCTCCAATTTCAACCTGATGCGCGCGGCCGGGAACTGGACCGCCGCCGGCGGCGTCCAGACCGACAAGACGTCGGAGTCGATCGTCGAGTTCGACAAGGAGCTGAAGGACCTGGCCGGCGCGCGGCCGATCACGAACGACGAGCTGGCGCTCGCCAAGCAGCGGCGCGTGCGCGGCTACGCGCAGCAGTTCGAGTCGCTCGACCGCATCACCGGCGAGATCGCGAACCTCTGGGCGTGGGGTCTGCCGACGGCGGAACTCCAGCGCGCCTACGACGCGACCAGCGCGGTCACGCTGGAGCAGATCGCCGCGGCGTCGAAGAAGTACGTGCAGCCGGCGCAGTCGTCGCTGCTGCTGGTCGGCGATCGCGCCAAGATCGAGGCCAAGGTGAAGGCGCTGAACCTCGGCGAGATCGTCCTGCTGGACAACGAGGGCAAGCCGGTGGCCGCGACCGGAGGAACGAAGTAGGCATGGCGGAGCCCGAACTGAAGTTCGGGCCTGCGTACCGCGTGCTTCGCCCGCGTACGGAGAGCAGGACTTCAGTTCCGCCGAAGACTGAAGACTGATTCGGGCGCGGTGCAACGCCGCGCCCGCTGGAGGTTTGCAAGTGAAGCTGCTGATATTTGCCTTGCTGGCGGTGCTGATCGCGCCGCTGTCGGCCCGGGCGCAGGGAGCCCAGGCGCCGCTGCTCGACCGGGAGCTGTTCTTCGGCGACCCGGAGTACTCCGGCGCGCAGCTTTCGCCGGACGGGGAATATCTCTCGTTCATCAAGCCGCACAAGGGCACGCGCAACGTCTGGGTGAAGAAGGCCGGCGAGCCCTTCACGGCGGCGCGCGTGATGACGGCCGAGACCAAGCGGCCGGTCGCGAGTATTTCTGGACGCGCGACAGCAAGTTCATCCTCTACGTCCAGGATCAGGGCGGCGACGAGAACTACAACGTCTACGCCGTCAACCCGGCCGACCAGCCGGCCGCCGGCCAGGACGCGCCGGCCGCGCGCAACGTCACCGACGCCAAGGGCGCGCGGGCGCTGATCTACTCCGTGCCGAAGAACGACCCGGGCGTCCTCTACATCGGCCTCAACGACCGAGACAAGGCGTGGCACGACCTGTACCGGCTGGAGATCGCGACCGGCAAGCGGACGCTCCTGCGCCAGAACACGGAGAAGATCGCCGGCTGGGTGTTCGACCTGACCGGCAAGCTCCGGCTGGCGATGCGCACGACCGACAAGGGCGACACCGAGATCCTGCGCGTCGACGACAACGCCTTCACGCCGATCTACACCTGCTCGGTGTTCGAGAGCTGCGGTCCCGTGCAGTTCCACAAGGATGCCCAGCGCGTCTATCTCTCCACGAGCAAGGGCGACGCCGACCTCTCGCGCCTGATCATCTTCGACCCCGCGTCAGGCAAAGAGGAGCTGGTCGAGTCCGATCCGCTGAAGAAGGTGGACTTCGGCTCGGCGTTCTTCTCCGAAGTCACCGACGAGCTGATCGCGACGACGTATCTCGACGACAAGATCCGGGTCAACTTCAAGGACAAGGCGCTCGAAGCCGATTACCGCCTGCTCGAGAAGAAGCTGCCGGGCAAGGTCGTGAACTTCGGATCGCGGACGGCCGACGAGCGGCTGTGGATCATCAGCGCGACGACCGACATGGAGCCCGGCGAGCCCTACCTGTTCGATCGCCAGACCAAGGACCTGACGCTCCAGTACCGGATTCGCGAACGGCTGCCGCGCGAGGCGCTCTCGCCGGTGACGATGGCGCGCTACCCCTCGTCGGACGGCCTCGAGATTCCGGCATACCTGACGATTCCCAAGGGCAGCGCCGGCAAGAACATGCCGGCGATCCTGCTGCCGCATGGCGGCCCATGGGCACGCGACGCCTGGGGTTATAGCGGGCTGTCGCAGTTTCTCGCCAACCGCGGATACGTCGTGCTCCAGTCGAACTTCCGCGGCTCAACCGGCTACGGCAAGAAGTTCCTGAACGCCGGCAACAAGCAGTGGGGCGAGAAGATGCAGGACGACCTGACGTGGGGCGTCAAGTATCTGGTGGCCCAGGGCATCGCCGACCCGAAACGCGTCGGGATTATCGGCGGCTCCTACGGCGGCTACGCGACGCTGGCCGGGCTCGCCTTCACGCCGGACGTCTACGCCGCCGGCGTCTCGATCGTCGGACCGTCCAACATCATCACGCTGCTCGACTCGATCCCGCCGTACTGGGAGGCGATCCGCAACGTCTTCTACGAGCGCATGGGCGATCCGCGGACACCCGAGGGCAAGAAGCAGCTGGAGCGGCAGTCGCCGCTGAACTCGGCGTCGAAGATCAAGACGCCGCTGCTGGTGCTCCAGGGCGCCAACGACCCGCGCGTGAAGCAGGCGGAGTCCGACCAGATCGTGATCGCGCTGCGCGACCGCGGCTTCCCCGTCGAATACATCGTCGCGCCGGACGAGGGCCACGGCTTCGCGCGGCCGGTGAACAACATGGCCGGCTTCGCCGCAGCCGAGAAGTTCCTGGCGAAGCACCTCGGCGGCCGGTTCCAGGACACGATGACGCCGGAGGTGACGGCGCGGCTGAAGGAGATCACGGTCGATCCGAAGACGGTGGCGCTCGCGAAAAAGGTGGAGTCCACCAGCGTCGGCACGCCGAAACCGGCGGTGGACCTGACGCCGTTCACCGCGAACTACAAGGCCACCATCAACGCCAACGGCCAGACGATCCCGCTCGAAGTCGCCAGTGTCGTCAAGGAAGAGGGCGGCGCCTGGGTGGCGTCGGAGACGGCCAAGACGCCGATGGGCGACATGGTCGACTCCACGACGATCGAGAAGGGGACGCTCGTCGTGAAGTCGCGATCGATCTCGCAGGGGCCGGTCGCCATCACGCTGACGTTCGACGGCGGCAAGGCGAAGGGGACGATGGCGATGGGCGGCGAGGCCAAGCCAATCGACGTCGACCTCGGCGGCGCGCTGTTCGCCGACGGCGCCGGCGCGCACGCGGTCATCGCGGCGCTGCCGCTGGCCGAGGGCTACCAGGCGACGTTCCGCAACTTCAACGTGCAGCAGCAGAAGGTGGCGCTGAAGCAGGTGAAGGTCGTCGGCGTGGAGGAGGTCACCGTGCCGGCCGGCACGTTCAAGGCCTGGAAGGTCGAGCAGTCCAACGTCGACGGCGAGCCTGGCGCGACGACGCTGTGGATCGCCACCGACTCGCGCAAGGTGCTGAAAGTCAGCGCCTCGATGCCCCAGATGGGCGGCGCGACTCTGACTTCGGAACTGCAGTAAGCGATTGCGGTACCGTGCGAACCACAGAGACACGGAGGTCACAAAGACGCACGGAAAACAGGCTTGGCAACGTCGGGATGCACCCCAGCGCAGTGGTGCATCCAGGCGCTGTGAAATATGGCCTCTGTGTGTCTTCGTGTTCTCTGCGTCTCCGTGGTTGACATACGTTCACTGCCGCCGAATGCTCAACACGACATCCGTCATGTACTCCGGGCTTTCCAGCAGGCGGTTCCCTCCCCCGGTGACGATCTCCTGACGCTCGGTTCGGCCGGTCCGGGTATTGGTCCACGTCGCCTGGTACTTTCCGGCGGGCAGCGACACCGTCAGGTCCGTTTTCCCCGGGCCCTCCACGTAGATCAGATACTGCCGGCCGGCCTGCGACAGCGCGTAGGTCATCGCTCCCGGTGACGAGACGACGACGGCCGGATCGGGGCGCATCGCGACGAGTCCGGTGCCATCCAGCATCCTCTTCAGGAGGCCCAGGTGCGATCGCAGCGCCTTGCTGCCGCCGCCGGGCGCGTCGTTGTCGGCGGTGCCCTTCTCGAAGCCGACCGCAAACGAGTAGTCCAGGTTGCTGAAGACGGCGCCGCCGGACAGCAGGAAGCGCCATGCCTGGCGGCGGTAAACCGTGTCGTCGCGGCCGGCGAACCCGGACTCGTCGAAGCCGATGGGCCGCCCGAGCGCGTAGTTCCAGGTCGCGCTCTCGGGCAGGTTGTAGTGGAAGTTGAGGATCGACACGCGGCGATCGACCTGGTCGAGCGGCACGCCGTTGTTCGAGAAGTTCTGCGCGATCAGGTGCTTCTTCGGCAGCGTGCGCTCGGTGTCGACGATCCAGCCGGCAACGGCCGCCTGCCACTCGAGCGACGGCTGCCGCGCCACGTTCACGCGCCGGGGCGCATCCGGCACCCGCGACGCCGGAATGTCGCGCGTGTCGTACACGGTCGCATATGGCTCGTTCTGGATCTCGAAGTAGACGTTGTCGAATGCGTTCAGCTCCGCGACGACTCGGCGGACCATCGCTTCCTGTCGGGCGAGCAGGGCGCCATTGGCCGGCGTGTGCGCGTCGTTGGGATGGATCTCGCCGAGGCCGTTGACGTTGTTCGACGGGTGCAGCGGGCTGAAGATCCCCTTTCCGTACCAGTCCGAGAACAGCACCACCTCGACGACGATGTCGCGGGCGTCGGCCTTGGCGACGAAGTCCTTGAGGCGCGCGAAGTAGGCGGGGTCCCACCGATCGAGATCGAACTTCGGCCCGCCGCCGGCGAAGCCGTCCACGGCGCTGCGCGCCCACGGTGTAATCGCGCGGCCAGGCGCCGGCGCGAGCGTGTTGAAGCGGATGTTGAAGTCGCCGGATTTCTCGAGGTAGCTGCCCACGAACACGCGGGTCAGGTTCAAGCCGTCGGCGGCGAGCGTGTCGAGATACACGTCGTACTTGAAATCGAGGTTCAGCACCGCGCCGTAGTGCTCGCCCGATGTCACGAGCACCGCCGGCTTGCCGCGGAAGAGGAAGTAGTGGGGGTTCTTCGGGTGCAGGCGCAGCGGCTCGGCCGCGGCCATGCCGGCGAGCAGTGCCCAGGCGATGACACAACCGCCAAGCCGCGATGCCACGATGACGCGAAGGACGGCGCCGGCGGTCATCGGGCCTCGAGTGCCTGCTGGAAGTCTTCGATCAGATCGTCCGGATGTTCGAGGCCGATCGAGACGCGCAGCAGGCTCTCCGGCGCGCGCGTGTGCTCTCCTTCAACCGAGGCGCGATGCTCGATGAGCGTCTCCGGGCCGCCAAGGCTCGTCGCGCGGGTGACGAGCCTGAGCGCGTTGACAACCGCAAACGCCCGCTCGCGGCCGCCGTGGACGTCGAACGACAGCATCGCGCCGGGCTGGCGCATCTGCCGGCTCGCCACCGCGTAGCCGGGATCGGACTGAAGTCCCGGATAGTAGACGCGATCGACGGCGGGATGCGCGGCGAGATAGGCCGCCACCTTCTGCGCGCCCTCGACGTGGCCGCGCATCCGGTACGGCAGCGACCGCAGCCCGCGAAGAATCAGCCAGCAGTCAAATGGCGATGGCACGGCGCCCAGCAGCGTCTGGATGGTCCGGATGCGCTCGAAGAAGCTGTTCATCGACCGCGCGACGACGGCGCCGCCGAGCACGTCGGAGTGGCCGCCGAGGTACTTCGTCGTCGAGTGCATCACGACGTCGACGCCCAGCTCCAGCGGCCGCTGCAGCACCGGCGTCGCCCACGTATTGTCGACAGCGGTGCGCGCGCCGATGGTCTTGGCAAGCGCCACCATCGCGACGATGTCGGTGACATGCAGGCGCGGGTTGGACGGCGTCTCGATCCAGATCAACCGCGTGGACGGCCGGAGCGCGCGCTTCACCGCACCGGGGTTGGTCATGTCCACGAACGTGTGCTCGAGGCCCCATCGCGCGAACTGGTCGCGGAGCATCGCCGGCGTGCCGTAGTAGGCGTCCTCGGGCGCGATCACGTGCGCGCCGGGCTCGAGCGCCTCGAAGATGGCCGCCGTCGCGGCAGAACCCGATGCGAAGGCGGCTGTGCCGACGCCGCCCTCGAGCGCCGTCAGCGCCGCCTCGAGCGCCTGGCGAGTCGGGTTGCCCGAGCGGATGTAGTTGAACCCGTGCGGGTAGGACCCGTCCTCGGCGCGTTCGAAGGTCGTCGACAGGTGAATGGCCGGCGTCACTGCCGACGTGGCCCGGTCGACGGCCGCGCCCGCGTGCACCGCAAGTGTCTCGATGTGCATGGCTGATTCTAGTGGTTACGGAGGAGCGCAGGAGGGTGGGAGCGTGGGAATAAGGGAACGTGGGATAGATTGAGTGGGTGACTTGGAGGGCATCGTTCTCGGCGTGCGTCATCGCAGTGGTTGTGACGCTGGCAGGCCCTGGCTGCCGGCAGGTGACGCCGCTCCCGGCCGACGCCCTGCAGGACATCCAGTCGCTCGAGCAGTTTCACGCCGCGTTCAACGGCGAAGTGAACCGGCCCCGCCTGCTCGTGCTGCTGTCGCCGACGTGAGCGGAGTGCCTGGCTGGCGCCCGGTGGGTGCAGGATGATTTGCTCGCCAAGTATCCGGACCGCGATGTCTCGGTGAGCGTGGTCTGGTTCAATATGGTCCGGACCGACGCGCGCGACCGCTGGCCGCGGGACGAGATCGTGGACCCGCGAGCCCGGCACTACTGGGATGAGCCAAAACTGGTCGGCCGCGCCCTGGCGGCCCGTGATGAGCTGGCGTCGTGGCGGCCCATAGCATGGGACGCGTGGCTGCTGTATCCTGCCGGCACGGCAGCGGACGTCGCCGGCGTGGTGCCTGCGACGCGCGGCCGCACGATCATCAAGACCCGTGAAGCGCTCGAGCGCGAGATCCGCGCCCTGCCGGTGAGGCCATGACCATCACCAACCTTGGCTCCGATGTCCTGACGACGCTGCCGGACCTGCCGCGGTGGCTGGAGGCGCGCGGCCTGCTGCTGTCGCGCCGCGGCTTCGTCGTGGATACCGCCGACGGCTGCCGCCTCATCTGCGGCCGCAAAGAGCGCGTCGTAGTTCCCGTGACGGTCGAGTTGTCGCCGCTGCTCGAGGCGACCGCGCTCCGTGAAGTGCCGCACGCGACGATTCTGGTCCAGGACGTGATGCTGCCGGCGGCGCGTTACCACCTGCCAGACTGGACGGCGGAACCGGCCACGCTGTACACGCTGCCGGCCGACCGCGCCCGAGCGTGGCCGCTGCCGGAATGGCCGACCGCGCCACTCTCGGCCGAGCAGATCTCGGCGATGACACACCTGCCCTATCCAATGCGGGACACGCTGCTCGATGCCATCACTCACGGGCCCGTGTGGGGTACGTCGATGGATGGCCAGCCGATGTCGTTCGCGCACACCGCGCTGGCGACGGAGCTCTGGTTCGACGTCGAGGTCTACACGCTCGATGCGGCGCGCAATCGCGGCCTCGGCCGGGCCGCGGCGATGGGCTTGATCGTGGACCGCATGCTGCACGGCCTGCGCCCGGTGTGGGGGGCCACGCGCAGCAACGAGGCCTCGAACAAGCTGGCGAGAAGTCTCGGGTTCGAACCGGTCGACCTGGTGTGGTTGCTCACGCAGTAGCCACAGAGCCACGGACTCTGTGGCTCCGTGGCTACTCGTAGCGGAGCGCTCGCATCGGATCGACCTGCGACGCGCGATGCGCGGGAATCAGCCCCGCCACCAGCGCCACGATCGACAGCAGCACGGCCGAACCAACCAGCACCGGCACGTCGTGGCCCTTCAGCTCGTAGAGCAGCGATTCGGCGAGCCGCGCCAGCCAGATCGCCGCGCCGAGCCCGATGACCCCGCCGACGATCGTCATCAGTCCCACCTGCTTCAACACCATGCCGCGCACGCGCGCCGGCTCCGCGCCGAGCGCCATCCGCAGCCCGATCTCGCGCGTGCGCTGCGCGACAGTGTAGGCGAGCACGCCGTAGAGCCCGACCGCCGCCAGCAGCGTCGCGAGGCAGGCAAAGGCCGCCGACAGCAGGCTGATGAACCGGTCCATGAACACGTTCTCGCGCACCTGCTGCGGCATCGTCCGCAGGTTCTCGACCGGGAGGTTGGGATCGAGCCGCGCGACGACGCGAGGAAGCGTCGCGAGAAATTCCTCCGGGTCGAGCGACGTGCGCACGTAAACCGACACCTGCCCCACGCCGTCGTCCTGGGCGTAGGGCCGGAAGAAGAGCGGCGGGATCTTGCCCTTGACCTCGCTGTACTTCGCGTTCTGCACCAGGCCGACGATCTCGGTGTCGAGTTTTTCTTCCCGGCCCGAGCCCATCAGCTTGCCGACGGCGTCGCGCCCGAGGTTGAACTTCTTCGCGAACTCCTCGTTGACGATCGCCACTTTCGCGGCCTTGAGGTTGTCGGAGCGGCGGAACTCACGCCCGGCGATGAGCGGGATGCCCATCGTTCCGAAGTAACCGGCGCTGACCTCGTTGAAGCGCGCGTCGTTGTCGATGTCGGGACCCGACTTGAAGCCCTCCACCCGCACGCTGCTGCCCCAGTTGCTCCCGCCGAGCGCGGGCACGAGCGACGAGGTCACGCGGGTCACGCCGGGCACCGCCGCCAGTTCGTCCTCGAGCCGCTCGAAGAGCACCAGCGACCGCTCCGGTGTGTAGCCGTTCAGCTCCGGCGAGATGCCGAAGGTCACGAGGTTGTCGATCTTCAGTCCGAGGTCGACGCGACTGATGTTGTAAAGACTGCGGGTGAAGAGGCCGGCCGCGACGAGCAGAGCCATCGAGAGCGCGATCTGCACGGTGGCGAGCGACGTGCGGAACCGCGCCGCCGCCTTGGTCCCCGAAGGCTGCCCTGACGTGCCCTTCAACACCGGCGCCAGGTCTGGACGCGTGCTGTGAATCGCGGGGAACAGGCCGAACAGCAGGCCCGTGCCGAGCGTCAGCGCCGCGGCGAACGCGAGCACCGGCCACTCCAGCGTCAACTGGATCATGTTGGAGGCGTCGTCCGGCAGGATCGACGCGATGAGGTCGAGCGTCCATTTCGCGACGACGAGCCCGGCGGCGCCGCCAAGCGCCGCCAGCACCAGCGACTCGGTGAGGAGTTGGGAGATCAGCTGCCAGCGACTGGCCCCGAGCGACAGCCGCACCGCCATCTCGCTGGCGCGCGCAGCGGCCCTGGCGAGCAGCAGGTTGGCGATGTTGGCGCAGGCGATGAGGAGCACGAACGCGGTGACGCCGAGGAGCAACGTCAGCGGGCCCTTTGCCTCGGAGCTCACCGAGCTCTGGCCGCGCAGGCCCTCGGCCAGGCCGATCTGCCGCGCCCGGAAGCGCTTCATCGTCTGGTCGCTCATGCCGGTCTGGAGCGGCGCCTCGACGTCGTTGATGATGGCCTTGTATGGCCCGTTGATCGCCGCCTGCGCCTGCTCCATGGAGACGCCTGGCTTGAGACGCGCGAAGACGTACGCCCAGTAGCTGCGGCGGTCGTCGAAGCCCTTGAACCCAGGCTCCATGAAGCCGCGCAGCGTGATCGGCACAAAGACCGCGGGGTCGCTGCCGAGCGTCGTCCCGGTGAAGCCACGCGGGGCGACGCCGATAATCGTCAGGCTCTGGCCGTTCACGGTGATGGCGTCGTTCAGGACCGCGGGGCTGAGCCCGAAGCGCGACTGCCAGTAGCCGTAGCTGAGGACGACGACGCGCGATTCGCCAACGACCTTGTCGTCGCCCGGCGTGAGCAGCCGGCCCAGCGCGGGCTGCAGGCCGAGCAGCGGGAAATAGCTGCCGGAGACCTGCATCGCGTCGCTGCTGAGGGTCTGGCCCTTGTACCAGAGGTTGGCGCCGAAGAGCCGGTGTGCGGCGATGCCCGTGAAGACGGTCTGCGCCTTCTCGAGGTCGCGGAACATCGGATAGCTGAAGACCTCGTCGCACTCGCCCGCCTGGTTGCAGGAATTGCTTCCGGGCCTGGGCCCCGGGGCGCTCAGGTTCACCAGGCGCGATGGCTCCTGCACCGGCAGCGGCTGCAGCAGCATCTGGTTGAACAGCGAGAAAATGGCCGCAGTCGCGCCGATCCCGAGCGCCAGCGAGACGATCGCGACGACGGTGACGAACGGGGTCCTGAAGAGCGTGCGGATGGCGAGTTTGAGGTTGCGCATAGGACGTCGGGTTAGACGGATGGCGGAGGCGCCAGGTTTTGCCGTCGCGGAATCACGCGGTCAGCGGCGGTAGTGATTGAGGAGAAAGGCGGCTGCCCCCTGCGCCACCTGCCGCTCCAGGGAGTCGAGCCGATCGGGTCCCTCGGCGAAGTCGTCCACCCACAGCTTGCGCCCCAGGCTCACGTCCACGAGCCGGGCTTCGACGGTCACCCCGGACCCCTCGGCGCGCACCGTCCCCTCGAGCACGACGCGCGCCCCAAGGGCAGAGCCGACCTCGGCAAGAGATGGCCTGCTCTCCTGAAACCGTCGCGCGTTCGAGTAGGCGGCGACGCCAAGGCTGGCATTGCGCGCCAGTTCTGCGGTGATGCCGTCGGTGAGCCTGTCGGCAAGGCGGCGATCGTCCTCGCTATCGGTGAACACGCGCAGCGGCAGCACCGCGATTGTCACGACAGGTTCTGGCGAGACGACGCGGGCCGAAGTGGGCCAGACTCGCGCGGCGACCACCAGCGCGATGACGGCCGCGGCGGCCATCAGGGCCCACAGACCCCAGCGCCGCCAGGTTGCCGCCACAGGCGGACCCGTGTCCGATGACGTGGCCTGGGCCAGCGCCGCCTGCTCGAACGTCGGAGCATACCCGCCCTTGAGGAGCCGGAACCGCACGGCGTCGGCGGCCCCTTCGGTCTCGTAGTACTCCGAGAGCTTCGCGCGCAACCTGCGGGCCTCGACCCGGACGATGGAGTCGAGCCGCGGATCGTAGTCCGTCGGGCGGTCGAAGACCTCGACGCCGACGAGATATTCCTTCAGCTGGTCCCCTTCACCGGCCAGCGTCCGCTCGACGACGAAGCGAAGCATGCGGCTCAACCGGCCGGCGTTGACGAATGCCTGGCTGCGCAGGATGTGGTCGAGGGCGGCACGAACGTCGGACGGATCGACCGGAGACATGGCGTGGACGAACTCCCTCGTACCCTACAGCCGTCACCCGGTAACCGCAATCGGCAATCGCCAATCGCCAATCGGCAATTCGAATGTCACCGTGAGTCACCTCGCTTTTTCACCGGAACATCGCCAAAATGCGTCAGCGCCGCGGTCGCGATTCTCGTCATACCGGACGTCACCCCAGGAGGGACGCACATGACCCGAGTGATTCCGGCCACCTGTCTTGCAGTCGCGATGCTTGCCCTCGCCTCACCTGCCGTCGAGGCAGGTCCGCCGGCGATCTGCCATCAGTTCCAGACCGGCGGCGCGCCGTCGCTGCCGTGGGCCGACGGCGCCGGGTGGCGCAGGCCGCTGCCTACCTACGATCGCGGCCGGCTCGTCGAGGACACGCTGAAGCTGCTGACGCCGACGACCCCGGTCCTGGCGAGGATGGAGACGATCCGCCGCGCTACGATCTATGCGTCCACCGATTCGCAGGTCGCCAGCGACCTGCTGTCGCGCGTGCTCGGCCGCGCACTCGACGGCGTCTCCGGCGGGCCCGCCAACCGCCTGGCGCTCTTCGACGCCGGGTATCTGGTGGAGTCGTATCGCCAGGCCAGCCTGATCCACAAGTACGACATGCTGAGCGGCTCGGAGCGGGGCGCCTGGCAACTGCGCGACGCGCCGAAGGGCCTCGACGGCTACGCCTGGATCGTCTCGGCGCTGTCGATGGGACCCGCCGATCCGGAGATGGAGTTCGGGGCATCGCGCACGGTGGAGGGTCCCAGGTCCGAGGCCCACCTCCGGAAGGCGATGGACGGCGCCCGCACGGGCACGCCGCTGGCCGCGACGCTGGTGGCGTTCGGCTACCCGCCGCCTCGGGCCGCCCGACGCTGACCCAGTTACGAGTTACGGTCACGTGTGAGTGACGGGGTTACGGGTTATGGACGATTCGCAGTCCTAACCCGTAACTCGTACCTCGCAACTGGAAGTTGCTAGCACGACAGTTGGAAGGAGGGCTGTTATACGATAGTGCGTAGGAGTCATCATCTTCATGCCGACGGGTAATGCTGCCATCGACCGCTGGGTCGATGAGGTCCGGGAGCTCACTACCCCGGATCAGGTCGTTTTCTGCGATGGCACGGAAGCCGAAAAAGATCGCCTCACCGCCGAATGCCTGGCTTCGGGCGAGCTGATTGCCCTGAACCAGGAGCAAGTCCCCGGCGGCGTCCTGCACCGGAGCGCCGGCCACGACGTCGCGCGGACCGAGCACCTGACCTTCATCAGCACCGGCCAGAAAGACGACGTCGGGCCGACGAACAACTGGATGGCGCCCGAGGACGCACGCGCCAAGCTGACGCCGCTCTTTCGTGGCGCCATGACCGGCCGGACGATGTATGTCGTGCCATTCCTGATGGGCCCGGCCGGCTCGCGGTTCTCGAAGGTCGGCGTCGAGATCACCGACAGCCGCTACGTCGTCTTGAACATGCGGCTGATGACCCGCGTCGGCCAGGTCGCGCTCGACACGCTGAATGGCTCCGGCGACTTCACGCGGTGCCTCCACTCGCTCGGCGACCTCTCGCCCGACCGCCGCTTCATCGTGCATTTCCCCGAAGAGAACGCGGTGTGGTCGATCGGGTCGGGGTACGGCGGCAACGCGCTGCTCGGGAAGAAGTGCCTGGCGCTGCGGCTCGCGAGCTGGATGGCGAGAGACGAGGGCTGGCTCGCCGAGCACATGCTCGTTCTCGGCCTCCAGTCGCCGGAAGGCCGCACGTACTACGTCACCGGCGCATTTCCGTCGGCGTGCGGCAAGACCAACATGGCGATGCTGGTGCCGCCGGCCTCGATGCCGGGATGGAAGATCTGGACGATCGGCGACGACATCGCGTGGCTGCGCCCGGGACCGGACGGGCGGCTGTGGGCGGTCAACCCGGAGGCCGGCTTCTTCGGCGTCGCTCCGGGCACGAGTCATCGCACCAACCCGACGGCGTTCGAGATGATCCGCGCGGAACACGATCTACACCAACGTCGCGCTGCGGACGGACGGCACGCCGTGGTGGGAGGGGCATGACGATCCGGCGCCGCCCGAGGCCATCGACTGGCAGGGTCGCCCGTGGACGCCGGCATCTGCCGAGAAGGCCGCCCATCCCAACAGCCGCTTCACGACGCCGGCTGCCGAGTGCGCGACGCTGTCGCCGGAGTTCGACAACCCGAACGGCGTGCCCATCGACGCGATCCTCTTCGGCGCGCGGCGGCAGCGCCGCGTGCCCCTCGTGTACGAGGCGCGCAGCTGGCAGCACGGCACCTTTCTCGGCGCGACGCTCTCGTCCGAGACAACGGCCGCGGCGACCGGGAAGGTGGGCGTGCTGCGGCGCGATCCCATGGCGATGCTGCCGTTCTGCGGCTACAACATGGCCGACTACTGGGGGCACTGGCTCGAGGTCGGCCAGAGCCTCTCGCGCCCGCCCCGGATCTTCCGCGTCAACTGGTTCCGCACCGGCGACGACGGGAAGTTCGTGTGGCCCGGGTTCGGCGACAACCTTCGCGTGCTCAAGTGGATCGTGGAGCGCTGCGAAGGACGCGGCACCGCCGTGGAGACACCGATCGGGCTCGTGCCGACGCCCGCCGCGCTCGATCGCAATGGCCTGTCGCTGTCCACCGAGGCGTTGGTGCAACTGCTCCGCGTCGACGCCGCCGAATGGGTGGAAGCGGTCGAGGGGCAGGAGCACTACCTGCACTCCTTCGGCTCGCGGCTGCCGAAGGGCATCGACGACGAGCATCACGAACTGGCCCGCCGCATCCATGACGCGGTGGCGCCGCCGGGGTGGAGTCGGTAAGGCGCGCCTTGCGCCCGTGCCTCGTGCTGCGTGCTTCGTGCTGCGGGCGGTGCCTCATGCCACGTGCCATGTGCGGTGCTTCGTGAACGCCACCACCAACTACACGAACCTGACGTCGACGGTGCCGTCGAACCTGCCGTACGACGCCAACGGCAATTTCGTGTTCGCCAACCGCAATGGCTTCGGGACGGTGAACGCGACGCGCGATCCGCGTATCATCCAGCTTGTGGCGCGGTTGCGGTTCTAAGCGCAAGGATCGGGGGGCGTAGGGGCGTGGGAGGGACCGGTAGGAGCGTAGGAATCCAGCGATTCCCACGTTCCCAACGTTCCCCCCGCTCCCACGTCCCCACGTTCCTCCCTTCCCGCCACCGAAGGAGTTCTTCAAATGTCCCTGCCCCGTGTTCCCCGTCGTCAATTCCTGGCTACCGGTCTTGGTCTCGCGAGCGCCGCGGCCGTCGGGCCCAGGGTCCTCGGCGCCAACGACCGCATCGGCATCGGGCTGGTGGGATGTGGTTCGCGTGGCACGTATCTGCTCGACCAGGCGCTGGCCGCGGCGCCCGGACAGATTCAGCTCGTCGGCCTCTGCGACGTCTGGAAGCTGGCGCGGGAGAAGATGGCGGCGTCGGTCGAGCCGAAACTGCCGGGACAGCAGCCGCGCCTGGTCTCCCGCCATCAGGACCTGCTCGCCCTGCCGGGCCTCGACGCCGTGATCATCGCGACGCCCGATCACGCGCACTGCGGCGTGCTGCGCGATGCCGTCCGCGCCGGCAAGGACGTGTTCGTCGAGAAGCCGCTGAGTGTGCGGTTGGAGGATGCGGCCTCGGCACTGGACGTCGTCCAGGCGAGCAACCGGATCGTGCAGGTCGGGACGCAGCGGCGCAGCAGCGCGTTCTTCAAGGCCGCTGAACAGTACGTGCGGTCCGGCGCGCTCGGCCAGATCACGAAGGTCGAAACGGCGTGGAACCGGAACGTCGCGAGCTGGAATCGATCGGTCGAGACCGTCCGCGAGGAGGACGTGGACTGGCAGCAGTACCCGGTGGACCTGCCGAAGCGTCCCTTCGACCCGGTCCGCTACCGCTGCTGGCAGTGGGACTACGACTACACCACCGGCCTCGTCGGCCTCCTGGGCAGCCACATGATCGACGTCGCGCAGTGGTTCCTGGACGACCCGTTCCCGGCCTCCGCCGTGGCGATGGGCGGGCACTTCGCCTGGAAGGACGGCCGCGAGATCAGCGACACCAGCGAGTACGTGCTCGAGTACCCGAAGGAGTGGCTGCTCACGTTCTCCTCGCGCCTCGGCTCGGGCCCCGAAGAGGACTTCGAGGTCTTCTACGGCAAGGAGCGCTCGCTCGATTCGCGCGACTGGGTCAGCCGCACCGCCGCGCACAGGCGTCCGGCCGACGCGAAGGACGTCCCGCTGACCATGCCGCCCGACGAGGGCCGCAGCCACGTCGGCAACTGGATCGACTGCATGCGGTCGCGCCAGGCGCCGAACGCGCCGATTCAGGTCGGCTTCGCGCACGCGGTGGCGTGCTGCCTGGGACGCGAGGCCGAGCGCACCGGACGACGCGTCCGCTACGACGCGGCCGCGCGGAGGATTGTCGCGGAGACGTAGGGGCGGGGGAACGTGGGAACGTAAGGAACGTAGGAACGTGGGAGTGTGGGACCGGCGTTAAAATGACGTCGTTCCGATGCGAAAGATCGACCTCACCAACTTCAGGCTCGCGACGAGCGAGACGGCGCGCCAGATCAACCGGCGCATCGCGCTCAACTTCGTCCGGCTGCATCAGCCGATGTCGCGCGCGGATCTCGCGCGGCAGTCGGGCCTCCAGCGCAGCACCGTCTCCTCGATCATCGATCAGCTGATCGAGGAAGGCTGGGTCACCGAAGGCGCGGTCGGGCATGCCCCGCGCGGCCGGCGGCCGCGGCACCTGCACCTCAACGTCGAGCGCGCCGGCATCCTCGGCATCGATCTCCGTCCCGAGGCCACGACCGTCGGCCTTGCCGGAGTGGACGCGCGCTTCGTCGCGCAGACCAGGTTCCCGACGGCGGCCGATCCCGACCAGTTCGTCAACGACCTCGCCGCCGCCGCCGTTCAGGTGCGCACGGCGCACCCGCGGATGCTCTGCGAGGGCGTCGGCGTCTGCCTGCCCGGGCGGGTGGACCCGAGCGGCATGCTCGTCTTCGCGCCCAATCTCGGCTGGGGCCGAGTCCCGATCGCGCGGATGCTCGAAGACGCGATGCAGCTGCCGGTCAACGTGGACAACGCCGCCAACGCCTGCGCGCTGGCGGAGCTCTGGTTCGGCAATCACGCGGCGCGCGTCCACAACATCGTCGCCGTGACGGTGTCGGAGGGGCTCGGCGTCGGCCTGTTGCTGAACGGGCAGCTCGTGCACGGGGCGGCGTCGATGGCCGGCGAGTTCGGACACGTCACGCTCGACGAGAACGGGCCGCCCTGCCGCTGCGGACGACGGGGATGCTGGGAGCGGTACGCGTCGAACTCGGCGGCCGTGAACCGGTATCTCGAGGCCACTGGCCGCGGGTCAGCGCAGCCGGGCACCCCGCCGATGCGCTTCGACGAGCTCGTCCGGCTCGCGCGTGAGGGCGACAGCCACGCCAACGCCTCACTCGAGCTGATGGGGCGCTACCTCGGGATGGGTCTGTCGAATCTCGTGATGGGCCTCGCACCCGACGTCATCGTCATCATCGGCGAGGTGACTGGCGTTTGGGATTCTCGTCGGTCCGGTCGCGTTGGCGACGGTGAAGGCCCGAACGCTGTCGACCACCGCGACACGCATCATCGCGACGGACCCGGCGACCGAGCCGCGCCTTCGGGGCGCGGTCACGCTCGTCGTGCAACAGCACTTCGGCGCGCCGCTCGTGGCGTAATAGGCGGAGCACAGGCGCGGCTTCAGCCGCGCCAGATCAGCTCCTGAAGGCGATCGCGCGAAGCTTGGTCTCGTCGATCGCCACGCCAAGACCGGGCCCCGCAGGAGCGCTCATCCGGCCGTTCTTCGGCACGAGCGGCGACTCGAGCACGGAGTGGGCGAGGAACTGCGGGCCGTTGAGCGCGCAGGGCCGCTCCTGTCCGTAGCTGGAATAGAGCGCAAGCGTCGCGGCCAGCGAGACGTCAGGATCGGTGAGGCCGCTGCCCAGCCACATCAGCTTCGCGTCGAGCAGCATCTCGATTTGCCGCCGCGCCGGCAGCAGCCCGCCGCAGCGCGCGTGCTTCATCGCCACGCCGTCCAGCATGCCGAGGCTGATGAACTCGGCGAGCTCGTCCGGCGACACGACGCCTTCGTCCATCAGGATGGGCAGCGCCTTCTGGCGCTTCAGCGCCTGGTAGCCAGCGAGGCGGTTCGGCCGCACCGGCGCCTCGAGGACGGCGACGCCGAGATTGGCGAGCTTCGGCGCGACCTCGAGCGCCGTCGCGACGTCGTAGCCGCAGTTGGCGTCGGCCCACAGGAAGCCATCCGGCGCGAGCGCGCGCACGCGGCGGCACAGCTCCAGATTGACCTTCGGATCGGGGGCGACCTTGACGTTGAAATGGCGATAGCCTCGCGCGCGTCCGGCGGCGACGAGCGCGTCCACTTCGTCGAGCGTGCGCGGGTTCACCGTCCAACTCAGTTCCAACGGGCGCGTCGCCGCGCGGTTCCAGAGCGCGGACACCGGTTGCCCCAGCTTTCGCGCGACCAGGTCGTGCAGCGCCACGTCGATGCCCGACTTGGCGATCGGCTGACCGGTGGAGAACGCCGGCGCGATGCCGCGGTTCATGACGTCGTGGGCGCCGGCGATGTCGGCCGGATCGCGTCCAATCAGATCGGGCGCGAGGTAGCGCTCGAGGGTGGAGGTGACGGTCTCGATCGTCTCGTCGCTCCACTTGGGGATCGGCACGCTCTCGCCCCAGCCGATGGCGCCGCTGTCGTCGGTCACGCGAACGAGCACCGCCGGACGGCCGGTCGGCGATCCTTCCGGCCCCTCGAAGAACTTGAACCGGCCCTGCATCGGATAGCGGACCGGGAACACCTCGATGCGCGAGATACGCGCGCTTGCCGGCAATCGAGGAGGCCGCTGACAGGTCCGGCAGGGCGAAGCCCGCAGCGCCGACCCCCAGCAGTTCGAGCGCGGCGCGGCGAGAGAGGGATCCGGGTCTCGGCAGAATCGTCACGCCGCAATTATGCCTCGCAGGACGCCTGCGGCGGGCCTGTCACCGCCGCTTGCGCCTGCCGCCAAGCCGCTCGCGTCGCGCCGCCGTGCGTCGAGCGGCCCACTCGAGAATCGTCGGCGCCGGCCAGCAGTTGACGACGTCGTTGGGGCGCGCGCCGGCGAGCCGGGCGTGGGCGAGGCCCATGCGCGAGAAGAGCAACTCGCCGGTGGCGTGCGCGTCGCTGTCGACCGCCAGCACGCATCCGGCCTGAAGCGCGGCCCGCGCCAGCGTCCAGTCGACGTCCTGCCGCTCGATGGAGCCGTCGATCTCGATCGCCACGCCCTGCCGAGCGGCGTGGCGGAAGACCGTGGGCCAGTCGGCGATGAGCCCGGCGCGCCGGCTGTGCCGGCGGCCGCGCGGGTGTCCGAGGATGTCGACGCCGGGACGGTTGATGACCGCCAGCAGCCGCGCGGTCTGGTCCGCCGTCCCGCGCAGCGCCGCATGCGGCGCCGCGACGACCAGGTCGAAGTCCGCAAGCTCGCCGTCGGTGAGATCCAGGCTGCCGTCGGCGGCGATATTCGCCTCGACGCTCTTGAAAACGACGAAGCTGCCGTCGAGCGACGCGTTGACCGCGTCGATCTCTTTCTGCTGCGCCGCGGTGGCGGCGGCGTCCATCCCGCCGGCGACCGCGAGGCCGCGCGAGTGATCGGTGATGCCCGCGAAGCGATGCCCCAGGCGTCGTGCCTCCTCCGCCATCTCGCGGACCGAGGCGCCGCCGTCGCTGAACGTCGTGTGCATCTGGAGATCGCCGCCGTAGTCGCCGAGCGCGATGCGGCCGCGCGCCGGCTCGCGCAGGACGGCCTCCGCTACGGCCTGACTGAGGTAGTGCCCGTGGCTGGCGCGCGACTTCGCCAGCTCTTTCTCGCGCCCACTTCGCTCGGCGAGCGCGACGACCGTGGCCGACTCGCCTGACGCCATCGACTCCTTGATGACCCGCTCGCTCGCCGGGCCGATGTACGGGATCTCCGTGAGGTCGCCGTAGCTCGCCAGCGGCTCCGGCAGCAGCATCACCGCATGAGCTGCCCGCGCGAACGCCTTCTGGCGTCGGGCGTCGGTCTGCAGCGCGGCCATGTCGAGCAGCCATCCCGCCGCAACGGCGTTGGGATCCTGAATCTCGTCCTTCGGCATTCTGCACACACGTTGTAGCAAATCCCGACCCACGTGGCATCACACGCCCCGCACGGCCGCCAATTCAGCGGCAGCGCGTCTGCGGCGTCACGGCAATCGACGGCATGGATCTTGGACCGCTCGGCTTCCATGGCTCGTGCATTGTGGAAGGGCGCCATCTCGTTCGGGCTGGTCACGATTCCAGTCGAGCTGCACACGGCGGTCAAGAACCACCGGCCGCGCTTCAGGCTCCTCCACGCGGCGGACAAGTCGCCGGTGGAGTACCAACGCGTCTGCCGGAAGGACGGCAAAGCCGTCGCCTGGGAGGACCTCGTGAAGGGCTACGAATACGAGCCCGGGCGCTTCGTGGTCCTCACCAAGGAAGACTTCGAGACGGCGGCGCTCGAGAAGTCGCGCGCCGTGCACGTGCTCGACTTCGTCGCGCACGACGAGATCGACGACCGCTTTTTCGATGTGCCGTACTACGTGCTCCCGACCAAGGGCGGCGAGATTGCGTACGCGGTCCTGCGCGAGGCGCTGCGCGACGCGGACAAGGTCGGCATCTCCCGCGTGATGCTCCGCGAGGTGCAGCACCTCGCCGCGCTCGGCGTTGTCGGGGACCTGCTGGTGCTGACGCTGATGCGGTTCGCCGACGAACTGGCCGATCCGGCGGCGTTCAAGGTGCCACCGGCCCGCGACGTGAAGTCGCGTGAGCTGTCGCTGGCCAAGTCGCTCGTCGAGAGCCTCACCTCGAAGTGGGATCCGACGCAATACAAGGACGACTACAAGGAGAACCTGCTGCGCGTCATCAAGAGCAAGATGAAGGGCACCAAGGCGCGGCTCAAGAGCAGCGACGCCGAGGTCCCCGACAACGTCGTCGATCTGATGAGCCGCCTGCAGGCCAGCCTCGCCCAGTCGGCGAAGGGGCCGGCCAAACACAAGCGCGCGCCGGCGAAGAAGAAACGCGCCAGGCGCGTCGCGTAGGGACGTCACATGGAGACACTGAGCACGGCCTCACTCTGGCAGGAGACGACTTCCCTCCCCGCGTTCCGGCCCCTCGACCGGGATTTACGCGTCGACGTGGTGGTGGTCGGCGGAGGCGTCACCGGCATCACGGCCGCCTATCTGCTTGCCGCTCGCGGCCGTTCCGTGGCGCTGGTGGAGCGCGACCGCGTGCTGTCGCACGACACCTCACGGACAACGGCGCACCTGACGTGTGTCACCGACATGCGGCTGGCGGAGCTGGTGCGCACGCTTGGCCGCGATCACGCCGGCGCGGTATGGGACGCCGGACTGGCGGCGCTGGCGCTGATCGACGATCACTGCCGCATCGAGGGAATCGACTGCGGATTCGCGTGGGTACCCGGCTACCTCCACGCGCCGGTATCAGCGGTGGCCGACGAGGCCGCGTCGCTGCGCGACGAAGCGGCGCTGGCGTTCGATCTGGGCTTCGATGCGGAGTACGTCGAACGCGGTCCTCTGGGAGGGATACCGGCCATGCGCCTGGAAAACCAGGCGCGCATCCATCCGCTTCGATATCTCGAGGGCCTGCTCCGAGCGGCGATCTCACACGGCTGCCAGGTCTTCGAGCAATCGAAAGTGCGGGAGGTTACTGACAACCCGACAGGCGTGAGCGCGAACGGCCACGTCATCTCCTGCGACGACGTGGTGATTGCCACGCACAATCCCATCGTCGGGCGCCAGGGCATGGCCGCGGCGACGCTGCTCCAGACCAAGCTCGCGCTGTATACCAGTTACGTCATCGCCGGCCGAGTCGCCCGCGACGCGATCGAGGACGCACTCTACTGGGACACGGCCGATCCCTATCACTACCTGCGGCTGGAGCCGCGCGACGATCACGACGTCGTGATCTTCGGCGGCGAGGACCACAAGACCGGCCAGGAACCGGACACGCCGTCGCGGTTCGCACGACTCGAGGCGGCGCTGCGGGAACTGGTGCCCGGCGTCGCCATTACCCATCACTGGTCCGGGCAGGTGATCGAGACCCACGACGGCCTGCCGTTCATCGGCGGCGTCTGCGCCTCACGAATTCCTCGCCACGGGCTATGCCGGCAACGGCATGACCTTCGGCACGCTGGCGGCGATGATCGCCGCCGATCTCGTGGCCGGCGTCCGCAACCCGTGGCGCGAGCTGTTCGATCCCGGCCGCAGCGGAGTCCGCGGCGGCATCTGGGACTACCTGAAGGAAAACGCCGACTACCCGTATTACATGGTCCGCGATCGCTTCGCGGGCCCGAAGGGCCGGAGCCTGCGCGGTGTGCCGCGGGGCGAAGGGCGCGTGCTGGACGTGGACGGCCAGCGTGTGGCCGCGTATCGCGCGCCCGACGGCAGCATGCTGCTCCGATCGGCGGTCTGCACGCACATGGGCTGCGTCGTCAACTGGAACGGGGCCGAGCGGTCGTGGGACTGTCCGTGCCACGGCTCGAGGTTCACGCCGGCGGGCGAGGTCATCGCCGGACCGGCCAGTTCGCCGCTCGAGCCGACGATTGCCATTCGTCCCTCGACGTCACAGACGGCCCCAGCGAATTGAGGTCAGCAGGCCGGGGCCAGCGTTGGTGGTTCTCCAGCGTAGTAGATTCTCCTCAGAGCACGCGCGGGCTCGACAGGAGGACTCCCATGAACCGGCGACAGTGGCTGACGATGCTGGCGGCGGCCGCGGCGGTGTGGCGGTGGCCGCGACAGCTGCACGCGCAAGGCAACGCGTACACACGTGCGGTCGAAGCGGCGTTCAACGACTTCGGCGGGACCAAATCCTCGAAGGGCCGCATCGCTCCCGCCAGCGAGCCTGGCACGCCGCTGCTGATTCGCGGCACGTTGTTCAACGCTGATGGGCAGACGCCGCTGGCCGGAGCGCTGGTGTTCGCCTATCACACCGATCGGAAGGGCCTCTACAACGAGACGCGCGCGCCGCAGTCGTGGCGGCTCAAGGGGGCGGTTCGGACTGCCGCGGACGGGACGTTCGAGTTCCAGACGATTCGACCCGCGTCCTACCCGGATACGCGGATCCCGCAGCACGTCCACGTCGAGCTGCAGACCGCCGAAGGCCGCTTCCACGCGGGCGAGTGGCGCTTCGCGGACGACCCGCTGGTCGACGCCCAGGAGCGGGCCGAGTCGCAAAGCGCCGGTCGATTCGGGTGGATATGCCCGGTCAGGGCAAACGGGGCGGTCAGCGAGGTCGACGTGCTGGTGCGCGTGAATCCGGCGCAGCAGTTCTAGCGGGTCGCGACGAACCGGGCCACGTGGCCCTTGCGGCCGCCGCGGGCCCAGACCTTCTCGTACACGGCCTCGAGCGAGTCGCGGCTGACGACGCGCATCGCAACCTGATTCGCGAGCGCCTCGGTCTGCAAGTACGGGTGGTGCGTGAAGATCCACACGTGGCCGAGCTCGTGCGCGACAACGGCCTCCAGCTCATCGTCGGTCAACGCCGCGAGAAAGCTGCGGTCGAAGGACATCGCGAAGCCGTCGCGCTCGCCGTCGCGTGCCACCGACACCATCACCGGGTTCTCCGGCACCAGCGCTACGAACACGTCGTGGTCGAGGTCGAGGCGGGTCTTAAGGTCGTCGATGACCGTCTGTACACGGTCGCGCTCGGCGGCTTCCGCCAGGGTCGATTCGGGATCGACTGTCGGGCGGGCCGAGGCCAAGGCGGACGCCGACGCCACCATCACGAGCGCGATGATGACGAACGAAGCCTGGAAAGGCGCGCGTGCAGAGAACCAGCTGAGCATGTGCCGAGGAGTTTTCACATTTTACGGTATCGGCCGGGGGCTGTCGATGCATTAGAGCGGGCAGCGTGAAAGATCGACCGTGTAATCACACGGCCGTGGGTGGCGTTCTCGGGCCGTCGGCCGAAAAATGCGGCAATTGGCGCGGGATTCCGCGACTGGCGTGGTTGGCGCGACACTTGCCCCCGTAAACCGGCGGAGGCTTTTGGATTATGAAGACAACAACGACTCTTATGGCTCTGGCATTTGCCGCGTTCATCGCGGGACCCGCGGCCGCCCAGGATCCGGCTCCTGCAGCTCCGCCGGCTCTCCGCAGGCTGCTCCGGTTCAGGAGAAGGCGCAGGACAAGGCCAAGACCCAGACCGCGACGGGTGAGCTTGTGAAGGTGGACAGCGAGAAGATGACGTTGTCCGTCCGCCAGGCCGACGGCGCCGAACTGACCATCAGCTACAACGCCCAGACCGAGATCTCCGGCGAGCAGAAGAACGCCCAGGGTCTCGCGGCGGCCGAAGGCTCGAAGGTGGTGGTGCACTACACCGCAACCGACAGCGCGAAGACGGCGACGAAGATCAAGGTCGAGCCCGCGAAGAAGATGTAGCGTCTCGCTCATTTCTTCGCCTTCCTCCGACGCGCCGGCGGACGTCCGCTCAGTCGCTGCCCATCAGTGATTGGACGACCGCCGACGCGTCGCTCCTTCCCCGGAATCTGAAGACCAACTGGCACGACTGATGCTCCCGAATCTCCTGGAGGCCCCCGGCATTCAGGAGAAACGCGATGAGGAGGAATCAACAGGCGACAGTCGTGTTCGGCGTAGTGACCGTGTGTATCGCGCTGATGCCGGCGCCGGCATCGGCGCAGGACACCGGCCGTTTCCGAGGCATGGATCGCAATCGCGACGGCGTCATCACACGCGTCGAATGGCGCGGCAACGATCAGTCGTTCCGGCGTCACGACGCGAACAACGACGGCGTGCTGACAGGCGCGGAACTCGCGGCGGCCGCCGACGACTCTGCCAGCGATTTCTCAGTGATCGATCGCGATGGCAACGGGCACGTCACCGCGCAGGAGTGGCGACAGGCGTTCTCGCAGCTCGACGTCAACCGCGACGGCTCGATCACGCAGGACGAGCTGTACGTGCAGGCGCGATACGACGAGCGTCAGACCAGCCGGGACTCCGCTCGGACGTCTGCGGCCTTCCGGGCCGGGCGTGAGCGTGGAGTCGTCGACGGACTGCAGGCCGGGCGCGAGGACGGCGCGCGCCGTGTGTGGGACCTCGATGGACAGCAGGAGCTCGAGCAGGCCGACGCCGGCTATCGTAACGAGCTCGGGTCGCGGGAGCAGTACCAGGCTGGATACCGCGAGGGGTTCCGGGCCGCGTACGCTGACGGCTACGGCCCGCGTCGCTGATCCAGGGTGCAGGTTATGAAGGCGGAGGTTTCGACAGGTTAGCGACAGGTTCCGTCAGGTTTCGACAGGTTGGTCGACCGCTGAACCTGACAACCTGGCGAACGTGACGCAACCTACCCCGACGAGAACCCGACGAAACCTGACGCAACCTGTCGTACCTGCCGTTCTTCACAGTACCTGGCACCTACCCAGCTCTCCCGGCCGCCGCGGTCATTCGTGCGGCGGCTCGACGTTGACGGTCTCCGGCTTTCCGACTGGCGGCCGGTGCATGGCCTGCTCGCGCGTTGGCGGCCGATCGCCCTCGAAGGCCGGCAGCGCCACCGGCGCGCCGGTTCTGGCAGACTCGTACAACGCCTGGATGATGCGGACGTCCTGCGCGCCCTCCTCGAGCGACGGCTCCGGCGTGCGGTTCTTCAGGATGCAATCCGAGAAGTGCAGCAGCTCCGGCGCGAACTGGTCGCCCTTCCGCCCGCGCTTCTTCGTCGTCTTGCCGTCCACGGTCAGCTCGCAGCCAATCGGCTCGGCGTACTCGTAGGCCGGCTGCATCCGCAGGTCACCCGCCGTGCCCACCAGCCGCAGCGTCGAGACGTCGGCGCTGTCGAAGCTGGTGATGAAGCTCGCGAGTCGATCGCCCTCGAACCGGAGCACGCTCGCGGTCGTCTCGTCGACGCCGGGCATCCCGGCGCGGCTGCCGTCGATTGACGAGGCGAACACCTCGTAGGGCTCGCTGCCGAAGAACATCCGCGCCGCGTTGATGCAGTAGATGCCGATGTCGTAGAGCGTGCCGCCGCCCATCGACGGGTCGGTGCGGATGCCGCCCGGCTTGGCCCGCATCGAGAACGCCGATGTCAGGTACCGCAGGTCGCCGAGCACGCCCCGCCGCGCCTGGTCGAGCGCCCAGAGCGTGGTCCGCTCGAAGTGCAGCCGGTATGCGGTCATCCCGAGCACGTCGGCTTCCCGGCACGCGGCGACGATCTCGCGGCACTCGCCGCTCGTCACCGCCAGGGGCTTCTCGCACAGGACGTGCACGCCGGCATGCGCGGCGCGGATGGCGTACTCGACATGCATCGAGTTCGGCAGCGCGATGTAGACGGCGTCCACCTCCTCCAGGCATTGCTCGAACTGCTCGTACCTTCCACGTGTCGCGACGCCGTACTTGTCGCCCAGTGCGGCCAGCTTTTCCGGATCGCTGCTGATGAGCGCGGCCAGTTCGGAATTCCTGGCGGCGTGCGCGAACGCCGGCAGCACCGCCATCTGCGCGATATGGCCGAGGCCGGCCACGGCGTATCGGACCCGCTTGCTCGAGCGGGCCCCGGTCGGTCGTGTGGTCATGATGTGCCCTCGTGCGCGAGCGGCGGGGCGACCGCCGCGCTCACCCGGCGAGTGCACGTACGGTGCCCATCCGGGTGGCGGCGCAGTGGCGCCGTCGCACGACCCGGCTCGACCGCATGTGTCTGTCGCAAATGCACCCGTGCGTCAAATGTCGCCGCACCGGTTCGGCCGTGCCCGAGAGCGATGAGCTGGAATCTCTGCAACGCGTGCGCGCGCGGCTGGCCTTCGACTTGCTCGTCAAGGAAGTGGCTCCCGCCTTCGAGGTCCGTCATGTCCATTGGCCTTCGTGCGATTGCCGCCAGCCTGGCCGCCGTGCTGCTCGCGGCCGCGCCCGTGCCGGCCCAGCCGCCGTCCAGCCAGACGCCCACCGCGCCGCCGAACGTGGCGCCGCCTCAGCCGACCGACCCGGCCGCGATGTCTCCCTCCGCGCCGGTGACGCTGACGGGCTGCCTCGAGCGCGGAAAGGCCGTGCCCGCGGAGAGCCGGCCCGGAGCGCCGCCGCTGCCGGGCGCGGGCCAGACGCCCTTCGTGCTGCGCACCCTCGGTCCGCCATCAGGCTCCGCCCCCGCGGCGTCGAATCCGAATGCGACCGATCCGAAGGCCCAGCCGAAGGCCGAACATCCGGTCATCTACGCGCTGGTCGCGGCGAAGGACAACGTCCGGTTCGATGCGCACGTCGGCCACAAGGTGACACTCACCGGGACGCTGCGAGCGGCGATGAACCAGCAGCCGGGGATGAGCAACCAGGGCATCTCGCCGAGCACGCCCAGCGGCTCGACGGGCATGGAGACGGCGCCAAGGCCGGCGGGCGACCCGGCCGCGGCCAACGCGCCGACCATCACGCAGCCGATCTTCGTCGACTCGCTGACGATGGTCGACACGAGCTGCAGCGAAAGCAGATAGGCAGGCTCAGCGCTTGAGGCTGGCGAGGCGCCAGAACTGCGCCTCGCTCAGCAGCTTGATGCGATGGCCCGCGGCCGCCAGCCGCTTGATCTCCATCAGCTTCAGCCCCGCGTCACGTCCAGCGGCCTGCTGCGGGTTGGGCCGGCCGCGCACCAGCGCCGTGGTCTTCGCCGACGGGCCGCTGTGCACGATCGCTCCGGCCTTCTTGGCCGCCGCGACGGCGTCGCGCCGCGGCTTGCTCAGGATGCCGGTGAAGGCCAGGTGAACGCCGCGCAGCGACCGCAGCGCGGCCGACTTCAATGCCGCGGGCGGATTGCGCAGCGCGTGGATCAGGTGATCGGCGCTCTCGTACCGCTTCCGGCGCTCGCCGATGCAACGGTAGATGATTTCCTTCAGGTGGTCGCTGCACGGCAGGTGACGCACGTCGGGCGTGCGGACCCGTGTCCGCGCGTCGCCCCGTACCGAGCATGCCGAGCAACTGCCCCACCTGGTAGACGTCATCGCGGGCCTGCCATTTCGGCGCGGCGCCGTCGAGGATGTCGCTCGGCGCGACAAATGGGTTCAGCGTGCGCGCGGTGACGCCGCGGCGATCGGTCTGCGGCCGCGCGATGCCGAAGTCGCCGAGCTTCAGCTTCCGCCCTTCGCAGACGAAGACGTTCAGCGGCGTCAGATCGCGATGCAGCATCTGGCCGCGATGGAGCTTGCCCAGCACTTCGAGAATGCCGGCGATCTCCCGGCGTGCCGCCGTCTCGGAGAATCCCTTGCCGGCGTGATGCAGGTGGGTGCTCAGATCCCCATGACGCGCGTACTCGATCGCGAGGCAATAGAGCATCGTGCCGTTCGGGCGGACGAGCGGGAACCGGTCGTAGATGCGGATGGCGCGCGGGTGGCTGTCGAGCAGCTGCCCGAAGTGCGCCTCGCGCAGCCAGCCGTCCATGTGCGTGCTGACCTTGACGCAGATCAGCTCGGGCACCAGCGGCGACCGGCCGAGGCGCTTTGCCAGGTAGACCTGCCCGAAGCCGCCCTCGCCGAGCAGCCGATCGATGCGGTAGCGCAGCGAGGATTCCGGACTGGCAATCTCTTCCTCGCGCGCGAGGAGATAGGGAACCTTCGACGTCCTGAGGACGACGTGGCGCGTCGTGCGGGTGGTGGCCAGCGACGCGTGCGTCAATGATGGACGCGCGGCGTGCCGCCTATTCGTTGTTCGTGCCACGACTCGACACGCGCTCCGCCTGCGCCTGCGCGCGCAGCGCAAGCTCCGTCGCGAGAAAGACGTCTTTCTGCGATGCCGCCGTCTCCGTCCGGTTCAACACGTCGTCCACCAGGCGCGGGCCGTAGACGAGCTTCACGTCGGAGCTGTCGATGTACCGCGTCTCCTTCTGGTCGACGAGGAACAGGTGGTTGCCGCCCGGCCGGCCGCCGATGTCCACGTTCTTGCGGATCTCGATGAAGCCGTCGGTGCCGAGCACCGTCACGCGCCCGTCGCCCCAGGTGCTGAGGCCGTCGGGCGTGAACCAGTCGACGCGGACGTAGCCGGTGCCGCGGTTGCCGCGGACCATCGCGTCGCCGAAGTCCTCGAGGCCGGGGTGCTGCGGCGTGTTCACGTTGCCGACCTGCGAGGCGACGATCGACGCCTCGGTGGAGCCGGTGAAGAACAGGAACTGGTCGAACTGGTGCGACGCGATATCGCACAGGATGCCGCCGTAGCTCTCGCGATCGAAGAACCACGCCGGCCGCGTCTTCGCGTTCAGGCGGTGTGGCCCGAGGCCGATCGTCTGCACGACGCGGCCGATCGCGCCGGCGCGGACGAGCTCTCCGGCGCGCACCGTCGCCCGGTTCTCGTGGCGCTCGCTGTAGAGGATCGAGTAGATGCGCCTGGTCTCCGCCTGGACCTTCCGCACCTCGTCGAGCTGTGCCAGCGTCGTGATGCCGGGCTTGTCGGCCATGAAGTCCTTGCCCCGCCGCATCACCTCGATGCCGAGCGCCGCCCGCTCCTTCGGAATCGACGCGCTGACGACCAGCTGGATCGTGCGGTCGTCGAGAATCTCCTTCTCGCTCGACGCCAGCCGCACGTCCGGGTGGCGCTTGCGAAACTGCCGCGATGAGGTCCGGCTCTTTGGCGAAAAAGGAGACGAACTGGCCGCCGCCGCGGATCACCGCCTCGACCTGGCCGTAGATGTGGCCGTGGTTCAGTCCGATGGCGGCAAAGCGGATGCGTGGCGGTCCGGCCGGCGCGGCCTGCTGCTGCTCGGCCCGCGCGTTGCGCGAGAACACCGAGGCAGCCACGGCGGCCGAACCCAGAGAGGCCTTCAGAAAGTCGCGGCGGCCACGAGGAGGAATGGACATCCTTCGGATGTTATTGCCTCGGCAGGACGCGAGCAAGCACCGAGACTGGTGGATTCCCGGCGCCACCGGCGGCGCGGCCGCGTTACGATAGGCGTTCCCCCGCACGTCCCTCTTCACGCATGTCGCCCGGAGCGCGCCTGGTCTTCGATCGGTTCGAGCTGAACGCGGACGGCACCGATCTGCGAGGCCCGTCGGGCCCGCTGGCGGTCACGCCGAAGGCGCTGGCCGTCCTCTCCTATCTCGCCGCGCGGCCTGGACAGCTCGTGACCAAGCGCGAGCTGCTCGACGAAGTCTGGCAGGGGGTCTTCGTCGCCGACGGCGCGCTGAAGGTGTGCGTACGCGAGATCCGCCGCGCGCTCGACGACGACGCCCGGGCGCCGCGTTTCATTGAAACCGCGCACCGCCGCGGCTACCGTTTCGTCGCGCCGGTGACGCACCGCGCGCCCGGCGCATCGGCCGCCGAGCTTCCTGCCACCGCGGCGCCGGCCGTGCCCGTGCACTACGCGCGGAGCGGCGATGTCAGCATCGCGTATCAGGTCCTCGGCGACGGCCCGATCGATCTCGTCTTCGTGATGGGCTGGGTCTCGCATCTCGAGTACTACTGGCGCGAGCCGTCCTTCGCCGCGTTTCTCCGGCACCTGGCCCGGTTCTCGCGGCTGATCCTCTTCGACAAGCGCGGCACCGGCCTCTCGGACCCCGTCCTCGAGATGCCGACGCTCGAGCAGCGAATGGACGACGTGCGCGCGGTGCTCGACGCGGTGGGCTCGCGGCATGCGGTGCTCCTGGGCGTGTCCGAGGGGGGCCCGATGTGCAGCCTCTTTGCCGCGACGTATCCCGACCGTACCGACGCGCTCGTGATGATCGGCAGCTACGCGCGGCGGACCAGGGACGCCGACTATCCGTGGGCCCCGACGGCCGAGGACCGCGAGGCCTTCTGCCACGAGATCCTGTCGCATTGGGGCGGGCCGGTCGGCATCGAGGACCGCGCCCCCAGCATGGCCGGCGATCCGGAGTTCCGCGACTGGTGGGCGGCCTACCTGCGGATGGGCGCAAGCCCCGCGGCGGCGGTCGCCCTGACGCGAATGAACGCGGCCATCGACACGCGGCACATCCTCCCGACGATTCGCGTGCCGACGCTGGTCCTCCATCGCACCGGCGATCGCTGCCTGCGCGTCGAGGAGGGCCGCTACGTCGCCAGCCTCATCCCCGGCGCGCGGTTCGTGGAGCTGCCGGGCGACGATCACCTGCCCTTTGTCGGCGATCAGCAGGCGATCCTCGGTGAGATCGAGCGGTTCCTCGCGGAGTCTCGCGCGCGCCCGGACGCATCGCGCGTGCTGGCCACGGTGCTGTGCGTCGACAGCGACGGCACGGCGCCGGTCGAGACGCTCCACGCGCTGGTGGCGGCCGAGGCATCGCGGTTCGGCCGTGCCGCGGTCCAGATCGGCGGCGATCGCGTCTTCGCGCGCTTCGACGGCCCGGCGCGCGCCATCCGCTGCGGCTGCGCCATCAGCCGCGCGGCGAGGCGGGGACACCTCCTCGTGCGCGTCGGCCTGCACACCGGCGAATGCGATCTCGCCGCCGGGATCCCCGAAGGCATCGTCGCCAGTCTCGGTGCGCGCGTCGCCACGCTGGCGCGTCCCGGTCAGGTGCTGGTCTCGCGCACGGTAGTGGATCTCGTCGCCGGCTCCGGCCTGCGATTCACGGACCGCGGCATGCACAAGCTCGACGGACGCCATCAGTGGCGTCTCTTCTCCGCCCACGCTCCCGACTAGCCACGATCACCGCGTTCTTACCGTTTCCTAACCTGCCGCACATGACTGGCCGCGGGACTCGTTGCTACAGTCTCCGGCTGCGCGGGTGCGAACTGCCCGCGTGGTTTCAAGAAAGGCAGGCGCACGTGAACCAACGGATTCTCTCGATCCTCGTGACGACGACTGGTCTCGCCCTCATCCTCGCGATGTCATCCACTCCCAGCACTCTCGCGCAGGGCCGGGCCGGCGACGCGCCGGCGGCCACCGTGTTCCAGGCGGCCGGACCGACGCCGGCTTCGATCCAGGCCTCGATCGACGAGTTTCGCGCCGCGCTCGGCGCCAACAACGGCAACGGCGCCGGTCCGCTGGCCGTCGGACGCCGCGAGATCAACTGGGACGGCGGCGGGTCGCTGGCGACCTCGCCGGCGCCGACGCCGTTCACCGGCTTTCTCAACAACCGCGGCGCGCTCTTCGAGACCGACGGCAGCGGCTTCGTCCAGGCGCCGCTCGATGGGCTGGCCTCGACCTTCGGCAACCTCACCTACGCCGACGCGTTCCAGCCGTTCAGCCTCGCACGCCTCTTCACGCCGGTCGCCAGCAACGTCACCGACGTGACCTTCTTCGTCCCGGGCAGCAACGGCGCCGCCGCGGCGTCGACGCGCGCCTTCGGCGCGATCTTCAGCGACGTCGACGAGCCGAACGGGGGCGGGCCGGCGCGCAAGCGCGGCAATCGCGGCGCGAGCGTGCTGCTGGAGTTCTACGGCGCCGGCGGCGAGGTGCTGTTCAGCGGCTTCGCGCCGGCCTCGCCCGGCAACGCCAGTCTCACCTTCTTCGGCGTCGTCTTCGAGGACGCGCGCATCACGCACGTCCGCATCACCTCCGGCGACGTCAAACCTGGCGTCGACGACGAAGAGGGACGCGACGTCGTGATGATGGACGACTTCGTCTACGGCGAGCCGCAGCCGCTGCAGTAGGGCCTTGCCAGCCGGGAGCGGCTCGTGAAGAATCGCTCCCGTGGCTGACTCCATCCTTCTCATCACGGGCGATGCCGGCGAGAGCTACGAATGCCTCTACGCCCGGCATCGCCTCCTCGAAGCCGGCCTGACGCCGCGGGTCGCCGCACCCAGCCGGCGCCGGCTCCACCTGGTCATTCACGACTTCGAGCCGGGGTGGGACACCTACATCGAGCGGCCCGGGTACGGCGCCGAGTCCGACCTCACGTTCGACGACGTGCGAGTGGACGACTATGCCGCCGTGCTGGTCCTCGGCGGGCGCGCGCCGGAATACCTGCGCCACGATCCTCGTGTGCTCGACCTGGTCCGGGCCTTCGACCGGCAGGAGAAGTGGGTGTTCGCCATCTGCCACGGGGTGCAGGTGCTGGCCGCGGCCGGCCTGGTGCGCGAACGTCGAGTGACCGCCTACGAGAACTGCCGCTGGGAGATCGAAGCCGCCGGCGCGACCTACGTCTCCGCCGATCAAGCAGTCCGCGACGGACGGATGGTCACCGGCCAGACCTGGCAATCGCACCCGGAGTTCTACCGGCTCGTCTTCCAGTGCCTGACGGCGTCTGGCGACGCGTGAGGGTTGTGGCACACTGACGCAGCGATGCGCCTGATTGTCACTGGCGCCACGGGCATGGCCGGCGCCGAGGTCGTTCGCCAGGCGCTCGCGCACCCCGCAATCGACGGCGTGACCGCGCTCGCGAGGCGGCCGCTCGAGCTCGAGCATCCGAAGCTCTCGACGCTCGAGATCGCCGACTTCCTGGACTACCAGCCGGTCCTGCCGCGGCTGGCCGGGCACGACGCCTGTCTCTGGTGCCTCGGCGTCTCGCAGCGCGATGTGACGGAAACGGAGTACATCCGCATCACGCGCGACTTCACGCTCGCCGGCGCCTCGGCGATGCTATCGGTCAATCCCGCACTGACGTTCGGGTTCCTGAGCGGCAAGGGCGCGAGCTCGACCGAGCAGTCGCGCCTGTTGTTCGGGCGGATCAAGGGGCAGACCGAGAACCGCCTGGGGACGCTCGGCCTCCGACGGCTGTACCACTTCCGGCCCGCCTACATCGAGCCGACGGAGAAGCGAGGCGGTCAGCGGCTCGAAGAACGTGTCTTCGCGCCGTTCGCGCCGCTCCTCCATCGCTTGCTGCCGCGTTCGATCATCACGTCGCGCGACCTGGCGCTGGCGATGATCGACGTCGTCGCGCACGGCGCGGATCGGACGATCCTCGACAACCTGGACCTGCGGCGCCGCGCGGTCGAGGCGCGCGCGCGAAGCACGCGCGCCTGACCTGTCGCGGGTCCTGCCCCTACTTCGCGGCGAAGCAGTAGAACAGCCCGTCGCCGCCGGTGCCGCGCAGGTTCTCCTGGCTGCAGCCCTTCGACCCGTGCGCGGAGTTCCATGAGGACGGGTTGGCGCCGCCGCCGGTCCGATCGTGGTGGCCGACGAGTGCGCTGCCCTCGCCGCTGCTGGTCCAGTTGCCGCAGGTCGAGTCGCCGGGCGCCGTGGAGACAGTGCCCTCGAGCGTCGACGCCGGTGAGGATGTCGTGCTTGTTCGGCGTGTCGCCGCGGCCGTTGACGACCTCGCCCTTCTCCGTCAACGAGTTCTCCTTCGACAGCTTGTTGGCGTCGCTGTGGAGATCGGCCACGCTCGTGGCGACGACGACGCCCTTGGCGTTGGCCCACGGGCCGGCGCCAATTCGATCCTTGGCGTTGACCGCGGGCTGCGAGCCGGCAGCCGTGGCGCTCAGGTAGGCACGCCAGGTGCGGCCGCCCGCGCCGGCCGCCTTCGCCAGCGCCTGACAATGGGCGTCAGCGCCGGCGAGCCCGCCGAGGTCGGCGCCCTTGCCGGGTCCCGCGCTCGTGATGAAGAAACCCAGCTGCGCCGTCTGCGCCTGGGTGAGATGTCCCGACATCGCCGCCGCTATTCCCATCGCCAGCCCGATGGCCACTGGTCGCATGATCCCTCCTGTGGGAGCGGGGCATTCTACTGCACTGAGAAAAGGGTCTGGAGGTCGGTAGGTCTGTGGGTCGGTGGGTCGGGTCTGTCGGTCTGTAGGTCTGTAAGGCCAAACAGGGGCATCTACCGACCACGACCCACCGACCTACCGACCTACCGACCCACCGACCCACCGACCCACCGACTTCTTAGAAGCGGACTCTGACTCCGAGCTGCAGTTGCCGCGGATCGCCCAGCCCGCTCTGGACGGTGCCGTCGAAGTTGAAGATCAGGTTCGTCACCTCCGGCCGGCGGATGTTCTTGCTGTTCGTGAGGTTGAAGATCTCGAAGATCGGCTCGATGCGGACGTTCTTGGCGACCTCGAACGGCCGGCCGACGCGGAAGTCCCACGTGAAGAACTCGTTGTCCTTCCGCAGCGTGTTGCGCAGGATGATCGAGCCATCGGCCTGGATGCGTTCCTGCGGGGTCTCGCCGACCGATCGGGGCTGCGCGGTCCGGCCGGAGATCCGCGTGTTGAACTCGAACTTCTTCGCCGTCACCAGGAGCCACGCGTTGAAGCGATGGCGCTGGTCGCGGTCGGAGTAGTTGTATTCGGGCGCCAGGTTGTCGGCGGTCGCGTAGCGGAAGGTGAACGGATCCCGCTCGTTGTCGTCGTCGGACATGTCGCGGCCGATCGTGTAGTTCCACTGGAACTGGTAGTTCTGCGCGTAGCGCTTGTTCATGCCGACGGTGAAGGCGTCGTACTTCGACTTGGCGGAGCTGTCGACGGTGGTCAGGTTCCCGACGCCGTTGGTGTTGTCGGGGCCCAGCCCGGTCGACCACGGCCGGCCGAACACCGCGTCGTTGTTGTTGATGAACCGCGTGACGTGGACCGTCTTCGAGTGCGTGAAGGTCGCGAACAGCGAGAGGTTCGTCACCAGCTCGCGCTCGTAGCTGAGCGTGGCCGAGTAGGTCCGCGGATTCTTGAAGTCCTTGTCGAAGACGAAGACGTCCGGGTGATCGGGGCTCGCGATCTGCGACTGCGGAATCAGGTTCGGCCACACCGGCGGCGTCACGCCGAAGCCGTTGAACGTGCTGTCGCGGTAGAGCGTCTGCCCGCGCGTGCCGTCGGTCGAGCGCGTGCTGGCGAGGTTCAGGCCGGGAATCCGCGCGTAGAAGATGCCGGCGCTCGCCCGCACCACCTGCTTGCCGTCGGCGCCCGGATCCCACGAGACGCCGAGCCGCGGCTGCCACATCGACTTGTCAGACGGAATGGTGCCGTCGGAAGGGAAATCCGGGTCGTCCAGGAACTCGCGATAGAACAGCTGATCGCGCGGCGTGATCAGATCGGGCTGCAGCTGCGCCTCCCAGCGAAGACCGTACGACAGGGTGAGATTCGCGGTCGGCTGCCACTTGTCCTGGATGAAAAGCGCCGGCTCGGTCTGCGGGATGTCCTGCGTGCCGGCCTCTTCCACGGTCAGTCCGCCGACGCCGGCCTGCTGCAGATACAGCAGCAGCGGGCCGCTGATGTCCGCGCCGGCCGGGCAGCTGCCGCTGGTGCTGGTGGAGCCGTCCGAGCACTCGACGTAGGTCGGGCCGAACCGCGCGTAGTTGAGGAAGCCGTCGGTGCTGCCGAAGACGTAGCGGCCGTTGGCGAAGCCGAGGAAGGTCTGCGACGAGTTCACGCGGTTGTACTCGAAGCCGGCCTTGATCGTGTGGCGGCCCTTGACCCACGAGAGGTTGTTCACGAACTGGATGCGGGTGTCGTAGTAGTCGACCGGAATGAAGAACGGCTGCCCGAAGCGGTAGCCGAGGCCGAAGTCGAACGCGGTGTCGGGGAACGGCCGCGTCTGGCCGGTCACGTCCGGGCCGTCGTACGGCCGCGGACGATCCTCGCGCGAGAACTGGAAGCGGAACTCGTTCAGCATCGTCCCGGAGATGGTGGTGGCCAGCGAGCCGGAGGCGGCGTTGGAGAATCCGCGCTCGACGGCGTTGGCGCTGCGGCCCCACGAGTCGACGTCGAAGGTGCCGTTCTGTTGTTCGCTCCAGGTGTAGTTGTAGCGAATCGTGAACAGGTTGGAGGAGTTGATCTGGTAGTCCACCTTCCCGAGGAAGACGCGCGCGTCGTTGGTGCGTGCGATCTCACCGTTCTCTTCCGGACTGCCGAGGCCGGCGAAGAAGTCCACGATGCGCGGCTCGATGCGCGCCGGGTCGAGCTGCTTGATCTGGTCGAACTGCTGCTCGTCGTAGGCGAGGAAGTAGAACAGCCGGTCCTTGCGCATCGGGCCGCCGAAGGTGGCGCCGAACTGCGCCTGGTCCGTGCGGGAACTTCTCTCCGTCGGAGTTCTCCCACGACAGCTCGTCGGCCTTGAAGAAGAAGTGGGCCGATCCCGACGGCGTGTTCGTGCCCGACTTGGTGACGACGTTGATGAACCCGCCGCCGCTGCGGCCGAACTCGGGCGCGGCGCCGTCGGAGACGACCACCATCTCCTTGATCGCGTCCTGGTTGAAGGTGAACGCCGGGCGCTGGCCGCCCCGCTGCTCGCCGAAGAACGGGTTGTTGAAGTCCGCGCCGTCCACCGAGACGTTGTTGTTGATGCCCTTCTGGCCGTTGACGCTGATCTCGTCGCCGTCGGGCCCCTGGACGATCGTCACGCCCGGGGTGAGCTGCATGAAGCTCAGGAAGTTTCGGCCGTTGTTCGGCAGCCCGCGCAGCGCCTGCTGGTTGATGAGCGTCGACTGCTCGGAACGCGTCGTCTCGACGACCGGCGAGTCGGACGTGACTGTGATCTGCTCCTGCACCGAGGCGAGCTGCAGCACGATCGGGATGTTGGCCGTCTGGCCCACCACCAGCTCGATGCCTTCCTGGGTGTAGGTGGAGAAGCTGGCGAGCGTCACCGTCAGCCGATAGGTCCCAAGCGGCAGCAGCAGCCCGCGGAAGCGGCCGTCGGCATCGGTGACCAGGTCGCGGGTGAAGTTGGTGCCGGTGTTGACCAGCGTCACGGTCGCCCCGGGCAGGCGGCCGCCCGAGGCATCGGACACCGTGCCTTCGATGACGCCGGTCGTGGCTTGCGACTGCGCGGATGCGGTCGGCGCGGCGCCGACGACACAGGCGATCGACAGCGCGACGAGGAACTTGAAGGACATAGTGTGGGGGTCTCCAGGGTCCGCGCCATTGCGTGCGGGCGGGACACGCTAGCGTGTAACATCCGCCACCTTCCACGTCAACGTGAATCCGCCGGCAGGCCGTGATGGTGTGACCAATTCTGCTTGCGTTGCCCGATGAACGCGTGCAGAGTTGGGCCCGTGTCACTCGACCCTGTCGCCCGTCCCACCGCCGCGCACGCCGAGGACTCGACGCTTCCGACCGACCATGGCGAGTTGCCGCGCTGGAGCGTAGACGAACTCCCCGCTCCGCCGGCGTTCGGCCTGCGCAACCTGATGACGGTCATCGGCCCAGGCGCGATCATGGCGGCGACTTCCATCGGCGGCGGCGAATGGCTCGTGGGGCCGGCGGCAGCCGTCAAGTACTCGTCGGCGATCTTTCTCATCGCCACGGTCGCCATCGTCCTGCAGGTGATCTTCAACCTCGAGGCGATCCGCTACACGCTCTACACCGGCGAGCCCATCTACGGCGGCATCATGCGGCTCAAGCCCGGGCCGCGGTTCTGGGCCGTCTTCTATTCCATGCTCGGGTTCTTTCAGCTCGGCTGGCCGGCGCTGGCCGGCAGCGCCGCCGCGACGCTCTTCGGCGCCTGGATGGGGCGCATGCCCGGAGCGCCCGACCAGGCGGCGCAGGCGTGGATTGCCTCTGCCTTGATCGTGTGCGTCGTCCTGATCCTGTCCTTCGGCGGCACCATCGAGCGCATGCTCGAGTACTTCGCGTGGACGATGCTGGCCGTCGTCTTTCTGTTCCTGGCGACGATCAACATCCTGTTCGTCCCGTTCCCGCACTGGTGGCAGACCTTCACCGGATTCTTCAGCCTCGGCGGGCTGCCGGACCCGGTGGACTGGGCGCTCATCGGCGCCCTCGCGGCGACGGCCGGATCGGGCGGGATGGGCAACCTCACGGTGACGAACTGGATCCGCGACAAGGGCTTCGCGATGGGCTCGAAAGTCGGCGCGATTCCCAGCGCCGTGGGCGGCCACGCGATCCAGTTGTCGCACGTCGGCACGGTGTTCCCGACGACCGACACGAACATGGCGCGCTGGCGCGAATGGCAGCGTTACGTGCACGTCGACCAGATCTGGGTCTGGGGGCTCTTCTGCTTCGTCGGGATGTTCATGAACGTGAACCTCGCGACGGCGATCATCCCGCAGGGGACCGACCTGCAGGGCCTGGCCGCCGGGGCGTATCAGGCGGAATACCTCAGCAAGATCTGGCCGGGCTTCTGGTTCCTCACCCTCTTCAACGGCTTCTGGATTCTCTTCAAGACGCAGCTGGGCAACACCGACATCCTGGTGAGAACCGTCACCGACGCGCTGTGGATGTCGAGCCAGAAGGCGCGCGACTGGCGCGC
This sequence comes from Vicinamibacteria bacterium, assembly GCA_963719755.1. GTDB lineage: Bacteria > Acidobacteriota > Vicinamibacteria > Vicinamibacterales > JAENWD01 > JAENWD01. Next base: position 79,728 of record CAVRDA010000017.1, on the reverse strand, counting down.
CGGCATCAGGGCCATCTACTACGGCATCCTCGTCATCTTCTCGATCTGGGGGGTCATCGTCCTGCGATCGGCGTCGCCGTTTCAGCTCTTCAAGATCCTGGCGAACATGGCGGGCATCGTCCTGATGATCTCCGGCGTGCAGATCTTCCTCGTCAATCGGCGCTTCCTGCCGCAGGCCGTGCGTCCGCCGCTGTGGCGCGAAATCGGGCTGCTGGCCTGCTCGGCGTTCTACGCGTTCTTCGTGTACTTCGTCGTGCGGGATCTCCTGAGCTCGCTGCTGTAGCCAACCTGACAAATTGGTCAGTTTCCCGCCTGAATTCTGACGTTTCACGCCGTTTTGCCTTGACATCCGCGGTCGGCGGCGTTCAGATACGCGTGCTTCGGGTAAGTCCTCACCACGGCACTTTCAGATCGGGGAGTCCCCTTATGTCTTTCCGAGCCGTTGTCCGACGACGCTTCTGCACGGCGTGTGCGCTTGCCGCTGGCATCACGATGGTGTCGATTGCCGTGGCGCCGCTCGCTGGCGCCAAGTCCGACCTGGGCACCGAGACGCTCGCCGCCGGCGACGGCTGGGCGCGCCTTCGGCGACCGGCACGACCGGCGGCGCCGCCGCCTCGCCGGCCCAGACCTACACCGTGACCAATCGCCGCGAGCTGGTGGCGGCGCTCAACGACGGCGTCTACCCGCCGCCGTCCAGCAATCCGTCAAACGAGCCGAAGATCATCTACGTCGCGGCACCATCGACGCCAACGTCGACGACGACAACGAGCCGCTGGCCTGTGAGGACTACTACCGCAACGGCTACACGCTCGAGGCGTTCCTGACCGCAGTTCGATCCGGACACCTGGGGCATGGTGCCGCCATCCGGGCCGCTCGAGGACGCCCGGGTGGCGTCGCAAGGCGCCCAGCAGGCGCGCGTGCGCATCCGCGTCGGGTCCAACACGACCATCGTCGGCGTCGACCGCACGGCCACCATCCGGGGAGCGTGGTTCGACCTGCGCGGTACCTCCGCCGTCCCGCGCACCAACATCATCATCAGGAATCTGCGCTTCGAGGACACCTACGACTGTTTCCCGGCGTGGGATCCGACCGATGGCGCGACCGGCAACTGGAACGCACTCTACGACAGCATCTCGCTCCGCGAGACGGATCACGTGTGGATCGATCACAACGAGTTCGCCGACGTGACGACCGCCGACGAGACGCTGCCCATCTACTTCGGCCGGCTGTTCCAGGTGCACGACGGGCTGCTGGACATCACCAACGCGTCCAGACTACGTCACCGTCTCGTGGAACGTGTTCCGCGATCACGACAAGGTGATGCTCATCGGCTCGTCCGACGGCGCCACTGCCGATCGCGACCGCTTGAAGGTCACGCTGCACCACAACATCTTCGACAGCGTGGGCCAGCGGACGCCGCGCGTGCGGTTTGGCCAGGTGCACGTCTACAACAACTACTACCGGCTAAGAAGGCATCAGCCTATCGCTACAGCTGGGGCGTCGGCCGCGAGTCGGCGATCTACGCCGAAGGCAACGTCTTTCATACCGACGCGGCCATCACGCCGGAGGACTTCATCTCGGTCTTCACGGGCACGGCCATCGTGACGCTGACACGCTTGTCAACGCGGCGTCGGCCAACCATCTCGTCGACGTGCGGCAGGCCTACAACGACACGCACGACCCGGACCTCACCGACGCGGTCGGGTGGACGCCGTCCCTCGTCGGCGGGCCGCTGACGCCGACACACCTCGTGCTGCCGGTCGTGACGAGCGGGGCCGGACCGTTCAACTGGTAGGGGCAGGGCTGAAGCCCTGCCGCCACTTCAGCAGCGAGTGCAGGGGCTGAAGCCCTGTCGCCACTTCAGCGGCCGACCGCCAGCTCAATCGGCCACTCCGCGATCGAGCGGCCGATCGGGATCGGCACGGAGGTTGTCGATTGCGACGCGCGCACGGACGACGTGACGTCCCGGCGGCGCGTCGGCGGCGATGCGGCCCTTGAGCAGCGAGACCGACTGCGCGAGACGCGCAGCGGCTCGACCGTCAGCCACGCCGGGGCCTCGATCGACTGCGCACGTCGAAGTCGATCGCCGAGTTGTTCGTCACGCGCATGACGAATGACGCGCCAGGCGCGACCGGCATCGGCGGCGCGGACACCGCGGCCGTCCACAACGCGGTCAGATACGTCGACGCTCCCCAGAGCTCGCGATCGCGCCAGGCGACGGTCCGGCCGGCAGTCAGCGCTTCCTTCAGCCCTGCCAGATCCCGCGTGCGGGCGAACACGAGCGTCACCGGCCGTCGCAGCGAGGTCAGGTGCGCGGGCATCGGCAGATGCGCGTCGCTGCAGGCCAGACGGCGTCAGGCCGCGCTCGTGCACCCAGCGCAGCGCCTCGGGGTAGAACTGGTCGCCGTTGACCACCTCGACGCCGGCAAACAGCTTCTTCTTGAATGCCGCGTCGACGTGCGGATACCACTCCGCCGGGCGGCCCATGAAGCCGGGATGGTTCCAGAACACGAAGGCGCCCTGCGCGTTGGCGCGCGCGAGCGCTTCTTCGAGCTCGGGCACCTCGAGAGCCGCGGCGTCGGTGACGTCGAGCGCGTTGAAATGCGCGCTCCCTACCGGCCAGGGCGACTTGGTGCCTGGCACCGGCCTGGTGATTTCGACGCCGGGCAGCAGCAGCATGCCGAGCTCGTCGGCCACGGGCCGCGCCACTTCGTAGGCGCGCGCGGGGCCGCCGGGGACGTCTGCCGCGTGCGGCCGGTACTCGAGATGCTCGGTCAGCGACACCGCGTCGAGCCCGTCGCGCCACGCCTCGCGCACGTGCACGGTCGGCCAGACCTCGCCGTCCGAGAACACCGAGTGGAGATGGAAGTCGGCCTTGATGGTGACGAAGCCGGGGATATCCGGTACCGGCAGCGGCCGCCGCGCGGGTTGCGCGACGAGCGAGATGCCGGCGGCAAGTCCAGCGATGGCGACGATACCAGCGGAACGAACCGACGAATGCATCGCGCTCCTGCAGCGGCCGGTCGAGGAATGGAGTCGATGGCCGAGATAGCGTCAGCCCGCCGAGCTTCGGTGACGTCTGCCAGCGCGACCGCGCGCGGCGGGGGTGTCGTGATGTGCCATGCTACACCGTGGTGCCGAGCCTCTTGACGACCAGCGCCGTCAAACGCCATCGTTGACCAGCCGATATCGTGGACCCCGGAGGAGTGCCAATGAGTGCGTCGCGTTCAGTCGGTCGTCTGCTGTTGGTTGCCATCCTGCTGCTCGCCTCGCGCGGCGTCGCATTGGCACAATCCGCTCCGGCACCAGCCGCGCCTCCCGCGGCGCCGGCCAAGCCGCCGACCTACGATCCGAGCGTCGGCCAGGAAGGCAAGGACGTCGTCTGGGTGCCGACTCCTGAGGCGCTGGTGCAGAAGATGCTGGACATGGCGCACCTCAGCGCGAGCGATTACGTCATCGACCTGGGATCGGGCGACGGCCGCACGGTGATCGCGGCGGCCCAGCGCGGGGCGACGGCGATGGGCATCGAATTCAATCCCGAGATGGTCGCGCTGTCGCAGAAGAAGGCGCAGGAAGCCGGCGTCGCCGATCGCGCGACCTTCGTGAAGGCCGATCTCTTCGCGTCGGACTTCTCAAAGGCCACGATCGTCACGATGTTCCTGCTGCCCGACATCAACCTGCGCCTCCGCCCGCAGATTCTCGACCTGGCGCCAGGCACGCGCGTCGTGTCCAACTCCTTCCGGATGGGCGATTGGGAACCGGACCAGCAGGAGACGATCACGGAGTGCTCCAGCTGGTGCACGGCGCTGCTGTGGATCGTGCCGGCAAAGGTGGCCGGCACGTGGGAGACGCCGGCAGGTCCGCTGGTGCTCGAACAGCAGTTTCAGACGGTGACCGGCACGCTCGGCGGCACGGCCATCAGCGGCGGCAAGCTCAACGGCGACGAGATTCGCTTCCAGGTCGGCGACGCGGGAGTACGTGGGAAAGGTCAACGGCACTCGAATCGACGGCAAGGTCTCGGGCGCCAAGAGCGGCGCGTGGACGGCGACGCGGCAGTAGGTTCGAGAGAGCGAAGTGCCGGTGTGCCGGAGTGGTGGAGTGCGGGTGTGCTGAAGTGCCGGGGTGCCGGGCTGCTGAGGCATAATCCGCAGGCACACGGCGATGGCCCGGACCATTCTTGCGATCGGCGCTCACTACGACGACTGCGCCTACGGACTCGGCGGCATCCTGCTCGGCGCGCTGCGAAAGCATCACCGGGTCGTGGTCCTGTCGCTGATCGGCGACTACCGCAACTGGGCGCCGGCTCGCGGGCGTGAGCGCGAGATCGTCGACGGCACCATCCGCATCGGGCGTGAGTACGGGGTCGAGACGCGCTTCCTCGACTTCGCGGAGATGTCAATCGAGGTGAACGCCGCGAACGCCAGGCGCGTTGCCGAGGTCGTCGCCGAGGTCGCGCCGGATACGGCGTTCATGCTGTGGCCGCACGACCAGCATCCCGACCACGAGGCGGCCTCGGGCCTGAGCAAGATCGCGCTGGGGTTCGGCGATCGGCTGGTCGAGACGCCGCGCTTTCCGCGCGTCCAGCGCGTCTACCAGTTCGACAACGGGCCGCGCCACACGCTGGGGTTCGAGGCGAACACCTTCGTCGACGTCACCGACGACTGGCCGCAGGCCATCGAGTGGCTGGGCCGGCTGATGGCGCTGGTGCGCAACCAGCCCTACGACCCGGCGACGCGCGACGGCGCGCAGCGGGCGAAGGAGACGCTGGCGCTCTATCGAGGCCACACGTGCGGCGTGCAGTACGCGGAGGCCGTCCGCAGTCTCAACGCCTATCCCTCAGAGATCTGAAGCCCCGCCAGGGTCACAACGCTACCAGGACAGATGCACGGGGCGCCCCTGGCGCGCCGATTCTGTACGCGGCCATCGCGATGACGAACGACTTGCGCGCTTCGTCGATGTTGGCCGGCGACTGACGGCCAGACTCCACGCAGTCCACCAGGTGATCGAGCGGGAACGGGGCCGCTATCGCGAATGGCTCCGCGCCCTGCGCTCGAAGACCCAGTCCTCGGCCCGCCGCCAGCACGGCCCGGCCGGGATCGGAACCACTGCTCCATCAACTCGCCGCGCGTGCCGACCATCTCGAGCCGGACGACACTGTTGTGCTTCGGCGACGGCCCCGTCTTGCGCGGCGCGTTGATCGTCCAGGCCGCCTCGAGCGTGGCGATGACGCCGTTGGCGAACGTGAACGTCGCCAGTCCCCAGTCCTCGACGGCGATGTCGTGTGGACGATGTTGCGCATCTTCGCGTCGACCTCGACCACTTCGCTGCCGGCCAGCCAGCGGAAGAAGTCGATCCAGTAGATGCCCTCGTCGATGAACGCGCCGCCGGGCACCTTGGCGGGATCGACGAACCAGCCCGGCGTGCCCGACTGGTACCAGTCCTCGGCGATGGACCATCGGCCCGTCTGGTGCAGCACGGCGAGCTCGCCGATCTCCCCGGCGTCGAGCCGCGTCTTCAGCGACTGGTGGCGCAGCCGCATCAGGCCCTGGAACGGCACGCAGACCACGCCGGACGCCTCGACCGACCGCGACCATCTCGTCGGCCTCGGCCACCGTCATCGCCATCGGCTTGCCCATCACCATGTGCTTGCCGGCCCGCGCCGCCCGCATCGTCAGGTCGGGGATCTCGCAGACCGGCGAGGCGATGTGCACGATGTCGATGTCGTCGCGGGCGATCACCGCGTCGTAGTCGGTCGACGCCCTCGATGCCGAAGGTGCGGCAGTAGGCGTCGAGACGGTGGCGGTCGGGCTCGGCCGCCACCACGAGCTCGGCGCGCGGATACTCGGGCAACGCGCGCGCGAGCCCGTACGCGGAGTACCAGTGGCCGAGGCCGAGAATCCCCACCCGCCAGCGTCGTGACATACGTGCCTGTGCTCCCCGTTTTGGCGTCATTATGGCAGGGAGGGCTCGGGGCAGGCCCTCCGAGAACGCGGGAACGTCCGACGACGTGCCCGCATCCAATATCCGGAAAGGACGCTGTCGATTCATGCGTGTTACATCGGAATCCGCGCGCGCCGCCTACGACGACGAGGACGCCCAGCTGGTGGAGCGGCTCGCGCACGGCAATCACGCGGCGTTCGAGGCACTGATGCGCCGCCACAACGGCCGGCTGTTCCGCGTGGCACGCGCCATCCTGCGGGACGACTCGGAGGCGGAAGACGCGCTGCAGGAGGCCTACCTCGATGCCTATCGCCACATCGCGGACTTCCGCGGTGATGCCCGCGTGAGCACCTGGCTCACGCGCATCGTCGTCAACCGCGCGCTGATGCGGATGCGCAGCCAGAAGCGTGATCGCGTCCTCGTCCCGTTCCACCGCGCACCGACGCCCGAGGGCGATGTGCCCGACATCGATCCTGTCGACGAGAGGGCTGAGTCGGCGGATGACGCCGCGATCCGCGCCGAGCTTCGCCGCATGGTCGAGCGGCGGCTCGACGAACTGCCGGTGGCGTTCCGCACGGTGTTCGTCATGCGAGACATCGAGGAGATGTCGGTGCAGGAGACGGCCGAGTGCCTGTCCATTCCGACCGCCACCGTCCGCACCCGCCTCTTCCGTGCCCGCGCGTTGATGCGTGACGCCCTCACGCGCGACCTTGGCGTCGCCACCGATGGCGTGTTCGCGTTTGCCGGCGCCCGCTGCGACCGAATCGTGTCGCTGTGCTGTCGGCCCTCACACCGACCCATTGCGTGAGTGCGGCGGCAACGTGGATCCGCAGATAGACGCAGATTTCACGGATTCCCGGACGCCGAACCCTGGCGACCCGCGGCGCAGCCGCGGGCAGTGAGCACCAGAGTTCGCTGATTCCGGGCCGCCGCGAGCGTCGCGTGCAGCAAGTCTCTCGCAGAAGAATCCTGTAATCGGCGAAATCTGCGGTTCCTTCAGACAAGCAGCCGGGAACAGAGGCTCACGCTGCCGCATCAGTGTGACTGGGGCCGTCGCATGTCGCGACCGCCATCACATGAAGAGGTGAATCGTGACACTGTCCGCTGTCGCCGCGCTGGGCGCGCTGCTCGCCATCGCCCAGTCAACGCCGCCCGCCATCGATGACGCCCAGATCGCAGCCATCGTCGTCACCGCCAACCAGGTCGATATCGACGCCGGCAAGCTCGCCGCGACGGCGGCGGCCAGCGCCGAGGTGAAGCAGTTCGCCGAGCTCATGGTCCTCGCCCATACCGGCGTCATCAAGACGCGGTCGAACTGGTGACCAAGCTCGGCGTCACGCCGAAGGACAACCCGACGAGCCAGAGCCTCAAGGCCGGCGGCGAGAAGGCCCGCGCAACGCTGAAGGGGCTGACGGGCGCCGCCTTCGACAAGGCCTATATCGACAACGAGGTGGCGTATCACGCCGCAGGTGATCGACGCCATGGACAAGGTCCTGATTCCGGGCGCCTCGAACGCCGAGCTGAAGGCGCTGCTGATGAAAGTGCGACCGGCCTTCGTCGCCCACCTGGCTCACGCCAGGCAGCTGCAGGCGTCGCTGGCAAAAACTTCCTGACACTGCCGGGCCCCTGTCGATTTCCGACCCTCCTGTGCGTCAAGGGAGTGGGACGGCACTCCCGCCGGCCATAGGAGAATGGGCGTCATGAAGTACATCCTGCTGATCTACGGGGCCGAACAGGCCTGGTCGTCGATGTCGAAGGAGCAGATGGAGGAGGTTTACGCGGGGCACCGGGCCTACGGCGAGGCGATGACCAAGGCCGGGGTCATGCAGGGGGGCTCGGAGCTCAAGCCGATCGCCGACCGCGACGAGCGTGAAATTCGCCAGCGGCAAGCCCCGAACCTTCGACGGCCCGTTCGCCGAGACCAAGGAGCAGCTCGCCGGCTACTACGTCATCGACGTGCCGAACCTGGAAGACGCGCTGGCCTGGGCCGAGAAGATGCCGGGGATGGCGGACGGCACCGTCGAGGTGCGTCCGCTGGCCTCGATGGACTGACGACCGTCGATGCTGCTTGGACGCATCGTCGAGGACGTCGTGCGGAGGGATGGCCGGCGGGTGCTCGCCGGCCTCATCCGCCTCACGGGCGATTTCGACGCCGCCGAGGACGCGCTGCAGGAGGCGTACGCCCGGGCGCTCGACGTCTGGCATCGCCAGGGCGTTCCCGACAACCCGGCGCGTGGCTCAACACGGTCGCCCGGCGCATCGCCATCGATCGGCAGCGGCGGCGCCGCGAGACCGAGCTGCCCGAGGATCTCGAGTCCGTTCCCGTCGAGATCGAGGAGCCGCACGACATCGAGGACGATCGCCTGCGGCTGCTCTTCACGTGCTGCCACCCGGCGCTCGCGCCGGACGCGCAGTCGGCGCTGGCGCTGCGCACGCTTGGCGGCCTGACCACGCGCGAGATTGCGCGCGGCTTCGTCGAGCCGGAGGCGACGACGGCGCAGCGGCTGGTGCGCGCGAAGCGGAAGATTCGCGAGGCCGGCATCCCCTACGAAGTCCCGCCGCGCGAGAAGCTGCCAGAGCGCATCGACACCGTGCTCGGCGTGCTGTACCTGATCTTCAACGAAGGCTACTCGTCCACCGACGACGACTCGCTGCTGCGCCCGGACCTGATGGCCGAGGCGATCCGGCTGGCGCGGCTGACGATGGAGCTGCTGCCGGACAACGCCGAGGCGATGGGACTGCTCGGCGTTGATGCTGCTGACCGACGCGCGGCGCGCCGCGCGGCTCACCCCGGGCGGCGATCTCGTCCCGCTCGAGGAGCAGGACCGATCGCGCTGGAACCGGGCGCAGATCGACGAGGGCGTGCGGCTGCTGGATGACGCGCTGGCGCGCGGCGCGCCGGGGCCGTACCAGACGCAGGCGGCCATCGCCGCCCTTCATTCGACGGCCGCGACAGCCGCCGGGACCGACTGGCCGCAGATCGCCGCGCTCTACGGAGCGCTGATGCTGCACGTGCCGACGCCGGTCGTCGAACTGAACCGCGGCGGTCGCGCGCGGCATGGCGTCGGGGCTGGCCGAGGGACTGGAAGGGATCGCGCGCATCGAGGCGCGGGGCGACCTGACGCGGTATCACCTGCTGCCAGCCGCAAAGGCGGACCTGCTGCGTCGCGCTGGGCGCGTCGCCGAAGCGGCCGACGCCTACCGGGCCGCGCTGGCGCTGGTGACGAGCCCGGCGGAGCGCCGATATCTCGAGGGCCGGCTGGCCGAGGTGGACGCGAGCGCTCGTCAGAAGCAGACCAGGCGATCCCGCCGGCGATTGATCTTGCTGAAGTCGAGCCCGGGCACCTTCTTCAGGTCTTCGAGCGCGGTGCAGGGCCCGTGCTTCGTGCGATAGGCGATGAGCGCCGCGGCTTCCTTCCGTAGCAGCCCGGCGACGCTCTCGAGATCGATCGACTTCGCGGTGTTGAGATTGATCGGCTTCGGCGCGTCGCCCTTGAAGTGCTCGGCCAGGTAGTCGAGCACCGACCGTCAGTTCCGCCTCGGTGCCCTTCGCGCCGAGCGTCACCATCTTCCCAATCACGTCCTGCCAGCCGGCGCGAGTGAGGCGCACGGCCGCGCCGCGCGCCGCCGGATGGCATTGGCCGCAGATGCGAACGGTGACGTCTTTGCCCTGGCCGTCAGGAAACGGATCCTGGGCGGCGGCGGAGACGGCCGTCGAGAGCACGACGCCGGCCGCCAGCAGGACAAGAGGAGTGCGGCCCATCGATCAGTGCTCCATCGGGATGCCGAAGGCGTAGAGATGGTTGTCGGCGGTGACCAGGTAGACCTGGCCCGATCCGGCTGCCAGCTTCGCGCGCGGCGTGGACGTGATGACGGCGCCGCTCGCCCAGAGCTGCTTGCCGGTCGCGGCATCGAGCAGGTAGAGGACCGCCGCCGCGCCGGTGCGGGCTGCCGGACGCGACACCGCCACGACCATGCCGTTGACGATCAGCGGCGCCATCGGCGAGGCAAGACTCCTCGAGCGCCAGGCCGGCGCGAGCGTCAGGCGGCCGGCGTCCTCGACGAGCGTGAACGCGACGAGGCTTCCGCCAGGCGCCGGCCCATTCGAGGCGAATGTCATGCCGGGCGTCGGCCCGCCGTCCACCGTCGCCACCACCCACCGGGTGCCGTCCTGCTCCCAGGTCGCGAGGCCGCCGTCCTTGCCGCTGGTGTACTTCTCCGAGACGTGCAGCGGCGTCTTGTGATCGGCGCCACCGAGCGAGGCCGCGTCGAGGAGATAGAGGCGCCCGTTGCGACCCGAGGCGACCACCAGCTCGCGATCCTTGTGTGTGAACACGATCGGCGTCGCGTTGAAATCCGCGTCGTCAGCGGAGAACCAGTCCTTGAGCTCGAGAGTCGCCCGGTCGAGCGCGACCACGCTGTTCGCCCGAGGCGAGGCGTCCTCCCGTGCCGTCGAGCGACCGCGAGCCGGAGCAGGAGCCGCCGTCGTCGCGACGAAGAGCGTTCCGCCCCTGCCGAAGCTCGGACCGGCCGTGCCCGCAATCTCAGCGGCGCCGCTCGACCATGTCGTGACCTTGTTGTCGGCGGCCAGGTCGAGCGCCCACAGCCCGTTCGGCGCCGCGCCGCATCCGTGCGACGTCGCCGTGTAGATGACGCCGTCGATGTACGTCAGCGCCGACGGCCGGGAGCCGGGTGGCAGAAATGGCAGCGGCGCGGCCGTCGGGGCGCCATCGCTCACGCGGAGCGTGCGCAGCATGCCGTCGCTGCCGACGACGTAGAGCGGGTCCACGCCGCCGAACGGCACGGGCGCGAGCGCGCCAGTCGCGCGCGGCGACGGCGGCGCGACATCGCGAGGCGCGGCGGGCGGCGCAGCCGGTTTCCGCACGGCGCTCAACACGGCGGCGCCCATGCCCGGTTCGCCGACGGCGCTGACGGCGCCGGAGCCGCCGCCGCCGTTGCCGCTGAACCGTGACGGCGCCAGCACCGTGCGACGGCTCGGGGTCGCGACGAGCCCGCCCGGGCATTCCGGCGTGCTCGGCGGCGGGCCGCCGGTTGCCGCGGCGTAGTTGACGTGCGTGGTCCAGGTACGGACGCGCGAGGTCGGTGTCGATGGCGAAGATGCGGTCCGCGCTGCCGCCGATGAAGCCGAGCGCCTTGAATCCGCGGTAACCGATCAGCCGGTCCTGGAGGATCGGCTCGGTCAGCGAGAAGCCGTGGATCGACTCGTTGTCCAGCTTCGCTTTCCAGAGAAACTGGAACTCCCCCGCGTCGACCGCTTCACGCGTGAGCCGCGAGTCCGATCGAATCCACGCCGAGCGCTGCGCGTCGCCGGCGCTGGTCGTCCATTCGCCGCCGCTGGCCTGCGCGAACGCGAGCGTCGGCAGGGCCGCCGCCATGGCGGCGACACCGGCAGCCGCGTTGAAGATCCGCTTCATGCCGTCCGCTCTCCCGTTCACTGCGCACTACCTGCCGACGGGTCGATCCCGAAGGCGTAGAGGTAGCCGTCGAACGTGCCGATATAGACGCGCCCGTTGGCCACCGAGAGACTGGTGAAGTGATTGAACGTCGCGATCTGATCGCCGCTCGACCAGAGTTCCTCGCCGGTGCGCGCGTCGAGCGCGTAGAGCACGGCGCGGGTCGATCGCGCGATGCGGTTGGCGGCCGTGTTGTACGCCAGGCCGATGTCGACGGTGGCCTGGGCGGCGTCCTCGCCGCTTCCGTAGGCGAACACGACGCCGTTGGCGATGACGACGGGATCGGCGTTCACCATGTTGCGCGAGAGCCAGGCCGGCGCCAGCCACGGCTTGCCGTTGCGCATTTGCAGCTTGAACGCGGCGACCGCGCCCTGCACGACCTGCCCGTGCTCGATCGGCGCGGTGAACTTCGAGTGCTTCGGGCCCCAGAAGGGCATCAGCACCCACCGTGTGCCGTCGGTGTCTTCCCAGGTCGCGAGCGCGCCCCACGGCCCGGCGGAGGCGAACTGCACTTCCTCGTTGCAGACGAGCGGCGTGCGGTATTCCGGCGTGCGGTGGTCCTCGCCGCCCATCGCGCTCGTGTCGAGCAGCCAGATGCGGCATTCCTTGCTCGACTGCACGGTGTACTCGCGTCCGCCGTGCTCGAAGACCGGGCCGGTGACGTTCATGTCCAGGTCACGCTTGCGCAGCCAATATGCGTTGCTCGGGGCGAACCAGTCTTTCAGTTCCATCGCCTTGGTCGTCGGATTCAGCTTCGCCCCGACGATGGCCTGGCCGAAGACTTGCCGCTCGGGGTAGTAGTCCCCGTCGCCGCTGCCGGCGTACACCGTGCCGTCCTTCCCGATCGAGGGCCCGAGCCGCGGCCAGAGGCCGCCGCTGCCGGGGTTGAAGCTGCCGACCTTCTTCGTCTCGAGATCGTACGAATAGAACTGGTTCGGCGTGCCGCCGCAGCCCTGGGCGGTCGTCGTGTACAGCACGCCGTCGTGGAAGTTCAGGCCGTAGGGCTTGCCGTTGGGCGGGATGAAGGGCGACGGCGGCGCCGTCTCCTCACCGGTCGCGGCGTCGAGCGTCCGCAGCCGCCCGTCCCACGAGATCGCGTAGACGACATACTTTCCCGCTGTCCCGGTGGGCACGACGATCGGCGTCGCCGTCAGGCCGCCGGGGCACAGCACGCCCGGCCGCGACGTCGCGCTTTCCTTGAACGTGCTGTCGAAGTGACGCTTCCAGAGCTGCGTCCCCTTCGCCACGTCGATGCCGTAGATGTTGTCGGAGATGCCGGCGACGATGGCCAGCTCGCGGCGGCCCTGGCTGGTGTCGACGTCGCTGACGATGAGCGCCGGGAAGAGGTTGTGGAGCTGACGCGGCTCGTTGTCGAGCTTGACCTTCCAGAGCAGCGTCATCCGCCCGACCGTTGACGGGCTCAGGATGGTTTCGTGGCGCTGCCACGACGTCCGCTCCTTGTCGTAGCCGTCGGTGAGCCAGTTCGCCTTTGCCCGTTCCTGCGCGTCTGCCGCTGCCGTCGCCCACACTGCCGCGATGGCGGCGGCGACGATCGTCGTCTGAACCCGGTGCCGCATGCCCACTCCCCGCACCGCACCCGATTCGTGCGCTGCCGCGTGTCGAGACGCACTCTAACACGCCGGCTCTGGAGGGAGCATCGGCCCGCTACTTGCGCGTGAAGACCCACAACGTCGGCTTCTGCCCGGCACCGGCGCTGATCGACGCCTCGAGGGTGCCGTTGGCGCGCCTGACGTAGCGAATCATCTTCGGGAAGTCGTGCTTCGGGTTCTCGAAGGTCGCGCTGTCGCCCTCCAGCCGCGTCAGCGCAAACTCGACTGGCGGCGTGCCGCCCGGCTGGGCGATGAAGACGAGGCTGCCGTCGCGCTCGACGACACGCAGAAACTCGAACTCCGCGAGTCGATCGCCGCGCAGCGTCCGCGAGATCGCCAGCATGGCGCCGCCGGCGGGATTGGTCCAGCGCTCCTCGACCGTGCGGCCTGTCGAGGCGCTGACCCACGTCCCTTCCATCCAGGCGACGTCCTGAATCGAGGCACGAGGCGCCTGGGCGGCGGCGACGGCGGCTGTCAGCGCGCAAGCGGCGCCGACGAGGACGGCGGCCAGGAATCGACGGTATGGGCTCGGCATGCGGAGGACTCTAGCGCGGAGCGGAGGGCGGCGGCTTGAAAGAATGCGACACGTCAGATAGCGTCGGACGCGTGCGCTACCGCGAGCAACCGCCGACTGCCGCCCTGCGCCATTCGTTGAGTGCATCTGGACGCTCGACGGTCAGGCCGGCGAGCTGGGCGGCGAGCTGCAGCCGGTGCTGCCCGACGGCCGCCCAGAGGTCATCGTCCAGTTCGGCGATCCGTTCGATCGGATCGAGGCGGACGCGCCGGCGGAACGGCAGGCCGGGTTGATCTTCGCCGGACAGCTCGAGCGACGGCTCGTCCTGCGGCCGACCGGCCGCATCACGACGCTCGGCGTCCGGTTCCGTCCGCACGGCGCAGCGGTGTTCCTGCGTGGTCAGCAGCGCGAGCTGACCGGCGCCACACTGCCGCTCGACACGGTCGATCGTGAACTGGCCGCGGCCGCGCGCCGTGTCCGCGAGACATGCGCGTCGGCGGAAGAGGCCGTTCCGGCGATCGATCGCGCGCTCGTCGGGCTCGCGCGCACCACTGCCATCGACATGCGCGTCGCGGCCGCGGTCCACGCGATCGAGAGAAGCGGCGGGACGATCCCCATCGAGCTCCTGGCCCATCGGCTCAACGTAACGCGGCGCCAGCTCGAGCGGCTGTTCGGCGCCGCCGTGGGACTGCCACCGAAACACCTGGCAAGGCTGACGCGATTCCAGCGAGCGATCCGGATACTGGAGTCCGAGGCCCGCGGCCCGCGCGGCGTCCGCACCGCGCATGCCTGCGGATACGCCGACCAGGCCCACTTCATCCGCGACTTCCACGCGCTGGCCGGCTGCGCCCCCGGCGCCCACCTGCTGGCCCGGGCCGAGATCACGTCGCTCTTCACCGGTTCGACCCGGCACCGGACGTAACCCACCGACCCACCGCCCTACCGACCCACCGCCCTGCAGACCCACCGACCCTACCGCCCTACCGACCACTACCGTGGCTGCGTAAGTGCGGCCTGCATCATCGCGCGCGTGTAGCCGACGTTGTAGATCTCGCCGGCGAAGCCGCCGCCGCCGGGATACTGATTCGCGATCGGGCCGCGCTCGCGATCGAAGTCGATGGCGCGCGGATGCTCCGGATAAAGGCCGCGCGGATACTTCTGCCGCACCAGCTCGCGCATGACGCCGAACAGGTCCACCTGGCCGTCGTCCAGGAACACCTCGGTGTAGTCGATCGACGGCGTCCGCACGACGACGTTGCGGAAGTGCACGTGGTTGATGCGATCGCGCTCCCCGAGGTAGCGGCAGACGGCAACCGGGTCTTCCCCGATCTCACGAGTGACGCCGCAGTCGAACGTCATGCCGTTGGCCGGGCTCTTCACCAGGTCGAGGTACTCCTTCCAGTGGGCGAACGTCGCCATCAGCTGCTCGGATCCGCGGCTCAGCGGCACCGGCGGGTCGTTGGGATGCAGCGCCAGCCGCACGTTGGCCTTCTCGGCCTCAGGCACCACCGCCTCGAGGAACCGTTTCGCGCGCTTCAACTGATCGGCGCGCGTGTGCGTCCCGACATCGTCTTTGGGCGGCAGGGCCTTCGAGAGGGAGTAGTCGTAGGCGGTGTAGCCCGCGCCGGCACGTCCGATCTCCTCCTTGTAGCCTTCGACGAGACGGTGCGCGTAGAAGTTGTACTCGACCACTTTCAGGCCGACGCGGCCCGCGGCATGGATGGACGCGATCACCTGACGGGTCTGATCGTCGGCGCCGGGCCGGCCCCAGATCACGTCGTTGAAGCCGTAGATCATCATGTTGCAGATGGTGAGCCCGCCCGCCTTGAAGCGATCCATCCGGCGGCGAAGCTCCCCTTCGTCCCAGGGCATGGGCGGACCGCCCATCAGCACGTTGTCCACCCCGATCTGTTTCAGGCGGCGCATGCCGGCCTCGTCGGTGTTGGGGCCGGCGCCCAGGCAGATCTTCGGCGTGTCCGCGCCTTCGGCCGGCATCCGATCGAAGGCCGGCTGCGGCGCGGGAGCCGCGGCAGCGGCCGCGCCAGTGGGTGTCAGCGCCGCGGCGCCGATCATCTGAAGCAGGTGCCGTCGAGGGAACCGCGTGGTCACGTGCGTGCTCCTTTCAGGTGCGCGAGTGGCGTGCGGCGACATGCTATCCGAGGGGCGCGTCCGGGCGTGTGCTGGAAGTCTCGCCGCCCGGGCTGTATAATTTCATGTTTCCTTTCCTACGTTTTCGGAGATTCAGCCGCACATGACCGTCGCTCCCGCAGCTTCCCGCTACACGTACGCCGGCGTGTTCATGGTCGCCCTCACGACGCTCATGTACGAGATCCTGCTGACCCGGATCTTCAGCGTCACGATGTGGTACCACTTCGCGTTCGTCGCCATTTCCGTCGCGATGTTCGGCATGACGGTCGGGGCCTTGATCGTCTACCTGATGCCCCGAACGTTCCCCCGCGACGGCGTGAAGCTCCAGCTCGCGGCATCGGCGGTGGCCTTCCCGGTGCTGATGGTGCTCAGCCTGCTGACGCAGCTGAGCATCCCCTTCGTCGTCCACCCCTCGATCGTCGGCCTCTATTCGATCGCCTTCACGTACGCCGTCGTCGCCGTGCCGTTTGTGGCCAGCGGCATCTGCATCTGCCTGGCGCTGACGCGATTTCCCGGCCACGTCAGCCAGTTGTACGCGGCGGACCTGCTGGCGGCCGCGGCCGGCTGCCTGGCCATCATCGGCGTGCTGCAGCTGACCGACGGACCGACGGCGGTGCTGGTCGTGGCGTTTCTCGCGAGCATCGGCGGCATCTGTTTCGTCGCGGATGCCGCGGCGCCGCGGCTGCGCGCCATCGGCCTCGTCACGCTGGTCGTCCTCGGCATCGGCGCCGCCGGGCACATGGTGATGGTGTGGCGCGGCTTCCCCGTCCTGCGCATCCTCTACACCAAGGGCGGCTTCGAGGCGCGGCCGCTCTACGAGAAGTGGAACTCCTATTCGCGCGTGCAGGTGACCGGCAGCGTCAACGCGACGCAGAAGCCCTTCGCCCGCACGTTGAGCCCGACGTTCCCGCCCGACCGCGTCGTGCGCGAGCTGCGCATGGACATCGACGTCGCCGCCAGCACCTCGGTGACCGGCTACACCGGCAAGCCCGAAGAGATCGAGCACCTGAAGTACGACGTCACCGCGGTCGGCCACTACGTCCGCAATCCCCAGAGCGTGCTGGTGGTCGGCACCGGCGGCGGCCGCGACATCCTCGCGGCGCTGGCCATGGGATCCACGTCGGTGACCGGCGTCGAGCTGAACCGCGACATCATCCGCACCGTCAACGGCCGCTTCGGCGACTACACCGGCCATCTCGATCGCATCCCCGGTGTCCGCTTCATCAACGGCGAGGCGCGCAGCTATATCGCCGCGCACCGCGACCAGTACGACTTCATCCAGATTTCGCTGATCGACACCTGGGCGGCGACCGCCGCCGGCGCCTTCGTCCTGAGCGAGAACTCGCTCTACACCGTCCAGGCGTGGGACATCTTCCTGCGGCACCTCACCGATCGCGGCGTGCTGAGCGTCAGCCGCTGGTACATGGAGAACTCGCCGGGCGAGGTCTATCGCACCGTCGCGCTCGCCACCGCCTCGCTGCAGTCAATCGGCGTCGCCAACCCGCGCGACCACATCATCGTCGTGCGCAGCCGGCCGCTGGGGCCGGAGCACATGCGGATTGGCGTCGGCACGCTGCTGGTGAGCCGGACGCCGTTCACCGCCGCCGATCTCGACAAGTTCGACGCCGCGGTCGCGCGCCTGCAGTTCGAGACGATGCTCTCGTCGCGCGTGGCGGCCGACGACACGCTGGCGCGCCTGGCGTCCGGACGCGACCTCGAGGCGTTCACCGATGCGTTCCCGCTGAACATCGCGCCGCCGACCGACAACAACCCGTTCTTCTTCCACATGCTGCGGCTGCGCGACGTGCTCAAGCCGCACCTGCTCGAGGGCGGCAAGTCGGGGCCGAACCTGGTGGCCGTCGTCGTGCTCGGCGCGCTGCTCGCCACGGTCCTCGTGCTGTGCGGCCTCTGCATCGTCGTCCCGCTGGTGCTGACGGCGGACCGGCGGGTGCTGGCCGGCAAGGGCCCGCTGCTGCTGTTCTTCTCGGCGATCGGTCTCGGCTTCATGCTCATCGAGACCTCGCAGATGCAGCGCCTGATCATCGTGCTGGGACATCCGACCTACGCGCTCTCCGTCGTGCTGACGACGCTGCTGCTCGCGAGCGGGGTGGGCAGCTACCTGACCGGCGGTATCCCTGCCGAAGAGGCCGGGCGGCAGGGCGGCAAGCGCCTGGTGTGGCTGCTGGCCGCGCTGGTGATTCTCGGCGTGGCGACGCCGCTCGTGACGCCGAGGTTCGAGGCGGCGTCGGAGGCGACGAGGATTGCCATCTCGGTGGCCCTGCTGGCACCAGCCGGGCTGCTGATGGGCATGCTGTTCCCCCTGGGCATGAAGCTCGCCGGCCACCAGGAGGAACGGCTGACGCCGTGGCTGTGGGGCATGAACGGCGCCTTCTCGGTCTGCGCGTCGGTGCTCTCCATCGTCCTCGCGCTCAGCGCCGGCATCTCGGCGGCGTTCTGGGCGGGCGTGCTGGCCTACGCGGTCGCGCTCGTCGCGTTCCGGCGCTCGGCCGGCGCCGCCGCGGCCTGAGGCCCACTCCCCCGCTCCGCGAGCGGAATTCGTCCCGGCAAACAGAACCGGCTTCCGCCCGCAGGTGGAACGCTTCAATAGTACGTGACGTATCATACGGATATGACTGTCGCCGGCAAGGAGTCGCCGCTGGGCTTCGCGCTCCTCGGCCTGCTGATGCAGGGGCCGCAATCGGGCTACGACCTGCGGAAGGTGTTCGTGTCGACGCCGATGGGGATCTTCAGCGACAGCCCTGGCGCCATCTACCCGGCGCTGCGCCGGCTCGAGCAGCGGGGCTTTATCGCCTCGGGTCCCGCGTCGCGCGCCGGACGGCGCCGCCGCGCCTTCACGCCGACGGCCGAAGGGCGAACGGCGTTCACGAAGTGGGTGACCCATCTCCCAACCAGGGACGACGTCGCTCGCGAGTGGGATGTCGTGATGCTCCGCCTCGCCCTGTCGACCGGCATCCTGAAGCCGGCCGGCCTCGCGGCGCTGCTGGCACGCATCGACACGGCATTGAGCGAGTTCGAGCGCGAGCTCGACGCCTATCGCGCCGGCCCGGTGAACGGACCTGCCGCTGGCGGCGCAGCTGGCCTTCGACAGCGGCCTCGACGCGGTGCGCGCGCGCGGGCGCTGGGTCCGGGACGCGCGACGACGACTGTCGGAACGGAGGACGCGATGACTCGAACACTGGTACGGATGACGCTTGCGACGGCGGCGCTCGTCGTCGCACAGGCACTGCTCGGGGTGCTGGCGCCGCAGTCTGCCTTGAAGGCTCCCGTGAACGTGCCGCTGGTGGTCATGTCGGCTGCCCTCGTGATGGCGGTGCTGTTCCTGATTGCCGCCGAGGCGCGCGACGGTGCCGTACGGCTGGCGTGGGTGCTCTTCGCCGTGTGGGGTGGAATCCAGGCGAACTACCTGATTGAAACCGTCGTCTTCGACATCGGCGTGCCGCGACCGGACCAGCCATGGCTTTTCGCCCACGCGCTGGCGGTGTCGGCTGCCGCGGCGGCGATTGCGGCGCTGGCGGCGAGGCCGGCCGGCGGCACCGCTGTGGCGGTCGCCACGCACGGCTCGATTCCCTGGCTGCGCGTGCTCGGATGCGGCGCTGATCTATCTCCTCCTCTACTTCGCCGCCGGCCTCTGGATCGCTTTGCCCGTGACCGAGCCGTTCTACCGCCAGTGGCCGATGCCGAACCCTCTCGTGGTCGTCCCGTTACAGGTCGTGCGCGGCGCCGGATTCGCGCTGGTCGTCCTGCTGCTGGTGCGGCAGACCACGGGCGACCGGCTGCTCGTCGCCCTCACTGCCGGCGTCACGCTGACGGTCCTGGGCGGCGTCGCGCCGCTCCTGGTGCCCAACCCCTACCTGCCCGATCTCGTACGGCTGGCGCACCTGGCGGAGATCGTCGTGTCCAACTTCGCCTTCGGTTTCATCGCGGCGTGGCTGCTGACGGCGGGACCCTGGCCAAGCTCGAACAGGACCATGTCGCCAGTCGGCGTCAACTGACGCGGCGCGGGAGACGGGGTACCCAGCTCAGCGGTATAAGATTGCCGAGCGCAGCTTCGAGCCGCAGGCGCGACAGCGCGCCCGGCAAGGCGAGTCAAACTGACGGACGTGACTAGCGGCCGACGCCGAACTCGTAGGGGCTCAGCAGACCATCCCTGTTGACATCGAGCCGATCGAAGTCACCGGCGCTGCCGTTCCACTCGCCGCGCGACAGGCGGTTGTCGCGGTTGCCGTCGAGGCGCGCGAACTCGGCCTGGTCGGGATCAGCGCCGGGCCGTGGCGCGGGGGGTGTGCCCGGGCGCGTCGCACCGGCTATCAGCTCGTTGCCGGAGAGCACACCGTCGCGGTTCCAGTCGTGATTGGCAAACGACCGACTGTCGCCGTTCCACTCGCCGCGGCTGATCACGTTGTCGTCGTTGTCATCGAGTCCGTGAAACCGCGGATCCCAGTCCTGCGGCTGCGAGTGATCGTGGTCGTGGGCCCCCTTCGGCTTGGCCTTCTTTGGCTTCTTGGCCTTGTCGTTTCCCTGGGCTTGCGCGTGTGGAGGCGGCTGGCCGGTTGCCCGGGCCATCAGCGGCGCCGCCACCGAGAACGTCAGGGCGCACGTGGCCGCCTGCATCCAGATCCATTGCCGTCGCATCTCATCCTCCTGGCCGAGCTGGGGAACTCGCCCGTGACGTTCTATTGCCAGTCGCATGCCGTGAGCTCAGGTTGCATCCAAAGGATTTAGACGATCTGGCGATGCGAGCCCTGTAGTCCATGAAGACAACCCGGGCCGACTCGTCACTGCGCCAAACGTCGGCAGCCCCGCAGGCTTTCGTGCGATACGAGTTGATGGCCCGGGCTGCCCGCGCACGCCTCGTAGCAATCGACGGCGTAGCGCGGAACGCCGGGCCCTCCCTCGACAGGGACGGATGCCCGGCGTTCCGGCTACGGCCGGCGCTACGACGCCGCGCGCTGCGGCGGCGCGCTGGCGTCCGCTTCGAACAGCTGCCGCACCTCGCACTCGCCGTCGCCGGCGACGCCCAGGAAGTGGCGGACGTGCTCGATAGCGGCTTCCTTGGACTCGGCCTGCAGGATGGCGAGCCCGCCGACGATCTCCTTTCGATTCGGTGAAGGGGCCGTCCGTGACCGTCACCTTGCCATTGGAGAGGCGCACGCGCGCGCCCTTGGCGCTCGGCAGGCAGCCTTCGACGGCCAGCAGGTAGCCGGCCTTCATGCCTTCCTCGATGAGCTTGCCCATGCGCTCCATGTCCTCCGGCGTGGGAGGAGCGCCCGTCTCGACCGACTTGTAGATGCTCAGGAACTTCACGATGTGGATCTCCTTGCGGTTAGCCGGCCGTCAGCGGCCTCTACTACGACGTCGAACGGCCACGCGCCAGATCGACACGTGGCCGCCGGAGACGCAAGGAGTTTCTTCAACGCCTGATGAGGTCGAACAGGACGATGTCGCCGGTCCTGCGAAACTGTCCGGCGACGCTGAACTGGCTGGAGCGGCAGTGACCTGTCGACCTGCGGTACTCCGACGTGACGTAGAATCGCGTCCCATGCCCGCGTCCGGCCTCTCTCGACGGCGGTTCCTGCGCAGCGTCGGCGCCGCGACGACTGCGGTCGCGATACCGCTCGACGGCATCGCCGGGCAGCGCGAAGCGCCGCCGCCGGCCGGGTCGATCGTCGACGTCGGCGGCCTGCGCGTCGGCCATTTCACCGACCCGCGGCGGCCCACCGGCTGCACGGTGCTGCTGTTCGACAAGCCGGCCACGGCGGGCGTGGACTACGACGGCTCGGCGCCGGGAGAATCGCTCGGCGTCGTCCTGCAGCCGGTAAGCCCGCTCGACTCCATCCACGCGATCCTGCTCACCGGCGGCGGCCCGATGGCGCTCGGCGCGACGTCTGGTGTCGTGCGTTTCCTCGAGGAACGCCAGGTCGGCTACGACTGGGGCGTCCCCAACGTCCGCATTCCGATCGTCGTCGGCGCGGTGATCGATGACCTCGCCCTCGGCGACGGCCGGCTGCGCGTCGGGCCGGACGAGGCCTATCGCGCGTGCCAGGCGGCCACGGCCGAGGCCGTTGCCGAAGGCAGCATCGGCGCCGGGACGGGCGCCACGGTCGGCAAGATGTTCGTCGGCCGCGGCATGCGCGGCATGAAGGGCGGCATCGGCACGGCGTCGGTGAAGCTCGGCGCCGTCACCATCGGCGCGCTCGTCGTCCTCAACGCGGCGGGCGACGTCGTCGATTGGCGGCGCGGCGAGATCGTCGCCGGCGCCCGCACGGCCGACGGCGCCGGTTTCGCGAGATCCGTGGACGTGCTGAGGCGCGATCTCGAAAGCCGCCGCGCGTCCGCGGCGCCGCTGGCCGACGAGCCGCTGCGCGCGACGACGCTGGCCATTGTCGCCACCAATGTCGGGCTGAGCAAGACGCACCTGACCAAGCTGGCAATGATGGCCAACACCGGCGCATCGCGCGCCATCAACCCGTACCACACGCAGGGCGATGGCGATCAGGTGCTTGCGGTGTCGACGGGAAACCTGGCGCCAGACGTATCCCTCACGGCGCTGGGCGCGATTGCCAGCGAGCTCGTCAGCGACGCGATCGTGCGGGCGGCGCGAATGGCGACGAGCGTTCCCGGCTGGACGGCGGCGCGGGATCTGTAGCCGGCGCGCAAGGTCGAGCACATGACGGACATCCTGATGGGACGAAGGGGTCAGACCCCTCCGTCCCTGCGAGGTGAAGCGTGATTGGTCGAATCGACTCTGGTGCGGCGCTCGCCGTGGTGACGGTTGCTCTTGTTGTCGGTAGCGGTCCTGGCAGGGTGGCCGGCCAACCCCCGGCGGCCGACGGGAAGTTCCTGACGCGGCCGCTCGTCACGCACATCTACACGGCCGATCCGTCGGCACATGTCTTTGACGGCCGGATCTTCATCTACCCGTCGCACGACATCGAGACCGGCGCCAAGCCTGACGACCTCGGCAGCCACTTCGACATGCGCGACTACCACGTGCTGTCGATGGACTCGATAGGCGGCAAGGTCACCGACCACGGCGTTGCGCTCGACATCAAGAGCGTGCCGTGGGCAGGCCGCCAGATGTGGGCGCCGGACGCCGCCGAGAAGGGCGGCAAGTACTTCCTCTACTTCCCGGCCAAGGACAAGCAGGACGTCTTTCGCATCGGCGTCGCCGTCGGCACGCGGCCCGAGGGGCCCTTCACGCCAGAGGCCTCGCCCATCGAGGGCAGCTACAGCATGGACCCGGCGGTGTTCAAGGACGGCGACGGGCCACACTACATGTACTTCGGCGGGATCTGGGGCGGCCAGCTTCAGCGCTGGGCCACCGGCCAGTACAAGGCGCAGGACGTGTATCCGGCGCCCGACCAGCCGGCGCTGACGCCCAAGGTCGCGCGCATGCGCGACGACATGCTCGGCTTCGCGGAGCCTGTGAAGGACGTCGTGATTCTCGACGAGCAGGGCAAGCCGCTGCTGGCGAAGGACAACGCGCGCCGCTTCTTCGAAGCCGCGTGGGTCCACAAGTACGGCGGCAAGTACTACTTCTCCTACTCGACCGGCGACACGCACTTCATCGTCTATGCCACCGGCGACTCACCGTACGGGCCGTTCACCTATCGCGGCAAGATCCTCGAGCCGGTGCTCGGCTGGACGAACCACCACTCGATCGTCGAGGTCAAGGGCACCTGGTACCTCTTCTACCACGACTCGCAGCAGTCGGGCGGGCAGACGCACCTCAGGAACGTCAAGGTCGTGCGGCTGCACCACCGCGCCGACGGGACGATCGAGACCATCGACCCGTACCGGGAATGAGAGCGACCGACGGCGCTACCGCCGTCATGTCGCGTCGTCGTGCAGGACCTTGGCGATCGCGGCGATCGTGCTCCAGCTGCGCGTCGTCGCCGGCACACCAAACACGCGGTCCAGTGCGCCCAGGTAGCCGATGACTTTGAGGTTGCGCCGGTACAGGCCAACGACGAACCGGCCATCGCGGGCGAGCACCTTCACCTGCCACGCGCCGCGCGGGGGAAGGCTCACCGGCAGATCCGGCGCCGACCGGGGGACGCGAGACAGCACGCTCACGAAGCGGACGATGTCGGGCCGCGCTGGCTGGCCTGCGTAGTAGTCGCGGGTCAGGAGCGCGAGGATCTCCCCGGCCCGCGCAGATCATGATCTCGGCCTCGAACGGAAGCGCGCGCGCGACCTCGGCACGCAGCCGCGTGCGGCTGACTGGCTGGCGGATGACGAAGATGCCGGTCGCGCCGATGTTGACCGCGCCAAGGTGCCGCAGCCGTTCGGCGAGCGTGGTTGGCCGGAAGGCCCGATGCCCGCCGACGTTGAGGCCCCTCAGAAGCACCACGAGCGCCACTAGAAGCCTCCTGCCGGCGTGCGACCCGCAGTCGTCGGCGCGGTCAGAGCGCCTTGACCCGAATCTCCACCTGCAGCTGTCCGTCGGGCGGGACGTCGAACTCCCGCGGCCACCTCTCGTCGCCGGCGATCGCGTAGCCCGACGGCAACTCCACGCCGGCGCGGACCCGCGTCACGCCCGGTTCGACGCTGACGCGGAACGCGCCATCGGACGACGTCACCCCCTCGTCACGCCAGGTCCGGTCGACGCCGGTCACCGACACGTGAAGCGCCGCGATGGACCTGCCGCCGTCGTCTTTCGCGATGAACACGATCGTGGCGCCGCTCACCGGGGTCGGGCCGGTGGAGACGATGACCAGGCAGGCGGGGAGGGACAGCAACGCGACAACCGCGAGAAGGAGCCGCCAGGCGGTGGCGTTCGCGCGTGGCATGGCGCTACTGTGCGCCCGAACCACGCGTCAGCGCAACTCCCGATTGCGGCCACGCGATACGGCGCGCGGCGAAGGCAGCGCCAGCCCGTAAACCACCGTAAAGATCTGCCGCCGCCCGCCCCGACGCGCCATCGTCCGCTCCTCAATTCTGCGAGGAGGGACAAGTGGCACTGCTCGGCGCTGGCACGATCGGTCGGACGCTCCTGGCTACGGTGGTGGGCATGGCCGGCTACGTGACGGTCGCTGGGCAGCAGTTGCCACCGACTGTCGAGCTTCGCTATGGCATCCGGACCGGGCTGGACGCGGTCAACCTTCGCCTCGCGGAGGCCACCACGAACACGCTTCTGGCCTCGGCCGGCATCTCCGCCGTGTGGCGCGACTGCGCCGCGACGCCATGCGGGAACGACGGCTCCGCCAGTGTCACCCTCGTGCACCTGCTGCCGGTCTTGAAGATGACCGACCCGGCGGTCTCGGGTGAAGTCGTCCGCGATCAGCGTTCGGGGCTGGTGACGGTAATGGTCTACGTGCCGCGCGTCGTCGAGTTGGCAGCGACGATTCGGAACGGGTCGGATGCCCGGAGCCATCCTGCCCTGGCGACGCTCGACATCGGCCACCTGATCGGCTTGACCATCGCGCATGAAGTCGGCCACGGACTCGGCCTGAAGCACGCCTCGGCGGGCGTGATGAAGGCCCGGCCCTCGCTGAACGAAGTCGTCGCCCTCCGCACCTCGACGCTGGTCTTCCGCGAGAACGAAGCGGCGCGGATGCGGCTGACGCTCGCTGGCGCCGCCGGACGGCCAGCTTGTCCGTCGCCGCTGATGCCGGTCACTGGCAGGTGCCGAACAGCGGGTGTATGCTGCCTCGTCCGATCGGCAGACCATGCACCAGGGTCGGTGGGCCATCGCGTCGCCGTGCGTCATCCGACCGGATCGGCTGGCCGCAGCCGTCACGGCTGTCCTCGTTGCGGCCATCCCTCACATTGCTTCCGCCCAGGCCGTCACCGGAACGATCCTCGGGACAGTCAGCGACTCGGCCGGCGGCGTCGTCCCACGGACCGTCATCACGCTCGTTCACGCGCCGACAGGGCTGACCCGCTC
This sequence comes from Vicinamibacteria bacterium, assembly GCA_963719755.1. GTDB lineage: Bacteria > Acidobacteriota > Vicinamibacteria > Vicinamibacterales > JAENWD01 > JAENWD01. The sequence goes on along the minus strand of CAVRDA010000017.1, from coordinate 54,132 downwards.
GCTGGCCGCCGACGAGTACGGCGAGTACGTCGTGCCGCTGCTGGCGACGGGCGAGTACCTGCTGCGCGCCGAGGCCGCCGGGTTCAAGACCGCGTCGATCGCGGGCATCGATCTCGCAGTCGACGGGAAGGTCCGAGTCGATGTGACGCTCGCGCCAGGCGGCGTCAGCGAGACGGTCGTCGTCACCGCCGACAACGCGCTCGTCCAGCGGGCATCCTCGGACGTGAGCGCGACGCTTGCCGGGGAACAGATCGAGGCGCTGCCGCTGAACGATCGCAACTTCATCCAGCTGGCGCGAACGGTCCCGGGGGTCGTCCGCGGCGTGCCCGGCGAGAACATCGACGGCGCCAGTGCAGTGTCGTGGCGTCATTCCTCGTCGCTGGCGGCCAACGGCCAGCGCAATCGGGACAACAACTTCCTGCTCGACGGCCTCGACAACAACGAGGTGTGGATCAACTCGGTGGCCGTGTTTCCCGGCGTCGAGGCGCTGGACGAGCTGAAAGTGCAGACCGGCATCTATCCGGCGGAGTTCGGCCGCGCGCTCGGCGCGGTCGTGAGCCTGCAGACCAGGTCCGGCGCCAACGCCTTACGCGGCACCGCCTTCGAGTTCCTGCGCAACGGCCGCTTCGACGCCAACGACTGGTTCAACAACCGCGCCGGGCGTCCGAAGCCGGACTTCAGCTTTCACCAGTTCGGCGGCGCGCTCGGCGGCCCGATCGTCCGCAATCGCACGTTCTTCTTCGGCGATTACCAGGGCCTGCGGATCGATCAGGATCTGACGCTGGTCTCCACCGTGCCGAGCGACGCCATGCGTACGGGCGATTTCTCCGAGCTTCGGCGGACGCTCTACGATCCTCGGACCGGCGCGCCCTTCCCGGGCAACGCCATCCCGTCCGGACCGCATCGACCACGTGGCGCGCAACATCATCGATCAGCTGTATCCGCGGGCCAACACGCCTGGGCGGCTCGTGGCGAACGGCCAGACCATCGACAACTACGTCGTCAACCCCGAGCAGCGGCGGAAAGACGATCAGTTCGACATCAGAGTCGATCACGCGTTCACCACCGCCAACCGCGCCTTTCTCCGCTACAGCCTGCAGAATGCCTGGCGCCGGATTCCGCCGTCGCTGCCGCTCGGCGACGGCAGCCCCGTCGCGGGGACCTACGACACCGACGCCCAGAGCCTCGCCGTCAACGACACGCACATCTTCGGGCCGGGCGTGATGAACGAGTTGCGCTTCGGCTGGAGCGCCATCGACATCGGCAACGAGCGTGTCGGGTTCGGAGAGAACATCGCCGACGAGATGGGCATCCCTGGCATCAATCGCGACGAGCGCACCAGCGGGATGGTCACGATAGGGTTTGCGACGCAGGACATGCGCGGAGTCGGGTCTGGCGGCGGCCCCGGCACGGCGAACACCAGCGCGTTCCAGGTGACCGACAGCGTGACCTTCGTGCGCGGCCGCCACACGCTCAAGGCGGGCGGCAGTCTCATCCTCCGGAAGCGGCACATCTACTTCTCCGACACCCCGCTGGGCATCTACGGCTCACCGCTCGAACCTGACGTCGAGCTGTGCCGGGTCGGCGCCAGGCTGCGTGCCCGCTCCCAACACGGGATTCGGGTTTGCCAGCTTCATGCTCGGAGCACCCGACGTCTTCTTCCGGTCGATGCTGGAAGCGCCGTACACGGAACGCCGCCCGGAAGTCTCGGCGTTCGTGCAGGACGACCTGCGGCTCGGCAACCGGCTGACGCTGAATCTCGGCCTTCGATGGGATCTGTTCGTGCCGTACGTCGAAGACGACGATCGCCAGTCGAACTTCGACACGGCGACGGGCCAGTTCGTCGTGGCGTCGCCAGGCGCGCGGATTGGCGGAACCGACGTCGGGCGGCACCTGCAGACCTACTCGAAGACCGACTTCGCCCCGCGCCTGGGATTTGCTTTCGACCTGCTGGGCACCGGAAAGACGATGCTGCGCGGCGGGTTCGGCACGTTCTGGAACACGCCGTTGACGGGCACCGGATCGTCGAAGGGGCAGAATCCGCCGTTTCTCCTGGCGCAGCAGCTGACGAATCCGACGCCGTACGTCCCCGTCCTGACCTTCGCGAGCTCGGTAGCGCCGCCGACGCCGCAGACCGGCGGCAACTCGCGCTCCAGCTTCGACCCGAATTTCCGCGACGGCTACGCGCACCAGTGGTCGCTGAACCTGCAGCAGCAGCTCGGGACGAACTACATGGTCGAGGCGGGGTACGTCGGGTCGCGCGGGCGTCAGATGGTGACGCTGGTCGACGTGAACCAGGCGCCCGCGACGCTCGGCGTGACGAATCCGAACGTGAACCGCCCGTTCTTCGGGGTCAATCCGGCGCTCGGCAGCGTCGTCCAGTCGCAGAGCCGGGGGACGCTGGACTACCACGGGCTGCTGACCCGCGTCGTCCGCCGGTTCGCTGGCGGGACGTCGTTCTCGGCGTCCTACACCTTTGGCAAGGCCATCGATCTGTCGTCGGACACCGACGGCGGCACCACCTTTCCGAACCCGTACGACCTCGGCTACAACCGCGGCCCCGCCAACTACGACGTCACGCATGTCCTGACGGCGACGGGGATCTACACGGTGCCCTTCTGGCGCGATCGGTGGTTTGGCGGCTGGCAGCTCAGCGGGCTCCTGCTCGCGCGATCCGGCTATCCGTTCAGCGTCTTCCAGACCCAGGGGCCGCAGTCGACCGTCACGTTCGCGGCGCCAGGTTCGCTGTTTCGACCCGACCGCATCGGATCGGGCCGCGTCGACGAGCCCACTGTGGATCGCTGGTTCGACACCACGGCGTTCCAGCCGCCGAGCGAGGCGACCGCGACCTACGGGGATGCCGGACGGAACATCCTTCGCGGCCCCGGGCAATTCACGATCGACGCGGCGCTGGTGAAAGTGACGCGATTCGGCGCCGTGGACACCGAGGTCCGGCTGGAGGCGTTCAACGTGCTCAACCACCCGACATTCGCCAATCCGGCCAGCAATATCGAGGCGGGCAATGCCGCCACCATCTCCTCCCTGATGCCGTTCACCCCGATGCGCCAGCTGCAGCTTGGATTGAAGGTAAGATTCTGACCACCGCGCGACGCCGGTCGCGGTCGTCGTCATGGCCCACCCACTTTCCGCGGCGCCACACGAAGTGCCGCCATCGCTTGTCCGGGCCGAGCTCGATCGGGTGCTTGCCAGCGAGATCTTCTCGCGGTCGGATCGCCTCTCTGCCTTCCTCCGCTTCATCGTCGAGGAGACGCTCCGGGGCCATGGCGCGGGGCTCAAGGAGCAGGTCATCGCCGTCGAGCTGTACGGCAAGGGCGCTGACTTCAACACCGCCGCAGACCCGATCGTCCGGGTCGATGCCCGCCGGCTGCGCGACAAGCTGCGCGAGTACTACGCGGCGGCCCCGCCTGGCGACGTCGTCATCTCGATGCCGAAAGGCAGCTACACGCCGCAGTTCGAGCCCGGCCACGGATCGTCGGCGGCGTCGCCGGTGCCATTTCCCTCGCGCGTCCCGGCCGTCGAAGACGAGCCGGCGCCGACCTGCTGCGAAGCCGCGGGCGGACAGGCGGCTGGGCATGACGGTCGTGGCCGCGGCCCTCGTCGGTGCGCTCGTCTGGATCGTCATGTCATTCGACGGCGGCACCGCGTCCGAAGCGCCGCTCGCGACTCCTGACCGTCACGTCTTTTCCGGGCGCGGAAGAGGACCCGTCGTTGTCGCCCGACGGGAACTTCGTCGCGTTCACGTGGGAGGGGCCGGAGCATGCCGCCGGCCACGACCTCTGGGTCAAGCCGGTCGAAGGCGACAGCCTGAGACGGCTGACCGAGACGCCTGGCGTGGCCGAGAAGTGGCCGTCGTGGTCGCCGGACGGGCGTTACATCGCGTTCACCCGCGTGACACCTGTACCGTCACGCATCTACATCGTCTCGGCGCTGGGGGGACCCGAGCGGATGATCGCCGACGGGCCAGATGGCGACCTGGACGCCGGATGGCCGGGCACTGGTGATGTTCTCGGCGCAGTCCCGAGCGGACCCACTCGCTCGTCTATCACGTGCTCGACACCGGTGCGCGGCGGCAATTGACCGCGGCCCCGCCGGGCTTCGGCGAGCTGCATCCGCGCGTGTCGCCGGACGGCAAGACAGTGGCGTTCCACCGCCACGGCGCCGGCCGCTCGGCGATCATGACGGTGCCGATTGGCGGCGGCGAGACGCAACTGGTCGGCGACTGGATCAGCGGGATGATCGGCGGGCTGGCATGGACGCCGGACGGGCGCGAGATCGTCTACGGCCGGCCGGAGACCAGCGGCCGCCAACTGGTGCGGACGCAGCCTGACGGCCGGGGGCTGTCACCTGTGAGCGGCGTGTCGTTTGGATCCCTCGCTCCGTCGCTGTCGCGCGTGAGCAACGGCGCCTACCGCCTGGCCTTTGTCACCAGCCAGGTCGATCTCGGCCTCCGGCTGATCGACCTCGGAGCTCCGTCGACTCCAGCGATCGCGTCGTCGCCCTTTGCCGACGCGACACGCATGGACTCGCCCGGGCGCTTCTCGCCTGATGGCACGGAGGTCGCGTTCGTCTCGGACCGCGACGGCACCCCGCAGGTCTGGATTGCCCGGCGGGACGGATCGGCGCTGCGCTGCGTGACGCGCCTGGGACAGGCCACCGTCAATGTCGGCTCGTGGTCGCCCGATGGCCGCTGCCGTGGCCTTCGATGCGACCCTCGCCGGCAACACCGACCTCTATGTCGTCCGGACGGACGGCGGAGAGTTGAAGCGGCTGACCGAGGACCCGGCGAGTGAAATCGATCCTGAATGGTCGCGCGACGGGCAGTGGATCTATTTCAGCGCCAGCGACCGGGGTGCGTCGACGATCTGGAAGATGCCGGCGCGCGGAGGCCAGCGCGTGCAACTCACCACGGAATCGGGCTTCGAGCCGCGAGAGTCGGCGGACGGCCGGACAGTGTATTTCGTCGACGGCCCGAGACGGGTACAGCCGCGCGCGAACCTACGTCCAGACGCTCAAGCAGGTGCCGAGCGACGGCGGCCCGGTGTCGGTCGTGACGACCGGCCTCAGCGCCGGCGCCTGGGACCTCACCGACGCCGGCATCGTGTTCGTCCCCGCCCGCGAATCCACGTCCGAGCCCGACACGATTGCGCTCTACGACTTGGACGAGCGCCGCGTCCGTTCGCTCGGCGCCCTGGATTTCCGGGTCGCGGACTACGCCACGCTTCGCTACCTCACGGTCTCCCGCGACGGGCGGTGGGCCATCGCAACGCACGTCGACCAGTGGGACCGCGACATCAATAGTTGTGGGGGGGTGCATTAAAGCTTTCCTGTCGCGCCTGCCTTCGCGAACCGCTTCCTCATCGTGTCTCGCGACGGGCGCTGGGCGATTGCCAGCCACATCGACCGGTTCGAACGCGACATCATGGTGCTGGACAACTTCCGGTGAGCGGACGCATGGGTCTCGAACGGTTCGTCGAGGCGCAGGACGGCGACGCCACCTACGAATCGGCGCTGGCCGAGATCAGGGCTGGCCGCAAGTACACGCATTGGATCTGGTTTGTCTTCCCGCAGCTGGCCGGCCTCGGGCTCTCCCACACGTCGCAGTTCTACGCAATCGCGGATCGCGACGAAGCCGAGCGCTACCTTCGCCATCCGGTGCTCGGCGCTCGCCTGTTGGCGATCACGAGCGCGGTCGCGGAGCAGGTTCGCAGCGGGCGCCGGCTCGACGCGCTGATGGGATCGCAGGTCGACGCCGTCAAGCTGGTGTCGTCGATGACGCTGTTTGCGGCCGTCGCGAGGCGGTTGCAGGAGGCGGGCGATCCGTCGCAGGCGGATATCGCCGCGGCAGCAGAGGACGTTCTGCTACTGGCGAACGCCCAGGGCTACGCGCCCTGCGGGCACACGCGCCGGCAGCTTGGCTTGTGAACGTCGCGCCGAGACTCACACCATCTGCTCGGCGGTCACGACGAGCGGCGCCGACGCGGTTGACGTGCGCCCATCCGTGAGCCGGACGGAGACTGTCACGCTGACCTCCTCCCGCGGAGGGGGCGGCGGCGTGATGACCAGTCCAGCCGAGAGTTGCAGAGATCCGCGTGCGGGCACACTCGTAGTTGGATAGCTGAACTGCGGGTTTGGCCGGACGTTGGCGCCCAGCGAAACGCCCCGCGATCGATTCACGGCCGTGGTCCTGACCTCCTCGACGACGCCACCGAGAGCCGTCGAGGATCGCCGACCGTGACCGGGAACTCGGCGACTGCTGAGAGCGTGCCACCGTCGCACGTGGGACAGCTGACCAGTCGGCCTTGAATCGTCGAAGGAATGACGACGCTGATAACTGCCCCATCAGGGCCCGCAGGGCTGTCGCACGCCAGCGTGAGGAGCGAGCGATCGCCGCCGTGACACAGCCTGTCTGGCGGGTCTCCTCGCAGCCGCGCGCAGCATCACTACCCACATATATCAGCATCTACACGGTGACCTTCTGGCAAAAACGGATGGTTCGGCGGCTGGCAGATGAGTTGACGGTTGGAGGTGGAAGGTTGGAAGTTGGAAGTGGAGGTTGGAGATTGGAAGTTGGAGGTTGGAGGTTGATGGTTGACGACCACGCGCGAGGCCACGAACACCCATTCTATCGAATGATTGATGGCGAGGCGGTGGCCATCGAAACCGGATCGGCCTGTCTTGTCGTATGACCTCGGTACGCGGCACGACGGGATCCGCATGTCTTGGATTCCGACACCGCCGCGCCAGTACCGGCGGCGATTCTCTACGGCTAAGTGGCAGCCATTTTGAAGTGTGGTCACGCGTCAGCCCGAGAATGGACGGGCTTGTGACCATCGCGAGAGGGACAGTCCAATGACCGTGACGAGACAGGTGACGCAATATGCCCAGCGCCGCGTGACGCGTAAATTGATCCGCGCAGTGCCCTGGCTCGGCGCCGTCGTCGCCCTGGCGACGCTCGGCCGCGCCATTCGCCGCAAGGGCGTCGTCGGCGGCGCGGTGGACACCACGCTGGACTTCATCCCCTTTGTAGGCGGAGCCAAGAACCTCGCCGAGATCGCGCGGGGACGCGATCTGATCCGGGACAAGACTCGCTAGCCAACCCGTGCAAGGCCGTGCGACCCGGTGGCGGGCGCCGCTGACGATCTGTCGTCCGGAGGGATCAACGAGCCTGGGGCGTCTTGGCCGACAGGACGCCGCCCCCGACAGCGTCGCGCAGCTGGTTGATCCTGGCGATGACGACGGCGGAGAAACCATCGACCTCCGCCGGCGTCGCGCCTGCGGCCTCGAAAGCCTGCCGGATCTGCGACGGCGTGAGCTCGCCGGCGAGCGCAGCGAACCACCGCGCGTGCTCGAGTGGCACCGACTCCATGTTCGACTCGAGCCCGTCGAAGTCGAACTCGACTTCGTCGTCTTTCACGGCGTCGATGAAGCCTTCCTGGCGGTAGTCGTCGAGCTGCCACTTCGAGTGGCTCGTCAGCCGGCCGCCCATGCGGCCAAACGTCGCGCCCAGGTCCGATACCAGGTAGTCGCCGATGCGTCTCCTGCCCTGGCGTCGTCACTTCGACGATCCGGTTGTTCCGTTCGCCTTCGATGTCCCAGTTGCCCACGAGCGTCATCAGGATCTGCAGGCCGCCGAGCTCCTTCGAGCGCGTAAATGGATTCTGGTTGAAGCTCCACGCGCGGTCGAGTCGACGGAAGGTGTCGTCGCGCCGCTCGAAGCGCGCCGCGGTGAAGGCGCCGCTGGCGTTGATGAACTCCCGGGCACGTCCGACATCGGAGGCGCCGGCGATCACGCCCTCACGGACGAAGTACATCTCGTCGACGAAGTAGCCGAGCGCCCAGACGAGCCGGCTGGCCGCGACTTCCGCGTGCGCTTCGGGACCGAACTTCACGTCCCAGGTCGTCCCGGCCGCGTCCTTCACGATCACCTTCGGCTGCGTGCCGCCGGACGAGTCTTCGACGAACGTGAACGGGGGCCGCGGCGCGCGGTCGGCGGAGCCCGCACCCCAGAACAGGTCGCGAGTCGCGATCGGCCGTGGGTCCTCCCAGAGGCGGATCAACACGCTCTCTTGTCCGACCGGCTCCGGTTCGACGAGCGACACCGCAAGCGCCAGACCGCATAGCACGGACCACATGGGCTCCTCCTGAAACAGTTGGCACGTCGAGCAATTCACATGCCCCAACCGGCTTCGAGACCACGCCACCGGCAAGTGCTGACGTGAGAGCACGATGCGCATGCCTGCCCGAACGGCGAACTCCCAGACCTCAATTGTGCACGTGTATGGCCGGGAGTCACGCAGCACAAGGATGGGCTGGAAGGACGTAGAGCGGGGCGTTACACTCAGGCCCGCACGAACCTCGACAATACCGTTCAAGGGTGAAGGCATGGCAGGACAGCACCTCGGGCGCTTCGAGATCCTCGAGAAGCTCGGCGCGGGCGGTATGGGCGAGGTCTACAAGGCCCGCGACTCGCGCCTCGATCGGATAGTCGCAATCAAGGTCCTGCCGCCCGGCTTCGCCAGCGACGGCGTCGCCGTCCGCCGTCTGCAGCGCGAAGCGCGCCTCATCGCGTCGCTGAGCCATCCACACATCTGCCCCCTCTTCGAGGTCGGTCACGAGAACGGGACGGACTTCCTGGTGATGGAGTACCTCGAAGGCGAGACGCTGGCCGAGAGGTTGAAGCGAGGAAAGCTCCCGCTGGCACTGGCGTTGCGGCATGGCGTCCAGATCGCCAGCGCCGTGGCAGCGGCCCACACCGCCGGCATCATTCATCGGGATCTGAAGCCCGGCAACGTCATGTTGACGAAGACCGGGGCCAGGCTGCTGGACTTCGGCCTGGCGAAGCAGCGTGAGGTCATCTCTCTCGATGATGAGGGGCGAACGGGAACCCTCCGGACACAAACCACGGAAGGCACCATCTCCGGCACCATCGGCTACATGTCGCCCGAGCAGGCGGAAGGCAAGGCCGTAGACACGCGATCCGACATCTTCAGCTTCGGAACGCTGCTCTACGAGATGGCCAGCGGCGAGCGAGCCTTCCGCGGCGATTCCAGCCTTGCGACGCTCGCTGCGATTCTCGAGAAGGATCCCGCGCCGCTTGCGGCCGAACTGCCGGCCGAACTCCGGAAGATCGTCTCTCGCTGTCTGCGCAAGAACCCGGATGAGCGATACCAGCACATCTCCGACGTGCGAATCGCACTGGAGGAGCTCGAGGAGGACACCAAATCGCGGCCGCCCGCGGTCACGAGGTCAATGCACCGAACGCGGATTGGATGGCTCGCGGGTACGGCAGTCGCGCTGATCCTGGCGGCACTCGCGCTGGGTTTGTGGGTCGATCGCGATGTAGCCGGGACCGAGCCGTCGTCCCTGGAGGCGGTGCCGCTCACCAGCGAGGCCGGATTCGAAGAGAGCCCGAACTTCTCGCCCGATGGCACCCACGTGGCGTATTCGTGGAACGGCGAGAACCAGGACAACTACGACATCTACGTCAAGCTGATCGGCGCTCCAAAACCCCTGCGCCTGACAACGGATCCGGCCGCTGATCACAATCCGGTCTTCTCGCCGGACGGTCGGACGATCGGTTTCATCCGGGTGTCGAACGATGGCAGGACCTTTGTCGTGACGCCGCCTATCGGCGGCAGCGAACGGGTCGTTGCTGAGCTGCCCCAGGTAATCCTCGATCGAGCTCACGGCGCACTCGCGATCGGCCCCAGCGCGCCATCCGATTGGAACTGGTCCTTTGCGTGGCTCCCGGATGGCAGGTCCGTCATCCTGGACGGGCTTCGAGCGCTGTCGCTCGAAACCGGTGAGGTCCGCGACTTGATGGATGGATCTGGACAGCCTCTCACGGGCTGGTATCCGGCGGTAGCGCCGAACGGACGAAGCGTCGCGTTCGTTAGACCATCTGGCACTGTCACGTCCGATCTATTCGTGGTCGACGTGGCGGACGATGGGACGCCGAGAGGCGAAGCGCGGCGGGTGGCGCCGATCGATGGCGACGCCTGGGGCCTGACCTGGACCGCGGACGGCCGGCACGTCGTTTTTTCCAGCGGCAAACCGTCAGGCAGCAGCGGCATCGGCAAGGCGCTGTGGAGAATTCCGGCCGTTTCCGGAGCAAGGCCGGAGCGGCTCCCGCTGGGCGAGGACTTGACGTCTCCCGCGATACCGCGAACCGGATCACGGCTCGCGTTCGTTCACAATACGCAGGACGCGAACATCTGGCGGGCGACCCTGTCCGAGGCCGGCACGCCACCACCGTTACCCGCCCGGTTTGTCTCGTCGACGCGGAACGACGGGAACCCGCAGTACTCACCAGACGGCCGCCGGCTCGCGTTCGCATCGGACAGGACCGGTCACAGCGCCATCTGGGTGAGCGACGCCGATGGCTCGAATGTCGTCGAGGTGTTTTCGCGGGCCGAGAAGCATTCCGGCACGCCGCGCTGGTCTCCCGACGGTCAACGCCTGGCATTCGACAGCACCGCTGAAGGAGACTTCGATATCTACGTGATCCGCCCGGGCAGCCGTCAACCGCTGCGACTGACCACGGAACCCGGCGACGACGCGATGCCCAGCTGGGCGCCGGATGGGAAGTGGATCTACTTCGCGTCCAGCCGCACCGGCAGGCAGGAGGTGTGGAAGGTCGCGCCGACCGGTGGACCGGCGACACAGGTGACACGCAACGGCGGCGCGTGTGCCTTCCCCTCCGCGGACGGCGCGCGCCTCTACTACACGAAGCACGACGGCGATGCCGTGCTGTGGAGCATGCCTGTGGCCGGCGGCCAGGAAACTGAAGTGCTTCCAAGCGTCGTCATGCGCAACTTCGTCGTGTTCGAGGACGGCATCTATTTCATACCGCGACCCGCACCGAACGGACAATTGGCCGTTCACCATCTCGCCTTCTCCACCGGAGCTGTCACGACTGTTCTCCCGGTCACGGGTCCCATCAGCTACGGCTTGACGGTCTCGCCCGATCGCCGCCAGATCGCCTTTACCCAGACCGACGGGGCAGGCAGGGACCTCATGCTGGTCGATCCATTCCGGTGAGGGCCATGCCACACGCGGTCAGCGACGTATAATCCGTGGCGCGGGGGATCACAACCGCCAAGCCGCGAAGCCGTCGAGCCGCGACGATTCAAACCTGGATTAGCAACGCGGCCTGGTGGGACGCCCCGGAGGGACTTCATGAACGCGAAGAACGCTGCTGTTACTGGTAGCTTCTCGGCCTGGTTTGCGGCTGGGGCCCCGTCATACAGGGCGATGCCCGGGACCAGGAAAAGCCGAAAGTGAAGATCCCCGAGGCCGGGGTCCCTGAAATCATGACGATGGAAGGCAAGTTCGTCCGGGCCGCCTACAACAACGAAGGCTACGTCATCCTCGGATATCAGCTTGCCAACCGCTCGATCGGTGAGGGGTGGATGCTCCTTGAGGTCGGCATCACGGTGCGCGACTCGGTGCCCGACTACAGGCTGCGGCGCGACGCGCTGTCGCTCGAGACTCCGGATGGCAAGACGATCCCGCTGCCGTCAGTCGAGGAGCACCGGAAGGCCGATACCCGCGCGATGCAGCAGCGGGAGCAGGTCCAGCGCGACTCGATCAACTACTTCCCTCCGAGCGCGAACCGTGCGTGCGCCATGACCTTCTTCCCCGACCTGACCTCTCGCGCGATGCCGCAGGACGACGTCGAGCTCAGTTCGAATCGCGCCTGCCTCGGCCGGCTGTACTTCGCCGATACCCGGCGGGATCGCGTACGGGCAGCATTGGCTCAACGTGAAGTTCGAGAAGAGCGTCGTTCGAGTGCCCTTCCGAATCCTGACCAAGGAGGAAGAGCAGTTCCTGTCGAAGAACTACAAGGACATCGAGAAGCAGGTGAAGGACGCGTTCAAGAAGAAGTGAGGGTGCGTCACTGCTGACGGACGTAGACGCCATCCTCGAAGTCAGACATCTGCATGATGTCGTTGTATTTGACGGTAAGGGACTCGTCAACGAGCGTCCCCCTCGACGTGCCAAAGCTCTCGAACAGGAACTCGACGGCTTCGCCAGATCCGGAGTAGGTGCCGCGATACTCGAAAAAGGGAAAGTTCGCGCTCGAGTACCTGGAGCGCGAACGTGCCGTCGTCGTACAGCACGTAGCGAGAGTACAGCGCCGACCCGTGAATCGGATACGTTGGCGTTGAGACGCCCATATAGACGCGCCCCGGTCGGGCAAGCGCCGGAAATGTCGGGTTGTGGGCAACCGGCGGCGGCGGCGGCGCCGGCGTTGCGACCGGCGCGGTTACCGGACTCGGTCTGGTGGGAGGCGTGGAGTCTGAACACGCCGTGCAGAGCGCGAGGAGAACACCGAGGGCGCCATACCGTGCGCTGCGTTCGTCATGAGCTCGTCCCCTGTCGGGTGTTGACACCCTCGAGAAAGCGGAAGCCGGCCACGACGTTGGGGCTTTCCTGAGCCAACCGGCACGATAAGCCGTGCCGGTTGTGCCATTACTATAGAACGCGTGCGGAAGCGGATCCGCACGCCGGTCCAGCCGTTTGGCAAGTCGTTCGCTCGACTGGCTGCCCGGCTTCCGGCCTTTACTTCGCAGTCTTCTTCGTCGTCTTCGCCGTCTTCGAACGGCGGTCCGCCCAATACTTTTTCATCCGTTCGGACACGGCCTTCTTCTCGGCCGCCGACATCTTCTTGCGGCCTCGCTTCCTGCCTGTGGCCTTGATGCCGCGGACCACGCCCACCGCAGCCGCCATGTCGGCCGCGCCGCCGGTCAACTGACGAATCAGTTTCTCGGCCTGGTCGCGCACCGCTGAGAGCTGCTGGACAATGACCTTCTTCTGGCCAAGCCATTCGCTGGCCTGCCGTTCCGTCGTACCCAGAAATCTGCCGAGCTGTTCCGCGAATGCCGGGATCTTGCCTCCGGAATCCTCTGCCGTGCCGCGACGTGCGGTCTTCTTAGCCATGTTCGTTTTCCAACCCCTTGAAAATTGCAGCGACCTTCATCCGGATGTTGTCAAGGCCGCCGACAACATATCGTCCATAAGCACGATTTGAAAGCCTTGATTTCTGGCGGGAGTGACGTAAGAACCTCCGGAGCGGCGTCAGGTCCGAGAGGCTTTCAAGGACAAGGAAAGGATAGACCGTTACTTAGGCGGCATGTATAACGTCGGGTATAGGTTCAATATGAAAAGCCAGACTTTTCGCAGTGCTGTCTACGATAAAGTCTCGAGAGACGCTTGTAAGGAGGGCTGAGTATGCTGCGGTATGTGCTGCTCGTCGCGTTGCTGGCGCCCCAGGTGCGCCCGCCATCCGCCCTTCGGGCGCCCGCGACGCCGCCCGCGGAAGGCACCGGACGCTTCCAGGAGCACACCTACTCGTTTCGACGTGAGATGTACTACTTCGTGATCGAGTACACGCCGCTGCTGCCGGCCAAGCGCGCAACCGTGCACGAGGCTATGCGCGGCGCCTGCCAGGACCTGTACGACCTCGACTTCTCCAAGGTGAAGCCGCGACCGGGTCCAGGTCCTGACGAATGGCTGTTCGAACTGAAGGATCTGCGGATCTGCTACACCCGTCAGATGCCCGGTCCGGACGCGACCGGCCAGGTCAAGACCATCCGGGTGTGGATGCCGTAGGCCTCGACCTGAGCGTCGCTGCCCAAAGACCACGCCAGAGCACATCCGCCATCCGTCACCAGTCCAGGAACAGACCGAGTTCCTCGAGGAACAGCGACCAGGCGGGCTCCTCTTCGAGCATCAGGTGATTCGCGCTCGGCAGCGAGACGTACCGCGCGCCAGGGATCGCGGCCGCCAGCAGGCGACCCTTGTCCGGCGGCACTGCATGATCGCGATCGCAATGGATCACCAGCGTCGGCGTCTTCACTTGCGACAAGAGTGGTCGAACGTCGATGTCGTCGTCGCGCTGCATGAGTCGCGCCGCGTTTTCCGGCGACGTGGACACACGCTGGAGCTCGTCGAGCCACTGCTCGTGCTCCGGCGTCGCCTCGGGGATGAACCGGCAGGTGAACGTCTTGCAGAACGCCGGGTTGTTGAGTCCCCACCCAAGGCGCATCAGGCTCGTGAGAGCGCGCCGTGCCTCGAGATCCTCCGGCGTGCCGATGTGGTTCAGCCCCACGGCAAATGCGCCGTAGAGCACTAGTTGCGTGACGCGCTCGGGATGCTTCACCGCGTACGCGATGGCGATGGGACCGCCACGAGAGATCCCGAGGAGCGGAAATCGATCGAGCCCGGCCGCGTCAACGACCGTTTCGAGGTCCCGCACCCATGTAGCGAAGCTCACATCAGGCACGTCGCGCTCGGACATGCCATTGCCGCGCTCGTCGTAGCGGACGAGCCGGTGATGACGTGAGAGTGCGGTGTACCAATGGCGCCAGATCGGGCTGCCCCATTCGAAGTCGAGGTGGGTCAGCCAGTTTGACGCCTTCACGAGCGGCGGTCCGTTGCCGGTAGTGGCATAGGCGAGCCGGACGCCGTCGCTCGTCGTGCAGTACCTGATTTCCTGCCGCGGCTTCGCCGTCGAAGGAGCGGCGGCCCCGGCCTGTGGGACGGCAGCGTCGACCGGTGCGGCAAAGCGGTAGCCCACGCGCGGCACGGTCTCGATGTACTGCTGGCCCGTGGCTTTCTCGCCCAGCGCCTTCCGCAGCACCGACACGTTGTGATTCAGGTTGTTTTCCTCGACCGTCGTCTCCGGCCAGACGGTGTCGAGCAGTTCCTGCTTCGTCACCAGCCGCCCGGCGTTCTGGACCAGCGCCACGAGCGTGTCGAACACCTTCAGGCGCAGCGGGATCGCCTCCCCGTCGCGGGAGAGTCGGCGCTCACGGACATCGAGATGGAACGGCCCGAACTGATACGCGCCTCGGTCCGCGGTGTCGGCCACCAGTTGCACCTCAGGAAAGTTTCAGAAATCCGCCAGCCTTCTCAAAGGACGCCGCCGCCCGCTTGATTCTAGTCTCTGGAACGCGCGGATCGAAACCCGCGAGGAGGGCACCGACGATGCCGAAACTGCTTCCCGACCAGAGCTTCTACCCGTCGCCGACGATGGCCATGCAGGCCCCGGCGGAAACCGTCGCCTACGTGGCGCTGCTCAATTCTGACCCGACCGCCAACGACGCCCTCGCCGTGCTGGATGTCGATCCCGCATCGCACGGCTACGGCGCTCAGATCGCGCGTGTCGACATGCCGCGTGCGGGCGACGAGTTGCACCATTTCGGGTGGAACGCGTGCAGCTCGTGCCTGTGCCCGAACTCGCCGCACCCGCACATGCAGCGGCGCTACCTCGTCGTGCCGGGCATGCGATCGTCTCGGATCCACATTCTCGATACATATCCCGATCCGCGGCAGCCGCGCCTCGTCAAGGTGATCGAAGCCGAGGAGATCATTCGCAAGACCGGCTACAGCCGCCCGCACACCGCGCACTGCGGGCCGGATGGCATCTACGTCAACGCGCTGGGCAACGCCGAGGGTAACGGCCCCGGCGGCATCTTCGTCCTCGACCCCGAAACGTTCGAGATCAAGGGGCCGTGGGAAAAGGACCGTGGACCGCAGCAACTGGCGTACGACTTCTGGTGGCACCTCGGTCACGACACGATGATCACCAGCGAATGGGGCACGCCGAAAATGGTGGAGGACGGCGTGAATCCCGAGCTGCTGCTTGCCGGCAAGTACGGCAACGCGCTGCACGTGTGGGATCTCAACTCCCGGCGTCACGTCCAGAAGCTGGATCTCGGCCCCGAGCAGCAGATGGTGCTCGAGCTGCGGCCCGCGCACAATCCCAACGAGACCTACGGGTTTGTCGGAGTTGTCACCAGCCTGAAGGATCTGTCGGCGTCGGTCTGGATGTGGCACCGCGAAGGCAGCAGCCGCAGCGGGACGTGGCGCATCGACAAGGTGATCGAGATTCCCGCCGAGCCGGCAGCGGCCGACGATCTGCCGCCGATCTTCAAGGCCTTCGGTGCGGCGCCGCCGCTCGTCACCGACATCAACCTGTCGCTCGACGATCGTTTTCTGTATGTCTCGTGCTTCGGCACCGGCGAGCTGAAGCAATTCGACGTATCGGACCCCTTCAACCCCGTCGAGACCGGATCCCTGAAGCTCGGGGGCATGGTTCGCCGGCAGCCGCACCCGGCGCGCCCGGAGCAGCCGCTGAACGGCGCGCCGCAGATGGTCGAGATCAGCCGCGACGGCAAGCGCGTCTACGTGACCAACTCGCTGTATCGCACGTGGGACGACCAGTTCTATCCGGACGGCGTCAAAGGCTGGCTGGCCAAGGTGGACGTGCGCCCGAATGGCGGCATCGAGCTCGATCCCGCCGGATTCGTGGATTTCGACAGCATGCGCCCCCACCAGGTCCACCTCGAGGGCGGAGACGCGAGCTCCGATTCCTACTGCTTCGCGTGAGAGGTGCGTCATGACGACCGAGACGACGACGTCGTGGGCGATGCTGATGGCACTCGGGGCCTTTCACGGCATCAATCCTGGAATGGGATGGCTGTTTGCGGTGGCGCTCGGGATGCAGGAGCGCCGCCGCGGTGCGGTGCTCCGGGCGCTCGTGCCGCTCGGCGCCGGGCATGCGCTGGCCGTGGCCGCCGCGGTCGGCGTGGCGCTGGCCATCGGCGCCGTGATCCCTCCAGGCTGGCTGCGCTGGCCGCTGGCCGGCGTTCTCGTCTCGCTTGGCGTCATTCAATTCTTTCGTCACCGGCACCCCCGCTGGGCTGGCATGCGCGTGAGCATGGGCGGGCTCACCGTGTGGTCGTTCCTGATGGCCACGGCCCACGGGGCCGGGCTCATGGTGGTGCCGGTCGTCCTGGGCATGTCGATGTCCGGCGCGGGGGAACACGCGCACCACATGCCCGCCACGGGGGCGGACAGCGCGGGAGCTGCGTTTTTCGCAACCGGGCTGCACGCCCTGGGCTACCTGGCGGTGACTGCTGTCGTCGCTGTGGTGGTGTTCGAGAAGGTGGGCGTCGGCATCCTGCGCCGCGCCTGGTTCAACCTCGATCTGATCTGGTCGGGTGCGCTGGTGGCGACAGGCATGCTGACGCTGATGCTGTGACACGGCTCGAGATGGTTGGTGGCTGGACAACTCCGATGCGACGTAGCACGATCGCGCAGGTGACCAGCAGACCCTCCACAGCGGAGCACCTGCGCGACCTCGCGCGGCTGCGCCGCGTTCGCGACCGGATCGACCGGGAGTACGCGGAGCCCGCCGGCCCTGACCCGCCGCTAACAGATCGCCATGGACAACACTATTCACGCGAGCTTCCTCCCGCAGAACGACTGGCGATGAGCTGCACCGACGGTCTCAGAGGAGGTCCCAATGAACTGGAATAGCCGGGTTCGTCAGTTCCACCGCTGGGTGTCGATGGCCTTTACGCTGACCGTCGTCGCCAACTTCGTCGTCATGGGCATGAACGGGGGCGAGCAACCTCCCGCGTACGTGACCTACTCGCCGCTGCTGCCGCTCGCCTTGCTCATGTTCACGGGTCTGTACCTGTTCGCGCTGCCGCATGTCACCAGGTTCCGCAGCGGCCGAGAGATCGTCATGAAGAAGAAAAGCGATCCGCAACAGCGTGAGGGCGACTGGCGGGGCGACCTGCTCGATCGGATCCGCACGCTCATCAACGAGGCCGATCCCGAGATGATCGAGGAGCGGAAGTGGAGGAAGCCGTCGAATGGGATGGCCGGCGTCCCGGTGTGGTCGCACGACGGAATCGTCTGCACCGGCGAGACGTACAAGAACTACGTCAAGGTGACCTTCGCCAAGGGAGCCTTTGTCAAGGACCCTTCAGGGCTCTTCAACTCGGGCCTCGGAGGCAATCTGCGGCGCGCCATCGACTTCCACGAGGGCGACAAGATCAACGAGAAGGCTTTCGCCGCGCTCATCAAAGCCGCGGTGAAGCTGAACGCGTCGGCCAGCGACTAGTGCGTCGCTCGCACCATCGCGAACACGACGTCCTCCAGCAAGCTCGTAAGCCAGCGGGTTATGCTCTGGCGTCGCCGAGGTAGATCGCAACCACGTTGCCATTTCCTATTCCGGCGGCGCCACCTTGAACGAGATCTTCGCGAGCTGCTCTGGCGCTTTGCCGATCGTACGCAGGAAGGGAGCCCAGCGCGGGTCGTCGTACAGGTTGGCGAAGAGAGGGTCCAGCACGATCTCGGCGAAGGTGCCGCCGTCTCTGCGCTCCTTCTCGAGCCGCTCGAATGCGCGGTCGGCCTCGCGGCGAAAGCCGTGGATGCCGGCGATGTTGTAGTTCGCGTCCTTTTCGTACCTGGCAATCAACTGCTCGAGCGCGGCGTCGGACTCCGACTTCCGCCCGAGCGCGTGGTAGGCCATCGGCAGGCCGATCATGCGGAACACCTCGACGGGCTCCTGCTCGAACTCCGCAAGCGCACTGGTCGCGTCGCCCTTGAGCAGCATCGCGACTCCCAATTGGTAGTGTGCGATGCCGTTGCCAGGGCTGAGGCTCAGCACGGTACGGTAGGATGCGACCGCCTCGTCAAGCCGGCCGGCGTTGATTTGGCTGGTGCCCAGATTGAAGCGCGCGTTCACGTTCACCGGGTCGCGGACGGTGATGGCTTTCCGCAGTGCGAGCGCCTCGTTCCTCCGGCCGAGAAGGTTGAGCAGCGTGGCGCTGTTGCCCAGCACGCGCGCATTCGCCGGATCCAGGGCAAACGCGCGTTCCAGATGCTTCGCCGCGGCGGCAAAGTCGCTGTCGCCGTACATCGCGACAAAAGCCAGTCCGGCGTGCGCCGGGGCATACTGCGGATCGATCTCGAGTGCCCGCGTGCTTGCCTCGCGGGCGCGGGCAAATCCCTCCTTGGAAGGCATGTGGCCGGCGGCCGCCTTGTTGCCGAAGTTGGCGGCGAGTCCGGCCCACGCCGGAGCGTAGGCAGCGTCAATCTCCAGCGCACGGCGCAGCAGCGCGTCGGACTTCTCGAACCCGTCCCTGGTGCTCCTGCGCCCAAGCTGAACGCTCTGGAGGTAGAGCGCATAGGCTTCGGGGTTGGTCTTACGCGACGTCGGCGCGTTGCCAAGCAGCGTGATCTTGAGCTGCTTCACGACGTCGGCGGCGATCTGGTCCTGGATGGCGAAGATGTCGTCGAGGGTGCGGTCGTACGTCGCGGACGACACGTGGAAGCCGTCGGACCCCTGGATGAGTTGCGCGGTGACGCGCACCTGGTTGCCGACCTTGCGCACGGAGCCTTCCAGCACGTAGGCCACATTCAACTGCTTCGCAATCTCCGGGATCCCGACGTCCCGCCCCTTGAATGAGAACGAGGACGTACGCGCCGCGACGCGCAGATCGGGGATCCTGGCAAGCAGATTCAGAAGTTCCTCGGAAATGCCGTCGGAAAAGTACTCCTGGTCCTGATCGGGGCTCATATTGACGAAGGGCAGGACCGCGATAGTGTGCGTGGCGGTTCTGACGGCGGCTTCCGTCCGACGTGCTGTCGTTGCGGCCCATGAACATGAACGAAGCGGCCGCGGCAACCACGGTCGCAGCCACGATGCCCATCCACAGGCTCTTGCGGTCAACGCTGGTGAGAGTGCTGCCTCCGGTTGACGATGCGGACACGACGGACCGCGGCCCGCCGACCTCGCCGGCACCCGACTCGACTTCCTTGCGCAGGCCGCGCAGCGCGTTGCGAACGTCCTTGGCCGAGTGATAACGCTCGTCCGGGTCCTTCTCCAGGCATTGCCCGATAATTCGGCCGAGTTGGGGCGGCAGGCCGGGATTCATCTGTGTCAGTGGCCGAGGCGTATCGCGCAGGATGGACGACATCACATCGGTGTTAGTGGCTCCGCTGAACGGCCGATGTCCCGTTGCCATCTCATACAAGAGAACACCGAGCGAGAAGATATCGCTCCGGTGATCGACGTGCTGACCCCGGAGTTGCTCGGGGGACATGTACGGAACCGTCCCAATCACGGCTCCCTCGGTGGTGATTGGGGCGGGCTGCGTGACCGTCTCGTCCCAGGCGACTTTCTCGGCGACCTTGGCCAGCCCGAAGTCGAGCACCTTCACGCGGCCGTCCCCGGTGAGCATCACGTTGGCCGGCTTGAGGTCGCGGTGGACGATGCCCTTGTCGTGGGCGGCGGCCAGCGCGTCGGCGATGGCGATGCCGGTATCAAAAACTCGCGCCAGGGGAAGGCCGTCGGCGGTGATGACCTGGTCCAGGCCCTGGCCTTCGACCAGTTCCATTGTGAGAAAGCGCACGCCGGCGTCTTCCTCCACGGAATGGAGCGTGACGATGTGCGGGTGGTTCAGGCTCGCGACCGTCTTCGCTTCGCGCTGGAAGCGCTCGAGGCGAGCGGGGTTGGCGGCCACATCGGCGGGAAGGACCTTGAGGGCAACGTCGCGGTCGAGGCGCGAGTCGCGGGCGCGGTACACCTCGCCCATCCCTCCGGCGCCGATGAGAGAGTGGATTTCGTAAGGACCGAGCCTGGAGCCGGCGGCAAGGGACACCTGCCGATTCTACTCGCACATTTCTCCGTTGATTTCGCGCCCCGTTGTTCACATACTCCCGTTCCCGTGCGGTGCATCAGGCCTGCGTACGCCGGAACGCTGGCGTTGTCGATCCTCATCGGTCTGTCTCTTTCTGCGCAGGAGCAGAAAATGAAGCTTGGCGAGGTCATCACCTTCACTCCCGTCGGGTCGACGCCTCCCGCCGATACGACCGCGCATCTGTTCCAGTCGGATCGCGGGAACCGCAAAGGCGAATACATGCTCACGTGGACCGGCAGCTCGAAGGACAAGCGTCCGGGTGACGTGCCGGGCTCGATCGCTCAGGCATCCGAGTATCAGCTGCTGAGCCCCGACAAGGTCGGCCCCCTGCCGAACGTCGACGTGCTCGGCATCCACTACATCAAGGTGCGCCCGGATCGACGCGAAGCGTTCGAGAAATACGTCGGCGACACCCTGCATCCCGCCGTCGGCAACCTGCGGCCGGATCTGCGGTTGCTGTACTACAAGGCGGTGCGGGGACCGGACACGGGAAACTACATCACCATCTTCGCGCTGACGAAGGAGTCGCGCGACAAGTACTGGCCCGGCGGATCCGATTCCGACGACCTTCGGACGGCCTTCAGACCGGTCAGGGCGCACACGAAGGAGCTGCTGACCTATCTCGCCGACGGCTCCGCGCTGACGGATGACAAATTCGCCGCAGCCGTCTACGAGAGCCGCGAATGGGCGGACTTCGTCCTGATCTCTCCGGCTCGTTGATCGCGTCCCCTGGTGACGACCGACGACGCCGTCGCGTGGCGACGCAGGTGACCCGACCGGTCAGGAATCGAGAAGCGCCGGCCGAGACCCGCCGCTAGACTGATCGCCATGGACATCACGGAAAAGGGCACCTACGCCACCCTCCTCCTGGCCACCAGGGACCTCGACGGCACCTTCGAGCGGCTGCAGGCCAGCAGCGCAGAGGTCGTCCAGGAGCCGACCGATCAGCCGTACGGCGTCCGCGACTGCGCCTTCCGCGATCCGGCGGGCAACCTGCTTCGCATCCAGGAGCTGCGCTGACGTGAGCAAGCAAGCGCGCGAAGGCGAGCGTCTCGGCGAAGGCGGACAGCCCACGACCTGATCCGCGTGCAGGGCGCGCGCGTGAACAACCTCAAGGACGTCAGCGTCGAGATCCCGAAGCGCCGGCTGACGGTATTCACCGGCATCTCCGGCTCTGGCAAGAGCTCGCTGGTGTTCGACACGATCGCCGCGGAGTCGCAGCGGCTGATCAACGAAACCTACAGCGCCTTCGTGCAGGGCTTCATGCCGACGCTGGCGCGGCCGGACGTCGACCTGCTCGAAGGCCTGACCACGGCGATCATCGTCGACCAGGAGCGAATGGGCGCGAACGTCCGATCCACGGTCGGCACCGCCACCGACGCCAACGCGATGCTGCGCATCCTCTTCAGCCGGCTCGGCAAGCCGCACATCGGCTCGCCCAACGCCTACTCGTTCAACGTCCCGTCGGTGACGGCCAGCGGTGGCATGACGGTCGAGCGCGGCCCCGGCAAGACGAAGACCGAGAAGGTGACCTTCAACCGTCTTGGCGGCATGTGTCCGCGCTGCGAGGGCATGGGCACGGTCACCGACTTCGACCTGTCGGCGCTGTACGACGACAGCAAGTCGCTCAACGAGGGTGCCCTCACGATCCCCGGCTATAGCATGGACGGCTGGTACGGGCGGATCTTTCGCGAGTCCGGCTTCTTCGACCCGGACAAGCCGATCCGCAAGTTCAACAAGAAGGAGCTCCACGACCTGCTCTACAAGGAGCCGACCAGGATCAAGGTCCAGGCGATCAACCTCACGTACGAGGGGCTGATCCCGAGGATCCAGAAGTCGTACCTGTCGAAGGACGTCGAGGCGATGCAGCCGCACATTCGCGCCTTCGTGGAGCGGGCGGTGACGTTCCAGACCTGTCCCGAGTGCGACGGCACACGGCTCAGCAAGGAG
This sequence comes from Vicinamibacteria bacterium, assembly GCA_963719755.1. Classification (GTDB taxonomy): domain Bacteria; phylum Acidobacteriota; class Vicinamibacteria; order Vicinamibacterales; family JAENWD01; genus JAENWD01. The sequence continues at coordinate 31,657 of CAVRDA010000017.1, read as the reverse complement.
GCGCGGTCGTCGAAGATCAAGGGCAAGAACATCGGGGACGTCTGCTCGATGCAGATCAGCGACCTGGCGGACTGGGTCCGGGGCCTCGACGAACCGTCGGTGGCGCCGCTGCTCGCCGGGCTGCAACACCTCCTCGACTCGTTCGCGGAGATCGGGTTGGGATACCTCTCACTGGACCGGCCGTCGGGAACGCTGTCGGGCGGCGAGGCGCAGCGCACCAAGATGATCCGCCACCTCGGCTCGTCGCTCACCGACGTCACCTACGTCTTCGACGAGCCCACGATCGGCCTGCACCCCCACGACATCGAGCGGATGAACGACCTTCTGCTGCAGCTGCGGGACAAAGGCAACACGGTGCTCGTCGTGGAGCACAAACCGGAGACGATTGCGATCGCCGACCACGTCGTCGACCTCGGTCCCGGCGCCGGTACGGCGGGCGGCAACGTTTGTTTCGAGGGCACCGTCGAAGGGTTGCGGGCCAGCGGCACCATCACCGGCCGCCATCTCGACGACCGGGCTGCCCTCAAGAAGACGGTGCGGACGCCCAACGGCAAGCTGAAGATCCGCGGCGCGAAGACGCACAACCTGCGCGACGTCGACGTCGACATCCCGCTCGGGGCGCTGGTGGTGGTAACCGGCGTGGCCGGGTCGGGCAAAAGCTCACTGATCCAGGGCTCGGTGTCGGGCCGGGACGGCGTGGTGTCGATCGACCAGGGCGCGATCGGCGGCTCGCGACGAAGCAACCCGGCGACGTACACCGGACTGCTCGACCCGATCCGCGCGGCGTTCGCGAAGGCCAACGGCGTGAAGCCGGCGCTGTTCAGCGCCAACTCCGAGGGCGCCTGCCCCACCTGCAACGGCGCCGGCGTCATCTACACCGACCTGGCGATGATGGCCGGCGTCGCCACCACCTGCGTGGACTGCGAGGGGAAGCGGTTCCAGGCGTCGGTGCTGAACTACCACCTCGGCGGCCGCGACATCAGCGAGGTGCTCGCGATGCCGGTGACCGAGGCCAGGGAGTTCTTCGGCGCCGGCAAGGCGCGCACGCCCGCCGCGCATGCCATCCTCGACCGGCTCGCCGACGTCGGGCTCGGCTACCTCAGCCTCGGCCAGCCGCTCACGACGCTATCCGGCGGCGAGCGGCAGCGGCTCAAGCTGGCCACGCATATGGCCGAGAAGGGCGGCGTCTACATCCTCGACGAGCCGACCACCGGCCTCCACCTCGCCGACGTCGAGCAACTGCTCGGCCTGCTCGACCGGCTCGTCGACTCCGGCAAGTCGGTCATCGTCATCGAGCACCACCAGGCGGTCATGGCGCACGCCGACTGGATCATCGATCTCGGCCCCGGCGCGGGCCACGACGGCGGCCGGATCGTCTTCGAGGGCACACCCGCCGCCCTCGTCGCCGCCCGCTCTACCCTCACCGGCGAGCACCTGGCGGCCTACGTCGGCGCCTGACGGCGCGCACTGGCGTGAGCAGCCCCGTTGTCGCATCTCGCCCGGGTTCAACCGGTCGGCACTAGGACTACCCAGCCGCGCTGACCGAGAACCAGATCTGGAAAAGGACCGTATCTGAGAGAGATCATGAGCGAAACGGCGCGAGATGAACCTGTTCGAAACCCTGTTGCAGGACCTGCGTATGGTGCCCGCACCCTGCTACGCCATCCGAGCTTCACGATCGTGTCGATCGTGGCTCTGGCGCTCGGAATCGGTGTCAACGTGGCGGTCTTCACCGCGTACAAGGCGTTCATCGCGCGGCCGCTCGATGCGCACGACCCCGACACCCTGGTCAACCTTTCACTGCGCCTCCAGTCCGGCGCGACCGAGGCGAGCTTCAGCTATCCGGACTACGAAGCCTACCGGGACGGTCTGCGATCGTGCAGCGGCGTCATCGCATTTTCGATCGAGGAACTGACGCTCACCCACGCCGGCGGCGCCGTCGCGAGGCGGAGCGCGGGAGTGGATCGCTGATTGGCAGACTTGGATTGTTGCCAACGTCCAACCGGGAGATTGCGACCACCTTCATCGTTTCTGAGAATTACTTCTCCGTGCTGGGTATCGGGACCGCGAGGCCGTCCATCATCTGCGCGGTGGTGTCGCCCTCGGTTCGTCAAAGGACGCAACGGTTCGGGAGGTGCACATGAGACGGTTGTTCCTGATTGGCTGCCTGATTCTCGTCGCGTTGGCGGGCACTGCAACCCAGGCTCCGGTGACCGGCCGGTGGCGGGCGGTGCTGCTCACCCCGGACGGTGGGACGCAGAACATCTCGCTCGAGCTCGACGCCACGGGAGAGACGGTCACAGGGAGCATCGAGGGTCGCGCCATTCGCGAGGGTCGTCTCGACGGGGGAACGCTCACGCTGAAGCTGAGCGGGCCGAACAACCAGGAGGTCTCCCTGACAGGGCAGGTGAGCGGTGACGAAATCGTCTTCAAGTCCACCGGCCTCCCTGCAGGTCCCGTGCAGTTCGTCGCGCGACGCGACTCACCTGCCACCGTCAGCGGAAGCGTGTCGGATCCATCGGTCGTCCACCCGCTGATGAAGCAGTTCAATGTGCCTGGCGTCAGCATCGCCGTCATCAAGGACTTCAAGATCGTGGCGACGTACGCCTACGGCGTCGCCGACGTCGAGACTGGCGCGCCGGTGACGACGGAGACGATGTTTCAGGCTGCGTCGATCAGCAAGCCGGTGGCCGCGATGGCCTCGATGAAGGCGGTGCAGAACGGGCGGTTCTCGCTGGACCAGGACGTCAACACCATCCTGAAGTCATGGAAACTGCCGGATGGGCCGCTCACGAAGGAGCGTCGCGTCACCCCGCGAAGCCTGATGAGCCACACGTCGGGAACGGGAGATGGATTCGGATTCCCCGGGTACGCGCCACAGGCGACGCTGCCGTCGATCCCGCAGATCCTCGACGGCGTCCAGCCGCCCTCGAATCTCAGGGCCGTTCGCCTGGAGCGCGCGCCGCTCGTCGGCTTCAAGTATTCGGGTGGCGCGGTGTTGATTCAGCAGCTCGCCCTGATGGACGCCGTCGGGAAGCCGTTTGCGGAGATCGCTCGCGAATGGGTCCTGGATCCGATCGGCATGACCAACAGCACGTTCGAGCAGCCGTTAGCCCCAAATCACGAGAAACAGGCGGCGCGCGCGCACAATCGCACGGGCGCGCGCATGGGCGATCCGTGGCACGTCTATCCGGAGCAGGCCGCTGCAGGCCTGTGGACCACGCCGACCGATCTGGCCAGGTTCGCGATCGAGGTGCAGCTGTCGCTGCTCGGGAAGTCGAATCGCGTGCTCTCGCAGACGACGGTTCGCGAGATGGTGACGCCGGTTGGCGTGGGTCCGTACGCGGTGGGGTTCCATATCGGCAAAGAGGGCGAGGGATGGTACTTCATGCACGGCGGGAGCAACTGGGGCTTCCAATGCGACCTCATCGCGCATCTTGTGAATGGTTACGGGGCGGTCATCATGACGAACAGTGATGGCGGAGGTGCGCTGATTCCGCGGCTGCGCCGGCTGATCCAACAGGAACACAAGTGGGATGCGCTGGACGCGCCGATCCCACGGCGCTACGGACCCGTCTAGCAGGCGGTTGGGGCTCTGTCCGTGGCTACCGACGTTCCATCAACACGGCTACGCGAGCGACTCGAATCGGTAGACGCTCTGCGGGGAATCGCCATAGTCCTCATGGCACTCGACCATACGCGTCTTTTCCTCAGCAATGCGCAGTTTGCACCCGTCGATCTCGCCCATACCACTCCCGCTCTGTTTTTCACGCGGTGGGTCACACACTTCTGTGCTCCGGCCTTTTTTCTGCTCGCGGGCGTGGGCGCATCGCTGTCGCTTTCTCGCGGGCGAAACCTTGCTCAGGTGAGCCGATTTTTTCTGACGCGAGGTTTGTGGCTCGTCGTTCTCGAACTGACTCTGGTTTCTTTCGGCTGGGACTTCACATTCCACGTCACACCGTGGCTCGCCGGTGTCATCTGGGCCCTCGGCTGGTCGATGGTGTTCATGGCGGCACTTGCCTGGTTACCGAGAGGAGCGATTGCAGCGGTCGGCATCGCGCTGATCGTGCTTCACAATATGACGGATGCAATGACTCCGACAGCGTTTGGCGAGTTGGGATGGCTGTGGAGGTTTCTCCATTTCCCTGACCCGCACGCCGACATGCTGATTCGCATCGACTATCCGATCGTTCCGTGGGTAGGAGTCATGGCGGTTGGCTACGCCATGGGCCCGCTCTTCAGAGAATCGCCGGAACGCAGGCAGACGATTCTCGTCAGTATCGGCGTCTCGGCCGTCATCGGCTTTATCGGTCTTCGATGGCTGAACAGCTATGGCGATCCGATGCCGTGGAGTGTCGAGACACGAGGCACGTATACCCTGCTCTCATTCCTGCGTGTCCGGAAGTATCCGCCTTCTCTCGCCTACCTGCTCATGACGCTCGGCCCTCTGCTGATCGCGCTGGTCTGGCTCGAACACACGCGAGGCCGAGTGCTCTCTTTCTTCGTGACGTTCGGGAGAGTGCCTCTGCTTTTCTACGTGGCGCACATTTACCTGGTGCATCTCATCGCTGTTGTCGTCGCGTACGGACAGGGCGGCCCAGCGAGTTTCCTTTTTACGAGCGACGGGCCAATGGCCGGGCACCCGCCGTCGTATGGAGTCGATCTTGGCTGGGTGTACGTGGGCTGGGTCTTGATCGTGATCGCTCTGTACCCGGTGTGCCGGGCCTTTGCCAAAGTCAAGGCTCATCGCCGGGATTGGTGGTTGAGCTACTTATAGGCCGCCCCGCCGAGGACGAGCAGGGCCGCCAGTGCGACCGCCAGCGCCCGGTCGTTGCGAGTGAAGTGACGACGGAACCACGCTACAACTTTTGACGAACCGTCGTTTGCGTCAGCGCAACGACGACACCGGTAGGCCGTGAGTAGCATGTTGTCTCGGTGAGTGCGATGCCCGCTCATGTAGCCGGCTGCACTTGTCGCTCTATTTGTTTGGGAGACGAGACATGGCCTGCCACTGCCTCGAGGGCTGGGTTTGCAAAGACCATTCAGACCGCCCAGTCGCTCACGACCACTGCACCGCCGTCGGGATACCCTGTACCAACGTGAAATGCCCCTACGGCCGAGGAGTTGTCCTTCGTGAACCCCTTGCTGAAGTGCTCCTGAATATGCGCAGCGACCGGCGGCGACAATCGATGAACTGAGAGTGCGGGACCGTCTCTCGAACAAGTCGAGAGCCAGGGCGCCAAGAGCGGTTCCCGCCTGGGACCGCCTCGCAACATGTCACCCTAATGAGGCACCGGGACCCAAGGGCAGCCCATCACTTCGACTGCTCCGACTCAGCCTGACGCCAGAAGTGAAATGTGACTGCCGAGTTGGCTTGGCAATTACCTACCGGCTCTCCCGGCGGTGACATAGCATGGTGCTGGAGCACGTATGCAGGACCATTTTGAATTGCAAAAGGTCCCTGATGGCAGCAGGGGTGAACGGTTCATCATCCTGATCGAAGGCGTCGGCAGGTTCGCCGAGTCCTCGAAACCGTTGAGTGAATCCGACGCGCGTAGGGTCCTGCACAAGATGGGGCATCCTGACGCCGTCATCGAGTCTATGGTTGACCGCGCCAAAGCAGCCCAGCCCAAGTAAGCGGTAATTGTCCGGTCGGTAGACCCATCACTTCTCGAAGACCCTGACCCGATAATACGCCTCTGACTGTACTCCAGACTAAATCGGTAAACGGTGCGGCGCCCGGTGTCAGGGACGATTTCCGCAACTGGCTCTAACCGCTGCGTGATGCCGCCGCACCTCGAGTGTCCATCTCGCCTCGCCGCCGCGTCGCTGCCGCGAGCGGATCGCGTGTCCCTCAGTCCTCCGCCGGTGGCACGCTACGCTGCGCGCGCAGGAAAGCTCGGAGCGACGCCTGAAGGTCGACGGGCAGCGCGGTCGCGGTTGCCTCCCGCAGGATGCGCGGGGTTTCACGGTAGGACGCGATGAATGCCACGCACCGCGGGCAGCCGGTAACGTGTGCGTCGAGGGCCGAGCGTAGGTCCGCGGACAGCACGCCCTCCAGATAATCCATCAGCAGCTCGACGCCAGACGCGCAGGCGATCTCCTTCATGGCTTCACCCCGACGAGGTCGCTCAAGTACCCCCGCAGCATCAGGCGCGCGCGGTGGACCCGCTGCCGTACCGTGGCGGGTTCCACACCCAGCGCGTGCGCCACGTCGGCCGTGGACATTTCTTCCAAGTCGCGAAGCACGAACGCGTCCCGATATAGGTCGGGCAACCGCGCGATGACCCCTCGCGCCTTTTCGGCGAGAATCTGCCGGTCCAGGAGTTCGTCGGCGCGGGAGGCGACTTGCAGTTCGGCTGGCGTGGCCAGGTGGACGCCTTGGGCGTCGAAGCGCGGCAGGAACGCCTCGAGGGACTCTGTGGGCCGCCGTGTGCGGGCCCGACGAAGCATCAGCGCCGCGTTGGTCGCGATGCGGTACAGCCACGTTCCGAACTGTGACTCACCTCGAAATGAGGGCAGGTGACGGTACACCTGCAGAAAGGTCTCCTGGAGCACGTCGGGCGCGTCGGTGTCGCTCGTGAGACGGCATGCCAGGCGATAGACCCGCCCTTGGTACCGCTCCACGATCGCCTCGAAGGCACGGTCGTCCCCGGCCGCCGCTCGCGCGGCGAGCGTCTCGTCGCTCGGCTCCAGTGTGGGGACGACCATGCTCACCGAGTTTACTGATTCTTGATCGCGGCCTTGACCTTCGCGGCCAGTTCCGGCGTGACCTCCGTGACACCGTGATCATGCGCCGCGTGAGCGACCACCTTCTGTAAAAGTTCTTCCTCGGTCGGTGCACTGGCGGTGAAGGTGCAGCCAGGCACGACGTCACCGCAGGCGATGCGCTTGGACGTCGGGGTCTCGTGTGTAGGCATCCTATGCTCCTCTCCCCGGAGCCGTCCGGGTCTGGCCTTGAGATGCCTGCGCCTCCGCCTTGTGACAACGGGCCAGCCACCGTGTCCCTCGTCACAGCAGGACGCTCCCCGGCATCACATCTACGGGCGCGCCAGGGATTGTGCCGCGATCGCACAACCCACGGCTTCACTGACGAGGAATCATGACCCCGATTCGTCTGGCACTTACTCGCGAGCGCACTCTGGTGAAGGGCCAGGCCGGCGAGGGCGCTGGCAATAGTCGAGATCCGGAACTCCTGTCGCTGGCCTACGCCGACGACTCCGAGTGGAGGACAGCCGAGGTGTCGTTGTGACACTTCATGTCGCGGGCCTGTGGCGCTATGCGGTGAAGACGCTGGCTGGGGAGCGCTTATCGACTGCGGTGATCGGGCCGGACGGCATTCGCGGTGATCGTCTCGTGCGGGTGCGCGGCCCCGAGGGCGTGCGCACGGCGCGGCGGCACTATCGGCTCCTGGGGTTACGGGGAACCTTAGGTCCTGATGATCGCCCGCGCATCAATGGCCATCCCTGGGACAGCCCCGACGCCCTTGCGCTCGTGAAGGCCGCCGGCGGCGACGATGCGTGGCTCGAGGAGGTTGATAACACCGAGCGCTTCGACGTGTTGCCGCTGCTGGTGGCGACGGACGGAGCCGTCGCCGCCTTCGGACGCGATGTCCGGCGCCTGCGTCCGAATATCCTCATTGGCGGCGTGAGGGGTCTCGACGAAGTGGACTGGCCAGGCGCCGAGCTGCACATCGGCGACGCGATCGTGCGACTCGACTCCCTGCGCGCACGCTGTCCGATGACGACCGTGGATCCCGACACACTGGATCGAGACCCCGAAGATCCTGCGTGATATCGGCCGCCGATTCGGCGGCCGCCTGGCACTCAACGCGGACGTGAAACGCGGCGGGACGATTCGCGTCGGTGATGCCGTGAGACTCGTCAACGCAAACCCTGGTGGTCAAATTGGAGCGATCGCCGCGATCTACGGCCTCGAAGAAAGCGGGGGCATGACAGCGCTCGTGATGGAACTCGTCGAAGGTGACGATCTGTCCCAGCGCATCGCGCGCGGAGCCATGGCTCTCGATGAAGCCTTGTCCATCGCGAAGCAGATCGCGGAGGCGGTCGAAGCCGCGCACGAGCAGCGGATCATTCACCGCGACCTGAAGCCCGCGAACATCAAGGTGCGCGGCGACGGCACGGTGAAGGTGCTCGACTTCGGGCTCGCGAAAGCGTTGGACGGCGATCGCTTGTCGGCGCATGACATGGCGGCCTCGACAACTGCTGGTCTGGCCACCGCGGCCGGCGTGATTCTCGGTACTGCGCCGTACATGAGTCCGGAGCAAGCCAAGGGACTGCCCGTCGATCGCCGGGCCGACATCTGGGCGTTTGGATGTGTCCTTTACGAGATGCTCGTCGGCCGACGCGCCTTCGACGGCAACTCGCTCTCGGAACTGCTGGCGGCAATTCTGACGCGCGACGTCGATTTCTCGGCGGTGCCGATTGCTACGCCTGCACGGGTGCGGGAACTGCTGAGGCGCTGTCTCGACCGCGATCCCAGGCAGCGACTCCGTGACATCGGTGAAGCGCGCATCGTCCTCGAGCAGCCACGGGAAAGCGGACCCGACGGGACCGCGCGTCGAGGAGTGGCCGGCGTGAGGTGGCTACCCGCCGGCGTTGGAGTTGGCCTGTTGATCGGCGCGCTGGCGATCGCGATGTGGACCCGAAATCGTGACGCCGGGTTCCAGGCGCCCGTGCGCTTGTCGATGCCTCTTGCTCCAGCGGAGCGGCTTGCTGGCGACGCCTATCAACGGCCGACACTCCGTGGATTCTCAATCGCATCGGACGGGCAACTCGCCGTCTTCGGCGGGTGGCGGAAAGGTCAGAGGACCATTTACCGCCGCGCTCTCTCGGAGGCGATCGCCAGCCCGGTCACTGGCAGCGAGGGGGGCGGTTTCCTTTCCTGTCGCCCGACGGGCGATGGCTTGGCTTCGTCTCGGACGACGCGCTGGTCAAGGTGCCGATCGACGGCGGGACCGCGATCACGATCTGCTCTGTCCCCGCCTGCGCGGCCTCGGCGTTTGCCGGCGCCTCATGGGGAGAGGACGGGACGATCGTCTTCGGGCTCGTGCGAGGTCCCCTTTGGCAGGTCCGGTCCAGCGGCGGAGCACCACAACATCTCACCGAGCTCGATGCGCGCCGGCACGAGGTGTCGCATCGGCTGCCGCACCACCTCCCTGGAACGCGAGGGCTCCTGTTCACGGCGACGTCGGGACACATTGGAACTGGGTCGAATCGCTATCCTGCGCACCGGGCGCGCGCGAGCCACGCACGCTCGTCGAAAACGCCGCCGACGCTCGATACGCACACGGCCGCCTGCTGTATGCGCGGAACGCGACGCTGCTCGCCGCCCCCTTCGATCTCGAGCGCCTGGCTGTGGAAGGCGCCGAGGCGCACGCTGGTCGAGCGTGTCATGCAGTCAATCGGCGACGACAACCCGGTGGTGAATACCGGAGCGGCCCAGTTCGACGTCTCGGACTCGGGCACGCTCGTCTACGCCGAAGGCGGCTCGTTTCCTCCGCACATGAACCGACTGCTGTGGGTCGATCGCACAGGCCGTTCGGCGTCAATTAGCGAGCCGGCGTCTAATCTGCTCGGGGCACGGTTGTCACCGGACGGCAGCCGAATCGCGGTCGCGCTCATCAACAACGAGAGAGAGCCGATTCGAATCTACGACCTCGAGCGCGGCGGATTCACAGGCCTGCCTGGCGTCCAGGGCGAGGCCGTGTTCCCGGTCTGGACACCCGACGGCGGCCAGGTGGTGTTTGCATGGAATCGCAGCGGTGAGACGAATGTCCATACCGTGCCCGTTGACGGATTGAGTGCGCCGCGGCGAGTCACGAGCGGACCGCTCACCGACCTTCCGGGTGACATCAGTCCCGACGGCCGGTGGCTGGCCGTCTTGAGGATCTCCCCGGAGACCGGAACGGACATCTACATCGCGCCGTTCGATGGAAGCGGTTCACCACAGCCCCTGGTCGCGACGACTGCCAACGACGTGCAGCCGGCGTTCTCGCCGGACGGCCGCTGGCTGGCCTACGCGTCGCAACTGACAGGGGAGATGCAAGTGTTCGTCACAGCGTTTCCCGGTCCAGGTCCTCGGCTTCAGGTGTCGACTGCGGGCGGCGTCGCGCCGGTCTGGTCACCAGATGGCCGGCAGCTCGCATATGTGAGTCAGCGCTTCCTCGTCGAGGTGACCCTTCAGACCAACCCCGTCCGCGTGAGCTCGCCGACGAGGGTTGTGCCGTTCGAGTATCTGGTGCCAGGCCCGGCTCGCTCGCACGATGCGGCTCCCGACGGACGCCGATTTCTCGTCACTACCTGGGAATCGCGCCCAGATCAGCCGGTGACCTCACTCCACGTTCTCCTCAACTGGCTGGCACGACTGCCTGCTGGCCGCTGAGTATCGCAGCCTTTCAGCCGCGAACGGAACGAACCGATGAAGTCGCAGCTCGTGCGCAGTGGCTCCGGTTCGTCGGTTCCGGCATCACCGACGCACCGAGGCGAGTGAAGACGTTAGCGAAGAGGCCAAAGACGGCACGGCTCTGCGGAGATCGACTGCACGTGACCGAAGAATAGACGCCCTCAGGCGAATAGTCCGTAGGCCGGCTGATGCCCGATTCCGACGGCCGCCTCAGGCTCCTGAAGACCTCCGGATGAGGGTAAACACGGACGCCTGCCACGGCGTCGCGTCCACGTACAACCCGCGATTCTGAAGGTCGCCGCCGTCGCGGTCGTAGACCGCCCCCTCAATCTGATCCGCCAGCCGCCACTCGGCGCCGGCGAGATCGCCGAAAGGAAGGGCGACGTAGCACTGGGCCTGATTGGGCGCGTAGTTCACCGTCACCACGACTCGCGTGCCGTCGGGGCCTTGCCACGCGTACGCGACGAAGCAGTCCGAGGTCCAGTTGCCCTCCCAGGCCGGCCTGCACTCGAGCAGTTGCCACCCGCCGTCGCGCACGGCCGGCAGCTTCAGCGCTGTGAGGAGCCGGTCGTAGAACTGCTGCAGGCGCTGATCCACGGGCTCGACCGGACCGCGAACCAGGTGCGGAGAGATCCGCTTCCTGCATCCTTCGAATTGCCCCTGATGAAAGAAGCGCAGCCCAGGCGACAGGAACGTGATGACAGCCGCCGCCTCGTGGGCGCCGGGGAGAAACGTCGCGGCCGCGCGCGGCTCGTCATGGTTTTCCAGGAAGCGGGCCATCTTGTTCTGGTAATCGTGGCCGGCGTGGAAGTGCTCGCGGATCGGCCGGACGTGCCCGTCGCGGAGCCGGTCGTACAGCCGCTTGTCGTACGTGTAGTCGAATCCCTGCTGCTGCAGCGTCCATTCGAGATCCCAGTAGACCTCGGCCATGAAGCAGAAGCCGGGCGCCTGCTCGCGCACGCGCGCGGTGGCTCGCGGCCAGAAGGGCTCCGCGCGGAGGCCCCACGTCCGCTCGAACACGTCGGGGAGCACCAGCATCGCCATGTCGCAGCGCACGCCATCGCACTGTCCGGCGATCTTCACGAGCGTCGCGATCATCGCCTCCTGTGTGGCGGGATTCGCGTAGTTCAACTGCAGCGTGTCGGGCCACCCGGCGAAGTACGGATCGCGTCCGTAGGCGAACACGCGATCGCCGAGCGCGCCCTGGAGCCGCGTGTAGTTCTGCGGCGCGCGCGCGAGGTCGTCGTCGGTGCCCTGGACGTAGTACTCGGGGTGCGCCTGCACCCACGGGTGATCCATGCCCGTGTGATTCGGGACGAAATCGAGCAGCAGCCGGAGGCCGCGCGCGCGGAGCCGCGCGCGCAGGCGCGCAAGCGCCGCGTCTCCTCCCAGCTGATCGTGGACGTCGTATCCGGTGATGGCGAAGCCAGACCCCGCGATGTCGTCCTCGCGGAGGTCCAGTAGCGTGTCCTGGAATTCGTGCCGCCACTCCGGGTTGGCGCGCGAGACGCGCTGTCCCGCCGGGCCCGTCTGCCAGACGCTCAGGAACCAGATCCAGTCGAAGCCCTTGCCGGCCAGGCCGTCGAGCTCGGCGTCCGGGATGTCGTCCAGCGTGGCGGGCCGGCCCAGCGACCGGGCCAGCGCCGTCAGCCAGACGCGCGTGTTGATCTGGTAGAGCGAGGGATGGCGCGGCGTGCCCATGTCAGTTCACCTGCGAGTGAAGGCGCCGCCCTTGCCAGCCGCGAGCAGCTTTTCCGCGTCGAGCATGCCAAAGAGCTGAATCAGCGACGCGACCGCGCCCGTCCATCCCGTCTGGTGGCTCGCGCCCAGGCCCGCGCCGTTGTCGCCGTGGAAATACTCGTAGAAGAGGACGTAGTCGCGCCAGTGCGGGTCCTCCTGGAACGTCTTCGTCCCGCCGTAGACCGGCCGTCGCCCGGACTTGTCCTTGAGGAAGATCCCCGCGAGGCGGTCGGCGATGTCCTTGGCGACCTCGAAAAGATTCATCATCCTGCCGGAGCCCGTCGGGCATTCCACCTTGAAGCTGTCGCCGTAGTACGTGAAGTAGTTCAGGAGCGCCCTGATCAGGATCACGTTGACCGGCATCCAGACGGGCCCGCGCCAGTTGGAGTTGCCGCCGAACATCCCGTTGTTCGATTCGGCCGGCAGGTAGTCCACGCGGTGTTCGTGCCCGTGCACGTTGAAGGTGTACGGGTGCCGCTCGTGGAACTTCGAGAGCGCCCGGATGCCGTGCGGCCCCAGGAACTCGTTCTCGTCGAGCATCTTCGACAGGATCCGCCGAAGCCGGTCCTGGTTGACCAGCGCCAGCAGCCCCCGCTCGGCCACGCCGAAGTGCCCCTCGCCGGTCGCGTGCATCGTCTTCAACAGTTCGGGCATCCGGCGCTGGCGTTCCTGGAGGGCGGCCGTCACCCGCGGGACCCGCTCGCGCTGCCACTTCTCGACCACCGTGGTGGCGGCCAGCGGGAGGAGCCCGACCATCGAGCGGACCTTGAGGCGCGTGGACCGTCCGTCCGGGAGTCGCAGCACGTCGTAGTAGAAGCCGTCCTCCTCGTCCCACATGCCGTCCGGGCCCTCGCGGTTCATGCCCAGGGCGATGAAGTAGAAGTGCTCGATGAACTTGGACACCATGTGTTCGTACGTGGGGTCGTGCGCGGCCAGCTCCACGGCCAGCTCCACCATGTTCTGGCTGAAGAGGGCCATCCAGGCCGTGCCGTCCGCCTGTTCGAGGTGCCCGCCGGTCGGCAGCGGCGCGCTGCGGTCGAACACGCCGATGTTGTCGAGGCCGAGGAAGCCGCCCTCGAACACGTTCTTACCGAACCGGTCCTTGCGGTTGACCCACCAGGTGAAGTTCAGCAGCAGCTTGTTGAACGTGGCCGTGAGGAACTCGAGGTCCATTTCGCCGCGCAGGGCCTGCTCGGTGCGGTGGAGGAAGAGCGTGGCAAACGCGTGGACCGGCGGGTTCACGTCGCTGAAGTTCCACTCGTACGCGGGCATCTGGCCGGTCGGGTGCAGGTAGGCGCTTTGCAGCATCAGCGTCATCTGACTCTTGGCGAAGTCGGGATCGGCGATCGAGAGCGGGAGCGCGTGGAAGGCCAGGTCCCAGGCCGCGTACCACGGGTACTCCCACTTGTCCGGCATCGAGATGACGTCCTCGTTCAGCATGTGGAACCACTCCCAGTTCCGGGTTTGCCGGAAGCCGGAATGGAGCGGGTTGGAGTTGTGCTCGTCCAGCCAGTTGTCGCCGTCGAAGAAGAAGAACTGCTTGCTCCAGAGCATGCCGGCAATGGCCTGGCGCATCACGTTGGCCGCGTCCGTGCTCACTGAGGGCGGCGTGAGGGCCTGGTAGAACTCGTCGGCTTCACGACGCCTCTCGTCGAACATCGTGTCGAACGCCTTGCCGAACGGCTGGCGCTTCTGTTCACCTGCGCTGCTCGAGAGCCGCAGGCGAATCACCGCCGTCTTGCCTGCGCCGACGTTGACCTGGTAGTGCGCCGCGACCTTGGTGCCCTCCTTCCCGGGATTCACCGCGTGCTGGCGGCCGTTGACCACGAAGTCGTTGATGCCGTCCTTGACGTGCGCGCTCTCGTTCTTCTGCCCCGGGAACAGCCGTTCGTGGTTGGTTTCGTTCTCGGTGAAGAGCAGCGGCACGTCGCCGTCGCACGACAGCACGAGCGAGCCCAGCAGCGGATGCGAGGCGGCGACCGCGGAGGTGCCGGCCGGCCCCTCGATCTGCTTCAGGTGCGGCTTTTCGTCCGCCCGGTTCGACGCGGCAATCCACCGCGACCAGTCGTTGCGGAACCACAGCGTCGGCAGGAGGTGCAGGTCGGCCGCGTCCGGTCCGCGGTTGGTCGCGGAGATCTTCACCAGGATGTCGTCGGCCGCGCCCTTCGCGTACTCGACGAACACGTCGAAGTACCGATTGTCGTTGAAGACGCCGGTATCGAGCAGCTCGTACTCCATCTCGTGGCGCGAGCGCTGGCTGTTCGTCCGTACAAGGTCGCCGTAGGGATAGGCCGCCTGCGGGTACTTGTAGAGATACTTCATGTACGAGTGGGTCGGCGTGCTATCGAGGTAGAAGTAGTACTCCTTCACGTCCTCGCCGTGGTTGCCCTGGCTGTTGGTCAGCCCGAAGAGCCGCTCCTTGAGGATGGGATCCTTGCCGTTCCACAGCGCGAGGCTGAAGCAGAGGCGCTGCTTGTCGTCGGAGATGCCGGCGATGCCGTCTTCGCCCCAGCGGTAGGCGCGGGAGCGGGCGTGATCGTGGGTGAAGAAGTTCCAGGCGTCGCCCGTTTCGCTGTAGTCCTCGCGCACCGTGCCCCACTGGCGTTCGCTGAGATACGGCCCCCACTTCTTCCAGGCGGCGGTTCCAGTGCGGGCTTCTTCCAATCGAGCGTGTTCCTTGGTCGCCATGGGCTCTCCTCACTCGGTTTCGATCCTCGCATCCTAGAGCACACGGCAGGCCAATGGGCAGGGACCGCGCGGCGCGGCGGCTAAATGGCTGAGCTGGCGTGGCTTGCGAGGAGGGCTCCCGCGGGCGCGTTCCGGAGGGCGCACGGTGGCCTCCGGCGGGGCGGGGGTCCTCCGAAAAAGCCGGTCCTTTCGATCCTGCTTGACGTCTCTGTGATGAGTGCGTAGACAAGTGGCTGGAGAACGAATGAGTACCACCGGGAAGACACGCCTCTACAGGACCGAGCGCACGCTCACGCGAACGCTCCGGGTCGCCTATCCCGCGGCACGCGGGGACATGGTGCTCCGCACGGAGAAGGACTGGGACGCGAATCTCGAGCCGGTCGCGGTCAGCGATGACGGCACTGTGTCCACCTTCGAGCTCGAAGCGGATCAGCCGTTCCTGTACTTCAAGCCGTGTCTCGTCGAGAGCGGGTCGACGCACTGGGCCCTCGGTCCCAACAAGCTGGCAATCATGACCGAGCCGGACGTGCGCGTCGCCTACCCATACTTCTTCAGTCCCGAGGTGGGGCGGTTCTCCACGCTCGTGGAGCTCCCGTCGAAAATCCTCGGCCGCGACCACAAGCTCCGCGGCTATCTGCCGCCGGGGTACGACGAGAACACGCTCAGCGAGTTCCCGGTCGTGTACATGCAGGACGGGCAGAACCTCTTCTTCCCGGCCGAGGCGTTCCTCGGACAGGATTGGGCCGTCGACAAGACCGGCGATGTTCTGCGCGCCATGAACGCCGTCGAGGACTTCATCATCCTGGGCGTCTACTCCGGCGATCGGATGACCGAGTACACGAAGCCCGGGTACGAGTTGTACGCCCGGTCGCTGGTCGAGGAGGTCGTGCCCGAGGTCGAGCGCCGCGGCATTCGTGTAGGCCGGCATCGCAGGCACCGCTCCGTGTGGGGCTCCTCGCTCGGCGGCGTCGTCTCGTTCTACACCGCCTGGCAGCACCCCGACGTGTTCGGCAGCGCCTGCTGCATGTCGAGCACCTTTTCGCACCGCGACGATCTCATCGACCGCGTGTTCGCGGAGCCATTCAGGGACGTGGGCTTCTACCTCGATAGCGGCTGGCCCGGCGACAACTACGAGGTCACCGTCGGGATGGCGATGGCGCTCATCTCGCGCGGATGGGAGTACGGCCGCAACCTGATGCACCTGTGCTTCCCGATGGCCGAGCACAGCGAGACGTCATGGGGGACGCGACTGCACCTGCCGATGCAGTTCCTGAACGGCGCCGTGGCGCGCGCCTATCGTGTAAAGAAGCCGGTTCTTGGCGATCTCCCGTTTCCCGAGCAGTCGGTTGCGGCGGTTCCGCGCTGATCGCGCGCGTCAGGCTTCGGCGAACTGGATGACGACCTTGATGTCGTCCGGCTGGCGGTGCAACGCGTTCATGAACGCCTCCGGCCTCTCGCGCCGCGACACGAGGCGCGCCAGCCACGTGGCATCCGCGTGAGCCAGGGCCTGTCCCGCCTTGTACCAGTGTCGCTTGTTGGCGTTGACGCTCCCGACGATGACGTTGTTCTGGAGCACCATCGTCGCGGCGAGGTCGGCGGTGGAGTAGCCGACCGTCCGGCCGCCCGTGCCGACGCCGGTGAGGCAGACGATGCCGCCGGCGCCCACGACGTGGACCGAGTCGGCGATGACCTGGCCGACGCCCGTGCACTCGACGATCACGTCGGGCTGGAACCCCACGTCGGTGGCGCGACCGGTGTGATACGTCGCCCCCAGGGCGCGAACCAGGTCGGGCTTGGCGCCCGATTCGACGCGATCGAGGACGTGGACCTCGAGCCCGTGCTGCTTGCCAACCAGCGCCGCCAGCAGGCCGATCGGTCCGGCGCCGGTGACGAGCACCGTGTGCGGCTCCCAGAACGCGCGCTGGCCGATCGCGAGGACCTGCTCCCAGGCCTTCGTGACGACGGTCGTGGGTTCCAGCAGCACGCCGAGCAGGCCGAGCGACGGGTCGACCTTCATCGCGTACTCGGGCTCGATCCGCCAGCGCTCCGACATGAAGCCGTCGATCTCCTTGATGCCGCGCTCGGTGTACTTGCCGTTGCGGCACATGTCCCATTCACCGACCGCGCAGTTCGGGCACGGCACGGGGTCGGGGCGCCGGACGATGCCGACGACCAGGTCGCCCTCGCGGAACGCGCTGGTCGGACCCGGGTCGACGACCCGGCCGAGCGACTCGTGGCCGAGCACGAGCCGCGCCTTGCCCGGCGGCGCCCAGCCGTACTTGCCTTCGACGATCTCGACGTCGGTCCCGCACACGCCGACCGCGATCGCCTCGACGAGCACGGACCCGTCGCGCGGGTCGGGCTCGGGGATGTCGTCGAGGCTGGAGCTCCCGGGTGTGTGCGGCTGGACGGTGATGGCCTTCATGTCGATCCTTCCGGTACTTCCGCGCTCTCCGCGCTGCTCAGCCCGATGTCGCCCGAGGCGCGCGGGTCATGCTATCCGCGGAACGACAACGATAGGAAGCACTAACGCAGTCGCTACCGGTGCCAATGGGCTAACACGCTGCCGATGGGCCACATCGCTCGCCTTCGTCCTGCTTCATTGCTCCGCTTGCCAGCAAGCCCACGAATGAGGAGTAGACGCGGAGGTTTCCGTACGCGCTCAGATGATCGCCGTCGAAGAACAAGGGCCTCTGGCCTTCGAGCGCGCTGCACGTCTGCTCTGGACAAAGTGCGGGAAACGGGTCCCAGATGCGCACTTGCGGCACCTCGGCGATGACCTCGTGCATGGCCTCGATGATCGGGCGTCGCCGCTCCAGCAGATACGCCCGTGGTTGTGTGAGTCCGCCCTGGCAGACGGGGTTCGACTGATTGAACCAGTCAGCGCAACGAAAGGCCGGGCTCTTGAAGATCGGCTTGGGTGCTTCAAAGATGACATCCATGCCACGTACGGCGAACGGTCGCAGCCATTCGGTCGCTTCCCGCGTCGCACGAGCGGTCGCATCTTCGCCGGCCATTGGGCAATGATTGCCGGCCCGTGCCTCGTCCTCAGTCCATTGATCGACAAAACGGCGCTGTCTGAGTGTCGGCAAGAAAAGAACGTCCCCAGGTTTGGCGGCGGCCAGCACGTTGTCAGACGCAGCTTGCCAGAACGGGAGGCACCGTGGCTGGGTCGTCATCGGCACCAACAGGTTGAGATACGGGCACCCCGGCATTGTGTAGATCTTCACGTCGATAACCGCTGTCGCGCTTACTTTCTGCAGGAGCGGCCCGTAGGCTCGCGCATGCGAGTCTCCAAGCACGTACAGAGTTCTGTCGTCCCCTGGACCCTGCTGGTCGCAGTTGATCGGCCGCAAGGTCGCGACGGAACCGTCCGCGAGGACGTACGATCAGTCCGGACTGTGCAGCGCTTCTCGGCGCCGGCAATTGTTTGCTCTCCCGCCTCCGGATACCAGTCAGCCGAATTCCGGGAGACCACGCTCAGTCCCCAGGGGCGCCACAATACCCCGTCGGTAAACTTCCACCCCAGCAACACCACGAGGAGAAAGCATGTAATCCTGACCATCGGGGGACTCTGGGACAGCGCGCGACTGTACCGGGCCGGCACTTCAATGACGCGATACGAGGCGATGGCCAGGATCACGCTGCTACCAACGGCGGCAACCTGTGTCGCGACTCCGTCCAGCCCTACGGTCCATCGCAGGAAGACATACACCGGAAAGTGCCAGAGGTAGAGGGAGTAGGAACGTTTTCCGATCCACACTGCGCCGGAGTCTGAGAACGCTTGTCGAACAGCGTGGTCCGGCGCGTTCGCGCCACCGATCATGAGCAAGGTTCCAGCGACGGCGGCAAGAGCCCACGGATACGGAAAGTGTCGAGGATCGGCAAGGAACAACCCTGCAGCCGCCGTCTAGTAAGCCCACCCACGGCCACGGTCGCCTCCATGCCGGGCTGTTCTCGGCAACGGCTGCTGGCCGTGAAGCGGTCAACTGAAACAGCAACGCTCCAGCAGCGAGTTCCCAGAATCGGAAGGCGATTGAATAGAAGGCAGCGATGGGGTGCGCTTCAGTCGCCCAACGGCTGCCCGCAAACGACAGACCGGCCGCCGATCCGAGGAGGGCCACCATGGCCAAACGGCCGCGATGATGGGCAGCAGACGTGGCGCGGACCCAGAAGAAGCAGGCCAGGGGAAAGAGCAGGTAGAACTGCTCCTCCACACCAAGGGACCACGTGTGTGCGTAAGGGTTGAGTTCGGCCCGTGACGCAGCAACGTCTCTGTTAGTGTCCGTCATCAACAGCACGTTGCTCAGCCCGAAGTACGCGTACCGTGCCGTCTGATCGTTCAGCCTGCTGACCCACGCTTTCGGGACAAACAGCGTTGATACGACGGACGCGACGGCCAGCATTACGACGAGTGCCGGAATTATTCGCGCCAGGCGCCGCGCATAGAACTCGGCGACGAAGCCAGACAGGCGAGTGCGCTCGGAAGCCGCGAGCGAAGCACACACCACGAAACCGGATATGACAAAGAACACGTCAACGCCCATGAAGCCGCCCGGCAGCCAACGTGGCGCCAGGTGATAGACCATCACCGACACAACGGCCAGAGCCCGCAACCCGTCGATGTCCGGGCGGTACTTCATTGCGATGATGTGGCTTCCTGATCTAGGAGACGCGACGATCAGGCGCGCTCGACTGCTGTCGGCTCACTTGCGGGCGCTTCAGGATGAGGCGTCGTGCCGGGAAGCTCGACGAAGGGCTGCGCCAGCAGGCGCGGAAGCGTCAGCTGCCGGCGGTCTTGCATTTCCTTCAGGCCGAAGATCATGCCGTCGTGGCCCGCCGCTGGTTCGTTGATGTAGGTGCCGAAGAGCCGGTCCCAGAACGAGAACATGTTCGCGAAGTTGGAGTTGCCTTCGTCGGGTTCCGCCGAGTGGTGGATGCGGTGCATGTTCGGGGTCACGAAGACCAGGCGGATGACACGGTCGATCCTGTCTGGAATCCGAACGTTCGCGTGTTCGGTGAACGACACCGCGGCAGCGACGATCTGCGAGAGCATCACCCCTGCCGGAGGGGCACCGAGCATCGCTATGGCGCCAGCCACGAACGCCGCCGTGTAGAAAGCTTCGAATGGGTGAAACCGTACCCCTGTGCTGAAGTCTGTACTCGAGATCAGAGTGATGCGTTCGGTGCAGACGCCAGAGCAGCGGAATTCTGTGCAGCAGGTAGTGCTGCGTGTAGTAACCCAGGTCGAGCACCACGACGGTCAAGGCGATGGCGAGCCAGTCAGGCGACGCCACCTGGTTGAGCAGCCCCAACTCGCGTTCCGCGCAGAAGAGGGCCCAGCCCACCCCCGCGATGGGAAAGACCGTCCGCAGGAGGACGCTCCCCAGCACCGTGAGGCTGAAGTTTTGCAGCCACCTGCGCCCCGGCGAGGGGCCGAGCTCGCGGGCCGGCACAATCGACTCGGCGACCGCGACGGCCAGGATGGCGCCGAAGTACACGATCGCGTAGATCCGCGAGCCGCCCGCGACGAGCTCTTCCAGCACGCTGTTACTTTCTGCGCATGCGCGCCCGCAGGATGAGCACCCCGGCGGTCAGCAGTCCGAGCCCGGCCGAAATCGAGCCCGGCGTGATCTCGGGGACTCCAGGGATTGTCGTCGCAAACGCGGGCGCCTCGAGCAACAGCCATGCGGACATGGTGGCCGCAGACCAGATCGCAGTACGGGCTGAATCCATCGTTGTCTCCTTTCGACTTGCCCGAGGACGCAGGACGGCATCCCGCGTCCTCGGCTACGCTCCTACTTGCGCCGGCGCGCCCGCAGGATCAGGCCGCCACTGACCAGAATCGCGAGCCCTGCCGAGAGCGAAGCCGGGCTGATCTCTGGCGCTGCTCGGGGTTGGGGAAAGACGGCAGCCGCCACGCCTTCCAGGGCGACCACCAGGCACGCCAGCGTCAAAATCGCTCTCGTTCCACGCGCAATCACATTTCTCATGGGGAGTCTCCTTGTTGTGTCTGTACTACTTCCGCCGCCGCGCCCGCACCATCAGCACGCCACCGGCCAGAATGGCAAGGCCGGCAGAAATCGATGTTGGACTGATCTCCGGCACCGGTCACTGGGACATCGAACCCCGCAAACGCCACACCGCTGACGCCCAGTACGAGACACAGCGATGCGAAGACGACGGCTGCTGCAGCTCATAGGTTTCTGCACTTGCGCAACGTGCTTTCCCGCCACTGTCCATCGCCGCTCTCGACGCCTACACTCTGCGCCAGATCATGCGTCCTCCGTGTCGAGCTACTTACGCCGCCGCGCTCGCAGCATCAGCACGCCGCCACCCAGAACGGCGAGAGCCGCGGAGATCGAACCGGCATTGATCTCGGGAACAGGGTTGGTGTCTGATGCCATGACGGAAGTGCCGAGCGCGTGAAGCACGAACGCCAGACTGAGAGCTGCGTGCAGTATCCTTCTCATCCCAACCTCCTGATTTGAGCTACCCCCACACCGACCACCGCCCGGTCGCGAAGACGTACATCGCGATGAGCCCGTTCGTAGTGGCATGCGCCACCACGGCATCCCCGAGCGCCCGGCGCTGATAGAGCGCCAGCGCGAACGTCATCCCGGCCAGCGTCCCGGCGATCCAGTAGCCGCCGTGGAGCGCGCCGAACAGCAGCGACGAGACAAGAAACGACGACCAGGTGAAGAGGCCCACGGGCAGCCGCTCGAAGTCCTCGCCGATCAGACGGCGCGTGAGATACCCGCGGAACGCCAGCTCCTCGACGATCGGCACGGTCACGGTGTAGCCGATGACGCGAATCGCGAGCCACGCGGCGGCCCAGTGCGCCGGGAGCGTGGCCAGGGAAGCCGGCCATGCCTCCTCCTGCCCCGACGCAGCCGGCACGAGAGCCACCCACACGGCAAACGTGAGGCAGCCGATCGCCACCGCGCGCCACGACAGCGTCCACCCGAGGCGCGAGTACCGCTCGCGGAACAGCCAGAGCACCCACACCGCGCCGAGCACCCGGATGGGATACAGCCAGTCGAGCTCGCTCGCGAAGATCCCGGTCACCATCGCGGTCGCCATGACGACCAGGAACGGCGCCAGATACGCGGTCGTGCCGTCGTCTTTGGTCGGCCCGGTCGTGACAGCTGCTACGTCCCGGCGGAAGTAGCCTCCGCGGTTGAGCAAGGCGACAAACGCGAGCCCCACCGCGTTGAACGCCAGCCATCCCGCCTGCGAGTGAAACCCGCCAAGCGCGATGTCGGGCCAGCCTGCCGTGCCGAGCGCGATGAGCGCGACGATACGGACGGCGTTGACCGTCCAGATGGTGAGGGCGCCGATGGGCAGCAGGAGGAGCGCACCGGGGAACCGCAGCTCGCGCCGGAACAGCCAGAGGTAGATGCCGAGAAACGCGAGGATGAGGCCGATGCCTTCGTACCCGGAGCACTCCGGCGCGATGGCGATCTTGAACGTCGGCGTGCCGAGCACCAGGCGCGCGGGATCGCTCACGACGTTCGGAAAGATTGCGCCGAGCATCGTGCCGACAAGCGCGAAGGTGTAGGACGCGAGCGGCCCCCACAGTGCCTCGGTGAGAACGCCGCTGAACCACGCCGCGGCCCCAACGCACGAGTCCCGCAAACGCCACGACGCGGTTGGCGCGAGTGGCAAGGACCTGCAGGGACGAGGGCGCCAGCGCCACGACCCAGGCGATGAGCGTCAGCCCGCCGGTCACGAGCCAGAGGGTCACCCAGGTGGCCGGACCAGCGCTCGCTGTCTCGACGTCGAAGACGACGCCCGACACCCGGAAGAAAGCGGTGACGGCGACCAGGTGCACGGCGAGCGCGGCCAGACGTGTGCGAGGCGACGCCGGAGTGGCCAGGAGTCGCGAGACGAGGGAGCGGCCGCCCAGGAGCAGTCCGACGACGCCGACAGTGATGGCCAGGCGGAGGTACTGGGGGGACCACGAGACGAAGCGGAGCCACGCCGATTCGGCGTGGTCGAGAGCCTGAGAGTCGAACGAAACCGTCAGGTACAACAGTTCGCAGACCAGTAGACCGACGAGGGCCAGGGGAGCCACGGGTAACCACGCGCCTGAGCAATGGCTGTGCCTGAGCTTGCGGCCGTCGTCCTCGAGCCAAATCCTCAGGAAAAGCTTCTATTTAGCTCGGCAGGTGCTCGGCCCTCGAAGCGATAGGTCGCGCTGAGGTTGACTTTAATCGCCTCGCCTTAGCCGCGAAGCGGAAATTGCCGCGTTCGTGGCGATTCCCCGGCCGACCTGTAGGTATGCGCTTGAAGTGCTGGTCTAAACAGTTGTTTGAATTGGACTTAGCTGTGCGTTTTGGCGGAGGGAGAGGGATTCGAACCCCCGATACCCTTTCAGGGTACAGCGGTTTTCAACTCCGTCAGCTTCCAATCCCTGTCGTCGTCGGGACGATCGGTCGACCGATAGGTGAAGCGCCACTTGTCCACGGTCAACTCGCCCTTGCAGCTGCCCGTCGTGTGCAGATGTTCGACGGTGAAGGTAATCGGCACGCGGTCGGCCGGGCTTTGCGCCCTGACGGGGCCCGCCAAGCCCGCGACAACGAAGGCCGTAAGGGTGATGCTGACGGATCGCGCTCGCGCCATGTCGGCCTCCTGATGTTTCTGGACGATAGATAGCACGCGATCACCACCGCGTCGAGCGAAGCGACGCACAGCGACTCACGGGATTCGTGCCAAGTCGCGCCGAGCCCTGCGGGGCGCGCGACGTTGCCGAAACATCGCGCAGATCCGCGGAGTCGGCGCAGCAGCTGTAATGGGAACGCTCTAGGTGGACAGCCGTCAGTCCGCACTCAGCACTCAGAGCAGCCCGCTTCGGATCCGGCCGAGGAGATATTCCGCGGCGCGAACGCCCGACACCGCCGCGCCTTCGATGAATCCCTGGAAGTTGTGGAAGCTGTCGGTGTGCTCGCCCGCGAACGCGAGGTTCCCGGCCGGCTCGCCAAGCCATCCCTCCATCGTCGTGAAGTAGCCCGGCTGGTTGCAGGTGTAGCTCCCCAATGCGTTGGGTTCGGACGGCCAGTGCGCGCGCGCGAAGAGGTCGCCGTTCAGGAGCGGCACGGCTGCAGCCGCAGCCCCGGGAAAGATGACATCGTATCCATCGAGGAAGCCCGTTCCATCGGGGTCCACGGCCGGGAGCAGACGGCCGCGCTCGCCGAAGCCGTAGTCAACGACGACGGGCATCGTCGGATCGGCGCCGGGCGCCGCCGTCTTCGACGGGAACGCCACCTGCACGTTCGGCAACCCCGGGTCAGTCGCGTAGGCCGTCCCGTCGCCACCGACTGCAGCAAACGGCTGGTTCGATCCGAGCTGAAACATCGTTTTCGTGTTGTCGCCGTACTGAACGCCGGCGATGGCGGCACGGGTCTCTGAAGCGATGCCGAGGTTGGCGTCGAGTGTGACGCGGTCGCGAATCACGGTCGCTGGAATGGCGACCACAACAGCATCATGGGATGCCGTCGTCCCGTCCGCGAACGTGAGCCCGTATCGTCCGTCGTTCGCCTTCTTCAGCGCCACGAGGCTCATCCCGCCCTCGACCATACCGCCCGCGTCGACGAGCTCATCGCGCAGTCTTTGCGCGAGCGCCTCGTTCCCCTCGGCGATGGCATATCGCTCCGCGTTGTTGGCACCGAAGTAGACGATCCGGCTCTTGCTGCGCGTAAGCTTCGCGAAGAGGATGAAGTTCAAGCAGCTCTGCAGGTGGATCGCCTGCCCGTACTCGCCGCCGAACACTGATTGAATGGCCTTTATGAACACATCATCCGCGCCGAGCTGCTCGAGGTACTCCTGGAGATTCGTATTGTCGAGCCGTTGGTCGGCGCTGTTTGACGCGGGATCGAAGTTCCTCGCGCTGATGCCGGACGTCACCGACCGCATGTCCGCCTTCATGCGCAGGACGATATCGCGGAAGGCGTCGATGATCGTCGCCTCGGGGTACGTCACTCCGTCGATACGGTAGAGAACCTCGCCGGCCGTGTCGAAGAGATCGACCCTCGTCAGATCGAAGCGGCGCACGTATTTCAGGATCGTCGCGTGCCAGTAATCGATGAACTCCCCGCCGAGCTCGATCGTTCGGCCGGGAAAGACGCCGGAGATCGATCGGACGCGGCCGCCGACGCGTTCAAGTGCGGCCTCATAGACGGTCGCGAGGAGCCCCGCTTCCCTCAAGCGATCGGCGCACGCAAGGCCCGCCATGCCCGCGCCGACGATCGCGACGCTGCGGCTGCTGCTGCGTGGCTTCGCGTAGGCCTGGTGAATCGGTCCGGCGGCCATCGCGAGCGTGCCGGACGCCGCGACGCGCGCCATGTCTCCGAGGAAGTCGCGCCGCGAGCGCCGCCGCTCCGCCTGTCCGCGGGCGTCCATGATGCGCTCGAGCGCGTCACGCGTCGAGAGCCCGTGCTGCTCAGCAAACCACGCGACGCTGATGGTCCGAGAGAGTTGGTTGAACAGTGGGATGCGAGCCATGTCAGTCCCAGCGTTTGCGCCCGGCAGCATTTCCAGTCGCTGGCGTGCGAGCGCTGAGTATACGCAGCCCCTTTGAATCGCGATAGCTGTTGGGCTGACAAGAGCGAGCGAGCTCATCAAGGAGAACGGCCCGAAGCTTTGACCTCCAGAAGATCATCGCCGCGCAAAACGTGCGGATCTGAGGTGAGGATCCGCGCCCTGCGTCGAGCAGCCGCCATCGAGCAGGTCAACGGGCCCGGCGGCGCGCGACGAAGACCCCTGAACTTGAAGCTAATTGGTTAGCGCAAGCTGACGGGGACAATATCGGGGACAGCGGCCATTAAGCCCGAACAACTTCGGGACACCGATTGACGAAAAGTCTAGAAAACTGGCGGAGGGAGAGGGATTCGAACCCCCGATACCCTTTCAGGTACAGCGGTTTTCAAGACCGCCGCCATCAACCACTCGGCCATCCCTCCGCACGGGCTGGTCCGTAAATTGTAGCAGTGAGCGCTCGGCCCACCCCTCCCCGACCCCTTCTAGCGCTCGCTCGACGGCGGCACGATCCCCTTCAGCCGCATGTACGTCACGAGGTTCCCGTAATGCTCCCATGCGTGACCGGTCGCCATCGTCAGCACCAGAAGCTTCGGCACTTGCTGCTGTCCGAACAAGGTGACGGTCTGCTGCCCGCTGACGTCGGTGAGACTGTCGAAGACAGACTGGCAAAACGAGTGTGATTCCTTCAACGCCGCGACGAGGTCGGCCCTCGAAGTCTTCTTCTCGTGCACCTGTACGGCAGCAAGATCCTTCATCACAGCGGCGATGTCGAGCTTGCCAGCAGCGAGCCCGCAGAGCAGGTTGTTGCCGTCGGCAATATGCCCGACCACGCCGGCGAGGCTGCGCACCTCCGGCGTAGGCTTGAAGGAATAGAGTTCCTCGCCGACCTTTTCCGCCGACTTCATCACGAGTTGCTGGATGTAGTCGAACTGGTCACGGACGCCCATTGTGTAGGTGGTGGCGGCCGGCGCCTGTGCGAGAACGGGACTGGACACGAGCAGGACGAACAACGCGACGATTACTCTGATGCGCACACGGCCTCCTCGACGCCTCTGGTCATTCTCCTGGCGGTCCGGGCCGCCCGGTGGCGGCACGATTGTAGTGGTGGTTCGGACCCGCGGCTACAACTGGTTGCGGCGAGTCTTCGCGACGGCGCTGGTGGCTTGCGCAACGGCGTGTTCCGGCGCGCTGGACCTCGATCTCGACACCCGAACCCGCTCGTGCACGGGCCCCGCTGGAACCAGCGCCTCGGTGCGGTGGTTCACACCCGCCGCCGATGACCAGCGTCAACGCCTCGATGCCTGGTGCGCGACGGTCGGCACGCCGGTCGTGCATCAACCGACGCCTGGGCTCGCACTGCCTCCAGGCCGACGCATCGCGCTCGTTTCGTGGAACGTGCACGTCGGTGGAGGGGACATCGCCGCGCTCAGCGCCGACCTTCGAGCTGGCCGGCTCACTGGCGGAGAACCCCTGCCTGTCGTCTTCCTGCTCCAGGAAGCGTTCCGCACGAGCGGTGACATTCCGGCCTGGCGAAGCGGACAGCCGGCGCCGCCCCGCATCGCGCCGCCTCCGCCGTCCGGTTCACGCGTGTCAACGCCGGAGCTCGCAAGACGGCTGGGTCTCCACCTGGTTTACGTGCCCAGCATGCGCAACGGGGCAGGTGACGCGAACCAGCGCGAAGACCGCGGGTCGGCGATTCTGTCCACGATGACACTCGCCGATCCGCACGCGATCGAGCTGCCGTTCGAGCGGCAGCGCCGCGTCGCCGTCGCCGCGCGGATCGCCGATGTGACGTCTGACGACGATCTGTGGGTGCTCAGCGTCCATCTCGAGAACCGAACGGGCAGCCGTCACTTCTGGCTGGAAGCGCCATCGGCCCGGGCACGCCAGGCCCGGGCGCTCGTCAAGAAGTTCCTGCCCGATGGGCCGGCGATCCTCGGCGGCGATCTCAACACGTGGGCGTCGAACGAGCCGACGATCGAGCTGCTGAATGACGTGTTCGACACGCCCGTGGGCGAGGACACCCGCGAGACGCTGCCAGGAGTCGGGCGCATCGACTACCTGCTGGCCCGTCTTCCCTCGGGGTGGACGATGACGAGCCGGCGGCTCGACAGCCGATATGGCTCGGACCATTTCCCCGTCCTGGGAATCCTCACACTGCCTGAACCGGCCCTCGCCAGCTCGAGCAGATAGGACCGGCGGGCATTCGTCTTGCACCTGGATTCACCTGGAGGGCTGATGCCGACACCGTGCACGCCGCCGACGTGTCCAAAGTGTAGCGATTCAAACCCGGCTGTCGTGAACCGCAGTGACGGACTGAGCAGCTACCGTTGCGACAAGTGCGGGCACCAGTGGACCGCTTCGACGCCGCCCGATCAGGACAACGAGCTGCCGCCGCTGCCTGCGATAGGCGCCACCGGCGGCTAGGCGAGTCAGGCGAGGACCGACGTGATCGCCTTGCCCTTGCCGTCCCTGGTCACGTAGAACGGCCGCTGTTCGATCTCGTACGCCTGTGTCGGCGCGATTCCCAGCGTGCGGAAGATCGTCGCGTGCAGGTCCTCGATCACGACGCGATCCTGGAGGGTGCGGCACGGACGCTCGTCGGCCGTGACGCCGTGCAGGTGCCCGCGCCGGACACCGCCGCCAAATAGCAGCACGCTGCCGGCGTCGGTGAAATGCCGGTGCATGCCGTAGTGCTTCGGCTCGGTGACGAGATCGGGCACCTCGACCTGGTCCTTCACCTTCAAATCGGGCTTGCCTTCGATCAACAGATCGCGGCTGAACTCGCTCGCCAGGACGACCAGCGTGCGATTCAGCAGGCCGCGAGCCTCCAGATCGAGCACGAGCTGTGCGACCGGCGCGTCGATCTGCCGCTTCATTGCCACGAGCCGCTCGTGCCCGTTCTCGTGCGTGTCCCAATTGAGAAACGGGATGTACTCCGTCGTCACCTCGATGTACCTGGCGCCGGCTTCGACCAGGCGCCGCGCCAGCAGACAACCGAGCCCGAACCGGCCCACCATCTGCCGCTCGTACGCGGCGCCGAAACGATCCTGCTGCGGCGCGAAACTGCTGGCCCGGCGTATATCCTGGCACGTACTTCTGGATGTGCTCCAGCGGCTCGAGCGACAGGTCGAATGCCTTTGCGGCAGGCGAGCTGAGCAGCCGATGCGCGTTGTCGTACGCGCGCATCAGCGACTCGCGCTGATACTCGCTGCCTTCCTGCCCGATCGGGTTGGCCTCGAGCAGCCGGCGATAGAAGCGATCGCGATTCTCGAACCGGCCCGGCGACATCCCGCCAGGGGGGCGCACCACGTCGGCCGCTTCGTCGGGGTATGGCACGCTGAACGGCCCGTACTCGGTGCCAAGAAAACCCGCCGTCGTAAACGCCTTCAGCTCCTCGCCCTCGCCGACGTCGAGCCGCTGGCCGATGTTGATGAACGCCGGCATCGCGGGTTCGCGCGGCCCCAACGTCCTTGAAACGATCGCGCCCAGATGCGGTGCGGCCACGGTCTGCGGAGGCGCGTAGCCTGTGTGCCACTGATATTGATGCCGCGAGTGCAGGATGAAGCCCAGATCGCCGGCGGTGTAGCTGCGGATCAGCGTCCCGCGATCCATCACGCGCGCAATACCCTCCAGCCCTTCCGAGAACTTGATGTGGTCGACCGCGGTGTCGATGGAGGGAAACGTGCTCAGCACCTGATCGGGCCGCAGGCCCGGCGAAAACGGGGTGTAGCGCTTCGGATCGAAGGTCTCGGTGTGCGCCATCCCGCCGCCCATCCAGAGCACGATGACCGAATCGGCCGTCGGGACCAGCGTCTCGGCGCCCTGCGCTGCCACGCCACGCGGAAAGCCGGCGGCCAACGCGGAAAGCGTCGCGGCGCTTGCGCTCGCCAGGAAGTCGCGTCGGGTGGTTGAAGCCATGTCACCGCACCACTTGAAATTCGGGCAGCATCACCACGCTCCAGAGCAGGTCCTCGATGGCGGCCCGGTCCGGCCGCGCGCCCAGGGCCTCGGTGGAGAGCATGCGCTCGGCCTTCGTCGGCGCTCGTCCAAGCGCGCGTTCGAACACCTCGTCGACAATGGCTCGGGAGCTCTTCCCACTGGCGAGCAGCCGCTCGGCGCCACGTTGAATGTGGCTCGCCAGCGTCGGTCCGTTCAGCAATTCCAGCGTCTGCAGTGTCGTGGCCGCTGCCGCTCTGGTCGTCACCACCTGTTCGCGGTTGGGCCGCCCGAGGGCCAGCATCAGAGGGTTTGCCGCCACCATCGCCGCGCGCGTACGTTCCGGCGGCGGCATCGCCTGCGGCAGGACCAGCGCGACGTTGAGGCGTGCGTCGGGCGCCTCCTGCCAGATGCCGGTGACGGCGCTCACGGCATCCACGAACTGCTCGGAGGTGAGACGCCTGGCTTCGGGCCCGCGAAAGACGTACGGCTCGTTGGCGGCCGGCGCAGTCACAACCGCGCGCTGGTACGCGGCTGACGTCAGGATGACCGCCATCGTGCGCTTCAAGTCGTAGCCGTGCGCGACAAGATCCTCGGCCAGCCAGTCCAGCAGATCGGGATGCCACGCCGCCTGTTCCATGTCGTCGACCGGCTCGACCAGCCCACGGCCCATGAACCGCGCCCACAGCCGATTGACCACCGTGCGGGCCAGCCGGCCGTTTGTCGGGCCGACCAGCGCGTGCATCAGTTGATCCAGGCGCACGGCCCGCGGGGAGGAAGAATCGATGCTGCCGAGATCCGCGTAGAGGAACTTCATGGCCGCGGTCTTGCCCGTCGGACGGTCGCACTCCACCATCTCGAGCGGCTGATCGGCGTAGATGCTGGCCAGGCCGTACGCGTCGGACAGCTGCCATTCGTTGATGAAGCTGTCGTGGCACGACGCGCACTTGAGATTCACCCCCATGAAGACCTGCGAGATGTTCTGAGCAGCCTGCATCTCCGGCGCCTGGCTGGCATTGACGACGCCGCGCCACACAATCCCCTTGGTGAAGCCTTCGGTGCCTGGCACCGGGTTGACCAGCGAGGCGACGAACTGGTCGTACGGCAGGTTGTTGGCCAGCGCGGCATACAGCCACGCGGTAATCTGCCGGCGCCCGCCGTCGATGTAGCCGGTCCCGCGGTAGTCGTTGCGCAGCAGGTCGTTCCAGAAACTCAGCCAGTGTTCGGCGTAGCGGCGCTGGTCGGCGAGCAGACGCGCCACCAGGCGCGCGCGCTTGTCGGGAGCGCGGTCGGCGACAAACGCCCGGACGTCGGAGGGCGAAGGCAGCTCGCCGATCACGTCGAGTGTCAGGCGCCGAATCAGGAGCCGATCGTCAACACGTGACGCAGTGCTCTTGTGCGAGGCGAAGTACCCGTGCAGCAGCCGATCCACAGGTGAGCCGTCGGGTACAGGCGCATCAGGCAGAGCCGGTGCCCGCCTGGCCAGGTTTCTGGGCGCCGCACGCGCAAACGTCACACCCGGGTCCCACACAGCCCCTTGATCGATCCACGCGCGGAGCAGCCCGATCTGATCGCTGGTGAGCCGCGAGCCCTTCTTCG
Source organism: Vicinamibacteria bacterium (assembly GCA_963719755.1). Classification (GTDB taxonomy): domain Bacteria; phylum Acidobacteriota; class Vicinamibacteria; order Vicinamibacterales; family JAENWD01; genus JAENWD01. The sequence continues at coordinate 727 of CAVRDA010000017.1, read as the reverse complement.
GCATCACCATGTCGGGCTCGAGGCCCGACACCAGTTCGATGAGGAAGCTTGCGGAGCTTTGTCCCGGCACGACTGCCGGCCCGGTGTCGCCGCCTCGCAACAGCGACTCGCGCGTCTCGATGCTGAAGCCGCCTTTGTCGTTGCCGCGAGCGTGGCACCGCACGCAGGCGACCTGGAGAATCGGCTTGACGTCTTTTGAGAAATCCACCAGTCGGGTGGCTGACGGGGGCAACCTCGACTGCTGCTCAGCCGGCGCCTGCGCTCGAAGAGGCAGGCTCGTAGCAGAAAGCAGACTGGCGAGCAGGAGAAACCGCGCGGACGTAATCACCTCAGGTGGGCTCCCGGATCAAGTTTCTCCGAGAATGGCGCGATGCGCTACTTCTTCGAACCGCCGTTCCGCCTCGGGCTCCGGGCTGGCCAGCGCAACGACGATCGCAACAACGAAGCTCAGCGGCATCGAGACCAGCCCGGGATTCCTCAATGGAAATGGGGCCGAGGTCTCCCCGAGGAGCCCATCTGAATCGTCGGCGAGAAGTAGATCAGCACGAGGCTGGCCACGGTGCCGGTGACCATCGATGCGGCCGCGGCGCGCGTCGTGAAGCGGCGCCAGAACACCGACAGCACCAGCGCGGGAAAGTTCGCGCTCGCCGCGATCGCAAACGCCAGGCCCACCATATAAGCGACATTCTGGCCCTTGAAGGCAAGGCCGAGGCCTATCGAGACGAGT
>CAVRDA010000016.1:0-667311 GCA_963719755.1 Vicinamibacteria bacterium | reverse complement strand
CGATATCGGAGCCAATCGGTGGGTGGGCGGGAGCCGCAACCGGCTGCGCGACTGCGGGCGCGGCCGACGCCAGGACAAGCAAGCCGAGCAGGAGGGGATGCATGACGGTCACTGTGCGCCAGGGCGCGAACTCAGGGCGTACGAGTCCGGGCCCTCGGGGGCTTACTTTCGAGCCGATCTCTTCATGAGCTGAAGCAACGAACCGGCCAGCGTTTCAGTGGCAAGTTCTTGACATGACTGCTCTCGGTATTTTCCGTTGGCCGTTGCCTTGATCCAAATCTGGGCACAGTCAGCACAAACGGGAACGGGCACGCCCGCACGGCTCTTGACTGGGTTCCACGACCCATCCCGTGTCGTCGATTATCGCAAACCCGTCGCCATCTTTGACGGGGGCGTGGCCTTCGCGAAAGGCACCAGCCCCCAAATAACGCGGCGGAATCGCGACGCGTCCATCCGGCCGTTTGTAGCCCCACTTTCCTTGGCTTCGAAATGGCACGAGTTGCTCCTGCGCCCTCGTCGACCGCGTGTGCGCGTGCGTTGTTTGGCACTGGAGCGCAGCGCCGAGCGCGATGACAAGAATGAGTCTCCGCATACGATTCTCGCCCACGGTGGCTGTGCCGAACGCTGCTCGGCCATCCAGCCTGTGCGATTACTCTTCCGTCGGACATGTGGGTGAGTCTAAGCATCTCGCTAAGTTACTTACCCGAACCAAGAGAACACGAGCCTTATGTGGCGTCTGGCGGTCGTGTCGAAAGACGTGCTCGACTGGCTGGAAGCCCGATGCCCGGATCGACAACGTGACGTCGTAGGAGCCTGGCCTAGCCATTATTACCGAGCCTGAATCGACCGTCGGCATCGGTGACGGCTCGAGAAGTCCACATCGCTAAAGTGTCGCCACTTGGTCGGTGCTTCGGCGTCCACGGCTCGAGAACCACCTCGGCGGCGACGACAGGCTGAAGATTCACTTGGCGAGGTGAGGTCGCGATGTCGATTTCAACGGCGCTGACTGCTCCGACAGGCGCGTCGATCAAGCGTAGACTTCACCCTCGGCACTGAGAAACCCGTCACAGGCGATGCAAACGAAGGGCAACAACCGTACGAGCTCAGTGCTAATGCGAGACACGAAGCTGCGAGACCGATTCGGATGGTGATCATTTCGCGCGCGATCCGCCTAACGGTGTGGGCATCAGCCTGGCGGGCCAACCCGGCCAGGATCCCACCGAGAACGAATCGAATCAAGCCGCGCTTCATCTAACGGTCGGCCCTTCGATGTTCGGCTATCGGCGCCTGCGAAGGACCACCTGCAAGCCGCACAGTTAGCGAGCGCCCTGTACTCTATCACTGAGTCCATCCCAACACGGCGACTCCCTTTCCGCGCTTTTGCCGCAGCTTTCGTGACCCAAGATCGAATTGATGAATCAGGGCGCGCGCAGTTTCGTCGGCGGCGGCTTCGTTCAGCAGCAGCGTTTGCGAATCCCGTGACCATACGGGTGGATACACGAAAAAGCGTCTGTAGAACCAGGGGAAGCTGCGATGCAGGCTCACGAGCGCTGTTGCCCCTGTGCCGTCGGGATGCACGATACTGACCGCGCCGGCGCTGTCCAAGTACGCGATCCATTCTCCTGATGGCGACCATGACGGAGCGGATCCGGACACCAGCCGGCGCTCCTGTTGGTTCCGGAAATCACGAATCCTGATCTCATACTCGTCGAGATCGACATTTGGGTCCGGCCGCTTCACCCAATGCTCATAGACGATGTTGCGGCCGTCAGGGGACCAGCTCAATGGAGCCCTGCCGAGAAACGGCTCAATCAAGACCGTCGTGTCGCCGGTCTTCAGATCCAGCAGCAGCAGCTGCGGCCGGTGCGTCCGGTCGCGCTCTGCTTTGAAGGCCAGGGTGGATCCGTCCGGCGAGACCGTTATCGCCCAGACAAATGTAAAGTCGCCACCGCTGTATTGCTTCCATTGCCTGTCAACCAGCAAGTACTAGCGATCCCCTCCCGATAGAGCGGGTGGCGACTCTTGACATACGAGGTTGCCACCAGCGTGCCATCGCGCGACAGGCTCGGTAATGATGTCCGGCCCTCTTGCTCCCGGGAACACGAAGTCTCAACTCCTTGCCGTCGCGGACGACGAAAAGCGTATCATCGTCGGGGTAGCCCAACAGGAGCACAGAGCCTGGCAGATGAAGAAGCCGCTCCGTCGGCTCCGCCTCGGCGCGATGAAGAAGTGCGGCCGACAGACAAACGCACAGGAGGATCATCCAGAGTCGCATCGGGGATCCAGTCGAAGCGCCGTTCCAGCAGGCCGCGCGAAGAACTGCCGTCCCGTTCGCGTCTGCATGGTGCCAGGTTATTCGTTGCAGGGCTTCCAGTGGCAGTGCCGAATCACGACGGCCATCGGCGCCTGCGAAGGATCGCCTGCAGGCCGCACAGCATCGCGCCGACCGCGATGAGCAGATGCGGAACGGCCGTCGGCCAGGCTCGGAGGAAAAATATTCTCCACAACACCAACAGGGCATACCCACACAGAATGACCGTCCCAAGACTCAGCAACCACTGCGATGGCGTCGCTTCTCGTACAGCTATAGACACCGTCGCGACGATCAGCACTACTCCTACGAGTGCCGGAAAGATGCCCCACAAGACCAGTTCGAGGCCCATTTCTGCGCCTTACGCCCCCCCCGTCTGGGCGCTGGCGTTGTAGTAGTGGGGTGCGAACGTCGACGCGAGTGCGATGACAGAAATGAGTCTCCGCATACGATTCTCGCCGTCGTTCTCGACGAACGCCGCCCGTTCAGCCAGCCTATGCGATTGTTGTTCCGGCCTTGATTCGAGTCGCCTTCTAGCGCGCGCAGCCGCATGGCGGAGGCGTGGGTGCGTCCGGTGACGCACGACGGCTTCCACGGAGATTTGTGGGTGTGACCGCCCCGGCACCTGAGCGAAAGCAATCAAAGCAATCCGGGAGGCACGCCAGCGGGCCGAGCAGTCACCGCGTGGCGGGCAGAGTCTGCGTTCCCGGCTACCTCTTGACCCAGCCGCCGATTCGCGCCGATGAGCACCGCCCTACATCGGCTCCCGAACACTCGAACGTGAACGACGGTGACGGCTTGGCGGCCGGCGGCAGACCCCGCTCCACCCACACGAGTCCGCAGCCACGGCGGCATTCCACTCTCGTCTCACCAGCCGGGGCCGTGACCACCAATTCAAAATCTGGCTCCGTCGTCTGCGCCCTGCCCACGGCGAACCCGAAGCCAATACCTACAGCCAACAGGACGATGACCCTGGCGACTCGTCGCATGGATGCCTCCCTGTAGAACGTGACGATAGGACGATGGCGCGGGCGGTTTGGGTTGCCTCACAGGGAGGTAGGGCCAGTCGGGTTACCTGGACCGCGTACCGACACCCACCCAGAGGAACAGCATTAGGGCGAGCAGTGCCGTCAGTGCCACGCAGACGATGCCGAACCAGTCTGCGTCCTGTCTGGCCTTGGGGAATCTGTACGCCATAGACCAGAGGAACATGGTGAGCGCCGCGACCTGAACCCCAATCTCCACCACGCAGTATTAGACACCCGTTACGCGCCAGCGGCCGTTCGGGAGCGTGATGACTCGGGAGGGCTCCTGCTGGGGTCTAGAATGAGCGCGATGTTCTGGCTGCTCGGCGTCGTCGTCGGCACCGGGATCGGGTTGCTGGTGGGGCTTGGGTGCAAGCGCCTGCCCGTGCGCCCGCTCCCCCAGACGCTCGTCGCCGCGTGGCTCGCGCCGATACTCGCAGCTGCTGCGATGGTGATTCTGATCCTCGTCTGGAAGAGCGAGCCGAGCGGCGCCTACTACGGCTTCGGTTTCTCGCCGGAGGGGCTGATCCAGACGGTTCTCTACCTTCTCCTCGTTGCGGGTCTGCACGGGGCTGCAGGACGATCACGACGCCTCGCCCCGCATCGACCTATCCTGTTCGGCATCCTTGGCGGGCTGCTCGGCGCGGTGCCGTTCGCGTGGGCGATTTCGGTGCTGAGTAGCTAAAGCGCAGGCCCTCGACCGTGACCTGTCCTGGCCGTGTGCGAGTGCCAGATTGGCACAACATCCTATGATGGCCCTCACGGAGTGGTGTCCACGGCCATGATCCGGATTACCTACCGCGTGGCGCTCGTGCTCGTCGGCGTCTACCTGGTTTCGCAGGACAATTAGGGCGCAGGCGACACCGATGAATCCATACCGAATCTATCGAGACGAATGGGCGCGGGCACTTGGCACACAGGCTAGGGCAACCAAGCACACGAGCTTCGTTGCGATGCCATTTCAAGAGCACTTTAGCTACCGATCACGCGATGTCTTGTCTCAAGTCATCGGCGCAGCCGTTGACGAAGCCAATCGGAGGCGCGAGACACCGAGAGAGTTCGCAAAGCCTGAGCGCGTTCCCCGACAAGGTCTCACTCCTACGACGAATTGACAGACTGCGCGTGGCAGCGTAGGGCACCAGCCTCGACTTCTCGACGCTGGCAGGGCGGCTCGCAGCCGGCTGCCACACGGGCCTTGAAGCCAGTTCAATCATCTGCGGGCCAGCCTCTCACGGCGCCCTTGCGCTTCGTCTCTAAACTCATGCGCGCCGTGTGCGGGCATTTCGACCCACGGCGCTGAGCAGGAGTGGGATACTGCGGCGAGTTCGGCCGCGAGCGTGTCATCCTAGGGACTTCGGTCGGCGTCGCCAACGTACAGCTGGTCAGTGAACGCGTGTCGGGACGTATGGGGTGGGCCGTCTCGGCCAGCGCGGGGCCAGCCGCCGTTAGGGCCGATCGGACGTATCGTCCTTCCTCTCGGCTCTGCTCAAAGCAAAGGTTGAGGACTTGGAGACCGATTTCCGAGATCGGCTGCAGACCACGTTGACCGGCGCCTATCGCGTAGAACGCGAACTCGGCGGCGGTGGAATGAGTCGCGTGTTTCTGGCGGAGGAGCATGCGCTTCGTCGTCGTGTCGTGGTGAAAGTGCTTTCGCCCGACCTCGCGGCCGGCGTGAATTTTGAGCGTTTCAAGCAAGAGATACTGCTCACCGCCCAACTGCAGCACCCACACATCCTGCCGGTGTTCACAACCGGAGAGACCGAAGGGCTGCCCTATTACACGATGCCGTTTGTCGAAGGGGAGTCGCTCCGGGTGCATCTCATGCGTGCGGGCGCCATGCCGATCGCCGTGGCGGTCAGCATTCTCAGAGACGTCGCGCGCGCGCTGGAGTTCGCGCACGCCAAAGGTGTCGTGCACCGGGACATCAAGCCAGACAACATCCTGCTCGCCGGCAATACCGCCACCGTTTCGGATTTTGGAATCGCCAAGGCGCTGCTGGCTTCTCATGCAGTGACCGTTTCGGCGCCGAAGACCGACCTGGGAATTGTGATTGGAACACCGCTCTACATGGCGCCCGAGCAAGCCGCCGCAGATGCAGGGCTCGACCACCGGGTCGATCTCTACGCGCTCGGCTGCGTTGCCTACGAGATGATCGCGGGGGAGCCGCCCTTTGCCGGTTCGGTCGCATCGCTGATTCGCGCCCACATCGTTGACGCGCCTCCGCCGATCGCGACAAAACGAGCAGATGTCCCCGAGGCCCTGGCCATGCTCGTGGAACGTTGTCTTCAAAAGGACCCCGACGATCGGCCAGCGAGTGCGCGCGAGATCCTCGACGTGCTCGACAACCTCGCGTCCGAGCACACCCGTGGCCCGGGGTCGATGGTCGAAACGGAAGTACCGACGATCGCGGTGCTCCCGTTTGTGGTCGTGACCGCCGAGCAGGAGACCGATCATTTCGCCGATGGCCTAACCGACGAGGTGATTACCGACCTCTCGATGATCAAGACACTGCGCGTCATCTCGCGACAATCGGCGATGCGCTTGAAGGGAAGCGACAAGGACCTGCGTACCATCGCGCGCGAGCTCGGCGCGCGTTACGTGCTGACCGGGAGCATCCGGCGCGCTGGTTCCAGCCTCCGGATCACGGCGCAGCTCGTGGACGCCAGGACCGACGCGCAGCTCTGGGCCGACAAGTTCCACGGCGCGCTGGAGGACGTCTTCGAAATCCAGGAGCGTCTCTCTCGCCAGATCGTAGACGCGTTGCGGCTCAGACTCACGCCGTCCGAAGATCGGCGCCTGGCGCAGCGTCCCATCGGGGATTTACGTGCGTACCAGTATTACCTGCTCGCGCGCCAAGAGATCTGGAGCTTCAATCCACAGTCGCTCGATCACGCGCTTCAGCTCGTCCGGCGCGCGGAGGACATTGTCGGTGACAACGAGCTGCTGTTCGTCGCCGAGGGACTCATCTACTGGCAGCATGTCAACGTGGGGATCGTACCCGTGTCGCATACGACGAGTACCTGCGGAAGGCGGAAGGCTGCGCCGCGAAGGTGTTCGCACTCAACCCGGAATCGTCGAAAGGGCACGGTCTGCGCGGAGCGATTCGACACAACCGTGCCGACCCCAACGGAGCGGCTCGCGATTACAAGAAGGCGCTGGTACTCGATCCCAACGATCCGGAGGCGCTGCTCTGGCTTGGCTATCACTACGCCGTGTCCGGGCGACCCGACCTCGCGCGTGCGCTCATGGATCGCCTGCAGCAGGTGGATCCACTGACGTCGATCAACCTCACGATGTACGGGATGGTCGCGATGTTCGACGGCAACTATCCCGAAGCGCTCACCTGGACGCAACGCTCGGTCGACATCGATCCGGCCAATCCCACCCCACGCATGATGCACGCGCTGATGCTGGCGGCGAACGGGCGTCGCGAAGAGGGTGTGGCGATGCTCGATGCGGTGGCAGGCGACACATCCGCCATGGCATGGGCGAGGTTGGCGCCGGCCATGGCCTGCGCGCTCCGTGGTGAGCGCGACGAGCTGCTGCGTATCATGACGCCCGAGCTGCGCGCCGCGGCGCAATGGGATGAGATCTTCGCCTGGTGGGCTGCCGATTGCTTCGCGCTGGTGAATGAGGCTGATGGCGCGATTGACTTCATCGAGCGCGCGGTCGAATTCGGGTTTATCAACGCGCCATGGCTGTCGAAGTACGAGCCGTTTCTCTCGAGTCTTCGGAGTGAGCCGCGATTCGGTCGCTTGATGGAGGGGGTACGGAGAGCCTGGAGGGATTTCGAGCCGTAGACCCCACATACCTTCGAGCGCTGCTCCCTGGCACCTGCGGCATCCCGCGTCAGAGGAGCAGCGGACCTCCTGATCATGGGAACGGCCGCGGTCTCGCGTACGGCATGCCTAGGGTTTCAGGTGGAGGTCCACCGAGACAAGGTTGTCGGCCAGGTACCACTCACAAAGGCCGATCGAGGCCGGTATCGGTGACGTGCCTGGCACGTCGACCAGCGCCCGGTGCGCTCGAGCGTGATTTTCGGCCCGCCGCACGAATGGTTCAAAGCTCTCGACCGCGTGCACCGCCACCCGCTCGCCATATGAATAGGTGAACAGCGGCGCGCCACTCGCGGCTGGGTGACGATGGTCGAATTCCACGAACACCTCCGTTGCTCGCTGCGGAGAGCGGCGCTGCATCTCTTCCATCGTCGCGCCCCCGCTCGTCATCAGTTCCTGTGTCGTGGGCGCCGGCTCTCCGGGCGGTGGCATCTGGCCCGCGGTAGCCCGCATCAGTCCCATCATGACCATAGCGAACACAACTGAGCTGCTCCCTGCCGGCACGGTGCGCCAGGCGTGGCACATGACCCACTGATGCACGCCATCGTCCTCTCGAGCGAAGTCCTGGCATCTGGCGCCCGCGATTGTGAGGGCTCGCGCATACAAGCCTGCAAACATCGGATCGCGCTCGAGCTCTGTCACCCTTCGCTGGACCTTGACGGTGACGCTGTATTCGACACCCGGCAGCATCGGCGCGAGCATCTCGGGCCGGACGGTATGAGTCACGCCCCATTGCCATTCGGCATCGATTCGGCGCCCGACGTCGACAGATGGTCGCGAGTAGTCAGGCAAATCTCGTCTCACCGTCTCTCCATCTCAACTTCCGCCTCGAGGCTGGCGGTGTCGCGAAACACCGTCGCCACAGCGAGGACACGGCCCGCGCGCCGGTAGGTCACCGTGGCGTCGTTCTCGCGGAGGCTGCCGTCGATCTCAATCGCGTCCCACTTCTCGGCGTGGCCCACGTAGTTGATGCCCACGTCGTAGTGCTGACTCCAGAAGAACGGCACGGCGTCGAATGGTTCGCGCAGGCCGAGCATGTTTCTCGCCGCAACCTGCCCCTGCCGCTGGGCCACCACCCAGTGCTCGACGCGGATGCGGTCGCCGGTGTGCGGGTCCGGCCAGCGCGCGATGTCGCCGGCGGCAAATACGTCTGGTGCGCTCGTCTCGAGATACTCGTTGACGGCGATGCCTCTGTCCATCGCCAGTCCCGCCTGCTCGGCCCAGCCAATCGCGGGGCGCACGCCGACGCCGGCGACGATGAGATCGGCATCGACGGCGCTGCCATCGCTCAGGGTCAACTGCCGTCCGTTGACCTTCACGGCGGTGGTGCCGAGATGGAACACCACGCCATGGCCGTCATGCACGGACCGGATGAACTCTCCCGACCTCAGTGCCCAGCACGCGCTCGAGCGGCTGACTGTCGGGCGCCACCACGTGCACGTCGATGCCGCGCGCGCGGAGCGACGCGGCCACTTCCAGGCCGATGAAACTCGCGCCGACGACGACCACGCGTTGTGCCGTCGCGGCTGCTGCGATGATGGCCCTGCTGTCGGCGAACGTGCGGAGATACAAGACCTGAGACGCGGTGGCGCCTGGAATCGTCAGGCGCACCGGATCGGCGCCGGTCGCGAGCAACAGGACGCCGAACGTTTCGGTGACGCCGTTTTCGAGCCGCAGGCGCTTCTCGCGCACGTCCAGCGCGACCACGCGGGTCCCCAGTCTCAGGTCGATGCGCTGCTCGGCGAAAAACTCCGGCGCGCGCAGCGGCATCCAGTCTTCCTTCGCCTTGCCGGCGAGATAGTCCTTCGACAGGTTCGGGCGATCGACCGGAGGATCGCTGTCGGCGCTGAGGAGCGTCAACGGCCCGTCGTACCCTTCGCGGCGAAGCATGTCGGCCGCGGCCAGCCCCGCGGCGCCGCCTCCGACGATCACCACTGAGGAGGGCACGACTGGCGGCCGTCGCCTCGGCGGACTCGGCGAGCTTTCCTCGCACGAGCACCAGGTCGCCGGTTCGCTCAACGCGATAGCACGCGATCGGATCCAGGGCAGGTGCGCGCACGGCTTCGCCGGTCCGCAGGCTGAAGCAGGCGTGATGCCACGGACAGCGGACCGTGTCGCCGACGACCAAGCCCGTCGGCGAGCGGACCGTGGTAGTGCGTGCAGTGGGCGCCCACGGCGAAGACGTCTTCGCCGCGCCGGACAACAATGACGTCGTCCTCGCCCGCACGACCAGCCAGCGGCATGCCATCCTGAAGGTCCGCCAGACGCACGCCGGCCGTGAAGTCCGGCTTCGGGGGGTCGTTCGCGTCAGCCATGACAGGTCATCTCCTCCGGATAGAGTAGCCTCCGCGCGACGTCATGATCTATCGCGCAGCAGCCGAGCTGACCGTTTCTCGTCCATTGCGATCGCCGACCGGCAGAGCTGGCACGGACACGCACTTCAGAAGCCAGCGACCGCCGGTCGCTATAACGCGCGGCGATTGAACGCGCGGATGGCGTAGAGCAGCGCCAGCACCGTAAACCCGGCCGCCCACCACACCATCAGCGCGAGGGCACCGAGGCGCCGAGCGCGAGCGCGCCTGTGCTGCGCACAATCTCCGGCTCCATGTAATGAGCGGCCAGCCGCCACATGGCATCGGCCGGGCTGAGGAGGCTGACGAGGACGCCGATCGTCCTCATCGAGGCGATACCGGCAAAGCCGCCGATCTGCTCGACGAAACCGCCGATGAACGCGATGCCGTAGAAGCCCACGGCCGTAATCGCATTCGTCACCGTGCTGAACCGCGCGCCGCCGGCCACGGCAACCGTGAGCGAGAGCGTGATCTCCAGCATCAGCAGCGGAATCGCGCGCGGCACGCCGGTGGGAGCCAGGCCGCCGACAACGCGGACCACGAGGAGAATGCCGGCGGCCAGCAGCAGCAGGTAGGCAAGCGCGAGCAGGAGATGGCCGGCCCACTTGCCGAGCACGATCTGCGCGCGACCGATTGGCTTGGACGCCAGCGTCTGCACCACACCTGAGTCGATCTCACCCGACAGGGTATCGATTGGCAGCAGGATCGCGAAGATCACCGAGAGGAAGTTCGCGCCCATGAAGCCGACCAGCATGATGAGGGTCAGCGTGCCTTGCCGCTCGACGAACGAGACGCTCCCGTCGGCCGCCATCTCCCGGTACGCGAACATGACCGCTACGGAGAAGACCACGAGAAACGCCAGTGCGCACACGGCACCCGCGAGGACGATGCGCCGCCGCCGTGCCTCGACCAGCGTAAGGTGGGCCACCGTGATCACATCGCGCATCGCTACCCTGGCCGCTCGTCGTCTCCCATCACGTCCAGGAAGACGTCCTCGAGAGACTTGCGGCGTGGCTGAACCGCGTGAATCTGCACGCCCTGCTGCACCAGCCACGAGACAATCGCCGGTACCATGGCATCGCTCTCGGCCCGCAACGCGATCACGTCCGGCCTTGGCTGCACGATGTGGGTGCCGAAGCGCGACAAGCCGTCGACGATCGCAAGCCCCGCCTTGGCCGAGGCTTCGGCGGGCAAGCCGACGCGCAGCTCCAGGTCGAGCGCCTCGGTCGGTGCCGAGAGACGGCGCTCCTCGACGATGCGACCGCGTTTGACGAACACGACCCGATCGCAGGTGGCTTCCACTTCGCCGAGCAAATGGGAGTTGAGAAACACCGTGACCCCGTCGGCTCGCAGTTCGGCGATGATGTCGCGCACGAGCAGCCGTCCCAGCGGGTCGAGGCCGGAGGTCGGCTCGTCCAGGAACACGAGTGTCGGCTCGTTGAGCAGCGCCTGGGCCAGCCCCACCCGCTGCAGCATGCCCTTGCTGTAGCCGCGCAGCGGGCGGTCGGCCGCGTCGACGAGGTCCACGCGGGTCAGCAGTCGATCGACGCGGGCCTCCAGCGAGACGCCTCGTAGCCCATAGAGGCGGCCGTGAAACCGCAGCAGTTCCGTCGCCGTGAGCGTGTCGTGAAAGCGGAAATGCTCGGGAAGAAAGCCGATGCGCGCTCGGGCCGCGCGATCGCCAAGCGGCTTGCCGAGCACCTGACCCGTGCCGGACGTCGGCTCGACCAGGGCCAGCAGCATCTTGATCGACGTGGTCTTGCCAGCGCCGTTGGGCCCCAGGAACCCGAAGATCTCGCCCGCCGACACCTCGCAGCGACAGATCCGACACGGCAACGGTGGGACCGAACTGCTTGCGCAGCCCGTGGGTCTCGATAATCAACGCACTGAGTGGCCATGGCCATGGCTCCGGAGACGCGCTGAATGCTCACCACGGCAAACACACGCTCCGGCGTCGACCACACGATGGTGCTGGTTGGCGACTGGTTCTGAGGTTGATGTTGAATCAGCGACGCCGCTGTGCCCGCCGATGTCGACCTGTTGGAACGAGGTGGCGTTGGGCGGCACGGGCACGACCAGCGTGGTGTGCCAATCGATGGCGTGCGCGAACTGCCTGGCTTCCGCCGGCGGCAGTCCCAGGATACGGAAGCCGATCTCGCCGAGCGCCTGCACGTCAATGCTGTCGGGCAGCGTCAGTTGCGGCGTGCGCGCCTGAAACAGCCGGCTCCGTCGCCCATTCCGATGATCGTAGCGAACCATCACCACCGGCGGCACGCGGACGTTGACGACGTAGCCATCGAGTCCTGCCGGCACCGTCAGGTCGTTGATACCGAGCGCGTCCATCACCTGCTGGAGGCGCTGGTTGTCTGCGGTGACACGCACGACGCGTTCGCCCATCACAGCGGTCTCGATGACCTGCGTCTTGTCCGGCAGCCATTGAGGCGTGGCCAGCGTCATGCCGGCGGCGGCCGCAGCGTCGGCCAACGAGATGACGGTCACCGGCGGTCCGGGATCCTGCACGATCTGGACATGTTCGCCAATCAGCCCGCTGATCTCCAGGTCTTTGGCCTCGAGCCGATCGAGCCGATTGGCATCGACCGGTACCGCGACGACGTTGATGACACGGAACAGCGAGACGAACTGCGCCACTGATGCGCGCACGACAGGGACCGCGATCACGGCGGCCAACGCGACGACCGCGGCGGCGGCGACCATCACGCGGCGCGGCCAATCACGGCCGGTCTCGGCTGCCGGCTCCTGCGCGCGGAACCGCGCCCCCAACTGCGCCTTGAACATCGGCGAGGGATCGCTTCGCAATACGTGGAGCCAGGTGTCCTCGCTCATGTTCTGTTCCTCTTTTCTCCTCACCAGCGCCCGCGCAGTGTTTCGACCGCGCGGTGCAGAAGTGTTCCGACGTTGCTCTCCCCGAGCCCGGTGGCGTGCGCGATCGCGCGGTTGGTCATCCCGGCGCCGTATTTCATCGCGATCAACTCGCGCTGACGCGGTTCCAGCGTCGCCAGCAGTGCGGCGAGCCGTTCGCCTCCGACTGCCGCATGGCCCGCTGTTCGGGCGTGTCGTCCGGCGATGGCACCGCCGCCGCGACATCGAGCGGTTCGTGGCGCTGGCGCGCCCGCAGGTGATCGATCGCGACATTGCGCGCGATCGTCAGCAGCCAGGTGGAGAACCCGGCGAGTCGCGCCGATACCGGTGCCGCGCGCGCCAGGCCTTCTCGAAGGTTCTGGCGGTGAGATCCTCGACATCGGCGGTATTGCCGAGCCGATAGCGGAAGAAGTTGAGCACGCGGGGCAGCTGCTCCGCGTAGACCTGGTCCCAATCGGGCTCCGCCGCGATCCAGCTCGCCAGCCGGCGGGGCAGCACCTTCTCGAACGCCATCTGACTCTATATACGGCCGGGTGACGGATGTATCACACGATCCGCAGACGGGTTTAGGTCCCCTTCCCCTTGACAAGTTAGGAGAGTGGTCGCCATACTCCTATTGCGATTAGGAGAGCACATGGACGACTCGACGGGACTCCTCCCTGGCACGCTGGACCTTCTCATTCTCAAGGCGGCCTCGCTCGGCACGCTTCACGGCTACGGTGTGCTCCTCCGGATCCAGCAGATCACTGGCGGCGCGCTGCAGATCCAACAGGGCGCGCTCTATCCGGCGCTGTACCGCCTGGAACGCCAGGGGCTCCTCGACGGCGAATGGGGCACGTCCGACAACAACCGCCGCGCCAGGTTCTACAGCTTGACGCGGACCGGCAAGGCGCGGCTCGGCAACGAAGCCGCGAGCTGGAACCGCATCGCGGACGCCATTGGCATGGCGTTGCGGACGACGGCGAAGGAGATCTGACGTGCGGATCCTGGTGCGTGGCGTGCGCGCGATCGGGCGCGTGCTGTGGCGATCGAAACAACTCGACGCCGACATGCAGGAGGAGATGCGCTTCCACGTTCAGATGGAGGCGGAGCGTCTGATACGCATCGAGGGACTCCATCCGGAGGAGGCGCGGCGTCAGGCGTACGTCCGTTTCGGTGGCGTCGAGAAGATACAAGGCAGAAGCACGCGAAGCGCGCGGGTTCTATTGGCTCGATGGCGTTTCGCTCGATGCGCGCCTCCAACACCGCTATGTACACGCTGGTGCACGCGATCGTGCTCCGTCCGCTGCCGCTCAGCGAGCCGGATCGGCTCCTCACCTTCAGCATCGTCCGTCCGGGAACGGACCGTCAGCCACTCTCCCTGCCCGATCTCGCCGACTTTACACAATCCAACCGGACGCTCGAGGGGATTGCCTCGTTCTTTGGATGGAGCGCCAACGTCACCGGCAGCGGCGACGCCGAGCGGCTCACGGCCATGCGTGTGTCCGCCAACTACTTCAACCTCACCGGCGCTCGTGTGCACCTTGGACCGGGCGATCCAGCCCGACGACGAGCAGCGGGCGGTGGCGCTGCTGAGCCACGGCATGTGGCAGCGGCGGTTCGGCGAGAGGACGGATGCGGTCGGGACGTCGATCGTTCTCGACGGTGAGACCTTCACTGTCATCGGCGTCCTGCCGCCGGACTTCGTGTCGCTGGTCCGCGACGTCGATCTCGTCGTGCCGTATTCGCCGGCTGCCGATTTGTACGGCGCAGCAACCGCGCGCAGGGATTCCTGCGGGTGATCGCACGGTTGAAGACTGGCGCTACTGACGCGCAGGCGGTCGGCGATCTCACTGCGATTGGACAACGGCTGCGTGACGACTACCCGGACAGCCACGGCACCGACACCGCGGTGCGTCTAGCCCGGCTGCACGACGAGATGAGCGGCAAGGCCGCGCCCATGCTCTGGATGCTCCTCGGCGCTGTTGTCGTCGTCATGCTGGTCGCGTGCGCCAACCTGGCCAACCTCTTTCTCGTTCGTGCCACAACACAACAGCGGGAACTGGCCGTGCGCACCGCGCTCGGTGCGTCGCGTTCGCGCATCATCGGGCAGGTGCTGAGCGAAGTCGCGGTGCTCGGCGTCATTGGCGGCGCGGCCGGCCTGCTGGTCGCGAAAATGCTGGTGGCATCGCTCGTCGCGATCGGGCCAGCCGACCTGCCGCGCGTCGCGGAGATCGGGATCGGGTGGTCGGCCGCCGGCCTTACGCTCCTGGCGGCGCTTGGCGCCAGCGTCCTCATCGGACTCGCCCCGGCGGTGCAAGCCTGGCGCGGGGATCTTCGCGGCGCCCTCCAGAGTGGCGACCGAGGGTCGAGCCTCGGCGGGCAGCGTGTGCGCACGGTGCTGGTGTTCGCGGAAGTCGCGCTCTCGACGGTGTTGCTGATGACGGCCGCGGTCCTGGCGCGCAGTTTCCAGCAGGTGCAAGCCGTCGATCCCGGTTTCCGTCCGGCCGAGGTTCTGACTGTCCGGCTGTCGCTGCCGCGCACGCGATACAACGTGGCGCGTCGGCGATCGAGAGCTTCTACAACCAGGTGCAGCCGCGCCTCGCATCGATACCAGGGGTTCGCAGCGTGGCGGCGGCCAACGTCGTGCCCATGAACGGCTATCTCGCGACAACCGCATTCTTCGTGGACGGCGTGATCGCCAAGAATGCGCCCGAAGCGCACTACCGGATGATTAGCCCCGACTACTTCCGCGTGCTGGGCATTCCGCTGCGTGAGGGGCGCAGCTTCACCGCCGCCGATCGCCACGACGCGGCGCCGGTGGCCATCGTCAACGCGACGCTTGCGCAACGGTATTTCGCGGGGCGCAGCCCGGTCGGCCGCCACATGCGCCTGGACGATGGCGAGAAGGTTCCCCGGGAAGTGGAGATCGTGGGGGTGGTCGGCGACGTGAGGCACTTCGGCCTCGAAAAGGAAGTCACCATCGAAGCGTACGTGCCGATCGCTCAGGTGCCCGATCCGACCACCATCTGGCTCGCCAACAACATGTACTGGGTGATGCGCACCGACGGCGCGCCGCTGGCGGTGGCCAGCACCGTCCGACGCGAGGTCGCCGCCGTCGATCCGGCCGTCCCCGCCTCGTTCGTGCGCAGCATGGATCAATGGATGGCAGGCACGCTGGCGCCAAGGCGCTTCAACCTGCAGTTGGTGGCCGCATTTGCCGCCGCGGCGCTGCTGCTCGCGATGGTAGGCGTCTATGCCGTCTCGGCGGCGGCGGTGGCGGCGCGGCGGCGCGAGATCGGCATCCGCGCCGCGCTGGGCGCGTCGCGCCGCGACGTGATCGCGCTGGTGCTGCGAACCGGTTTGGCGCCGGTCGTCGCCGGGCTGGCCGCAGGGGCGGCAGTCGCCGTTTTTGCCGGTGACGCGGTCGGGGGGATGCTCTTTGGCGTGAGGCCCGGCGATCCGTTCTCGCTTGCCGCGAGCGCGGCGACGCTGACCGCCGCGGCCGTGCTCGCAAACCTGGTGCCTGCGCTTCGGGCCGCCAGCGTCGATCCGATTACCGCCCTGCGCGTGGACTGAGGGGCGGCCGCCCCTCGTGTCATGCCCTGCGAATGTGGGTGGTCCCTTGCCGTGAAACCCCGGGCCGCGGCTGGATCGTCCAGCACGCGGCCGGGAGTTCCATTGGTCGTCGATTCCTCGAACTAGGGTCTCATTTTGCCGCCTTGGCGTACGGGTTGCCGCCGAGCGCGTTCGAGATGTCGGCAATCGCCTTCTGCGCCTTCACGCTGTTGCCGGCATCGTCGAGCGGCGGCGGCCACCACCGCGATGCCGAACTTGCCCGGCGACACGGCGATGATGCCGCCGCCGACGCCGCTCTTGGCCGGCAGGCCCGTCCGATAGAGCCACTTGCCCGAGTCGTCGTAGAGCCCGGCCGTCGCCATCACGGCGAGGACGCCGGGCACTTTGTCCGCGTCCAGCACCTGCTTGCCGCTCACCGGGTTCTTGCCGCCAGTGGCCAGCGTCGCGGCCATCATCGCCAGGTCCTTGGCATTGACGCCAATCGAGCACTGCCGCGTGTACAGATCGACGGCCTGCTGCCAGTTCGCTCTTGATGTAGCCGTAGGCCAGCATCAACGCGCCGATGGCCTGGTTGCGCTGGTTGGTGTCCGACTCGGACTTGTAGACGTCCTGCAGCACGCTCAACGACCGGCCGGCGGCGTCGTTGTGGAAGCCGATGATCTTGCCCCACACGGCGTCGGCCGAGCCGCCCTTCACCATGCTGGTCGCGGAAATCGCCCCTGGGTTGACCAGCGGGTTCATCTCCGGAGCACCGGTGCCGACGACGGTCCTGACGCCCTCGACGGCGATGATCGAGTTGAACCGTGCGCCGGTGGCGTCCACGCCGATCTGCTTGGCGACCGAGTCGAGCGCCCTGCTCCTGGATCACCTGCGCCATCGTGAAGACCTTGGAGATCGACTGGATCGACACCTCGGTCTTGATGTCGCCGGCGGTGTACACCTTCCCGTCGGGTGTGACCAGCGGCGATGCCGAACAGGTTCGGATCCACCTTCGCGAGCGCCGGGATGTAGTCGGCGTTCTTGCCTTCCTTGAGGTCCTTGAACTTCGCGTACGCGGCCTGTCAGCGCCGCCTCTGATCTCGGCCGGTGTCTGCGCGCCGCGCCTGCGCCGGCGTCGCAAGCGTCGACGACCGACACGGCAAACGCCGCCGCAACATCGAACCGACGAGTGTTCCGAACCATGACTAGCCTCCAAGCTTCCACGAGAAGTTGTACTTTGACCGAGAACTGGATCTTGAACCCGTCGCTCTGGAACCCGTCCGAGAAGTTCTCGCGGCGGCCCCATTGCAGCTCGCCGCCGACCATCACGTTCGGCACCGGGTGTAGAGCACGTTGCCGAGCGCGTAGTGGCCGACCCTGAACGCGCTCGGCGCCTGGCGCGTCGGTGTTGTCGTTGTCCTGCCACGAGTAGCCGATCGCGCTGGTGTACTTGTCGTTCCACTTGTGGTCGAGGAACGCGACGAGGCCGACGATCGGAATCGGCTTGCCGAGGATCGGCGTCATCGGGTTGCCCAGGTTGTTGACGATGCCGATGTCGACCGGCGAGTCGTTCATGTAGTTCTGGATCCCCTCGCCGACGACGAACTGCAGCCGGATGACGTCGCTGTCCGCTGGCGTTGAGATTGGAGCTGAGGTTGATGCCCCACCCGGTGGCGTCGCCGGAGAGCTCGAACTGGTCGTCGAGCACGTCGTCCCACTTGATCGACGCGGAGCATGCCGGCCGCCCGGACGTAGCCCCAGTCCTGCGAGTACTTGTAGGCGCCGGAGAAGTCCGGCAGCGGGAAGCGGCCCTTGATGTTCTGCAGCTCGATGCGGTCCGCGTAGACGCCGCCGTCGCCGCTGGCGCCGGGCCGCTCGAGCGCCAGCGTCACGTTGTGCTCGTCGCCTGTCACCGGCATCCAGCGCACCTGGACGTTGCGGAAGAACACCATGCCCGTGGGCCCCCAGTACTCGAGCGAGTTGGGGAACACGTCGGTATCCATGAAAGGGCTCCAGGTACTGGCCGGCGCCGAAGGCGCCCGAGCTCGCCGTAGGCGTGGCGCAGCCGGAACGTCGTCTGGCCCTCGTCGACGCCCGTGCCGAACAGCTCGAACTCGAAGGTCGTCTTGAGCTCGCCGAGTGCGGTCGGCGTCGACGATCGCACGCCGAGCCGGCTCTGGCGGACGCCGGCGAACGTGTTGTTGTCCTCCCCGAACTCGTTGGCAAACTTCGGCAGCTTGGTGACGCGCATGGTGTCGGACCAGTTCGGGTGGATCTGCTTGAAGTCGTGGCCCGATGTCCAGCATCGCGAAGCCGTAGATCTCGAAGGCTCGGTCTGTGGGGTCGGGCGTGGCCTCGACGCTCACCGTCTGCTGACCGGCGGGCGGCGTGCTCCTGCGCATCGCGCGCCCGCGACGCCGCCGACCAGCAGGAGCGCCGTCAGAGCGCAGACCAAGCCGGCGCGTCGGTCCGTCTGGGTAGTTCGCATGTCTGTTCTCCTGTTTAACGAAACCAGTCATTGCTCTCCTGGTTGATGAATGCGGGTCATTGCGACGTGGGCCTTCTCCCATGCCCGGACCCTGCTCCGTCCTTCGTCGAAGATCCGCTCGTAGTTGCCCTTGCGAACCTTGTGGCTCGCCTCCGGTGTCAGCTGACGCCAGACCGGCGCCCACATGTCGAACACGGCGAAGTACGGACCGGGCCCCGACGGCGCGACCGTGTCGGTCCCGAACAGGAAGCGGTCGGGGTAGACTTGTTGAGCATCGCCGCCACGCGCGCGCTCGACCTCGGCGACGACGACCGCGTACTTGGCGACCTCGTCCCACGAGATGTCGAAGTTGCACGTGCGTGAGCGGCGGGATCGGCGAGCATCGCCTCGACCATCTCGAGTGCGTCGGCGGCCGCTCGGCCGCTTCGGCCGAGACCTGCGCCGGATGCACGATCGCGGCCCAGGCCCGTGTGCGCCCAGATGATTGACGCGTCGGATGGCGCTTGAGCACCGCCTTGGTCTGCGCGAGATACGCCGGCTCGGTGTCCATCCTTCGCGAACGGCATGTCGATGTCGTTGTGCAGGATGACCACCAGGCCGACCTCGGCGGCGAAGTCGAGGATCCGGTCGAGCGCCGGATTGGTCAGGCTGGCGGTCTCGCCGGCGACCTTCGCCGAGACGAACTCCTTGTGGATGCTGAACTCGCCGATGCCGGTGAAGACGCCCGGGAAACGTCGTGCAGCACGCGGCGGATGTGGTCGACGCCGTACATGTCGGCCGGGTTGAAGCCCGTGATCATCGGGTCGAAGCGCGCCTGCTCGCTCCGGCGACAGCGAGCGATAGACGCTGGCGATGTAGGCGTCGGTGAACGAGTAGTAGTAGAGCGGCGCGTCGCTCTGCAGGTAGTAGGTGGGCGCGAACTCGCCGGAGTTGGCGTACGACCACTGCTGCTGCAGCGGGATGCCGAAGAGCGTCGAGCGGCCGACGCGCGTGCCCATGATCTCGAGGAACTGGCGGACGTCGATGCCCTGCTGGATGTAGTTGGTCAGGTGGAAGTGCGAGTCGTTGAACTCGTTGGCGGCACCCTGCCCCTGTGCCTCGAGCGGGCGCACGCGGACCGAAGGAGAACGCCAGCAGCGTCAGCGCGACGACGCCACCGAGCACAACCACCGAACGGAGCGAAGGTCTACGGGTCATCGTCACCTCGCCGATCAGAAGTTCATCTCGAGGTTGACGTGGAACACCGGGCCCTTGGCCCCAACCGGGTAGGGGTAGGCCGTGTATCCCACGGGCGAGCCATCCACGTACATCCACTCGCCGTTGACGCGAATGCCGCGCTCTTTCATCACGTACCAGTTCGCGCCGCCGCGCACTTCCCACGGGTCGCCGTACTGGCCGTATATCTGCGATGCGCCGAAGTACAGCTGGAGAACCTTGGGCACGGCCATCCCGGACGCCTGCAGCTGATAGCCATGGTCGTTGATGTTCGTCGATGCCGCTCGGTGTTGATGCCGGCGTAGTTGCTCAACCAGCGCCAGTAGTACTCGCCCTCGAGCGACAGGCCCTTGTACTTGACGCCCGCATCGACGCTCGACATCCGGTAGTCCACGTCGGTGACGGTGATGCCAGGGCCAAACAGATCGGGCGTGAAGATGACGCTGCCGTCGCTCAGCCGGATCTGGCTGTTCTCGATGCCTTCGGTTCCGGGCTGGCTTTGCTTCTCCTCGTGGCTGGAGGTGTAGTGCACGCCGATGCGGGTCGCGACCTTCTGGTGGTCGTCGTAGTCGCCGAACGTGTTCCACAAGCCGAATTCGCCGGTCGTCGGCAGCCATGTCACCACGTAGGACTGCGTGTCGAACTTGTTGTCGAGCTGCGCCGCGCTCACGCCGAGCGTGCTCAGGTTGTTGGCGAACATCGCCTGGTACTTGACCTTGGTGTGGAACTCGCCTTTGAGCCAGACGCCGGAGGTGTACGAGCCGCGGAAGAACTCGTCGGCAATCAGGCGGTTGTCCACGCCGAGCCAGTAGGGAAACTGACCCTCCGTGCTTCGCACGGAGGGCAGCGACGTGATGCCGGCGCCGAAGGTCACGAACCGGTTGAACGTCCAGCTCAGATTGCCCGCGCCGACGACCTGCGCCGGATCGCCCTGCGAGGCGTTCGAGGACCAGACGTAGAGGTAGTAGCGCATCTTCGGTGTGAGAAACCACCCCGAGAACGGCGCGAAGAATTTCTGCAGCTGGATGTCCTGGCGCAGCGGAACAGTCTTCGTGTTGCCGAAGGCGTCCACGTAGGTCTCGTCGAGATTTCGCTGGTTCAGATACCGCGCATAGCTGAACAGGCGGAAATAGATCTGGCCCTTTTCGGCGTCGACGAGCAGGAAGCCCGACGTTCGGAATGTGCGAGAGGGGCTTGGGTTTCGACGGCTGCGGTTCGCTCGACGGTGCCCGTGCCGAACTCGGCGCTGCAGCCGTCCGACACCCACACGCTGGCCTGGTCGTAGCCCCAGGTCTTTCCGAGCAGACAGGGCGCCTCGCCGGTCGATCGCAGCAGCACGACGCCCGCCGACGTGTCCGCCGGGCACTGCGTGCGCGAACCGGGCTTTGACTCACACGACACTGTCGGCAGCGGCGGGCGGGGCAGGGGCCTGTGGCGCGGCGGCCTTCGGATCGGCCGGGCGGCAGCCGGTGCCGGCGTGGTCTGTGCGGCGAGGGGCGATGGCGACAACAGGAGCAGCACCGCGAGAACGTCGCGGGCCGTTGAGCAGAACCGGACGAGGGATCACGCGCTGCGGTAAAAGCAGGGCGGGTGCCACGTGCCGCCGGTCATCGGGCGTCGGAAAAAAACGTTGCGGGGCTTGGTTCCGGATTTGATGAGCTGGCCCGTGAGCGGCATTGGCACCTCCGGTATTCCGGAGCGACTCCGGCGTGCCGTGGCCGCGGCCGCGGATCGTTTCGGAACCTGCACCGGTAATCAGCGCAGAACATCGATCACTGCCGCGGACCTGCTGCCGCTGTGCTTGGCACAGCGGATGCTGCGATCGACTCGAGTTCCATTCCATGACGCAGATGACCAGCGGCCGCCCCAGCCCGCCAGCCAAGCGATCCGGCGCCGCTGCCCGGAAGATCGACGCTCTCCGGAAGCGAACGGCGCGGCGCATCGGGCGGATCTTCGTGTGGAACAACTTCTATCGCGCCGCGAGCTACCTCCGATCGGCCCTCTGGACCATCCCGCTGCTCTCGATTCTGCTGGTCCTCATCTTCGCGCCGGCGCTGCGCATACTGGATCTGTGGCTGGGATGGCGATTGTCGGGCCTGGGGCTGTCCGGCGCGCAGGCGCTCTACCAGACGACGATCACGCTGACGCTCTCGTTCGTGGTGTTCACCTTCGGATCCCTGCTGGTCGCGATCCAGATCGCCGGCGGCCAGCTGACGCCGCGCATCATCGCGACGACGCTGTTGCGCGACAACGTCGTTCGCTACAGCGTCGGGCTGTTCGTGTTCACGCTCGTGTTCGCGATCATGGCGCTCAATCGCCTTGACCGGACGGTGTTCGAGATCGTCTCGCTGATCACGTCGTTGCTGGCTATCGCCTGCCTCGCGACGTTCCTTTTTCTCATCGATTACGCGGCGCGCCTTCTCCGGCCGGTCAGCATTCTTGCCCGTGTCGGCGACGAGGGGGTCGCGGTGATCAAGGCGGTCTATCCGGAGCCCGATCGGATGGTGCCGGACGTCGATGCGGCGGTCGCCGCGCTCGGCGGGCGTCGGCGTGTCGTCCTGCACAGCGGCGGGTCCGCCATCATCCTTGCCGCCGATCTCGACACGCTGGTGGCCGATGCCCGGCGCGTCGGCGGGATCATCGAGCTCGTTGCCGCAAGTGGGGGATTTCGTCGCGACCGGAGAGCCGTTGTTCGCGCTCTATGGCGGCGCCTTGAAGATCACGAATCAGCGGCTGCGGTCGAGGGTCGCGTTCGGGCCGGAACGGACGATGGAACAGGATCCGCTCTTTGCCTTCCGCATCGTCGTCGACGTGGCGTTGAAGGCGCTGTCGCCGGCCATCAACGACCCGACGACCGGCGTGCTGGCGCTCGATCAGCTGAACCGCCTGCTGCGCGTCGTCGGCAGGCGCCGACTGAGGGACGCGATGATTCCCGACGAAACCGGGGCGCCCCGCGTGATCTGCCGGACGCCGAACTGGGAGGACTTCGTCTACGTCTCGTGCACCGAAATTCGTGCCTGCGGCGCTGACAACGTCCAGATCGCGCGCCGTCTGCGGGCGATGCTCGAGAACCTCATGGCGACGCTGCCTGCCCGCCGGCACGCGGCGCTCGAAGCGGAACGCCGCCGGCTCGACCTGGCCATCGCGTCCGCCTACAGCATCCCCGACGACCTGGCGCTCGCGTCGATCCCGGATTCCCAGGGGCTGGGTGGAGCGCCGTCACGAGCGCTCCACCGGCGGTGAGGCGGCCGCGCCTCAGTGCAGGAGCGAGACGAAGGGGCGATGCTCGCGTGCCTCGCGCACGGCCTGCAGCAGGTCGGACGCGAGCCGAGCCTTGACGACATACCCGATGCCGCCGGCCGCCTGGGCCGCCTCGACGAACTCGGCGTCGTCGTGAACGGTGAGGAACACGATTTCGGCCGTCGAACCCGCCAGCCTGAGGCGCGCGGCGACTTCGAGGCCCGACATCTCCGGCATCGAGATGTCCAGCACGATCACGTCCGGCCGCAGCGCCGCCGCGGCGGCGATGGCGGCCTCGCCATCGTGCGCTTCCCCGACAACGGCGCACGCGGCCTCGAGCACCGCCTCCGCCCGGGCGAGCATTGCCTGGTTGTCGTCGACCAGCAGCACGCGGATCCTGTCGGACCCGGCGTCAGACGATGTGATGCTTGACGGCATACTGGACGAGCTCGGCGGTCGACTTGACCTTGAGCTGCTCCATCATGCGGTACTTGTGGAAGGCCACCGTCCGCGGCGTGAGATTGAGGAGGCTGGCCGCTTCCTTCATCGAGCGGCCCTCGGCCAGGAGCTGGAGCACTTCCCGCTGCCGCGGCGTCAGTTCGTGACTCGGGGAGCCCTCATCTCCGTGCAGGAGCTCGCCGACCAGGCCTTCGGTGATGAGCGGCGTCACGTACGATCGGCCGTCCATCACCTGGCGTATCGCGGTCAGGAGCTCCGAGGCCGCGGACCGCTTGAGCAGGTAGGCAGACGCACCCGATCGGAACGCCTCGGCAGCGAGCTCGGCGTCTTCGTTCATCGTCACGAACACGAACTTGACGCTGCGCGTCTTCTGACGGATCTGACGCGCGGCCTCGAGGCCGTTCAGCAGCGGCATCGAGATGTCCAGTATGACGATGTCCGGTTTGAGCTCGTCGACGGCGGCGACGAGCGCCCGCCCGTCGGAGACCTGGCCCACGATGTCGCAGTCAGCCGCCAGCAGCTTCTCGAATGCGCCCAGCAGGAGCGCGTGATCGTCGGCGAGCACTACACGAGGTCGGCCCATACCTGGCAGTCTATCCAGTCTGATGGGAGTGATGTTCGGTGTCGCGTCGGCCGCCTGCGTCCACACGCGCTCTACAGTATTGGCCGTTGACGCCGCCTGCTATGCGGAATCGGCACGATTCGACTCAGCCAACCGCGTCGGCGGGCGCCGCGGCCGCCAGCGGAACGCGGATCGCGAAGGTCGTGCCTCGGCCAGGCGACGATTGCAGGTCGAGCGTTCCGCCAATCGCCTCGATCCGTTCGCCGATGCTGATGAGGCCCAGGCCCTTGCCCCACGCAACCTCGATGTCGAAGCCGACGCCATCATCCGACACCGTGAGCGCGAGGCCATCCGGTCCGCCGCGCAGGTCGACGGCTATTCTCCGGGCCCGGCTGTATTTCACCGCGTTCTGCAGGACCTCCTGCACGATGCGGTAGAGAGACAGAGTCAGATCGTGGGACAGGTTCGCCGGCACGTGCTCGTGCGTGAAGGTGATGTCCGGTTCAGACCGGGCAAGCTCTCGCTGGAGCCCCTGAAGCGCGGCGACCAGTCCGATCAGCCTCAGCTTCGTCGGATGCAGCCGGTGCGAGAGATCGTGCACGCTCCTGGCCATGTCCTGCACCCGGTTCAGCGCCTCGCCGGCAAGCGGCCGCGAATCTCCCGGAACCGCGCCACTCAGCAGCTCGAGGTCGATCGAGAGCAGCGCGACCTGCTGGCTGATGTCGTCGTGCAGCTCGCGGGCGATGCGGGAGCGTTCGGTGTCCTGGGCGTGCAGCAGCCGCGACCCGAGGTCGCGGATGCGGTCGAAGCTCCTCCGCAGCGCGTCCTCGCTGCCACGCACTTGTCCTTCCGCCACGCGTCGCCACCGTCGCTCAAAGAGCAGGCCGGCGATGAGAAGGGCCTGTGCGAGCACGAGCGCCGCCGCCGCGAGTATGTAGTTGCGGTAGCGATCCCAGGCGGAGGGTTGCTTGAAGAGCACCTGCGTGCCGGTCGGCACGCGGGACTCGTCGATGCCCCAGCGCCGCAGCTGACGCCAGTCCACCTGACGGACGTTCAGGTTGGGCGAGGAGACCGGGACGCGCGCCGCCGATTCGCCGGACAGCACGCGGAGCGCAAGCCGGCCGAGCGCCTCGAGCTGGACGGTCTGATCCTTGAGGCTGCCGCCGACGATGCCCCGATTCATCGCGGAGTCGACCCAGCAGTAGACCGGCGCGTTGGCTTTCGCTGCCAGACGTTCCGCG
This sequence comes from Vicinamibacteria bacterium, assembly GCA_963719755.1. Taxonomy (GTDB): domain Bacteria; phylum Acidobacteriota; class Vicinamibacteria; order Vicinamibacterales; family JAENWD01; genus JAENWD01. The sequence goes on along the minus strand of CAVRDA010000016.1, from coordinate 642,166 downwards.
TATTCGAGTGGATGCACGTTCTCGCCGTTGCCGTCGCGGCTGACGAGCAGATAGTAGACGGCGGAGTTGGGCGGCAGCGCCGAGACGCGAGCCTCGAGCTCGGCGGACGGCAGGCCTGTGAGGTAGGTGATGTCGAATCGGGTTTCGAACGGCTGCAGCTGCTCCCGGGCGATGCTCTCGTACTGGCGGTCGGTCGGGCCCGCCCCGCCGACGACGAAGATCCTGCGCACCTGTGGCTGCAGAGCGTCGACAAGGGCAAGCGTGTCGCCGAAGTTCAGTCCCACAACCAGGCCCGTCGCGTTCTCAATCGGGCCGCTCACCGGGGCGGTGGCGAAAAAGACGATGGGCGCGCCGGGGAACAACTCGGTTCGTGCGCCAAGCACGAGCTCGAGCGCGGCGTCCTGCACCGTGATGACCGCGTCGAAGCGTATGTGCCTGTACTTCCGAAAGAGGAATTCGCGGAAGGTGGCCTGGTATTTTGCGTCCTGAAACCTCCCGTGGTCCAGATACTCCGAGTAGTAGTCGAGGTTCGGGACACCCCTCTCGAGGATCCGTGGCAGCTCGCGCTCGCCCACGGTGACGATCTGCGCGTCGCGCCGCGTCGAATACAGGACGAGCACCTGTGTCTCCGGCGGCGTCTCCGCCGACACGATCGTCTCGAACGTGAGCGGCACGAGCAGCAGCCACAGCCAGATTCCGAATACGGAGTGCCGTCGTCGCATGTCTGCTAGAAGTCGACCTCGCCCGTGGGCTTGATGAGCCGCGGGGTCATGATTGCCACCGGCTGCAGGCACGTGGCCGCCTGGAACAAACGCCGGATTGTAGCCAGCACCGCGCTCACCTGAGCGCGTTGTGGCGTTGCATCACGGCTGAGCGGGCCAGACCGGCAGGACGTCGGAGGCTCGTTCATCGCTACGGTACAGCTCGATGTCCGAGGTCATTGTACCGATCTGATGCCGCCACTTTACCGCCCAGTGTCCGCCCAACTGACAATACTACGCAGGAGCCCCCTGTTACTTTTACCGGTGCACTCTGCCGATCTGACCAGTTTCCGGACATTGGCGTCGGCGGTAGGGTTGGACGGCCATGGGGGGAGCGGTTCACGGCCTTCCGAGAAGGCATGCCTCGCGGTCGAGGCGGGAAGCCGTCGAGCGGGCAGAGGCGTACCTGCGCGCACACATCGACGACCCCGTGCCAGTGTCCACGCTCTGTCGTATGGTCGGGCTTAGCGAACGTGGGCTTCGCGACGCGTTCTACAGCGTGAAAGGCATGGGCCCGAAGCGCTGGATCGTTTCCGTGCGTCTTCACGGTGTCCGGTACGCGCTCACGCATCCCCAGGGCGAGCCGACCACGGTCACGCACGCGGCCGCCGACCACGGCTTCTACGAGCTCGGCCGCTTTGCCGCCCAATACCGTGAGGCGTTCGGCGAGACGCCGTCCGATACCCTCCGATCTGCCAGTCAAGAACACGCTGCAAGCGTTCAAGAGACAAGGACCACCCGATGTTTGCCCCTGCACGACCGGTAAACGGCGCCTTCGTTCACTCGCTCGACCGGCCGGCCGATGCCGTGCCGCTCCAGCCGCTGGCCGACGGCGACCAGGGCATCGCCAGCTCACTCGGAGTGTTTCGGCCGTCGTGCGGCCGTGACGACCTCCAGGTGGAGAATCACTACCTGCGCCGGGAAGTAGAACGTCTCGGCCCTGGCATCCTCGTCGGACGGAGCGAGGCTATCCAACGGGTCCTCGAACAGGCCCGTCAGGTTGCCGCCACGGATTCGACGGTGCTGCTGCTCGGCGAAACGGGGACCGGCAAGGAGCTCATCGCGACGCAGATTCACGAACTGAGCGCGAGACGCGGCCGCGTCATGGTGCGCGTGAACTGCGCGGCGATTCCGAGCACGCTCATCGAGAGCGAGCTGTTCGGCCGGGAAAAGGGCGCGTTCACGGGCGCGCTGGCGCGGCAGATCGGCCGTTTCGAGCTGGCCGACCACTCGTCGATCTTCCTCGACGAAATCGGCGATTTGCCGGCGGACGTCCAGGTCAAGCTGCTGCGCGTGCTCGAGGAGCGGCAGGTCGAGCGCCTCGGCAGCCCGCGGGCCGTCAGCGTCAACGTCCGGATCATCGCGGCGACCCACCGCAACCTCGAACAGCGGATTGCCGACGACGCGTTCCGGCAGGACCTGTACTACCGTCTCAACGTGTTCCCGATCGAGGTGCCGCCCCTGCGCGAGCGGACCGAGGACATCCCGCTGCTGGTGTGGCGCTTCGTCGACGAGTTCTCGAAGTCGTTCGGCAAACGCGTCGACGCGATTTCACGCGAGAACATGGAAGCGCTGCAGCGCTATCCGTGGCCGGGAAACATCCGCGAGCTGCGCAATGTCGTGGAGCGCGCGATGATCGTGGTCACTGGACACCACCTGACCATCGGAGTACCCGCCCAGACGCCGTCGTCCCTGACGCGAAGCGTCAAGCTGAAGGACGTCGAAAAGGAGCACGTCCTCAGCGTCGTCGAATCGTGCAGATGGCGCATCCGCGGCGTCGACGGCGCGGCCGAGCGGCTTGGACTGCGTCCGACGACGCTGGAAACCCGCATGGCAAAGCTCGGGATCAAGCGGCCGGCGCATGCCTGATCCCGTCGCGTGACGTGAGAGTCTGGCGACCGGCGTATCATGAGCGGCGTGCCCCAGGCGCCAGCCCCCCGCACGGCCGATGAGGCGTTACAGCGGCTCATCGCCGGCAACGAGCGGTTCGTCCGCGGCGAGGCCCGGTTTCCGACCGTCCAGAAGGAAGTGCTGGCCGACCTCGCCAGGGGGCAGCGGCCGTACGCCACCATCATCGGCTGCAGCGACTCGCGCGTGCCGCCCGAGCTCGTGTTCGACGCGGGTTTCGGCGAGCTGTTCATCGTTCGCGTGGCGGGAAACGTCATCTCGCCCGAAGTGATGGGCACGCTGCAGTACGCCGCCGTGCACCTGCACACGCCGCTCTTCGTCGTCCTCGGTCACGAGGGGTGCGGAGCCGTGCAGGCGGCGCTGGCGGGCAAGGACCACGGCGCGCAGGAGGCCGAGCGGATCGAACTGCTGCTGGCGAAGATCCTGCCGGGCCTCGAGAGCCTGGATGCGGACGCGGACTCGCCGGAACGCCTGACGTCGGCGGTCGAGGCGAATGTGCGCTGGTCGATACGGCAGCTCCGCGAGACACCGGAAGGGCGGGCCCGGATGGCCGAGGGCATTCTCATGCTCGTCGGCGCTGTCTACGAGCTGTCGACCGGCCACGTGCGGTTCCTGCCTGACTGACCTCGTCAGAAGGCTTTGAGTCCTTCGCCCCTGAATATCGCGAGCGTCTGTTCGATGAGCTCGTCGGTCGGCGGCTCTGTCTGCTCGAGCGTGTACGCGAGCCCGAGCCGGTGCCACTTGTACCGCCCCATCTGGTGGAACGGCAGGACGTCCACGCGCTCGACGTTGCCCAGGCTCGCGGCGAATCGCGCCGTCTGCGCAACGTCGGCCGCGTCATCGGTCAATCCCGGCACGAGGACGTACCGGACCCACATCGGCCGCCGTGCGGCGCCCAGCCGCCGGGCGAACTCCAGCGTCGGGCCGACATCCATCCCGGTCAGGCGCTTGTGCCGCTCGGGATCCCAGGTCTTCAGGTCCAGCATCACCAGATCGATCGCGTCGAGCTCATCGTCGCTGAGCCGGTCGCCGTAGTAGCCGTTGGTGTCGAGCGTGGTGTGGATGCCCATGCCGCGCGCCGCCGTGAAGAGCTTCACGGCGAAGCGGTGTTGCATCAGCGGCTCGCCGCCGCTCAGCGTGAACCCGCCGCCCATCACCTTGAGGCCCTGCCGGTACTTGCGAAGCTCCTCGGTGGCCTTGGCGATGGTCACCGGCATGCCGTTGGACATCGTCCAGGTGTCGGGGTTGTGGCAGTAGAGGCACCGCCACATGCATCCCGCCGTCCATGCCACGACGCGGACGCCGGGTCCGTCCACGGTCGATCCGGTCGTGAACGAATGCAGGAACCCCATATCCCCGGTGGCGAGCGCGCTCCTGACCTCGGACTCGGGGACGGTCGTGCTCTGGTTGACGCGGAGCTCGAACGGGCTCTTCGCTTCGAGGGCCGGTTCCACCGCGTTCGGCTCGGTCATGACCGATCTCCGTGGAAGGTCCGGTTGACGACGTCCATCTGCTGCTCCCGGGTGAGACGGATGAAATTGACCGCGTAGCCGGAGACGCGAATCGTCAGGTTGGGATACTTCTCCGGGTGGTCCATCGCATCGAGGAGCGTGTCCCGGTTCAGCACGTTGACGTTCATGTGGTAGCCGGTGCTGCCGAAGTACGCGTCGAGCATCGCCGTGAGATTGGTGATGCGATCCTCGACCACGCGCCCGAGCCCGGTCGGCACGAGGCTGACGGTGAGCGATATGCCATCGGCGGCGTCTCGATACGGGATCTTGGCCACCGAGGCCGCGGCGGCATGAATGCCGTGGCTGTCGCGGCCGTGCATCGGGTTGGCGCCAGGGGCGAACGGCTCGCCCCTTCGCCGGCCGTCCGGCGTGTTGCCGGTCGCCTTGCCGTAGACGACGTTCGACGTGATCGTCAGGACCGACTGGGTGTGCATCGCCTTCCGATAGGTCGGGTGCTTTCTCAGCTTGCCCATGAAGGTCGTGACCAGCCAGGCGGCGAGCTGGTCGACGCGGTTGTCGTTGTTCCCGAACACCGGGAACGTGCCCTCCGTCTGGTAGTCGGTGACGAGGCCGGTCTCGTCGCGAACGACCCGCACCTTCGCGTGCTTGATTGCGGAGAGGCTGTCGGCGACGACCGACAGGCCGGCGATGCCGAACGCCATCGTTCGCAGCGGCGCGTAGTCGTGCAGCGCCATTTCGACCCGCTCGTAGGCGTACTTGTCGTGCATGTAGTGGATGATGTTCATGGCGTTGACGTAGACGCCGGCCAGCCAGTCCATCATCCGGTCGAATCGGCCGAGCACGTCGTCGAACTCCAGGAACTCGCCGGACACCGGCGCCGACGCCGGCCCGATCTGCTTGCCGCTGACCTCGTCGCGTCCGCCGTTGATGGCGTAGAGCAGGCATTTCGCCAGGTTGGCCCTGGCGCCGAAGAACTGCATCTGCTTGCCGACCATCATCGGCGACACGCAGCACGCGATGGCGCCGTCATCGCCCCAGGCGCTGCGCATGATCTCGTCGCTCTCGAACTGCAGCGAGCTGGTGTCGATGGCGACCCGGGCCGCGAAACGCCGGAATCCATCCGGCAGCCGCGGCGAATACCAGATCGTCAGGTTGGGCTCCGGCGCGGGGCCGATGTTGTAGAGCGTGTGCAGGATGCGGAAGCTCGACTTCGTCACGAGCGACCGGCCGTCGTCGCCCATGCCGCCGATCGACTCGGTGACCCAGGTCGGGTCGCCGGCGAAGAGGTCGTCGTACTCAGGCGTGCGGAGGAACCGGACGATGCGGAGCTTGATGACGAAGTCGTCGATGATCTCCTGAGCCTGCTCCTCGGTAATCGCGCCCGCGGCGAGATCGCGCTCGAAGTAGATGTCGAGAAACGTGGTCGTGCGGCCGAGCGACATCGCCGCGCCGTTCTGCTCCTTCACGCCCGCCAGGTAGCCGAAGTAGAGCCACTGCACGGCCTCTTTCGCGGTCGACGCCGGGCGGGAGATGTCGAAGCCGTAGCTCGCCGCCATCTTCTGGAGTTCCTTGAGCGCCCGGATCTGTTCGGACAGCTCCTCGCGATCCCGAATGATGTCGTCGGTCGAGGGCAAGGCATCGAGGCTGGCCTTCTCCTGCTGCTTGCGCTCGATCAGGCGCGCGACACCGTAAAGGGCGACCCGGCGGTAGTCGCCGATGATCCGGCCGCGGCCGTAGGCGTCGGGCAGGCCGGTGAGGATGTGGGAGCTTCGGCAGAGGCGCACGTCGGCCGTATAGGCATCGAAGACGCCTTCGTTGTGCGTCTTCCGATACTTCGTGAAGGCCTCGACGACGTGAGGGTCCGGCTCGTAGCCGTAGACCTTGAGTGCGTTGGCGACCATCCGGAATCCGCCGTTCGGCATGATCGCCCGCTTGAGGGGCGCCTCGGTCTGCAGCCCGACGATGACCTCGTTGTCGCGGTCGATATAGCCAGGCGCGTGGGCGGTGATGGAGCTGGGAATCTGGGAGACGTCGAGCACGCCCTTGCGGCGCTCCTCGACGAAGAGTTCCGTCAGCTTCTGCCAGATCGCCTGCGTGCGGGCGGTCGCCGGCGCGAGGAACGCGTCGTCGCCGTCGTACGGCGTGTAGTTCTGTTGAATGAAGTCGCGAACGTTGATCTCGTTCTGCCAGAGGCCGGTGCGAAACCCCTGCCAGGGCGAAGCCGCGTCGGCGTCCGTCGACGCCCGCGGTGCAGTCGTAGCCATGGAGTACTCCTTTGTCGCTGTCGGCGTCGGAGCAAGTCGGCGAAGGTCAGACCTCGGCGCCGACTCCCAGTTTCAGCAGCGCCGCCGTATGCCTGGCGATGACCAGTTCCTCGTTGGTCGGAATGACCCGGACCGATACGCGGCTGCCTGGCGTCGAGATCCGCGTCTTCCTGGCCTGATTGGCTTCGGCATCGATCTCGATGCCGAGCCAGGCCGATGCCTCGCAGATTCGGCTGCGGATCTCCGCCGAGTTCTCGCCGATGCCGGCGGTGAAGACGAGCCCGTCGAGTCCTCCGAGGACGGCCGCGAGCGCGCCGATCTCCTTGGCGGCGCGGTAGACGAAGTAGTCGACCGCCAGGCGTGCCGCCGGCTCGCTCCGGCCGAGCAGGTCCCGCATGTCGTTGCTGATGCCCGAGACGCCGAGCAGTCCCGACTGCTTGTAGAGCATGGTCTCGACCTCCTTCGGACTGAGCCCGAGGCCCTGAAAGAGATAGAGCACCACTCCGGGATCGAGCGATCCGGGCCGTGTGCCCATGCAGAGGCCGTCAAGGGCGGTGAAGCCGAGCGTGCTGTCCAGACTCTTGCGGTTCTTCATCGCGCACAGGCTCGCGCCGCTGCCCAGGTGCGCGACGATCACGCGCCCGTCGGCGATCTCCGGCGCCTCCCGCGGCAGCACCGACGCGATGTAGTCGTACGACAGCCCGTGGAACCCGTAGCGCTGGACACCCGCGGCGCGAATCTCCTGCGGCAGCGGCACGAGCTCGGCGACGGCTGGCTGGCCGCGATGGAAGCTCGTGTCGAAGCACGCGACCTGCGGCACGCCGGGAAGGCGCGCGTCGACGGCGTCGATGGCCGCAAGGTTGTGGGGCTGATGCAAGGGAGCCAGGGGGATCAGCGCCCGCAGCTCTTCCAGGACCTCAGCCGTGATGATGGTGGGCGCCGCGAAGCGCGGGCCGCCGTGGACCACGCGGTGCCCGACGCCGAGGACGCGGGCGTCGCTGTATGTCGAGCGCAGCCAGTCGCCGAGAGCGTCGAGCGCCGTGCGGCCGTCGCGGACCACCAGGCGGTCGAGACTGGTATCTGCGAGCCGCGCACCCGCGCCGTCCTTCGCCGAGAATCGCGGCGCCGTCCCGATGCCCTCGATCTGGCCGCGCGCCTCGAGCCGCCACTCGCCGGTGTCTGGCCGGCGGTAGACGCAAAACTTCAGGCTCGACGACCCGGCGTTGACGACGACTGTGTAGTCGTCCATTCCAGCCTCCTCGCGTCAGACCGTGGCGGGCAGCGCCTGCCGGCGTGCATGCGCAGCCAGCATCGCAACGGCGCAGCTGGCAATCCTCGAGCGCACGCTGTCGGCCCGGCTGGTCAGGATGATCGGCACGCGCGCGCCGAGCACCAGTCCGGCACTGTCGGCGTTCGCCAGGAACGTCAGCTGCTTCGCCAGCATGTTGCCGGCTTCGAGGTCGGGGACGAGCAGAATGTCCGGATCGCCGGCGACCACGGAGGTGATGCCTTTGATGCGCGCCGCGTCACGGCTGATGGCGTTGTCGAATGCCAGCGGGCCATCGAGCAGCCCGCCGGTGATCTGGCCGCGATCGGCCATCTTGCAGAGCGCCGCCGCGTCGATGGTCGCCGTCATCTTCGAGTTGACCGTCTCGACCGCCGCGAGTATCGCGACCTTCGGCTGCTTCACGCCGAGCGTCACCGCGAGGTCAATCGCGTTCTGGCAGATGTCGGCCTTGTCCTCGAGCGCCGGCGCGATGTTGATCGCCGCGTCGGTGACGATGAGCACCTTGTGATAGGTCGGCACGTCCATGATGAACACGTGGCTGATGCGCCGCGCGGTGCGGAGTCCCGTCTCCCTGGCCACGACCGCGCTGAGGAGCTCGTCGGTATGCAGGCTCCCTTTCATCAGCAGTTCGGCGTCGCCGTTGCGGACGAGCGCCACCGCCTTGGCCGCGGCGGCATGACTGTGCGGGACGTCGATGATCGACGTCGTCCCCAGGGCCAGGCCGGCCTTCTGCGCGATCTCGTGAATCTTCGCGGCTGGGCCGACCAGCAGGGGGACGATCAGCCCCTTCTCGCCCGCCTCGATCGCGCCCGCGAGAGCGCTCTCTTCGCAAGGATGAGCGACCGCGGTCGGCACCGGCGCCAGGCTCCGGCACCTTTCCAGCAGCTGTTCGTACTTTCCGGTTCCAGTTGGTCCAGCCATGGTAGTCCTTCGTCGATCAGGCAGCCGCGCGGCGTGCCGTGGGCGCCGTTTCCTTGAGGAAGAGCGTCAGCACTGTCGAAGATTGTGGTCGGGATGAAGAGCAGTCCCGCGAGCATCCCGCATTCGCGTTCATCTCCTTCGGCTGCCGCAGCAAGTTTCACGCCTTCGATCGCGCCGCGGCGCTCGAGGCCTATGTCGTGGACAGTCATCGCGTTGTGGCCGTGACGTGGGGGGAGAGCGAATGACGGGGCCGGCGCCGCTCCGCGGAGCCGGGGGCGCTCCGGTATCCCGGAGGCTCACCCCGAAGTGGCTTTCCACGCGGTCACGACCGCGTCGACCGTCTGACCTGTGGCAAGCGGCCCGTGGTCGCGCTCGAACGTCGTTCGCCGCAGGGCATCACGCACCTCGCCGTGCGCGTCGGCGACGCGGAATGCAATCGACCGCGGCACGAAAGTCCCGCTGCAGGTCCGCCAGCAGCTCGGCTCCGGCCAGATCGACCGATGGCACGGTGCCGAGCGCAAAGACAACCAGGCGCACGCTTCCGTTCGTGCGCTCAGAAGCTCGACCACGCGCTGGCGGACGAAGTCGACGTTGAAGTAGAGCAGCGCCGATTCGCAGCGAATCACGAGCAAATCGGGTTGTACCACGGTGTCGGGATGGCGGGACCGATCGGCGAACAGCGTCGTGCCAGGAACGCGCGCCAGCTCCGTCACCCGTGGCCGTGCGGCCTGGCGCAAAAGCAGCACGATCGAGATCGCGGCGCCGAGCAGCACGCCGTTGACCGGCCCGGATCCGAGGACGCCGAGCAGAGCGGCAATGGCCACGACGAACTCGGTGCGGCTGAAATGCCAGATGTGTCGCAGGGCGGTGATGTCGACCAGGCTCATGACCGCGGCCAGGACGATGGCGGCGAGCACCGGCTGCGGGAGGTTCCGCAGCAGACCAGAGGCGAACAGCACGACGAGGAGCGTGAAAAGGGCGGCGACCAGTCCGGACAGCGGCGTGCGGGCCCCCGCGCTCTCGTTGACGAGCGACTGCGACATGCCGCCGCTCACGGGAAATCCCCGGCCGAGCCCGGCGACGAGGTTCCCGGCGCCGAGCGCCAGGAGCTCCTGGTTGGCATCGAACCGGTAGCCATGTTTCTGCGCGAACATGCGGCCGATGGCCGACGTCTCGACGGCGCCGAGGACGAAACCGGCGAGGGCCAGCGGCAGGAGCCCGTTGATGTCCTGGCGGCTGACCTGCGGCAACCCGAGAGAGGGGAGACCCTGCGGCACGTCGCCGAGCAACGCGACGCCCGCGGCCTCGAAATCCAGCAGCCGCGCGGCAGCAATGCCGGCGACGACGACGACAAACGCGACGGGCCGGTTCTTCAGCCACAGCTTGCCGGCCACCAGCACCGAGAGGGCAGCGACGCCGACGAGCAGCGACGCCTGGTGGGTGTGATCCAGGTGGCTGATGAAGTGGGCCGAGCGTTCCCAGAAATCCCCGTGCGATCCCTTGAACCCGAACAGCTTGGGCAACTGGGTGCTTGCCAGGTAGAGCGCGAGCCCGGCCTTGAAGCCGACCAGCACCGTCTCGGAGAAAAAGCCGATGGCGCTTCCGGCGCGAATCACCCAGGCGATCAGGGCAATCACCGCGACCAGAATCGCCACGCACGCAGCCAGCGCGGCGTGGCGCGCCGGGTCGCCTCCGCTCAGCTCACCGACAGACGCGCCGACGAGGAGCGACAGCGCCGAGGTGACGGTGATGACCGTCTGACGTGAGCTGCAGAACAGCCAGAAGACCAGGCCGGAGAGCAGGCAGGCATAGAGCCCGGCTTCGGGTGCCAGGCCCGCCAGCGACGCGTCGCCGATTCCGGCCGGCAGCAGATACGCGGCGAGGGTCAGGCCGGCGACGAGATCCGGCTGCAGCCACGCTCGTTCGTAGCCTGGGAGCCAGCGGCGGACGGCGAGGAAGCTGGCCACCGGCATGAGCACATCCGTGAGAAGCGCTGCCGGCTACACTCTGCGACGCCGCTTGACGTGCAGCATCGCGAGCGAGCGTGCGAGCGACGCGTTGACGGAGGCGACCTCCTCGTCGGAGATCTTCTCCTGAAGCCGGGCTGCCGCCCGAGCCCGCGCTTCTTCCACTTTGGCCTCGTCAATCCTGTCGGAGGGAATCGCCATGTCGGTCACGATCGACACGCGGTCGCCGGTCACGTCCACGAGCCCTTCGCCGACGGCGAGGTAGCGATCCGCGCCGTCCTTGTTGACGATGACTTCACCGGGCACCAGTTGCGTGATCAGGCGAAGGTGATGCGGGTAGACCCCCATCTCGCCGTCGATGGCCGGGAGCGTGACCATGTGCACGTCCTCGGAGAAGACGGTGGCCTGTGGCGTGACGATCTCGAGTCGCAGGGTGTCAGGCATGATTGGCGTCCGGCATCCGTCTCTTCGCGGCTAGGAGGCCGAGATTTCCTCGATGCCGCCCTTCATGTAGAAGTTTCCCTCGGGCACGCTGTCGTGCTTGCCGTCGAGGATCTCCTTGAAGCCGCGCACGGTCTCTGCCACCGGGACCTGGCGGCCCTCGCGTCCCGTGAAGACCTGCGCCGAGCTGAACGGCTGGCTGAGGAAACGCTGAATCTTCCGCGCGCGGTAGACGGTCAGCTTGTCCTCCGGCGAGAGTTCGTCCATGCCGAGGATCGCGATGATGTCCTGCAGATCCTTGTAGCGCTGGAGCACGCGCTGGACGCGGCGCGCGACGTCGTAGTGCTCCTCGCCGACGATCTCCGGCGCCAGCGCGCGCGAGGTCGATGCCAGCGGATCGACGGCCGGATAGATGCCGAGCTCGGCGATCGACCGCTCGAGCACGATGGTCGCGTCGAGGTGCGCGAAGGTCGTCGCCGGCGCGGGATCGGTGAGATCGTCTGCTGGCACGTAGACGGCCTGGAACGAGGTGATGGAGCCCTTTTTCGTCGACGTGATGCGTTCCTGCAGCATGCCCATTTCCGCGGCGAGTGTCGGCTGGTAGCCGACGGCGCTGGCCGTGCGGCCGAGCAGCGCCGAGACCTCGGAGCCTGCCTGGGAGAAGCGGAAGATGTTGTCGATGAAGAGGAGCACGTCCTGTCCCCGCTCGTCCCGGAAGTACTCGGTGATGGCGAGTCCGCTCAGTGCCACCCGCAGGCGCGCGCCGGGCGGCTCGTTCATCTGTCCGTAGACGAGCGCGATCTTGGAGGCTCCCAGGTCCTGCTGGTTGATGACCCCGGCCTGTGACATCTCCTGGTAGAGGTCATTGCCCTCGCGCGTCCGCTCGCCGACGCCCGCGAACACCGAGACGCCGCCATGGAGCTTGGCGATGTTGTTGATGAGCTCCATGATGACGACGGTCTTGCCGACACCGGCGCCCCCGAACGCGCCGACCTTGCCGCCTTTGAGGAAGGGACACACCAGGTCGATGACCTTGATGCCCGTGGACAGCACCTGCGGCGACGTCGACTGATCGACGAGCGGCGGCGGCGGGCGATGGATCGGGTAGCGCTTCTCGGCCTGTACCGGACCGCGCTCGTCGACCGGCTGCCCGGTGACGTCGAACACACGCCCCATGACACCGTCGCCAACCGGCATCGTGATCGGACCGCCGGTGTCGACCACCTCGTAGCCGCGCTTGATCCCTTCAGTGCCGGCCATCGAGATGGTCCGCACCCAGCGGTCGCCGAGGTGCTGCTGCACTTCGAGCGTGAGCGAGACCGGCGCGTGCTCCACCTTGTAGTCCACCGTCAGCGCGTTGTAGATCGGCGGCAGCGCGCCGGGAAACTCGACGTCCACCACTGCACCCACGACCTGTACGACCTTACCGATGTTCATGACGGCATCCACTCCTCGCGGTGTCCCGGCCGGTGGTCTCAACTCGCCTGGCCGCCGGCGATCTCGAGCAGTTCCCTGGTGATGTTGCCCTGCCGCAGCTTGTTGTATTCCAGCGACAGTTCCTTGATGAGGGTCTCGGCGCTATCGCTGGCGTTCTTCATCGACACCATGCGCGCGCTCTGCTCGCTCGCCTTGGCGTTCAGGAGCGCGTAGTAGAGAAAGATGTTCAGGTACCGTCCCAGCAGGTAGCCGAGCAGGTACTCCGGGCTCGGTTCGAACACGATCTCGGTCGTGTCGGCCTGCACTGTCTCCTCAGGGTCGGCGCCGACGACCTGCAGGCCCTTGATCGCGCCGATCGGCAGGTACTCGATGGCGATCGGTTCCTGCGTCAGCGTGTTGACGAAGCGCGTCGTCACCAGCACCACCTGGTCGACCTCGCCGTTGAGAAAGAGGTCGCGAGCGAAGGCCGCAATCGCCCGGGCTTCCGCGTATGTCGGCGAATCGCCGTAGGCGAATTCGGCCGCGAGCTTCCGCCCGCTGCGGCTGACGAACTGCGCTGCCTTCCGTCCGGCGGTGATGAAGACCGTTGAGTCGACCGGGTATTCCGCGGCGACGCGAAAAACGTTGGTGTTGAGCGCCCCGCACAGGCCCTTGTCGCCGGCGACGAGTATGACCGCCCGCCGCCGCACCTCTCGAACGTCCAGCAACGGATGCTGAAAGTCGACGGTCCTCGTCGTCGCGAGCCGTTGGATGCGATAGAGCAGGCGGGCAAACGGCGCCGCCGCGGTCGCCGCGTCCTGCGCCTTGCGCATCTTCGAGGCAGCCACCATCTGCATGGCCTTGGTGATCTGCGCCGTGCCGCTGATCGACCTGATGCGCCGTCGGAGCTCGCGAGGTGAGGCCATACGTAGCTCTAGACTGTGAGGCCGCTATCGCTTCCAGGTCGGCTTGAACTGTTCGGCGGCGGCCTTCAGCTCGGCCGTCAGCTCGGGGCTCAGCGCCTTCTCCTGGCCAATCTTCGACAGAAGCGCCACCTTTTGCGTCGTCAGGAAGTCGGTCCACGCCGCCTGGAACTCCTTGATTCGCTCGACGGGCACATCGTCCATGTAGCCGTTCTGCACCGCCCAGATCACGCCCACCTGCACTTCGACGGGGATCGGGCTGTACTGTGGCTGCTTGAAGATTTCGACGATGCGCTTGCCGCGGTCGATCTTGCCCTGCGTCGCGGCGTCGAGCTCGGAGCCGAACTGGGCGAATGCCGCAAGCTCGCGGAACTGGGCGAGGTCGCCCTTGAGCTGTCCGGCGACCTGTTTCATCGCCTTCAGCTGCGCGGCCGATCCGACACGCGAGACCGAAATGCCGACCGAGATCGCCGGCCGCACGCCCTGATAGAACAGGTCGGTCTCGAGGAAGATCTGGCCGTCGGTAATCGAGATGACGTTGGTCGGGATGTACGCCGACACGTCGCCGGCCTGCGTCTCGATGATCGGGAGCGCGGTGAGAGAACCGTTGCCGTACTGCTCGCCGACACGCGCCGCACGCTCGAGCAGCCGGCTGTGCAGATAGAACACGTCGCCGGGGTACGCTTCGCGGCCCGACGGGCGCTTGAGCACCAGAGACACCTGGCGGTAGGCCACGGCATGCTTCGACAGGTCGTCGTAGACGATCAGCGCGTCCATGCCGTTGTCCATGAACCACTCGCCAATCGCCGCGCCGGCAAACGGCGCGAGATACTGGCTCGTCGCCGAATCGGAGGCCGGTGCCGACAAGATGATGCAGTAGGGCATCGCGCCTTCACGCTCGAGCACCGACACGATCCGCGCAATCGTCGACTGCTTCTGGCCGATGGCGACGTAAATGCAGTAAAGCGGGCGGTAAGTGGCGTCACCGGCGGCCTCGGCAGCCTTGTTGAGGCGAGCCTGGCAGATGATGGTGTCGAGGCAGATGGTCGTCTTGCCCGTGGAGCGGTCGCCGATGATCAGCTCCCGCTGGCCGCGGCCGATCGGGATCATGGCGTCGATCGGCATGATGCCGGTCTGCACCGGCTGGCCGATGGACTTGCGGCGGATGACGCCGGGGGCAACCTTCTCGACCGGGTAAGCGACATCGCTCGGGATCGGACCCTTGCCGTCGAGCGGTTTCCCGAGGGTGTCGACGACGCGGCCGAGCAGCCCCTTGCCGACCGGCACTTGCAGCAGCTTGCCGGTCGCCTTGACCTCGCCGCCCTCCTGCAGCTTCGTGTAGTCGCCGAGGATGATCACGCCGACCTCGGTCTCGTCGAGGTTCAGCGCCAGGCCGGTGATGCCCTGCCCGAAGTCGAGCATCTCGTTCAGCATCACGTCGCCGAGCCCTTCGACCCGCGCCACGCCGTCGCCGATCTCGCGGATGACGCCGACGCTCTGCTTGGCCGCCGCGGCCTTGGCGCCGGCGATGTGCGCTTCGATTTCCTGGACCAGATCGGCCATGGTGTCCTACCTCACTCTCACAAACCGGCGTCGATCGCGTCCAGCCGGGCGCGCACGCTGCCGTCAAACACATCGCTGCCGACGCGGATCCGGACGCCGCCGATGAGCGCAGGATTCTCCGTGAACGACGTCTCCAGCCCGGCCCCGTACATTCGCGCCAGGTCCGACTGGAGTGAGTTGCGCACGTCGTCGGGCAGGGGAGCCGCGCTTTCGACAATGGCTCGATGCGCTTCGCGATCGAGCCGCACCATACGCTGAAACGCGGCGAGCACCGCCAGAGACCCGCGTCCTCGGGACTGGGCGATCCGCTCGGCAACCATCCGGACTCGCGGCGGATCCAGCTGGCCGTTGACCATGCACAGTCGAAGCAGCTGACGCGCCGTCCGTCTGGCCTTTCGGGTGACCTTCATCGTTCACCTCAGCTGCCGGGCGGTCTCTTCCGCGAGCCGGCGATGGTCGTCGGGCGTCAGCACTTTGCCAGTGACCGCCGCCGTGGTGTGCACGACGAGCCGGCCGACTTCGCGGCGCAGCTCCGCGAGC
This sequence comes from Vicinamibacteria bacterium, assembly GCA_963719755.1. Lineage (GTDB taxonomy): Bacteria > Acidobacteriota > Vicinamibacteria > Vicinamibacterales > JAENWD01 > JAENWD01. The sequence goes on along the minus strand of CAVRDA010000016.1, from coordinate 626,702 downwards.
ATCTGCGCGCGATCGCGCTCGGTCGCTTCCCGCGCGTTGACGACGACCTGCTCGGCGGCGGCCACGGCCTTTCGCGTCTCCTCGACCTGCACCCGGGCCGCGGCGGCGCGGGCCTCCTCGATCAGCTTCTTGCCGTCATCGCCAGCCTTCGCCAGGATGACGAGGCGCTCCGCCTCGATACGCGCGAGCTCCGCCTTGATCTTGTCGGCGTTGGCGAGGCCGTCGGCAATCTGCTGCCGGCGGGCGGCGAGGATCTTCAGAATCGGCTTGTAGGCGAGCAGATAGAGCACGGCACAGACGATGCCGAAGCTGACGATCTGCGCCAGGAGGTGCGGCCAGTCGACGCCGAAGGTGCGGGCGATCTTCTCGACCTGGCCCCCGCCTTCTGCCGCCGTCTGCAGGGCTAGGGCAAGCATGTTCGTGCACTCGTCCGGCTGCTGACAGGTCTCGTGACGCCTGACATGAGCGTGTTCACTGCACCAGGAACAAGGCGTAGAACACGATCGCCTCGGCAAAGGCGATCGACAGAATCGACTGCACCATGATCTTGGTCGAAGCGCCCGGGTTGCGCCCGACGGCGACCGATGCGCCCTGCCCGATGAGTCCAACACCGATCGCCGCGCCCAGGGCTGCCAGGCCGACGTGCAAGCTTCCGGTCATCGTCTGTGTCCTTTCTGTATCAGGCGGAAGGTTCATGACCCGCCGCCGGCTCCTCGTGATGTTGACAAATCAGCAGCGTGAAGACGGCGGTCAACAGCATGAAGACCATCGCCTGGACGAGCCCGACCAGCAGCTCCATGAAATAGAACGGAATCGGCAGCAGCCATCCAAGGCCCGGCACGATCGTCGCCATCGCCTCGAGCATGTTCTCGCCGGCGAAGACGTTGCCGTAGAGCCGGAAGCTGAGCGAGACGGGCCTGAAGAGGATCGACACGATCTCCAGGCATCCGGCCGCGAAGAACACGACGATCATGAGCAGCTTCATCACGCCGGCGGTCTCGCCCTTGGGCGCGAAGAGCTCGGTGACGATGCCGCGCACGCCGACTTCCTGGAGCGCCCAGACAATCCAGCACGCGAAGAAGAAGAGCGCCATCGCCAGCGTCAGGTTCAGGTCGGCGTTGGCGCCGCGGAAGAGCGGCTGCTCGACGACGAACCCTTCAGCGGTCTGGTGGCCCCAGCCGATGGTGCCGACGCCGGGAAGGAGACCGACCCAGTTGGCGGCGAGGATGAAGATGAAGATCGTGCCGAAGAACCAGAACGTCTTCTGCACCAGGTGCGGGCCGATGATGCTCTCGAGCAGGCCGTACACGCTTTCGATCAGCCACTCGAGGAAGTTCTGCGTCCCGCCCGGCACCTGCGCCATCCGCCTGGTCGCCATCTGCGCGAAGACGATCAGCCCGATCGCGACGATCCAGGTGACGACCATCGAGTTCGTGATCGGAAACCCGAAGGGCCTGGCGATCTCGACGGCACTCTGAGGAAGGCCGTGCTCCACCGGGGCGGTGAGGGCGAAGCCGATGAGGCCGGTGGTGCCCATTTCCCGGAGGCGTCAGCACGGTTCGTGCCACTCCGACGGCTGCCCGCCGTCGAGGGGCGGCGCTGATTCGCTCCGGCGATCGCTGGTGGCATCGCGGGAGCGGGTCGAGCGGCGGCCGCACTCCTCCGGCATTCCGTATGTTCTCCGCGATGCCGGAGACGCGCCCGGATGCTCGGTTGCCGGGCCGCGTAAATGTCGCCCAGTCTCTTGGAAGATCGGCGGCGCACGCGTCGATGGGCCTGGTACGGCTGCTGCAATCAGGTTGGGGTCCGGCCATTCGACGCCGGAGAGGGAGCCGCGATGCTTCGACAGGCAGCGAGGACGTTTGGGCTGGCGCTCGCCGTGTGGATGTGGGCCGCGCTTCCCGCCGACGCACAGTCCGAGACGTTCACCGCGACCGCGACGGTCAAGACCGCCGGCGGCGCGGCGGCGACTGCGCCCGTGACGATTGTCGTCGACCGCAAGATGCCGGAGGCCGAGGTCGTCCGCTATCTGGAGGCCTTCAGCACCGGCGGGGCGGCCGGACTGCGCAAAGCCCTCACCGGTGTCGCCCCGACCGGCTCGGTGCGAGTGGCCGGTGGCTCGCCGACTGCCACCCGGCTGACGCTCGAGCGCCCGACCAGCAATGGCCGCCTGCTGACGATCGTCACCGACACGCCTGTGGTCTTCCTGGGTGGCGGTGCTCCAGGAGCCAAACCGCGCGAAGGCTATGACTTCGCCGTCATCGACCTCGAACTGGACGGCGCGGGGGCGGGCGCCGGCGTGTTCGCCCCGGCAGCCAAAGTCAAGGTCATACAGGGTGTGTTCGTCGTGGACGACTACAGCGGCGAGATCCTGAACCTGACGGGCGTCAGCCGCAAATGAGGCCGATGAAGCAACACCAGCCGATCGTCGATCGGGACCGCGGCCTGGAACCACGATTACTACAGGTGTGAGCCATGGTGCGGCTGTCCGTCACGCTCAGGAGCTCCCCACGCGGCGCGCCGGATCTGATTGAGGCATTTCGCTTTCTGATGGTCGGCACGCGCCTCGATCCGGGATGTCACGGCTGCTCGGTCTGGTCCGAGCCCGATGCCAGCGTCCACTACCTCGAGGAGTGGAGGACGGAGGCCGACATGCGGCGCCGCGTGCAGTCGGAGTCCTTTACGTCCGTGCTGGCGCTCATCGAGTCGGTGCGCGAGCCTCCACAGGTGCAGTTCGACTTCGTCTCGACGACGCGCGGTCTCGACTACATCGAGGAAGTACGGCAGCCATTTCGGCGTGATCCCACCCACTGAGTCGACCGGGCCCGATCCCTCGAGACGGATGGCCGGCAAGGACAGAGCTGATGAAACGCAAAGAGTACGAGAAGGCCCTCCGAAAGCTCCAGGTTCGGCTGTGCGACCTGCAGCGGTACGTGAAAGAAAAGGGGCTGCGGGTCGTCGTCGTCTTCGAGGGCCGCGATGGCGCCGGAAAGGGCGGCACCATCCGTGCCATCACCGAGCGCCTGAGCCCGCGGGTCTTCAGGGTCGTCGCGCTGCCGGCACCGTCCGATCGCGAGAAGAGCCAGGTCTACATGCAGCGCTACCTGCAGCACTTTCCGGCGGCTGGCGAGGTCGTGATCTTCGACCGAAGCTGGTACAACCGCGCCGGCGTCGAGCACGTCATGGGTTTCTGCTCGGACAAGGAGCACAAGCGCTTCCTCGAAGTCTGCCCGCAAATCGAGAAGTTTTTCATCGATGGCGGCATCATCCTCGTCAAGCTGTGGCTCGAGGTCAGCAACGACGAACAGAAGAAGCGCTTCGAAGCCCGCATCGAAGATCCGGTGCGGCAATGGAAGCTGAGCCCGATGGACCTGCCCTCGCGTACGCGCTGGTACGACTACTCACGCGCCCGCGATCAGATGCTGAAGAAGACCGACACGCGGCTCGCGCCCTGGCACATCGTCCGGTCCGACGACAAGCGCGCGGCGCGCCTGAACACCATTGAGCACCTGCTGTCGCGAATTCCGCACAAGAAGCTCCCGCACGAGAAGGTCAAGCTGCCCGAGCGGGACATGAAGGGCGCTTACGCCGACGAGAAGTCGATCGCGAACCGGCGGTTCGTCCGCGAGCGCTATTGAGGCCACGGCCATGAGCCCTCTCCCCGTGACGGCCATCGTCGTCGGCGCCCTGATGGTCATCGGGGAATCGCTGCTCCCGGCGGCGCCCTCGGCGTTTTCGAGCGGGAGCGCAGCACAGGCCGCCAAGCCACCGGCCAAGTCGTCGGCCGCTGCACCGGCCGCCAGGCCCGAGGAGCTCGATCGGCTGCTCGCGCCCATCGCCCTCTATCCCGACGCGTTGCTGGCGCAGATGCTGACGTGCGCGACCAAGCCGGCCAAGGTCGGGGCGCTCAGCGAGTGGATGGCGGCGAATCCGACGCTGAAGGGCAGCGCCCTGCAGGAGGCGGCCACCAAGTCCGGCTTCGAGCCGAGCTTCGCGGCGATCGTCATCTTTCCAGACGTCGTCCAGGCCATGGCGTCGCAGATCGAGTGGACGACGAGACTGGGAGAGGCGTTCACGGCGGACCGCTCGTCGGTCTTCGCCAGCATCCAGCGCCTGCGCAGCAAGGCCAGCCAGGCGGGCAAGCTGAAGAGCACCCCGCAGCAGGACGTGGAGACCAAGACGACGTCGAGCGGCGAACAGGTGATCGTCATCGAGCCGTCGAACCCGCAGGTCGTCTACGTGCCGCAATACAACCCGCAGACGGTCTACACGACGTCGACGGTAGTAGTGGAGGACGACGACGACACGGCCGAGGCCGTCGCGGCGGGCGTGATTGGCTTCACGGCCGGCATCGCCCTCGGCGCCGCCATTGACAACGACTACTACTACGGTCCCTACGGCTGGCACGGCGGCGGCTACATGTACAACGACGCCTGGGACGACTACGAAGACTACCGCGAGGACGCGCGCGAAGACTGGCAGGACCACCGCGAGGACATGCTCGACGAGGCCGGCGATCGCCGTGAAGACATCGCCGATGAGCGCGGCGATCGGGCTTCTACCTCCCAGCAGCAGCGTACCGAACGCCAGCAGACCGCGCAGCAGCAGCGGGCGGAGCGGCAGGCGAGCCCCGAGGCCCAGGCTCAGCGCGACCAGCGCCAGTCGCAGGCGAGCGCGACGGCATCCCAGGCCCGCAGCAGCGGCGGCGGAAGCCTGGAATCGCGAGGCTATAGCAGCAGCGGCGAAAAGGCCGAGCGCCAGCGCAGCGGCGGCGGCTCGGATGCATTTTCCGGTTACTCGAGCGGCAAGTCCGAGCGCGCCGCCAGCTCGCGTGGTCAAAAGCAGCAGCGAGCAGCTCACGCGGCTCACGCGGAGGCGGGGAGGCGCCGATGAGCACCGACACACGAACTCGTGCCTGCACAGCCGCCGCCCTGTTGTGCGCGGCAGCCCTGCTCGCGATGCCGGCGTGCCGATCGGCGGCACCCGAGCCGGATCAGCGAACCTTCGCGACGCCAGAAGAGGCCGCGAAAGTGCTGATCCAGGTGGCCAAGGACGGAAAGCTGGACGAGCTCATCAAGCTCCTGGGCCCGGACGCGCAGCGCCTGATCGACGCCTCCGATTCAAAGACGGCGCGGCAGAACCGTGAGGTCTTCGTCGTCGCCGCTGCTGAGGGGTGGCGGCTCGACCGAGAACGGCGCGAACGGCCAAGTGCTCGTCGTTGGCCATGAGTCGTGGCCCTTTCCCATCCCGCTCGTGGCGGATGCGGGCAAGTGGCGGTTCGACACGGCGGCTGGCGTCGAGGAGGTGCTGGCTCGCCGCATCGGCAGGAACGAGCTGACAGCGATTCGCGCGTGCCGGATCTACGTCCGGGCACAGAAGGTGTACGCGAGCCGCGGCCACGACGGCAAGCCGAAGGGCCTGTACGCCACGGCGCTGAGGAGCGATCCCGGTCGGCACAACGGACTGTATTGGCCGGCCGTCCGCGGCGAGGCGCGCAGCCCGCTCGGGGATCTGATCGCGGACGCTGCCGACGGGAAGTCGTCGTTTTACGGGTATCACTTCAAGATGCTGGCGCCGCGGGACCCCAAGGGCTTCGCACTCGCGGCCTGGCCCGCGACGTATGACGTCACCGGCGTCATGTCATTCATCGTCAGCCAGGACGGCGTTGTCCGTGAAAAGGATCTGGGGCTGGATACGGCCAGGCTTGCTGCCATGATGACCGTCTACGACCCGGGCGACACGTGGAAACCCGTGCAGTAGGCCCGAACGCCTCTCCGAAGCGCCAGCGGGTTCTCGATCCGGTCGCCCGCATGTCCGAAGTCCTCTTCGGGCTGATCATGGCCCTGACGTTCACGACCACGCTCGAACTGACGGCCGCCCGCAGTGACGTCAGGATGCTGCTGCTGGCGTGTGACCGGCTGCAACATCGCGTGGGGGCTGGTCGATGCCGTGATGTTTCTCATCTCGACCTTGACCGAGCGCGGCCATGGATTTCTCACGATCCGCGCCGTTCGGTCGGCAACGGGGCAGGAGGAGGCGCATCGCGCCATTACCGGCGCCCTGCCGCCCGTCCTGTCGGGCATCCTGACGCGCGACGACGTCGATCAAGTGCGGCAGCGAGTCCTTGCGATGCCTGACGTGTCCCCGCCAACGCTGACGCGCGACGACTGGCTCGGCGCGCTCGCCGTGTTCCTGCTGGTGGTCCTGTCGACCTGGCCCGTCATCGTGCCGTTCCTGCTCGTCACCGACGTGCCGCTGGCGATTCGCCTGTCGAACGCCGTGGCGATCCTGATGATGTTCGGGATTGGCTACACGCTGGCGCGCCACGCCGGCTTCAGCCCGTGGTGGACCGGCCTGGCGTTTGTCGCGCTCGGCGTCGTCCTCGTGGCGATCACGATCGCGCTGGGCGGCTAGCGCCGCTTCTACTGGGAAGTCGGGGGCGGCGGCGGCGGCGGGCTCGTGCTGTCGGAGGGCGGGGCAGGGCGAGGTTCGAAGCTGCCGCCGAGCGCCAGATGCAGGTTGACGCGCTGGACCCGCTGCTCGGCCTGCATGCGGATGAGCGCCGCGCTCGTGCTGTTCAGGGCGAGCTGCCGTTCGTTCACGAAGCGCAGGTCGGTGCTGCCGACCTTGAACTGTGTCTGGACGATGCTCGAGGGCGCGCTGGCTGTGCGACAGCGTCTCGGCGAGGATCGTCTGGCGATCCCGGGCGGCGAACTCCGCCGCCAGCGCGTTTTCGACCTCGCTGAAAGCACGCAGGCCGACCGAGGCGTACGCGGCGACAGCCTGCCGCTGCTCGGCGGTGCGGATCTCCACCTGTGTCTTCAACGCGCCGCCGCGGATAGATCGGCGCGAGCAGGGTGGCGCCGATGTTCCAGATCGGGTTGTCGCTGCTCCTTGATCACGAACAGCTCGCTCGAGACGGAGCTCACGCCGGTGGTCAGCGCGATGGTCGGCAGCCGCGCCGCCTTAGCCTCGCCGACGCGGTTGAAAGCGGCGGCAACGCGCCGCTCGGCGGCGACGACATCGGGACGGCGCTCGAGGAGCTCCGACGGCAGTCCTCCCGGCACGTTGTCCGGCTGCGCCGGCAGGCGCGGGGCGACGCTGAGCGCCGCTGCCGGATAGCGGCCGACCAGGATCTCCAGCGCCCTGATCGCCTGCTCACGCGCCAGTTCGAGCTGCCGGAGTGCGTCGCGATAGGTCCCGACATTGGTGCGCGCCACCTCGATGTCCTGGTCGTTGCCGACGCCCGACGCGCGACCGGGTTTCGGCCAGCCGAACGAGCTCCTCCCCGCGTCCGACCGACTCCCGCGCCAGCTCCGCCTGCAGGCCAGCCTCGACGGCCAGGAACCAGCTGCGAGCGACGAGCGCGGCGAGCGACTGCCGCGCGTATTCGAAGTCCGACTCGACCGCCGCCGCATCGGCCGCCGCCGCCGCGCGGCCGTACCGGACGCGTCCCCAGAGATCGAGCTCCCATGACACGGTGAGCGCCCACCCCTGCAGCCCCGAGCCGTCTCCCGACATCTTGCCGCCGCCGCGCGCGAGCACGTCGGCAGACGGATAAAGCTTCGCGCCCGCCAGCTTGGCGTAGAGCTGCGCCTGCTCGACGCGTGTGGCGGCGACCCGCAGGTCCGCGTTGTGGACGAGTGCCTCGTCAACCGCGGCGGTCAGCTGCTGGTCGTTGAACGTGACCACCCAGTTGTCGGCCACCAGGCCGGCGACCGTGCCGGGCGCCGTCCACTGCCCCGGCACCGCAACGCGAGGCAGCGCTTCCTGCCGGAGCGCAACCGCATCGGGCGGCTTCTTCAGCACGCATCCTGGGACGAGTGCGAGCGCCAGGGCCATCAGCGCCGCTGACGCGTTTGCCACTCCAGGGACGCGAACGATATCCAGAAGACCAGCGGCGCATCACAGGCTCCTCAGTGACCGACGCTGATGCTGTGCTTGATGATGATGTAGTCGAGATACGACGACACCCGCAGCAGCACTTTCCGGATGATGTGCACGAGCGTGAGGTGCTCGGTGTAGATCGCCGACGACCCGCGTGCCCCGGCGGCCAGAAACAGCGGGCTGTCCTTCTCGCCGACCACGAGCTTGACCGGGAACTGGCCAGGCGGCGGGTTGAACCCGGTGCGCGGCAGGTTGCCCGACGCGTCGAGCTGCCCCTGCGACTGCGCCCAGATGATCGAGTCGACGTGGGCCTTGATGACGCGGCCAGGGTAGGTGTCGAGCGTGATCTCGGCCTCGTTGCCGGCTATCAACTTGATGCAGCTCGTTCTGGTTGAAGAGCGCGAAGATCTGATACTCGTTGTCGACGAACGTCATCACCTCGTTGAACGGCATGCCGGCAACGAAGAAGCCCGGTCGCAGCATGACGTTGACCATGGTGCCGTTGGAAGGGCGCGACGACGGTCGTCTGCGACAGGTCCCAGCGGGCGTTCTCGAGCTGGGCCCGGGTCGTCTCGAACTGCGCCTCCGACGGATTTCACCTGCGCCTCGGCCGTCGCGATCTGCGCCTCGGCCTGGGCGATCGATGCCAGCTCGCCTTTGATGCGGCCGCCGAGCTTCTCGCGGACCTGCTGTTCGGCCGCGCGCGCCGTCGCCAGTTGCGCGGTGAGCTCGTTGACGTTAGTCTGCGCCTGCTCGAGATCGAAGCGCGAGCCGGCGCCCGCCGCGACGAGCTCGGTGTTCTGCTTGACCCGCAATCCGCGCCAGTTCGAGCGAAGCAGAGAGCGCGCCGACCTGACCCGTCGCCTGATTCAATTGCTCGTTCAACTGGCGCTCGCCGGATGTCGCATCAGCCAGTCTCGCCCCGTTTCCGCCAGCCGCTGCTGGTCGGCGCCCACCTTCGCCTCGTCCGATGCCAGCTTCGCTTCGAGCGACCGCACTTCGTTCTGGTAAGGCGTCGGATCGATCCGGAACAGGACGTCGCCCTTCTTCACCGGCCGGTTGTTCTCGACGGGCACCTCGATCACGCGCCCCCTGACCTGCGAGACGACCGGCACGACGTACTTCACGACGCGGACGTCGTTCGTCGTCGGCGCGAAGATATTGAGGAGGAGCATCATGATGGCAATCATCACCACCGGGAAGATCACGACGCCGACCTTCCACGGCGTCGTCCACGGCAGGAGCTTCAGCTTGATGAAGATCAGCCAGACGAAGAAGGAATAGATGCCGAGGAGCAGGACCTCCATCTACCGGCCCTCTCCCGACAGCCTCGCTTCGAGGGCGTCCAGATCCGCGCGGAGCGTCTTCAGGTCGGCGTCGCGTACGCCGCGCGCCTCGAGGCGTGCCAGGCGTTCCTGCAGGCCGCCCGGCTCGCCGGCCTCGTCGATGGCGTCCTCCTCCCCGTGCGCGACCTTGTCGGTGCCGTAGGCCAGCTTGTGAATGACCGGTTTCGAGTACGCCCAGATCCAGGCCAGCGGCCACAGCAGGCCGCCGAACACGAGCGACAGCAGGCACAAGGTCCGGATGGCCTCGAACTGCGGGTGGTGCCGCTTGTGCGCGATCTGCTCAGGCAGGATGTGCACCAGCCAGAAGAGGACGATGAGCACGACCGGCACGACGAAGAGCACGAAGAGCGCGATGATCGTCGCCAGCGTGTCCTCGGCCTCCGGCGAGAGAAAAGAGGCGTGCGCGCTCGAGGGGAAGGCAAGAAAGAGGGTGGCCGCGAGGAAAGCTGCGTGACGGGCCGCGAGGCGGCTCGCGCGGCGGCGGTCAGGCGTCATTCCCGGCGGAACGGTCGGCGCGGTCAGGTGATCGGCCATTGCAGTCGAATGATACCGTAGCACCCGTCATGCCATGCACGGGGTGCCCGGCGGCGACGCGAATGCCGGTCACCTCGCGAACGAGCGCGTCCGCTGGACATGGGGCCCTCCGTCATGCCGGACGCCCTCCGGGATACCGGAGGGCAGGACAGTGAATCGCGGAGCAGACGGTCGGACCCTCGGTGTTCGACCCGGCTCCGCGGTCAATGGCGTCATCGCGAAACGCCGGTTAGCTTAGGTCTTCTGCTTCGGCGGGTAGTTCTTCAGGATCTTCTTCACGGCGTTGTTGATGCTCTTGTCGCGTTTCTCGGGCTTGGCCTGCGTGTCCACTTCCTTGACCGCCATACCCCGCCAGGCGAGTTGGTTCTTCTTCGCGTCCGCGATGTCGAGCACCAGCGTGCCGACCAGGATGTCCCGCACCTGGGTCGTCGTGGTCCCGCCACCCCAGCCACCGCCCCATCCCCAGCCGTAGGCGCCGTAGCCGCCGCCGGAGCCGGAGCTGTAGGTCGAGATGTCCTTCTGCTTGTCGAACGCGACGTGATAGACCACGAAGAGATCGGGTTCCGCCTCCACCTTGGTCAGGCCCTTGGCGGCGAGTTCGGCTTCGAGGGCCGCGACGATACGGGCGTCGATGAGGGGTTGCCCGACGTTGGTCCCGTCCTTCAGCGAGTAGGTCTTATAGGCAGCGAAGGTCGCGGTCTTGTCGTAGTCGTAGCTGACTTTCTGAGCGACGGCCGAGGCCGGCACAAGGAGCGCGACCAGAGCCGTGGCGACGAGTCGTGTCTGCATGCTTTGTCCTTTTCGAAATCGAGGGATGTTGAGTGCGAGCAGTCGACAACTGCAAATGTCGAGCCTTCCGGATGGGCGGTCCGGCTCGGCGTTAGCCGTGCGGCGCGGCCCCGTCCCGGGGACATCGCCCGGTATTCCGGAGGACACTCCGGCTTGACGGAGGACACTGCGGGAAGTACCGGTGGCATCCGGTGGCGGATTGTGTGCCGCTGTCCGCGTCAAACATCACGCGCGGCGGTCGGCACAGTCCCTGCTGTGCATCGTGCATGCCGATTTCCCTCACCCGGGCCGGTAACGGCGTTTTCGAGCTGGAGATACGCGGAACCCTGGCCAAGGCCGATCTCGATGGCGTGCAGGCGGGGCTCGTCGACGAGATGCAGCGGGGGCCCGTGCGGCTGCTGTTCCTCCTCGACGGCTTCGACGGCTGGGAGCCCGGCGACAACTGGCAGGACATGACCTTCTACGTGAAATACGGCGGCCTCATCGAGCGTATCGCAATCGTCGGCGACGAGAAGTGGCGGGACGAGGCGCTGATGTTCGCGGCCGCCGACCTCCGCCGGGCGCCGGTCGAGTTCTTTCCCGACGCGCCCGCCGCGCGCCAGCGCGCGCTCCAGTGGCTGACGGCTTGAAAAGGAACGGGACAATGACCCTGGCGAAGCGTCGATCCAAAATTGTGGCTGCCCTGGCGGCCTGCGGCCTCCTCTCTCATGCTGTGGTTCCCACGGTCATCGCCGCGAGACAGGCCGCCACGAAGCCCGCCGCGCCCCAGAGCCAGGCGGCTGCGCCGGCCAAGTCGCTTCTACCGCTGCGGCTTCGACGGTCCCGATCGACGGCGGTTGGCCGCGGATCTACGACCTGCCGAGCGGCGGCACGATCCTCGTCTACCAGCCGCAGGTGGCGAGCTGGGACCGGCAGGCGCGCCTGGTGGCCTTCAGCGCCGTCTCACGGCGGGCCAAAATTGGCGACAAGCCGGACATCGGCACCATCAAGCTCGAGGCCGACACGAAGGTCTCGACTGCCGAGCGCCTCGTAAGCTTTCAGAAGATGAACATCGTCGAAGCCAACTTCCAGACGCTCTCGAAGGAGCAGATCCGCGAAGTGGCTGCCGAGATCGAAAAGGCGATCCCGGACGACGAGCGTGTCATTGCACTCGACCGCGTGCTCGCCAACGTGGACAAGAGCCAGGTGACTCCGAAGAACACCGAAGGCATCAAGTCCGACCCGCCGCCCATCTTCTTCAGCAAGGCAGCGGCCGTCATCGTCAATCTCGACGGCGAGCCAATCTGGAGTCCGATCAAGGACAACGATCTGAAGTACGCCGTGAACACGAACTGGGATCTCTTCCAGCACGGGCCGACCAGCACCTTGTATCTCCGCAACGAGGGCACGTGGCTCAAGGCGGCCGACCTGAAGGGCCCGTGGGCTCCTGCCGGGACGCTGCCCGGCAGCTTCAGCAGACTGCCCGCCGAGGAAAACTGGAAGGATGTGAAGACGAACCTGCCGGGCAAAGCCGTCGCGCAGTCGGCTGTGCCAAAAGTCTTCGTCAGTCTGCAACCGGGGGAGCTCATTCTCCTGACTGGCGAGCCGGCTACAGGCCCGTGCAGGGCACGGGCCTGCAATGGGTCAGCAACACGGAGAGCGACGTCTTCCGCATCGGCACGAGCGGCGCCGTCTATTACCTGGTCGCCGGCCGCTGGTTCTCGGCGCCGGATTTCTCGGGGCCCTGGACGTTCGCGACGCCGTCGCTGCCGGCCGACTTCAAGAAGATTCCTCTCGAGCACGAGCGCTCGCGTGTGCTCGCATCGGTGCCTGGCACCGACCAGGCCGCCGAGGCGGTGCTGCTGGCCCAGATCCCGCAGACGGCGCGCGTCAACAAGAAGGAGCTCAAGGCGCCCGAAGTCGCCTTCCAGGGTGATCCGCAGTTCACGGCAATCGAGCAAACCCCGGTGCAGCGAGCGGTCAACACCGACAAGGACGTCTTCAAGGTCGGCGAGCTCTATTACATGTGCTACCAGGGCGTGTGGTTCGTCGGCAACGCCGCGTCGGGTCCGTGGCAGGTATCCGAAACCGTGCCGAAGGAGATCTACCAGATTCCGGTCAGCTCTCCGGCACACCACGTCACTTACGTGACGGTCGAAGAAGACGATGACGACGATTGGGTCGTGTACGCGGCGGCGGCCGGCTACACGGGGATGATGGTGGCCTGGGGCTGCACGATGTGGGGCTCGGGCTGGTCACTACCCGCCGTACTGGGGATACGGCGGCTACTATCCCTACTACTATCCGCACTTTCCGACCTACGGGTATTCGGCCTGGTACAACCCGCGGACCGGCGCCTACGGCCGCAGTGCCAGCGTCTACGGTCCATATGGCGGCGCCGGCGTCGGCGCGCGCTACAACCCGCGCACCGGCACTTATGCCCGTGGCGCGGCCGCCTGGGGCCCGTACGGCGCGCGCGGCGCGGCGCATGCCTACAACCCGCGCACCGGCACCTACGCCGCTACGCGCCAGGGGTCGAACGTCTACGGCAGCTGGGGCTCGACGGCGGTGCAGCGCGGCGACGACTGGGCCAAGACCAATCGCTACACGAACCGCCAGACCGGCACGACGACGAGGACGGTCAGGACGGATGAGGGCGGCGCCGTGACTCGCAAAGGCGCTGACGGCGGCCGGGTTGCCGTCGGTGATGGCGGCAACATCTACGCCGGCAACGACGGCAATGCCTACCGCCGGCAGGACGGCACGTGGCAGAAGTACGAGAACGGCGGCTGGTCGAACACCGACCGTCAGCCGGAAACGCCGCGGCCCACCGATCGACCCACGACCACCGATCGACCCACGACCACCGATCGGCCCGCGAGCACCGAGCGGCCGACGACGACCGATCGCGGCACGGTGGATCAGTTGAACCGCGACTCGGCCGCCCGTCGCGAAGGTACCCAGCGTACCAACGACTATGGCAGCTACCGCGGCGGAAGCGGCGGCGCGCACAGCACCGGCAGCTACCGGGGCGGTGGTGGGGGACGGGGCGGTGGTGGGGGCGGGGCGGCGGCGGCCGGCGGTAGCGCTCCATGAGGCGGGAAGGATCGGGCGTGACCAGCCTGACCCTGCGGTACAGTAGTCGCGTGCCGCCTGCCACCTTCAGAGGTGGGTCATGCTATCCGCCGGCCGTGTCGTCCGGGTCGCCTGTGTCACGCTGCTGATCGCCGGATGTGAAGGCCTTCCGTCCCTGCCAACCGCGCCGTCGGAGCTGACGCGGGGTGTGTCCATCTACGAGCACGCCAACTTTCTCGGCGAGTCAGCGCTCATCGATACCAGTCAGTCCGATCTGAAGGAATTCGAGGGGCCGTGCGAGCACACCGAGAGCAGTGGCGACGGCTCGACCGATACCACCTACGACTGGAACGACTGCATCTCCTCGCTTCGCATCGCACCGGGATGGCGGGCGGTCATCTACCGCGACGATGACTACGACGGACAGTCGTTCCAGGTCACTGGCGACGTGCCGAACCTGCAGCTGGTGACCGGCTCCTGTCCGCACGACGGGCTCAACGACTGCGTGACGTCGATCAGGCTCTTCGCGCCCTGATCCTGGCGCGTCCGAATCCGGTGGCCGTTGCGTTTCTCCTGGTAGCGGCTCCCCCCAGGAACCGGACACGGGAGGCCCCATGGCGACCGTCCGCAAGAGTGTCGCGACCTTGACGCCGGAGGAGCGGCAGCGCTTCATCCGCGCGATCCTCGAAGTGAAGCGCCGCGGCGACTACGACACCTTCGTGCATCAGCACCACCACGTGATGCACCCGACGGTGCTGCCGCACGAACCGCGCGACGCCAACTACCGGAACGGCGCGCATCGCGGTCCGGCGTTCCTGCCCTGGCACCGCGAGTTCCTGATGCAGCTCGAGCAGGCGCTGCGGTCGGTCGAGCCGGACACCTTCATTCCGTACTGGAACTGGACCGCCGATGCGGCGCTGGCCGATCCGGCGACGGCGCCGGTGTGGTCTGCCGACTTCATGGGCGGCAACGGCCTCGAGAGCGACGAGTGGCGCGTGCAGACCGGCCCCTTCGCGCACGCGGCCGGCAAGTGGCCCGTGCCGTCGCTTCCAGACGACGGCCTGCCAGGACCCGGCTTGAAGCGCCAGTTCGGCCGGCTGCTGCCGTCGTTGCCGACGGCGGCGGACCTGGCGCTCGCGATGGCCGAGGGGCTCTACGACACGCCGCACTACGATCGCAGCCCGTTCACGATCGGCTTCCGAAACCGCATCGAGGGATGGGTGACGCAGCGCGGCGACAGCCGCGTGCGCACGCCGGGCTCCCAGCTGCACAACCGCGTGCATCTCTGGATCGGCGGCAACATGGCGCCGATGACGTCGCCGAACGACCCGGTGTTCTTCCTGCACCACTGCTTCATCGACAAGGTGTGGGCCGACTGGCAGGCGCTGCAGCAGCAGAACAACCCGGATGCCGCGCCCCACTACGCGCCTGAACGCCTGGGTCCTCCCGGACACAACCTCGAGGACGTCCTCCATCCGTTCAGCCGCAAGGTGCGCGACACGCTGAGCGTGGAGGCCCTCGGCTATTCGTACGAGCCGGAGCCAGGGGAGGCCCTGCCGGAAGCGGCGCCCGATCCGCTCCTCCGCGATCGGATGCGCAGCCCGTTCTGGGCCGACTGACTCGGCGGATCTACTGTCCGTAGCCCATGAACAGGCGCGGCAGCACGAGCGTGAAGACGGGGAACGCGGCAATCAGCGCGAGGCCCAGCACGAGCGCGATCAGATACGGCACGTAGGCGCGGCTCACCTCGTCGATGTCGACGCGCGCGATGCCGGCCGCAATCGTCAGGCCGACGCCGATCGGCGGCAGGAAGAAGGCGATCCCCATCGCGGCGATGATGACGATGCCGTAGTGCACGGGGTCGATGCCGAGGCCGCGGCTGATCGGGAAGAGAATCGGGCCGAAGATCAACAGCGCCGGCAGCCCCTCGAGCAGCGCGCCGATGACGACAAAGACGACCACCGTGGCGGCCATGAAGCCGGCGCGCCCCGCGCCGATGCCGGCGATCCACTCGCCGAGCGCTTGCGGCACCCACTCGCGCACGAGGATCCACGCGAAGGCCGATGCTGCCGCCAGCACCCACAGTGTGGTTGCCGTAACCACGCCGCTCTGCGCGAGCTGGCCGACCACCTGGTGGGTGCGCATCCCGCCCATCCCGATGCCGGCGAGCAGGGCATAGACGACGGCAATGAGTGCGGCCTCGGTTACCGTGGTCGCCCCCGAGAAGATGCCGCCGAAAAGGACCACCGGCAATCCCATTGGCACGACCGCGCGGCCGAGCGCACGCGCGAGACCCGGATGGCCGGCGTCGGACGTCACCGGCCAGCGCTGCCGTCGCGCCCGCACCGCGATCAGCGCGAGCAGCGTCCCGGCCAGGATGAACGCCGGCACGAATCCCGCCAGGAACAACGTCACGATCGAGAGGTTCACGAGCGACCCGAGGACCACCATGGTCAGGCAGGGGGGCACGAGGATGCCCATGGCGGAAGCCGCTGCGACGATGCTCACGGACTCCGGTCCGGAATAGCCGGCCTTCTTCATCGACGGCACCAGGAGGGAGCTGATGGCGGAGACGTCGGCGGCCGTGGAACCGGAGATCCCGGAGAACAGGATCTCGGCGACGATCACGACCATCGCCAGTCCGCCGCGCACCTTCCCGACAATCGCCAGCGCGAGGTCGACGATCCGCTCGGAGATGCCGCCAGACTCCATCAGCGCGCCGGCGAGCACGAAGAGTGGGATGGCCAGCAGCACGAAGGAGTCCACGCCGCCGAGGATCTTGATCGGGAGGATGATCAGGCCGACGCCGCCGATTCCGAGCAGGTATGTCAGAGACGTCAGCGCCAGCGTGAACGCCAGCGGCAGGCCCAGAGCCCCGGTCACCAGAAACCCAATCACCAGGACCAGCAGCGGCGCCGCTCCGGCGACAAGCGGGACCATCACCGAGGCGACGACGACGATGGCGGTGCCGAGCGACCAGAGCAGCGAGGTGCGGTCGCGCCACGGTCCTGGACCTTCGCTGCGGAGCTGCTGGACGACCACGGCCGACATCAGCAGCAGCGCCAGCGGGAGAATCGCGGAGATCCACGCGCCGGAGATGCCGCTGGCCGGCAGCTGCTCGTGCGCGCTGGTCACGGTGAGGTGCCAGGCCGGAACGACCAGGCTGAAGAACAGCGCGAGCAGCACCAGACGCAGCCCGCGCTCGACGGCGTCGCGCCGCGGCGCGTCGAGCCGGCGCACGAGCGCGGTGACGCGTGGGTGCTGGGCGTGGCGCAGCGCGATGACGCCGCCGACTGCCATCAGCCACGCAAGCAGCAGCCGCGCGATCTCCTCGGTCCACGGGATCGGGCTGCGCAGCACATGGCGGCCGACGACCTGCAGCCCTACGACCACCGCCTGCGCGACGACCAGCGCCGCGATCGCATGCTGGAGCGCGCGGTCGGTGCGCGACATCCCGGCCGTGGCCGCGACCGGCGCGCTCACGCGCGAATCGCCTCGAGCCAGGGCGCGATGCCCAGCAGGCGCGCTTCCCGGTCCCAGAGCCGCTCGGCCGCGGGCTGGAGCGGGCGGCGATCGATCTCGCGGACGGTCATGCCGCGCGAGCGCAACTGGGCCAGCGCGGTCTCGTCCTCGCGTGGGCCCATTGCCCGTTGCCGGTTGGCAGCCTCGACCGCCGCGCGCTCGAGCGCGGCGCGGATGTCGGCCGGCAGGGCGGCGAGGGTAGCCGTCGATGTCCACAAGCCCTGCAGGCCGGCGATATGAGCGGTGCGGGCCATGAACCCGACGACCTCGTAGAAGCGCTGCTGGAGCGTCGTGCTCGCGTCGTGCTCGAACCCGTCGATGACGCCGGTCTGGAGCGACGTGTAGATTTCGCCGAAGGCCATCGGCGTCGGGCTGGCGCCCATCAGCTCAACGGCCTTTACGTAACTCGAAGTCTGGATGGTGCGGATCTTCAGGCCGGCGAGTTGACTCGTGTCCGTCACGTCGCGCGATCGCGTGAAGACGTGACGGAAGCCGAACGAGTCGCTCCAGACGAGCGGCCGCATCCGCACCGTTCGTGCGAGATAGTCCGCCGCCTCCCGGCCGACCGGTCCGTCGACGAACCGGTGCATGTGCGGCCAGTCGCGCCACAGGAAAGGGAAGTCGAAGATCTGCACCTTCGGCGCGACGCTCCCCCAGATGGCGGAGCCAGACACCATGAAGTCCACCAGCCCTTCCTGCAATTGCTGGACGACTTCACGCTCCTGTCCGAGTGTGGAGCTGGGGAAGACCCGAATCGTCACGGCGCCCGCGGTCGCGCGCTCGGCCAGCTCGCGAAACGTGTTGCTGAACGTGTGCAGGGAGGTCGGGCCCGGCGCCATCGAGTGCGACAGGCGCAGCACGAGCGGGCCGCGCCGGCCGCGCGAGCGGCAGGCGGCGGCAAGCGCCGCAGACCCCAGTCCGGTCAGGAGCGTCCGTCGGCCGATTGGCGATCGCACGGACGCATTATGCCCGCGGAGAGTCACTTGCCGTCCGAAACCGAGCCCCATGGTATCGTCGGCGGCCATGTGCCCGCTCGCCTGGGTGATTCTTGCGCTGCTCTGGCCGGCCGGCGCGTCACAGGCGCAGCCCGCATCGCCTGATGCGGCCGGAAAGTCCATCTTCGAGCGGGCGTGCGCGCGCTGCCACGGCGCCGACGGCCACGGCGGCGAGATGGGTCCTGGCATCACCGCACGCCTCGCGCTGAGGTCCGACGCCGAGCTCGCGACGCTGATCGAATCCGGACTTCCGGCGCGCGGCATGCCCCCGACGCCGCTCGGCGCCGACGAGCTGCATGTCCTGCTGCCGTACCTGCGCACGCTGACGCCCTCGCGCGACCTGCCACCGCGGGTCGACCTGCCACTCGACGACGGCACGCGCGTGCGCGGCGTGGCGCTGAGCCGCGGCGCACACGACGTCCAGGTCCTGGATGACGATGGGCGGTTGCGTCTGCTGCGTACGACGGCGTCAGGTCATCGCACAGTCACTTCGGACGTCGAATGGCCGACGTATCACGGGCAGCCCGGCGGCAACCGCTACAGCCCACTCGACGAGATCGCGACCGGCACCGTCAGCCGGCTCGCGCCCAAGTGGGTGTTTCCGGTGCCGGGCGCGGTCAGGCTCCAGGTGACGCCGCTGGTCGTCGACGGCGTGATGTACGTCACCAACGCCAACGAGTGCTTCGCGCTCGACGCCGGATCGGGACGCCGCATCTGGCACTACCAGCGGCCTCGGACCAGGGGACTGGCTGGCGACGCGGCGTCCGGCATCAACCGCGGTGTCGCCGTCGCCGGCGACCGCGTGTTCATGGTGACCGACCACGCGCACCTCATCGCGCTCAACAGGTTCACCGGCGATCTGGTGTGGGAGACGACGATGGCCGACTGGCGTCAGAACTACGGC
Source organism: Vicinamibacteria bacterium (assembly GCA_963719755.1). Classification (GTDB taxonomy): domain Bacteria; phylum Acidobacteriota; class Vicinamibacteria; order Vicinamibacterales; family JAENWD01; genus JAENWD01. The sequence continues at coordinate 607,671 of CAVRDA010000016.1, read as the reverse complement.
GCGACCTCCGCGCCGCTGATCGTCGGCGATCTCGTCGTGTCGGGCATCTCCGGCGGCGACGAAGGCGTGCGCGGGTTCCTCGCCGCGTTCGACCGCGCCTCGGGGAAGGAGGTGTGGCGATTCTGGACCGTGCCGAAGCCGGGCGAGCCGCACGCCGACACGTGGCGCGGCCGCGACATCGAACACGGATGCGCGTCGACATGGCTCACGGGCACGTACGACGCGGCCCTCGACACCCTGTACTGGCCGACCGGCAATCCCTGTCCGGACTACGATGGCCGCGAGCGGGTGGGCGACAACCTCTACTCGGATTCCGTGCTCGCGCTCGATCCCTCGACCGGCCGGCTGAAGTGGCACTTCCAGTACACGCCGCACGACGTCTGGGACTGGGACGCGCAGCAGCCCGTCGTGCTCGTCGACGCGGACTGGCGCGGGGCGCGACGCCGCCTGCTGCTCCATGCGAATCGCAACGGCTTCTTCTACATCCTCGACCGCACGAACGGCGCGATGCTGGCGGCGACGCCCTTTGTGACGAATCTCACGTGGGCTCGTGGAATTGGCGTCGACGGCCGCCCCGTGCTCGTGCCCGGCCAGGCGCCGACGCCCGAAGGCGTCAAGGTGTGCCCTTCGGTGGAGGGCGCCACGAACTGGTTCTCGTCGGCCTTCAGTCCGGCGACCGGCCTCTATTACGTGCAGGCGCTGGAGAAGTGCACCATCTACTCGGTGTCGCCGGAGACGTGGCGGGCAGGCCACTGGTCCTACGCTGGGGCCACCCGGCAGGTGCCGGGCGAGCCGGGACAGAAGGTGCTGCGCGCGCTGGACATCCGCACCGGCAAGACTGCGTGGGAGGTGCCGCAGACCGGGCCCGCCAATTCCTGGGGCGGCGCGCTGGCGACGGCGGGCGGTCTCGTGTTCTTCGGCGACGACAGCGGCGTGCTGAAGGCCGTGGACGCGTCGACCGGCGCGCCGCTCTGGCAGTTTCCGGCGAACACGATCTGGAAGGCGTCGCCGATGACGTACCGCTTCGATGGACGACAGCACATTGCCGTCGCCGCCGGTCCGACCATCCTCACCTTTGCGTTAGTCGACTGAGTGAGCCGGCGATTCAGTTCGCGGCTGTCGCCATGGCGGCGCCGTTGTGCGCTCGCGCTGGCCGAAGCCGGTCGGCGGTCGCACGCAGCGCGCGCAGCACGGACAGGTAGACCGCTTCCCGCGCGCATTAGCTCAACGGTACCTACGGCGCGGACAGAAACTTCAGAATCTCATCCATCAGGCGCTCGCCCTGATCGGTGGCAAACAGAAACTGCGCGTGCGCGTCGCCCTCGAGCACGACCAGCGATTTCGGCTCGGAGGCTTTCTCGAAGTCCGCCTTGATCCGCGGCAACCGCGGGCCGGCCGCGTTGGCGTCGTCGCGGCTGACGATGAAGAGCTTGCGGCCGGTGAGCCGTTCGGGGGCGTCGACAGGCGCGGCGAGCAGCACGATGCGATCGATCTCGCCCGGCTTCGACGCGGCCATCGCTTCAGCCGCCGCGCCGCCACCGAAGCTGCCGCCGACGATCGACACGGTCTTCGCTCCGCTCTCGCGCAGGTAGCGCACCGCCGCCAGCACGTCGAAGCGCACGCCCTCGTCAGGCGGCGTGGTCCGGCCGCCACCGGACTGCCCGCGCCCGCGAAAGTCGATGGCGACGACTCGAAAGCCCGCCTGCGCCAGCCGTCGCGCCTGCGGCGCCCAGCTCTCCTTGGTGAATCGGCCTCCGTGCGCGAGGACGACGGCGCGTTCGCCGCTGCCGTACTCCTCGGCCGAGACACGGCCGCCGTCCTCGGTCGTCAGCGTCAAGCGGCAGCGACGGCGTCACCAGATCCGGCGCCGGGTCGTTCCACAGGTAGTGCCCGAACCACTCGAGGTTGTGCCGCATCACCGCGCGCATCGCCTTGGGCTTGCTGATGCCGTGTCCGAATCCCTTGTAGACGACCATCGTCACCGGCACGCCGCGGTCTTCGAGCCCCTGACGCAGCTCGTAGGCGTTGGGAATCGGCACGCGGCGGTCGTTCTCGCCGTGCTGGATGAGCGTCGGCGTCTTCGCCTGGCGGATGTACGTCATCGGCGACGTCTTCTGGTAGATGGCGGGATCGTCGGCGGGATCGTCGCCCAGATACTGAATCGTGAACGGCGTGATGTCGGTGTTGAAGTAGTAGGTCGCCCAGTTGGAGATCCCGGCGCCAACCGAGACAGCGGCGCAGCGCGTGGAGGCGGTGGTCAGATAGGCGGAGATGTAGCCGCCCTGGCTCCAGCCCATGCAGCCGACGCGCGCGGCGTCGACCCATCCAGCCTTCACGAGGTGATCGATGCCGGAGATCACGTCCCACGCGTCGCCGACGCCGAGGTTGCGCACGTTGAGCTGCCGGAAGCGCTCGCCGTAGCCGGCGCTGCCGCGGTAGTTGACCTTCAGCACCAGCGCGCCGCGGCCGACCCAGGAATCGACGGGGTAGTAGCGGTTCTCGATCAGGACCGGACGATCGATCCCGGTGGGTCCGCCGTGAATGATGACGAGCAGCGGATACTTCTTCGCTGGATCGAAATCCGCCGGGCGCACGAGCACGCCCTCGATCGTGGTGCCGTCCTGGCTCTTCCACGACACGACCTCCCGAGTTCCCACGCGGAACGCGCCAAGCTGCCTGGTGAGATCCGTCAGCTTGCGCGGCTCGAACGCGTGGCGTGGCGTCGCGTACACCTCCGACATCGTCCGTCGGCGACGCCGCCGCGAACGCGATGGTCGAGCCGTCGCTCGACAGCGAGAAGGCAAAGCCGATCAACGAGTCGGGCGCGGTCACTCGAGCGATCGCCCGTGTTGCGGGGTCGACGAGGAACAGGTGGCTTGCAGTCTTCTGCAGGCCCGAGAAGGCGATGCCGGCGGCGGTCCAGTCGAGCAGGTTCGCGTCTTCGTCGAAGTCGTTCGTGACCACGGTGGGCGTGCCGCCTTGCGCCGGGATGACGGCGATCCGCCCGTTGGCGTGGTAGAAGTCAGCGCGGCCCATCGCCGATTCGAAGGCGATCTGTGTGCCGTCGGGCGACCATCTCGGACCGCTGTCGGGTCCCGGCCTGCGTGACGAGCGGGGTGACAACGTCGGTCCCCAGATCGAGCGTGTAGATGTCAGCTGTGTGGCCTTGCACGAGATCCGGGTTCTTCGTCGCCGAGAAGGCCAGCCTGCTGCCGTCGGGCGACCACGCGACTGAGTCGACGCTGAACGCCGTCCCTTTCGTGACCGCCTTGCCGGCGGCCGGCGCCTTCATGGCCTCGCCCACGTCGAGGATCCAGATCTGCGAGTAGGCGTATTCGCTGCGTACGACCTCGAAGTCGCCGAGGCGGTCCTTCCGGGCCTTGTGTTCAGTGGACTCGGCGTCGGGCGCCAGGTACGCGATGCGGGCGCCGTCTGGCGACCACTCGAAGGCGGTGACGCCCGACTCGCTCTTCGTCAAGGGCGTCGCCTCGCCGCCGTCGGGACGAATCGCGAAGATCTGGCTCTTGTCGCCGGTGCGCGTGCTGGTGAAGGCAATCCACTGGCTGTCGGGCGACCACTGCACGTTGCCGGCCGACTTGGCGCCTTGCGTCAACTGGATGGGCGTGCCTCCGCTCGACGGGCACCAGCCACAACTGCGTCACGTAGGCGTCCTGCTGGAAGTCGGCTTCGGTGACGCCGTAGGCGACCCAGCGCCCGTCCGGTGAGATGCGGACGCCGCTGACGGTCTTGATCGCCAGCAGGTCTTCGATGTCAGGAGCGCGCGGCGACTGTGCCGACACGGACGCGGCAAACGAGAGGGCGAGCGTGAGGACGAGGGCGAACTGGCGCGGCATGGGGCCGAGTATACGCGCCGGTGTGCGCTATGATTCGGCGCGTCACCCGCTCCCCGGAACTGCCTGCAATGGGACACGACCCCTCGAGACCAAAGGACCGCTGTTGCGACGGAGACACCTGCGGCCCGCAGGTGGACCGCCGCGATTTCGTCAAGACCATCGGGCTGGGCATCGGCGGCCTGTCGCTCGGCGGCGCCACGTCCGCCGAGGCATTGACGGCGCAGCACGCGGCCGCGGACCGGCTCGTCCTGGAGGATCAGGCGTGGCCGTCGCTGCGCGTCTTCGACGGCGATCACCTGGACCGCATCGCGATGCCGATCGGCGGAATCGGAACGGGCACGGTCTCGCTCGGCGGGCGGGGCGACCTGCGCGACTGGGAGATCATGAACCGCCCGGCCAAGGGGTTCGTTCCTCGCCTTGGCAACCATGAGACGGTCGGGCCGTTTCTCGCGCTGTTCGCTCGAGAGGAGGGGCAACCCGCGGTGTGCCGTCTGCTCGAGGGACCGAGTCCGGTCTCGGAGTACGAGGGCAGCCACGGCGCGCGCACGCCCAACGAGCATCTGCCGCGCTTCCGGAGCGCCCGCTTTGCGACCGCGTATCCGTTCGGTCGGGTGACGCTGTCCGATCCCGATGTGCCGCTCGATGTCGAGCTGAAGGCCTTCAATCCCCTGGTCCCGCCGGATGCCGATATCAGCGGCATCCCCATCGCCGTACTCACGGTCTCCCTTCGCAACCGTCGCGCGCGGCCGGTCACGGCGTCCGCCTGCCTGAGCCTGCCGAACTTCATCGGCATCGATGGCGCCACTACGGTGGTGGATTGGAAGGGCGACACCGTGCCGGCCGGAGCGCGGCGCAATCGCAACACGGAAAAGAGCGCGGACAACGTCCGCGGCATCATGATGTCGTCCGACGGCGTCGACACCAACGCCGCCGCATGGGGCACGATGGCGCTGGCGACCACGGCGCGCGACGGGATCAGCCTTCGTACGAGCTGGTCCGCGGGCCGATGGGGCAGCGCGCTGCTCGATTTCTGGGACGACTTCTCGACTGACGGCCGGCTCGATCCACGCACGCCCGAACGCGTCGTCGACGCGCCGATGGCCTCGCTGGCGGTCGAGGTCACGGTCCCGCCAGGCGCGGCTCGCGACATCACGCTGCTGCTCGCATGGCACTTCCCGAACCGCCACAGCTGGCGGCCGCGCAACGAACCGCCGGCCCCGGACGATCGCGTCGGCAACTACTACGCGACGCAAATACCGCGACGCGTGGGCGGTCGTCGAGACCCACGCCGCCGGACTGGACGATCTCCGCGTGCGGACGGCGCGCTTCGTGAGGACGTTCTGCGACAGCGCGCTGCCGCCGGTCGTCAAGGAGGCGGCGCTCTCGAATCTCAGCACGCTGCGAACGCAGACGTGCTTCCGAACGGCCGACGGCCGGTTCTTCGGCTTCGAAGGCAGCAACAACCATGCCGGCTGCTGCTGGGGATCGTGCACGCACGTCTGGAACTACGAGCAGGCAACGCCATTTCTCTTCGGCTCGCTGGCCTCGTCGATGCGCGAGATCGAGTTCGCCCACGCCACCGACGACCGCGGCCTCATGAGCTTCCGCGTGCACCTGCCGACTCGATCGCGCGAAGGAGTTCGGCAAGGCCGCCGCTGACGGTCAGATGGGCTGCGTCATGAAGGCCTACCGCGAGTGGCAGCTCTCGGGCGACGACGCCGCGATGAAGGCGCTCTGGCCGCACGTGCGTCGCTCGCTGGAGTTCTGCTGGATTCCCGGTGGCTGGGATGCCGACAAGGACGGCGTGATGGAAGGCGCCCAGCACAACACGATGGACGTCGAGTACTGACGGTCCGAATCCGCAGATGGGCCTGTGGTATCTCGGGGCGCTCAAGGCCGCCGAAGCGATGGCTCGCCATGTCGGCGACGCGGCGTTCGCCGAGACGTGTCTCGATCTCTTCACGCGTGGCAGCGCATGGATAGACGCGAACCTGTTCAACGGCGAGTACTACCGGCACGACGTGCGTCCGCCTGCCAGTGCCGCCGCCGTCGCCCCCAGCCTGCTCGTCGGCATGGGCGCTGACGACATCACGAAGCCGGACTATCAGCTCGGGCCCGGCTGCCTGGTCGATCAGCTGGTGGGTCAGTACATGGCGCACGTGCTGGGCCTCGGCTACCTTGTGCAACCCGAGCGGGTGAAGACGACGCTGGCGAGCATCCTGAAGTACAACCGGCGCGAGGATTTGCATGAGCACTTCAACCCGCTGCGCAGCTTCGCGCTCGCGGGCGAGTCGGCGCTGCTGATGGCGAGCTATCCAGGCGAGCGTCCGGCCAATCCATTCCCGTACTTCGGCGAAGTCATGACGGGCTTCGAGTACACGGCGGCGGTCGGGATGCTGTACGAGGGAATGACTGACGAGGGACTGCGCGTCATCTCCGACGTGCGCGCACGGTACGACGGCCGGAAGCGCAACCCGTTCGACGAAGCCGAATGCGGTCACCACTACGCGCGCGCGATGGCGAGCTGGGCGGCCGTGCTCGCTCTGACCGGATTCCGCTACTCGGCGGTGACACGCGAGTTTGCCGTCGCGGCGAAAGCGGGTCGCCACTTCTGGTCGAGCGGCTACGCCTGGGGCTCGTGTACGGTGTCCCGTGATGCCAAGGGCGGCTGGAGCGCACGGCTCGACGTCAACGAAGGGCAGCTGGCGGTGACCTCGATCGCGATCGGCGATCGTCGCGTGGCCGTCGACCTTCGTCACCTGCGGGCAGGCGACACCCTGGACGCGACGATCTCCTGATTCTGACGTTCGTGCCGGCGCCGTGCAAAGTGGAGGCCGCTACGCCTGAGCGCCCGCTGCGCGCTGCAGCACGGCGGCGGTGTCCGCATCGGCTGGGAAGAACGACTCGATGGCCAGCTCCGACAGCGTGATGTCCACCGGTGTGCCGAAGATCGTCGTCGTGCTGATGAAGGTCAGCACGCCCAGCTCGGTGCGCAGGCGTAGCGGCACCACGACCCCTCCGAGATCCAGCGGGCCGATGTCGCCGCCGGCAGGCGGAGCCGGATATCCGCGCAGTTCCTCCAGGAGGGCCCCGAGTTCCGCGTCGGCCGTCGCCGCCACCTGCCGTCGCAGGCGCTCGAAGACGTGCATACGCCATTGCGCAGCGTTGAGCACGCGCGGCGCGACGCCGGCCGGATGCAGGCTCAGGCGCAGCACGTTGACGGGAGGCCGCAGGAGCGACGCGTCGACCCCTCGAAGAAGCGGCGCCACCGCGCGATTGGCCGCCACCAGCGTCCAGTGGCGATCGATGGCCAGCGCGGGATAGGGCTCGTGGCCCGCCAGCACGAGATCCACGGCTTCGCGTGCGACACGCAGCGCGGGGTCGGCCAGCGGACGCTCGGGAAACACGGGCGCGAAGCCGGCGGCCGTCAGCAGCGTGTTGCGTTCGCGGAGCGGCACATTGAGCTGCTCGGCCAGGTGCAAGACCATCTCGCGGCTCGGCTGCGCCCGACCGGTCTCGAGAAAGCTCAGGTGTCGCGTCGAGATCTCGGCCTCTGACGCCAGCGCGAGCTGGCTCATGTGCCGGCGCTGCCGCCACTCACGGAGGATCGGCCCAACAGCCGGCGCGGGCGTCGTCATCGCGCGACGATACCAGACCGGCCGACGCCACGGCCATTACCTCTCACGTAATCGACGTGCGATTGCGCATCCGGCAGGATCGCTCCATTGGCGCGTGGGCGCACTGACACGATCGTCAGGCCCGCGGCGCCAGCCCGAGGTGCTTCATGCCTGCTGTGAACCCGTCCGCATTTCTTCGTCGAACGCTGCTCATCGACGCCGCGATCAGCGGCAGCACGGGAGTGCTGCTGGCCGTTGGCGCCGACACACTCGAACGACTCCTGTCCGTGCCGGCCGCGGTGCTGCGCCCGGCAGGTGTGAGTCTGCTGCCGTTTGCCGCCTTACTCGTCGCGCTGGCGACGCGCCCCGCGTTGCCCCGTGCAGCGGTGATGGCCGTCATCGGCGCCAATGCGCTGTGGGTGGTCGCCAGCGTGCTGCTGCTGGTCAGCGGGCTGGTGACGCCGACCGCGCTCGGCTACGCCTTCGTGATCGTCCAGGCGATCGCCGTGTTGGGCTTCGCGGAGCTCCAGTGGATGGGGCTGAAGCGCGCGGCCTACTGACTGCCGCCGGCGTTCAGCCTGGCCAGGATTCCGCGGATGCGCGTCTTGTTGGTCTCGTCGCCGACCATCGACAGCGCCTTCGAGTACTGCGCGGCGGCCTCGGCCTTCTGGCCTTTCAAGGCCAGCGCCTCGCCGAGGCTGTCATACGTGTTCCACGACGCCGGATGATCGGCGACGTTCTTCCGGAACACGGTGATGGCCTCGTCGACCTTGCCCGCCCCCATCAGCTCGTAGCCGTACGCGTTGATGTCGGCTTCGGTGGCGACCTTCAGGCCCTCTTCGCGCAGGGCCGCGGCCGCGGCCGCATCCCCCTTGCGCTCGAGCACCAGGGCCTTCGCGCGCAGCGTCTGATAGTTGCGGTTCATCGCGATGCCGCGGTCGGCCCACGCCTCGGCGCGCGCGAGGTCGGCGTTGTTCCGCGCGCTCCACGACGCCGCCTGCGCGAAGCTCTGCCAGAAGAAGCCGGGCAGCGCGTGCAGTTGCTGCTGCAGGCTCTCGGACACCACGGCCGGCGTGTCGACGACGATGGGGATGGGCACGCTGACCTTGTCCCATCGCAGCGTCAGCGTGACGCCTGCCGCGGCCGGCTGCTCGAAGGTGTACGCGAGGTATTCCTGAAACTCCGCCGGCTGTGGCCGGGTGGTGAAACGTACGGCGTCTTTGGCCTGGTCGTAGAAGAAGCTGCCCCAGGCCGTCGACTCCTTGCTCAGGATCACCGTCCAGTCGCCCTTGGTCGGCAGCATGTGCAGGCCGTAGTCGCCCGCAGGCAGCGACCTGGCCGCCGAGCGTGACCGGCGTTGAAAAGGAGAGCACGGTGTTCTCGTTGGCGCCGGCCCGCCACACCTGGTCGTACGGCACCAGGTCGCCCCAGACGACGCGCTGCTTGACGGCCGGCCGATGGTAGCGGACGGTGATGTCGGTCAGGCCGATGCGCTGGGAGGCGGTCGCGGCCTGGCTGGGCTGTGGCAGATTCAGGGGCGGCGCCTGGGCAAAGCCCTCAGCGCAAAGCGCGACCAGCGCGAGCGGGACGAGCGTGGCAAGTCTGGCAAGCCGGGCAGTCATTGCGGATACCTCCTGCGCCATGACCTCGGCGCCACGGGCGATCATCCGGCCCCCGGCTGATCGGCTCAAGGGGCTCCACTCGGCTCGTCCCCTGCCGGACACGTCTCGGCCCGGTGATTTTCCGATGATCTGCCATCCACGCTATGATCGCCGCCGTTCCGCACTCCGCCCGACGCCGGCGCGGAGGGACGGACCAAGGAGACCGCCGACATGATTCGCCGCTCGCTGCTCACGCTCGCGCTCAGTCTTGGCCTCGCCATCCCGCTCCTGGCCGCCGATCCGACCGGTAAGTGGAGCGGCTCGGTGGATACGCCGAATGGCCCGATGGAGCTCACCTTCGAGTTCAAGGCCGAGGGCGAGACGCTCACGGGCACCGTGACGAGCGCGATGGGCTCGTTGCCGATCTCCAACGGCAAGGTGGCGGGTGACCTGCTGACCTTCGACGTCACGCTCGAGGCGAGCAAGATCACGCACGAGGCCACGCTCAACGCGTCAGGCGACGAGATCGCCGTCAAGGCGACGGGCGACTGGGGCACGGCCGAGTACGTCGTGAAGAAGGTGGTGGCGCCGCCACCGCAGTGACGGCCGCCCGTTGATTCAGTCCTCGCGAAGCGCCGCCATCGGGTCGATGGTGGCGGCGCGCCGCGCGGGCAGCCACGCCGCCAGCATCGCGACCATCACCAGCGTCACCAGCGCCATGGCCGGCGCCTGGAAGTCGGTCGGCGCAACGCCCACCAGCAGCGAGCGCAGCAGCCTCGCCACGACGACAGCGCCCATCGCCGTGCGCGGCGTCGGCGCTATCATCGACGCGGCATGGCGGATCGTACGTGGACAGTGGCGGACGAGGCCGGCGCGCGCCTCGACAAGTTCCTGGCGGCGCCCGGGCGGATTGGCTCGCGCACGAAGGCGACGCGCGCCATCGACCGGGGCAAGGTGTTCGTCAACGGCATCGAGGCAGCTACCGCCGACGCGGCGCGCCTGCTGGACTCGGGCGACGAGGTGCGGCTCTGGATGGACCGGCCCGGCAGCGGGCGGACCGTGCACGCGAGAGTCCGCCGGACAGGCGACCTGGTGGTCGTCTACGAGGACGCGCAGTTGCTGGTGGTCGACAAGCCGCCGGGACTGCTGGCAGTGCCGCTGGCCAGGCGGTCCCAGGATCCGTCGCTGATGGCGCTGGTCGAGCGCCACCTCCGGTCCCAGGGAAAGCGGCAGCCGCACGTGGTGCACCGGATCGATCGCGATTCCTCCGGCCTCGTGGTCTTCGCCAAGGATCGTCCGACGCTGGCCGATCTGAAAGCGCAGTTCCTTCAACGCGAGCCCGAGCGCGTCTATCAGGCCATCGTCCACGGCCATCCTTCACCGGAAAGCGGGACGTGGCGCGATCACCTGGTGTGGGATCAGGACGTGCTGGTGCAGCGGGTGGCGCGCGCCCGCGATCCCCGGGCCAAAGAGGCGATCAGCGAATACCGCGTGGTGCGGCGGCTCCGTCACGCCGCGCTGCTCGAGGTGAGGCTCGTGACCGGAAAGCGCAATCAGATTCGGCTCCAGGCCGGCTTGCGGGGTCACGGGCTGGTGGGCGAGCAGATGTACGTCAGCCTGCCGGAGTCGGCGCGAATCGCGTTCCCACGACAGGCTCTCCACGCCTGCCGCCTGTCGTTCCGGCACCCGGCGACCGGGCGGACGCTGCGCCTCGAGGCCCCTCTGCCCGAGGACATGACCCGTCTCCTGGAATCGCTCTCCTGATTCGACGTGCCCGAAGGCCGCCGAGATCTTCGGCTGGCTGCAGCTGGGCCTACTGCTCGAACGTGCCGTCCGGACGGCGCGACATCGGCTGCACTCGCCACGCGCCCGGTGCCAGCTCCACGCCGGCGACCAGCTCTGCCCCGAGCCGCGCCAGCGGAGCGCCCGTCTCGGGCGTCAGCAGGTACAGCGTGTTGTCGTCGACGACGAACCATTCAGGGAACTCGTTCAGGCGGACGTAGTTCGCCGGCAGGTTCATGACGCGGCGGTGGCGAGCGTAATCGAACCGCACGCGGAGCGGCTGCGGCGCCGAGACGTGCAGCCGCAACCCGGCGCCGTCCGGGTACCGCTCCGATGCCGACGCCATCGCGCCAGACGGCCGGACGCACGCCGCGGCTCTGCATGAGCGCGTAGAGCAGCGCCGTGCGATTGAAGTTGCCCTCGCCATACCAGTACTCGAAGTGCCCGTCGGGCCGCTGCATGTCGAGCATCAGCGCCATCTCCGATTCGATCCAGTCGAGCGCGGCAGGCACGGGCTCGCGGTTGACGAGGTAGATCGCGCTCTCGATGGCGTCGGCGTAGCCATCGAAGGAGCCGAGCGGCAGCGAGGGAAGGTTCCGCGGCTCCCAGACGTAGCGGCGATACTTCGGCAGGTTGCCGAGCACCCGCACGACGGCGTCGCGATAACGCGTGTCGCCCGTGCACTGATAGAACGTGTAGACCGCGCCGTACACGTAGCCCCAGTTGTCCGACAGGCGATCGGACTGGGCGGCAAGCGTCTCGGTGCTCACGGCGTTGTAGAGCATGCCGTCGGCGTTGGCCGATGCCAGCACGCGATCGAGCATGCGGCCGATCACTGGCTGCCATTTTGCCGCCCGCGGTGTCTGCCGCGCGTGTTCGACCGCGTACTGGAGCACGAGGCCGACGATCAGTTCGTTGCCGTGATCGCGAAGGCGCAGCCGGCCGTCGCCTGTGTGCGTGGCGAAGTTCCATTCGCCGCTCGGCACGCCGTGGCCGCCCGGAAGGACTTCGTCGACGTAGGCATCCGCGATGCGCCGGCCCCACGCGAGGAACCGCTCGTCGCCGGTCATCAGCGCCAGTCGCGGCAGGACCTGCAGGTAGTCGCCGTTGAGCTCGGAGTCCGATGCGGGCAGCGCGCCGGCGCGCGACTCGACCGGCGCGGCCGACATGGCGTCGGCAATCATGTCCACCATGCGCGAGTACCAGGGCGTGCGGCCCAGGTACTCGGTGACGGTGATGAGCCCGTCCTTTGCGTACTCGCCGGCGCCGAAAAGACTCGGCCGACCCGGGATTCCGGTGTCGAGGTTCAAGGCCCCCGGCACGCTGCCCATGGTGGTGGTCGTATAGCGCACTTCGTTGCGCAGCATCTGGAGCAGACGGCCGTCGAGCAGCTCCGGCTGCGTGAGGTCGGCGGTCAAAATCAAATACGGGTAGAGGTCGGCGCCGGAGTTGTGCGGCGTGTACTCGCGGGTTCCCACGCCCGGCGCGCGGCCGTCGCCGGGGCCGACGAGCCGGTCCGGCAGCAGCAGCGTCTCGCGGGTCGGCAGCCTTCAGCCACGCCGTCAGGACTCGATCCGCGGCGGCGACCGCGCGGTTGAATCGCTCGGCACGCACGCGGGGATCCGATGACGCGACAACGCCGTCGTCGTCTGCCGGCGCTGCGCAGACGGTCGCCGTGGCCACGGTCAGGGCGAGCGCGATCGCGGGGAAACGCATGGCCTCGGATGGTAGCCGATTCGACCGTACAATTGACCGCATGTTCGCCCGCACGCGCGCCTGGGTGGCCGAGCTCGAACGCCGGCCGGTGACGCGGACCAACCGCCTCGGGGTTTGGCTGGCCATCCTCACGTGCCCCTGCCACGCCGGCTGGCTGATGGCGTTGACAGCCGGGACAGCCGTCGGCGCGGGCCTGGCGGCGTGGGGAGTCTGGCTTTACGGAGTCTTCGCCGCAGGCTTCGCGGCTTCACTCTACCTGCTGTTCCGGCGCGATCGAACCTGCCCGCGGTGTGAGGAATAGCGGTCGCGCCCCAAGACGCCCTGGGCGTTCAGGCCGGCGGCGCGTCGAGGACCTCTCTCACCGCGGCATGCGCCACGGCGGCGTCGACGGACCGGTCGATCGCCTTGCGGTAGCGGACGACGCGTTCCTCCGTGGAGGCGTTGAGAGACGTAAGCCGTTCCACTTCCCGCCAGAGCGCGTCGAGCTCGTCGGGCACACGCTCGCCGTTCGCCAGCCACTCGTCGATGCGGACGATCAGGCCGGAGAACGGGCGGAGCCACGCGAAGTGCTCGTGCCCGAGGACCAGCTGAAGCCACTCGCCGCTCGACCCGACCGGCCCGTACGCGCGCTCGTAGTAGACGCGATCCGAGTCGAGGAGGGTCTTGTGAAGCCGCAGGAGCCGGTCGCGAAGCGCCTGAAGCTGTTCAGGAGTGTGCGCCACGGTTCCGATTGTACCAAACCGCCCCCGGCCGTCAGGGAACGCAGGGCTCTCCGGCCGCGACGCCGAACTGCACCTGTTCGAGTTGGCCATCGGCAGCGGCGCGCACGAAGACGTCGGCCCGGCTTCGCTCGCAGGTGAAACGCACGCGCGCTCGCGTCGTCCCGTCGCCACTCAGCGTCTCGCCGACCTTGCATGCGCCGTAGTCGGCGCGCAGCGCGGCGACCTGTCGATCCACCGCCGCGGCGTCCACCGATGGCGCAACGATGCCCTTCACACTCGCGCCGTTGGCTTCGGTCGCCGACGCCAGCGCGCGCAATGATGTCGCGAGGCGGTCGGAGAGCGGACGCCCTTCACTGAACGACAGATGCTGGATGCGAGGCGGCTGGGTCGGCGCCAGTGTGAACGTGGCCGTCAGCCAGCCGCGTTCGCATCTGAGCTTGACGCTGCCTCGTAGCCAGTTCTCGACGTCGACATCGCTGTCGGGCGAGCACGTGCCGAGTGCTTCACGAAGGCGCGCCACCTCGGCGCGACGCGCGTCGAGGGGACGGTCGAGCAGCAGGTTGTCGGCGGCAACGGCTTCGAGCTTCTGGTCGCTCCACTGGTTCACGAGCGATGCGATCGCGTCGCGCGCCGCGAGCGCGGGCGCCGAGGCGGGCAGCCTCCTCGGCTGCAGCGCGCCGGTCGCCGCCAGCTTCTCGAGGATGCCGCGGCCGACGCTGCCAGCGCCCGCCATAGGTGGCATTGGCGAGGACGATCACGCCGACGCCGTACTCAGGGAGCCACTGCATGGTCGAACCGAAGCCCGGCAGCCCGCCGCCGTGCGAGACGTGCAGCCGGAAGCGGCAATCCTGCGTCGCGCCCAGGCCGTAGGCATAGGCTGCTCGTGCGTGCGTTCAGCGGCGCATCCGGCGCCGGCCGGATCGCGCCGAAGCCGCTCTGGCGCTGACCCTGCTGCATCTCGCGGACCGAGCTGCGGCGGACCGGCCCGCGGTCCGGGTCGTCACGCGGCGGCCAGGCGGAGAGCATGAACGCGACATAGCGCGCGAGATCCTGTGCCGAGGTGTAGAGGCCGCCCATCGCGCCGAACGAGCCGTGCGCGAGCGGTGTCTCCTCGGCCCAGCCGTCGCCGTCGCGCCGGTAGCCGTGCGCCAGACGATCGGCCGGGACGTCGCGGGTGTCCCAGTATGTCGACGTCATCTGCAACGGCTTCAGGATCTCGTCCTGGATGTAATCGCCGTACGGCCGTCCCGATGCGTTCGTCACGATCCGCCCGAGCAGCGCGAAGCCGTAGTTCGAGTACTCGAAGGCGGTGCCGGGCGACGTCGAGAACGGCAGCCCCTGGGTCAGCCACGTGCTCAGCGTCTGTTCGGGCACGGCGAGCTGCCGATCGCCCCATGGGTTGTCTTCGGGAAAGCCTTCGGAGTGGGTCAGCAGGTGGCGGATGGTGATCGCCGGCGCATCGGCGGTCGGCAGCTTGACCTGCGCGAATTCGGGAATGTGCTTAGTGACCGCGTCGTCGAGCGATAGCTTGCCGGCGTCGCGTAGCTTCAGGATTGCGAACGCCGTGAAGCTCTTGCTCATCGACGCGATGCGGAAGACCGTGGAGTCGCTCGCCGGCGCGTTGGCAGCGACGTCGCGCACGCCGACCGCGCCCGAGGCGGCCAGTTCGCCGTCGATGATACTCCCCAGGCCAGACCCGGAGCGCCGATCTGATTGGCGGCTGCCGGGATGCTGTCGCGAATCGCCGTGAAGGCTTCGGCGAGCTTCGCGCGCCGGTTCGCGTCCGTGAACACGGGCACCGGGGTCGCGGTGACGCTCTGTTGCTGGGATGACGAGTGAGATCGGAATCAGGACGAAGACGATCGCCGCGACGAGTCTCGACATGCGCCGGACTCTATCATGCTGTCCGGGCGCCGTTACCAGGCGAGAGTCGCGACGCCAGTGAGGATCAGCGCCGCGGCCCAGATGAGATCGAGGTTGATCCACGCGGTTCGCAGGATGCCGAGCCCCACCTTCTCGTAGACGACGACTGCGAGCGCGGCAGTGACAAGGAGGTAGCCGCCGCCGTGTGCCAGCGTGACTGCGAGGACGCCTGGCGAGGCGACGGCCATCGCATGATGGTGGTGCTCGGCCGCTGCGCCGGTCGTGGCACTGCCGAGAACCAGCGGCAGCACCATCAGGCCGGCGCCGTGCGCCGTGGCCATCAGCGTCGACCACCACGTCAGCCCGAGCGGGCCGACTCGCATGCCGACCCAGCGCGGGTGGCGCTGCCGTATCAGTCGTGCCGTCCCGAGCGCGACGAGCATCACGCCGGCGACGGCGCTGAGCCACGCGGGTGGCGTCACGAGACCCGCCGCCTGCACCACCATGACGGCCCCGGCGATTGCGGCCGCGTGGCCAGCGGTCAGCGGCACCAGCGCGCGCAGCACGGCCTGGCGTCGCCCTTCCTGCATGCCGAGGGCGACGGCGAACAGCCAGCCCATTGCCGGGTTCAGGCCATGAAAGGCGCCGAGCCCGGCAATCGCCAGCAGCTGGACCGTCGCGCCGCCGAATGCCGCGTGGTCAGGCATAGCAGAACGAGTCAGACGACGCGTCGCCGCCCTCGAGACGTACCTGATGTGGGCGAGCGGCGCCAGTGTCGAGGAAGAACCGCTGGTCGAAGCTGATGCCACCGCCCGGCGCGGTGTCGAGCTTCACCATCCAGCCGCGCAGGCCGTCGGGGTAGAACTGCTCGTCCCACGACGTGTAGAGCGAGTTGGTGAGATAGACGCGCTTGCCGTCGCGGCTCACCTCCACCATCTGCGGGCCGCCATTGAGTGGGACGCTCGCGCGCGTCGGATGCGCGGCGCGCTTGACGATGCCGCCGATGCGCACGCTGCCGGTCAGCTTCGGCTCGAACGGATTGGAGACGTCGTACTGGCGAAGCTCGCCCGTGCCCCAGCACGAGACGTAGAGGAACTTGTCGTCGAGCGACAGGTTGATGTCGCTTACGAGCGGCGGCACGGCCTTGAACCCCTTGAGCAGCGGCGGGAGCTCGTCCTCGGTCGCCGGCTCCGCCGGGATCTCGATGACCTTGCGGATCTGCCAGCGCGCCGATCCGTTATTGCCTTCGCGATACCAGACCCAGACCGAGGCCGAGAGGTCCGCGAGCGACGTGACGACGCCGACAAAACCGTAGGCCTTCGTCGGATCGTGCGCCGGCCGCAGTTCGAGCACCATCTGCTGCTCGGCGCCGAGATCCAGCGCCTGGAGGTGCTTGCGGCGCTTCGAGATCCCAGACGTGCACCTGATGGCCGTACTTCCCGCCCAGCAGCAGATCGGGGACGACGCCGTCTTCGAACATCTTCGGCGTCGCCCACTCGCTCGTGATCATCGTGTCGTGGCCGAGGTGCCACGCGAAGTCGTACGACAGGTGCTGCGGGCCGCGGTCGATCTCCCAGCGCCCCTTGGGCTCGAAGCTGTCGTGGTCGAGCACAAAAACGCCGCCGGGGCCGTCGCCGCCGGGGGCGCCGAGGCCGTTCAGGTAGATTCCGTCGGGTCCGCAGTGTGACGTGTGCGGCCGGCTGTACCCGGTGCGCTTATGGACCTCCTCCGGCGCGATGACCTTGACGACGGAGGGGTTGCGCGGGTCGGGCTTGGTGTCGAGGACATGTATCCGCGACGACCGCATGCCGGGCACGATCAAGTAGCGTCGCTCGATGTGCGGATGCGGCGCGTACGGGCAGAGCGCCGAGCTGCAGGCGTTCCAGCCAAAGTGATGCAGTTCGTCGCCGGCCTCGGGCATGGGCGTGCGCCCGACGAGCTGGCTGTACGTCGACGACGCGGGATCGAGATCGACGACGCCGATGGCGTCTGGTGTCGCGCGCGTGGCGTCGAGCAGCGCCAGGTAGCCCAGCCGCTCTGCCGGCGCGTCCATCGCCATCCGTGCCGAAGGGTAGAAGGTCGGATCGGGTCGCCAGGTTGCCATCGGTGGAACGCCTTTCATGTCGAGGCAGCCGGTTCGCCGCCACGAGCGATCCTCGTGGTCGGCGGCGGCCGTACCGGCCTACTCTACGCCGTCCCCTCGCCCTGCACCAATGACCCTCTCGGCACCTCAACTATCGCGCAGCGCGACGGCCGGATCGACCCGGGAGGCGACCGCCGCCGGGCGCCACGCCGCCAGCATCGAGGCCAGGAGCAACACCGCGGCCGCGCCGGCCAGCGTCGCCGGGTCGTGCGGCGTCACGCCCACCAGGATCGCGCCGAGCAGCCGCGCTGTTGCCAGCACCACGAGCAGCCCGACGCCCAGACCGGCGACGACAGGCACGGCCGCTTCGCCGATGGCGAGCGCGACGACGTGGCCCCGCGTGCCGCCGAGCGCGCGCCGGACGCCGAACTCGCGCCAGCGGCGCGTGACGGCGTAGCGGACCACGCTCGAGATGCCGAAGGCCGCCAGCAGCAGCGCGACGCCGGCGAAGATGCCGCCGATGCGCGCACCGAGTCGCTCGCGCCAGGTCTCGGCCTCGAGCACGTCGGCGAGCGTGACCGTGTCGTAGATGGCCGCCTGGCGGTCGAGGCTCCACACCGCCGCGCGCTGGCTGGCCATCATGTCGGCGTCACTCGCGGTCCGGACGACCATCGTCATCGGCGACCGCGTCGCCGACTCGATTGGCCGCTGCGCGAGTGGCAGGTAGATCTCGTCTTCGATGGCATCGACCAGCGTCGACTGCGTTGCGTCGGCGACCACGCCGACGACGGTCAGCAGCTGGTCGCGGAAACGGATGCGCCGGCCGAGCGCGCTTTCGCCGGGCCATTGCCGCCGCGCGAGATGGTCGTTCACGATGACGACCGGCACGGCCCCCGCCCGGTCGGCGGCAGTGAAGTCGCGCCCGGCACGGATTGCCTGGTCCATCGTCGCGAAGTAGCGGGGCAGCACCACGCGATAGACGGCGCTCGCTTCCTGGCCAGGCGCGGCGGGCGGCCGGCCTTCGACGGCGTAGTTCAGCTGCCATTGATCGCCGGCCAGCGGCAGGTGGTTGATCGCGCTGACGGCGGTGACGCCGGGCAGCGTCGACAGCCGTTCGGCCAGGGCGGTGAAGAACGCCGTCCGCGCCTCGGCGGTGTCGTGCAGCGCGCCGTCGAGCGAGACGCTCATCGCGCCGAGCCGGTCGGGCGTGAAGCCGAGCTCGACATGCTGCAGGTGCGCGACGGTGCGGGCGAACAGAATCGCCGCGGCCGCGAGCACGAAGGCAAGCGTCACTTCGGCGCCGACCAGCGCCGAACGCGCGCGTCGCGTCGCGCGCGAGCCCGCCACCGTGCGCGACGGCTGCAGAGCAGCGGCCGGCGCCGCGCGGGCAAGCCGCCACGCCGGGATCACCGTGGCGACCAGCGCGGCAAGGCCGGCAACGCCGACGGCGAAGCTCACCATGAGCGGCGAGAACTCCAGGCGTGCGTAAGGGGGGAGGCTGTCGGCCGGAAGCGTCCGCGCCAGCAGCGCCGTGCCGAGTGCGGCGCAGAGCACGCCGCCAACGGCGCCGGCGATGCCGACGAGCGCCGCTTCAATCACCGCGCTCCGGACCAGCCGTCCTTCCGTCGCGCCGAGCGCGGCGCGAATCGCCAGCTCGCCCTGCCGGCTCGTCGTGCGCGCGACGACCAGCATCGCGAGGTTGACGGTGGCGACCAGCAGCAGGCCGGTCGCGAGGCCGAAGATCGCCAGCAGCAGCGGGCGCACGGAGCCGATTGCCTTGTCTCTCAGCAGCACGGCGCCGGTCGTGAGGCCCGTATCGGTGGCGGGCCAGTCGCGCGCGAGCCGCTGGCTGATGGCGGCCAGTTCGGCGCGCGCGGCATCGAGGCTGACGCCGTCGCGCAACCGCGCGAAGACGCGCAGGGAACGGCCGGCGCGATCGGCGGCCCGATCGGCCAGGGGGAGTGGCACCCAGGCTTCGGCCTTCGTTTGCCAGAACGGCGCGAAGCGAAACGCCGGCGGCATGACGCCGACGACGGTGTACGGCTCGCCGTTGATGGTCAGCGTCCGCCCGAGAATCGCCGGGTCGCCGCCGAAGCGGCGCGTCCAGAGGCTGTGCGCGAGCACGACCACTCGCGCGCCGGCGTCGGTGTCAGAGATGGCGCGGCCGACCAGCGGCGGCGTCGCGAGCACCTCGAAGAGGGTGCCCGTGACCTGGAGCGCAGGCACGCGTTCGGTGCGCCCGTCGGCGGTGAGGTTGGCGCCCCATGCCTGCGCGGCGGCCATGCCGCTGAACGACGTGGCGCTCCGCCGGAGATCCTGAAACGTGGCGGGCGCGACCGGGCTGTTGACGGATTGGCCGTGCAGGACCGTCACCAGCCGATCGGGATCGCGATAGGGGAGCGGCGCGAACAGCACGCCGGCCACGACGGCCGCCAGCGTCGCGATGGCGCCGACGCCGAGCGCCAGCGTCGCTATCGCGGCGGCCGAGAAGGCACGATCGCGTGCGAGCGCGCGAAGGGCGAGTCGCAGGTCCTGGCGCAGGCTGTCCATCACGAAGGTCCCCCGGCCCGGTTGGACGTCGGCGGCCGCCGCGCGTTAGCGAGCGCCGAAGTTGCTTGCAACCACGCGTCGTTCGAGCCAGAATTCGCGACCGATTCCCAATTCAGGAGCTTCAAATGCGGCCGCTGGCTCGTCCCACGACCCGTCGTCAGTTTCTCCATACGCTCGGCACCGGGCTGGCCGCGACGGCCGCCGGCCCGACGCTGCTGCACGCCACCGACAAGGCCGGGACCAAACGGCCGATCGTCGGCAGCGGCGACTTCACCTACGAGGTCTACCACGACTGGGGCACGCTGCCGGCGGGCCTCAAGTACGGCAACACCCACGGCGTCGCCGAAGACTCTGAGGGCCGCATCTACGTGCACCACACCGTGCACGCGACCAGCGACCGGCACGACACGATGGTCGTCTTCGACAAGAAGGGGACGTTCGTCCGGAGCTGGGGGAGCGAGTTCGAGGGCGGCGCGCACGGCCTGCACATCAGGAAGGAAGGCAAGAGCGAGTTCCTCTACCTGTGCGATACGAAGCGGGCGCTGGTGACCAAGGTGACGCCGTCGGGTGAGGTCGTCTGGCAGCTCGGCTATCCGAAGGAGTCAGCGCAGTACGCCGTGAGCGCCGGCGGCACGCCGATCAAGTACTCGCCGACCAACGTCGCCATCGCGCCAAACGGCGACGTCTACGTCGGCGACGGCTACGGCTCGAGCTACATCAATCAGTACGACAGCGCGGGGAAGTACATCCGCACCTTCGGCGGGAAGGGCAAGAACGCCGGTCAACTCGATTGCCCGCACGGGCTGATGGTGGATACGCGGGGCGCCACGCCGGTGCTGCTCGTCGCCGATCGCAGCAATCGGCGGCTGCAGCGGTTCTCCCTGGACGGCACATCCCTCGGCTTCGACGAGGGCTTCCCGCATCCGTGCCACTTCAGCGAGTACAAGGGAACGGTGGTCGTACCGGACCTCTTCGCCAAGGTCACGCTGGTCGACAAGACGAACGCGGTGATTGCGGAACTCGGTGACAACGGGCCCGATTCCTGGAAGGCACTGCGCACCGGGCCCCGTGACGGGTTCCCGATCGGCAAGTTCGTCTGCCCGCACGGCGCGTGCTTCGACCACGCGGGCAATATCTTCGTCGTGGAGTGGGTCGAGATCGGACGCGTCACGAAGCTCCGGCGGGTGTGACGCGGGGCGCAGGCGGACGGCCGTCTGACCGTCCGCCTCGACGCCTAGGGCATGCGGTTGGTGTCGTCGAACGTGACGCTGACGCCGGCGTCGGTACCGCCGGTGGCGACGGCCTTGGCGACGCCCATCTCGCCGTAGATGGTGATCGGCGTGCCGCTCGGCGGCGGACCGGAGGTGCCGTCGTAATCGCCCTTCTCATCGAAGGCCGCGGCCAGGTACACCTCTTTCGGCAGGCCGCTGAAGCTGAGGGATCCGCCGTTGGTCGTCAACACGTCATTGGCCAGCGGCACCGAGTCGGGCCCGATGTTCGGGTTGTCGAAGACCCACACGAAGATCTCGTGACTGGCATCGACGGTGCCCGCGCCTTTGTACTCGATGGTGACCTTCAGCTTTCCCGACTCTTGCGCGACGATCGCCGGCGAGTTCGCCGCGATCAGCGCCAGCGCGCCGAGCGCGCGTGCCCACCGCATGACTTGCTGCATACCCTTGTGCCTCCAGTGCCCGCGGCGCGCATGCGCGCGCCCGGGTTGGACAAGCATAGCAGGGGGCGGGCGCCGCACCGAATGACATGCCCATTGCCCTGGAAGTGATCGCGACTTCGGTCGAGGACGCGGTGGCTGCCGAGCAGGGGGGCGCCTCCCGCGTGGAACTGGTCCGATCGCTCGATCGCGGCGGCTTGTCGCCGCCGCTGGAACTTGTTGACGCCGTGCTGGCGCACGTCCGCGTGCCGGTGCGCGTGATGGTCCGCGAGAGCGAGTCGCACGAGGTGCCAAACCCGGTTCTCCGGGCGCGTCTGGTGGACCAGGCGCGGGCACTCGGACGGCGCCGCGTGGATGGGCTGGTGTTCGGCGCGCTGGCCGACGGACGCATCGACGAAGCGCTGCTCGACGCCGTGAGCGGCGCGGCGGGCCTGCCCATCACCTTTCACCGCGCGTTTGAAGATGTAGTCGATCCCATGGCCGCCCTGGAGACACTCGGTAGCCATCCGGCGGTCGATCGCGTTCTCTGCGACGGGGGAGCGGGAGCCTGGACTGCGCGGGCGGAACGGCTGGGCGCCTGGAGCGACCGCGCGGCGGCCGGCCTGACGATCCTCGCCGGCGGCGGCGTCACGGATGAGGCCCTCGAGCCGCTGGCGCGCGTGCTGGCGCTCACCGAGATTCACGTCGGCCGGCTGGTGCGCGAGCCGGCCACGGTCGACGGCCGCGTTTCCCCCTCGCGGGTCGCCGCCGTCGTCGCCCGCCTGCGCGATCTCCGACCGTGAAGCCTGCGACTCGCCAGTGCCCTATACTCTCGACGACGTGCCCGGGGACGGTGCGCGTCCGGCTGCACACTTCGACAGCCGGGCTACAGGGCTGTGGCCGACCGGCCGAAAGAGGAACCAATGGACAACACATCGATTGCACTGCTCCTGCTTGCCGGCCTCGCAATGGCGCTTTACATCATGCGGAGGCGCAGCCGCCAGGGAAAGCGCACTCCGAAGTTCTGATCTCTCTTCGTGTCCGGTAGCCCCGCGCCGTCCTTCAGGCTCCTCCTCGCCTGACCGGGCGGTGCGGGGCGTGTTTTGCCCCTCCTCGCGCACGTTTCGCGCACAGCGTCACGCCCAGGCCGGTCGCGGACGGCAGCGAGACACGTTACACTGGCAGCCCTTTCGAGGAGTCTGCCGTGACGTTCCGCGCACGCCTCTCACTTGCCATCGCGCTCATCCTGACGTTCGGCTCGGCCGTGCCAGCCGCCGACGACCCTCCGGCCGCCGCGCGATTGTCCGTGCCGTACACCCAGTTCACGCTGCCCAACGGCCTCCGCGTGGTCCTTCACGAGGACCACAGCGTGCCGGTGGTGTCGGTGAATGTCTGGTACCACGTCGGGTCGGGACGCGAGAAGCCGGGACGCACCGGCTTCGCCCACCTGTTCGAGCACCTGATGTTCGAGGGCTCCGGCCACGTCAAGGAAGGGGACTTCGACGTCCTGCTCGAAGGCGCCGGCGGCGACAACAACGGGTCCACCGACGCCGATCGGACCAACTACTACATCACCGTGCCGTCGAGCGCGCTGGAGCTCGCCCTCTTCCTGGAGTCTGACCGCATGGGCTACCTGCTCGATGCGATGTCGGCAGCGAAGGTGGACGGTCAGCGCGACGTCGTCAAGAACGAGCGGCGCCAGGGCGTGGAGAACCAGCCGTACGGCCAGGCGTACATCACGTTGAGCGAGACGTTGTTTCCCGCGGGTCATCCGTATCACTGGCCGACCATCGGCTACATGGACGACCTCACGGCCGCCTCCTACGACGATGTGACCGACTTCTTCAAGCAGTACTACGGGCCGAACAACGCGTCGCTCGTCGTCGCCGGCGACATCGACCCGGCCAGGACGCGCACGCTCGTGGAGAAGTGGTTCGCAGACGTCAAGCGCGGGCCCGAGGTCGCGCCGCTGACGGTCGCGCCGGTAGCGTTGTCGGGCGTGGCCGCCAAGACGATCACCGATCGCGTGCAGCTGCCGCGGCTGTATCTGGCGTGGGTCGGCCCTCGTGCGTTCCAGCCGGGCGACGCCGAGCTGATGGTCGCCGCCGACGTGCTGGCCGGCGGCAAGAGCTCTCGGCTCTACAAGCGGCTCGTCTACGAACTCCAGATCGCGCAGAGCGTCTCCGCTTTCCAGCGCGGCAGTGACCTGGCGTCCATTTTCGCCATCGTCGCGACCGCGCGGCCTGGCCATACGCTCGACGAGATCAAGAAGGTCATTGACGAGGAACTCGAGCGCCTGCGGTCGGCGCCTCCGGAGCCCCGGGAGGTCCAGCGGGCGATCAACGGCATCGAGGCCGATTTCTACGAGCAGCTGGAACGGGTGTCGGGCTTCGGCGGCCGGGCGGATCAGCTGAACGCCTACGTCACGCAGACTGGCAATCCCGACTACTTCGCGGAGGATCTCGCGCGGTTCCAGGCGCTCTCGCCGACAGACGTGCAGGCGGCCGTCCTGGCGTGGTTGCCGGCCGCACGCCGCGTCGAGCTCTCTGTCGTGCCCGCGGCTCCGGCCGCCAAGGAGTAGTTGCCGATGTTCCGCGCGTGTGTCGCCGCAGCGCTTCTGTGTGTGCCTGCCATCGCACTGGCGCAAGCCCCCGATCAATCGACGGCGCCGACGCCAGGGCCGGCGCCGTCGCTGGCGCTTCCGGCCGTGCAGAAGTCCCGGCTGGCTAACGGCCTCAGCGTGCGGCTGGTGGAGATGCACGAAGTGCCGGTGGCGCAGGTGGCGCTGGTGATTCGCGCCGGCGCGGCGCAGGACCCGGCTGGCCGGCCCGGCATCGCCAGCCTGACCGCCGCCATGCTCGACGAGGGCGCCGGCCCCCGGTCGGCGCTCGAGATTGCCGACGAGGCAGCGTATCTCGGCGCGACGCTGGCGACCGGCAGCTCGTACGACGCGTCGTTCGTGCGCGTCGGCGTTCCAGTCGCCCGACTCGAGCCGGCGCTGGCGCTGATGGCCGACGTGGCGCTCCGTCCGACGTTTCCGGCCGCCGACCTCGAGCGCCTGCGCAAGGAGCTGCTGACCAGCCTGCTGCAGGCGCGCGACAACCCGGCGACGGTCGCCAGTCTGTCGTTTCCGCGGCTGCTGTTCGGCCCGTCGCACCGCTATGGCACCGCGGAGGTGGGCACGCCTGAATCCGTGAAGGCCCTCGTCGAGCAGGACCTGCGCGCGTTCTACGTGGCGCACTACCGGCCCGACCGCGCCGAGCTGATAGTCGTGGGCGATGTCACCCCCGCCGCCGTGATGCCGCTGCTCGAGCGGGCTTTCGGCGGCTGGAAGCCGGAGGGCACCGCGCCGGCGCAGCAGGCGCTTCCCGAGGTCCGTCAGCCAGCGGAACGACGCGTCGTGCTGGTGGACAAACCAGGTGCCGCGCAGTCGCAGATCCGGATCGGGTGGGTTGGCGTGCCACGGTCGTCGCCCGACTACTTCCCGCTGACGGTGGGCAACACGATCCTCGGAGGCTCATTCACCTCCAGGTTGAACACGAACCTGCGCGAGACGCACGGCTACGCCTACGGCGCGTCGTCGCAGTTCGTGATGCGCCGCCAGGCCGGCCCCTTCGTCGCCGCCGCCGGCGTCCAGACCGACAAGACCGCGGAGTCGGTCCGCGAGTTCTTCAACGAGTTCGAAGCGATTCGGACGCCGATCCTGGCCGACGAGTTCGGCAAGGCGCAGCGCAACGTGGCGCTCAGCTTCCCGGGAGACTTCGAGACGACCGGCGACCTGCTGGCGCGCCTCCAGACACAGGTCGTGCTGGACTTGCCTGACGACGTGTACTCGACCTACGTGCAGAAGGTGCTGGCAGTGACTGCTGACGAGACCAACCGGGCGATGGCGAAGTACATCCAGCCGGCGAAGTTCCTGGTCGTGGTCGTCGGCGACAAGGCGAAGGTCGAGGCGCCGCTCCGGGCCCTGAAGCTCGGGCCGATGACGGTCGTGTCGGTCGAAGAGGCGCTCCGCTAACCACTGCCAGCGCCGTCGGGCCGGGCCGGAACTGGCCGGACAAACGTCTGGCGGGCGCCAGACGTCCGGCGCCAATCGTCACCACAATTCGCGAATTCTGGCCGGAAACACGCTGGCGCGGCGCTTGCCCTGCTGAAGGGCATGACGACCTCTAGCCAGACTATCTCGCGGACGCTGCCAGGCCTGATCGCGCCGCCGGCGGCCGGACGAGCGAGCCTCGCATCGCGTCTCCTTGCCAGGTGCGCGGCGCTCCGCTGCCAGCTCCAGGGACACGCTCCGGCGCTCTGCGTCGACGAGCGGCGGCTCTATCTCGCGTGCCCGGCCTGCCGGATCGAGTCGCCGGGGTGGGAGCTCGACACGAAGTCGCCGCGGCCTCGCTTTGCGGGTGCCCCTGACCGCTTCGACCGTTACGCGTGGATCATGGGCGTGGCTCGCCGCTAGCCTTAGCTCTACAGGCGGAATCAGCCGGGACCGATACTCCCCGGCGGATGGCTTTCGCAGACTGGCTGCTCCCCCTGCTGCTGCTGGCGCCCGACGACGAACACGGGCGCGAGCCGTTCGACTGGTGGGTCCCGGTCATCGCCGGACCCGCCGCCCAGCACGCCCCCTCCGAGGTCACACCTCAGGTTTGACAGCATCGCACGCGGCCCCTATCGTGAGAGCCACCGATGGGGACGGCGAAGTGCGAAGTACGAAGTAATCCCCACGCCGCCGCCTCGTCACCCGCGTCCCGGGAGTGCTCATGAAGCGTGCGTGGTGGGGCGGGCCGCTCCTGGCGGTCGGCACCGTGCTGCTCGGCCTGGCCATCAGCTACGTCGTCGCGCCGAAAAGCGGCGCGCTGCTCACGGTGCTGCTGCTCGCCGTGCTGGTGAGCGCGTGGGTCGGCGGCCATTTAGCGGGCCTCTTCGCGACGGCGATGGCGGCGCTCGGCGCCATCGCGCTGCTGCAGTACGAGCAGGCGCCGCTGCTCGAGAGTTCCCAGGGCCTCTACACGCGGCTGGTGGTCTTCTCGATCGTCGGCGCCGTGGTCACCGCGCTCGTCGACCGCCAGCGCCGCCACCACCATCAGCTCGAAGATCTGCGCGATCAGCACGCCCGGTTCGCCGAGGTGATGCACTCGATCGGCATCGGCCACTGGTACAGCGATCTGCCGACGCAGCAGATGCACTGGGACGCGCAGTGCAAGGCCCACTTCGGGCTGCCCGCCGACGCCGGCGTGAACCTCGACGTCTTCATCGGGTGCATCCATCCGGAGGACCGCGAGCGGTTCCAGAAAGGCGCGGAGCGCGCGATCTTCGGCCACACGGGCTGCGACATCGACTTCCGCGTGATGCTGCCGGCCGGCGGCATCCGCTGGCTGAAGGCGCTGGGTCGCGGCTTCTACGATCGACAGGGGCGCCCGGCCCGCTTCGACGGCATCACCGTGGACATCACGCGGCAGAAGGAAGCCGAGTCGGTGCTCGCCGACGCGATCCGCCTGAAGGACGATTTCCTCGCGACGATCTCGCACGAGCTGCGCACGCCGTTGAACGCGGTGCTGGGCTGGACGCGGATGCTCTCGAGCGGCCAGGTGCCGCCGCACCGCGTCGACCATGCGATGACCGTGATCGAGCGCAATGCGCAGGCCCAGGCCCGGCTGGTCGAGGAACTGCTGGATCTGTCGCGCATCGAGACCGGTCAGCTCCGCCTGCACATCGAGCCGGTCGACGCCGGCGCCATCGTGCAGAGCGCGCTCGAGGCGGTGCGGCCGGCCGCCGAGGCTCGCGGCGTCGAGCTCATGACGGCCATCGACCCGACGGCCCGGTGGGTGTCGGCCGACGGCGATCGCTTGCGGCAGGTCGCGTGGAACCTGCTGTCGAACGCGGTGAAGTTCACGCCCTCGGGAGGCCGCGTGACCGTGGCGCTCTCCCCGGCGGGAGCGGCGATCCGGCTGACCGTCACCGACACCGGTCGCGGCATCGAGCCGGCGTTCCTCTCGCGGGTCTTCGAGCGGTTCTCTCAGGCCGACGCGCCCGAGGCGCGCGGAATCCGCGGCCTCGGCATCGGTCTCGCGATCGTGCGTGAGCTCGTCGAGGCGCATGGCGGCACCATCGAGGCCGCCAGCCAGGGCCAGGGGCATGGCGCGACCTTCACGACGACGCTGCCCGGCCGGCTCGAGGCGCCCTCCGGCTACACGCAGACCCGCAAGGCCGCCGACGGCACGTTCGTGTGATCAGGACGAAGAGCGGCTGACTGCCTGGAGGTAGCGAGACGGCAGCGGATGCGTAAGCCGGGATGCGACGAGCTGCGAGGCGGCGACGACCGCGTCGAGGTCGACGCCGGTCTCGATGCCGAGCCCGCGCAGCATGTAGAGCAGGTCCTCAGTAGAGAGGTTGCCGGCAGCGCCCGGCGCAAAGGGGCAGCCGCCAAGGCCGCCGGCCGACGCATCGAACGTCGTAATTCCCGCCTCTAGTGCTGCGTAGACGTTGGCGAGCGCGGTGCCCCGTGTGTCGTGCAGGTGCAGCGCCAGCGCCGCGCGTGGCACGCGCGCGGCCAGCGCCTCCACCATGTCCACCACATGGCCCGGCGTCGCGACGCCGATGGTGTCGCTGACGGCGACTTCGAACACGCCGAGCGCCAGCAGCCGCTCGGTGAGGTCGACCACGCGCGTCACCGGGACGGCCCCCTCGTACGGACACCCGAACGCCGTGGACAAGTATCCGCGGACCCGCATCTCGTGCGCGTGCGCCTGTTGGATCACGGCCGCGTAGGTCTCCAGTGACGCGTCGATGGTCTGGTTGATGTTGCGCTGGCTGAACGTCTCGGACGCGGCAGCGAAGATCGCAACTTCGGTGAGCCCGGCCTCGTGCGCGGAGGCAAGTCCACGCAGGTTCGGCACGAGCGCCGAGTAGCGCACGCCAGGGCGGCGCGTCACTCCGCGAGCGACGTCGGCGGCGTCGGCCATCTGCGGCACGCGTGCCGGATTCACGAACGCGGCGATCTCGACGACCGGCAGTCCCGCGGCGGCCAGGGCGTTCACGAACGCGATCTTGACGTCGGTCGGAACCGGCGCGGCTTCGTTCTGGAGGCCATCGCGGGGCCCGACCTCGACGACCGTCACACGTGACGGCAGCGTCGCGCGGGTCATATTAGTTCCACCAGCGGGACTCCCGGCTGGACGAGCTCCCCGACCTGGCAGGCGATGGCCTTCACCGTGCCGTCGGCCGGCGACTTCAGCGGCAGTTCCATCTTCATCGCCTCGAGCACGACCAGCGTGTCGCCCCGCTTGACCACGTCGCCAGTCGAGACGCGAATCGCGCGGACGGTGGCCGGCATCGGCGCGGTCAGGCTGCCGACGTCTCGGGTCCGTGCGCGGGAGGGGCGGTCGCCGTCGCTGACCTGCGGCCGATACGCCACGCCGTCGAACCAGATCCATTGCGCGTCGGGCGGTCCCACGGCGTAGAGGCGGTGGGTGAGGCCGTCGATTACGACGCGCCACTCGCCACGGCCGAGGTCTTCGATCGAGACGACCCCGTCACCGATGCGCAGCGTGCCGTCGTGGGCCAGTTCGACGGTCAGCGACGCCTCGCCGACCTCGACGAGATAGGTGCGATTCGCCATCACACACGCCAGTCCCGGAGCGTCCGCCAGGGATCGTCGATGGCGGATGTGGACTCGACGGCTGCCGGCGCAGTCGGCTGCGCGGAGCGAGTCGCGGCAAGCGCCGCCACGGGTGATGGCACCGGACCGTTCAGTGTCATGGTCGGCAGCAGGCGATCGAGCAGGCCCGTATCGGTGCGTCCGGCCGTGACGTCAGGATGGCGCACCAGCGCGCGCAGCAGCGGGATGTTCGTCGCGATGCCGAGCACGGCAAACTCCGCAAGCGCGCGATCGGCCCGCGCGAGCGCGGCGGCTCTGGTTTCGGCGGCGACGATCAGCTTCGCGAGGAGCGGGTCGTAGTGCACGCTCACGGCCGCATTTTCCGTGACTCCGCTGTCCACACGGATGCCCGGACCCTTCGGCTCGCGATAGAGCAGCAGTGGCCCGGCCTGGGGCAGGAAGCCGCGCGACGGGTCTTCGGCGTAGACCCGGAGCTCGATGGCGTGGCCGCGCTGCGACAGCCGCTCGGCCTTGAAGGGAAGGGCCTGGCCCGCCGCCACCATCAGCTGCGCGCGGACGAGATCGAGGCCAACGACCATCTCGGTGACGGGATGCTCGACCTGGAGGCGCGTGTTCATCTCGAGAAAGTAGAACCTCGGCGTCTCCGTGTCGCCGCCCTCGACGAGGAACTCGACGGTCCCGGCATTGCGATAGCCGGCGGCGCGCGCCGCGGCGACGGCCGCCTCGCCCATCCGCGCACGCAGGTCCGGCGTCATCACCGGCGACGGGCTCTCTTCGATGACCTTCTGATGGCGCCGCTGGATCGAGCACTCGCGCTCGAAGAGCGACACGCAGCCGTCGTGCGCGTCGGCGAAGACCTGGATCTCGACGTGTCTCGGCCGCTGCACGAGCCGCTCGACGTAGAGCGTGCCGTTGCCAAACGCGTGCTCGGCGTCGCGCCGCGCCGCCTGGATGGCCGCCAGCGCGTCGTCATCGGCTCCCACGACGCGCATGCCGATCCCGCCGCCGCCAGCGGACGGCTTCACGAGCGCGGGACGGCCCACGCGTTCGAGCGCGGCGAGCATCGCGTCGTCGGACTGGTCGGCGGGCGTCTCTCCCGGCACGACCGGGACGCCGGCGGCGTGCATCAGCCGGCGCGCGCCGATCTTGGAGCCCATCGCCGCCATGGCTTCCGGTGGCGGGCCCACGAAGGTGATGGCGGCGTCGCGGCACGCGGCGGCGAACGCGGCGTTCTCCGAGAGAAACCCGTAGCCCGGGTGCACCGCCTCGGCGCCGGTGGCTCGCGCGGCATCGATGATGCGATCGGCGCGAAGGTAGCTGTCAGCTGGCGCGGCCGAGCCGATGAGCACCGCCTCATCCGCCTCGAGGACGTGCCTGCTGCGGCGTCGGCGTCGGAGTAGACCGCGACCGTCCGGATGCCCATCTCGCGGCACGTCCGCATCACGCGAATCGCGATTTCGCCTCGGTTCGCAATCAGGACTTTGTTGAACACGGTGATGACGCGCTACCAGACCGGTTTGCGCTTCTCGAGGAAGGCCTTGATGCCTTCCTGTCCCTCTGCCGACGCGCGCCGCTCCGCGATGGCCTGGGCGCAGAGCGTCGCCGTCTCGTTCGGCGGCCGGCGTCCGCACTCGGCGATGAGGTGTTTCGCCGCGCTGATCGCTCCTGGCGCGCCAGCCAGCAGGTCGTCGAGATAGGCGTTGACCCGGGCGTCGAGGTCGCCGGATGGCACCACCGCGTGAACCAGGCCGAGACCCAGCGCATGCCGCGCATCGAATCGCGCGCCGGTGAGGAACAGCTCACGCGCCGCGGAGCGCCCGATCTTGGCGATCACGAAGGGCGCGATCACCGACGGGATGAGGCCGAGTCTCACCTCCGTCAGGCCGAACACGGCGTCGTCTGCGGCGACCACGATGTCGCAGATCGCGGCGAGACCGACCCCGCCGCCGAGCGCGGCGCCGTGGACGCGCCCGATGACCGGCATCGGCAGCCGATCGAGCGTCAGGAACATCCGCGCCAACTCGCTCGCGTCGTCCACGTTCTGCTGCATGGTGTAGGTCGCCATGCGGCGCATCCAGTCCAGATCGGCGCCGGCGCAGAAGTGCGAGCCCGCGCCAGCGACGACGACGGCCCGGACGGCGCGGTCGGCCGCAACCGAATCCGCCCACCAGGTCAGCTCGGTGATGGCGCCGTCGTTGAACGCGTTGCGGACGTCTGGACGATTGAGCGTGAGGTACTCAACTGCGCCGTCTCGGCGGACGTCGAGGTAGCGAAATCCCATACGGTCCGATCACATCCGGAAGATGCCGTAGCGCGGCGCGGGAATCGGCGCGTTCATCGCGGCCGACAGCCCGAGCGCCAGCGCCGCCCGCGTGTCGACCGGATCCAGGATCCCATCGTCCCACAGGCGAGCGGTCGAGTAGTAGGGCGACCCTTCGGTCTCGTACTTCGCGAGCAGCGGGTCGCGGATCGCGGCTTCCTCTTCGGCCGAGAGCGTCTTTCCGTCCCGCGCGAGCTGGTCGCGCTTCACCGTCGTGAGGACGCCGGCGGCCTGCTCTCCGCCCATCACCGAGATGCGCGCGTTGGGCCACATCCAGAGAAAGCGCGGCTCGTACGCCCGCCCGCACATGCCGTAGTTCCCGGCCCCGAACGACCCGCCGATCACCACCGTGAACTTCGGCACGACGCTGTTCGCGACGGCGTGCACCAGCTTCGCCCCGTCGCGCGCGATGCCGGCGCGCTCGTACTGGCGCCCGACGATGAAGCCGGTGATGTTCTGCAGGAAGATGAGTGGAATGCCGCGCAGGTTGCAGAGCTCGATGAAGTGCGTGCCCTTCAGCGCCGACTCGGAGAACAGCACCCCGTTGTTGGCGACGATGCCGACCAGCAGTCCGTGGATCCGCGCGAAGCCGGTGACGAGCGTCGTCGCGTAACGCTCCTTGAACTCGTCGAATCGCGAGCCGTCGACGACGCGGGCGATGACTTCACGAACGTCGTAGCCTTTGCGCAAATCGGTCGGGACGATGCCGTAGAGCTCCTCGGGGTCGTAGCGCGGATCCTCCGGCGCGATCGCGCTCGGCGGCATGTGCTTGACCGAGGTGAGCCCGGCTACCAGGCCGCGCGCGATATCCAGCGCGTGCGCGTCGTCGTCGGCGAAGTAGTCGGCGACGCCGGAGAGGCGCGTGTGGACGTCAGCGCCGCCAAGCTCCTCCGGCGTCACGTCTTCGCCCGTGGCGGCCTTCACGAGCGGCGGACCGCCGAGAAAGATCGTGCCGGTGCCCTTGACGATGACGGTCTGGTCGGACATCGCCGGCACATAGGCGCCGCCGGCCGTGCATGAGCCCATGACGACGGCGATCTGCGCGAGGCCCTCGGCCGACATGCGCGCCTGATTGAAGAAGATGCGTCCGAAGTGATCGCGGTCGGGAAAGACCTCGGCCTGCATCGGCAGGAATGCGCCGCCGGAGTCGACCAGATACAGGCAGGGGAGGTGATTGGCCATCGCCACTTCCTGCGCCCGCAAGTGCTTCTTCACGGTGAGCGGGTAATAGGTCCCGCCCTTGACCGTCGCGTCGTTGGCGACGATGAGGACTTCACGGCCCGACACGCGGCCGATGCCAGTGACGAGCCCCGCTCCCGGCGCCTGATCGTCGTAGACGCCAAGAGCCGCAAGCGGCGAGAGCTCCAGGAAGGGCGAACCGGGGTCCAGTAGCCGCGTCAGCCGGTCGCGGACGAAGAGCTTGCCCTGGGCACGATGTCGTTCGAGGGCCTTAGCGCCGCCGCCCGCCCGGGCGCTGTCGCGAGCGGCCTTCAGCGCCGAGACCAGCGTCCGGTTCGCCTGGGCGGTCGCGACAAACTCGGCCGTGCCGGGATCGACGTGCGTATGGAGCCGCTCCATGGCCGGGCTACCAGCCGCAGCAGTCCGTCTTGAACCCGCAATCGGCGCAGCGCCAGACGGCGTGCATGCGATAGACGTTGGCGCCGCCGCAGCGTTCACAGACGAGCTTCTCCGAGGACTCGTGCGACGGATTCGTGGAGAGCATCGGGCCCAGCGAAGTGACGCGAGGCGGCGTCGGAGCGTCGGACATGCGCGGCATTATACCGGCCGCCGCCGGCGCCCTCGAATCCGGGCAGACGTCACGGCCGAGTATCTTTCGCGAGACGTCTCTCGAATGGCTGACGTCACATTGCCGACACAAAGCGCGTGTGTGTATCGAAATCAATCGGAAGCGTGCTACAGTGCGCAGGAAGCCACCTCATCGGGCGGGGTGGGACCGGAAGCCAACACATGAGCACCAAGAGAATCCGCCGCGTGCTGGTCGTCGACGATGAGCCGGACATGGCGGAGTGGCTTGCGCTGACCGTGACCAGTGCCGGTTACGACGCACGCATCGCCACCCGCGGGGCCGACGCCGAGCAGCTCTTCTCGAGCTGGCAGCCCGACGCTGCGCTGGTGGACCTCATCCTCCCCGACGTCGACGGCGCGGACCTCGTCCGACGATTCAAGACGCTGCAACCGCGGGCGGAGGTGCTGGTCGTCAGCGGTCAAGGGAGCATTCCGCGGGCGGTCGAGGCCATCAAGGCCGGCGCGACCTACTTCCTCGAGAAGCCCATCGACGCCGAGAGCGTGCTGGCGATGCTGGGCCGCGCCATCGAGCGGACGGAGCTGGAAGCCGAAAACGTCGCGCTCCGGCGGCAGCTTCGCGATCGCTACCAGTTCGAGAACATCATCGGCCGATCGCGCAAGATGCGGGAGCTGTTCGATCTCGTGAGCGCGGTGGCCGATTCGGAAGCCAACATCCTCATCCAGGGCGAGAACGGCACCGGCAAGGAACTGATCGCGAACGCGATCCACTACAACAGCCGGCGGGCGAAGGGCCCGTTCATCAAGATCAACTGCGCGGCGATTCCCAAGGAGCTGATCGAGGCCGAGCTCTTCGGTCATCGCCGCGGGGCGTTCACCGGCGCGATCCAGGACCGCGACGGCCTGCTCGAGCAGGCGCAGGGCGGGTCGCTGCTGCTCGACGAGATCGGCGAGATGCCGCCGTACCTGCAGACCAAGCTGCTGCGGGTGCTGCAGGAGCGCGAGTATCGGCCCGTCGGCAGCGACCGCGTGGTCCGGGTGGACTTCCGGCTCATCTGCGCGACCAACGTCGACATCGACGCGGCGCTGAAGGACGGCCGCGTGCGCGAGGACCTGTACTTCCGCGTCAACACCATCGCGCTGCGCGTGCCGCCGGTGCGCGAGCGGACGGAAGACATCCCGCTTTTGTGCGACCATTTCCTCGAGCGGTACCGCCAGCGGTACCAGAGGAACGTGCGGACCATCGCGCCGTCGGCGTACCACCTGCTGATCCGGAACCGGTGGCCGGGAAACGTCCGGGAACTGGAGAATGCAATCGAGCGCGGCGTGCTGGTCGCCAAGGGCAGCGAGATCACGCCGGCCGATCTGCCCGAGACGCTGCGCGAGGAATCCGGTCCGGGCGGCGATGTCGTGATGCCGCCGCATCGGACGCTGGCGGAGATCGAGCGCATGACGATCATGCAGGCGCTCGAGCGGACGAACTGGAACAAGCAGGAAGCCGCGGCGCAGCTCGGGCTGTATCGCCCGACGTTGTACAGCAAGATGCGGAAGCACAAGATTCGGGACGAGGGCCGGGGCCGCCGAGCGGCCGGACGGACGGCGGGCGCCGCGTCGAGGCCGCGGCGTGCGGCGGCGCTCCAGCCCGACGAGGAGGCCAGTCGTGCGTGATCGGACGGCAGTCTTGATTGGACTGGTGGCTGGCGCGGTCGCCGGAGGAGTTGCCGGCTGGCTCATGCTGACCGACGATGGCCGCCGGCTGCGGGCCAGGCTGGAACCGCAGCTTCAGGATCTTGCCGGCCAGGCCCTGGCCTTGCGCGACTCGGCGACGCGCATGCAGGCGGCCGCGCGCGAGAGT
The DNA here is from genome assembly GCA_963719755.1 of Vicinamibacteria bacterium. Taxonomy (GTDB): domain Bacteria; phylum Acidobacteriota; class Vicinamibacteria; order Vicinamibacterales; family JAENWD01; genus JAENWD01. The sequence continues at coordinate 572,678 of CAVRDA010000016.1, read as the reverse complement.
TTCCGCCTCGCCCAGGATGCCGCCCCCCGCTCCCCGCGCGGCTGAGCACGTCCAGCTGCCACGCGGATGAGTGGCCTCCTTCCACGCCGCCCGCACCTGCGCCGCTGGGCTGCCGCGCTCGGCGCGCGGGCGCGCCGCGTGGTGTCGTTGTCGGCGCAGGCGCTGTGGCGCGGCCTCGTCAGCCTCTACTCGAGCGACGACATGACGCACTCCGCGTCAATTGCGTACTACGCGATGTTGTCGTTCTTTCCCTTCCTGCTGCTCGTCGTCTCCGTGCTCGGCAGCATCACGGCCTCCGAGTCGGCGCGTGAGGCGACGCTGGAGTTCGTGCTGCAGTACTTTCCGGCGAAGCTCCAGTTCGTCAGCGACCAGATCACCGCGCTCCAGCGCACGCAGGTGCCCCTCGGCGTCGTCGGCGGCATCGCGCTCATCTGGGCGTCGCTCGGATTCTTCAGCGCGATCAGCACCGCGGTCAACGCGGCGTGGCGCGTCGAACGGCAGCGCAGCTATCTGACACACAAGCTCGTCGCGTTCCTGATGCTGGCGGCGGCGTGCGGACTTCTGGCGCTGACGCTCGTGGTGTTCAGTCTCAGTCAAGTGGTCGGCGCGTCGTGGTTCGCGACCGTCGCCTCGCGCTTTCCGGGGTTGATGACGCTGCGCAGCATCGGCGTCAACTGGGCGGCGACCTTTGCGCTCATCCTGGCTGTTGGCCTCGTCTTCTACTTCGTGCCGAACGCGAAGGTGCGGTTTCGGGATGTCTGGGTCGGCGCGGTGCTGACCGGCCTGCTGTGGCGCGGCGCTTTCGAGGGATTCTCCTGGTATGTCCGCGACATGTCGCGATTCAGCGTGCACGGGTCCATCGGCGCCGTGGTCGTGTTCCTGCTGTGGGTGTACGTGTCCGCGGTGATCCTGCTCTACGGCGTGGAGTTCACCGCCGCCTACAGCCGCATCCGGCGCGGGAGGCCCGACGAGGCGCCGGCCGCGCCGCCGCTGAAACCGTGAATCGCGCCTGGACCGCGACCGCCTGGTGGGCCGCCACCGCCCTGACGTCGGTCGTCCTCATCAGCGTCGACATGGAAACCCGCATCGGCCGCGAGGCGCAGGCGGCGATGACGCGGCAGATGCCACGCGTGTCGGATGCCGCCATCACCACGTATGTCCGCGGACTTGGGCGGGCGCTCGCCGCCAGGGCGGGCGGCCCGGCCTTTCCGTACTCCTTCGACGTCGCCGACCACGCCGCGATCAATGCTTTCGCGCTTCCCGGCGGCCCGGTCTGGGTGCACCGCGGCGCGCTCGCCCTGGCACGCGACGAATCGGAGTTGGCGGGTGTCCTCGCGCACGAGATCGCGCACATCGCCGAACGTCACGCCGCCGAGCAGATCTCATCGCAGATCGTCTCGAATCTCGGCTTGAGCCTGCTGAGCGCGCTGCTCGGCAACAGCTTCAGCGCCGCGACGACCGAAGCGGCGGCGCAGGCGTTGGCCGGCGGGGTGTTCCTGAAGTTCTCGCGCGACGACGAGCGGGAGGCCGACGCGGCCGGCGCGGCCATAGCCGCGCGCGCGGGATGGGATCCGCGGGGGCTCACCGGCTTCATGACAGCGCTCCGCGCGGCCGCGAAACGGGATCCGTCTGCCGTCGAGGTGTTCTTCTCGACGCACCCCGCACCGGAGGATCGCATCGAGCACCTGGCCGGCGCAGTGCGATCTTTGCCGCGTGGACGCCGGGACAGCGAGGCATTTGCGACGATGAAACGACGCCTCGCGCAGTTGCCTCCACCACGTACTCGCGCCCGCCGTTGAAGTGTTCTTCTGCCGCAGGCTTCACTGACCACTGAGATCATGTCTTCGGATCACGGCAGATTGCCAGATGACGCAGATGGCACACTGCCTGATGCGAACCGCTTGAACGGAACCGGTTCGCCGGCCCTTCACTCTTCAGGCGATTCGGTTCGATGGCGCTGCCGGCTCGTCGCCTGGAGTAGAAATCTGCGAACTCTGCGTAATCTGCGGATGACCAGTCGCGTAATCCTGACTAATCCCGGGAATCGCGGCGTGGCCACAGCCACGCCGCACCGCGGACGCCGCTCGAATCGCCATGCATCGGCGCGACGAGACGTGTCGACACGCGATCGGAGAAGACGAACTCCCCGAGGAGCGTCGGTACGACCTCGTACAACATGGCGACGTTCGACATGCCGCCGCCGAGCACGATGACGTCCGGGTCGAGCAGGTTGATGACCGTGGCCAGGCCGCGGGCGAGGCGATGCGCGTAGCGGTCGAGCGCGGCGATCGCGTGCGGGTCGCCATCGGCGGCACGCGCAACGACGGTGGCCCCCTTGATGTCGGCCGCGTCCACGCTCGAGGCTGCCGCGTAGTCGCGCGACAGGCCGGGACCCGAGAGAAACGTCTCGAGGCAGCCGCGCTTGCCGCAGTAACAGGGCGGTCCCGGCAGTTCGTCAGCCGCAGGCCAGGGAAGGGGACTGTGCCCCCACTCGCCGGCGATGGCGTTGGGACCGGTGAGGACCCGGCCGTGCACCACGACGCCGCCGCCGCAGCCGGTGCCGACGATCACGCCGAAGACGACGTCGGCGCCGGCGGCCGCGCCGTCGCTGGCCTCAGATAACGCAAAGCAGTTGGCGTCGTTCGCGAGCCGGATCGGGCGGTTCAGGCGTGTCGCGAGATCGCGGTCGAGCGGCCGGCCGTTGAGCCAGGTCGAGTTCGCGTTCTTGACCAGGCCCGTCGCCGGCGAGATCGCCCCCGGCATGCCGATGCCGACGCTGTCGGCGGGCCCGACGGCGACCTCGGCGGCGGCGACCAGGTCGGCGATGGCCTCGATGGTGCCGTGGTAGTCGCCGCGTGGCGTGGCGCGACGCTCGCGGAAGCGCACCGCGCCCTCCGCGTCGAGCATGACGCCTTCGATCTTGGTGCCGCCGAGGTCGATGCCGATCCGCACGGGCCTATGCCGTGCGCAGGGCGGCGACGATCGCGTCGGTGAAAAACGGGATGTCGTCCGGCTTGCGAGAGGTGATGAGCGGACCGTCGACGACCACCGGCTTGTCCACGTAGAGGCCGCCGGCATTCTTCACGTCGATGGCGATCGACGGCCAGCAGGTGACCGTGCGCCCGCGCAACGCGTTGACCGAGATGAGCAGCTGCGCGCCGTGGCAGATCGCGGCGACGGGCTTGTTGGCGGCGATCGTATCGCGCACGAGGTCGACCATCGCGTGCCGCATGCGCATCCGGTCCGGGGCGTGCCCGCCGGGAATGACGACGGCGTCGAAATCGCGCGCGCGCGCCTTGCCGGCGGCCAGCTCTGCGACGATCGCCGTGCCTTTCTTTCCGGTGTACGTCGCACCCGCCATCGGCCCCACCAGCACGACTTCCAGCCCGGCCGCGCGCAGACGCTCGACCGGTCCGGTGATCTCGCTGTCCTCGAACTCGTCTTCGAGCAGCACCGCCACGCGCCGCGCTTTGCCTCCGTCGCTCATGTTGCATGTATATATCACGAGGGCTGGGGGCCGACAGCCGACAGCTGAAGGCTGAAGAACGGATAATGGTCCGATGCCCAATCGTCTGGCGGCCGAGAAGAGCCCGTACCTGTTGCAGCACGCGGAGAATCCTGTCGACTGGCATCCGTGGGGCGACGAGGCGTTTGCGCGCGCGCGCGCCGAAGACAAGCCAATCTTCCTGTCGGTCGGCTATTCCACCTGCCACTGGTGCCACGTGATGGAGCACGAGTCGTTCGAGCAGCAGGCGGTGGCCGATGTGCTCAACGCGTCATTCGTGTCGATCAAGGTGGATCGCGAGGAACGGCCCGACGTGGACCGTGTCTACATGTCGTTCGTGCAGGCGACCACCGGCGCCGGCGGATGGCCGATGAGCGTGTGGCTGACGCCGGACCTGAAGCCGTTCTACGGCGGGACATACTTTCCACCGGAGTCGCGGTACAACCGTCCCGGGTTCGTCGACGTGCTGACCGCGATCGCCCGCGCGTGGCGCGACGAGCGCGAGCGCATCGAGCTGAGCGCGGCCGAGCTCGTGCGGCGGATGCGCGAAGCTTCTGCGGCCAGTCCCGGAGGCGCCGCCGCGCCGGCGCCGGACGTGCTGGCACTCGGCGTCGCCGCGTTTACGCAGGCGTACGACGCGCGCCATGGCGGCTTCGGCGGCGCGCCGAAGTTCCCGCGGCCCAGCGAGCTCCTGTTCCTGCTCCGCGAGCACGCGCGCACGAACGAGCCCGTGCCGCGCGACCTGGCGCTGCACGCCCTGCGCGCGATGGGCCTTGGCGGCATGCGCGACCACGTCGGTGGCGGGTTCCATCGCTACTCGGTGGACGAAGCGTGGCGCGTGCCTCACTTCGAGAAGATGCTCTACGACCAGGCGCAGCTCGTGCTCGCATACCTCGAGGCCGCGCAGGCGAGCGGCGACCGCTTCTTCGCCCAGGTCGCGGAAGACACGCTGCAGTACGTCGCACGCGAGCTGACGCATCCGGCCGGCGGCTTCTACTCCGCCGAGGACGCCGACAGCCTGCCGCCGGGCGCCGCGGCTGGTGCCTCCAAGGTCGAGGGCGCGTTCTACACGTGGAGCGCCGACGAGATCCGGGAGGCGCTCGGCGACGACGCGGAGGTCGTCGCGGCGCGATTCGGCGTCGAGGAGCACGGCAACGCGCCGTTCGATCCGCACGGGGAGTTCACCGGCAAGAACCTGCTCTACACGGCGGCGGGCGTGGAGGACATCGCGGCCCGCACGGGGCGCGCCGCCGACGAGGTGGTGGACGTGCTGGGGCGCGCGCGGCTGGCGCTGTTTGCCGCGAGGCTGAGCCGCCCGCGGCCGCACCTGGACGACAAGGTGCTCGCCGCGTGGAACGGGCTGATGATCGCGGCCTTCGCCCGCGGCGCCCGCGTGCTGCGAGCACCGGGCTTCGGCCTGGAGGACACGGCCGCCGGTCATCTGGCCACGGCGCAACGCGCCGCACACTTCCTCCGCGACCAGATGTGGGACGGCGAGCGGAACGTGCTCTGGCGCCGGTTTCGCGACGGCGATGCGGCGGTGGAAGGTTACGCGGAGGACTACGCCGCGGCGGCGTTCGGGTTGCTCGAGCTGTTCCAGGCCGACGGCAATCCCGAATGGCTGGCGTGGGCGGATCGGCTTCAGTCGATCCTCGACGAGCGGTTCTACGATCCCATCGACGGCGGGTGGTTCAGCACTACAGGCGCCGACACGTCGGTGCTCGTCAGGTCCAAGGAAGACTACGACGGCGCCGAGCCGTCGGCGACGGCGCTGGCCCTGCTCAACCTGCAGGTGCTCACGCACCTGCGTCCCGACGCCGCCAGGCAGGCGCGCATCGCGCAGTCCATTGCCCGGTTCGGCACGCGCCTCGGCGAGTACGCGCGGGCCGTGCCGCTCGTGTTGACGGCGCTCGTCGCCGAGGAGGCCGGAGTGGGGCAGCTCGTCGTCGTGGATCCCGACGACACGCGTACGGCAGGGGACCGTCTGCGCGCCGCGGCGGCGGCGTTCTATCGGCCGTTTCTCGTCGAGGTGCCCGTCTCGCCGCGCACGCGCGGCGCCATCACTGAGGCGCTGCCGCTCATCGGCGCGCTGCCGCCGGTGAGTGGCCAGGCGGCGCTGTATCTCTGCGCCGACTTCACCTGCCAGGCTCCGGTGACGACGGCCGATGGCGTCCGCGACGTGCTGGCCCGGCGCTGATGGTCAGGCCACCGGCGGCCTCGGTTCACCGTGATGTTACAATCGGCCGGATGCGCCTGGACATCGAGGTCTGGCTGAGGGGCAACGACTTTGCCACGACCGACATCGTCGAGACCACACTCGGCGTGCCGCGCGGCTGGACCGATGACGAGGTGCGCGCGCTGCTGAAAGAGCTGCTCCGCGCCATCGATCGCGCCAAGACCCCCGGTGTCGAGCGCGACCGTCCCGTGGTGCTGCGCGCGTTCAGCTGGATTGTGAGCCCCTTCGAGGGCGGCGGCTTCACCGTCGCCGTCGAGATTCAGATTGGCGCGGCCGCGGCCGGTCCCTTCGACGTCGACCAGGCCGAGCTCGAGGCCAGCATCACGCGGGTGATGGCTGAAGACCGCCTGCCGCATCGCGACAGCCCTGTCGTCCACTAGCCCATGAACCAGCCGTCCCTCACTCGCCTGCGTGGCGAAGCCGTGACCCTCTGGCGTCTCGGCCGTCACGACGACCGCCTGCACTGCTTCATCGTCGAGCCGCCGAGCGGGTTCTGGCTGGCGATCGAGAAGGACGGCGACCTGCTCTTCAGCCAGACGTACCCCGACCTGGACTGCGCGATGGTCCGGGCCGAGGGCCTGAAGTCGCCGCTGCTGGTGGCGGGCTGGACGGAGTTAGGGGACCACTGACGGAGTGCCGAGTGGAGAGTGCCGAGTGGAGAATGTCGAGTGGAGAATGTCGAGTGGGGGATTGCTGAGCCTCGGCGAGACGTCGGGCGTAGTATCTAGACTCAGCACTCCGCATTCGGCAGTCGGCATTCTGCCTTCGGCACTCGGCATTCGGCACTCAGCACTTCAGTGTGGCCGGGGTGGCGGAACTGGCAGACGCAGCGGACTTAAAATCCGCGGAGGGCCATCCCCTCATCAGGGTTCGACCCCCTGCCCCGGCACCATAGAATCAACACTTTCTGCCTGAGGATGCGAGCCGTGGACGCATCCATCTCGGTCCGCACTTCCTGCAGCTCCGCTGATTCGCGCTCCACAGCTTCTCTGGAATCTGGCCGCTGAGGCGATCCTCATACGCGCGTCCAACTTGGAGCACAGCAGCAGTGCTGCTGCTGGCGCAGCATTGACGTCCTGACGAACTTCGCCCCTTGATCGCTAGCTGGGCACCGTTGTGGAAATTTTCCCACTCGCCCGTGAAAATTCCCGCAGCGTTTGTCGCGCCGCGCACCGGAAAGCCGCACGACGTCGGTACCCCGCACGGCAACACTGTTGCACCGTGACCTTGTCGACGTGAGGCTCTCGATGCGCAACCCTGCCCCTGTACCTCTCGCTGACCCGTTCACCCAGCCGGTCGCGGCCGTCGACGTCGTCCTTCGCGACGGCACGACCGTTCGATTGCGATCGGCGGATAACACCGACCGGGAGGGTCTGCATGCGTTCTTCGCGCAACTCTCCGATGACAGCCGGTATTTCAGGTTCCTGCGGGCGACCGGCCGGTCCGACCGGAGCTGCGAGCTGATTGCCGACATCGACTATCCCCGGAATGTCTCGCTGGTGGCAGAGCGCGGCCACACCCTGCTTGGCGTGGCCACATGCGCTCGAGAGCGCGCCGACGATGCGCATGGGGAGGTGGCGTTCGTCGTCGCCGAGGGCTTCCACGGACATGGGCTCGCCACCCGGATGCTGGAGCGTCTCGCCGAGATTGCGCGGCCTCTCGGCGTCGATCAGTTCGAGGCATGGGTCCACGTCTCGAATGGCGAGATGCTGGCCGTCTTCCGGGACTCCGGCTTCACCGTCGCTCACCACGATCAGGAGGTTGGGGTGAGCCGACTGGTGCTCGACCTGCACGAGACGCCGGCATTCCTGCACCGTGCCGCCTCGAGGGCCAGCGCGGCCGCCGTCGCGTCGCTCGAAGCGTTCTTCCGGCCTGGCGTCGTGGCGGTCGTCGGCGCCAGTCGGTCACGCGGGAAGATCGGCGCCGAGATCTTTCCATGCGATCACCGCAGGCGGATTCACCGGCACGGTAATCCCGGTGAATCCCGCGGGCGGTGCCATCGGAGCCGTTCGAGCCGTTCCTCGAGTGACCGCGATCGAGGGACCCGTCGATCTCGGCATCATCGCGGTCCCGGCCGGACAGGTCGAGGCCGTTGTCGACGACTGCATCGAGAAGGGCGTGAAGGCGATCGTGATTGTCACCGCCGGCTTCTCGGAGCGGGATGCCGCCGGCCGTGCGAGCGAAGCGCGAATCGTCGAGAAGGTTCGCGACGCGGGAATCCGGCTGATTGGACCGAACTGCATGGGCCTCGTGCAGACGGATCCGGCCGTCTCACTGAATGCCAGTTTCGCGCCGTCGATGCCTCCTCGGGGCCGGGTGGCGTTTCTCTCGCAGAGCGGTGCGCTGGGCCTGGCCATCCTCGAGAACGCACGGCGCCTTCAGCTGGGCATCTCGACGTTCGTGTCTGTCGGCAACAAGGCCGACGTCTCGGGCAACGACCTGGTGCAGTACCGGGCGGAAGACGCCGGCACCGACGTCATCCTCCTGTACCTCGAAAGCTTCGGCAACCCGCGCAACTTCGCCCGCATTGCCCGGCGCGTGGCACGAACCAAGCCCATCGTCGCGGTCAAAGCCGGCCGATCCACGGCCGGTGCGCGCGCGGCTTCGTCGCACACCGGCGCCATGGCGACCGACGACCGGGTCGTCGATGCCCTCTTCGAACAGGCGGGCATCATCAGAACGGCCACGCTCGAGGAGCTCTTCGACGTCGCGACGCTGCTGGCCCATCAGCCGCTGCCGCGTGGACCGCGTGTGGCGGTCCTCACGAACGCTGGTGGACCGGGAATCCTTGCCGCAGACGCGTGCGCGGCCGACGGCCTCGAGGTCGCGACGCTGACCGAGGCGTCGATGACGGCGCTCCGGGACGCCGTGCCGCATGCGGCTAGCGTCGCCAATCCGGTCGACCTCCTGGCGTCGGCGACGGCCGACGACTACCGACGGGCACTGGCCGTGCTTCTCGAGGATCCGCACGTCGACGCGGTGCAGGTCCTGTACGTGCCGGTGTTGACCGATTGTGCGGCCGAGATTGCCGCGGTGCTGGCCGCGGCCGCACGGCAAGGGCGCGAGGGCGAGAAACCGATTCTGGCGACCTTCCTCGATGCGACAGGCGCAGACGCGAGGGTAGCCGGCATCCCGACCTACGCCTTTCCGGAAGCCGGCGCCCGCGCGCTCGCGCGGGTTCATCGATACGCCCGCTGGCGTCGCGCCCCTGAGGGGCGACCGGCGAACCCGTCGAACGTCGACATCGGCGCCGCCCGCACGGTCATCGAAACGGCGATGCGACGCGGCGGCGGATGGCTCGATGCGACGGAGCTCGACCGGCTGCTCGACGCCATGGGATTGCCCGTCCTCCGCAGCCTGGTCGCTCGCACGGAAGCGCAGGCACGCGCCGCCGCCAGTGTCATCGGATTTCCGGTCGCGATGAAGGCGATCGGGCGCGACATCGTCCACAAGACCGACATCGGCGGCGTGAAGCTGAGTCTGAACAACGAGCCTGCCGTCGCCGGCGCGTGGCAAGACATGGCCAGTCGGCTTGGCGCTCGTCTCGAGGGAGTCCTCATCCAGGAGATGGCGGCGGACGCACCGGAGATGCTCATCGGAGCGGTGCAGCATCCGATCTTCGGCCCGCTGGTCGCGTGCGGCGCGGGAGGAACGCTGGCGGAGCTGGTGCAGGATACTGCCTATCGGCTCACGCCCCTGACGGAGGACGACGCGCGAGAGATGGTCGATGGGCTCAAGGCCGCACACCTGTTGCGCGGCTATCGCGGGGCGCCTCCAGCGGACGAGGCAGCGCTCCGCGACGTGCTGCTAAGACTCTCGGTGCTGCTCGAGTCGTGCCCCTCCGTTCTGGAGGTGGACCTGAATCCGGTCCGGGTGCGCCGCGCGGGAGTGCAGATTCTGGATGCACGGATTCGCGTAGGCGCCGCCGCCCGGACGGACTCTCGTCGCATCTGGTACTGACATGTGGACACGCACGATCTCGGCGATCGGGGCGGCTGGACTCGCAGCAGCCGCATCGATGTTCGTCAGTTCGTGGCGGTGGGGCCGTGCGACCGACGTCCTGGCCGAACGAGATGCTCGCTTCGCCGTGGCGCGAAGGCACTCGGCGCTACCACGCGCGAGACGCAGCATCAGTGCCCGAACCTGTCGCGCGCTACTTTCGACGCGTCCTGTCCGATGGCCAACTGATGATAGCCGTGGCTCTCGCAGAACAGTTCGGCAGTTTCCGCCTCCGAAATTCGGAAGAAGCGTGGCGTCCATTTTCGGCCTCGCAAGCCTTCATCACGCGACCGCCGGGTTTCGTGTGGGACGCGCGCATCACGATGGGTGCGGGCGTCACGGTTCGTGTCCGCGATGCCTTCAGCGACGGGATCGGCTCGATGCGCGCCGCGCTGATGGGTGTGATTCCCATCGTCGATGCCGCCGCAACCCCGGAGTTGGCCTCCGGCGCGCTTCACCGCTACCTGGCCGAGGCGGTTTGGTTCCCCACAGCGTTGCTGCCAGGCCAGGGCGTGGTGTGGACCCCCTCCGGACGAGACAGTGCCACCGCGACCTTGACGGAAGGGGGAACGACGGTGTCGCTCGAGTTCCGCTTCAACGAGCATGGGGAAATCATCGAGTCGTTCACGCCGTCGCGCTTCCGCGAGGTCGATGGACGTTACGTGTTGACGCCCTGGGGTGCGACCTACGACGACTACGCCGTCACGAGCGGTGTGCGCATCCCGCGCAGTGGACAGGTTGCGTGGTGGCTCGATGGACGGCGGTTCGTGTATTGGCGCGGCCGCGTGACCACGATCACGTACGAGTCCCAGAGGCCAGTCGTACGCGAACACAGGCGAGGCGGCGATTGACCGCGGCATGCAACTGGGCTAGGACGTAGAGCAGTGCCGCGAAGGAGGGATCCATGCGAATCGAACCCGTGCGATGTGCAGCGATCGATGGCACGATGGCTGGCGCGGCGGGACGCCTTCCACCCCTGCCGTCTCGCCGGTGCCGTCTTGCTCGCGTTCGCTCCTTTCGCTGTGCTCGATGGAATCGTCAGGGCCCAGCAGCGGTCGTGGCCGATTGTGGTAGAGGATCCCAGTGTCACGCCGGTCGTCGGACCCAGCTGGTTGACTCACCTCGGACTGAAGCTCAGTCAGCACGAACCTTGGACGCGGCGCTGGTCGCTACGGTCCTTCAGGCGATCAGAAGGATCAGGGCCGCACCGAGTCTCTCGGTGTGCGGCCCTCGAGTGCGCTTACTGGAGCTGACCTGTACCGTCTGAACTGCCAGGCCTGTCACCGCGCGGAAGGCACTGGTGCGCCACCGGAAATCCGATCGCTACTTGGGCCTGTGCAGGGCGCTTCCCTCGCACTGGTGCAGAAGCGTCTGCAGGAGACCAGGGCAAAGGATGAGGCGGCCGCGCGTGCGCAGGCTCGGCACGCTCGCGCCGACGTGCTCGCGCGGGTCCATGAAGGCGGCCAACGAATGCCGTCGCGTGAGCATCTGCAGGACGCCGATCTGCAATCGCTCTTCGCCTACCTGACGCAGCTGGCCGGCACTCCAGATCCCGAGAAACCCAAACAACAGGTTGTCAGTTGGGCGCGCCTGGGTGAACAAGTCGTGAAGGGGACTTGCCACATCTGCCACGATGCGACCGGGCCACGACCCACGGAAGCAGCCCTGGTGCAGGGAGCGATCCCGTCCCTCGAGTCGCTGCTGAAAACGCAGCATGTCAGCGATTTCGTTCACAAGGCGCGTAGTGGCGCGCCCGTCCGGATGGGAGGTGCTGGCGTGCTCCATCGTGGTCGTATGCCGGTCTTCCATTACCTGCGCGACGAAGAGGTAGCGGCGGCATACGTCTATCTCGCCACGTACCCGCCCAAGGCCAGCCGTTGAGAGGACGAGTGCCGGTTGGGTATCCTGAGTGCCAGGGCGCCGGCTCGTTGGACGCGACCGTGGGAGTCGACGCTGAGGAATCCATTCGCCACGAGCTCCGCGATGGCCGCCGCACTGACGTCGTCCTGAAGCCGCCACAACCGGCGGAACTGAGCGCGAGTGAGACGCATGTCGGGCATCTCTTCATACTCCTCACGGATCATGTCGAGAAGGGCCCCGGACAAACGTAAGGCTCCAACCGACACCTCCCCTCGAGGTGCAACAGGGCTCGGTAGCACGGGTCGTTGAGACATGTCAATCTCGAGCCACCTGTGCTGCGGGCGTTCCGGTTGATGAATCGGAGCGCAGCACGTGGTGTGGGACGACCAGCACCGGACAGCGCGCGCGTCGAACCATCTGTTCGGCGACGCTTCCCAACAGGAAGCGCTTGACTATCCCGTAGCCGTGCGTGCCCAGCACGACGAGGTCTGCGGCCTTCTCTTCAGCATACCGGGCGATCGCTGCCGCAGGTTTTCCGACCAGCACGACGCAACGTATTTGCTCCCTGGGCAGGGGTAACCGTTCCGCCGCCTCGGCAAGCTCCATCTCGGCGGTCGTGACCAGGCGCTGGCGGAGTTCGGCGAAGTCAATCCCCGCGGCTTCAACGGTCCACGCCTGATCGAAAGGATCGACCACGACGTGCACCAGGTGCAGGCAGCCATTGAGGGCAAGTCCGAGTCTGCACGCTGCCAGCATGGCGTCACGAGAGTTCTCGCTGAAGTCCGTGGCGCAGACGACGTCGCGAAGCGGTTCCATCTCACGCCTCCGCACGGCGGTGCGTGCATGACGCGTGCCCGTCGAGAGGTCAACCCATGCCCGGTGAAGCATTCATCAGCCATGGGGACTCTGCGAGAAATTCCCCGACGCGGCGGAATCTTCCGCGGCTCTCTCCGGTGCCGGGCGGGAATACCTGAGGCGATGCACCCCGGGTTGGCACGTTCGCCGCATGCAGGCGTGTCATAACGGCTTCGAATCGCCACGAGGGGGGACGCATGAGATCTCGCTGGGCCCTTATCCTGTGCGGCGCCGGCATCGCGACCGCCGCAGCGCTGGTCGGCAGCTGGTCGCTTGCGACCGGCCAGCCGGCGCCGGTGCCGCTCTCCCAGGAGCGTGCCGCGTTCATGCGCGGACACTTCGCATCCGTGATGCAAGTGCATGAGGCCGTCATCCGCGGCGACCTGGAGACGGCCCGGCGCGAGGCTCGCGGGATCGGCGAGCAGGCTGCGCCCGCATCGATTCCACCGGGCGCATTGCTGGACTTCAAGAACATGCAGATGACCGCTCGGCGCATTGCTGGTGACACCGAACTGGAAGACATCGCGGCGTCGACGGCAGCCATGCTGGCCAAATGCGGCGACTGCCACCGGACCGTCGGGACGATGCCGGCGGTCGCGTTACCGGTGTTTCCGTCAGTGGGTGGAGTCGTCGGCCATATGCTGACGCACCGGGCGGCCGTCGACCTGATGGTGCAAGGACTGGCGATTCCGTCCACGAGTGCCTGGAATCAGGGAGCGGAGGCGCTGAAGACGGCCCCCCTTCAGAAGACGTTTCCTGCCGGATCCAAGTTGACGAGCGACATGCGAGCGCTCGAGCAACGTCTGCATTCGCTCGCGGAGCGCGGTCTGCAAGCGACCGACCAGCGCTCGCGTATTTTCGTCTACAGCGAGATCCTCCAGAGCTGCAGCCCTTGTCACGCTGCGAATCCGAACATGCGGAGACCCGATCGCCCTTGAGAAGCGCGGGGGCCGCCACGGTAGTCATCACGAACTGACGCACCCCAATTAGCATGGCGCGGGCCGCAGTCGAAAGGAGGACGCAGCCGTGTCGGGCAACGTTGTAAACCTCCTGCTGGTGAGCACCCTGTGTGGTGCGGCCGTCGGCATAGAGCGGCAGTGGTCGGGTCACGCCGACGGGGCACGGGCACGCTTTGGCGGGCTCCGCACCTTTACGCTGCTGGGCTTGCTTGGCGGCTTCGCCGGCGTGTGGTCACATCTCGGCGCGATCGCGCTTTCGACGACGCTGCTTGCCGGCGCGACGGCGCTGGTGGTCGTGGCCTATGCCGTGGCCAGCCGGCGCGACGTCGACGCCACGACGGAAGTGGCCGCGCTCGTCGTGCTTGCCAGTGGGGTGATGGCCGGCCGCGGCGATGTCCGACTGGCCGCCGGCGTCGTCGCGCTGACGGTGCTGCTCCTGGTGGAGAAGTCGCGGCTCCATGCCGTGGTTCGCCTGCTGGACGACCAAGGGTTCCGTGCCGGCGTCCGATTCGCGGTGCTGGCGCTGGTCGTGCTCCCACTCCTGCCAGAAGGGCCTGTACGGACCGCTCGGCGGCGTTCGTCCGCGCGTCCTGTGGCTGCTGGTCCTGTTCTTTTCCGGCCTCAGCTTCGTCGGATACGTCGCGCGCGCGATCGTAGGCGACCGTTACGGCTACGTCGTCACCGGATTGCTGGGCGGGCTGGTGTCGTCGACGAACGTGACGCTGACGTACGCGCGCCTGAGCCGCAGCCGCTCGGACGACAGCCTCCCGCTGGCCGGCGGGGTCGTCGCGGCCTGCTCCGTCCTCTTCGTGCGAGTTGCAGTCGCGGTCGCCGTGCTGGAAGGCCGCGTGCTGCCGACGCTGCTGCCGTTGCTGGTCGCACCGCTCGCAGTCGGCGCGCTGGCGTCGTGGGCCCTGGTGCGTCGCACCGTCCCCGGCGGGCCAATGCCGCCCGCCCCTGGCAATCCGCTCGAGCTGGTCGCGGCGCTCCAGATCGCGGCGGCGTTTCAGCTCGTGCTGTTCGTCCTCGACGTGGTCACGCGATTCTTCGGCAGCGGCGGGCTGCTCGGCCTGGCGCTCCTGCTGGGGCTGACCGACGTCGATGCCTTGACGGCGTCGACGACGGCGCGGGTCGACGCCGGGCTCGATCCGGCGCTTGCCGCGATGGCGATTGGCGCCGGCATCCTCTCGAACACCATCGCGAAGATGGGGATTGCCGGCATCGTCGGCCGGGGCCGCTTCCGCCTCTGGACGGTCGCCGTCGCTGGCGGCGATGGCCGCGGCAGGTGTGCTGTCCCTGGCCGCATCCGGCCGCGCCGGCGCTGTGCTGTCGGAGGGTCTCTAGACGCCGCCGGCGTGCACCTGATGACCCGACTCGATCTCGCGCGCCAGGCTGCGAAGCATCGAGCGCCGGATGAATCGCGAGGCCGGACCGATCACGCGGAAGTATCGCCGGAACTTCTTCCAGGCGCGCTCGTCGGTCGCCTGAACCCGCACTTCGAGCTCCAGGTGAGTGGCGCCCTCGGCGCGCGGCGTAAGCTGAAGCGCCCAGGCGACCTTGACGTAGCCGGCATCCTGGAATGCCATGAATGCAGGGGCATCGCCGACGTGAATGAATGGGATGTCACACCTCCAGACTTGCCCGATCGCGCCGACGACCACCTCGCGGGGCGCATCGTCCAAAAGAACCTGGAACCCTGGCTGTGTGCCCGACGAACGCAGGTCGTCCAGTCGCACGAACGGCGGCGGCGGCTGCCTCCGCCAGCTCGCCATGGTCCGGAGGCTGAAGAGACCGCGGGCGAGGCGCGACTGCACCAGGTTCCCATAGCGTACCCGTGCCCACGCGTCGCTCAGCGGCAGCCAGAGCTCGATGCCGTCGCTCTCGAGGTGATGTGGGCACGGGATCAGACGAGCCAGCGCGGTCATGGCGTCTCCTGTCGTGTCAGCGACTCTGCGCAGCGACGACGCCGCTTGCGGTCTCGGCGATCTGCCGGACCGGAGGCAACGTCGGATGCAGCGCGACCTTCATCACGCCGTCGCGCTGCTGGCTGAAGACCTCGAATGCGCTCTCGATGTCGTCGAGCCCGAAGCGGTGCGTGACGAGTGGCGACAGGTCGACGCGGCCTTGCGCCACCATTTGCATCAGGCGCCGCATGCGTTCCTTGCCGCCAGGGCACAGCGTGGTGACGATCCGCTGGTCGCCGAGGCCCGCATAGATGGCCTCGTACGGCGCGACGAGCTTGCCGGAATACACGCCAAGGCTCGAAACCGTGCCGCCGGGGCGCGTCGCGCGAAGCGCGCTTTCAAACGTCTCCTGGCGTCCGAGCGCTTCGATGGTGACGTCAGCGCCGCGCCCGCCGGTGAGTCGCTTGATTTCGGCCACCGGATCCTGTTCGCGATAGTCGATCACGACATTCGCGCCGAACCGCCGCGCGGCTTCCAGTCGTTCGGGAACGCCATCCACGCCAATGATCAGCGCCGCGCCCCGCAGCCGCGCGCCAAGCGTCGCACACAGGCCAATCGGGCCCTGCGCGAAAACCGCCACGGCATCGCCGACCTTGATGTTGCCGCTCTCGGCGCCGCTGAGGCCGGTGGAAAAGATGTCGGGAACCAGGACGACCTGCTCGTCGCTGAGGCCCTCGGGAATCGGGGCGAGGTTGGCGCGGGCGTCGGGAACCAGGAGGTATTCGGCCCACGCGCCGTCGATCGTGTTGCCGAATCGCCATCCGCCGAGCGGCCCGCCGCACTGCGAATGGTTGCCGTTGAAGCAGTAGAAGCACTGGCCGCACGGCGTGATCGCCCCGACGATCACGCGCTGGCCGACGTGGTATCCGGGTTCCAGCCCGGCGCCGAGCGCGTCGATGACGCCGACCGGCTCATGCCCCAGAATCAGCCCCTCACGAACCGGGTACTCGCCTTTGACGATGTGGACGTCGGTGCCGCAGATCGTCGTGGTGGTGATGCGGATAACGGCCTCTCCGGCGCGCGGCGTCGGTTTCCGACGTTCTTCGAGCGCTATGCGGCCCTTGCCACGGAATGCGACGGCCTTCATGGTTTCCATCGCGACCCTCCCTTTATTCGACTGTGAGATGCAACAGCGTTGCCCGAACACGACGCCCTCGATCGCGACCGGCGCCACTGCATCGGCGTACCGGGACCGCGGACTATTCCGCACCCGCTGCGGAAATTCCTGTGTCCCTCGCGCGTGCGCTCGACTAATCGGAGGAATTCGTGCCACGGGCGGACCAAACGACACGGCCCGCTGCTTGCACGAGAGGGGGAGTATTCAGGCCCGGGAGCTCACCATGACTCGGCAACTCAACGTGCTCTGCCCGATCGACTTCTCGACGCCATCCCGCGCGGCGCTGCGCTATGCGGTTGCCATCGCCGAGCACTACGGCTCGCGACTGACCGTGATGACCGTCGCGGACCCACTGCTGGCCGAGGCCGCAGCGATTCAGGGCGGCGCGGACTGGCTGGTCAACGACTGCGACCGGGAGCTGCGCCGCTTCGTCGACCAGACGATGGACCATCGCTCGGCCTTTGCGCTCGAGATCGAGTACGTGGTCGCCGGCGGCAACCCCGCGCAGGAGATTCTCAAGGCGACGGCGGACCGCCACTGCGATCTGGTCGTGATGAGCACGCACGGGCTTACCGGCATCCGCAAGCTCTTCTTCGGCGCGACCACCGAGCGGGTCCTGCGCGAGACCACCGTTCCCGTGCTGGTGACGCCTCCTCACGAGCCCGGCCCTCTGTACCTGGACGACATCGCGTCGCTGGTGCGCCGGGTGCTGGTGCCCGTGGACCTCAGCGCAGTCGGCGAGCGGCAGGTGCAGGTCGCGGCCGGCCTGGCGGAGGCAATTCGCGTCCCGCTGCTGTTGACGCACGTCGTCGAGCCGTTGCGCTTCCCGATGTTTGCAGTCACGCAGGCGCCGCACATCGACACCGAGCGGCGCGTGCGCGCCGAGCAGGCGCTCGAGGCGCTGGCCTTGACGCTGCCGGCAGGGGTCAAGGC
This sequence comes from Vicinamibacteria bacterium, assembly GCA_963719755.1. Taxonomy (GTDB): domain Bacteria; phylum Acidobacteriota; class Vicinamibacteria; order Vicinamibacterales; family JAENWD01; genus JAENWD01. The sequence goes on along the minus strand of CAVRDA010000016.1, from coordinate 555,250 downwards.
GGAAGCCATCACGGTGATCGGCGATCCCGCCGAGGAGATCGCCAAGCTGGCCCGCGAGCGCGGGGCCGGGCTGATAGTCGTCGGCCTTCATGCCTCGGCGCTCGCCGGTCCCCGCATGGGCTCGGTCACGTATCGCGTGCTCTGCCTGGCCCAGCGGCTGGTCCTGGCGCTGCCGCCGGCAGAAAAACGGCTCCGCCGCGCAGTGCCCGCGGTGTCGGCGGATGTCGTCGGCAAGTCTGCCATCGCGCGCTCGAAGCGGGAGCTCGCGAGTCAGTTCGCGTGAAAGGAGTGACGTCATGATTTCGCGTTCCGGGACTATCCTCGTGCCAACCGATTTCAGTGCGGCATCCGAGGAGGCGCTCCATTACGCGGAGGCGCTCGGCGCCAGGCTTGGCGCTTCTCTGCACGTTATCCACGTCGTCCCGGACCCGGTGCTGGCATCGGCGTGGACGGAAGCCTTCGCCTACGATCTCGGGTCGTTGCGATCGAGGCTCCTCGCCGAAGCCCAGCGGCAACTCGAGGCGCTGGCGCAGACCATCACGCGACCGGCTGTTACGACAGAAGCCATGGTCGGCGACCCGGCGAAGATCATCATGACGACAGCCGAGGACCGGAAGGCCGATCTGATCGTGATGGCCACGCACGGCCGCAGCGGGCTCTCGCACTTCTTCATGGGCAGCGTCACCGAGCGTGTGGTTCGTGGCGCTTCGTGTCCAGTGATGACCGTCCGCGCGCACGGGACGGTTGCGTCGACGCGCCGGTATCCCGACTACGAGGATGCCTGCGCCACCGCCGATCTGCTTGCCGTGGCCCGCCGTTAGCTTCGCCGCTCTCGACACTACGACCAGGCAAGCCAGCGTTCTTCCACCGGTGGTGAATTATTCCCACCGGTGGGAAATTTTCCCCGCGGTCCGACATTCCCCGTCAGTTTTCGGCCTAATATCGACTCAATTGGGCGGCATTGCGGATGCACCGTCCTGCAGGCGGGAGTCCCCTTCGAACATGTCCAAGGCCACCATTCTCGTCGTCGACGACGAAGCCCTGATCCGCTGGTCACTCGCCGAACGGCTGAAATCCGACGGGTACGACGTGCTCGAAGCCGATACCGGCCGCGCCGCTTTGGAGCGGATGCCGGAGGGCGTCGACCTCGTGTTGCTGGACTACCGGCTTCCCGACATCGACGGCGTGTCGATCCTCCGCAGCATGAAGGAGCTCGATCCGGATGTGCTGGTGATCCTGCTGACGGCGTACGCGAGCGTCGACACCGCGGTCGAGGCGATGAAGCTTGGCGCGTACCACTTCACGCACAAGCCCTTCAATCTCGACGACATCGTCGCGACGGTCGAGCGAGCGCTCGAGACCACGCGACTGCGGCGCGAGGTGCGGCAGTACCCATCGAATGCCGCCCGCCCGTACAGCCTGCACCGCATCGTCGGCAACTCGCCGGCAATGGCCGGCCTGCGGCAGCTCGTGGCGCGCGTCGCGGCCAGTCCGGCGTCTACTGTCCTGCTGACCGGCGAGAGCGGCACCGGCAAGGATCTCGTTGCCAAGGTCATCCACTACTCGAGCGACCGGGCCGCCCGACCGTTCATGAACATCACCTGCTCCGCGTTGCCCGAGACGCTACTCGAAAGCGAGCTGTTCGGCCACGAGCGCGGCGCCTTCACCGACGCCCGGATGCAGAAGAAGGGGCTGCTGGAGGTCGCGGACGGCGGCACGGTGTTTCTCGATGAGATCGCCGAGATGACGCCGGCGCTGCAGGCCAAGCTGCTGCGGTTTCTCGAAGAGAAGAGCTTCAAGCGCGTGGGCGGCGCTTCGGACGTCCACGTGGACGTCCGGGTGATTGCGGCGACGAATCGCGCGCTCGAAGAGGAAGTTGGCAGGCAGCACTTCCGATCGGATCTGTTCTATCGCTTGAACGTCCTGCCGATCGCGATGCCGCCGTTGCGGCAGCGGCCCGACGACATCCCGCTGCTCGCCGAGTACTACATCGACGCCTTCAGCATCGAGTTCCGAAAGCGCGTCTCCGGCGCGACACCGGCGGCCCACGTGTTGCTGCTGCGCTACGGCTGGCCCGGTAACGTCCGCGAGCTCAGAAACGTGATCGAGCGCGCCATGCTGCTCTCCGACGGCGAGAAGCTCGACGCCCGGGACTTTGCGGGCCTCGGGCAGGCGCTTTCCTCCGGCGATCAGTTCGAGCTGCCGGCCAACGGGGTCGACCTTGAACAGCTCGAGCGAAGCCTGGTCGTGCAGGCCCTGAAGCGCAGCGCCGGCAACCAGACCCGGGCTGGCACGCTGCTTGGACTCAACCGCGATCAGATCCGGTATCGGATTGAGAAGTTCGGCCTCGCCCAATAGCGGGCAACGCGAGCGCGGAGGCGATCATGACTCACGAACTGGCGCCAACTGATGTCACACTCCCCACCGGGGCGAGGGTCACCGTGCGAATGGCGGAGCGCGCCGACGTGGCGTGCCTGCTGCGGTTTCTCTGCTCGGTACCGGAGGAGAGCCTCACCTACCGCTTCCTTCGGCTGCCGTCCATCGACACGTGGCGCGCCCGGGGGATGATTGGCGCGCCCGGCGACATGCCCATCTCGCTGATCGCCGAATGTGATGCGCGCATCATCGGCTTCGCCGGGCTCAGGCCCGATCCCCGACGGTCTCATCGAGCCGAGGTGGCGCTGGCGCTGGGTCGTCCGCTGGAAGGGCAGGGAGTGGGCGCCGTGTTGTTCGAGCGCCTGGCAGCCGTGGCGCGACGCGCGGGCTTCGTCGCGCTCGACGCGTTTGTGGCCCCGGACAACCACCGCGTGCTCGAGGTTCTGGAGCAATCAGGTTTTCCAATTGGGACATGGGTCCACTGCGGCGTGAGACAGGTGGTCGTGTCCCTCGCAGGAGCCCCCGTCGTCGCAGAGACGGCTCTCTATCAGGACCGCACCGCCGTGGTAGCGTGACTGCCATGCTGGACGAGCCGCCCGATGGAGGGCACGAGAGCGCCGTTGACGACGGTGCCCGGCAGGTGGCGCGCGAGCTGAGCGAGCTGGGCCAGATGCGATACGCGCTGGACCAGGCGGCGATCGTGGCGTGCACCGATCACCGGGGCATCATCACTTACGCCAACGACAAGTTCTGTGAGATCTCGAAGTACGCGCGCACGGAACTGATCGGCCAGGACCACCGCATCGTCAACTCCGGGCGGCATCCCAAGTCGTTCATGCGCGAGCTCTGGCGAACCATTGCCAAAGGGCAGGTCTGGCGCGGTGAGATTCAGAACCGGGCGAAGGACGGCTCTCTCTATTGGGTCGACACGACCATCGTGCCGTTCCTGGACGATCGCGGAAAACCCCGGCAGTATCTTGCCATCCGCAGCGACATCACCGCGCGCAAGCAGGTCGAGGCCCAGTTGCGGGCGCAGGCCGCCCTGACTCAGCTCGGGCAGCTGGCCGCTGTCGTCGCTCACGAGGTGCGAAACCCGCTGGCGGGAGTGCGGGCGTCCCTTCAGGTGCTCGAGGGCCGCGTGCCCGCGCCGCGTGACCGCGACGTCATCGCGGCCATGATCGCCCGCATCGACGGACTGAACGCCAAAGTTGACGATCTGCTCCAGTATGCGCGGCCCAAAGCGCCGCGCCTGATCCCGGTGGACGTCGCAGCGCTCATGGCCGAGGTCGCTGCCAGCGCCCAGGTCACCAGCGGTGGCGCGGCAACGTCGATCAAGATCGCCGGACCGAATGATGTCAAGGTGCTGGCCGATCCGGAGATGCTCCGCGCGGCCGCCTTGAACCTGGTGATGAACGCGTGCCAGGCGTCGAGCGGCGGCGTCGTCGACATTCAGATTGCCGCTGACGCGGCCGTCTGCCGAATCGCATTCCTCGATCGCGGCCCCGGGCTCCCTCCGAGCGTCCGCGCGCACCTGTTCGAGCCGTTCGTCACGACCAGGGCCGCGGGGACGGGACTTGGCCTGCCCATCGTCAAGCGGCTGATGGATCTCCAGAATGGAAAGGTGGAAATCAGAGACCGGCCCGGTGGCGGAACCGTCGCCGAGCTCAGCGTGACGGTGCACTCGGCCGTTCGAGAGCGCGCATAGCGAGGGCTGGCGGGTCGTCAGCGCTTGAACCATGTCCCCGAGCTCTCTACCCGATTGCCCCTTGGGAATCCCCGCAACGCCCCGGTAAAGCACAACTCATTGCCAGCCAGTCACAAGGGCTGCGTTGAAGTTGTGGATCGCGCGGAAAAGTTCGCGGCGACTGGAATTATTCCGCCCCGGAGCGACGCGCACGAGCCGCCACCTCGCCGTTCGGGCCGGCAGGGCTCGTCGTGCTTCAACAGTCATTGGCGCTGCTGGCGGCAGTGTACCAGGCACGGGTGGAACGATGTCACGGGTCGTGGAGCATCTCGCGGCGACGCCCGAGGGCGAGTGTCTGGGCCTTTCCAGCAAGGACGCGGCCCAACGCCGGCGGCAGTCGGACCCAATGCGCTCCCGGAGGCGCCGCCCCCGGCTCCATGGCGGCGGTTCGCAGGCCAGTTTGCCAGCCCGCTCGTCTACATCCTGCTCTTCGCGCTTGCGCTCGACGTAGCTGTGGCTGCACGAGGGCCTGGACGCGTGGCCGGTCGAGGCGACCGCCATCGGCCTCATCCTGTTGCTGAACGCGACACTGGGCCTGTACCCGTGCGCGCCGGCCAATGCCTTCAAGCGGCTCAACGCCGCCTCCGACCGAGTTTCCTGCTGGCGGGCCACGCACTGACGCATTAGCACGAGACCGCGCGGTTCGCCACCTACCGCAGGACGGGATATTCCCCGTCGTTTTGAACTTTTTCGGGGCGGTGTCCACGGCGATGCCGGAAGGTCGCAAATTCGGTTGCCGTGCAGCCCGATTCGACGTTTGCAGAGCTGGCCGGATTGTTGCTGCCACGTGACTGTGGAAACGCGCATGGGCAACTCATTGCTGCGAATTCGCATGTTGCTTCTGCTCGCTGCCGGCATCATCGCGGCAGCCTGCAACAAAAGTTCGCCGGCGGCGCCGACGCCACCGCCCTGCGCCTACACGCTCTCTCCCTCGTCCTTGTCAATAAGCTGCTGCCGGCGGCGACAGCGTCGTCACCGTGACTGCCGCTGCCAGTTGTGCGTGGACTGCGACATCGGATCGGGCATGGATGTCGATAGCGAGCGCCGCCTCCGGCACCGGGCCGGGAACCGTTCACGTGACTGTGTCCGCCAACCCGAACACGGCCGAACGCGTCCGGAACCTGACGGTGGCGACGCAAAGTCGTCCCGGTCGTTCAGGCCGCCGCTGCTCCCTGCACGATCCAGATCTCCCACGCGAGCGCGTCGGTCGGGAAGGACAGCGCGAATGGCTCGTTCGCCGTGATGGCCGCAGACCGCTGTTCCTGGACCGCGAGCAGCCATGCGTCGTGGCTCACCATCACGGCCGGCGGTGTTGGAGCCGGGAACGGCACCGTCGCCTACGCGATCGAGAGAAACCGCGAGCTGTCGAACCGGACGGGGACGATCACGGTCGGAGATCAGATCTTCACGGTCACGCAGCAGGCCGATACCGGCCCGGCGCCGGCATGCGACTACTCCGTGATGCCCGTGGAGTTCACCCCATGCATGTCGGCGCCGGTTCTGACCGCGACGGTCACGACGCAGGCAGGATGCTCGTGGACGGTCGAGCCCGACGCCTCCTGGATCACGGTGACCAATGGAGGGGACCGAACTGGCCCCGGGGTGATCAGTTTCAAACCGTCCGACAACTGGGCCGCGCCGCGGCACGGCGTGATCAAGGCCCGCTGGCCGACGATCACCGCTGGTCAGAATCTCCAGATTCAACAGGCGGGATGCCTGTACGCGGTCAGCACGCCAACGGTGAGCATCCCGGCCGCGGGCGGCGCCGGTCGGTTCGACGTGCTGCAGCAGAGCGAACCCTATACCTGCGGCGGACCCACGCAGAACGCGTGCATGTGGAGCGCGCAGTCAGACAGCCCCTGGATCACGGTGACCACTTCCATGCCGCAATTCGGCGACAACCCCGTGTCGTTCTCCGTGGCGCCGAATGACGGCACCGTCGAGCGGACAGGCCGCATCTCGGTGAGAGACAAGGTCGTGTTGGTAACACAGGCTGCCAGATGAGCGGCCAATCGCGAGGGCACATCATGCCTCCTTCAAACACTGCCCGTCAGGATGTCCCAGACCGTCCCGTTGGTGCCGATCGACGCGTGGCGACGGTCGCGACACCGCGCATCGCGGGAGTGGTCAGGCCCGGCTTCGAGGCCGGTACGTGAAGCCTTTGTCGAGAACTTTACGCGGCGCCACGAGCTCGGCGGCGCCAGCTGCGCCTTTCACCGTGGCGAAAAGGTCGTCGATCTCTGGGGCGGCATTCGAAACCGCGACACCGGTCAGCCGTGGGAGGCCGACACCATGGTGATCGTGCTACTCGGCCACAAAGGGGCTGGCCGCGATGACACTTGCCGTCGCGCACTCCCGCGGCTGGCTCGACTACGAGGAACGTGTGTGCGCGTACTGGCCGGAATTCGCGCAGCGGGGCAAGGGCCGGATCACGATCCGGCAACTCCTTGCACACCAGGCCGGGCTCTACGCCTTGGACGAGCCGGTCGATCGCAGCGTCGTCGCGGATCCCGATCGGCTCGCGGTCGTGCTCGCCCGGCAGGTGCCGGCGTGGGAGCCTGGAACGCGCCAGGCGTACCATGCCATCACTCTGGGCTACTACGAGAGCGAGCTGCTGCGCCGGGTGGACCCGAAGCGCCGCACTCTGGGACAGTTCTTCCAGGACGAGATCGCTTCGCCGCTGGACCTGGACGTCTACATCCGATTGCCCGAGGAGATCCCGAACGCTCGCCTCGCCACCATTGAGCGCCGAGCCTCATGGACATGGTGTGCGGGTTTCCGCTTCGTCTCATGCTCGACGCGATGAATCCACGTTCCAAGATCGTGCGGACGCTGCGGGCTCCCAGCTGCCTCACGATGACGCAGCGCATTTACGCGCGCAACCTCGAAGTGCCGTCGGGCGGGGCTGTCGGCACGGCTCGCGCCATCGCGCGCGCCTATAGCGTCTTCGCCACCGGCGGGCGCGAGCTCGGCCTGCGGCCGGAGACGCTGCGGCTGCTGGCGGCGCCAGCCATCCCGCCGGCGCGCGGATTCTACGACGAGTGCATGAAAGAGACAAAGTGCAGTTCTCGCTCGGCTTCATGAAGCCCAGCCTGACGTGGCCCTTCGGCGGCGCCAGTTCATTCGGGGCGCCAGGCGCAGGCGGTGCAATGGGTTTTGCGGACCCGACAGCTGGCGTTGGCTACGCATATGTGACCAGCCGGATGGGAACAAGCCTGACTGGAGATCCACGTGACGTCGCGCTTCGGCATGCCCTCTACACGGGCTTGACGGCGCAGGTGCCATAGAGGGACACCGATTGGGAACGGTAACTGGACGTCGAAGCCGAGCCATGACTCATCTCACGGTCGGCAGCCATCCACCGGGCGGTATGTAGCGGAATCGGATCAGATACACCTTCCGACCTCTCCCGTGCCTCGCCGTCCTCAGCAGATCGGCAACACTGCTGAAGCCCGACTCACGAGCCATGTCCGGCGTGATGTCGGCGAGGCGGATCGGCTCGATCGAGTCGACGTGGATCGAGCCCTCTTCCATCTGGTAGCGGCCGCCGACCTTCACATGCGGCCGCGTCCAGATGCGGACGCTGCTGGTGATGCGCCCGCGACGGACTCTCTCCCGCAGCTGTTTGGCGAAAACCACGACGAGAGCTTATACCCGACCCGACAGACTCCAGACTCAGCAGACCCGCAGACTCACCAGACTCCAGACTCCAGACACGAGGCCGGTGGACCGTCACTTGACAATTGGCGCGGTCCCACCACAATCGAGCCTGCTGGCGCTCACATGAAGGTTGCTTCCCGCCGCCTGACTCGCTGGACCGTAGTCCTTGTGGCGGCTGGCACGTGGTACGTCCTCCCTTCGGCCCAGGACCGGGCCCCGACGCCGAAACTGACCGTGCCATCCGGCTTCGTGATCGAGCGCGTCGCCGGCCCGCCGCTCGTCGAACGGCCGATCGTCGCCGACTTCGACGAGCAGGGTCGGCTCTACGTCGCCGATTCTTCGGGGTCCAACGCGAAGGTCGAGCAGCAGCTCGCCGAACGGCCCCATCGCATCGTCCGTCTCGAAGACGTCGACGGCGACGGCCGATTCGACCGCCGAGTGGTGTTCGCCGATCGCATGATGCTCCCCGAAGGCGCGATGTGGTTCGACGGCTCGCTCTACGTCGCCGCGCCACCCAGTATCTGGAAGCTCACCGACACCGACGACGACGGCGTGGCCGATCGGCGCGAGGAGTGGTTTGCCGGTAAGACGTTGACCAGCTGCGCGAACGACCTCCACGGCCCCTACCTCGGGCCCGACGGGTGGATCTACTGGACGAAGGGCGCGTTCGCCGAGCAGACGTACGAGCGTCCCGGGCGCGCGCCGCTGGTGACGCGCGCGGCGCATGTCTTTCGGCGGCGTCCCGGCGACACGACCGTCGAGCCGGTGCTGACCGGCGGCATGGACAACCCGGTCGACGTCGCGTTCATGCCGACCGGCGATCGCGTGCTCACCGCGACCTTCCTCGAGCATCCGCAGGCCGGCCGCCGCGATGCCCTGATCCATGCGGTCTACGGCGGCCTGTACGGCAAGCCGCACGCGGTGATCGACGGACACCCGCAGACCGGCGACTTGATGCCGCCGGTGTCCCACTTCGGACCCGCGGCTCCGTCGGGCCTGGCGCACTACGAGTCGGCCGTCTTCGGCACGTCCTTCCGCGGCAACTTCTTCGCGGCGCTCTTCAACATGCAGAAGGTCACGCGCCATGCGCTCGAGCCGAGCGGCGCGACGTTCAAGAGCCGCGACTCGGACTTCGTCGTGTCCGACAGCCTGGACTTCCACCCGACCGACGTCCTGGAAGACGCCGACGGCAGCCTGCTCGTCGTCGACACCGGCGCCTGGTACAAGCTGTGTTGCCCGACCTCGCAGCTGGCGAAGCCAGAGGTGCTCGGCGCGATCTATCGCGTACGCCGTCGCGGCGCAGCGGCAATCGCCGACCCGCGCGGCCGTGCGATCGACTGGAGCGCACTCGATGCCTCGGCGCTGGCCGCCCGGCTCGACGATGCGCGGCCGGCCGTGCAGCGCCGCGCCATCGAAGCCCTCGCGTCGCGTCCGCAGGACGCGGTGCGCGTGTTGAGCAGTCTGTTGACGTCCGGTCGTTCCGTCGTGCAGCGGCGCAACGCCGTCTGGGCACTCACGCGGATGCCGGGAGACGAGGCCAGGGCCGCTGCGCGCGCCGCCCTTGCGGACAGAGACGCGGGCGTGCGGCAGGCGGCGTTGCACTCAGTGGGGCTCTGGCGCGACGCCGGCGCGACCCGGCCGGTGATCGACGCGCTGGAGTCGCCTTTGCCGGCGGTGCGGCGCGGCGCCGCGGAAGCCCTGGGTCGAATCGGCGACCGGAGCGCGGTTCCGGCGTTGCTGGCCGCATCGGCGCTGCCGCTCGATCGTATCGGCGAGCATTCGATCACGTACGCGCTGATCGAGATCGCCGATCCGGAGGCCACGACGGCAGGCCTGCGGGCGTCGTCGGTTCGCACGCGCCGCACCGCCCTCATCGCGATGGACCAGATGCCGGGTTCGCCGCTCGAAGCCTCGCAGGTGCTCCCGCTGCTGGACTCGCCAGACCCGGTCCTGAACGACACCGCGTGGTGGGTTGCCGGTCACCACACGGACTGGGGCGCGGCCCTGACAACCTACTTCGAGCCCCGCTTGGCGGCTCGGCTCAGCGGCGAGCAGCGCGAGGCACTGGTGCAGAAGCTCGCGCAGTTCGGCGCGAGCGGCGCGATCCAGTCGATGCTGGCCGCGACCGCCGCGCCGTCGAGTCCGCCGGCCGCCCGTTCGCTGGCCCTTCAGGCGATGACGCTCACGCGCGTGAAGGAATTGCCCGCCGGCTGGGTGGCGCCTCTGGGGGACGCGCTCACCAGCGGCGATCCGGCCATCGCCGCGTTGGCAGTGGCTGCCGCGCGAACGGCTCCGGCGCCGGCATCGGCACAGGCAGGGTTGAATGCCTCCCTCACGGCGGCAGCTCGCGACCGGCGCAATCCGGTTCAGGTGCGGCTCGACGCGTTCGGCGCGGTCGGCGGGCTCTCAGGCCATCGACGACGAGATGTTTGCGCTCCTGCGCGAGAGCCTGGCGCCGCAGCAGCCGGTGCCTGTGAAGATGGCCGCGGCGACGATCATCGAGAAGGCCGCACTGACGCGCGAGCAGCTCGGCATGCTGACCGATGTCCTGCGGGATGCCGGGCCGCTGGAGTTGCCGCGGCTGCTGCCCGCCTTCGATCGCGGCAGCGACGAGGCGCTCGGCCTTCAGATGCTGGCCGCACTGGAGCAGTCCGCGGGCCGGTCGAACGTGCGCGCCAGCGTGTTGCGTCCGCGGCTCGCGAAATACCCGGCGTCCGTGCAGGCACGAGGGGAAGCACTGCTCGCCACGATGCGAGCCGACGCCGCGCAGCAGACCGCGAAACTCGATCAGTTGCTGGCCGGAATGGTCGCCGGAGGAGACGTGCGGCGCGGGCAGACCCTCTTCAACAGCCCGAAGGCAGCGTGCGCGTCGTGTCACGCGATCGGCTACCGCGGCGGACGGATGGGCCCGGACCTGACGGCCATCGGCCAGATCAGGAGCGAACGGGACCTGCTGGAGGCTATTGTCTATCCGAGCGCAAGCTTCGCACGCGGGTACGAGCCCCTCGTCGTGACGACCACGACGGGCGAGAGCCATGCCGGCGTCCTGCGCGGCGAGCGGACGGAAGACGTCGTGCTGATGGCGGGGCAGGGCGAGGAAACGCGCATCCCGCGCTCGCGCGTGGCCGACATGCAGCCTGGCGAGGTGTCGATGATGCCGGCGGGCTACGCCGATCAGCTCACGCGCCAGGAGCTCGCCGACCTCCTGGCGTTTCTGAAGGGCACGCGCTGGGGCGCCAACTGAGAGGCGGGCGGAATGATCCAGAAGAAGGTCTGCATGCTGGGCGCGTTCGCGGTGGGCAAGACGAGCCTTGTCTCCCGGTTCGTCAGCAGCATCTTCTCGGACAAGTACCTCACGACGGTCGGCGTGAAGATCGACAAGAAGCGCGTCTCGCTCTTGCGCGGCGACATGGAGCTGATGCTCTGGGACATCTACGGCGAAGACGAGTACCAGAAGGTGCGGATGTCGTACCTGCGGGGCGCGTCCGCCTACCTGCTCGTGGCCGACGGGACGCGCCGGGCAACCGTGGATGTGGCCGTCGGCCTGCAGCAAAGCGCCGAAAGCGAGATCGGCAAAGCGCCGTTCGTGCTCGTCCTCAACAAGGTCGACCTGGCCGACGCATGGGAAGTCGATGACGCCGCGCTCCAGGTGGTGCACGAGCTGGGCTGGAAGGTGATTCGCACCAGCGCGAAGACGGGTGAGGGCGTCGAGGACGCGTTCATGACGCTGGCGCGGGCGATGGCGTCGAGATGATCGACGACTCGCCTGGCGCCGGAGTCGGAGAGGTGACAGCCGTGAAGGACGACGCGCTTGGTGCCGCCGTGTCGGCGCTCGAGATCGGTGTGTTCGAGCGCAACGCCGACGGCGGCTTCTCATCGATCGCCACGCCGCCGGCGTGGCTCCGGATCTTCAGCCAGGACATGTCGTTCCCGTTCCTTGGCAGCTTCCTCGACGAGGCTCGCCAGTTCTGGGCGGAGCCACGCCCCTCACGGCTGACGTGGGGGCCATGCGCGGCGACCAATCCCGACGGGACGGAGCTGCACTTCACGGTGTCCGCACTGTCGTTGCCGGATCGGCAGTTCCTGGTGTTCGAGCTCGATCCGGGCGCCGTGATGATGCGCGACATCCTGCAGAAGGTACGAACGCAGGCCCTCGAGCGTGACGGCACGGCAAAGCCGCCGTCGCCCTCGATCGCAGACGCCACCACCGACCCCGGCCCGCCGCGTGCCGTGTCAGACAACCCGACGCTCGCCGCCGCGGCGGCCGATGCGCGTCAATGTGCATCGGCGGTGCACGATCTCGCCCTTCGCGCGCGTGACGCCGGAGCCGGGGTGGCGGTGCCGGAGCTGTTGAGCCGGATGGCCGAGAAGAGCGGCATGCTGCTGGCGCTGCTCGAGCGGCTCATCGCGGCGCGAAGCCGGTAGTCGGCCTCGGGCGCGAACCTATCGCAGGCCGGGGACCCACCGCATCAGCCTCAGCAGACGCGTGACGAGCCGCTGATATTTCGCCGGCGGCATGCCCGGCGGCACGGTGAGGGGAAGCCAGCGCTGCGCGGCGATCGTCCTCGTGCGCGTGACGGCATGAAGTGCCTCGCGGCCGTGCCGTTGCCCCGGGCCGGACTGCTTCCAGCCGGTGCCGGGGCTGTCGACCGAGCCCCAGGCGGCGGCATACGCTTCGTTGATGTTGACCGACCCCACCTCGAGTCGCCGCGCGATTGCGTGGGCCCTGGCCGGCGATTGGGACCACACACTCGCCGTCAGCCCATATGGCGTGTCGTTGGCTTGCCGCACTGCCTCGTCTTCGCCGTCGACAGCATAGACCGCGGCGACGGGCCCGAAGGTCTCCTCGCGCCACAGCGTCATCGCCGGCGTGACGTCCGCCAGCAATGTCGGCTCGAAGACGAACGGCCCGAGGTCCGGCCGCGCCCGGCCTCCGGCCAGCAGCGTTGCCCCTTTCGACACCGCATCATCGACGTGCGACGTGACGCGGGCAAGCTGCTTCGCCGACGAAAGTGAACCGACCTCGATGGCCTGATCGAAGCCGCAACCGACGCGGAGCGCACGCGTCTTCGCGATGAGCGTCGGCATCAGCGCCTGGTGAACGCGGCGGTCGATGTAGAGCCGCTCGTACGACACGCAGACCTGCCCCGCGCCGACGAAGCAGCCCCTGACGATGCCGTCGGCGGCGGCGTCCACGTCGGCGTCGTCCAGCACGAGGAGGGCGTTCTTGCCGCCGAGCTCGAGCGACAACGGGATGAGGCGGTCGCCGGCCTCGGTCGCCACCTTGCGACCGGTGGCCGTGCTGCCCGTGAAGAGGACCGCGTCGGCCTCTCCGACCAGGACGGGACCGAGCTCCGAGCCCACACCCGTCACCACCTGCAGCACGTCGCGCGGCACGCCAGCGTCCCAGAAAAGCGATGCCGCCCAGAGCGCCGTGAACGACGTCTGCTGATCCGGCATCATCACGACGGCGTTGCCGCTGACGAGCGCCGGCGTGACGTCGGTGATCGCGAGGTTGAGCGGGTAGTTCCACGGCACGACCACGGCGACGACGCCGACCGGGGCGATGTCTGCCGTTGTGCGGGTGAGCAGGGGGACAGCGCCGCGCCGCCGGGCCGGCTCGAGCCAGCCAGGTGCCCGCACCGCGTAGTAGCGAAGCACGTTGGCGGCGTCGGCCACTTCCTCGAACGCGTGCCGGCGGGCCTTGCCGGTCTCGAGCTGCACGAGATCGAGGACCTCTTCCTGGCGCGCGAGCAGATCGTCGTGGACGCGCAGCAGCATGCGGGCGCGGTCGCGGGGTGCGCGGCTCGCCCATCCGGACTGCGCCGCCCTGGCACGGGCGACCGCGCGCGACACGTCGTCGGCAGTGCCGCGCGGCAGTTGGGCGAACACTTCGGCAGTGAAGGGCGCGACCACAGGCAGTGTCGCTGCCGGGTTCGAGACCGCGGCGAGCGACGCCCAGCGGCCGAGCTGCGTGTCGCCGATCCAGTCGGGTCGGATCACCCCAACAGGATACCTGCCAGATTGAAGTAGAAGAGCAGCGTCAACAGGTCGGTCAGCGCGAGCACGATCGGACCCGCCGCGATCTTCGGGTCCGCTCTGGCGACCCGCAGGGCGGTCGGCATCAGGACGCCGAGCAGGCACGCCGTGATCATCGCGACCGTGATCGCGCCGGCGAGCACGAGCCCGAAAAACGTCACGCCCTTCCACAGGAAGGCCGCCAGCCCGACCAGCGATCCGCACGAGCTGCCCAGCATCAGCGCCGTCAGGAACTCCCGGCCGAATCCGCGGAAGAGCACACGCCAGTTCACCGGGCCATCCGACAGGTTCTGCAGCGTGAGCGTCACGGATTGAATGCTGACGCTCTCTGCCAGCGCCAGGACGACGGGGATGAAGAGCGCCAGGACGACCACGTGGTCGAGCAGGGCCTCGTAGCGGCTTGCCACCACCGCGCAGAGCAGCCCGCCGCCGACGTTGCACAGCAGCCACGGGAACCGATCGCGATAGCTCGTCCACGCCGTGCGTCCTTCGGTCGCGTGGACGCCGATGATCTGGAAGATCCCGTCGAAGGACTGCCGCGCCAGGGCCAGCACGTCGTCGGTGAACAGGCTGACGTCGACGACACCCGCCAGCTTTCCGCCGTCCTCGACGACAGGAAAGGCCAGAAAGCGCCGGTTGACGAAATACTCCGCCGCGACGAGCACCGTCGCCCACGACGGGATCGCGACCACGTCGTGGATCATCACGCTGTCGATGGCGGCCTCGGGGGCTGTCGTCAGCAAACGCCGAATCGGGACGACGCCGATGAGCCGTCCCTCGTCGTCAACGACGTAGCAGTAGAGGATGATCTGCGTCGAGGGCAACTGTCGCGCGCGCTCGAGGGCAACGGCGATGGTGTCGTCCGGGCTCAGGATCAGCCCGGCCGGCTGGACATACTTCAGGATCGGGTCGTGTAACTGCGTTGGCGCTATCGGCACGGTGAGAAACCTTATCGCACCTGCCCTCGTCCCCGCCAATAGGACGGACCTTATAATCGCCCGGTGATGCTGCTTCCGTTCGACGGCGGGACGCTGCGAACCTGGCGCAACGACGACGCCACGGCCCTGGCGCGCCACGCGAACAACCGCAAAGTCTGGGTGAATCTTCGCGATCGGTTCCCCTCGCCGTACACCCTCGAGGATGCCGACGCATGGCTGCGCCACTGCGCGCGCACGGTGCCGGCCACCGACTTCGCGATCGACGTGGAGGGCGAGGCCGTCGGCGGGATTGGCGTGGTGCTGCGGTCCGACGTCGAGCGTGTCGATGCCGAGGTCGGCTACTGGCTCGGGGAGGCCTGCTGGGGCCGCGGGCTGATGACCGAGGTCGTCCGGACGTTCGCGCCCTGGGCCCTTCAGCGCTTCAATCTCGCGCGCCTGCACGCGCACGTGTTCGCGTTCAATCACGCGTCGGCGCGCGTCCTGGAAAAATCCGGCTTCGCGCTGGAGGGGCGGCTGCGCCACAGCGCGTACAAGGACGGACGCCTGATCGACCAGTTGTTATACGCCCTGGTGCGCGAGGACTGGACGCCGTAAGTCGCTATTGGGTTGGAGCGCGGTTGGACAAGTAGGTCATCCAGCGCGTTGCGACGGCCGGCACGGGCGTGCCGCTGGCTTCGTAGCGCGCCGTCAGGTCCTTCAACTGCGCGATCGCCTCCTGCTCCTCGCCGGCCGGGCGTGTCGCCAGGTCGGCGAGCGCAAGCTGCAGCGCGAGTTCGAGCGCCTCCTTGTCCTCAGGCTTCTTGTCGAGCCACGGCCGCAGCCTGGCGAGCGCCTGGGCGGGTTTGTCCTGTGCCGCCTGCGCCAGCGTCGCGCGCAGGACGAAGCGGTAGTCGTCGGGCCACTTTGCCGACGCTTCTTCAATCGCCCCGATGGCGCCTTCCATGTCACCGATCCTCAGGAACCCGTCGATCAGCAACTCGAAGACGTCCGGCGACGAGTCGTCGCCGATGAGCGAGGTCTGCCACGCGCCGACGGCTTCCCGTCCGCGGCCGCCGGCCGCGTAGCACGCGCCGAGATAGAAGATGCCCGGCAAAAAGTCCGATGACTGGCGGACGGCCGCCCGGAAGGCCTTGGCGGCGTCCTCGAGCTTGCCCGCGCGGTACTGTTCCACGCCCTTGAGAAAGCTGGCGGTGAGAGAGGTGTCGCCGTGCACGGCAGACCAGTTCGCGCCGTCCAGGCGCCCGGCCGCGACGTCATCGGCGACCTGGCTGGTGGCCGCCGGGACGGGCCCCTCGTTCAGCTCGCGCGCGCTCGCCAGCGCCGGCCCGAGCAGCGCCGGCGTCAGCACCTGCGTGATGGCAAACGTCCCGACGCGTGCGGCCATCGCGTTCTTGAACACGTCTCCCGCCGGCACTGCTCGCGCGAGACGGAAGGGCCGCAACTGCGTGGTCGTCTGCCCGCCCGAGTTGACGACGGCCCGCGCCACGTACTCCCCGGGCGGCACCAGGCCCAGCGGCAGGATCGCCTGCGCGATGAATCGCCCCTTTTCGGCGGAGGGACCGACCGTTGCCGCGGTGGCGCCAATAGCCGGGGACTTCTCGCTCTCGGCGACTTCGAAGGTCACCGAGGTCTGTCGCATCACATCGGCGGAACGCGGGTAGAGCTCGAGGTACGCGCCGAACGGCTCGTTGTCGATCGTCGGATCGGCGATGAGGCGCACGGCATCGGCGCCGGCGACGTTGGCCGGTGCGATCAGCAGATCGGCGACCTCGATATCGCCGCTCGTCGTCAATTCGGCGCTGAACGCGTGCTCGACGCTGCCACTGCGGCCGTCAGCATCCAACACGCCGAGCCGGATCGTGTACTTTCCCGGAGGAACCTCGACCATCGTCGTCGCCTGAAGCGGTCCGGGCACGCCGGTGCGGACGGGCGTCGCTTTGTTCGTCGAGAACGAGCTGCCCACCACCTTGCCCTTGTCGGTGAGGACGACGTAGGCGACCGAGGCTTCTTGTCCCTCCACGGCGTTGTGGCCGAACTCCGTCGTGACCACGACCTTCACTCCCGCGGACCCTGGCTTGCGCAGGTTGTAGGTCGCCACCTTGACCGGCAGCTCCGTCGCCAGGAGGGGCTGGCCGAGAACGCCGGCCAGGCGCTGCTGCGGCGAGAGGGGCGTGACCGGGTCCTTCCGCAGCGCGAACTCGCTGCGCGCGCGAATGCTGACGTCCTTGCGGTTGACCGCCAGCTTGATCTTGTGCGACTTGCCGTCGCGGTCTTTGACGTCGGGCTCGGCGCTCAGCAGGTAGTACGCGGTCATCTCGCGGGCGATGCGCGCGAAGACGTTGCTGCCAGTACCGATGGAGGTGAACATACGGCCGCGCGTGATGCCGGCAATCGTCGCGAGACCCTCGGTTTCCAGCATCCGGTCCTGCATGACCGACGGTGAATTCCTCTGGCGCGAGGCGTCGGCGACCACGCTCTGATCCAGGTGCAGCGTGTAGATCGTGGTGCGGGCTGCGGCCGCCATCGCCGCCATGCCGCCGGCTTCGGCCCGCACCTCGTCCATCGGCATGCCCTCGGAGATCCACACCACCGTCTTCGGCGCGTCGATCTTGGCAAACGCCAGCAGCAGCGACCGCAGCGTCTGCAGCGTCGCGCTGGCCCGCTGCTTGGTCGTCGTCGCGATGCCGCGCGCCTGGTTCTCGATGCTCGATCGGCAGATCTCGATGCCTTGGGGCGTGGTTTCGTTGGCGCATTCGCGCGCGACGACGCGCTCGAAAGCTGATGGATCGCCGCGGTCGATATCGAACGCCTCCGACAGGCCGACGTTGTAGATGCCGTCCATGAAGAAGCTGCCGCGGCCGACCACCTTCGAGAGCGTCTGGCGCACACGCTCGCGATCGGTCGTGAAGTCGATGTTGGCGCCGTTCGGGAACGCCAGCACGCCAACACGGTCGCCCGGCGCCAGCTGGTTCATGAACTCCGAGGCGGCGTTGCTGGCGCCGCGGCCGCCGCCAACGCCGATGCCCTCGAGGTCGAAGACGATCAGGACGAGCCTGCCGCCGACGGCGCCCTCGTTGGTCGAGAAAGGCAGCTTGCGTCCTGCGAGCGTCGGCGGCGGGCCGGGCGGATCCTGCTTGATGAACTGCGCCGAGACGACGCGCCGTGGCGTGCCGTCGATGGTGAGAGTGAAGTCCTCAGGCGTCAGATCGCTGATCGGCTCGCCGCGGCTGTCGACGACCGTGGCGTCAATCGCGATCAACTCCGTTGCCGCCCTGAAGGTCGGCCGCGCGGTCTGATCCGGCGGTGCCGGGGGCTGCTGGGCAGGAGCGGGCAGGGCTGGCGTCTGTGACGCGGGCGGCTGCTGGGCGCCGAGCCCCAGGGTGCCCGCGAACAGCAGCAGCACCGGCAGCCAGAGCCGCGTGAATCTCGTCACTTCTTCTTCCCCCCGGCCGCCCGGTAGCCCTGGCGATGCCGGACGCGGTAGTTCTTCTCGGTCAGCTCCACCTGGATCTTGCGCCAGGTGCCGTCGTGCGCGTCGTTGGTCGAGCCGTACGAAATCAGGTACTGGTTCGACAGCTCCTCGACGATGTCGGCGAAGACCGTCTCGAGTTGCTGGATGTCGTCGATGAGGAACGAGCGACCGCCGCTCATCTGCGACATGCGCGCCATCACCAGCGCCAGGTCACGGTCCTTGACGCTGCGTCCGAGGCCGATCGTGTAGATTGTCGCATCGCTCGTCTCCAGCCGCGACTCCACCCGCTTGAGCGTCGCGACCGAGTTCTGGTCCTCGCCATCGCTGAACACCACGATCGAACGGCGGCCGGGCTGCTTGCCGACGGTGTTCAGCGCGGTGAGCATCGCGTCGAAGAGCGCGGTGCCGCCCCAGGGGGCCAGCCGATCCACGGCCCGTATACGCTGAGCCGGCTCGGTCGAGCGCCGCGCCGGCGTGAAGATGTTGTCGTTGAATGCCAGGAGCGTGACCTGGTCGGCGGGTCGCAGGGCCTCGAGAAACGTCCGGACCGCGACCTTGAGCGTCGGCATGGCCTCGGTCATGCTCTGGCTGACGTCCACGGCGACGACGATCTCGAGAGGGATGTTCTCGCCGGCAAACGCTGTGATCCGCTGGAGGACGCCGTCTTCCTTGACGCGAAACTTCTCGCGCGGCAATCCCTTCACGAACTGACCGTCGCCGTCGGTGACCGTGGCGGTCACCTGCACCACTTCCACCTCGACCGACTCGGTGTAGCCGGCGCTGCGCGTCCGCGAGGTGGCGACGGCTCGCGAGCCATCGGCCATCGTCGCCACGACGCGAATCACGTGCTCGCGCAGGCCGGGCCCCGCGTCCCAGTTGCACTCGAAGGGCGGGCGTGCGACGGTGCACACGCTGCGGCCGTCCGCGGAGAACGTCACCGAGCGGACGTTGCCGGGCATCTTCGGCTTCACCTGCAGCAGCACGGGGCCGGTGACGTAGCTGCCCTCGGCCGGCGAGGTGATGACCAGCGACACGGTATCCGGCGCCTGCGCGGCGAGCGCGCCCGACGCGATCAGAGCGGCGAGCACAGAAAGCACGAGCTGGGGTAGCCGTCTCATTCGTGTCCGTTGGCGGTGGGTGCCGCGCCGTCCAGCGGCACGAGCGGCCCGCCAGCGGTCAGCGCCGAAATGTAGTCGTCGAAGCGCTCGGGCGCAACGCGGTCCAGATACCGCGCGAGCGTCCACCAGTCGTCGCCGTGCACCGGCCGCACGTCGTCGAGAAAGTCCTGAAGGGCCGAGGCGAGCACGCCGCGGGTCAGCGCGGCCGGCAGTTGCTTCTCGTCGAGGATCTCCAGGACGCGCAGCTTGATGTCGGCCATTCGCGAGCTCAGCAGCCCTGTGCCGGCGCGGCCGATGTAGCGGTGCACGGCCGGTGGAGCGGGAAAGGCCAGGCACAGGCAACCGGTCCGCGGCGTCTGGGCCACACCCCAGACCGCGGGGACTTCCGCGGCCCGCTCGCGTCCGAGCAGCACGAGCTCCGTGCGCATCAGCAGCGCCGGCACCGCGTCGGGCGTGTGTGCGGAGGCCCACAGCACGGCCTGCCGGCGGCGTCCGTCGAGCCCCAGGCCGTCGAGCGCGGCGACGACGCGCTCCGGCGCCCTGGCGATCGCGCGCCCTTCGCGCAGCCACCCTGCCATCCTCGCCGCCGTCGCGTCGTCCAGGTCGGCGACGTCGGTGAGCACGAGCGACGTCATCAGCGTGCGGCGATCGCTTTCGTTCAGCGTCGGCTGGTCGTCTGGAAGATCGAGTTTCGTGCGGTGCAGGGCGAGTCGCGCGAGACCGATGTCGAGGCCGAGCAGTGCGCCCCGCACGTGCCAGGGCTCTCCGTCGCCGGAGGTCTCGAGCGGCAGCCGCCACGGGGTCTCTTCGCGGTCGGCGCCAGTGACGAGGCGCACGCCGAAGTCGTGCCGGCGGCTGACGTTGCCGGCCAGAAAGGCAGGGCCTCCCGGATCGCCCAGCCAGAGGGCATAGAGCAGCGACGTGAGGACGTCGGCCAGCGCGGCGTCTTCGGCGCGGCTGAGTCGTCTGGCAATCGACTCGAGGCGCTTCACGTCGCCGCGGGCGCGTACACGCGAGACGTCGCGGAACGCCTGCTCGACGAGCGACGGCACGTCGGGCGGGGAGGCCGCGGTCGTGCGTTCGCTCGCCTCGATTGGCTGCACGGCGGCCTTCAGTTCGCCAAGCGTCGTCGCCGCCGCGCGCGCGGCGTCCACCGTTGTGGCGGCCTCGAGCGCGTGTCCGACCCGGCTGAGTGCGAGAGCGGTGTCGAGCGTGTTGCCGCCCTGGAGTCCGCGAACGTCGCTGAGGCGCGCGACCTCTGGCGCCGCGACGTCGATGCGGTAGGCGCGCGCCTCCCAGGTCAACGCCCGTGGCGCACCGCCGCTGGCGGGCACGCGCAGGCCCGCGAGTCCTTCGAGCATCCCGCCCTCGGCGGTCGTGCCTTCGATCGAAGGGTCGTGGCCCAGCGCCGGCAGGAGCTCGGTCTCGAGCCAGCGGGCGATGGCTCGCCCGTAGCCGACTTTCACCGGCTCGATGGCTGAAAGCGACGCGACCAGAGCGCGCGTGCGTGACTGGTCCAGCGCATGCACCTGGCGCGCCTGCGTGAGCAGCATCAACGGCGCCTGGAACAATGCGTAGCCGATCTCGAGTGCCGCGGTGTCGTCGGCGACGGTGGTGAGCTGCGAGGCGTGCGTGGCCAGACGCTTCAGGACCGCCGTGTCGCTCACGTCGAGACGCTCGAGCGTCAGGAGCAGCGCAGGAAAGCGGCGATACGCGCGAGTCAGCCACGCCACGTCGGCCACCGAGGCATCGGACAGGCGATCGGTCAGGCGTTCTGCGAACTGATAGACGAGCGCGCGCTCGATGCGCGTGGGGAGAGGCGCGTCGGTGAGGCGCTGCAGCAGCCAGCCCGCCTCGGCGCGATCGCCGAGGCCGAGCTCGGCCCAGCGTTCGTTCGCGTCGTCGGGCAGGCTTCGATCCCCGAGCGCGACTTCCCAGAAATCCCTGGTGTGGCGGAGTTGGCCGTCGGCCGTCGTGCGGAGCGATCCAAGCAGCAGCGCCGGGTCGGCGCCAAGCCGCACGAACGGAAAATCGACGAGCCTCCACCCTGTCTCCACGCCGGTGAAAGCGTGGTAGATGCCGCGTGTCCGATCGAGGCGGTCCTCGTCGTCTTCGCCCTGGGCAAACACCGCCGCGAGGTGCGTCTCGCCGAGATCCTCGAGCGCCTTCGCGAAGTACGCGAGCCGGCCGCTGTCGGCGCCGAGCAGCGCGACGACGGCCCGCGAGGCGTTCGTCAGCGGCTCGCCGATCATCTCGGCCCACGCGCCCGCGGCCGACTGGCCGCCGGGCAGCACGAGTTGTCCCTCGCGCACGCGCACCACGTCGCCGAAGGCGGCGAAGGCACCGGTGTGGTTCTCATAGATCCGGCGGAGCAGGACGCGATCGCCGGCGACAAACGCCGCCGTTTCCCGATCGAGCTGCAGGAGTCCGTAACAGAGCATCGACGCGCGCCGGTCCTGCAAAAGGCTCGCGATGAGTGTGTCGTCGTCGACATCGCTGCCCAGGAGGTCACGCCACTGGCTGACCTTGAGGGGGATCGGAATCCGCTCGGACGGCGTCGCGGCGGGTTCGGCAAAATAGGCGCGAGCTGCGGCCAGCGCCGGGTTAGGGAAGTCCCGCGAGGCGTGGACAACGCGAATCACCTCGCCGAGCGCGAGCGCCGCCGGCATGTCAGGGGAGAGGCCCAGACGCGGCAACAGTCCGGCACGGCCGCCCGGCAGAGGCACGAGATTCCACTCTGGCTCGGCCGACGCGACGAGCACGCCGAGAGCCATGACGGCCAGCGCGGCGACGATCCGCGGCAGCCATCGATAACGGGCGAACATCAGCCTATTGTCCACGAAACGCCAGAGGTGAGAAACCGTAACTCGCGAAGGCGAGCGAGGGCCGTCGGCTATACTCGGAGCCAGTTCCATGACCACGCTGCTGCCGACCGAGTTGTTCCCGATCGACGACGAGGAGCGCCTGTTTATTTCGCCGGCGATCGGCGACTGGTCGCTGGTGCATGACCGCGGAATCGAGGTCATCATCGATCTGGAAGGCGACCTGGATCAGGGCCTCTCGACACGGCCCGGACACCTGCTTTACATCTATCACCATATCTACGACGAGGACCTGCCGGACCTGTGCCGGATGAAGGCGCTCGCCATCATGGCCGCGCACCTGATTCGCAACGGGCAGAAGGTGCTGGCGCATTGCGGCATGGGCTTCAACCGGTCGGCGCTGCTGGCCGGCATGATCCTGACGGAGCTTGGCGTCGACGGCGCAACCGCCGTCGCGCGGCTGCGCGAGCGGCGTCCGGGCGCACTCTTCAACGAGCGATTCGCCGAGTACCTCACCACCGTGAAGGCGTGTTGAGACCACTCGGTTGATCTGCCGTGCCTCGGACGACTAAGCTCCGAGCCATGTCTTTCACTCGACGCAGCTTCCTCGGCGCGGGCCTCGCCGCACTTCCGATCAGCACACTCGCCGCCGCGCCCCAGGCCCCACAGCCGTCCGCCAGGCCGGGACGAATCAAGCTGGCTGTCTCCAGTTACTCGTACTGGCACTTTCGCGGCGAGCGGACACCAATCGAACATGTCATCGACGACGCGGCACGGCTGGGCTTCGACGGCGTCGAGATCCTGCACCGCCAGATGCCGGAGGAAGGCGCCGCCTACGTCAACGGCCTCAAGCAGCGCGCGTTTCGCGCCGGCGTCGATCTGGTGATGCTCTCGATTCATCAGGACTTCGTCACACCCGATCTTGCCGAGCGGCAGAAAGACATCGACCACACCAAGCGCTGCCTCGAACTGGCCGGACGGCTGGGCATCCCGTGCATCCGCCTCAACTCGGGGCGCTGGAACACCATCAAGTCCTTCGACGACCTGATGAAGGTCAAGGGCGAGGAGCCGCCAATCGCCGGTCACACCGACAACGACGCCTTCGACTGGGTCATCGAGTCGATTCGCGCGTGCCTTCCGACGGCGGAGAAGGAAGGCGTCGTCATGATGATCGAGAACCACTGGGGGCTCACGACCAAGGTGGAGAACGTGATTCGCATTCACAAGGCCGTGAACTCGCCGTGGCTCGGCGTCAACCTCGACACCGGCAACTACCCGGACGACCCGTACCCGGGCATCACGACGCTGGCGCCGCACGCGTCCATCGTCCAGGCGAAGACCTACTACGGCGGCGGCGAGTGGTACACGCTCGACCTCGACTACAAGAAGATCGCCGGCATTCTCCGGCAGGCAGGGTTCAAGGGCTGGGTGTCGCTCGAGATGGAAGGGAAGGAAGACCCGGCCACGGCCGTGCCCAAGAGTTACGCGCTGCTGCGGGACGCCTTCGCCTGAACCGAACGTGCTGGTGCGCGATCGGCGCCAAGTTCTAGGAGGAGACCATGCTCAAGGAATTCCGCGAGTTCGCCATACGCGGCAACGTCGTCGATCTCGCGGTCGGCGTCGTGATCGGCGCGGCCTTCGGGACGATCGTGACCGCGCTGGTGAACGACGTGATCATGCCTCCGGTCGGCCTGATTCTGGGCGGCGTGGACTTCTCCAACCTGTTCGTGGTGCTCAAGGAAGGCGCGAAGGCGCCAGGACCTGTACGCCACGCTCGCCGACGCCAAGGCCGCGGCGGCCGTGACACTGAACATCGGCGTCTTCATCAACACGCTCATCAACTTCACGATCGTGGCCTTCGCCGTCTTCATGGTCGTCAAGGCGGTCAACGTCGCGCGACGGCAGCCACCTGCGCCCAGTGTCGCGCCGGCGCCGACGCCCACCGAGGGGCTGCTGACAGAGATCCGCGACCTGCTCAAGGCGCGCTAGCGGCGTCGTCCAGGAACCACCGAACGCGCGGGCCGCTGCCGGCGACGATCGCGACGGGCAGTGGCGAGTGCGGCGTCGCGCGCGCGGCGCGGATGGCCGCGGCCTTCTCACTGCCGAAGGCGACCATCCAGAGTTCCTTCGCAGACGCGAGCGTCTGAAACCCCAGCGACAACCGCTCCGGCGGCGGCTTCGGCGCGTCGTGGACGGCAATCACCCAGTCGGGATTGTCGCGCCATGGCTGCCCCGGGAAGAGCGAGGCGACGTGACCGTCCGGGCCGACGCCGAGCATCACCAGATCGAGGCGAGGCGGCGTGCCGGCGACACCGGTCAGCGCCTCCGACGCCGCGCGCGCGGCGTCTTCCGCCGGCATCGACGTCGGCATGGCATGGAATGCGGGGCGGGCTCCGTCGAGGTGCCGCAGCCAGTGCTCGTGCACGGCCCGCTGATTCGACTCCGGGTCGCCTGGTCCGACCATTCGCTCGTCGGCGAGAAAGAGATCAATCGCGGACCACGGCAGCGCCAGTCGAGCCAGCCGCGGGAAGACACGCAAGGCCACCGAACCGCCGGGGACGGCGCAACGAAATCGCCGTCCGCCGTCGACGGCAACCCGCACCGAGTGGTCGAAGGCTTCGGCGACCTGCGCAGCCGCCTCGTCAGCGTGTCATGGCTGGAGTGTACCTCGCGCCGCGAGGCGAGGCGGCGGCGCCAGACCGGTGTGCTATTCTCGCGGGGCGCCGCGAGGCGCAGGAGGTCAACGAGCACGCCATGCGAGTGGCACTGGGCGCGGATCACGCCGGCGTCATCCTGAAGGACCATCTGGCCGCATGGCTGTCGAGCTGCGGTCACGACGCGATCGACCTCGGCACACATTCCACCGAGCCCGTCGACTATCCCGACTACGCCGAGGCGGTCGGACGCGCGGTGCTCGACGGCCGGGCCGATCGCGGGCTGATCGTCTGCGGCAGCGGCGTTGGCGCCTGCATCGCCGCCAACAAGCTGCCGGGCATCCGCGCCGGACTCTGTCACGACACGTACTCGGCGGCGCAGGGCGTGCTTCACGATGACGCCAATGTCCTCGTGCTCGGCGCACGGGTGATCGGCCCGGCTCTCGCCGAAGCGCTGGTCACGGCTTTTCTCGGCGCGCGGTTCACCAACGCCGAGCGGCACG
The DNA here is from genome assembly GCA_963719755.1 of Vicinamibacteria bacterium. GTDB lineage: Bacteria > Acidobacteriota > Vicinamibacteria > Vicinamibacterales > JAENWD01 > JAENWD01. The sequence goes on along the minus strand of CAVRDA010000016.1, from coordinate 529,924 downwards.
TGCGGCGTCTGGCCAAGGTGCGGGCGCTCGAAGCGCGGGCCTTGATGCACACCGAGACAGGAAAGGCCTGATGAGCGTGTTCGAGCAGTTGCCGCAGCCGTTGCGCGGCGACGTGGAGGCTGCCGCCGCGGCGTGGCAGACCGTGCGCGGGACGGCGCGCCTGTGGGCGCGCGACGCGTCACTGTGGACCGGAGCGGACGAAGCGCGATGGCTCGGCTGGCTGACAGCGCCGGCTGACGCCGCCGCCCAGGTCGCGACGCTCGAGGCGTTCAGCAGCGAGATCCGCGCCGAGGGGTTCACCGACGTCCTGCTCCTGGGCATGGGCGGGTCGAGCCTCTGCCCGGAAGTGCTCGCCGAGTCATTCGGCCAGCAGCCGGGCGCGCCGCGTCTGCGTGTGCTGGATTCGACGGACCCGACGCAGGTCGCCTCCGTCGAGCGTCAGGCGCCGCTCGCGCAGACGCTGGTCATCGTCGCCAGCAAGTCGGGCTCGACGCTCGAGCCGAACATCTTCAGCGCGTACTTCCAGAATCGCATGGCGGCCACTGTCGGCACCGCGCAGGCCGGTCGTCATTTTGTCGCCATCACCGATCCGGGATCGAAGCTCGAAGCTGCCGCCCGGCGCGACAGCTTCAGGCACGTGTTCGCGGGTGTGCCTTCCATCGGTGGCCGCTACTCGGCGCTGTCGCCGTTCGGGCTCGTGCCGGCGGCGGCCATGGGGCTGGACCTCGGGCGCTGGCTCGCCAGTGCGAGCGCGATGGCCGAGGCGTGCCGCGGCGACGCCGATGTCCCAGCCAACCCCGGCGTCGCGCTCGGTCTGGTGCTCGGAACCTGCGCGCGGCAGGGCATCGACAAGCTCACGCTGATCGTCTCGCCGCGCATCTACGATCTCGGCGCGTGGCTCGAGCAGCTGATCGCCGAGTCGACCGGCAAGAACGGCCGTGCCATCATCCCGGTAGACCGCGAGCCGATCGCCTCGCCGACGGTCTACGGCCACGACCGCGTCTTCGTCTACGTCCGTCTCGCCAGCGCGCCCGACGACGCGCAGGATGCCGCCGTCGAAGCGCTGGTCTCGGCGGGCCGGCCGGTGCTGCGCGTCGACGTGCCGGATGTGTACGCGCTCGCGGGCGAGTTCTTCCGCTGGGAGATCGCCACGGCGGTCGCCGGCGCGGTGATGGGCATCAATCCCTTCGATCAGCCCGACGTCGAGGCCAGCAAGATCGAGACGCGCAAGCTGACCGACGACGTGGAGAAGACCGGGCAGCTGCCCGCCGAGACGCCCGTCGTGGTCGACAGTGGCATGCGCCTGTTCACCGACTTCGCAAACGCCACGGCGTTGTCGGAAACCGCAGGCGAGGCGGCGTCGGCGGCCTGGATTGGCGCGCACCTGCGACGGCTCGGCACGGGCGACTACCTGGCGCTGCTGGCCTATCTCCCGATGACGGCCGCGCACGAAGAGACGCTGACGCGCATCCGCGCGGTCGTCCGCGATCGGCTGCACGTCGCAACGTGCGTCGGGTTCGGCCCGCGCTTCCTGCATTCGACCGGGCAGGCCTACAAAGGCGGGCCCAACACCGGCGTCTTCCTGCAGATCACCTGCGACGATGCCGTCGACCTGCCGGTGCCCAACCAGCGTTATACCTTCGGCGTCGTGAAAGCCGCGCAGGCTCGCGGCGACTTCCAGGTGCTCGTCGATCGCGGCCGCCGCGCGCTGCGCGTGCACCTCGGCGCCGACGTCGCCGCCGGGCTCGCGGCCCTCGAGGGGATCGTCGCCGACCGCGTCGGCCGCTGAACCCCGCTACTGGAACGATTGGGACTCACATGCAGATTGGGCTTGTCGGACTGGGACGCATGGGCGCCAACATGGCGCGCCGGCTGATGAAGGCGGGGCACAGCTGCGTGGTGACCGACCTCAGCGCCGATGCCGTGGCGGCGATGACCCGCGATGGCGCCGCAGGCGCGGCCTCGCTGCAGGAGCTGGTTGGCGCCCTGACGCCGCCGCGCGTGATTTGGCTGATGGTGCCGGCCGGAGACCCGACCGAGCGCAGCGTCGCCGCCCTGGGCGATCTGCTCGCCGCCGGCGACATCTTTGATTGACGGCGGCAACTCCTGGTTCAAGGACGACATCCGCCGCGCCGCGCTGCTGGCGCCGCGCGGCATCCGGTATGTCGACGCCGGGACGAGCGGCGGCGTCTGGGGCGCCGACCGCGGCTACTGCCTGATGGTGGGCGGCGTGCCCGAGGCCATCGCGCACATCGAGCCGGTCCTTCGATTGCTGGCGCCCGGCGAGGCCGGCATCGCGCCGTCACGCGGTCGGGACGGCAAGGCGAGCACCGCGCACCTCGGCTACCTCCACTGCGGACCGGTCGGCTCGGGTCACTTCGTGAAGATGATTCACAACGGGATCGAGTACGGCATGATGCAGGCCTTCGCCGAAGGCTTCGACATCATGCGCCACGCTGGCGACGACACACTGCCGGCCGAGCAGCGCTACCACCTGGATCTGGCCGATGTCGCGGAACTCTGGCGGCGCGGCAGCGTGGTGTCGTCGTGGCTGCTGGATCTCACCGCAATCGCGCTGGCCGAGGACGCCGACCTGGCTGAATACACCGGCTTCGTCCAGGACTCCGGCGAGGGCCGGTGGACGATTCTCGCGGCGATCGAGGAAGCCGTGCCAGCGGAAGTGCTGTCCGCGTCGCTGTACACGCGGTTCCGGTCACGGCAGGATCACACGTTTGCGGAGAAGGTGCTCTCCGCGATGCGGAAGCAGTTCGGCGGCCACGTCGAACCGAAGAAGTCGTCGTAGTGGCGCCGGGGAGTTGGAGAAGGCGGCCGGCCGCTACGCGATAGAGCGCACCGCGCGATGAGAGGCTGCGACCTCGGCGACGCGAGGATCCACCAGTAGCCGCAATGCGTAGCCGGACGGGGTGCCCGTCGCCGGCTCGCACGGACCGACCCGATACACCGCCGACAGCACGCGGCCGTCGCGCAGCGCCGGCGGCAGCTGCGACGAGTCCCGGTCGTTGCGCTCGATTTGCAGGTAGACCAGCCGGTACAGCGGGATCGGCTCCGCGTCGCGGCACTCGAGATACACGCCGTCGTCGCTCACGTCCTTTGTCATGACGGTCGCGAACCGCTGGATGCCGCGCGCGTCCCGCCAGGTCAGTCGACCGGCGAGGGTCACGCTGAGGCGCTCGGAGCGGCGCTGGGAGCGAGGCGAATGAGCGGCGTGGTGGCGGCTGAGCAACGGTGTCCCCCCGGAAACTGTCGTTCAAGGGAATCAACCCTCGCGCCGTCGACTCATCCGTATGGCGCCGTTGCCTCTAACATGCTATAAATACAGTGAGTTACGTGGATATTGCCGCGCCGGGCCTATTGTCGAGACAGCCTACTTAGTATCCAGACAAGCTATTGGCTGACTACTTCGTATCCATTGGGAGGGGAGCATCGACGCCCAACCGCCGCAGCTTCAGATACAGGCCGCGGCGCGTCAGTCCCAGTTGCCGCGCCGTCTCCGAGATGTTGCCGGCGGCGCGATCGAGAGCCCCGCGGATGATGTCGCGCTCCAGCTGATCGACGGCGGCGGCCAGGGTCGTCGTCACGCTGCGTGCGGCGGCCGGACCGCCGGGCCCGCCGGCGTCTCGCGATCGAGCCGCGCCAGTTCCGGCGAGAGCACGTCCGGCGTCATCGCCGTGCCGGGGGCGCTCATCGCCACGGCGCGCCGAATCTCGTTGCGCAACTGGCGCACGTTTCCGGGCCACAGGTACTGCGCGAACAGATCGAGCACCGCGGGACTCATCTCGACGTCCGGCTTGTTCAGGCTGTCGCATGCCTCGCGCAGGAAGAAGCTGCTCAGATGAGGGATCTCTTCGCGCCGCTGTCGCAGCGGTGGGACATGGAGCCGGATCACGCTCAAGCGGTAGTAGAGGTCTTCGCGGAACCGGCCCTCGCCGACGCGCTGTTCGAGGTCGGCGTTGGTCGCGGCGATGACGCGGACGTCCACCTGCAGCGGACGCGTCTCGCCGAGCGGCATGATCTCGCCCTGTTCGAGGAAGCGCAGCAGCTTCGGCTGCACGTCGAGCGGCAGGTCCCCGATCTCGTCGAGAAACAGCGTGCCGCCGGCGGAGGTACGCACCAGCCCCGGCTGGTCCGACATCGCCCCGGTAAAGCTGCCGCGCCGGTGCCCGAAGAGCTGACTGTCGGCCAGCTCTCTCGTCGTCGTCGTGCAGTTGTAGGGCAGGAAGGTCGCGGCCGCGCGCGTCGATCCCGCGTGAATCGCGCGCGCCACCAGTTCCTTGCCGGTGCCGCTCTCGCCGGTGATGAGCACGTTCAACGGCGTGGTCTGCAGCCGCTTGATCTGATCGACGACGCGCGACATCGCGGCGCCGGCGCACAGGAACCCCGGAATCAGCGGCTCGAGGGGCCGTTCGATGGCCACGACGTCTGCCGCACGCGCCGGGCGCTCTCGCGCCTCGCCGAGCTCGAAGCCCTGCCGCGCGACCGCGGTCACCATTCGCAGCCGGCGCTCGACCAGCGGGCCGGGCATCCGCGAGACGGCGAGCACCACCGAGCGCGCCGCCGAGCGGTCGCGCCCCAGCGGTTCGGTGACGACGCGCAGATCGCCCATGTGCGTCGCCTCGCCGGCCGATCGCGCGAGCGCTCGGGCGTATGACGCGTCGCAACCGGCAGCGGCGACGACTCGCGGCTCGTCATGGCCAGCGCGGGTGAACACCACCGCGGCGTCGGCCGAGGCAATCTCCAGCAACGCCGCGGCGGTTTCTCTCGCCAGCAGTTCCGGCAGCGCCGCCGCGTCGACCAGCCGGCGTACCACGACGTCGTCGGCGTCGGCGGGCGCGCCGACGAACTCGCCTGACCCCGGTTGCGCCAGCAATGCGCGCGCCGCCTCCACGTCGCGCTCGTCGCGGGCGGCCCCCAGCTCGTGAAAGATGAAGGCCGCCTGGTCGAGCGTCCGCACGGCGAGCGACCGCGCGCCGGCACGCGCCGCGACGCGCCCCAGCGCGAGCTGACTGAGCGCCGACTGGTAGCGCTCGCCGAGCAGGTCGCAGACCGTCGCGCTCTGCGACAGATCGTGATAGCCCTCGGTCGCGCGGCCGGTCGTCGCCGCAACGATCCCGCGAACCCGCAGGAACTCGCCCCAGGCGCCGGGCGTCGTGCGCGGATCGACGTGCGCCGCGGTGAGCTCCAGGCGCTGCTGCGCTTCGCCGAAGCGCTCGGCCTGGACCAGGGCGTCGGCGGCGATGAGATGCGCGTGCAGCTCGTCGGCCGGCGGCACGCCCGGCGACGCGATGATCGCGTCTGCCAGCGTCACCGCACGGGCGAAGTCGCCGCGACGGGCGGTCAGCCGGGCGTCGATGAGCCGTAGCGACCAGTCGTACCAGCGCGGCGTGTGCGCGTCGTACTCGCCGAAGGCGTCGCGCGCCTGCGCCAGCGCCTCGGCGCACGCGTCGTAGTCGCCGCGAATCAGGTGCATCTGCGCGAGCGAGTCGAAGATCGCGCCGGTCGTCTCGTGGTAGAGCAGCGGCGTGCGGACGGCGAGCGCCTGATTGAGCGCCTCGGCGGCTCGCGCCAGCTGACCCAGGCGGATCGCGATCTGGCCGAGCGTGCCGAGCGACACTGCCAGGCCGTGGCCCGGCGGATACTGCTGGTGCAGCGCGACCGCGCGCTCGGCGAGCGTCAACGCCTGCTCGTAGCGATGGCGGATCATCGCGACGTTAGCCTGGTTGCCGCACGCGATGGCTACCACGTCGTCAGCCTGCACCGTCTGCGCCAGCCGCTCCGCCTGGCGCAGCGCCATCAGCGCTTCGTCGTAGCGTCCCTGTTGGGCGAGGTTGCTGCCCGACAGCGAGTGCACGAGGGCGAGGTTGCGCTTGTCGCCGACGGCATGAAGCGCGGTCGCGGCTTCGTTGAAGTGCTCGGCCATCGTCGCGCGATCGCCGACCAGCTGATAGCAGCGCGCGAGCTCGAAGTGGGCCAGGCCCGAGGCGCGCAGGTCGTGGGCGTGTTCGCCGTGCTTCAGCGCACGCTGCTGGAGTGCAATGGCGCGGGACTGATCGCCGCGCGTCCAGGCCACTCGGCCGTGGAGCCGCCAGAGATTCGACAGGACGGCCGGAGAGATCGCCGACTCGCGAAGGGAATCCGGCGGTCGGCCAAGCGAGGCGCTGGCCTGCGTGAGGTCGTCCTGCAGGAGCCAGGCTTCAGCCAGGAGCGCGCGAAGCGTCAGCTCATCTTCACGCGTCAGCGCGCCGGATCGGAGTGCCGGCTGCAGCAGTTGGGCGGCGTCAGCCCCGCGGCCCCGCTCTAGAGCGGTGTGCGCACGGGCCAGAACCGGCTGAAGTGCCACGCTGGCCACGGCTACGAAGTATACACCGCGGCTGTTCGCGTCTTGCTGGGCCGGCAAAGCCTACGCTAGTATGAGCGGGCTTTGAAGCTGACGGCGTACGGTGTGACACACCCGGGCCGCGTCCGCCCGAACAATGAGGACGCACTGCTGTGGGATCTGCCGGCCGGGCTCTTTGTCGTCGCCGACGGCATGGGGGGCCATCAGGCCGGCGAGGTGGCGTCCCGCATGGCGGTCGACACCGTGCAAAGTTTTCTCGAAGCCAGCCGCGGCGACCACGACCTCACCTGGCCTTTCGGCTTCGACCCCAACCTGTCCATGAACGCGAACCGCCTCGTCACGGCGGTCCGCCTGGCCAATCGCAAGGTCTACCAGGCGGGCGAGGACAAGCCCGACTTCGCGGGGATGGGGACGACGATTGTCGTCGCGTTGATCGAAGGCAGCACGCTGACCTTCTGCGGCGTGGGTGACAGCCGGATCTACGTGCTCTCCGGCGGTGCGCTCCAGCAGATCACGCACGACGACTCCTGGGTCGCGACGGTGTTGGCGCGCGATCCGGAGTTCGACCGCTCGCAGTTGTCGCAGCATCCCATGCGCCACGTGCTGACCAACGTCCTCGGCGCGCGGGACGACACGGAGGTCGAAGTGGGCGAGCGTCCGCTCCGTGCCGGCGAGCAGATCCTGCTCTGCAGCGACGGGCTCTACGGCGGGCTGGACGACGCGGCGCTGCAGATCCTGCTCGGCGGACCGGGCGGCCTCGAGGAACTCGCCGACCGCCTGGTCGCCACGTCGCTGGAGCGCGGCGGGACCGACAACATCACGGCCGTGCTGGTCAAAGCGGACTGACCGGCGGCGGCCGGAACGCTCGTGTCGGTTCCCTCCGTATACTGGTACACATGCGCCCCATTCGTGTCCTGGCGCTCGGCGTGTCGCTGCTCGCGGCCGGGTGCTCGGATCGTCCATCGCCGGAGGCAGCCGTCTCTCCGGCGCCGGCATCACAGGACGCCCCGGCCACCGCACCGACGGCCTCGCGGCCTCGCATCGTGTGTCTCGGCGACAGCCTCACCGCCGGCTACGGCCTGGGCCTGGACGAAGCCTATCCGGCACGGCTGGGCGAGATGCTGCACGCCGCGGGGCTCGACTACGAGGTCGTCAACGCCGGCGTCTCCGGCGACACGTCCGCCGGCGGGCTTCGCCGCCTCGACTGGTCGCTCGACGGCGACGTGCAGGTGCTGGTTCTCGCCCTGGGAGCCAACGACGGCCTGCGCGGATTGCCTGCGAAGGACCTTCGCGCGAACCTCGCGCGGATCATCGAGACTGCGCAGGCGCGACGGGTGCGCGTCATTCTGGCGGGGATGGAAGCGCCGCCGAACTTCGGGCCTGCCTATACGCGTGAGTTCCGGGCGGTGTACCGTGATCTCGCCGACTCGTACGACGTCGTCCTCATCCCGTTCTTCCTGGATGGCGTCGCTGGCGCGGCCGCGTTGAATCAGTCCGACGGGATTCACCCCACCGCGGAAGGGCAGCGCCGGGTTGCTGCCACCATCTGGCGAGCGCTGGCGCCCCTGGTCGGCGCGCGCGCGACGTCGTAACCGAATGATCGAACTTCGCGCGGTCTCGCGCACCGTCCCGAGCGGCGGCGCGCCGCTCACGATCCTCCATCCGCTCGACCTGTTCGTGCCGGCAGGCCAGTCGCTGGCAATCACGGGGCCCTCCGGCAGCGGCAAGTCGACCCTGCTCGGCCTCATCGCGGGCCTCGATGCGCCGTCGAGCGGCGAGGTGCTCATCGACGGCGTCGACATCACGCGGCTGGGCGAGGACGCGCTGGCGCGCCTGCGCGGCGAGAAGATCGGCTTCGTCTTCCAGTTCTTCCACCTGATTCCGTCGCTCACGGCGCGCGAGAACGTCCTGGTGCCGATGGAGCTGGCCGGCCGGCGCGACGCCTCGGCGCGCGCCGCGCGGCTGCTGGACGAAGTCGGCCTGCACGATCGATCGCACCACTATCCGTCGCAGCTTTCCGGCGGCGAGCAGCAGCGGGTGGCTATCGCACGCGCGCTGGCCAACGACCCGCCGATTCTGCTGGCCGACGAGCCCACGGGCAATCTCGACAGTGCCAACGGCCGCCACGTCATGGATCTGCTGGTCGAAGTGAACCGGTCGAGGCGGACTACGCTCGTGCTCGTGACGCACGATCCGGCGCTTGCCGCGCGGGCAAACGCGCAGCTCGTGCTGCGCGACGGCCGTCGCGACACCTCGGTCGCCGGGCAGCCGGCGCAGGCCTCTCCCGCATGATGTTCGTTCTCCGGATGGCGGCGCGGGAGACGCGGGCGTCCTGGCAGCGGCTGCTGTTCTTCTTCATCTGCCTCGCCATCGGCGTCGGCGCCATCGTCACGCTCCGTTCGGTCATCCAGAGCGTGCGCGGCGTGGTCGCGGGCGAGGCGCGTGCGCTCATCGCCGGCGACATCGTGATCTCGACCGGGCGCGGTTTCAGCGACCAGGATCGCACGGAGCTGGCGCGGCGGCTGGTGCCCGGCGCTGGCGTCGCGGCCGCCACCGAGGCCACCGAGACGGCGACGATGGTGCGACCGGGCGATGCCTCGAAAGTGGCGGCACGGATGGTGGAGCTGCGCGGGGTCGAGCCGGCGTTCCCGCTCTACGGGCGGGTGCGCCTGCGCGGCGGCGCGCCGTACTCGCATGCGCTGCTCGCGAATCGCGGGGCGCTGGTCCGGCCGGAGCTGCTGACGCAGCTGGACCTCGCCGTGGGCGACACGCTGCTGATCGGCGGACAGACGTACACGATTCGCGGCGTCCTCGAGGCCGAGCCCGGCAGCCGCGCCGGCGGATTCAGTCTCGGCCCCCGAGTGCTCATCGATCGCACGGCGCTCCTCGAGTCGGGCCTGCTCGGCTTCGGCAGCCGATCGCGCCAGCAGATCATGCTGCGCGTCGAGCCGTCGCGCCTCGACGGCGTCGCGCGCGAGCTACGCCAGGCCTTCCGCAACGAGTTCATCAACGTCCGGACGTGGAAGAGCACGGAGAGCGACATCGGCGACGACCTCGAGCGATCGGAGAACTATCTCAGCCTGGTCGGACTCGTCGTCCTCGTGCTCGGCGGCATCGGCGTGTCGAGCGTGACTCGCGTGTTCGTCGAGCAGAAGCTGAAGAGCATCGCCGTCCTTAAATGTGTGGGCGGCCGCACCTCGCAGATTCTGGGCATCTACATGCTGCAGGTGCTCGCGCTGGGTCTGGCGGGCAGCCTGCTCGGCGTCGCGCTGGCGAGGCTGGCGCTGGTGGCGGTCGCGCGCTACGGCATCGCGGCGACGCCGACCGGCGTGCCGCTGACCTATGGCCTGACCTGGCCGGCCGTCAGCCAGGGCGTGCTGATCGGCCTGCTCGTCGCGCTGCTCTTCTCGATCGTGCCGCTGCTGCGCGTGCGGCACGTGCGTCCCTCGCTGCTGCTGCGGCAGGAATCCGGTACGGGCCCACGCGACTGGCTGCGCGTGGTCGTCGCCGTGCTGGTCGGCGTGACGCTCGTCGCGGTGGCGGCCTGGCAGGCCGGCTCCTGGCAGGTCGGCGCGATTGTCTGCGGCGGGTTCGTCGTCATCGCCGGCGTGCTCTGGGGCGCCGGCTGGCTGCTCATCAAAGCGACGCGGCCGCTGCGCCACGTCCGCTGGTTCGCGCTGCGGCACGCGGCGCTTCATCTCGACCGGCCCGGCAACCAGACGCGCCTCGTCCTGCTCGCCGTCGGGCTGGGGTGCTTCTTCATCGTCGGCGTGCGCGCGGTGCAGGCCAACCTGCTCGAGCAGTTCTCGTTCGACTTCTCCGCCGACACACCGGACATGTTCCTGATCGACATCCAGAAGGACCAGGCCGGGCCGCTGACCGAGTTCCTGGCGCCGCGTGTGTCGGCCGAAGGCGCGCCGCGCCTGCTGCCGGTACTGCGCGCGCGGGTCACCCGCGTGAGCGGGCGGGAGGTGAACCTCGACAGCGTTGAGGAGGTGCGGGGTCGCGGATCGCTGGCGCGCGAGTACACGATCACGTACCGCGGCGGACTGTCGCGGAACGAGCGCGTCATCGACGGGCGCTTCTGGCCGTCGACGCCGTCGTCGACGCCGGAAGTGTCGATCGAGCAGAGCATCCGCGATCGGTTCCGCATCCAGATCGGCGACACGATGCGCTTCGACGTGCTCGGCCGATCCGTCGATGCCCGGGTGACGAGCGTGCGCAGCGTAAATTGGCGCGACGTGCGCACCGGCGGTTTCATGTTCGTGTTCCGGCCGGGCACATTCGATCGGGCGCCGCACGGCTTCATCGCGCCGATGCGCGGCCCGACCGACGTGGACGCGCGCGCCCGGCTGCAGCGCGATCTCGTCGCGGCGTTCCCGAATGTCTCGGTCATCGACCTGCGGGAAGTGCTCGAGACCGCGCGATCGGTCATCGGCACCATCACGCTGGGCGTCAGCGTCGTCGGCGGCCTGGTGCTGGCGACGGGCATCCTCATCCTGACCGGCGCCGTCGCCATGACGAAATTCCGCCGCGTCTACGAAGCAGCCATCCTCAAGACGCTTGGCGCCAGCACGCGCGTCGTCGGCAGCCTGCTGGCATTCGAGTACGCGCTGCTGGGGCTGCTGGCAGGCCTGGTGGGGGCCTCAGGCGGCGTCGCCCTCAGCTACGCCATCAGCCGCTGGGCGATCGAGCTCACCTGGACGATGCCCTGGCGCGAGTTGGCCGTGGGCGTGGCCGCGACCACCGTGCTCGTCGCCGTCGTCGGCCTGGCGGCGAGCGCCGACGTCCTGCGCCGACGGCCGCTGGCGACGCTGCGCGCGGAATGACGGCGGAGTGACGGACGCGGCCCGCCGGGCGTGCCAGTCTGGAGCCGGACCTCGCCCGGTGCTATGATCACGTTTTGTCGAGTCCGCCGGAGGTGCCGGCGGAGGAGTGACGACGAACATGGAACTCGAGGCCTTTCGTGAGGCCCTGCTCCGGAAGAAGCTGGAGCTGGTGGGGACGGCTGGGGTCCGGCCGCTGCAGGCCACCATGGAGAACAACTCGCGCCAGGGTGACATGGCCGATCAGGCCAGCGGCAACAACGAAGTGCACATCGCCCTGAAGCTGCGGCAGACCGACGCGAAGATCCTGCAGGCCATCGAAGACGCGCTGCAGCGCATCGAGAAGGGCACTTACGGTGTCTGCCGCGACTGCGGCGGGACAATCGCCGACGCGCGCCTGAACGCGATTCCGTGGACGCGAGTCTGCATCAACTGCAAGGAAAAGCAAAAGGCGTGAAACCCACGGATCTCATCGCCCTTCTGCAGGAGTGCTATCGCGACCGCCTCGCGCTCTTCGAGCGCCACAGGGCCGTCGCCGTGCACGTCCCTGGCTACGACATCAACAACGCCTACCAGTATGTGATCAACCGCGAGGAGACACATCTCGAGTGGCTCGCCGACGCCATCGCCTCGCTCGGCGGGTCGCTGCCGGATCCGCCGCCCGGCCCCTCGATTACGATCGAGCGCGGAAAGGATGCCTGGAAGTCGCTGCTCAGCGAGGACGTCGAACGGGGCCGCGCGTTCCTGGAGAAATGGCGTCCGAAGGTCGAGGGGCTGTCCCACGCGCGCAACCAGACCATGCTGCGCCTGATGCTCGGCGAGCTGCAGGAGCAGACGCGCTTCATCGAACAGGGTCTCAGCGGCGAGCCAAACGTGCTGGGGCGCGGCGGCGAGGGCGCAGGCAAGCGCGGCGTGGTCGCTGGCGCTCGCTGGGTCGGTGACTGAACCCGCCGCGCGGATGGTCCCGGTCGCCATCGCGCTCGGCGCGAACCTCGGCGACCCGGCCGCGCAGCTGCGACAGGCCATCGCCGCGCTGGCCACGGTTCTCACGGACGTCCGCGTCTCGTCGGTCCGATTGACGGCGCCGGTGGGCGTCGAGCTTCCACATCCCGACTACCTCAATGCGGCCGTCACCGGCCGCACCATGCTGGCCCCGCGCGCGCTGTTGTCCGCGCTCCTCGACATCGAGCGCCGGCTGGGGCGCTTTCGGCCGCACGCCAACGCGCCGCGCACGATCGATCTCGATCTGATCCTCTATGACGACGTCGTTGTCGACGAGCCGGGATTGCGCGTCCCGCATCCGCGGTTTCGCGAACGCGGGTTCGTGCTCGAGCCGCTGGCCGAGATCGCGCCGGAGATGCGCGACCCTGAGACCGGCCTGACGATGGCTGAGTTGTGGGAACGACTGCTGGCTCGGTGACGGCGCGCTACGGCCGCACCGGTTCGTGGGGGCGTTGAGCCTTCTCGCGTTCGACGGCTTCGTACAGCACCTTCAGCTTCACGCGCTGATCGGGCGAGAGCAGCCGGTGCATCCGATACAGCATCAGCGACCGCGAGCGGCCCATGGCACTGCGCGAGGCCTCGACGCGGTCGATCTGCTGCAGGACCTTTGCCTCGCTTGCCGTGCCTTCGGCGATGAGCCGCGACAATTCCGTCTCGAGCTGGTCGAGCTCGCGCTTGGCGGCTTGCAGCTCCGGCCAGCTCGCCTTGAAGACCTCTTCGATCCGGGTGGTCTGATCGGCCGTGAGCCCCAGTTCCTGCTGGAAGCGCTCGGACTGCCACCATTTGAACTTCCCGCCCTGGCCGGCAGCGGCCGGGGGCGGATCCGCCGCGGCGACGATGAGCGCCAGCAGGACGGGCACGAGGCGGCGGACAAGCGGACGTGGACGGGGCACCGGCATGATGCGGACGTATGAGCTACGCCTGTTCTGACGGGGCTGTTTACCCGCCGGGGCGTTCGGCCGGGGAAGGCGTGAGCAGGGCGTTGAACAGGAACTTGAAGGTGGCGTGCGGCTGGGCACGGTGCTGCGCCCGGAACCCGATCAAGACGAGGCGGCCGCGACCGACCTGCATGTCGACGAGCGCGCCCTGACCGCCGAGCCGGTCGCCTCCGAGCTGCCAGCCGCTCTGGAGCAGGCCCTCGCGCGCGTACGACGCAACGACATGCGCGGTCGGTGGCCACTCGCGGGAGCCGCCCGACGAGCCCGTCGTGGGCCTGAAGGCCAGGCCGTTTGCGAAGAAGGCAGACACATGCGCCGGCACGCCCCAGGCGAGCGGATGCGTCGTGTCGACCTCGACGCGCAGGAGCGACCCCGGAATCGAGAACTCCGTCTCGCGCAGCCCCGCCGTGACGTTGGCAATCGGCAGCCCGAACGCTGTCAACGGCAGCTCGGATGCGGTGTCCAGGGTGACCAGCGTGCCACCGGCCTCGACGAACTCGTAGAGCGCCGCGACGCCTCGCGGGCCGAGGCCGCCGGTGTACTCCGCTGGCATCGTGGCAGGCGAGAGCCCGGTCAGCAGCGACTGATACGACGCGTCGGGCAGGATCAGCGTGTCGAACCGACTCGCCAGCCCGCCTTCGCGGATGTCGGCATCGCGCACGGCTGCCGGCGCGAAGCCGAACTGCTCCAGAACGTACCGAGTCCAGCCTTCGTCTATGTTGCCGCCCCACGGGCGGTAGAGACCGAGCCGCCGTGGACGAACCTGCAGCCGCGGGCCCGCAGGCGCCTCGGCGAGCGCTGATGCCCGCACGCCGTCGGCACGCACTGCGGCGCGCAGCGCCGACCGGGATGCGTCGGTCGCTTCCACGAGAAACGCGCCGGCCGGCCACCGATCCCCGCTGACGTCGATGGGCGAGGCGAGGCGCTCCACGCGCTACGCCCGCGCCGAGCAGCTGATTCACGAGGCGCACGCTGTTGTTGACGCGGCCATCAATGACGAACAGCGCCGCGCCGTCCAGGCCGGGCACGTCGGCCGCCGGCGAGGTCGCGATCACGACCGGGCCCGTCGCCACCTCCACCGCCGCCGGCACCTCGTCGACGCGCACGCCCATCTGCAGCGGCAGTGTCCAGCCCGTGATGTCGTACGGCCGGTCGGGCGGCCCGCCAGGATAGAGACGCATGTCGGGGTAGCGCTGCGGCAGCAGCAGATCGCGCAGGTAGGCGCGGAACGGCTGGGCACCGCGGATCACGTACGCGCCCGCCTCGTAGCGCTGGCCGCCGGCGTCGAACGCCTCGGTCGCCTGTCCGATCTCGACGCCGCCGCGCAGCAGCGTGTTCACGAGCGCGACCGCCGTCGGCGGATCCCACTGCGCCGCGGGGATCACGAACGTCTCGGCCGCCCCGCCGCGGATCTGGTCGCGCCCCATCTGGTAGATGTCGTAGAGCCACTCGCTGCGGCGCCGCGCGCCGACGTCCATGACGGCCATCGAAGCGGTGAGCATGTACTCGCAGCTGTCGCGCAGCGTCCATCGGCCGCCGCGATAGGGCGACGGATAGAAGACGCTTGGCTCGCTCGTCGAGAGCCCGGTCGGGAAGGTCTTGGGGAACGTGGCCGGATCGTAAGTCGCCGGCGAAGCCGAGGCATGCGCCGTCTCGGTCAGGATGCCGACCATGTTGTGGAAGTACGGCGCGGTGCGCATGCCGCCGTTCCACCACGCGTCGTACTGCATCCGGGAAATCGCCCCGGTCTTGCCTTCCTGTTCCAACCGCCGCGTGATCGCGTCACCGACGGTGTTGATGCCGCGCACGACCAGCGGCGGGATGTTGGGGTTGACCGGATCCTCGAACGGCGGCACGAAGATGCGCGCCGGGAAACGGTGCCTCCTGGTGCTGGTTGTAGACGATCTGCGGGTACCAGACGTGATACAGCTGGCGCGCGACGGCCTGCGACTCCGGCTGCGTCAGCATGAACCAGTCGCGGTTGTTGTCGTGGCCGACGTAGCGATGGTACAGCTCCGGCAGCGGCGCCTTCTCGAAGGGCGTGCCGACATGCTGCATGTACCAGTTGGCCACCTGTGTCGTGCCGTCCGGGTTCATGTTCGGCATCAGCAGCAGGATCACCTCGTCGCGCATACGCCGGATCTCCGGCGTCTCACCCGACACCATGCGCCACGCAAACAGCGGTGCCGCCTGCGAGTGGGCGACCTCGGTCGAGTGCAGTCCGAAGTCCACCCACACGACCGCGCGTCCTTCCTCGGCGAGCGCCCGGGCGTCGGCGTCGGTCAGGGCGCGCCGTCGCGGCGGCCGCGGGCGAGCGTCGCCGCGATGTCGCGATAGCGCTCGAGGCGGGCGAGATTGCGGGGCGAGGAGATGATGGCCAGTCGAAGCGGCCGCCCTTCGACCGACTTGCCGATCTCCACGAGCGCCAGCCGATCGGACGCCGCGTCGAGGACGCGAAAGTAGTCGTCGATGGCCTCGTAGGTCGCCAGCTTGTAGTCGGCGCACGGCTCGAAGCCGAGGCGACGCCGCCGGCTCTGGCAGGGGAGGCGCGGCCCGGCCGGCCGTCGACAACGGGACCAGCGCCAGCGCCAGGCCCGCCAGGAGTCGGACGAGAAGACGCACGGGGCTCAGTCGGGATTGGCGAACGCGTCCAGTGTGCGGACGACGCGTTCGACCAGGTTGTCGGGAGTCGAAGCTCCGGAGGTGAGGCCGACGCGCAGCGGACCCGACGGCGGCAGCCACCCGTCGGTCTCGATCTCGGCGGGCGCGCCGACCGGCTTGTGGCGGATCGTCCCGGCCGACACCAGGCATGACGGGTCGGCGATGTGATAGGTCGGGACGTGATCGGCGCAGATGTGCGCCAGGTTGCACGTGTTGCTGCTGTTGTAGCCACCGATGACGACCATCAGGTCGATCGGCGTCTCCGCGAGCAGCCGGATCACCGCGTCCTGGCGATCCTGCGTCGCGCTGCAGATCGTGTCGAACGCGCGGTAGCGTTCAGCCAGCGCCGCCTCGCCGAACTTGTCCCGCATTGCCTCGCGGAACATCTCGCCGATCTCGATCGACTCCGACATCAGCATCGTCGTCTGGTTCGCCAGCCCGATCCGCCGGAGGTCGACGTCCGGGTCGAAGCCCGGCGAGGCGGCCGCGGAGAAGCGCTCGAGGAAGGCGTCGCGCTGGCCGCCGTGCCGGATGTAGTCGCAGACCAGCGGCGGCCTCGGCCTTGTCGTACACGACCAGGTAGCGCCCGCCCGGGTACTGGGACGCCTGGGACGCGGTGGCCTCGGTCTCTTCGTGCCAGTGCTTGCCGTGGATGACTGACGTCGCGCCGTCCTGCGCGTAGCGCTTGACGTTCTTCCAGACGTTGAGCACGGAGCCGCACGTCGTGTCGACGAGCGTGCACCCGCGCGCCGAGAGCGTCTGCAGCATCTCGATGGTGACGCCGAAGGCCGGGAGAATCACCACGTCCTCGGGGCGCAGCGCGTCGATCGCTTTCGCCCTCGTCGCTCAGGAATCGGATGCCGAGCGCGCGCAGCTTGTCGTTCACGTGCGGGTTGTGGATGATCTCGCCGGTCAGGTAGACCGTCTGGTCCGGAAACCGGGTGCGTGCCTGATACGCATAGTCCACGGCGCGATCGACGCCGTAGCAGAAGCCGAACTCCCGCGCCAGGTGCAGTTCGAGGCGGCCGGCCGCGTAGGTGTAGCCCGCCTCCTTGATCGCGCCGACGAGCGAGCTGTGGTAGCTCTCGGCCAGCTGTCCCGCGACGGCGTCCTTGAGATCGAGCCCCTTCCGGAAAATCAGTGGTGGCATCTGGCGGGCTAGCGGCTTCCGCGGACGGGCGCGACGATATCGCGGACGTGGGGCGTGAACTCGTCGAGCGCCAGCAACTCCGCCGTTCGCGGCCGCAGCAGCGCGAGGTCGATGTCTTCGAGCACGGCGTCGGGCGGGACGTCGGCCTGACGCCGCCGCCTGACGGACGCCGGCCGTTGCCGGGGCCGCCGAGCCTGGCTGGCGTGCGGCCGCCGAGGACATCGCCGGCGGCGGCAACAGCAGGATGCGGACCACGCCCGCTCCGGTGAGCGCGAGGAGCAGCACGGCGGCCGCAATGCGAATCAGCGGCGCGTGGCGGGCCCGCGCCGGCGGCGTCGGGAAGGCCAGCACGCGTGCCGGCACCGCGCGCCGAGGCGCTGCTGGATGGCCCGCCGCTGCGCGCCCAGGCGCGCCTCGTCGAAGGCCTCGGCCGTCGCGCCTTCAGCGGCGCGGTGCAGTCCGTCGAGGTCGCGCGTCAACGCGCCGAGGCGGCGGGTGCACGATGGGCACCAGGCCAGGTGCGCGTCGAGCGAGGCGTCTGCGTCGGCGCCGTCCAGATAGCGCGCGAGCAGACGCTCGTCGTCGGGATGCCAGTCAGCGCAGATCACGCCAGGCTCCCAGCGCCGCGCGGAGCTTGTGCACCGCCCGGAACAGATGAACGCGTACGGTCGACTCGCGCATTCCAGTCATCATGCTGACGTCGCGCGGCGTGTGATCGCCGAGATGGCACAGGATGAACACCTCGCGTTGTCGTGCCGGCAGCCGTTCCACCGCCGCGTTCACGGCCTCGCGCCAGGCATTGCCCGTCGCCCGCCGCTCGGGCGAGGCCGACCGGCCCGCCGCCGGTTCGCCGGGCAGATCCTCGATCGCCACCAGCCGGCGCACCCGGCGCTGACGCGCGCGCTGGCGATCCACGCAGGCGTTCACGAGAATCCGCGTGAACCAGACCTCGAACGGATGCTCGTCCCGGTAGGTCTCGAGCCGGGTGAACGCCCGCACGAACGCGTCCTGCACCGCCTCGTCGGCCTCGGCCGTGTCGCGCAAATACATCAACGCGATCCGCGACGCCCGGCGCTGGTGCCGGAGCACGATCTGGTCGAAGGCTTCACGCGCCGCCGACAGCTCGCCGCGCGCGACCATCGCCCGGACCTCTGAGGCCGAGACCTCGGCCGGCACGGGCCTCGGCTGGAGGGCCGGGGCCGGGTCGGGGACGGCGGGCTTGCGGCGAGCGCCTTTCATAGGGAATACGCGCGGAGATGCGGCGTCACTTACACACCGATCTTACTACGTCCGGTTGCCGGACCGGCGCTCGCGGTCCGACCGGGTCGCGGTCGACGGGGTGCCGGGCTTCGACATATTGATCCGCAGGCACGCGCCTGACCTCGGATGTCCTACGAAGCAGTCATCGGGCTGGAGATCCACGCCCAGCTCCTCACGGCGACCAAGATCTTCTGCGGCTGTCCGACGCGCTTCGGCGCGCCGCCGAACACGCATGTCTGTCCCGTCTGCCTCGGCCTGCCGGGCGCCCTGCCCGTACTGAACCGTCAGGCGGTCGACTTTGCGCTGCGCGCCGGCCTGGCGCTGGGCTGCGCGGTCAACACCCGGTCCATCTTCGCGAGGAAGAACTACTTCTATCCCGACCTCCCGAAGGGCTACCAGATCTCGCAGTACGACCAGCCGATCATCGGACCTGGCAAAGTCGACGTCATCCGCGGCACCCCGGGGCTGACCGTCGGTCTCACGCGCATCCACCTCGAGGAGGATGCCGGCAAGTCGCTGCACGACGGTCCCGGCGGATGCCGGAGAGCGGACCTCGCTCGACTTCAACCGGGCCGGCGTGCCGCTCATCGAGATCGTCACCGAGCCCGACCTGCGGTCGGCGGCTGACGCCGCCGCCTTCTTCGAGCAGTTGCGTGACACGCTGGTCTGGATCGGCGTCAACGACGGCAACATGGAAGAGGGCAGCCTGCGGTGCGACGCGAACGTCTCGGTGCGGCCGGTGGGGGAATCGCGCCTCGGCACCAAGGCCGAAGTGAAGAACCTCAACTCGTTCCGCTATCTCCGCCAGGCGCTCGAATACGAAATCCGTCGGCAGACCACGCTCGTCGAGAGCGGCCGCCGTATCGAGCAGGAAACGCGCCTGTGGGATCAGGCGACGAGCCCGCACCATCACGATGCGGAGCAAAGAAGAGGCGCACGACTACCGGTACTTTCCCGAGCCGGACCTGCCGCCGGTCGAGCTCGACGCCGCGCGCATCGACGCCGCTCGGCGTGCGCTCCCGGAACTGCCCGCCTCGCGGCGCGAGCGTCTGATGGCCGAGCACGGCCTCTCGTCGTACGACGCCACGGAGCTCACGCGCACGCGTGAAGCGGGAGACTGGTTCGCCGAGGCCGTGGCCGCCGGTGCGCCCGCCAAGCCGGTGGCGAACTGGATGATGGGCGAGTTGGCCCGCGCGCTGAACGATACGGGCGTGACGCTGGGGTCGAGCCCCGTCGGCCCGGCGGCGCTCGCCGATCTGGTCGCCCTGATCGAGCGCGGCGCGATCAGCTCGCACACCGGGAAGGCCGTCTTCGAGAAGATGTGGGCGACCGGCAAGTCCGCCGGCGCCATCGTCGACGCGGAGGGCCTGGCGCAGATCAGCGACGAGTCGGCGCTGGCCGCGGCGATCGAGCAGGTGATGGCCGCGCACCCGGGGCCGGTGACGCAGTACCGCGCCGGGCAGACGAAGGTGCTGGGGTTCCTGGTCGGCCAGGTGATGAAGGCCACCGGCGGAAAGGCGAGCCCCGCGCTCGTCAATACGCTGATGCGGCGGGCGCTCGACGGCTGACGGCCATGACCGCCCGGATCCGTGTGCTAGACTCGCCGCGCGGCTGCGACGCGCGTG
The DNA here is from genome assembly GCA_963719755.1 of Vicinamibacteria bacterium. GTDB lineage: Bacteria > Acidobacteriota > Vicinamibacteria > Vicinamibacterales > JAENWD01 > JAENWD01. The sequence continues at coordinate 510,107 of CAVRDA010000016.1, read as the reverse complement.
CCGCCTTGTCCCGTGATTGAAGCGCAGCAAATTTCCAAGATGTATACCCGCGGCGTGTACGCGCTGCGGGATCTCACCTTGACCATCGGCAAGGGGGACTTCGTGTTCCTCACCGGCCCGAGCGGCGCGGGCAAGTCGACGCTGCTGCGCCTGCTGCTGCGGCAGGACGTCCCCTCGGCCGGGCACCTCGTCGTCAACGGCCGGAGCCTGTCGAAGATGAGCGCCAGCCAGGTGCAGTCGTACCGGCGCACCGTCGGCTTCGTCTTCCAGGACTTCAAGTTGATCCCGACGCGCACCGTCTACGAGAACATCACGTTCGTGCCGCGCGTGCTCGGGCAGCCGGTCGCCGTTCAGCGGCGGAAGGCATTCCAGGTCCTCAAGTGGGTGGGCCTGCAGCACCGGATGAACGCATTCCCCGAGGAGCTCTCCGGCGGCGAGCAGCAGCGCGTCGCAGTAGCGCGCGCGCTGATCAACGACCCGGCGCTCGTGCTGGCCGACGAGCCGACGGGAAACCTCGACCCCGATCTGGCGCTCGAGATCATGAACCTGTTCCGTGACATCAACGCACGCGGCACCACCGTGCTCGTGGCGACGCACGATCGCGAGCTGATTCGCCGCGTCGGTAAGCGCACGGTGAGCCTCGAACAGGGACATCTCGTGGAGGGGGCGTGAAGACGCTGGCGTATGCCGCCAGCGAGGCGCTGCTCAGTGTCTGGCGCCGCCGCGGCTCTTCCCTGATGGCGGTGACGACGGCGGGTGCGAGCCTCTTCGTGCTGGGGTTGTTGCTCCTGATTGGCACGTCGGCGGCGGGACTGCTGGCCCGATGGAGCGCGGCCGCGGAGTTCTCCGTCTTCCTGAACGACGCCGCGCAGCAGACCGACCGCGGCGCCATCGAGCGGGCGCTGTCGGCCAGCGGGCTCGTCTCCGAACAGGCCTACGTCGCTGCCGACGAAGCCCTGCGGCGGTTCACGCGCCAGTTTCCCGATCTGGCGGCGGCCGCTCGGTCGCTGCCCAGCAACCCGCTCCCGGCGTCCTACGAAGTCCGCCTCCGCGCCAGAACTTGCCCGCGACGCCGCCGTCGACCGGCTGGCGGCGCAGCTGCGGCAGATGCCCGGGGTGAGCGATGTCCGCTACGACCGGAGGTGGATCGAGCGCCTGATGAGCGTCGTGACCGCCATCCGCACCGCGGGGCTCGCCATCGCGGCGATCCTGGCGCTGGCGGCCTGCCTCACCATCGCCGGTGTCGTCCGCCTGGCGCTGCACGCGCGCCGGGCTGAAATCGAGATCATGCAGCTGGTCGGGGCGCCGCTGGCCTACATCCGCGGGCCCTTCGTCCTCGAGGGCACGCTGCTCGGGCTGCTGGGGGCGCTTGTCGCGGTGGCGGCGCTGGTAGCGGTGTACCTGACGGGGCGGGGGCCGCTCGGTGGCGTGGGCAGCCGGCCTGGTTGAAATCGGCGACGTGCGCTTCCTGAGTCCTGGCCTGATTGCCGCCCTCATCGGCGGCGGCGCGGTCATCGGGTGCCTGGGCGGCGCGCTGGCAGCCCGGACCGCCCGGTAAACGTTGACACCTAGCAAACGGCTCACTACACTGAATCCATTACGGCTCCCGGACAATCAGTTTCGTGTGAGGACCCGCATGTCGCGCCTCCTGACCGGCCAGCGGCGATCGAGTTCGTGCGCCGCCAGCCTCACTGATTTCTACCGCGAAGAGTTCCTCAAGCACCGCGACTGCCTCGAACGGCAACGCGACTGCTTCTCGGAACTCGCGGTCAAGGAAGTCGATGCCGCCCTTGCCAAGGTCATGGGCCGCCTCGACACCTTGTGCCGACGTCACGACTGCAACCAGGTCGTGAGCGACCTCCTCAAACAGTTCGACGTGCTGACCGGCCTTTCAGCCTGGTCGGATCCCAAGACCCTCCACTGACCGACTCCATCCCGGGCGACGACCTGCGCGCGATCGTCGATGCGGCGCTGGCAGCGGTGTCGGCGCGCGCGATCGTCCAATCGGCCTGCAGTCGCACCGCGTTCCCGACGGCTCGTCCGCTCTCGCTCATCGCCGTCGGAAAGGCGGCGTCCGCCATGGCGCACGCGTTTCTCGAGGCGCACAACGGACCGGTGCGCGGCGTCGTCATCGGCACCCATGGGGGCGCGCCGGCGCCGCTCGTCTGGTTCGAGAGCGCGCATCCCGCTGCCGGATCGAAGGAGCGAGTTGGCGGCAAGCGCCGCGCTCGAGACCGCCGCGGCAGTCGAGCCCGACGACGACCTCGTCGTCCTGGTATCGGGCGGCGCGTCGGCGTTGATGGCCCGCGCGTCCGAGGGCCTGACCCTGTCAGACAAGCAGTCCGTCACCCGCCAGCTGCTGGCTTCGGGTGCCGACATCGCCGCGCTGAATTGCGTGCGCAAGCACTTGTCGGCGGTCAAGGGCGGCCGGCTTGCGCATGCCTGCCGCGGGCGGGTGCACGCCTGGCTGCTCTCCGATGTGGTCGGCGACGACCCAAGCGTGATCGGGTCGGGTCCGACGGTGCCGGACCCCACCACCTTTGTCGACGCGCTCGACGTGCTCGATCGGTTCGGAGGCCGAACGGCGTTTCCGCCGGCCGTCGTCTCGCACCTGGTCGAGGGCGCGGCCGGCCGGCGTGAGGAAACACCGAAGACTGCCGATGCGCTGCACCGCGCGACGACCGAGGTCATCGGGTCGGCGGCGCTCGCGGTAGCGGCGGCGGCCGGCGCCGCACGCGAGCGCGGATACGCCGTGCTGATTCGACCGGAACCGGTCGTCGGCGAGGCGCGCGCGGCGGCGGCTGCACACGTCGAGTGGGTTCGCCGAATGGCGAAGGATGCGGGGCGGCCGCTCTGTGTGCTGTCGAGCGGCGAGACGACCGTGCACGTGACCGGCAACGGACGCGGCGGGCGCAACCAGGAGTTCGCCCTCGGCCGCCGCGCTGGCTCCACTGCCGCCGGGGTGGGTCCTCGCAAGTCTGGGCACCGACGGCGTCGACGGTCCCACCGAGGCGGCCGGCGCGATCGTCGATGCCGGGACGACGACGCGGGCGGCCTCGCGCGGACTGGACGCGATCGCGTATCTTCATGCCAATGACTCGTGGACGTACTTCTCGCGAGCCGGCGGGCATATCGTCACCGGGCCAACCGACACTAACGTCGGCGACTTCCAGCTGGTGCTGGTCCCGGCGTCGCAGGGAGACTGAGCGATGCAGAACCTGAAAACGGCCGGGATTGCCGTGCTCGTTGCGCTGACGGTGCTGGGCGTCGGCTACCTCTGGGGCGCCCGCGGTCGATGGGCCGCCGAGGAACGGCTGCAAGGCGTCGAGCGGCAGGCCGCGTTCTCCGAGGCGCGCCGCTTGACTCTTGCGGGACTGATGTCGCTGACGCGGCTCAACTTCGGCGAGGCGGCGGGGCTGTTCGAGTCGGCGCGTGTCGCCGCCGAAGAGATCGCGCGCGGGCTCGATCAGGACGGCCAGATCGAACTGGCGGGCGAGGCCACCAAGGCGGCGCAGACGCTGGCGGATGCGCGCGCCCTCGCCGCAAAGCTGGACCAGGGCGCGGCAGGCAAGGGCGGCGAAGCGCTGGCCATCCTCGACGCCGCCGCGAAGACTCCCGGCCCCGCCCGGTGAAACGGCACGCGCAGCGTGCGCTGACCGGCCGGACGCTCGGGATATAGTGGCGTCCATGCTCTCGCGCGAGCAAATCCTGCGACAGATCGGCGAACACGTCCACCACCCCGCAACGGCCCGCGAGCTCCTGCAGGCCCTTCGCGTCCCCCGAAACGAGCGTCAGACATTCCGTCGCCTGCTGAAAGCGCTGGTCGCCGACGGCGATCTGCTGCAGATCCGCGGCAACCGCTTCGGCCTCGCCGATCGGATGGACGTCGTTGTCGGCCGGCTGCAGATGCATCCGGCCGGCTACGGGTTCGTCATCGCCGACGGGGATCGCGCCGGCGGCGACCTCTACATCGCGCCGACCAACGTCAAGGAAGCGCTGCACGGCGATCGAGTCGTCGCCCGCGTCGAGCACCAGCGCGGGGATCGCGCCGAGGGCCGCATCATCCGCATCCTCGAGCGCGGCAACGCGTCGCTCGTCGGCCGCTACGACGTCGACGACGCCGCCCGGGGATTCGTCGTGCCGTTCGATCGGCGCGTGCTCGCCGATGTCCAGGTGCCCCAGGAAGACGCCCGCGGCGCCGAGCCGGGCGACATGGTCGTCGTCGAGCTGACGCGATGGCCGACGGCCACCCGTCCGCCGCTCGGGCGCATCGTCGAAGTGCTCGGCCCAATCGACACGCCGGGCGTCGACACGCGAATCATCATCCGCAAGCACGCGCTGCCCGACGCGCACGGCGAAGATGCGGTGGCCGAGGCGACACGCCTGGGCACATCGGTGCGGCCGCAGGACATCGAGGGCCGGACCGACTTCCGATCCGCTGCCGACGGTGACGATCGACGGCGAGCACGCCCGGGACTTCGACGACGCCATCACGCTTGAACGGCTGGAGAACGGGCACTACTGGCTCGGCGTGCACATCGCCGACGTCTCGCACTACGTCGAGGAAGGCAGCGCCCTCGACGTCGAGGCCTACGAGCGGGGCACTTCGGTCTACTTCCCGGAACGCGCGCTCCACATGTTTCCGGCGGAGCTGGCCACCGGGCTGTGCTCGCTGCGGCCGCACGTCGACCGGCTGGTGCAGTCGTGCCTGATGGAAGTGAATCGGAACGGCGACGTCGTGCGCGTCGAGTTCCACGACGGGGTCATCAACAGCAACGAGCGGATGACCTACACCGCCGTCAACGCGATCCTGACCGAGAAGGACGCCGCGACGCGAAAGGCGTACAAGCCGCTCGTCCCGCTGTTCGAGCTGATGCACGAGCTGTTCGGCGTGCTCAACGGCCGGCGCCGGCGCCGAGGGTCGGTCGACTTCGATCTGCCGCAGGCCGAAGTCCTGATGGACGAGTCCGGCCGCATCGAGAACATCATCGTCGCCGAGCGCAACGTCGCGCATCGCCTGATCGAGGAGTTCATGCTCCTCGCGAACGAGACCGTCGCCGACTACCTGGAGGGTCGCGAAGGCCCGGGTCTCTATCGCATCCACGAGGAGCCCGACCTGCTGAAGGTGGAGCAGTTCGAGGAGTTCATCTCCGGCTTCGGGCATTCGCTCGGCGCGCCGCTGAATGCGCTCCGGCCGCGGCACTTCCAGCGGCTGATCGAGAAGATCTCCGGCACGCCGGAAGAGCGGCCGATCGCGTTTCTGATGCTGAAGACGATGCAGAAGGCGCGGTATGCGCCGGAGAACCTTGGCCACTTCGGCCTTGCGGCCTCCAGCTACACGCACTTCACGTCGCCCATCAGGCGCTATCCCGATCTCGTCGTCCATCGCCTGCTGCGCGCCCAGCGCCTCGGCCACCTGGACGAAGCGCGGGCCGAGGAGATCGAAGAGGACCTGCCCGAGATCGCGCGGCACACGTCCGAGCGCGAGCGGCGCGCCGACGACGCCGAGCGGGAGTTGCTGCAGTGGCGCAAGGTCCGCTTCATGGCGGACAAGGTCGGCGACGAATTCGACGGCTACATCACCGGCGTCGCGGCGTTCGGCCTGTTCATCGAGCTGGTAGATCACTTCGTCGAGGGGCTGGTCCACATCTCGAGCATGGCCGACGACTATTACCGGTACCTCGAGAGCAGCCACACCCTGCACGGCGAGAACACGCACAAGGTCTACCGCCTCGGCGACAAGGTCCGCGTGCAGGTGATTCGCGTCGATCTCGAGCGGCGGCAGATCGATCTCGGGATGTCCGAAATTCTGGATGTCATTCGCGAGAGCGAGGAGCGGCGCGGGCCGAAGAAGAGCAAGGCGCGGCCGAAGGCGGAGCAGCGGGGGAAGAGCAAGACGCGCCCCGGGAAGCGCGAACGAGCCGCCAAGAAGGCCGCGAAGCGGCGACCGAAGTGACGACCGTCGCGAACTCCAGGCACATCGTCGTCGGCACCGCCGGACACATCGATCACGGCAAGAGCGCGCTGGTCCAGGCGCTGACCGGCATCGATCCCGACCGCCTCAAGGAAGAGAAGGAACGGGGGATTACCATCGACCTCGGGTTCGCGCATTGGCAGGAGGGCGACCTGACGGTCGCGTTCGTCGACGTTCCGGGGCACGAGCGCTTCGTCAAGAACATGCTCGCCGGCGTCGCCGGCATCGACGCGGTCCTGCTCGTCGTCGCGGCCGACGAAGGCGTGATGCCGCAGACCCGCGAGCACCTCGACATCTGCCGGCTGCTGGCGATTCCCCGCGGCGTGATCGCGTTGACCAAATCCGATCTCGCCGATCCCGACATGCTGGAGCTGGTGCGGCTGGACGTGGCCGAGCTCGTGGGCGGCACCGCGCTGGCGAACGCGCCGATGATTCCGGTGTCCGCCCGGTCGGGCGCAGGGCTCGACGACCTGCGCCGGGCGCTGCGCGACCTGGGGCGGCAGGCGCCCGAGCGCGATGCCGGCGGGCCGGTGCGCCTTGCCGTGGATCGGGTCTTCTCGATGCGCGGCTTCGGCACGGTGGTCACCGGCACGCTGGCGCGTGGCCGCATCGCAATCGACCAGGAGCTGGACGTCACGCCGGGCACCCGGCGGGTCAAGGTTCGCGGAGTGCAGGTGCACGGGGCGGCGCGCGAGGGGGCGGACGCCGGAGAGCGGGTCGCGGTGAACCTTGCCGGCGTGGAAGTGAGCGACCTCGAGCGCGGCCAGGTGCTCGTGACCCCCGGATCAGTCCACAGCACCAGCGTCGTCGACGCCTCGGCAATCGTCCTGGCGTCGGGCGGCGCCTTGCGGCACGGCGCGCGCGTCCGTTTTCATCACGGCACGGGCGAGACGCTGGCGCGGGTCGCCATCGTCGGGCCGGCGGAGGCGGCCGGCGACGCGGCGCCGTCGATCGGGCCGGGAGAGACCGGCGCGGTCCGATTGCGGCTGGAGCGCCCTGTGGCCGTGACCCGCGGCGATCGCTTCGTGCTGCGCCGGTATTCACCTGCGGTGACGATTGCCGGCGGACGCGTTCTGGATCCGGCGCCACCGCGCGTCGGCGTGCGCCTCGCGGCGACGCGGGCCCGCCTGGCCCAGCTCAACGCGCCGTTTCTCGGGAGCGAGGACGAAGCGTCGGCGCTGCGACTTTTCGTCGCCGACGCCGGCGCGCAGGGCATCGTGATTGCGGAGCTGGCCGCGCGCGGAGGGACCGAGCCGTCGAGCGCAGCACTCGCTCGCGTGCAGGGCGACCCCACGTGCTGGCAGGTCGGGGGCCGGCTCCTGCGCGCGGAGTGGCGCGAGACGCTGGCGGAGCGCGTTCTAGCCGTGGTTGCCGCGCATCACGACGCGCAGCCGTTGTCAGAAGGGATGTCGCGCGAGGAAGTGCGCGAACGCGCGCTCGGCGCGGCGCACCCAGAGGTGGCGGCTGCGGTGCTCGAAGACCTGGCGCGGCGCGGCGCCATTCGAGGCAGCGATCGGCTGGCACTGGCCGGCCGGGGCGTCACGATGACGCCGGAGGAGACCGCGGCGCATGCCGCGATTGCCGAGGCGTATCGGGCCGCCGGGCTGATGCCGCCGGAGGCGCACGCACTCGGCGCGGCCACTGGACTCGCGGCGCCGCTGGTCGAACGTGTGACGCAGCTGCTGCTGCGGCAGCAGGTCCTGACGCGTGTCGATGCGTTCGTGTTCCATCGCGACGCGCTGGCGCGGTTGAAGGCCGATGTCGTCGCGTTGAAGGCCGCGGGCACGGCGCGAGTCGACGTCGCGGCGTTCAAGGTGCGCTATGGCCTGACGCGCAAGTACGCCATCCCGCTGCTCGAGTATCTCGATCGCGAGCGGGTGACGCGGCGAGTGGGGGAGAGCCGGGTGATTCTCTAGGCCGAGGATTGGAGGGTCGTGGGTCGCGGGAGCGGCGTGCTACGCGTTGTCGTCGCTCGCGCCCTTGTTGGTCGCTTCCTTGAAATTCTTGATGCCGCGGCCGATGCCCCGGCCAATCTCCGGCAGGCGGTTCGCGCCGAAGATCAGGATAATGATCACCAGGATGATGACCAGTTCTGGTAGTCCAAGTCGCCCGAACATGACAGCACTCCTCGTCGACGTCCGTCGGTGGGCCGCTCGAGCCGGAACAATCGACCTGCTGATTGTAGCACCTCGGCCATGACGGGGCGGCACGCGGTGTCCAGGCATGCCCGGGTGTGGTCGGGCGTCGCGCTGACTCTCATGCTCGGCACCCGGGTGCCGGCGGCCCGCCAGTTTGCGGCGGGCACGGAGATCGTCGAGGTCTACGCCTCCGTCACCGACGCGCGCGGAACCGCGGTGACCGGCCTGCCCAGCCTCGGCCTTCACCGTCCTGGAGGACGGCGTCGCGCAACCGATCAGTGCCTTCTCGGCCGGCGACGTCCCGCTCACGGTCGCCCTGGTCATCGATCGCAGCTTCAGCATGGGCGGAGAGCCTTTCGACGCGGCGCGCGCGGGGGCGAGGCGCCTGATCGACGGGTTGAGCGTGCGCGACCGATTGCTCGTGCTCGCCGTGGGCGGCCGGATCGAACGAATCGCAGGTTTCGAGGCATCCCGCGGCGCGGCTCGGAGCGCCGTTGACACGTTGCAGGTCTGGGGCACATCACCGATCGGCGACACCGTGGTGCAAGCGCTGGAGTCCATCGCTGGGGAGCACGGACGCCGGGCGGTGATTCTCTTCTCCGACGGCATCGAACGGGAGTCGTCGCGCGCGGCAGGCGAGGTGCTCGACCGCGTGAAGGCCTCGGGCGTGCTGATCTATCCCGTTGCGACGGCGAAGCCGATCTCGCCGCTGCTCACGCAACTCGCCGCGCTCTCGGGCGGCCGCGTCGTGCCGGCACGAAAGCGCGAGGACGCCGAACGCGCCGCGGCCTCCATCGCGGAGGAGTTGAGGCACCAGTATCTGCTCGGTTACGCGCCGCCGCCTGGCAAGGCGGGATGGCGCCGGATCGAGGTCCGCACGAATCGCGCCGACCTGCGCGTGCGCGCCCGGCAGGGCTACATCGCGCAGCCGGCTCCCGCCGCAGCTGCGTCCTCCTGAGCGCGCGCGGCGTCTAACAAAGAAGGGTGTCACGATCCGGGGACGGAGAGTCGTGCCTCGGGACGGATATCCGGCGAAAATCCTGAGATTTCTGGCGGGCAGCGCTCTTGCATCGCTTCGCCGCGGCAGTCGTGGCACAATGCCTATGAACCATTCGATGGCTGAGCAGACCGACAAGACCAGCGTGAATACTGACGCCGGGCATCTGGCGGTGCACCTCGAGGGGCACGGGCCTGATCTGTCGTTTTCGTTCGAGCACCCGCAGTCGCGCCTCGGTGTCGGCGCCTCGATCGCCACTCACATCTTGTTCTTTGCGATCGCCGTGTTCGTCGCGACCTACGCGCCGGAGCCCTCGATCTCGGTGCCGGTGCAGCCGGAACGCCTGCCCGCCAATATCGTGTGGCTGTCCGAACCGGGGCCCGGTGGCGGCGGCGGCGGCGGCGGGAACCAGTCGCCGGAGCCGCCGAAGAAGGCCGAAGTTCCGGGCAAGCAGGCGATCAGCGTGCCGGTGACGCGGCCGGAAACTGTCAAGCCCATCGAGAAGCCGAAGGAACTGCCGGATCCGATGATGAACATCCCGGCCAAGACGCTCGGCGACACCGCGCAGCTCAATCCCGGCCTGCTCGAGAGCGCGATGGCCGCCTCGACGTTGTCGCAGGGAACGGGAACCGGCGGCGGCGCTGGCACCGGCCAGGGCACGGGGATCGGTCCGGGCAGCGGGTCGGGGCTTGGCCCCGGCACCGGTGGCGGCACTGGCGGGGGCGCGTATCGGCCCGGCAACGGCGTCGAGCTGCCGCGGGTGGTTCAGGAGATCCGCCCGCAGTACACCGCCGACGCCATGCGCGCGAAGGTGCAGGGCACGGTCTGGGTCGAATGTGTCGTCCTGCCCGACGGCACCGTCGGTGAAGCGTCGGTCACCAAGTCGCTCGACTCGGTCTTCGGCCTCGATCAGGAGGCGCTCAAGGCAGCCAAGCGCTGGCGCTTCATCCCGGGCCGCCGGCTCGGTCAACCCGTGCCGGTCCTCGTCACGATCGAGCTGACGTTCACGCTGAGATAGGAGCGTCGGAACGTAGGAACGTGGGAGAGTGGGAACGTGGGAACGCTCTCCGCACCAAACACAAAGGGCCTGGCAGGTTTCCCCGCCAGGCCCTTTCTGTTTTCCCGTACTTGTAACTCGTTACCCGCAACTCGTCACTCGTAACTCTACGTACATCCCACCCATACCGCCGCCCGGTCCACCGCCCTGCGGAGCGTCCTTCTTGTCCTCGGGGAGCTCGGAGACGAGGGCTTCGGTCGTCAGCAGCAGCGAGGCGATCGACGACGCGTTCTGCAGCGCCGTGCGAACGACCTTCGCCGGGTCGATGACGCCGGCCTTCACGAGGTTCTCGTAGGTGTCGGTCAGCGCGTTGAAGCCGGACTCGTTGTCGAGCTCACGCACCTTCTGGACCACGATTGACCCTTCGAGGCCCGCGTTGGTGGCGATCCACCGGAGCGGCTCCTCGATCGCGCGCTTGATGATGTTGACGCCGACCTTCTGATCCCCTTCGAGCTTCAGCTCGTCGAGGGCCTTGGCCGCACGGATGAGCGCCGTGCCGCCGCCAGGGACGATGCCCTCTTCGACGGCCGCCTTGGTGGCGTGCATCGCGTCTTCCACGCGCGCCTTCTTCTCCTTCATCTCGGTCTCGGTGGCCGCACCGACCTTGATGACCGCGACTCCGCCCACCAGCTTGGCCAGCCGCTCCTGCAGCTTCTCGCGGTCGTAGTCCGAGGTGGTGTCCTCGACCTGCGCCCGGATCTGCTTCACGCGCCCGTCGATCTGGGCCGACGAACCGCCACCCTCGACGATGGTCGTGTTGTCCTTGTCGATCGTGATCTTCTTGGCCTTGCCCAGATCCTCGAGCTTGATGTTCTCGAGCTTGAGGCCGAGGTCCTCGGTGATCGCCTTGCCGCCGGTGAGGATCGCGATGTCTTCGAGCATCGCCTTGCGGCGGTCGCCGAAGCCGGGCGCCTTGACGGCCGCTGCCTGCAGCGTGCCGCGCAGCTTGTTGACGACCAGCGTCGCCAGCGCCTCACCCTCGACGTCTTCCGCGATGATGAGCAGTGGGCGGCCGAGCCGCGCCACCTGCTCGAGTACCGGCAGCAGGTCCTTCATCGAGCTGATCTTCTTCTCGTGGATCAGGACGATGGGGTTTTCGAGCACCACTTCCATCCGCTCGGGGTCGGTGACGAAGTACGGCGAGAGGTAGCCGCGGTCGAACTGCATGCCCTCGACCACGTCCAGGCCGGTCTCGAGCGTCTTGGCCTCTTCGACCGTGATGACGCCGTCTTTGCCGACCTTGTCCATCGCGTCCGCGATGATCTTGCCGATCGTCTCGTCGTTGTTGGCCGAGATGGTGCCGACCTGCGCGACCATGTTGCCGCTGACCGGCTTGGACATCTTCTTCAGCTCGGCGGTGATGGTGGCCACGGCCTGCTCGATGCCCTTCTTGAGCTCCATCGGGTTGGCGCCCGCGGTGACGTTTCTGGCGCCCTCGCGGAAGATGGCCTGGGCCAGCACGGTGGCGGTGGTCGTGCCGTCGCCGGCGATGTCCGACGTCTTGCTCGCGACCTCGCGCACCATCTGCGCGCCCATGTTCTCGAGGTTGTCCTTGAGCTCGATCTCCTTGGCGACGGTCACGCCGTCCTTGGTGATCGTGGGCGAACCGAACTTCTTGTCGAGGACGACGTTGCGGCCCTTCGGCCCGAGAGTGACCTTGACCGCATCGGCCAGCAGGTTCACGCCGCGGAGGATCGCCTGGCGTGACTGCTCGCCGTAGATAATCTGCTTTGCCATTGTCCAGCTCCTGAATACGTAGATCGAAAAGGCTACTTGTCGAGAATGGCGAGGACTTCGTCCTCACGCATGATGAGGAGTTCTTCGCCTTCGAGCTTGATCTCCTGGCCCGAGTACTTGCCGAAGAGGATCGTGTCGCCTTCCTTGACATCGAGGGCGATGCGCTTGCCGTCGTCCTTCGTCTTGCCGGCGCCGACGGCGATCACCTTGCCCTGCTGCGGCTTTTCCTTGGCCGTGTCGGGGATGATGATCCCGCCAACCTTCTGTTCGCCTTCCTCGATGCGCTGGACGATGATGCGGTCGTGAAGCGGCCGGACCTTTACTGCGACCTTCGTTGTGGTCATTGTGTGCACTCCGTCTCGAACGTGCGTCTGATCAGTGGGTGGATGAAGACCGTGGTCTTCCGGACGTTCCCGTAGTTAGGGCGGTTGTCGCCCGGCCGTGTCAGCAGCCGAGGTCATCGGGTGCTAGCACTCGGCTCGGTCGACTGCCAATTCTAGGCAACTGGCGCGCGGGCTGTCAACCGTCCGGTCGCGGGGCCTAACGGGGGCGTTTGATGCGAAGCTCAGCCATTTTTCGCGCCAGGGTGTTGCGATGGATGCCCAGCTTGGCGGCGGCGTCCGAGAGGTGTCCGTCGGTGTCGGCCAGCGCTCGCTCGATGAACCGCCGCTCGAATTCCCGGCGGCCGTCCTCGAAGCGAATCCCGCCCTCCACCATCTGATCGACGAGACGCAGCAGCAGTTCTCGCACGGGCGCGTCTACTGCAAATCCCGACCCGTCAGCCGGCGGAACGCGTCCAGGTATTTCTCCCGCGTGCGGTCGACGACGTCGTCCGGAAGGGAGGGCACGGGCGGCTGCTTGTTCCAGCGGATGGACTCCAGGTAGTCGCGGACGAACTGCTTGTCGAAGCTGGGCTGGGGCCCGCCGGGCGCGTACTGATCGGCCGGCCAGAAGCGCGAGGAATCCGGCGTCAGCGCCTCGTCGATCAGCAGGAGCGTGCCGCCGTCGAAGCCGAATTCGAACTTGGTGTCGGCGAGGATGATGCCGCAGCGCTTCCGCGTGCGCCGACGCGCGCGCATAGAGCGCCAGCGTCAAGTCGCGGAGGCGGCCGAACAGGTTCGCATCGCCGAGCAGCCGGACCGCTTCGGCCTCGTCGATGTTGATGTCGTGGCCGCTGGCGGCCTTGGTCGCGGGGGTGAAGATCGGCGCCGGCAGCCGGTCCGATTCACGAAGGCCAGGCGGCAGCGCGATGCCGCAGACCGTGCCGCGCTCGCGATACTCCTTCCAGCCCGAGCCCGAGAGGTAGCCCCGGGCGACGCACTCGATGTCGATCGGCTGCGTCTTCTTCGTGAGCATCGTGCGGCCGGCCAGCACGTCGCGATACGGCCGGGCGGCGTCGGGGAATGCCGACACGTCGAGCGTCAGGAAGTGGTTCGGCACGACGTCGGCCAGCGTCTCGAACCAGAAGGCCGACAGCTGGGTCAGCACCTTGCCCTTGTCGGGGATGCCCGACCCGAGCACGTAGTCGAACGCGGAGATGCGGTCGGTCGCGACCAGCAGCAGCACGTCCCCGAGATCGTAGACGTCGCGGACCTTGCCGGTCCGGAAGCGCGGCAAGCTGGCGAAGTCGGTCTGGACGACTGGAGAAGCAGACGGCACCGGGGGCTCCTTGACGAACCCCGCATGGTAGCAGATGCCGGCGCCGCCCGACCAAGCGGGCCAGCTTCTCCCGGTCCGCGCTTCCGCTATAGTTAGGCCGGCTGCATGCGCGGACATCTTCGAACGGTCGTGGTGCTTCTGCTGGCGGCAGCGCTGCTGGCGCTGTTTCTGCAGAACACCGATTTTCGCGTCGTCGGCGCGGAGATGGCGCGCGCGCGGCTGGACCTGGTCGTGCTGGCTGTCGTGGTGACCGGGCTCACGTATGTCCTGCGCGCGATGCGCTGGCAGTACCTGCTCCAGCCGATCGGGCGGGTACGGCTGTCGGTGGCGCTGAAGACCACGATCATCGGATTCGGGGCGAGCGCGCTGCTGCCGGCCCGCGCCGGCGAGCTGCTGCGCCCGTACCTGCTCGCGCGCAAGGAAGGCTTGAGCGCCACGGCGACCTTCGCGACGATCATCGTCGAGCGCCTGCTCGACACGATCACGGTGGTGCTGCTGTTTGCGTCCTACCTGCTCGTGTTCGACACCGGCATGGCGAGGGCGGACGCCACGACCTTTCACCAGGTGAAGCTGGGAGGCGCGGCGGCGGCGGCGGTCTGTGTCGTCGTCCTCGTCGTGCTGTTCTTTCTCGGCGGACACCCGGGCACGCTCGACCGGCTGACCCTCGGCCTCGAGAAGGTGCTGCCGGCGCGGCTGTCCGATCGCGCGGCGAAACTGGTGCACACGTTCGCCGAAGGGCTGACTATCGTGCGGCAGCCGAGACGCCTGGCGACGGCCATCGCGCTGTCGCTGCCGCTGTGGCTGTCGATCGCCTTCGGCATCTGGCTGGTCACGCGTGCCTTTCACATCGCCATGCCATTCACCGGCGCCTTCGTGATCGTCGCACTGCTCGTCGTCGGCGTGGCGGTGCCAACGCCGGGCGCCGTCGGCGGCTTCCATTACTTCTACCGGCTCGGCGCCACCGCGTTCTTCGCCGCGCCCAACGATCGCGCCGTCGGCGCCGCCCTGGTCCTGCACGCGGTGTCGTTCGTGCCGGTCGCCATCGCCGGGCTGGTGCTGCTGGCGCAGGAAGGGTTGAGCCTGTCGCGGCTCGGCGCCTTGACCCGCACTGGCGACGCGGAGGGCGCGGCGTGAAATGTCCTTATTGCGGCCGCATGGGCGACAAGGTCGTCGACTCGCGCGAGAGCAAGGAGGGCGAGGTCATCCGCCGGCGCCGCGAGTGCCTCGACTGCGGCCGGCGCTTCACCAGCTACGAGCGGATCGACGAGATCCCCTACATGGTGGTGAAGAAGGACGGCAGCCGCGAGCGCTTCGAGCGTCAGAAGCTGATTGCCGGCCTGCTGAAGGCGGTGGAGAAGCGGCCGGTCAGCGTCGCTCAGGTGGAGGCCATCGCCGACAAGGTGGAAGCCAGCCTTCAGGAACGCCCCGAGAAGGAAATCGGCACGCACGAGATCGGGCAGGCCGTCATGGAAGAGCTGAAGCGGCTCGACAAGGTCGCCTACGTCCGCTTCGCCTCGGTCTACCGGCATTTCCGCGACATCGGCGAGTTCATGAACGAGCTCAAGGATTTGCTGAATACCCGCGATTGACGTGCCTCGTGCCGAGTGCCAGGTGCTACGTGCAGTGCTTCGTGCCGCGTGCCGGGTGCGCTGCTACGTGCACCCAGCGCCAGTCGCGCATCGCGTAGTACGGTGCGACGCAGCACTAAAGCGCCGCACGAAGCACGAGGCACGCAGCACCGCGGCACCCGGCACATAGCACGCAGCACCGCACGCGGCACGAGGCACATGGCACGAGGCACCGACACTCCCCGCCGCTCGTTCCGCGACAACCCGCGCCTGGTCCTCGTCGGCATCCTGCTGCTCGTCGTCGCGCTCGTCGCGCTGGTAACGCTGGCGCGCCGCACGGCGCGCTTCTCGCCGGACTTTCTGACCGAGGTCGTCCTCTACGCGCTGTCGATTGCCGACCTCACGATGCTCGTCGCGCTGGTCTTCGTGCTGGCGCGCAATGTCATCAAGTTGATTGTCGAACGGCGGCGGGCGCTGCCGTTCGCGCGGTTCCGCGCCAAGCTCGTCGCGGTGCTGCTGGGGATGACGCTCATCCCCTCGATTCTCGTGCTGCTCGTCGGCAGCGAGCTGATCCGCAACAGCACGGACCGGTGGTTCAACGCGCCGATGGACGAGGTGCTGTCGTCGGCCAACCGGATCGCCAGCGACTACTACGCCGAGCGGCAGCGCATGACGCTGGATCAGGCCGGCCGTACCGCCCGCGCGCTGGCGGCTATCGACCTGGCGAGGGCCGACCTCGCGTCGGTGCAGCAGGTCGTGACGCCGGACGTCACGGGCGGACGCATCAAGCAGGTCGAGATCTTTCGCGTCACCTCCAGCGACTCCGGGCGCGTCGTGACTCCGGTGCTCGAAGTCGTCTCGCCCAGCCTGCCTCCCGGTGCCTCGCGTGCGAGCTCCGAGCGACTGGCGGCGCGCGTCGTCGCCAGTAGCGGCGACCCCTGGCTGGTCGAGCCGCTCGGCGCGGGCGGCGAGCTCATTCGTGCCGCCGCCGTCGTTCGCGCGCCGGGTGGGCAGATCGGTGGCGTCGTGGTCGCCAGCGACTACCTGACCGGGGAGCTGGCGGCGCGATCCCGGCGCATGACGGCCGCCTACGAGGACTACCGCCAGCTGCGTGTGCTGAAGACGCCGCTCTTCGGCGTCTACATCTCCTTCTTCCTGATGGTCACGCTGCTGATCCTGGTCGGCGCGACCTGGATGGGGCTCTATCTCGCCAAGCGCATCACGCGGCCGGTCCAGATGCTCTCTGCGGCGGCCCGCGAGATTGGGGCTGGGCATCTCGACCACCGCGTCGAGCGCGAGACGGCCGACGAGTTCGGCGCCCTCGTCGAGGCCTTCAACAGCATGGCGGAAGAACTGGCCGGCAGCCGGCGCAAGCTGGAACGGTCGGCGATCGACCTGGAGCGCAAGACCCAGGAGGCCGAAGGGCGGCGGCGCTACACCGAGACGATTCTCGAGCGGATCGCCACCGGCGTCGTGACCATCGACGCCTCCGGCGCCATCGCGACGCTCAACGCCGCGGCGGGACGCCTGCTGGGCCTCGGGCCCGACGTCGTCGGGCGGCAGGCGGTCGACCTGCTGTCGCAGGGCGAGCTCGCGCCCCTGGCCGCAGTGCTGCGCGCGAGCGCGTCGCCGGCCGGCGCGCCGGCCCAGGAGGTCGCGCTGCTGCGCGAGGGGCGCGACCTCCATCTCGCCGTCGTCGTCACGCCGCTGCCGGCCGAGAGCGGCGCGGCCCAGGGCCGCGTCCTCGTCTTCGACGATGTGACGCCGCTCATCCGGTCGCAGAAAGTGGCCGCGTGGCGGGAAGTGGCGCGGCGCCTGGCGCACGAAATCAAGAATCCGCTCACGCCGATTCAGCTGTCGGCCGAGCGCCTGCGCCGGCATTTCAGCGGCGCGCCCGAGGCGACGCTGGCGTTCGTCGACGAGTGCACGTCGACCATCGTCGCCGAGGTCGAGTCGTTGAAGGGGCTGGTCGACGAGTTCTCGCAGTTCGCCCGGATGCCCGCGCCGAAGGCGGTGCCGACGGCGCTGCACGCGATGCTCGACGACACGCTCGCGCTCTATGACGGCCTGTTCGCCGAGGTGCGCTTCGACCGCCGCTACGCGCCCGACGTGCCGCTGGTCCGCGCCGACCCCGAGCAGATTCGCCGCGTGATCATCAACCTGGTCGACAATGCGGTGGAGGCCATGGAGCGTCGCGGCGAGATCGTCGTCGAGACGAGCTTCGAGGCCGCGAACAACCTGGTGCGCCTCGTGATCGCCGACGACGGGCCGGGAATTCCGGCGAGCGATCGCGACAAGCTGTTTCTGCCGTACTTCTCGACCAAGGGCCGCGGCAGCGGCCTGGGGCTGGCCATCGTGCGCCGCATCATCGCCGAGCATGGCGGCGCCATTGACGTCGGCGACAACCAGCCGCGGGGAACCCGGTTTACCATTGAGCTGCCAACGTAGCCGGCCTTGGTCATCAGTCTTCAGCCATCGGCTGATGACGCGGATGGCGTGCGGAGCGACGCTGGCGTTGTAATCTGCGCAATACCTGAAGGCTGATAGCTGAAGGCCGAAGGCTGATTCGTGTCCAGGTCCCGCATTCTCATCGTCGACGACGAACCGGGCGTTCGCAGCGCCCTCGGCGGCGTGTTGCGCGACGAGGGCTACGACGTGGAGGTGGCGGCGAGCGGCGAAGAGTGCCTGGACCGGGCCACGCGCCAGCCCCCAGACGTGGTGGTGCTCGACGTCTGGCTGCCCGGCATGGACGGCCTCGCGACACTCGGCAAGCTGCGCGAGCGGCAGGTGGACGCGCAGGTCGTGATCATTTCCGGGCACGGGAACATCGAGTCGGCAGTGCGCGCGATCAAGATGGGCGCGTTCGACTTCGTCGAGAAGCCGCTGTCACTCGAGAAGACCGTGCTCGTCGTCCGCAACGCGCTCCGCCAGCGGCACCTCGAGGCCGAGAACCGCGACCTCCGGGCGCGGGTCGACCGCCGCCACACGATGGTGGGGGAGAGCGAGACCATGGCGCAGCTGCGCGAGCAGATCGCGATGGCCGCGCCGACCAACGGCCGCGTGCTCGTCTTCGGCGAGAACGGCACCGGCAAGGAGCTGGTCGCGCGTACGGTGCATGCCCTGAGCCGCCGCCACACCGGCGCCCTTCATCGAGGTGAACTGCGCCGCGATCCCCGAGGAGCTGATCGAGTCGGAGCTCTTCGGCCACGTTCGCGGAGCGTTCACCGGCGCCGTTTCGGACCGCCGGGGCAAGTTCGAGGCCGCCGACGGCGGCACGATATTCCTGGACGAGATCGGCGACATGAGCCTGAAGACGCAGGCCAAGGTCTTGCGGGCGCTCCAGGAGCAGGTCGTGGAGCCGGTCGGCAGCACGCAGCGCGTGAGCGTGGACGTCCGCGTGATCGCCGCCACGAACAAGGACCTGCCGGTCGCGATCCGGTCGGGAGAGTTTCGCGAGGATCTCTACTTCCGGCTCGCGGTGATCCCAATCTTCGTGCCGCCGCTGCGCGACCGGCGGGAGGACATCCCGGTGCTCGCCGAGTACTTCATGGCCGGCTTCGCGCAGGAATACGGACGGCGGCCGAAGGCGTTCGCGCCCGACGCGGTGGTCCTGCTGCAGCGCTACGGCTGGCCGGGCAACGTGCGGGAACTCCGGAACCTGATCGAGCGGCTCGTGATCATGGCGCCGGGCGACACGATCCCTGCCAGCGACCTGGCGTTTCTCGGCGGCGAGACCCCCCGAGTCCGACCGCGCCCGTCGCGCCCGCGCCGCTGATGCCGCTGCACGACGCCCGCGACCGCTTCGAGCGGGAGTACATCCTGCGCGCCCTCGCCGAGCAGCACGGCAACATGTCGCGCACCGCCGAAGTGCTCGGCGTCGAGCGCAGCAACCTCTATCGCAAGATGCGCGCGTTCGGCATCGCCCCGGTCCGCAAGACCGAGGAGCCCGAGGTCACGAGCTACGAGTAGCCGGCGTAACTGACCAGGACGACATGGGGGCAGGACTGTGCCGCGTCGAGCGACGCCGCAGTCTGCGCCCCGGCGGCACTAGCCGCCCTCCTGGACCGGCATCTATCAGTCGTCCGCCCTCAGCCGGTTCTCGAGGACAGTGACGGACTGAATCCCTCGATCTGCAGGTAGTACTCCGCGGCGGCGAGCAGCGCGGCCTGCGGAATCAAGCCGACGATCTCGCTCTCCAGGATGCCGACCCCGTAGCGCGCGGCTTCGCGCTTGACGAACTCGAAGACCCGCGGCACCGGCGTCCTCTCGAAGTTGGTGAGGTTCATCGAGACCTGCGCGATGCGCCGGTCCTCGAGCATCACGCCCATCGCTTTTACGTAGCGCAGCCCGCCGCTGCTGTGCCGCACTGCCGCCGCAATCTTCCTCGCGACATCCAGCCGGTCGCTCGCGAGGTTGATGTTGTAGGCGATGAGCGGCATGCGCGCGCCGATCACCGTCGCGCCCGCGGTTGGATGCGGGGCGGCCGGCCCGGCATCGGGCGTCCAGCCGGGTGTCTGCATCTTGGCCGCGAGCCCCTCGAATTCCCCCCGCCGGATGTCTTCGAGATTGCGCCGGGCCTGGTCCGTTGCGGCTTCCTCGTAGAGATAGACCGGGAGGTGGAATCGCGCCGCGACCTCGGCGGCGACCTCGCGCGCCAAGGCGACGCAGTCGGCCATCGTCGCACCCTCGAGCGGCACGAACGGCACGACGTCGACGGCACCCAGCCGGGGATGCTCGCCCTGGTGGACGCGAAGGTCGATGGCCTCGATAGCCGTCGCGAAGAGGGTGAGCGTGGCCGCCCGCACCGCCGCCGGCGCCCCGGCCAGCGTCAGCACTGTGCGGTTGTGGGCGGCGTCCGACGAGCGGTCGAGCAGCCGCACGCCGGGCGTCGCCGCCACCGCCGAGGCGATGGCCTCGACCACCTCCGGCCGCCGGCCTTCGCTGATATTCGGGATGGATTCGATGATGGCCATGGCCGGCCGTTGTATCACAGGCGCCGATTCAATCGCTTGGGACGAACGACCGCTCCGGATACGGTTTTCCGTGCGATTTTTGACGCAAATCCAGGCGATTGGCCCCATACTCAACGCCGTTGGCGGTCAATGGCGGGCATCTCGGCCCAGCGACCCCGGTCGCGGTCATGGCGCACCGCTTGCAATCCGTCTCCAGAACCAGTCGGTTCGACCCCCCGGACAGGCTGGTAATCCCTGCTGATCCATTCGGTTGGCGCCGTGCGTGCCGTTCGTCACGGGCTGGCTTGTGTACGACCTGGTTTGTCCACCTCTGGAGGAGGATGTCAATGACTCGCTTCACACGTGCGGTTGCGGCCCTGGCAGGCGCACTCGTGCTCGGGCTCGCGGTTCCCGCCGCGGCGCAGCTGAACCGCGGCATTGTCTCGGGCACGGTCCGCGATGCGACGGGAGGGTTTCTTCCCGGGGTCACGGTGACCGTCACCAGTAACGCCACCGGTCTGGTGCGAACCACGACGACCGATGGCAACGGGTTCTATCGCGTCCCCGGCCTCGATCCCGGCGCCTACACCGTCAAGTTCGAGCTGCAGGGCTTCAAGGTCGTCGAGAACCGTGAAGTGCCCGTGCCGACGACCGGCGAGGTGACCTTCGACGGTGCGCTGGAGCTGGGCGCGCTCACCGAGTCGATAGACGTGACCGCGGTCACCGACGCGATCTCGCTCAACAAGACCAACGGCTCGGTCGGCCAGACGT
Organism: Vicinamibacteria bacterium; assembly: GCA_963719755.1. Lineage (GTDB taxonomy): Bacteria > Acidobacteriota > Vicinamibacteria > Vicinamibacterales > JAENWD01 > JAENWD01. The sequence goes on along the minus strand of CAVRDA010000016.1, from coordinate 489,254 downwards.
TCTCGAACCGCCAGGCGACGGAACTGCCGCTCGGCGCCGGCGCGCAACGTCACCAGCATGGCGCTTCTGGCGCCGAGCGTGGCGAGCGCGCCGGGGTCGACAGGGATGGCGGCCAACGGCAACCGCGCCCGCAACAACAACTTCATGATCGACGGCACCGACAACAACGACATCAGCGTCACGCTGCAGACCGTGCCGGTCCCGCCCGAGTCGGTCACCGAGCTGGTCGTCCAGACCAACCCCTTCAACGTCGAATACGGCCGCAACTCTGGCGCGCAGATCAACGTCGTCACCAGGGGCGGATCGAACCAGTTCCACGGCAACGCCTTCGAGTACTACCGCGACAGCGATCTCAACGCGCGCGACAACCTCGAGAAGGCGAGCAATCTGACCGAGCCGACGCCGTTCACACGGCACCAGTTCGGCGCCGGCATCGGCGGTCCGATCGTGCGGAACCGCGCGTTCTTCTACGGGCTGTTCCAGCGCGACAACAACGAGGCCGACTCGCAGGGCGCGGCCACCCGCGTGCCGACACCGGCGGGATTTGCGGCGCTGCAGAATGCGCCGCTGCGCGCCGGCCAGTCCGCGGCCAGCCGTCAGGCGGTGCTCCAGCGCCTCGGTTTCCTGCAGGACCTCTACGGGAACAACCCCGCGTTCCGCACCTTCACGAATCAGACGGTCAACGGGGTCCCGATCGAGACGGCGATCACGCAGGTCACACGGGCGACGCCAGTCAAGGCGTGGTACTACGTGGCGCGCGGCGACTTCGCGCTGGGCGACGGCAACCACGTGACCGGGCGCTACATCCGCAACACGCCGGACAGCGGCAACGCGACCAGCAACACTGCGTTCGGGTCGCTTTTTGCCGCCGATCAGACGATCGTCGATCAGAACATGTACGCGAGCCACACGAAGGTGCTCGGCACGACGACGCTGAACGAGGCGCGGTTCTCGTGGATCAACCGCGATCTGCAGTTTCCTGAGAACGACCCGGACTCGCCGACTGCCGGCATCACCGGGCTGTTCACCATCGGCGGCCTCAGCAACTTCCCGCAGGGCCGCGTGCAGGACAGCTTCCAGTTCATGGACGTGCTGACGTTCCAGAAGGGCCGCCACTCGTTCAAGGCCGGCGCCGACATCCGCTACATCGACCTCGACAACGTCTCGGCATTCGACAGCAAGGGCACGTTCACGTTCAACAGCCTGCAGGACTACATGAACAACAACGCGGTCACCTTCGCGCAGGCGTTGCAGACGTCGAGCTTCGTGGCGCAGCAGTGGAGCCAGTTCTACTTCCTGCAGGACGACTGGCGGCCGACGCCGACCCTGACGCTGAACCTCGGGCTGCGCTACGAGAATTCCACCGTGCCGCTCGGCTATCTTCGGCGCCACCGATCCGCAGTCGCTCGGCGCGCTCGTGCCTGGACCGGTGAAGCGCGACAACGACAACTTCGCGCCCCGCGTCGGCTTCGCCTGGAGCCCGTCGGCCAGCGGCGGCTTCGCGAAGTGGCTCCTGGGCGAGACGACGTCGTCGATTCGCGGCGGCTACGGGAAGAGCTACGACGTGCTCTTCTACAACATCCTCACGGTGAACGGGAGCAACTACCCGCGCGTCGTCGTCGGCCGGCTCGACAACGCACTGGACCTCTACCCGAACATCGCGCCCGTCAGCGGCGCGGCGGTCTTCAACCCGCTGGCGGCGTATGTCAACTCGCCCGAGGACATGGAGAGCCCGGAGACGCACAACTGGAGCCTGTCGTGGCAGCGGGAGCTGAAGCGGACCTACGTGCTCGAGATCGGCTACACGGGCAGCCTGGGCCGCAACGGCGTCTCGCAGGACCAGGCCAACTACGGCGTCCTGACGCGATGCGCAGATCGCCACCGTGCAGCGGACGCTCAGCACGACGTCGATCCCGACCGTGCAGCAGCGCCGCATCTTCCCGCAGTACGGCGCGCGGACGTTGATTGCCGCGACTGCGAACAGCGAGCACCACAGCATGTACGTCGCGTTCAACCGGCGCTGGGCTGACGGCCTGCAGTACCGGCGTGGCGTATACCTACGGGCGCACTTACAGCGACGGCGACGAGTCGCTGGGCGTCGGCGCGATCACCGCCGGCTCGCCGCAGATCCCGCAGGACTTCACGAATCTCGACGTCGAGTGGAGCCCCTCGGTGTTCGACCGGCCGCATCGGCTCGTGGTGAACTGGATCTACGAGCTGCCATGGTTCGAGTCCGGATGGGCCGCCAACGGCGTGATGAAGAGCATCTTCGACGGGTGGCAGTTCTCCGGCGTCATGCAGACGCAGTCGGGCCAGCCGTTCACCATCCTCACGGGCGTCGACTCCAACGGCAACGGCGCCGGCGGCGATCGTCCGAACCTCGGCTCGGGCAGCCTGACGGAAGATCCGGTGACCGGCAACCTCCGCACTTTCACGAACGACGGCGCTTACGTCACGACGCTCGGCACCAACGGCCTGCCGATCGCCTTCAGCCTCGGCAACGGCAACGCACCGCGCAACAACCTGCGGGGGCCCGGGTTCGTGAACTGGGATCTGTCGCTCTCCAAGCGCTTCAGGATCTTCAGCACGCACGCGATCGGCGTGCGGGCGGACTTTCTGAACGCCTTCAACCAGGACGAATACCAGAACCCCGTCAGCAACATGACGAGCTCTGACTTCGGCAAGAACCTCAACGATTGGGGCCAGCGCACGATCACGCTGGGGATCAACTACCAGTTCTAGGAAGGTTGTAGGGGCGTAGGGTTGTCGGGTTGTGGGGCGAAACAGGGGCATCTCCTGACAACCCCACAACCCTGCAACCCTGCAACCCTACAACCCTTCATCCCCACCCCCACGCCCCGCCCGCCCGCGCTATAATCCGGGCGTTGCACCCCCAACCACGCTGTTTCGACCATCGCTGATGTCCGACCCCGCACGCACTGACGAGAGCCGCGCTGCCGACGCTTCGAGCGGCGGCGATCACGATGCGCGTGTCGAACAACTTCTTCTGGCAGGACTCGATCTCTATTTCGCCGGACGGTACGAGCAGGCGGTCCACGTCTGGACGCGCGTGCTCTTCCTCGACCGCGGCCACGCCCGTGCGCGGGCGTACATCGAGCGGGCGCGCTCGGCCATCGCCGAAGGCCTCCGCCAGTCCGACGAGCTGCTGCACCGCGGCACCACCGCCTTCGATCGAGGGCAGGTGGGTACCGCGCGGCAACTGCTGACGGCCGCCGCCGAGCAGGGGACGGCCAGCGACGTGGCGCTGGCGTACCTGGGGCGCCTCGACCGGCTGGAATCGGCGGCCCCGGTGGGCGACATCCCGTCCGTGCCGCTCGCGAGCGGAGAGACTCCATCCGATGTCACGACGTCGCACGGCCGAGGGCGGCGGGCTCGCTGGTGGGTCCTGGCGGCGGCCTGCCTGCTCATGGGCGGGCTCTGGTTTGCCGGTGCCCTCAGCGATCTGGCTGGGTCGCGCGTCGGCGATCCGCCCGGCGCGGCGGCGGCAACGCCAGTCGAAGCCCTGCCGCTCGTGCGCCCCAGCGAGGTCGCCCTGGTGCGTGCGCGCGCGCTGTTCGACACCGGGCACGCCGGCGACGCCATCCGGCTGCTCGGCACCATCCCGCTCGCCGATCCGAATCGCGCGGATGCGGATCGCCTGCTTGCGGAGATCCAGCGCGCGCTGCTCGATTCGTCGGCGGCCGCAACTCAGTCCGCGGATGCGGTCCGATGAAGTGTCCGACCTGCGGCTACATCGGCTTCGAGACCTCTGACCGCTGCCGCAACTGCGGCTACGACTTCGGTCACGCGACGCCACCGCCGCCGGCACCCGACCTCAGCCTCCACGAGGGGGAGGCGGAAGGCGCACTCCAGGAACTGGCGATTCGGGGCGACGCTCCGGCGATGCCGCCGCCCGTCGTGCGGCGGCCGTCGCGCGGATCGGCGGCGACCGCGCGCGAGCCCGATCTCGACAAGGTCCTCCAGAACCTGGACCGCGTGCTCGGCGAGCCCGCATCGGCAGCGGATTTGCCGCTGTTCGACTCGGCTGCCGACGAGGCCGATCTCGCGCCACTCGTTGATGGCGCCGCGCCGCCGAGGCGCCCGCTCTCCGTGCGCCGGACGACGCCGGATCCCGCACGGCTGCGTCCCAAACCGGTGCGGCATTCGACGCCGGCGCCGCAGCCGCTCGAACTACCCCTGCCCGATGCCACAGAAGCCGTCGGCGCCGGGCGGCCGCGCGACAGCGCGCTCCGAGCCGCAGGCCGGGGCAGTGCCCGCGCCGCCGATCCTTCGCGCGCTGGCGGCGGCGCTCGACCTCGCGATACTCGCGGCCATCGATTGGGTGGTCGTGTACTTCACTCTCCGGATGTGCGGTCTGTCCACCGCCGAGATCGCGGTGCTGCCCAAGGTACCGCTCGCGGCGTTCTTCCTGATCGTGAACGGCGGCTATCTCGCGGCGTTCACCGCCGCTGGCGGTCAGACGATCGGCAAGATGGCCTTCGGGCTGCGGGTGGTCGCTCACGCCGACCTGCCGGTCTCCGGGGGACTCGCCATCGTGCGCGCGCTGGGCTGCATCGCATCAGTGGCCTCCCTCGGGATCGGGTTCGTCCCGGCGTTGCTGGCTGACGGCGGGCGCGCCATCGAGGATCGGCTCGCCGACACGCGGGTCGTGCGCGTCCCGACGGCCTGAACCCAGGCGCCACGGCCCCCGGTCGTCCCCCTCATGATGCGACGACTTGCCCTGTTCATCTGCACCTTCGGCTACATCGGCTACTTCCCGGTAGCGCCGGGCACTATTGGCTCGATCGGCGGCTTGGCCGTCTACGCGGCGCTCCGCGCCGCCGGCGCATCGCCGATGGTCGACGCGGTCGTGATCGTGGCGCTCTTCCTCGCGGGCACCTGGAGCGGGACGCTGGCCGAACGGCACTTCGGCGGCACCGATCCCGGGGCCGGCGTGATCGACGAAGTCGTCGGCATGCTGGTGACGCTGTGGGCGCTGCCGGCCACCTGGCTCATCGCCGGCATCGCCTTTTTCCTGTTCCGCTTCCTCGACATCGTCAAACCGTGGCCGGCCGGACGCCTCGAGTTGCTGCACGGCGGCCTCGGCATGATGTCCGATGACGTGATGGCGGCCATCTACGGGAATCTGGTGCTCCGCGCCGCGCTGCTGGCGGTGCCGTCCCTGGCCCTGCTCTGATGCGGCCGTTGGGGACCGCGGAGATCGTCGCCGTCGGATCCGAGCTGCTGACGCCGACGCGGATCGACACGAACTCGCTCGCGATCACTGAACGGCTCAACGGGCTCGGCATCGAAGTGCGCGCGAAGGCCATCGTCGGCGATCGGCGAACCGAGATCGCGGCGATCCTGCGCGGCGCGCTCTCGCGGGCCGATCTCGTCGTGCTGTGCGGCGGTCTCGGCCCGACTGATGACGACCTGACACGGGACGTCGCGGCCGAGGTGCTTGGTCGGCCGCTTCGCGAGGATGCGGCCATCGCCGACGCCATTCGCGCGCGATTCGCCCGTCGGAAGCTGACGATGCCGGAGATCAACCGCCGGCAGGCGATGGTGCCCGAAGGCGGACTGGTGATCGCCAACGTCAACGGGACTGCGCCCGGGCTGTGGATCGAGCAGGGCGAGCAGGTGATCGTGCTGCTGCCGGGGCCGCCGCGGGAGCTGCTGCCGATGCTGGACGGCGAGGTGCGCGATCGCCTTGCGGGCCGGGTCAGCGGCGACGGTCTCTACACGCGCGTTCTGCGGGTGTTCGGCCGGACCGAATCGCATACCGAAGAGGCGGTCCGACCGTTCTACGAGGCGTGGGCCGCGGGCACGCCGCCCATCGAAGTCACGATCCTCGCCGCGCGCGGCGCGATCGATCTGCACCTGACGGCGCGGGCGCGGACCGAGGCAGAGGCCGCTGGTGTGCTCGATCCTGCGGCGCGCGAGGCGGTGGCGGCCCTTGGAGACGATGTCTACAGCGACACCGGGCGATCGATCGAGGACGTCGTCGGCGACGCGCTGCGCGAGCGGGGATGGCAGCTGTCGGCGGCAGAGTCGTGCACCGGCGGCCTGCTGATGGCGCGCCTCACCGAGGTGGCTGGCGCCTCGGATTACCTGGCCGGCGGCGTCGTCAGCTACAGCAACCGGTCGAAGGTCGACTTGCTGGGCGTGGACCCGCGGCTGATCGAGTCCCACGGCGCGGTCAGCGAGCCGGTCGCGGCGGCGATGGCGGCCGGCATCCGCGCCCGAAGCGGCGCCGAGGTCGGCATCGGCATCACGGGCATCGCGGGTCCGGGCGGCGGCAGCGCGGCCAAGCCCGTCGGGACCGTGTGCCTGGCCGTCGAGACGCCCGACGGGTCCGTGGTGCGGACGCGATGGATGCCGGGTGGCCGCGATCTCGTGCGCGCCATCGCGTCTCACGCGGCGCTCGACATGCTGCGCCGGATGATGCGCGGCCTCGTTGTGCCATAGGATCGGCCTCAGCATGCCGTCCACGCCCCTGGTCGCCGTCTCGATTGGCTATGTCGTCGGGTCGATTCCGTTCGCCTTTCTGGTCAGCCGGCTGGCCCGCGGCGTGGACATCCGCCGCGCCGGCAGCGGCAATGTCGGCGCTGCCAACGTGCTGCGCACCAGCGGCGTGGTCGTCGCCGTCTGCGTCCTGCTGCTCGACCTGACGAAAGGCGCGGCAAGCGTGATGTGGGCGTCGCGATTGATGGCGGGAGAGACAGCGCCCGCGCTCGCGGGCGTCGCGGCCGTCGTCGGACACATCTACCCCGTGTGGCTGCGGTTTCGAGGCGGCAAGGGCGTCGCAACGGCCGCTGGCGTGTTCAGCGTGCTGACCCCGCTGGCGGTTGGGCCCGCCGTCCTGGTCTTCGTCGTCACGGTCTGGCTCACGCGCTACATCTCGCTCGGATCGCTGCTCGCCTCGCTGGCGCTCGGGCCGCTGGCATGGAGCACGGGCGCGTCACCGACCGCGGTGATGGCCGCCACCGCGACCGCGGCGCTCATCGTGTTCCGCCATCGCACCAACATCGGGCGGCTGCGCGATCGGGTCCGAGCGCCGCATCGGCCAGCGGGTGTGGTCATGAGAGTCGTCGCGACACTTGGCGCCGGCAGCTTTGGCACGGCACTGGCCGCGCACCTCGGGCTGGCCGGCCACCAGGTGCGGCTGTGGGCGCGCGACGCGTCGCTGGCGGCCGACATCCAGGCACGCCGCGCCAATCCGTTCTATCTGCCCGATCTCAATCTCCCGGCATCGGTCACCGCGACGGGCAGCCTCGAACAGGCCCTCGATGGAGCCGAGTTGATCGTCGTCGCGATTCCGTCGCACGGCGTGCGCCGCGTGTTCGAGGCCGCCCGGCCTTACCTGGCGTCCCGCGCGATCGTCGTTAGTGCGACCAAGGGGCTCGAGGAGGGCTCGCTGCTGCGCATGTCGGAGCTGCTCGCCGACACCGCGGGGCCCGAGGTGCCGGTCGCCGTGCTGTCGGGTCCGAGCTTCGCCGCGGAGGTGGGACGCGGTCAGCCGACGGCCCTGGTCGTAGCCGCGGCGGACCCCTCCACGGTGACGCTCGTGCAGCAGGAGTTTCGCGGACGCTTCCTCCGCCTCTATGGCAGCGACGACCTGGTCGGCGTGGAGATCGGCGGCGCGCTGAAGAACGTCATCGCGATTGCCGCGGGCCTCGTCGACGGGATGGGGCTCGGCCCAAACGCGCAGGCCGCGCTCATCACGCGAGGGCTGGCGGAGATCACGCGACTGGCGTGCGCGCTGGGGGGACAGCGCGACACGCTGGCCGGCCTCGCCGGCCTCGGCGATCTGGTGCTGACGTGTACGGGTTCGCTGAGCCGCAACCGGCATGTCGGCGTGGAACTCGCGCACGGCCGGAGCCTCGACGCCATCGTCGGGGGCATGAAGATGGTCGCTGAAGGAGTGCGGACAACGCACGCTGCGCTCGATCTCGGTGGACGTCATCAAGTGGAACTGCCGATTGCGACGCAGGTTGCCAGCGTGCTCGCAGGGCGGAAGGACGCGCGCACCGCGCTCGAAGAGCTGATGCTGCGGCCGCAGCGGGCCGAGGCGGATGGCCGATGATAGAGTGGATCGAATGGGGTTTTTCGATCGTCTCAAGTCCGGCCTGACCCGCACAACCCAGCAAATCGCGCAGCGTTTCGACGAGCTCGTCGGCCTGGCCGATGCGCCGGAGCGGCGAAGCCGCCCGATTGACGTCGACACGGTCGAGGCGCTCGAAGAGCTGCTGATCTCGGCGGACGTCGGCGTCGCCGCGACCGAACGCATCCTCGAGTCGGTGCGATCGCGCGCGCGCCGGGGAGAGCCTGCGGGATCTCGTGCGCGACGAGATCCGCGCCATCTTCGCGGACACCGATCGGCCGGCCACCACGGGCACCCCGCACGTCGTCCTCATCGTCGGCGTCAACGGCACAGGCAAGACCACGACCGTCGGCAAGCTCGCCAATCTCGCGAAGACCGAAGGCCAGCAGCCGCTCATCTGCGCAGCCGATACCTTCCGCGCGGCGGCTGTCGACCAGCTGCAGATCTGGGCCGATCGCGCGGGCGTCGAGATGATCCGGACGAAGGAAGGCGCCGATCCCGCCGCTGTCGTGTACGACGCGGTGGCGGCAGGGCGGGCGCGCGGACGCAGCCCCGTGTTCGTCGACACCGCGGGCCGCCTGCACACGCGCGCGAACCTGATGCAGGAGCTGGAGAAGATTCGGCGAGTCGCCGCGCGCGAAGTGCCCGGCGCGCCGCACGAAGTCCTGATCGTGCTCGACGCCACCGTGGGCCAGAACGGCCTGACGCAGGCGCGTGAGTTCACGTCGACGGCCGGCGTCACCGGCGTCGTCCTTACCAAGCTGGATGGCACGGCGAAAGGCGGCGTCGCCGTCGCTATTGCCAACGATCTGAAGCTGCCGATTCGCTACGTCGGTGTCGGCGAAGGCATCGACGACCTGATCCCCTTCGCGCCCGACGACTACGTGACGGCGCTCTTCGAGGAGAAGTGGTAGAGCGCCTGATGCGCCGCGCGCTGCAGCTGGCAGCACGCGGGCGCGGGCGCACGAGCCCCAACCCCATGGTTGGCGCCACCGTCGTCGCTGACGATGGGACGATTCTCGGCGACGGCTGGCATCAACAAGCGGGCACCCCGCACGCGGAGATTCACGCGCTGGCGGCTGCCGGCGAGGCGGCGCGCGGCCAGACGTTGATCTGCACCCTCGAGCCCTGCTGCCATCACGGCCGCACCGGTCCCTGCACCGAGGCCATCATCCGGGCCGGCATCAAACGAGTAGTGGCGGCTACCGACGACCCGAACCCGGACGTGGCGGGGAAGGGGTTCGCGTTGCTCGAAGCGCATGGCATCGAGGTGACGCGTGGGGTCGACGCCGACCGCGCGGCGGCTCTCAACGCGGCGTTCTTCACCGCGATGCGTCACGGCCGGCCGTGGGTCGTGCTGAAAGCCGGCGTGAGCGCGGATGGCCACGTCGCGGCCCGCGCCGGCGCACGAACGTCGATCACGGGCCGCGCCGCGCTCCGGTACGCGCAGAGGATTCGGGCCGAGGTCGATGCGATCGCCATCGGCGCCGAGACCGTGCGCGTCGACGATCCCCTGCTGACGGTGCGCGACGTCTTCCGGCCCCTGCCGTTCACGCGCGTGATTTTCGATCGCCGTCTCCGGACCGTTCCGAACGCCCAGGTGTTCCAGACCCTCGAGCAGGGGCCGGTACTGGTCGTCACGACAGAGGCCGCCGTGGCGGCGCGGGTGGAGCGGGCCGAAGGGCTGGCCGCGGCCGGGGCGACCCTGGTTCCGGCCGACGGGTCGATTGCCGGCGCCCTGCGGACACTGGCGGGCATGGGCGTGCGGTCGCTGCTCGTGGAAGGCGGCCCGGGCCTCCATTCGGGGTTCCTGGAAGCGGGTATGATCGACGAGGTGCTGCTGTTTGTCGCCCAGGGAGTCTTTCTCCCCGGGGGCGTGCCGCTGCTGGCCGCTCCCGGCCTGGCGCTGGCGGACCTGCAGGATCTCCAGCTCGAGCCGGTTGGCGACGATGTCCTGGTGAGGGGATATGTTCACAGGCCTCATTGAGGCGGTCGGCGAAGTGCTCACCTTCGAGCAGATGCCCGGCGGCGCACGCCTCGTCGTCGCGAGCCCGCTCGGCGCGGAGCTGAGCCTCGGCGAGAGCGTTGCCCTCAACGGCGTCTGCCTGACAGTCGTCGAGCGCAACGAGCACGCGGCGGCGTTCGATCTCGGCCCCGAAACCGCGCGCGTCACCGCGCTCGGGACGCTTGCGCCTGGCGCCACGATCAATCTCGAGCGGGCCGTGCGCGCGGACGCCAGGCTCGGCGGGCATCTCGTGCTCGGGCACGTCGATGCCGTGGGCACGGTGGCCGACGTGCAGCCGGATACCGACTTCACGTGGGTCAGCATCAGCTACCCGCCAGAACTCGCCGCCGGCTTCGTCATGAAGGGATCCGTCGCCGTCGACGGCATCAGCCTCACGGTCGCACGATTGACCGACGAGCGCTTCGACGTGCAGATCGTGCCGCACACGTGGGCGCACACCACCATGCGCGAGTGGCGTCCCGGTACGCCCGTCAACCTGGAATGCGACGTGATCGGCAAGTACGTCGCCCGGGCCGTCGCCCTGGCCTGGGCCCGGCCGCTGGTGCCACAGTCATGAAGAAATCCACCCGACCGGCCGTAGTCTCGAGGCGCGCATCCAACAAGCTCCGGCTCGCGGCGCCGTCGCGCTCCGGCTCGTTCACGCCCATCGAGGAGGCCATCGCCACGATTCGCGACGGCGGCATGCTCGTGGTCGTCGACGACGAGGATCGGGAGAACGAGGGAGACCTGACGGTCGCGGCGGAGAAGGTGACGCCGGAGATCATCAACTTCATGGTCACCCACGGCCGCGGACAGGTGTGCATGGCCATGACGCCCGAGCGGCTGGATGCGCTCGATATTCCGCTGGAAGTGCCGGTGAACTCGTCGGTCAGGGAGACTGCCGCATGCGTGTCCATCGACGCGCGGGGCAAGACGACCACCGGCATCTCGGCCGCCGATCGCGCGGCGACCGTGCTCGCCGCCATCGCGCCCGAGACCCGGCCCGCGGACCTGCTGCGGCCCGGGCACATGTTCCCGCTGCGAGCGAGGACGGGCGGCGTCCTCGTTCGCGCCGGCCACACCGAGGCCGCGGTCGACCTCGCGCGGCTGGCCGGACTGAACCCCTCAGGGGTCATCTGCGAGATCATGAGCCGCGACGGGTCGATGGCGCGCGTGCCCGAGTTGACACGCTTCGCGAAGCGCCACCGGCTGCCGATCGTGACGATCGCCGACCTCATCAAGCACCGGATGCGCACTGAACGGCTCGTGAAGCGCGTGGCCGTCGCCCGGCTGCCGACTGAAGCTGGCGACTTCCAGGTCTTCGCCTACGAGAGCCCGCTCGATGCCGAGACGCACGTCGCCCTGGTACGCGGCGACATTGGCGATGGCCGGGACGTGATGGTCCGCGTGCACTCCAAGTGCCTGACCGGCGACGTGTTCCATTCGTCGCGGTGCGATTGCGGCGCACAGCTGCACGCCGCCATGGCGCGCATCGCGGCCGAAGGGCGGGGCGTGCTGCTGTATCTCAACCAGGAAGGCCGCGGCATCGGCCTGGCCAACAAGATTCGCGCCTACGAGCTCCAGGATCAGGGCCTCGACACCGTGGAGGCCAACGAGCGGCTCGGTTTCAAGCCCGATCAGCGCGACTACGGCATAGGCGCCCAGATCCTGGGCGATCTCGGCATCCACACGATGCGCCTGCTGACCAACAACCCACGGAAGTTCATCGGGTTGCAGGGATACGGCCTGTCGGTCTCGGAATCCGTGCCGCTCGAGATCGCTCCCGCGACCGAGTTCACCCGCAGAGTACCTCAAGACGAAGAAGGACAAGCTCGGGCATACGCTGTCGTCCGTCTGACGGAAGTCGGCCGTGTCCGTAGACCCTGAGACCCCGTGAACCTGTGCTAAGATAAGGGTTTGCGCGGCTGAGGGTCGGCGTGTGCCTTGGGGCGCGGCCACCGATGGGCCGCTTGTACACCTCGATGTTCGACGCGCTCAGTGGCCGGCTGCAGGACGTTTTCCGCTCCATTCGCGGGGAAGGACGACTTACCGAGGCCACGGTCGAGACGGCCCTTCGCGAGATTCGCCTGGCGCTGCTCGAGGCCGACGTCAACTTCAAGGTCGTCAAGGCGTTCGTCGACCGCGTCCGCGACCGCGCGATGGACCAGGAGGTCCTGCGCAGCCTGACGCCCGGCCAGCAGGTCGTCCGCATCGTGCGCGACGAGATGCTGGCGCTCTTCGGCGATGCGGCCGGCGGGCTGCAGCAGACCGATCGGCGCCCGCGTGTGATTCTCATGCTCGGCCTCCAGGGGTCGGGCAAGACGACGACCAGCGGCAAGCTGGGACGATGGCTGGCGAAACAGGGCCGCCATCCGTTGCTGGTGTCGACCGACGTGCGGCGCCCGGCGGCGATTCAGCAGTTGAACGTGCTGGGCAAGCAGGCCGGGCTGCGGGTGCACGACCCGGCGGGCGAACTGGATCCCGTCGTTCGCGCGACCGGCGCGCTCGCTGAGGCCCGCAATCTTGGCTTCGACGTCGTCATCGTCGACACGGCGGGCCGGCTGCACATCGACGACGCGTTGATGGGCGAGCTCGAGGCGATCAAGACGGCCACGTCGCCGGTCGACCTGCTCTACGTCGCCGATGCGATGACAGGGCAGGACGCGATCAAGAGCGCGGGCGAGTTCAACCGCCGGGTGGGCGTCACCGGCGTCGTGCTGACGAAGCTGGATGGCGATGCCCGCGGCGGTGCAGCGCTGTCGGTGGTATCCGTCGTCGGCGTGCCGATCGCGTTTGTCGGCAGCGGCGAGCGGCTGGAAGACCTCGAGGCCTTTCATCCGGATCGCGTCGTCTCGCGGCTGCTCGGGATGGGCGACGTGCTGTCGCTCATCGAGAAGGCCGAGGCGGCCATCGACGTCGCCGACGCGCAGAAGCTGGAGCAAAAGCTCCGGCAGAACGAGTTCACGCTCGAGGACTTCCGGGACCAGCTGCGGACCATCCGCAAGATGGGGCCGCTCGAGTCGATTCTCGGGATGCTGCCGGGGATGGGCAATCTGAAGCAGCTGGCGGATCAGAAGCCCGACGAGAAGCAGCTGAATCGCATCGAGGCGATCATCGGCTCGATGACGGCGGTCGAGCGCCGGCGGCACGACGCTGATCAACGGCAGCCGGCGCAAGCGGATTGCCCGCGGCAGCGGCACGACGGTCGAGGAAGTGAACCGGCTGCTGAAGCAGTTCGTGCAGATGAAGAAGATGCTGAAGCAGTTGGGCGCGCTGCAGCAGGGCGGTGGACGTCGCGGCGGCATGCTGGGCATGCTGCGCGGACGCCGCTGAGAACCGAAGGCTGAAGGCTGACTAGGGAGCGAACTGGAATGCTGGCAATCCGTATGAGACGCGTGGGCGCGAAGAAGAGCCCGTACTTCCGAGTGGTGGTGGCCAATCATCGCGAGGCGCGCGACGGCGCGTTTGTCGAGATCCTCGGGCACTACTACCCGCGGACGAACCCCGAGAAACTCGTGCTCGACCGCGAGCGCGTGAACTACTGGCTGTCGAAGGGCGCGCGCCCGTCAGACACCGTGCGCACGTTGCTGGCGCGTCAGCCGGCGCCGGCGGCGCCGGCGGTCGCGGAGTAACGTGGCGAGCCCGGTTGCCGCGGTGGTCGAAGCCGCCGCGCGGGCCCTGGTGGATGCGCCTGACGCGGTGAGCGTCACCGAGACGCCGCATCGGGGCACGACGCTGGTCGAGTTGACGGTCGCGCAGGCCGATACCGGCAAGGTGATCGGCCGGCAGGGCCGCATCGCCGAGGCGCTGCGGACGCTGGTGGCGGCCACCGCGCACCACCACGGCATTCGCGCGACGCTCGAGATTCGCGACCCGGAGTAGCGAGCCGTGGCCGGTGCCTGGGACGACCTCGTGCTGGTCGGTCGCATCGCGCGCACGCACGGCCACCGCGGCGCGGTGATCGTGAACCCGGACACCGACTTTCCCGAGACGCGCTTCGCGCCGGGACAGGTGGTGTGGATGGCCCGCGACGGCGTGCCGGTGTCGATGACCATCCGGGACGCGTTCATCCACAACGGGCGTCCGGTGGTGACGTTTGACGGCGTCGAGTCGATGAACGACGCCGAGCTGCTGAGGGGCGCCGAGCTGCGGGTGCCCGAGGGCGACCTGCAGCCGCTCGCTCCGGGCGCGTTCTACTTCTTCGAGCTGATCGGGTGTCAGGTGGACACCGTCGCCGGAGAAGCGGTCGGAACGGTCCGGGCCGTGGAAGGCGACGCCGGCAATCACCGGCTGTCAATCGACGCGGCGGATGGAGAAGTGCTGGTGCCGCTGGTCTCGTCGATTTGCGTGTCCATCGACGTGGCGGCCAAGCGGATCGCGATCGATCCGCCGGCAGGCCTGCTGGAGGTCAATCGACGCCCCGCGGCCCGGCCAGAGGAATGAAGTTCGACGTCGTCACGATCTTCCCGCGCATGTTCGACGCGCCGCTGGCCGAGGGCGTCGTCGCACGGGGCGTGGACGCCGGGGTGATCGACCTGCAGGTCCACGACCTCAGGGACTTCACGACCGACCGGCATCGGGTGGTGGACGATGTCCCGTACGGCGGCGGTCCGGGCATGGTGATGAAGCCCGAGCCGTTTTTCCGCGCGGTCGAGCACATCCGGGCCACGCGCGGCACGCCGGCGGCCGTGGTGCTGACGTCGCCGCAGGGCACACCGCTGACGCAGGCCGTCGCGGCGAGGCTGGCGGGGCTCGAGCACGTCGTGATTCTGTGCGGCCGCTACGAGGGCATCGACGACCGCGTGCGGCAGCAGGTCGCGACCGAGGAGATCTCGATCGGCGACTACGTTCTGAGCGGCGGTGAACTGGCCGCGCTGGTGCTTGTGGATGCGGTCGGGCGGCTGGTGCCAGGCGTCGTCGGGGATCAGCGATCGGTCGAGGCGGACTCGTTCAGCCGCGGCCTGCTGGACTACCCGCACTACACGCGGCCGGCGGCGTTTGAGGGATTGACGGTGCCCGAGGTGTTGCTCTCGGGGCACCATCGCGAGATCGCGCGCTGGCGCGCGCGGGAAGCGGTGCGGCGCACGATGGCGCGTCGTCCGGAGCTGCTGGCAGGGGCCGCGCTCGACGACGACGAGCGGGCCGCCCACGAGCAGGCGAAGCGAGAGAGAGAAGGAGAGGATCATGAACGCGATTGAGGCGGTCGAACGGGCGCAGATGGCCGAACGGCCCCGGCTGAAGTCGGGCGACACCGTGCGCGTGCACGTCAAAGTGCGCGAGGGCGACAAGGAACGCGTGCAGGTGTTCGAGGGGATCGTGATCGGCCAGCACCGCGGCGGCCTGCGGTCGTCGTTCACAGTGCGGAAGGTCTCGTTCGGCCAGGGCGTCGAGCGCATCTTCCCGCTGCACTCGCCGGTCATCCAGAAGGTGGAAGTGGTCCGGTCGGCCCGCGTGCGCCGCGCCAAGCTGTACTTCCTGCGCGACCTGAAGGGCAAGGCGGCGCGCATGAAGGAAACCAAGCGCGCCGTCACGAACTAGGCCCGAACCACCGGTTGCCGGCGGCATACGCGCGATGGCCCGACACTCCGCGCGACGCACGGTCGAGAACGTCCTCAGGCGGCTGGGGCTCGCGCGCGTTGCCGGTGTCGACGAGGTCGGACGGGGCTGTCTGGCAGGCCCCGTCGTCGCCGCCGCCGTCGTCCTCGATCCGGACATGCACGTCCCCGGGCTCGCGGACTCCAAGCTGGTGCCGCCGGCCGAGCGCGAGGTGTTGTCCGAGGTGATCGTGCGGCGGGCGACGGCCTGGTCCGTCGCCGTGGTCGACGTCGCCGACATCGATCGCATCAACATCTACTGGGCCTCGATGCGTGCGCTCCGTGACGCGGTGTCGGCGCTTGCCCCCCTGCCGGATGCCGTCATCGTCGACGGCTTTCGTATTCCCGACCTCGCCATCCCCCAGCGCGGCATCGTCAAGGGCGACCGCCAGTGCGCCGCCATCGCGGCCGCCTCGATCGTCGCCAAGGTGGCGCGCGATCGCCTGATGCTTCAGCTGCACGCCCTCGATCCCCGATACGGGTTCGATCGTCATAAGGGATATGCGACGGCCGAGCACCTGGACGCCGTGGCGCGGTTCGGGTACTCGGCCGTCCACCGCCGGACGTTCCGGCCGCCCTCGCTCTTCGACATCGTGGATCCTGAGACGGCGGACGAGATGGGGGAGCGCGCCACTCCGGATTCGGCTTAACATCCTAGAGTCCAGCCAGGGAGCGAAAGGAACGGTCATGCCCGACGGGCCAGAGCCATCAGACCTCGACCACGTGTTTCGCGACTTCCGCGACGAGGTCTCACGCGACAGCGACGCCGCCGCGGCCGAAGAGCGATTCAAGCTCGGCGTGACCTATCGCGACATGGGCATGGCCGACGACGCGATTCGCGAGCTCGGACAGGCGGCGCGATCGCCGCGCCTGCGGTTCGAGGCCGCGTCGCTGGTGGCGCGGCTTCAGCGCGATCGCGGAGACCTGGCGGCAGCAGTGGAGTGGTTCGAGCGCGCGGCCGAAGCGCCGGCGCCGACTCCGGAAGCCGGCCGCGAGCTGCTCTTCGAGCTCGGGCAGTCGCTCGAAGCCGCCAACGAATCGTCGCGCGCGCTGGCCATCTATCTGGAATTGCGCGCCGACGCCGGCGAGTTCCGCGACATCAGCGCACGCATCGACCGGTTGACCCGGGTCCAGGCGGGGGGCTGACGTTGCGGCGGCTGCTGCTGGCGGCCTACTTTCTCGAAGTCGGTCTACTGCTCGTGGTCCTGCCATGGACCGCGTTCTGGGATCGGAACTACCTGCTCGACCTCATGCCGGCGGTGCGTTCCTGGCTGCTGAGCAGCTACGTCCGCGGCGCGGTGTCGGGCCTGGGTCTGCTCAACGTCGGGCTCGGCCTCGCCGAGATCAGTGGCGCGGTGGGGAACTGGCTCGATCGGCCGCGGACCGCCGGCGGCGCGGATCTCGCGCCTCCTACCGGGCGCTGACTCTACGTGCCCTTGCCGGCATCCCGTCCGCTGCTGTGCCTCATCACCGATCGACATCGTCTGGCACGCACGCTCGGCACGTCACCCGATGACACCGCGACGCGCGACGCGCTGCTGGCGCAAGTGGAAGCTGCGGCGCGGGCAGGGGCGACGATTGTCCAGTTGCGCGAGCCTGATTTGTCCGCACGCGCGCTGGTCTCGCTCGTTCGCGATCTCGGCGTCCGCGTGCGTCCCCACGGCATGCGCGTGCTCGTGAACGATCGCGTGGATGTGGCGCTGGCCGCCGACGCCGACGGCGTGCACTTGAAGGGCACGTCGGCCGGTATCGCCGACGTGCGTCGCCTGTCGCCGGCGGAATGGATTGTGGGCTGCTCCGTCCATGAACTCGAGGAGATCCGAATCGCCGCGCGCGAGGGTGCCGACTACCTCGTGTTCGGCAGCATCTTCGCGACGCGCTCGAAACCTCCGGGATGGCCTGCGGCCGGCCTGGACCGTCTTGCCGCCGCGGTGGCCGCCGCCGGGGAGGTCCCCGTGCTCGCCATCGGCGGAGTCGGCGTGGCTGAGGCGGCTCGGGTGGCTGCCACCGGCGCCGCCGGAATTGCGGCAATCGACGCCTTTCAGCCGTCGCGGCGCGATTCCCTGGAAGACAGCGTGCAGGACGCCGTGAAACGGCTGCGCTTGGCGTTTGACTCAACCGGGTCCGTTTCCTAACATGAGCCGACATGACTGATCGAGCCGAGCCCGCCGGCGTGGGCGCACGGCTGAAGCGCACCCGCGAAGGCAAGCCGGTGACCCTCCGGCAGATCGCCAACGCCACGAAGATCTCCGTGTCGGCCCTCGATGCCATCGAGCGCGACGACGTGCGGAAGCTGCCGGGCGGCATCTTCGCGCGGTCGTTCGTGCGCGCCTACGCGTCCGAGCTCGGCCTCGATCCGGAACGGACCGTCCAGGAGTTCTTCGCGCAGTTCCCTGAAGTCGTCGAGGCGCCGCCTTCGTCGATCCCACTCGAGGAAGACGAGGGCAGCATGCTCGAGCGGCTTCCGGTGGGCGCGCTGCGCGTGGTCGCGGTCGCCGCGCCGACCATCCTGCTGGTCTCGTGGATGCTGCTCGGCGGACGTGGGGGCACGCCGGCGCCCGAGACGCCGCTGCAGGCAGATCGCATTGCCGCCGCGCGGCCGGATGTGCCCTTGCCGGTCACCGACCGGCGGCCGAACGACATCGTCCCCGCCGGCGGCGCGATTCCGGTGGAGGCGGCGCCGTCGGCGTTGACGCTCCACGTGACGGCCCGGAGGGAGTGCTGGATCTCAATCACGGCGGATGGCCGCGAGGTCGTCTCGCGCCTGATGAGCGCGGGCGAAGAGGAAGCGGTCAGGGCCGGTAGCGAGCTGCGGCTGAAGGTGGGCGATGCCGCCGCCGTGGCCCTGCGCCTGAACGGCTCTCCCGTGCGTCCGCTCGGCCTCTCGGGGCAGGTCGTCACTCTCCGGATCGACGCGGCGAACATGCGCGATCTGATCCAGACTCCCTGACCCGTCGTCCCGTCCCCGCACACATGGATCCCGGACTGCGCACGCCGCTCGTGGATTTCTTCCGCCGCGGCGAGGTCGCGCGCGATGTGCGGATGCTCGCGGCCCAGGGCGCCTTCGCGCCGCGGGCCCTGGACCAGCTCGCGCTCCTCCTCATTCTCAAGGACGACACGGAACCCGAGGTCGCCGCCGCGGCGGGCGACACGCTCGATCGACTGCCGCGTCCCGCGGTCGAGGCATTCCTCGGCCGGGGAGACGTGCCCGGCGAGATGCGCCAGTATTTCGTCGCGCGGGGGTTTACGGCCGGCGGCACCGTTGAGGACCCCGAGGCGCCCCTGCTCGAGGCCGTCGAGGCGCTGCCGGAGGTCGAGGCGGATGGTGGGGACGACGAAGGCACCGCCGTGAAGAAGCTGGCGAAGCTCGGCGTCGTGGAGAAGATGAAGCTCGCGACCAACGGCACGCGCGAGCAGCGCTCGCTGCTGGTGCGTGACCCGAACCGGCTCGTCGCGGCGGCGGTCCTCAGCAGTCCCAAGCTGACCGAGAGCGAGGTCGAGCAGTTCGCCAAGATGGCGAACGTCGCCGAAGACGTGCTGCGGGTGATCGGCTCGAATCGCGCGTGGACGAAGAACTACGGCGTCGTCGCCGGGCTTGTGAAGAATCCCAAGACGCCGCTGGCGCTGTCGATGACCCTCCTGCAGCGCGTCAACGACCGCGACGTGAAGATGCTCGCCATCGACCGCAACATCCCGGAGCCCCTGCGCATCGCTGCGCGCAAGCGGGCCTCGGCGAACCGCACCTGATCAGCCGTCAGCCTTGGGTCCGCGGCCTCGAGGCTTCGGTCCGCCGCCTCCAGGCCTGGCCTTCCGACGCGCGCCTTTCGCTGGAGCCTTCTTCGGCGCGGCTTTGCTGGCGCGCGGCTTCCACTCCCGCTTCAGATCGGCGAGGCCGTGCATGAAGCCGGCGACCCGCTGGCGCGCCTCGTCGCTCGGCATGTGGGTCAGCAGCTCCAGCGCGCGAGACATGTCCCGGTCGATCGTCTGCTTGGTCGTCGAGAAGTAGATCCGCTTGATCTCGTCAAACGGGTCGAGCATCGTCAGCATCTTGCTCATGCCGTGGTGTTCCGCGCCCGGTGCCGCCTGAGCCGGGGGATAAGGGCGGCCAGCGGCCGCGTGTTCAGGACGTCGTCTGCGGTCAGCCATGCACGCCGTGCGATGCCGACTCCCCAGTCGAGGACGCCGACGTCGCCGGCCGAGTGGGCGTCGCTCGAGATCACCAGCGGGATGCCGCGATCGCGGGCCGCGCGCGCGACGGTGTCGTTCACATCCAGCCGATCGATCTGACAGTTGATTTCGATCGCGACTCCGGCCGACGCCGCGGCCGTCAGCACCGCGTCGAGGTCGTACTGCAGCGGCTCGCGCTGAAGCAGCCGGCGTCCCGTGGGATGGCCGAGGATGTCGACCCAGGGACAGGCAATCGCCGCCAGGAGGCGGTCGGTCATCTGCGCCGGTTCGAGCGAGAACCCGGAGTGCACCGACGCGACGACGATGTCGAGCGCGGCGAGGCAGTCGTCGGCGAGATCGAGCGTGCCGTCGGCGCGGATGTCGCATTCGATGCCGGCCAGCAGCCCGATGCCGTCGATTTGCTCGTCGAGCGCCCGGACGCGGCTGGCGTGCTCCAGCGCCCGCCGCTCGTCGAGGCCGTTGGCCATGGCGAGCGCCTGACTGTGATCGGTGATCGCGAGGTACTCGAGGCCGGCGCTGCGCGCCGCCAGGACCATGGTCTCGAGATCGTCGCGGCCGTCAGTGACCGAGGTGTGGCAGTGCAGGTCGCCGCGGAGATCCGGCCTCGCGATGAGCGACGGCAGGGCGCGGCGCTCGGCTGCGTCGATCTCGCCCCGATGCTCGCGGAGCTCGGGTGGGACCCAGGCCAGGCCAAGCGCCTCGTAGATGCCCTCCTCGCTGTCGCCGGCGATGACGGTGCCGTCGACCAGCCGGACGAGGCCGTACTCGTTCAGGCGCAGGCCCCTGGCCAGGGCGCGGTCGCGGAGCGCGATGTTGTGCGCCTTCGACCCCGTGAAGTACTGGAGCGCGGCCCCCTTCTGCGCCGGCGTCACCAGCCGGAGGTCGGCCTGCAGGCCCGTGTCGAGCAGCACGCTCGACTTCGTGTCGCCGTGCCCGAGGATGCGCGACACCTGCGGGAGCGCGGTGAAGGCCTGCATGATGGCCGGGCTCGCGCCGATGGCCAGGATGTCGAGGTCGCCGCAGGTCTCGACCGATCGGCGCAGGCTGCCGACTGGCACGAGCTCGGCGGCCGGCTCGGAATCGGCCAGCGCCTGGATCAGTCGGCCGGCGATGACGGCGACGTCGGCCGCCAGGTGACGCCCGGCGTACCGGCGGCGCTCGTCGATGGCGCGTAGGATCAGCGCCTCCTTCTTCGCGCCCATGCCTTTCATCGCGCGCACGCGGCCGTCGCGCGCGGCCTGTTCGAGCGCGTCGAGCGAGTGGATCTGCAGCTCCTCGTACAGACGCTTGACGGTCTTGGGCCCGACGCCTTGCAGCCGGAGTAGCTCGAGGATCGTCGCGGGAAAGTCGGCGAGCAGCTCCTGGCGGAAGGGCGTGTCGCCGGTCTCGACGACTTCCCGGATGCGTGCCGCGAGGTCGCGGCCGATGGCGGGGAGCTCGCGGAGTCCGGCCTCGTCGAGCGTCCCGACGAACGTCGGCTCGTTGGCGACGGTCTCTCCGGCGTTGCGGTATGCCCGGATCTTGAACGGGTTGTCGCCGCGAATCTCGAGCAGGTCGGCGACTTCGAAGAGCAGGCGGGCGATAGCGGCGTTGTCCACGACGTGCGGGCATTATAATGGCCGGCACCAGCGCCCCCGTTCCCCTCGCCGCATGTCTCCCCGCCACCTTCGCCACGAGATCGGCCAGCTGCTGATGGCCGGGTTCCCGGGCACCAGTCTCACGGTGGAGCTCCGCGCGCTGGCGCGCGAGTTCTCCCTTGGCGGCGTCGTCTACTTTGCCCGCAACGTCGAGGAGCCCGATCAGGTTGCCGAGGTCTCGCAGGAGATCGCGCTACTGACGCCGGACTTGCCGCCCTGGGTGAGCGTCGACCAGGAGGGCGGCCGGGTCGCGCGGTTCCGCCGCGGCTTTACGCAGTGGCCGCCGATGGCGACGCTCGGACGCAGCGGCGACGTCGAGCTGGCGCGGCGCTTCGCCCGGGCCCTGGCGGTCGAACTGCACGCCGTCGGGATCACCCTCGATTTCGCACCGGTGCTCGATATCTTCACGAATCCGAAGAACACCGTCATCGGCGACCGCGCGCTCGCGGACCGGGCGGAGGATGTCTCGCGACTGGGGGCCGCTATTGTCGAGGAGCTGCAGGCCAGCGGGATCGCGGCGTGCGGAAAGCACTTCCCCGGGCACGGCGACACGCTGGGCGACTCGCATCACGAGCTGCCCATCGTCGAGCACGATCCGGACCGGCTGCGCGCCGTGGAGCTGGCGCCGTTTCGCGCCGCCATCGCCGCCGGCGTGGCGTCGATCATGAGCTGCCACGTGCTGGTGCCGGCGATCGACGAGGAGCGTCCGGGCACGCTCTCGCCGCGGATCGTGCAGGGCCTGCTCCGCGACGAGCTGGGCTTTGACGGGCTCGTCTTCACCGACGACATGGAGATGAAGGCGATCGCGGCGCGCATGCCGGTGCCCGACGCCTGTGTGGAGGCCATCGCGGCCGGGTGCGACGCCGTGCTGGTCTGCAGCGGCAATCACGATTTGCAGTTCGCGACGCTCGAAGCGCTGATCCGCGCCGTCGAGAACGAGACGCTGCCGTATGCGCGCGTCGAGCAGGCGCTCGGACGGCAGCGGCGGGCGAAGGAGCGCTTCCTCGCCGCTTCGCCAGCGCCTCGTCCGGCGCGGCAGGTGCTGGCAAGCGATGCGCACCAGGCGGTCGCCGCGGAGATGGCGCGCTTCGCATGAGCGCCGACCTGCTGCGGCCGCGACGGCTGTCGCGCGGAGAGATCGTCGCGGTGGTGGCGCCGGCGAGCCCCTTTGACGCCGCGGAGTTCGACGCAGGCGTCGCCGAACTGGCGTCCCTCGGATTCACCCCGGAGTGGCATCACGATCTGTTTGCCAGGCGCCGATATGTCGCGGGAGAGGCCGGCGTGCGCGCCGCGGATTTCCTGAGGGCGTGGCAGGATCCCCGCGTTGCCGCGCTGATCGGTGTACGGGGCGGCTACGGCAGCGCGCAGATCGTCTCGTCCCTCGATCGTGGGACGATCCGCACGACGCCGAAGGCCTTCGTCGGCTACAGTGACCTCACGACGCTGCTGACCTGGCTGGTGTGCCACTGTGGCGTCGTGGCGTTCCACGGACCGACGGTTGCCGGCCGGCTGGGCAAGGGCGAGGCGAGGTACGATCGCGCCAGCTTCCTCGCGGCCCTCACGGCCGCCAAGCCGATGGGAGAGGTGGCGATTCCCGGCGCCGAGGTCGTCGTCAAGGGCGATGCCAGGGGGCGGCTGCTGGGAGGGACGCTGACGCAACTCGCGGCGGCGGCGGGCACGCCTTACGGGCTGGCGCCGTGGGACGACACCATCCTCCTGCTCGAGGACGTCGGGGAACGCCCGTATCGGATCGATCGTCTGGTCCAGCAGGTTCGGGACGCCGGGTTGTTGCGGAGGGTGCGCGGCGTGCTCCTGGGCACGTTTCCGCGCTGCGACGAGCCCGGGGGGCTGGTGACGATCCGCGAAGTGCTCGCGGATCTGTTCGGCGATTTTCCGGGGCCGGTCGTGGCCGGCATCCCCACGGGGCACGTCGACGGCCCTGCGCTCACGCTGCCGCTGGGCGTCGCGGCGCGCCTCGACACGCAAGAGGGTGCCCGCCTGGTGATCGAAGACGCGGCCGTGCTGTAGTCAGTAGACAGACATGAGAGTCCACCTGATCGGCATCTGCGGTACGGCCATGGCAACGCTGGCGGCGTTGCTGAAGTCGCGTGGGCTCGACGTCCAGGGCTCCGATCAGGGTGTCTACCCGCCGATGAGCGAGTTCCTCGCCGCCGAGGGCATCCGCGCGTTCGACGGCTACGACGCCGCGCATATCACCTCGGATCTGTCGCTCGTCGTCGTCGGCAACGCGATCTCGCGCGGCAACCCCGAGCTCGAAGCCGTGCTCTCGAAGAAGATCCGGTACTGCTCGCTGCCAGAGGCCATTCGCGAGCACTTCCTGTGGGGTGCCCGCTCGATCGTCATCGCCGGCACGCACGGCAAGACGACGACGACCTCGCTCACCGGCTGGGTGCTGACGTCGGCAGGAGTCGATCCGACGGTGCTCGTCGGCGGCATCGCGCGCAACTTCGGCGACACCGGATCCAGCTATCGGGTGGGCGGAGGACGCGAGTTCGTGATCGAGGGCGACGAGTACGACAGCGCATTTTTCGACAAGACGGCGAAGTTTCTCAAGTACCTGCCCGACATCGCCGTCATCAACAACGTCGAGTTCGACCACGCGGACATCTACCCGAACCTCGACGCGGTGCTGCAGGCGTTCCGGCGGCTCACGCTGCTCGTGCCTCGCAGCGGCCTGCTGCTGCTCGGTCACGACAGCGAGCACGCGCTCGGCCTGAAGGCCGGCGCGGTGTCACCGGTCGAGACCTACGGGTTCAACGAAGCGGCAGACTGGGTCGCCTACGACCTGACCGCCGCCGACGGGATCCAGCGGTTCTCGGTCCGACACCGTCGCGACTACGTCGGCGCATTCGAGTTGCCGCTGCTGGGCGTCCACAACGTCCAGAACGCGCTGGCCGCCATTGCCGTGGCCAGAGCCGTCGGCCTGGACGCGACGACCATCGCAAGGGGCCTGCGGACGTTCGAGGGCGTCAAGCGTCGGCCTCGAGATCATCGGCACCGCCGGCGGCGTCACGGTCTACGACGACTTCGCGCATCATCCGACGGCGGTCGCCGAGACGTTGCGGGCCGTTCGAGAGGCGTATCCGGGGCGCCGCGTCTGGGCGGTGTTCGAGCCACGATCGGCGTCGTCTTGCCGCAAGACTGTTTCAGCGCGATTTCGCCAGGGCCTTCAGCGGCGCGGCGGCGGACGAGACGCTCATCGCCACCGTGTTCCGCTCGACGCTGCCCGAGGCAGAACGGTTGTCGGTGGACGACCTCGTGGACGAGATCTGCAAGGCAGGACGGAAGGCGCGCCACGTCGGGGGCGCCGACCGCATCATCGACACGATCGTCGCCGAACGGCAGCCGGGCGACGTCGTCGTCGTCATGTCGAACGGCGGATTCGAGAACATTCACCGGCGGCTCCTGGCGCGCCTGCGCGAGTCGGGGCTGCCGCAGACGGAGGGAGCAGCATGACCCGGACAGCAATTCGCCATCTCGTTGCGGCAGTCGCGATGTCGATGGCCGCCACGCCGGTCGTGGCGCAGACCCAGAGTGGCTATGCCGGCCACGGGGCCGACAGCGTTCCGCGCGAGAAGATCCTGAAGTACGCACCGCCGCCGCTGGCCCCGGAGGTCTCTCGGCGGATTCAGACGATGCTCGACGTCCGGGGCGCAGCTCTGGGCACCATCGCGCCCGACGGCAAGCGCCTGTATTTCACCTGGGGCATCACGGGGACGCCCAACGTGTGGCGGCTCGACGGCCCCAAGAGCTTCCCGATCCAGATGACCGGCGGCGAGGATCAGACGCGGATTGCGGGCGTGACGCCCGACGGCCGCACGCTCATCCTCTCGCGCGATGTCGGTGGGCAGGAAGACCCGGGTCTGTACTTCCAGTCCGCCGACGGCGGGCCGCTGACGCTGATCCATCACAAGCCGAAGACGCGGGCTGGCTACGCGTTCACGACCAGTGACTCGAAGTCGATCTACTTCAGCTCGAACGACATCAAGCCCGACAGCTATGCGGTTTACCGGTACGACCTTGCGGCGAAGCAGCGGGAGCTCGTCTTCGATCAGCCTGGTCTCTGGAGCGTCGCCGATCATCGTGGGGAGGGCAAGGCGCTGAAGCTGCTGCTCTCGAAGGCAACCGGCGCCCTGTCGCGCGAGTACGCGGAGTACAGACGTCGCCACGCAAGACGCTGACACCGCTGCTCGGCCAGAACGAGACCGTCGAGTACTCGATGGCCTACGCGCCGGAGCCGGGAGAGTTCTTCGTCCGCACCAACAAGCTCGGAGAGTTCCGGCGGCTCTATCGCTGGAAACCCGGCGGTGACCTCAAGCCGATCACGCCGGAAATGGACATGGACGTCGCCGGCTTCGACATGGACGACGCGCGGACGCACCTGTACCTGACGCTGAACGACAAGGGCTACCAGCGCGTTCGCGTCCACGACGCACGGACGCTCGCGGAGTTGAAGCTGCCCGTTCCGGCGGATGCGGCCGGCATCGCCGTGTCGAGCCTGAGTCCCGATGGACGGTTCGCCGTCGTCGGTGTCGACTCGGGCAAGGCGCCGCGCACCAGTTTCGTGTTCGACTGGAAGACGGGCACGCTGTCCGAGTGGGCGCTCGGCAGCGCGCCGGAAGTGGACCTGTCGAAGTTCGCGGTCGCCAGGCTCGACTCGTACACGGCGCGTGACGGCACGAAGATCCCGATGTTCATCAGGTACCCGGCTCGTTGCGCGCCCGATGCGCCGGGCGGCGGCGATCCGTGCCCGGTCGTGGTCGAGTTCCACGGCGGGCCGGAAGGGCAGGCGACGCCCGGCTTCAGCGGCTACTCGCAGCTGTTCGTCGACGCCGGGTTCATCCTCGCCGAGCCGAATGTCCGCGGCAGCGACGGCTACGGCAAGGCGTGGCTCAACGCCGACAACGGCCCGAAGCGGCTGGACGTGATTTCGGACATCGATGACGCAGGCAAGGCCTTGCGCGAGCGATTCACGCGGAATGGCAAGGCGCCGAAGGTCGCCATCACCGGCGGGAGCTATGGCGGCTACTCGGTGCTCATGGGCATGACGATGTTCGCCGGGACCTACGACGTCGGCGTCTCGATCGTCGGCATCTCGAACCTCGCGACGTTCCTGAAGAACACCGCGCCGTACCGCCGCGCCCTGCGCGCGAGCGAATATGGCGATCCGGACAAGGACGCGGAAGCGTTGAAGAAGCTGTCGCCGACGACGTATCTCGAACGAGTGAAAGCGCCGCTGCTGATCATCCAGGGCGTGGACGACCCTCGCGTGCCGGTGGGGGAGTCGATTCAGATGCAGGAAGCGCTGGAAGCGCGAAACGTCCCCTCGAAGCTGATCCTGCTCGAGGGGGAGGGGCACGGCGCCGCGAGGCGAGGAGCGCAGGCCGTGATGATCGGCCACATGATGCGCTTCCTCGAGGAGCATCTGTTGCCGAAGACCGTGGCGCCGACGAACTGAGCGGCCGACGCAGTGCGGAGGCCGACACTCGAGCGGCTGGGAGATTACGCGTGGCTCGTGCGATTCGAGCCGCGCGTCGATCTCACGGTCAACGCGCGCGTCCATGCACTGGCCGGCTGGATCCGCGACCAGCGGTGGCCGGGCGTCGTCGACATCGTGCCCGCCATCGCGTCGGTGGCCATCCATCACTCACCGGACGCCGAGGACCTCGCGGAACTCGAAAAGCGGCTGCGCGACCGCCTGGACGACGAGGACGTCGGCGTGCCGCCGGAGGGCCGCCTCGTCGAGATACCGGTGACGTACGGCGGCGACGGCGGCCCCGACCTCGACGAAGTGGCGCGCCTCGCGCGCGTCGACCCTGACGAAGTCGTGCGCCGGCACTGCGCCGTGACCTACCGCGTGCTCATGCTGGGCTTCCTGCCCGGATTTCCCTATCTCGGTATCGTCGATCCGGTCGTCCAGGTGCCGCGTCGGCCGTCGCCTCGCGTCCGCGTACCGGCGGGCTCGGTCGGCCTTGCGGGGCCGCAAACGGGCATCTATCCCGTCGAGAGCCCCGGCGGCTGGCAGATCATCGGACGAACCCCGGCGGCGCTCTTCGCCCCGTCCGCGCAGCCGCCCGCGCTTCTTGCTCCGGGCGACCGCGTGCGGTTCGTGCCTGTCGCCGAGGGTGCGGCCCCTGGAGAGCCGTCTCGGCCATGAACGCCCTTGTCGTCGAACGTCCCGGCTTGCTCACGACAGTCCAGGATGCAGGCCGCTGGGGGTGGCAGCACCTGGGCGTGCCCGTCTCTGGGTGGATGGACCCGTGGTCGGCGCGCCTGGCAAACCGCCTGGCCGGCAACGCCGACGACGCGGCGCTGCTCGAGATCACATGGCTCGGGCCGACAGTCCGGATAGAAGGGGCGAGCACCCTGGCCGTGACTGGTGCGTCCTTCGACGTGCTCGTCGACGGCGTCCGCGCATCGCTCGCCCTTCGTGCGGGACATCGACGCGGGCGCGACGGTCGCGTTCGGGGCGCGGCACCGCGGGCACTCGTGCGTATCTGGCAGTCAGTGGGGGAGTAGCGACGGCCCCCGTGCTTGGCAGCCGGGCGACGGACGTCGAGATCCAGACTGGGCGGGTTGAGCGGCCGGCGACTGGTCGCCGGCGATCGCGTGGACCTTGGCGTGCCGACGCATCAGCCCCAGACGGCACCGGACCTGGCCGCCGCGCGCTGGCTTCACGATGCCGTCCTGCGCGTGGTGCCCGCGTCGAATGCAGACCCGGAGGCCACGCGCCTGCTGTGCAGTCAGACATTCCGTCTCCTGGATGCGTCCGACCGCACTGGCTTATCGGCTCGAGGGAGCATGTCTGCTGCCGCCGGCCGAGGGGACGCTCGTCTCGGAGCCAGTCGTCATGGGCGCCGTGCAGTTGCCGCCAGGCGGCGCCCCCGTGCTGCTCATGGCGGATCGCCAGACGACTGGCGGTTACGCCGTCCTCGGCGTGGTCTCCGCGGCTGACGTGCCGATTGCGGGACAACTCGGGCCGGGTGACCAGTGCCAGTTCGTGCAATGCTCACTCGGCGAGTCTCGTGAGGCGATTGCGAGACGGGAGGCGGCGCTCAACGCGATGGCGGAGCGGGTGGCATGAACCGGGCGCGGGTCGAGGAGGTGCGCCGTGCACTGGCACAGCGATTCGGCGCCGATCGCGTGGAGGCCGCCCGGTCGCTGGCGCCGCTGACGACGTTCAAGGTCGGGGGCCCGGCCGACATCTTCCTCGAGCCTCGATCGTCGGACGAGATCGTCGAGGCACTGCGGATCGCCGCGGCACACGACATGCCGGTGACGATGCTCGGCGGCGGATCGAACGTGCTGATTGCCGACACGGGCGTCCGCGGCGTCGTGCTTCGTCCTCGGGGCGGCCACATCGAGCGAGAAGGCGACAGCCATGTCCGCGCCGATGCGGCCGTGACGATCAACGGGCTCGTGCGATGGCTCATCAGCCACGGCCTGGCCGGCCTCGAGGCGTGGGCGGGCACGCCGGGGACGGTCGGCGGCGGCATCTACGGCAACGCGCACTGGGGAGGCCGCCTGCTGTCCGAGTTCGTCGCTTCCGTGCGCCTTGCGTCGCCGGAAGGTGACGTGCGCGACGTCGACGCCGGCGACATGGAGTTCGGCTACGACAAGAGCCGACTTCAGCGGACGAACGAGGTGCTTCTGTCGGCCGCGTTCGTCGTGTCGGTCGGCGATCCGGACACGTTGCGCGAATCGGCGCGCGCGTCGCTGGCGTACCGCAAGCGGACGCAGCCGCTGGCGTCTCCGAGCGCCGGCTGCATCTTTCAGAATCCGGACGCGCGCGCGTCGCTGCCGGCCGGAGTGCCGGCGTCCGCGGGAGCCCTCATCGACCGCGCCGGCCTCAAGGGCGTCCGCCTCGGCGGCGCGATGGTGTCGCCGACGCACGCCAACTTCATCGTGAATTCGGGCACGGCCACCGCCGCTGAGATCCGCGCGCTGGTCCTGCGCTGCCGCGAGGCGGTCGAGCGGACCTTCGGCGTCACGCTCGCCGAAGAGATCGTGTATCTCGGGACCTTCGAGCCCGGGCCAGGAGGACAGGGTGTCGACGCTGCTGATTGAAGGCGGGCAACGGCTGAGCGGCCGGATCCACGTCGAAGGCAACAAGAATTCCGCGCTCCCGCTGCTGGCGGCGTGTCTGCTGACGGAAGACGAGTGTGTGCTGCACAACGTGCCGCGCATCGGCGACGTCGAAGTCATGGCGCGCCTGCTGCTCGATCTCGGCGCCGAGGTGGACGGCATCGGCACCACGACCCTGCGTGTGCGCTGTCCCGAGGTCCTGAAGGACGAGCCCGACCCGACGCTCGTCGGCCGGTTGCGCGGGTCGGTGCTGCTGCTCGGGCCTCTGCTGGCGCGGCGCGGACGCGTCCGGCTGTCGGCGCCTGGCGGCGACTTTCCCGTGCGCCGGACGATCGACACGCATCTGGCCGCGCTGTGTGGCATGGGCGCCGAGCTGATCGACGTCCCCGGTCATGCGCTCGACGCGCCCGACGGACTGAAGGGCGTGTCGATGTATCTGGATGAAGCCTCGGTCACCGGGACCGAAACGGCGCTGCTGGCGGCGGCGTGCGCCGAGGGGCAGAGCGAGATCCGGCATGCCGCCACCGAACCGCACGTCGCGGAGCTTTGCCAGTTCCTCCAGGCCATGGGCGTCGGCATCTCTGGTGGCGGCACGTCCACGATTCGGGTCGACGGCGTGGCCCGCCGCAAGGGCGCGACCCACACGCTGTGGGGCGACTACATCGACGCCGGCAGCTGGGCGGTGATTGGCGCCATCACCGGCGGCACTGTGGAGGTGACCGGCGCGCGCGCCGTGGACGTCGAGGTGTTCGCCGCCGTCCTGCGGCGCCTCCACGTCGACATCACCTTCGACGACAGCAGGCTCCTCGTCGGGCCGTCGAGCCTCGTCGGCGCTGGGCGCATCACCACCGGGCTCTGGCCCAGTTTCCCCAGCGACCTGGTGAGTCTCGTGACGGTGCTGGCGACCCAGGCGCAGGGCAGCACGCTGGTGCACGACTGGATGTACGAGCTCCGCCTCTTCGCGCTCGATCAGATGAGCGGCATGCGCGCGGACCTGTTCCTCTGCGACCCGCATCGCATCATCGTCAGCGGACCGAGCCGGCTTCGCGGCCGCTCGCTCGACAGCCGCGACCTGCGATCGGGGATGTCGTTGATCGCCGCCGCGCTGACCGCGGACGGCGAAAGCCGCGTGAGCCCGCTCGAGACCGTCGAACGGGGCTACAGCCGGCTCGTCGAGCGCCTGCAGTCGCTGGGGGCGAAGGTCACGAAGCTCACGACGTAGGAGCGGCATTCGTGATTACCGGAAACGTCCCCACGCTCCTACCCTCTTACGCTCCGCTCTCCCTCACTGCGGCGGTGGCGTCGGCGGTGGTGGCGTCGGCTGTGGTGGCGGCGGCTGCTGCGGCTGCGGCGGCCGGATCGGCTCGGCCGGCCGTTGCGCCGGCGGGACCGTCCGCTGCGGATCGTCGTCGGGCTGCGGGACCGGCGGCGTCGTCGCGGGCGGCTGCGGTGGCGTGCCTGGCAGCTCGATGGACGCCGCCGGGGCGGCCTCGCGTCCCAGCCGGAACGGCCGCAGGTCCGCTTCGTTCAAATCCAGCACGCGCACGATGTGGGGTGTGAGCGTCAGGATGATATCGGTCTCCTGGGTCTCCTTCCGGTTGCGGCTGAACAGCCGCCCGACGATGGGGAGATCGCTGAGACCGGGGACACCCTCGAGGACCCGCCGCTCGTCGTCGCGGATCAGCCCGGCGAGCATGTTCGTCTCGCCGTCCTTGAGACGGATCACGGTGTTGATGAACCGGTTGCCGAAGGTCGGCAGATCGCCGAAGCCCGTGCCCGAGACGTTGCTGACTTCGACCTTCAACGCGAGCGACACGTCGTCGTTGTGGTGGACGCGCGGCGTGATGTCGATGTTCACGCCGATGTTCTCGTAGTTGAACGAGGTCACCGGCTGCTGTGGCACGCCGCCGGTGGCGATTGGCGAGAAGGTCGTGACTGGTACCGGCACGCGCTCGCCGAACTTCGCCTGGGCCGGGATCCCTTCGGACGTCCTGAGCTGGGGACTGGCAAGAGCCCGGGTGCTGGTATCCGACTTCAGCAGGCGGTAATACAACGCCGGCACGCCGGTGATGAAGACGTCGGCGGCCGTCAGCTGCCGCAGGCTCTCGAGCGTCAGGCCCGACTGGTTGACGTCGATGCTGCCGTCGATGCCAGTCGAACCCGGCGAAGCGATCTGCAGGCCGTACTCGCGGAACTTCCTCCGGTCCACCTCGAGCAGCTCGACGTCGATCACGACTTCCGGCCTGGCCTTGTCGATGGCGGCGATGATCCTGCCAGCCGCGGCCAGGCGCTCCGGGGTGTCCTTGATCGTGATGGCGTTGGTGCCTGGCACGCCGGCCAGGCGCCGCAGGTCGACCACGATACGGAGCAGGTCAATCGTGTCTTTGAGCTCGGCGTTGCTCAGGTAGAACGTACGAACGACCTCGTCCTGGTACTCGCGGCGCTTGGCCGGCTGTGTCCGGCACGATGGTAATCGTCCGTGGCGCCGTGACCTTGTAGAAGGTCCGCGTGCTCGAAGTGACCGACGTGAGGCCGGCCTCGAACTCCGTGTCGCGCAGCTCGATGGTGATCGGCGAGTCGCGGAACGCCGGATCGAACACGAGGTTCACGTTCGCCAGCCGCGCCATGGTCGTGAGCACGTCCCGGACGCCGGCGTCGCGGAAGACCATCGATTTGGGAAGCTTCACGTCCCGCGGCAGCTCCAGCCCCGACGGCTGCAGTTCGCGCGATCGCTCGACGAGGGACTCCAGCTGGGTTCGGCCGTCGATGGGGACCGCCAGCTTGGTGCGGAGGGCGACGCGCGCGCGGCGCAGCTCCGCGTCGATGTCGCCGTCGGTCGGGTTGAGCTCGGCCGCCACCTGCAGTTCTAACAGCGCTTCCTCGAACTTGCCGGTCGCGTAGAGCCGGCGTCCGCGGCCGAAATGCTCTTCGGCGGCGCGCAGCTTCGCCCGATCGAGTGCGCGGCGGATGTCGAGGTTGTCGGGGTCCTCCCGCAGCGCCTTGGTGTACTCGACGACGGCCCGATCGTAATCGTCGGCCTTCTCCGCGGTCTGCCCGTCGCGGAGCGCCGAACTGGTCGCACAGCCTGCCGCGAGCAGGGCTACGCCGATCAGGGCCACTGCCCACGAAGCGCGGCGATGCGGGTTATCGGCTGCCATCGGTGATGACATCGACACCGCGGGGGATCGAGAACACGAACTCGCGATCGGAGACGCCGGTGTTCTCGCGAAGGTTCGTGAAGGCGAACGAGGATGTGCCGCCCTGCCGGTCGGTCGTGATGAGCATGCGCCACTGGAGGCTCGCCCGATCGACGACGAGGACGAGCGTCTCGTACTCGCGCTCCGCCTTGACCGGCGTCAGCTTGACGGCAGCGGAGCCGGCAGGCGCGTCCGCGACGGTGACCGGCGATGCGGTGAAGTCCCGCGTGATCTGGCCCTTGCCGGCGAGGAACAGCGCCGGCGTCGTCGCGTCGTCGCCGGTCGGCAAGGTCGCGACGTACACCTGCTTGTCGGCGGGCACGTAGGAGTACAGCTTGAGGCCGTCGGACACGAACACCTTCTGCTCGGGGCTCGTGTAGGTCCAACGCATGCGACCCGGCTTGCGGATTGTCATCTCGCCACGCTCGACGGTTTTCTTTCGCAGGACCCCGCCCTCGTACGTGTGGGTGAAGTCAGCACGGAAGTCGCGGATCTGCTCGTACCGCCGCTGGATCGCCGCCGCCAGCGCCTGGGCGTCGTCGGCCGCCGCCTCAAACGGGGCCGGCAGGGCAGCGAGCCAGCCGAACAGGGCTCCTGCCACGAGCAATCGGAGTGGGCGCGATTGGGTCATCGCCGTGGGAGCCTCAAGCCTAGCATAGCCTTACGGGCGCGCCGGACCAGGGGCCAGGCGGGCCAGGACACGTGGCAACGGCGCGAAGAGCCCCGAGGCGTAGGTGGCCATTCGCAGGTTTCCGGCAGGGTCCAACAGGACGACAGAAACGCCCCGCTCGAGGGTCAGGACGTGCCGCCGGCCGGCAATGACCTGCCCGAAGCCTGCCCGTCGTATGGTATCGGCCGGCAGCCACGACTCCATGCGTACATCCAGGCTCACGGTCCCGATTCGCGCCGTGGCCCGGAACGGCTGGTCCTCGCGCCGCAGCAGCGCCGGCGGTTCGCCCACGCGCCCGGCCGCCACTTGATAAGACGGTCCCTCGCGAAGCGTGGCCGCCTGCCCGGTCAGGGCCTCGGCGGCGCCGGCCAACTCCGCGCCGTCGAACGGCAGGTCGCGATACGGCGCCAGGAGGGCGAGGACGTAGATCGTGCCGGTGGGCAGGGGTCCCAGCCGGTCGCGAAGCGGCCGGGCGTCCACGCGCGGGTCCGGGGCGAACGTGAACAGGCTGCCGTATGCGGCTTCGGCCAGGCCGCGGCTCACCGGTGTCATCACCACGTCGCGGCCCGCGTCGAGGTTGTCCCGCGCCAGCAGCGGCAGCGACAGCATGCGGTCCGAGGCGCGCGCGACGTTCAGATCCTTCCGCACGCGTCGCGTGTAGTAGTCGAGGCCGTTTTCGAGCTGCCAGTTGATGTCGGCCAGCAGCAGTGAGCGGTCGTCGAGACCCCTCGTCAGGCCGTCGAGCCACGCGACGGGGCGGCGATCGTCGTGGCGATCGACTGCGGGCCACGTGTCCCACAGCCGCCAGGCGGGCATCGCGAGGAGCGCGATGGCGCCGGCGGTCGTCAGCCAGGGGGCGGCCGCTCCGCGCACACGACCGAGCGCCTCGAGCAGCGCGCCGACGCCGCACGCCGCCATCACGACGAGGATCTGGTGCGACGGAAGGAAGAAGACGTGCACGTCGCCGACGTTGTAGGTGTACGCAAAGCCGAAGGCGGTGCCGTAGGCCACGGCAAGGACAACGAAGACCCGCCAGCGGCGCACGAGCGCGGCGGCGCCGATCAGCGTGAGCGCGAAGCCGGTGAGGCCGATCTGCTGCTGCAGGTCGAACCAGTACAGGCCCACGCGGCGTTTGAGCGCGGTTTCGTGTACGCCCAGCACCATCGTCGATCGCCAGTCGGACTTGGTGACGTCGAACCAGAACGTCCGCACGCCGTCGAGCAGCGGCGGCGGCGGATCGCCTACCTGCCAGAGGAACGCGGCGTTCCAGAGGTACTGCGACGCGCCGGCGAGCGCGCACGCCGCGGCCAGCGCGAGGCCGCGCGTCGACAGCAGCTGCCGCAGGCCTCCCGGTGTCAGCGCGATCCAGCAGAGCAGGGCCGGGGCGAGCAGCACCATCATGAGGTGGTTGCCGAATCCGAGCGCGTACAGGCCGAATACGAGCGCGAGCCGCCGGTAGCTGGGCGAGCGGCTCCACCAGACGAGCGCGTTCAGCACCAGCGCGGTCATCAGCAGGTGCAGCGTGTAGACCTCGCCGATGATCGCCTGCGACCAGAAGGTGTAGGAGACGCCAAGGGCGAGACCAGCCCAGACGCCCGCGACGAGTGACCCCGTGAGGCCCGACGCCAGCCAGACCAGGGCGGCGCAGGCGGCCGCGCCGGCGAGCGCGGACGTGACGTTCAGGCTCCAGGCAGGCTCACCGCCCGTGAGCGTGAAGATGCTGTTCGCGACCGCGTAGTAAAGCGGGTACGCCTGCCGCGGCGTCAAGCGCCACTCGCCGACCGCGGCCTGGTACGCGGCGGTGTCGCCGAAATCGAGGCCCGGGAGGAGTGTGCCGAAATAGCAGCCCAGCACGAGGGCCGCGACGAGGGCGCAGGCGGCAAGCCGCAGCCGGAACGCCGGCGCGGCGGGGAATCGGAAGGGGTCGGGCACGCGGGTCCGCGTGCCCTCCGGCACGCTCGGCATTGTCGGCATGCCGAGCGAGGGGTGTCAAGTTCGGCCGGGCGTCAGCGGCTCGCGTGCGCGTGGGTGATCGGCCGCGTGTTGCCGGTCACCGGGACACGCGCTTCGATCGGCTGCGCGTTGGCCCGCAGTTCCCATCCCATCGATCGCTTCCCGCAGTGATGGCAGCGCAGGAAGATGTTGCCGGGCTCGCATTGCACCTGGTAGTCGTGACGGCCTGAAAGGTAGCAGCTAATCCAGTTCCACATGGTCGAACCCGCTGATTGGACGTGTTGATGTTGGAAACCTCCACGCGCCACCGCCCGTTCGAAGTGAACCGGGCAGCCGCATGCACTGTGCGAAGGCGTTGTGCAGGGACCATGCCAGCGCACGCCGTCGCGGGAGAGGCCGGGAGAAGCGCAGCAGCACCGCGCATTCATTCGGAAGTGGAGGGGAGTCGCATCCTGCGGCGCGTCGCCGGAATGCGCCGCGCGTCGTCGGAAATCCGGCGTGCGATTACAGATTCGTAAGTGGAAGGGGGAAGAGTGGGGCAGGGCTACCGACGGTTGAATTACCAGTGCGCACGGCATCTCCCACCCGCCACCGTCAGGGCAGTCGGGAGAGGAAAACCATTCGACGATCAGCAGCGAGTCTACTCGCGACTTATCAGCGGTGTGGGATTGGCTGCTCCCATGTAGCCCCGCACCGCGCGCAGCGCCACGTCAGAGCGGTCGCGGCTCTTGCAATTACCTCGACGAGGTCGCTCCCGTCGCAGCGGACACACGCGGGTATTGGCAGGCGGCCTCTGCGACGGTCCTGCTTGGGCACCAACTGGCCTAATGTTGGCTTGTCACTGCTCTGGACACGCTCGCGTGCACTATCTGAACCGCTCGATCTGTCGGTCACTTTACTTCGATCCGTTCTGCGGGTATCACCGCTCGCTCGTGTTGCCTCGACCTCATGCTACCGAGCGGTAAAGTTCCCGTCGTTGCGCCCGGGCAATGTCCTCATCGCGACGATTTGCCACGCCTCAACGTAAGTACTCGTTCCACATTGACGACGATCAAGCCGATGGCCTGAAGGCCGTTCAGGGCACCGTCGGCGTGGACTCCTGACGTGGCTCAGGGGCGCTTGCGGATGCCTGCCAGTCGAGAAGAGCAGCCGACCAGCATCGGCGGAGCGACCCTCATCGTCGTCGTGTGGGTCGTCGCGCGGACTTCAATGGGCAGGATTGGGCAGTACGGCTGAACCGCTGTCAGCCGACGATCCAAACTGAAAAAACTACGTGGGATTTTGGTGGACGGCGGGGGGATCGAACCCCCGACCTCTGCATTGCGAACGCAGCGCTCTCCCAGCTGAGCTAGCCGCCCAATCCGATGTGTCGTTCGCCATGCGGCGCATGCTCGATGCGACTCACGACGACCTGGAAGGATACCATGCACGCTTCGAGCGGGGCAACGGCCGAGATGGCGGTGTATACTCTTCGCATCCTGCAGGGCACGCGCCACGGGAATTCCACCGGCCGTCCGATCGCATAGAGCGATCGCCTCGGCCGGACCAGTCCTCTTGCATGCCAAAACTGAAACGTATCGGAGTGCTCACGGGCGGTGGTGACGCGCCCGGCCTGAACGCGGTCATCCGCGCGGTCGTCAAGTCCGCCGTCAATCACGGCATCGAAGTCGTCGGCCTCGAAGACAGCTTTGACGGGCTCATCGAGCCCAATCGCTCGCGAGTGCTGACGGCCAAGGACGTCACGGGCATTCTCCGGCGCGGCGGCACCATCCTCGGCACGGTCAACCGCGGGGACCCATTCGCGTATCCAATCGACACTTCAGAGGGCAAGCACGATTACTCGCAGCGCGTCGTCGACATGTTCCACCGGATGGGGCTCGACGCGCTGGTCGTCATCGGCGGCGACGGCACGCTCGCCATTGCCCACAAGTTCTCGAAGATGGGCATCCCGCTCGTCGGCGTCCCCAAGACCATCGACAACGACATCGTCGGGACGACGAACACGTTCGGGTTCGATACCGCGGTCAGCTTCGCGACCGACGCCATTGACCGGCTGCACACGACGGCCGAAGCGCACCGCCGCATCATGGTCGTCGAGGTGATGGGCCGCTACGCCGGCTGGATTGCGCTCTACGCGGGCGTCGGCGGCGGCGCCGACGCCATCCTGATTCCCGAGATCCCGTACGACATCAAGAAGGTCGCGCAGCAGATCAAGGATCGCGACGCCTGGGGCGCCTACTTCTCGATCATCGTCGTCGCCGAAGGCGCCAAGCCGCTCGGCGGTAGGACCTCGCTCATCAAGGAAGCGAGCCTCGGCCGCGCCGAGCGCCTGGGCGGCGCCGGCCATACCATCGCGGTGGCGCTGGAAGAGCTGACCGGGAAGGAATCACGGACAGTCGTTCTCGGCCACCTGCAGCGCGGCGGGTCGCCGACCAGCTTCGACCGCGTGCTCGCGACCCGGTTCGGCGGCAAGGCCGTGGAATTGCTGATGAAGGGCGAGTTCAACCGGATGGTCGCCTTCGCTCCGCCGGACATCTCGTCGGTGCCGCTCGAAGACGTCGTCGGCAAACAGCGCCTGGTGTCGACTGACTTCGACGTCGTCCAGACGGCCAGGGCGATCGGGGTGTCGTTTGGAGATTGAGAAGAAGTGGTGAGTCTTGAGTGCCGAGTGCCGAGTGTTGAACGGAGTCTCTCCACTCTCGCTCTCACTTCACTCTCCACTCTCAACTCAGCACTTCGAGATACTTCAACGCTCCGCCCGTATTGAACAGGACGATCAGCTCGTCGCGGCCGACCTCGCCGCGGGCGACGAGCTGATCGAGCGCCGCCAGCGTCGCGCCCCCCTCGGGTGCGGCGCTGATGCCTTCGGACCGTCCCAGCCTGCGCATCGCGTTCACCATCGACGCGTCCGATACCGCCAGCGCCATGCCGCCGCTCTCGCGGATGGCCCGGAGCATGAGGAAGTCGCCCACGGCGCGCGGCACGCGAAGGCCGTCGGCCAGCGTGTGGGCGTCTGGCACCGGCGCGGCGGTTTCCGCGCCGGCTTCGTAGGCCCGGACGATCGGGGCGCAGCCCTCGGCCTGGACGGCGATCATGCGCGGGCGCCGCCCCGCGGGCACCCACCCGATGGCCTCGAACTCCTCGAATCCTTTCCACATCCCGATGAGGCCCGTGCCGCCGCCGGCGGGGTAGACGATCACGTCGGGCCAGCGCCATTCCAGCTGCTCGGCCAGCTCGAAGGCCATCGTCTTCTTGCCTTCGAGGCGATACGGCTCCTTCAAGGTCGACACGTCGTACCAACCCAGGGGGCCGCCCCGCTCGGCGGCGACGCGGCCCGCGTCGGTGATGAACCCGTCCACCAGCTCGACCGTTCCGCCGAGCAGCGTCGACTCGTCGACGAACGGCTGCTTGACGTCCTTCGGCATGAAGATCCGCGCCTCGAGTCCGGCCCTGGCGGCGTAGGCGGCCAGCGCGCAGCCGGCGTTCCCGGCGGTCGGCACCGACAGCGTCGTGGCACCCAGTTCGCGCGCCCGCGTGACCGCGGTGGACTGGCCGCGTGCCTTGAACGAGTTGGTCGGGTTTGGCGACTCGTCCTTTACGTACAAGCGGGACAGCCCGAGTTCGGCGCCCAGCCGTGTGGCGTGCACGAGGGGTGTGAAGCCTTCGCCGAGCGTGACGGGGGATTCACCCGGGAAGAGCGGCAGCAACTCGCGGTAGCGCCAGAGAGTCGGCTCGCGCAGCCGAAGTGTCTCCGGCTTCCACTCCTGCGCCGCGTTCAAATCGTAGCGGGCGAAGAGCGGCGCTCCACACCGACAGAGGTGATGACGGTGCCGCGGGTCGAGCGGCCCGACGTCGCACGGGCGCGAACACTCCAGGTGGGAGAAGAACATGACCAGTTACGAGTTACGGTGACGAATTGCCCTGCGCCGCACAGGCACCGTGCACGTGGCACCGCACGAAGCACGAGGCACGGGTGCCAGGCACGGTCGCCGAGTCACCGTCAGTGCCCGAGCAGTTCCTGGTCCTTCTTCTTCTGGAGGTCGTCCACCAGCTTGATGTGCGCGTCGGTGACTTTCTGCACGTCCTCGAGACCGCGGCGCTCGTCGTCCTCGGAAATCGCGTGGTCCTTCAAGAGCTTCTTCAGGCGCTCGTTAGCTTCACGACGTACCTGGCGCAGGGCGTTGCGGCCCTCTTCGGCGAGCTTGTGGACGTGGCGCGACAGTTCCTTGCGCCGCTCGTCGGTGAGGGCCGGAATCGGAATCCGCACGAGCTTGCCATCCGACGACGGGTTCAGGCCGAGGTCCGAGGCGCGAATCGTCTTCTCGATGACGGCGAGCAACTGCGGATCGTAAGGCTGCGCGACGATCAACGCCGGCTCGGGAATTGACAGGCCCGCCACCTGGTTCAGCGGCATCTTCGAGCCGTAGGCCTCGACGTGGATGTTCTCGAGCAGGCCGACCGACGCCCGGCCGGTTCGCACGTTGGACAGTTCACGGCGGACGTGCTCCACGCCGGCGTCCATCCGCGTCTTGAGCAGCGCCTGCAGTTCCTTGAGATCGTTGACGTCCATGACATGGCTCCGCAGCTCCGTCCGCGCGGGACGGGCGCTGCTGCGAGGGCCGGTGGCTCAGGCCTTGACGACCGAACCCACCGACTCACCCAAGACGGCCCGCCGGAGGTTGCCCGGCGTGCGCAGGTTGAACACGAGGATCGGCAGCTGGTTGTCCATGCACAGCGAGATCGCCGTGGCGTCCATCACCTGCAGGCGCTGCTCGAGGACCTGCAGGTAGGAGATCGTGTCGTAGCGCGTCGCCGACGGATCCTTCATCGGGTCGGCGGTGTAGATGCCGTCGACCTTCGTCGCCTTCATGATCACGCTGGCGCGGATCTCCATCGCGCGCAAAGCGGCCGCGGTGTCGGTGGTGAAATACGGGTTGCCGGTGCCGGCCGCGAAGATCACGGCACGGCCCTTCTCGAGGTGACGGATCGCCCGGCGGCGGATGAACGGCTCGGCGACGGCGCGCATTTCGATTGCCGACATCACGCGCGTGTTGACGCCATGCTGCTCGAGCGCGTCCTGGAGCGCCAGGGCGTTGATGACGGTCGCGAGCATCCCCATGTAGTCGCCGGTCGCCCGGTCCATGCCCCGGGTAGTGCTGGCGGCCAGGCCGCGGAAGATGTTGCCGCCGCCGATGACGATGGCGGTCTCGACGCCGAGGCTCTGGATTTCACGGACGTCCTGGGCGATCTGGGCAGTAACGGCGGGGTCGATGCCGTACTGCTTGTCGCCCATGAGGGCTTCGCCGGACAGCTTGAGCAGGATGCGTTTGTAAGACGGTTCGGACACGAATCGAGATTATAGCCGGTTGCGCGGGTCGTGCAGGTCGCGCAGGTCTTGCAGGTCGCGCGGGTCGCGCAGATCGCGTCAGACCTGCCCGGACCCGCAAGACCTGCCCGACCCGCTAGTCCTGGATCTCGCCGACCTTGAACCGCGCGAAGCGGCTGACGGTGATGTTCTCGCCGGTCTTGGCCGACGCCTGCGAGATGAGCTGCGCGATGGTGACGTTGGGGTCGCGCACGCTCGGCTGATCGACGAGCACGATCTGCGAGTAGTACGAGCCGAGCTTGCCCTCGACGATCTTCTCGACCACGTTGGCCGGCTTGCCGGAGTCGGCAAACTGCGCGCGGTAGATCTCCTTTTCCTTCTCCAGCAGATCGGCCGGCACGTCCTCGCGCCGCACGAACTTCGGATCGGCGGCAGCGATGTGCAGCGCCAGCTCCCTGACGAGCGTCTGGAAGTCGTCGGTCCGCGCGACGAAGTCGGTCTCGCAGTTCACCTCGACGAGCACGCCGACCTTGCCGCCCATGTGGATGTAGCTGCCGACGACGCCGTTGGCGGTGGCGCGGCCGGCGCGCTTGGCGGCCGAGGCGAGGCCCTTTTTGCGAAGCAGCTCGATCGCCTTCTCCTCGTTGCCCTCGGCCTCCTGCAGGGCCGCCTTGCACTCCATCATGCCGGCGCCGGTCTTCTCGCGCAGGCGCTTCACCTGATCTGCCGTGATTGTGATTGCTGCTGCCATGATCGCTATCTCACTCTGGGGATGGCGCCGCGCCGGCGGCGCCCGTACGTGACGCGCGCCGGCTGGGGGAAGCCCCGGCCGGCGCGCCATGAACGTGCCGAACGTGTTCTGAACGCGCTAGGCCGATGCGGGGGAGACCGCCGGTTCGGGCCGCGGGCGGCGCTGCTGACGCTGCCGCCGCGTCTCGTCGCCCTCGCCGCCCTCGGCGGCCTCGTCGGCGCTCACCGCCTCGCGGAGGCCGCGGCCGCTGAGCACCGCGTCGGCGATCTTCGACGCGAACAGCCGGATGGCTCGCAGCGCGTCGTCGTTGCCCGGGATGATGAAGTCCACTTCGTCGGGATCGCAGTTGGTGTCGACGATGCCGATGACAGGGATCTTCAGCTTGCGCGCCTCGTCGACCGCGATCTTCTCTTTCTTCGTGTCGACGATGAAGATCGCATCGGGCAGCCGGCCCATCTGGCGGATGCCGTCGAGGTTCTTCTGAAGCTTGCGCTTCTCCTTCTCGTTGCGCGCGATCTCTTTCTTCGACAGCGTGTCGTAGCGGCCGTCGGTGACCATCGCTTCGAGGTCGCGCAGGCGGCCCAGGCTGCGCTGGATCGTCGAGAAGTTGGTGAGCAGGCCGCCGAGCCAGCGCTGGTTGACGTAGAACATCCCGCAGCGCTGCGATTCCTCGGCGATCACGTCCTGTGCCTGGCGCTTGGTGCCGACAAACAGCACCGTCTTGCCTTCAGCGGCCAGAGTGTTCAGGAACTCTTCCGCCTGGCGGAACAGCTTGACCGTCTTGCCCAGGTCGATAATGTAGATGCCGTTGCGCTCGCCGAAGATGTATTCCTTCATCTTCGGGTTCCAGCGCTTCGTTTGGTGGCCGAAGTGAACGCCGGCCTCCAGCAGTTCCTGCATCGTAATTCCGGTCAAGCTTCCTCCAATGTGTGTCCGCCCTCGCGGGGTCCAGACCGCGGCGAACTAACGCTTACTGAACTGGAAGCGCTTGCGCGCCCCCGCCAATCCGTACTTCTTGCGCTCCTTGGCGCGCGCATCGCGCGTCAGGAACCCGCTCGACTTGAGCGCGCGGCGCATCTCGGCGTCGAAGACGCAGAGGGCGCGGGCGATGCCCAGGCGCACAGCGCCGGCCTGACCGG
Organism: Vicinamibacteria bacterium; assembly: GCA_963719755.1. Classification (GTDB taxonomy): domain Bacteria; phylum Acidobacteriota; class Vicinamibacteria; order Vicinamibacterales; family JAENWD01; genus JAENWD01. Next base: position 446,584 of record CAVRDA010000016.1, on the reverse strand, counting down.
CCACGCCGCCACCGCTCACGATGGCCAGGACGTCGAACTTCTCGGTGGTTTCCGTCACCACCATCGGCTGCTTGATCTGCGTGCGCAGCGCCTCGGTGGGGAAGAAGGCCGCGAACGCGCGCCGGTTGATGGTGATATCGCCCGATCCCGGCCGGAGATATACCCGTGCGGTGGACGTCTTGCGTCGGCCAGTGCCGTAATACTGATTCAATGCCACGTTACGCGACCTCGAGCGACGACGGTTTCTGAGCGGCGTGCGGATGATCCGCGCCTGCATAGACCTTGAGCTTGCGATACATCGCATCGCCCAGCTTGGTCTTGGGAAGCATGCCCCGGACGGCCTCTTCCATCAGGCGGACCGGGTTCTGCTGGCGGACGTCCTTGGCGCGCTCTTCGCGCAGGCCGCCTTCATAGCCGCTGTGCCGGCGATAGAGCTTCTGCTCTTCCTTCCGGCCCGTCAGCTTGACCTTGGCGGCATTCACGATCACCACGTGGTCGCCGGTGTCCATCGAGGGCGTGTAGATCGCCTTGTGCTTGCCCTGCAGCAGCTTGGCGGCGGTGGAGGCCACCCGGCCCAGCACCCGCTCGCCCGCATCGATCACATGCCACGCGCTGTCGATGTCTTTCGGCGTGGCGACAAACGTACCCATGAGTCCTCGGTCCTTCCGCAATCAGCCGACAAACGGCAAACCCAAATGATACGTGGGACTTGGGGGCATGTCAAGGCACACAAAACCGATTGCGGGGCGCCGGCTCATGCCTGGTGGGGCAGTGGCCGATACACCCCCCGCACCAGGCCTGCGAGACGGCCGCGGAGGTGACCAAAAGTGTAATCCATTGACACTTTTGTGATCCACTCCTACCTGCTCTCGCCGAACGGTTGACGGCAATACCAAATTTGGCGCGGTGATACGGCAACTGTGAGAACCGCCGTCGGGCTGGCACTGGCTTTGCCCCGATGGACAGAAACGAACCGACCGTGACTATGGACTTCAGTCTCTTTCGCAAATCCAAAGCTGTCGTCGGCCTCGACATCGGGTCGAGCGCGGTGAAGGCCGTCGAATTGAAGCCGGCCGGCAAGGGGGGCTACAAGGTCGCCGCGTTTGCGAGCGAACCGGTCCCGCCCGACACGATCGTCGACGGCACCATCGTCGACGGCGTCGCCGTGGCCAGCGCCATCCGGCGGATCTTCGAGAGCAAGCGTTTCAAGGCGAAAGACGTCGTCGCCTCGCTCTCGGGCAACGCGGTCATCGTCAAGAAGATCGCACTGCCGGTGATGTCGGACGCCGAGCTGGCAGAGTCGATTCACTGGGAGGCGGAGCAGTACATCCCGTTCGACATCCAGGACGTCAACCTCGATTACCAGTTGCTCGAGGACCTGCCGGGCGAAGGCGGCAAGCAGACGATGGACGTCCTGCTGGTGGCGGCCAAGCGCGACAAGATCGCCGAATACACCGGCGTCATCGCGCAGGCTGGCCGCTCGACGGTGGTCGTCGACATCGACGCGTTCGCCGTGCAGAACTGCTTCGAGACCAACTACGGCCTCGACGGCGGCGTCAGCGTGCTCCTCAATGCCGGCGCGTCGGCGATCAACGTCAACATCGTCGCCGGCGATCAGTCCCTCTTCACCCGTGACATCAGCGTCGGCGGCAACGCCTACACCGAAGCGGTGCAGCGCGAGTTCAACCTTGCCTTCGACGTCGCCGAACAGGCCAAGAAGGGACACCCCGTGGAGGGCGTGCCGTTCGAGGACGTGCGGCTCGGTGCTGCGCACGATGAACGAGTCGGTCGCGCTGGAAATCCAGAAGACCTTCGACTTCTTCAAGGCGACGACCTCGCAGGACCGGATCGATCGCATCGTCCTCTGCGGCGGCGCCAGCCAGGTGGACGGCTTCGCGGAACTGCTCGAGGAGCGCTTCGGCGCGCCGGTCGAGGGGCTCGACCCGTTCAAGACCGTCACCATCGAGGCGGACCGCCTCGGCATCTCGAACCTGGCCGACATGGCGCCGACGGCGGCGGTCGCCGTCGGCCTCGCGCTCAGAGCAGCGGGGGACCGATGATCCGCATCAACCTGCTGGCGACCGAGCGCGAGAAGCAGCCGCGGAAGAAGTCGGGGATCGCCTTCGACATCGGGCAGAAGGTCACGCTGCTCTCGAGCCTGATCCTCGTGGCGACCGTCCTCGGAATTGGCTGGTGGTGGTGGATGCTCGATCGCGAGTCGGCGCGGCTCACGAGCGACATCGCCTCGGCGGAGCGCGAGACGGCGCGCCTCAAGACCATCCTCTCGCAGGTCGCGACCTTCGAGAAGCAGAAGCAGCAGCTCCAGGAGCGCGTGAAGCTGATCGAAGAGCTGCGCCGCGGCCAGACCGGTCCGGTCCACATGATCGACGAGTTGAGCAAGGCGATGCCCGAGATGCTGTGGCTCACCGAGCTCAAACAGGACGCCGGCGACGTCACCATCGAAGGCCGCTGCACGACGCTGACGGCGCTCTCCGATTTCGTCGGCAATCTCGAGCGCAGCGGCTACTTCAAGCGGCCCGTCGAGATCCTCGACAGCCAGGTGGAAGCGGCCGCGCCGACCAAGGCGAGCTGATCACGTTCACGCTCAAGGCCACCTTCGCGATGCCCGGATCGGAGCCTGTGCCGACGCCGGCGTCGACGCGTGGCGCGAAGCGCTGAGGCCAGTGTGCAGCGGGCGTAAAGCGGCCCGCAGGTGTTCCCGATAGGAACGGATGGTTATGGAGCTCAGCCTGAACAAACTGCCCTGGAAGGCGCAAATCGGCGTCTTCATCGTCGTCGCGGTCGCGGCGCTGGGCGGCTTCTATTGGTACTACGTGCAGGACGTGCAGACCGAGCTGGCGACGCGCCAGAAGAAGCTCGACACGCTGCGCGCCGACATCTCGAAGGGCACCGCGACGGCGCGTCAGCTGCCGCAGTTCCGCAAGGAGGTCGGCGAGCTCGAAGCGCGGCTCGACAACCTGCGCGCCGTGCTGCCCGAAGAGAAGGACGTGGGCGATCTGCTTCGCCGCATCCAGACGCTGGCGACGCAGTCGAACCTGCAGATCAAGGGATTCAAGCCGGCGCCGATCGTGACCAAGCAGATGCACGCGGAGTGGCCGATCAGCCTCGAGCTCGACGGCACGTATCACAACCTCGGCGTGTTCTTCGATCGCGTGGGCAAGTTCTCGCGAATCATCAACATCGGCGGCGTGAAGATCAAGGCCAAGGACAAGCCGCAGCCGGGATCGACCGTCGGCGTGGTCTGCACGGCGACCACCTTCGTGCTGATCGAGCCGCAGGCGGCCGCCGCCAAGGGCAAGGGCGCGGCGAAGAAGCCGGCGGCGCCAGGGAAGGCGAGCTGACCATGACGACCGCGATTGTACTGGCCACGTGGACCGCGCTTGCCAGCGGCCCAGGGCCCCGCGACCGTGCCGGCAGCCGCGGCTCCGGCCAGCGCGCCGGCGCCCGCAGCCGCAGCGCCGGCAACGCCGGTGACGGCGGCAGACGGCTACGCCTACAACCCGGAAGGACGGCGTGATCCGTTCGTCAGCCTGCTGCGCGGCGGCAGCGACTCGAAGGCGCCGCGTGCGGCCGGCTACGCCGGTCGACGGCCTCTCGGGCCTGACGGTCGACGAGATCTCCGTTCGCGGCGTGGTGGCGGGCCGAAGCGGATTCGTCGCGATGGTCCAGGGGCCGGACAACAAGACCTACCTCGGTTCGGCAGAACGACAAGTTGCTCGATGGCACCGTGAAGGCCGTGAACGCCCAGGGCCTGCTGGTGCTCCAGGAAGTAAACGACCCACTCTCGCTGGTGAAGCAGAAGGAAGTGCGCAAGATGCTGCGCGGACTCGAGGAAGGGAAGTAGGCCCCATGCGTCGATATGGCATTGCCCTCACGCTGACGGCTCTGGCAGCGTTCGTCGCTGCCGGGGATGGCCGTCTGGCCGCCGCGACCGGCGCGCGCCTGACCGCCATCACGGCCACGGGCGGCGCGGCGCCGGCGGTTCTCATCGAAGCGTCCGAACCGGTGGCGTATCGCACGACCCGGCCGGATCCCTTCACCGTCCTCGTCGATCTGCGAAACGTCGCGACGGCCGGCTACGCCAACGGCTTCACCGCGCGGCCGGAGAGCCCAGTCAAGGCGGTCGCCGTCGAAACGGCGACCGACGACGACGGACAGCGGGTCGCGCGCGTGCGCGTCTCGCTTTCCGAGCCGATCAGCCACCGCGTGCGCAGCCAGCGCAACTTGATCTTCGTGGAGCTGTCGGGCGACGGAGCCGCGACTGCCTCGACGGCCGCGGCCGTGCCGGCGCCGGTCCGACCCCGCGCGCCACGAGCACGCCGGCCGCCATCACCTCGGCACGCGCGATCCAGGAAGTGAAGCTCGCGTCCGAGGCCGGCGCGACGAGCATCCTGCTCGTCGGCAACGGCCGTCTCGCGCCGTCGCATATCCAGCGCGCGGGAACCAAGCGCCTGTATCTGGACTTTCCCGGCGTGATGGCGGAGGTGCCGCCGGTGACGGTGGTGAACCAGGGCCCGATCGAACGCGTGCGGGTCGCGCTCAACAGCCAGAACCCCATGGTCACCCGCGTGGTGGTCGATCTGCAGCGGCCGGCCGCGCACCTGGTCGAATCGGTCGGCGACGGGCGGCAGGTGAAGGTCACGTTCCGCGAAGCTGCGGCAAGCGGCCCGCCCGTCGCGGTCCCGGTCGCGCTGACCGCACCGGCCGTCGTCGATCAGCAGCCGCCGCAGCAGGCGGCCGCGGTGATCGACATGACGGCCCCTCCGCCGGCCGATCAGACGCCGGTGATCGAATCGCCGGTGCCGCCGGCCTCGGCGCCCCTTCAGGCGCCAGCGGTTGCCGCCGCGCCGGCCAATCTCGCAGCCGGTCAGCCCGTTGCGCAGGCGCCCGGCAACAAGCAGTACACGGGGCACCCGATCAGCCTCGACTTCCAGGGTGCGGATCTTCGCGCGGTGCTCCGGACGTTTGCCGAGATCAGCGGCCTCAACATCGTGATCGACCCGGCCGTGCAGGGTTCGGTGGACGTCGCGCTGCGCGACGTGCCCTGGGACCAGGCGCTCGACATCATCCTGCGTGCGAACAAGCTCGGATACTCCATCGACGGCACTATCGTCCGGGTCGCGCCGCTGACGGTGCTCGCCGACGAAGAGAAGCAGCGCCGCACGCTCGCCGAGCAGCAGGCGCTCGCCGGGGAACTGCGCGTGATGACGGCGACGCTCAGCTACGCCACGGCCGATCAGGTGCGCCCGCTGCTGCTGAAGAGCGCGCTCACGCAGCGCGGCACGATTGAAGTGGACACGCGGTCGAACACGCTGATCATCTCCGACCTGCAGGCGGCGCTCGACAAGGCCTCGGCGCTCATCTCGACCCTGGACAAGGCGCAGCCGCAGGTGGAGATCGAGGCGCGCATCGTCATCACCAACAAGTCGTACCGGCGCGAGATCGGCGCGCAGCTCGGTCTGGGCGGCGAGATGTCGCCGCGGCTGGGCAACACGACGCCGCTCGCGTTCCCGAACTCGGTCATCGGCACCGGCCGGACCGGCGCTCCCGGATCGGCCGCGGCGCCCAACGGCGTCAACCTCGGCGTGCCGGGCGCGACCTCCGCAGTCGGCCTGGCCCTCGGGGCCGTCAACGGCGCCTTCAATCTGGACCTCGCGCTCACCGCGCTCGAGAACGAAGGGAAGCTCAGCGTCATCTCCACGCCGCGGGTGTCGACGCAGAACAACGTCGAGGCCGAGATCGCGCAGGGCACGCAGATTCCGATTCAGACCGTCGCGAACAACACCATCACGGTCACCTTCAAGGACGCGGCGCTGGTCCTGCGCGTGACGCCGCAGATCACCGCCGCCAACACCGTGATCATGAAGATCGCGCTCGAGAACGCCCAGGCCGACTTCGGCCGCAGCGTCAACGGCATCCCGCCCATCGACACGCAGCGCGCCAACACGAGCGTGCTCGTCGGCGACGGCCAGACGACGGTGATTGGCGGCATCTACTTCAGCTCGCAGGAAGCGCGACAGGGCCGGACGCCGGTGCTGCACAAGGTGCCGCTGCTCGGCTGGCTGTTCAAGAACGACCTGGCGAACAACCAGAACAACGAGCTGCTGATCTTCATCACGCCGCGGATTCTCAAGAGCTAGCAGGACGGAGCACAGCGACATGACTACCGCACTCGTTTCCCGCATCGTGGCGCGCAGCATCCTGGCCCTGGCCGCGATGACCACGCTTGGCTGCAGCGACACCGTTCGCGAGGGCCGGTCGCCGGCGTACCTGATCGTGCAGCGGGTCGAAGCGTCCTCGGGCGCCGAAGACGACGAGTTCACCGACGAGCTCTCGTCCGACGTCCAGACCGGCGGCGGCGTGGTCGAAGACCTCGGGCGCGTGACGTTCCGGCTGGCCATGAAGGACATCGGCCCGACCGGCGGCGCGACGCCGACCACCAACAACTTCATCACCGTGAATCGCTACGCGCGTGACGTTCCGGCGCACCGACGGCCGGAACACGCCGGGCGTCGACGTGCCCTACGCCTTCGAGGGTGCGGGCACGGTGACCGTGTCAACCGAAGACGCGGCGATGGTGTTCGTGCTGGTACGCGCCCAGTCCAAGGTGGAGTCGCCCCTGAAAGAACTGGCGCGTGGCGGCGCGCAGCGGGCGATCTCGACCATCGCCGACATCACGTTCTACGGCCGCGATCAGACGGGCAGCGACGTGGCGGTCTCCGGCTCGATCAGCGTGAACTTCGCCGACTGGGCCGATCCCCGAGTCCGAGTAGGCAGCGACAACAACGACGAGGAATCACAGTAGCGCGTGGCTCGACATCTGACGGACACATTCATGGCTTCCATCTCGCGTTTCACGGCGCTGACGACCCTGCTCCTGGCACTCGGCGCATGCACGACCAGCAAGACCGAACCGCCGGCGCCTTCGGGGCCGTCCGAACTGGGCACCACGCTGCAGATTTCGGTCAGCCCCGATCTGCTGCCGCAGGACGGCCAGAGCACGTCGCAGGTCACGGTGCGCGCGCTCGACGCCAACAGCCAGCCGGTGCGCAACCTGGGCCTGCGCATCGAAATCGCGGTCGGCAACGTGATTACCGACTTCGGGTCGCTGTCGTCGAAGGACGTCTCCACTGGCGCCGATGGCCGCGCAGTCGTCGTTTACAAGGCGCCGGCGCCGGTCGACAACGTGGATCGCGACACCCGCGTGCAGATTGTCGCGACTCCGGTTGGCACCAACCACACCGGGACCTCCGGCCGGTACGCGGAGATTCGGCTGGTGCCGACCGGGACCGTCGGCGGCGAGACGCCAGTGCCGGCGTTCACGATGAGCCCGGAAAACCCGCAGCAGCTGCAGACGGTGACGTTCGACGCGTCCGATCCGAGGTTCGACGCCAGCCTGGTGTCCTGCGAGTGGAACTTCGGCGACGGCAGCAGGGGCAGTCGGGCGCGCCGCCTCGCACCAGTACCGGTCTGCCGGGAACTTCGTCGTGACTCTTACGGTCACCGATCTCGCCGGACGGAAGGGCTCGCGCTCGCGAAACATCACGGTCGGCAGTTCCGGACTGCCTACCGCGTCGTTCGTCTTCTCGCCGACCAACCCCGGGTGTCGGCACAGGCCATCGCGTTCAACGCCTCGGCCTCGACCGCTGTCGCGCCGCGCACGATCGTCAGCTACGACTGGCAGTTCGGCACCGATCGCACCGGCAGCGGCATGGTCGTGACGAAGCAGTACGACACGCCCGGCACCTACAACGTCACGCTCACGGTCACCGACGACGCGGGCAACAAGGCGACGACCACGCAGTCGGTGCCGGTGGGCACGGCCAGCCCGGGCGGCCTGTCGGCGCAGTTCACCGTCTCGCCGACGGACCCACGGATTGGCACCGGCAGTGCAGTTCAACGCGAGCTCGTCGACGTCGAGCGGCGACCCGATTGTCGAATACCAGTGGGACTTCGGCGATGGCGGGACGGCGGTCAGCGGCTCGCCCACCTCGTCCCACTCCTACACGACGGCGGCCGGCTACGTGGTGACATTGCGGGTCAAGGACTCGGCCAACCGCACGGCGCTCATCACCAAGAACGTGACGGTCAGCCCGTGACGCTGGCCGGCACCATAGCCCTACACTGTTCCCGTGGCGGACAGCCCCCGAATTCAGGAGCTGCGACGCCGGATCCAGGCGGATCCGGCGTCGCTTGCTTTTGCCCCGCTTGCAGAAGAGCTGCGCCGGGCCGGCCGGCCGGCCGATGCGGTCCGCACCTGCCGCGCCGGCCTGGCGCTTCACCCGGAGTATGCGAGCGCCCGGGCGACGCTCGGTCGGGCGCTGCTGGACCTGGGCGAGCTCGATCGGGCGCTGGCGGAACTGACGCGCGTCCTGGCCGCGGCGCCCGAGCACCTCTCGGCACTGAAAGGCGTCGCCGAAATCCACGCGCGTCGCGGCGATCACACCGAAGCACTCGCGACGTACCGGCTGGCGCTGACGCTGGCGAGGGAGGATGCGGAGCTCGCCCGCGCCATCGACGCGCTGGAGCAGGCGCATCCTCCGGAACCACCCACGCCGCCCGGGCAGGACGACACCGGCGAGCGCGCCGCGACAGTCCATCGCCTGGAGCACTTTCTCGCCTCCGTTCTCGCGGATCGTGAACGCCGCCGCTGACGTCCCGCCCCGGGCGTCCCCGCCATGCGCGGGCTCGCGCGCTGCTGGCCACGGTGGGCCTCGAGCGCGCTGCTCGTCACCTCGGTCCCGAACACCGCCTGGCTGACGGGCTTCGACGGCTCGACGGCCTGCGCCCTCATCGACCCGGATCGCGTCGTTCTGATCACCGATCGCCGCTACGCGGAGGCCGCAGAGCGGCTGAAGGCCGACGGCGCAATCGAGGTGGTCGTGGTGGCGCAGACCTACGACGAGACCCTGCGCGATCTCCTCGTCTCCCGACCCGGGCCGGTCGGCCTCGAGGCCGGGCACCTGACCGTGCAACGCCAGCGATGGCTGGCTGCCTCGCTGACCGCCCTTGGCTGGCCGGCCTCGACGCATCTCCGGCCGACGATGGACGTCATCGAAGCCGCACGGATCGTGAAGGACGAATGGGAAGTCGGCCGACTGCGCGAGGCCGGCCGGCGGATTTCAGCGGTCGCGATTGGCGTGCTGGCCGATTTGCGGCCGGGGCTTCGCGAGAGCGAGGTCGCGCAGGCGGTCGAAGCCGGCCTGCGGCGGGCAGGGTTCGCTCGCCCGGCATTTGATACGATTGTCGCTTCCGGTCCGCGGTCGGCGCTGCCACATGGACGTGCGTCGGACCGGACGATGGCATTCGGCGACCTGGTGGTGCTGGACTTTGGCGGCGTCTACGACGGATACTGCGTCGACCTGACGCGCACGGTCGCGCTGGGGAATCCGTCGGCCGAGGCCGCACGCGTGCACGCCGCGGTGGCCGAGGCCCAGCAAGCCGCCATCGCGTCGCTTGCTCCCGGCGTCGGGTGGTCGGCGGTTGATGCCGCGGCGCGACAGGTGCTGGCGCGTCACGGACTGGCCGACGCCTTCGTCCACGGCACAGGCCATGGGCTCGGTCTCGAAGTTCACGAGGCCCCCAGGCTCGGGCCGGCGCGATCGACCGAAGATTGGCCACCGCTCGACGGCACCGTCGCGCTTCCCGAGGTGCTGACGGCGGGCATGGTGGTGACCATCGAGCCGGGCGCCTACATACCCGGTTGGGGCGGGGTTCGAATCGAGGACGATTTGCTCGTGACGGCCGAGGGGGCCGAACGGCTGACGAACGTGCCGTTGACGTTCGTCGTCGACGAGGCGCCCGCGGGCCGAGACTGAGCCAGAGGACGATGGATTTCGAGGAGATCAAGCAGATACTCGCGCTGGTGAAGGAGCACGAACTCGCCGAGTTCGAGCTCGCACACCAGGACTTCAAGATCCGCATCCGCAAGGACGCCGGCGTGCAGGCGGTCGTCGCCGCCCCGGTTGCCCTGCCGGCGGCCGTCGTCGCGCCATCTCCCGCGCCGCCGGTTGCCGCCGCGCCGGATGCGCCGGCCGTGGAGGACGGCGACGAGTTCGCCATCGTCAAGTCGCCAATCGTCGGCACCTTCTACCATGCTCCGGAGCCCGGCGCGCCGCCCTTCGCCTCGGTGGGCGACACGGTCCGCAAGGGCCAGGTTCTCTGCATCATCGAAGCGATGAAGCTGATGAACGAGATCGAGTCGGAATACGACGGCGAGATCGTCAAGGCCTACGTGGAGAACGGCAAGCCCGTCCAGTTCGGCGAACGCCTCTTCGCGATCAGGGCGAAGTAGCGCATGTTCAAGAAGATCCTGATTGCCAACCGGGGTGAGATCGCGCTGCGGGTGATCCACGCCTGCCGCGAGCTCGGCATCAAGACCGTCGCCGTCTACTCCGAAGCGGACGAACACGCCCTCCACGTCCGATTCGCCGACGAGGACATCTGCATCGGCCCCGCCCGCAGCGCCGACAGCTATCTCAGCGTGCCGGCGATCATCAGCGCCGCCGAGATTACCGGCGCCGACGCGATCCATCCGGGCTACGGCTTCCTCTCGGAAAGCGCCTACCTCGCCGAGGTCTGCGAAGCCTGCCACATCCGCTTCATCGGCCCCGACCCGCACGTGATCCGCCTGATGGGCGACAAGGCGCGCGCCCGCCGGGCGATGAAGAAGGCCGGCGTGCCCATTCTTCCCGGATCGGAAGGCCCGGTCGAAGGGGAAGAGCAGGCGCTGAAGATCGCAAAGGAGATCGGCTACCCGGTCATCATCAAGGCGACGGCCGGCGGCGGCGGCCGCGGCATGCGCGTCGTCGAGGGGCCGGGCGATCTGCCGCAGGCGCTCAAGACCGCGCAGCGCGAGGCCGAGGCGGCGTTCGGCATCGGCGACGTCTACATCGAGAAGTACGTCGTCGCGCCGCGGCACATCGAGTTCCAGGTGATCGGCGATCACTACGGCAGCGTGGTGTCGCTCGGCGAGCGCGAGTGCTCGATCCAGCGCCGGCACCAGAAGCTCATCGAAGAGTCGCCGTCGGTGGCGCTGTCCGAGAAGGTCCGCAAGAAGATGGGCGGCGTCGTCGTCGACGCGGCGAAGGCTGTTCAGTACGCCAATGCCGGGACCTTCGAGTTCCTGATGGATCGCGACGGCCGCTTCTACTTCATGGAGGTCAACACGCGGCTCCAGGTCGAGCATCCCGTGACCGAGATGGTCACCGGCATCGACATCGTCAAGGAGCAGATTCGCGTGGCGGCCGGCGAGCGGCTGTCGTTCAAGCAGTCCGAAGTGACTTTTACCGGCCACGCGATCGAGTGCCGCATCAACGCCGAGGACCCGGAGCGTTTCACGCCGTCGCCCGGGACGATCGTCGTGTTCTCGCTGCCGGGCGGGCCCGGCGTGCGCATCGACACCGCTGCGCATACGGACTGCATCATCCCGCCGTACTACGACTCGATGATCGCGAAGGTGATCGCGCACGGGCGCGATCGCCAGGAAGCGATCGCCCGGATGCGCCGCGCCCTCGAGATGTCGGTCATCGAGGGCATCAAGACGACCATCCCGATGCACCTGAAGATTCTCGGCGATCCGGACTTCCAGGCCGGCCGCCTCAGCACCGCGTTCATGGATCGCTATCAGGTCGTCAAGCCAGGCGGGGACAAGCAGCTTCGAGAAGCCGTTTGAGTCTTCCCGGTCTCTATGCGGTGCTCGACGCCGAGGTCGCGGCGGCGCACGGCTGGACGCTGGCAGACCTGGCTCGCGCGGTGCTCGACGGAGGCGCGCAACTGCTGCAGGTACGCGCCAAGGCGTCCCCATCGGCCAATCTCCTGTCGCTGTCACGATCGATCGTCGCGCTGGCGGAGCCGTACGGCGCGCGCGTCGTGGTGAACGACCGGCCGGACATCGCGACGCTCGCCGCCGCGGCCGGCGTGCACCTCGGCCAGGACGATCTCACGCCCGAGGACGCTCGCGCGATCGTCGGCGCCGACGCGATCGTCGGCCTCTCCACGCACACCGCGGCGCAGGTGGCCGATGCGGCGGCGCGGCCCGTCAGCTACATCGCGGTCGGACCAGTCTTCGCGACCCGCACCAAGGACACCGGTTTCGCGCCGGTGGGATTAGACCTCGTGCGGCGGGCGGCCGAGACCGGGCGGCCGGTCGTCGCCATTGGCGGGATCACACTCGACCAGGCGGCGGCGGTGCTCGCCGCGGGGGCCACGAGCCTCGCCGTCATCGCCGACCTGCTCGTCGACCGGAATCCTGCAGCCCGGGTTCGCGCCTGGGTGGACGCAACGATTCCGGACCGCACGCTATAATGCCCCGATTTTTGAACTGCCGCGCTTGGATGATGCCTGCCGCGCCGCGGCTGGAGGGGGAATGGACTCGAATCTGCTGAAGACGAAGTCAATCGAGCAGCTCGTCGGAGACGTCGAGCACGGCGGCAAGGCGCTGAAGCGCACGCTCACGGCGTTCGACCTGACGCTGCTCGGCATCGGCGCCATCATCGGCACCGGCATCTTCGTGCTGACGGGCACGGCGGCCGCCAACCAGGCTGGCCCCGCGATCATGTTGTCGTACCTGGCCGCCGGCCTCGCGTGCGCGTTTGCCGCGCTCTGCTACGCCGAGTTCGCGTCGATGATCCCCATCGCCGGCAGCGCCTACACCTACGCTTACGCGACGCTCGGCGAGATCTTCGCGTGGATGATCGGATGGGACCTGATCCTCGAGTACGCGGTGGGGTCGATGACCGTCGCTGTGGGCTGGAGCGGCTACTTCCAGCGCATCCTCGCCGGCTTCGGCCTCCAGCTGCCGGTGTGGATGACGGCATCGCCCTGGGCCGCCGAAGGCGCGGTCATCAACCTGCCGGCGGCGATCATCGTCCTGTTCATCACCGGCCTGCTCGTCGTCGGCGTTCGCGAGAGCGCGCGCTTCAATGCGGTGATGGTCGCCATCAAGCTGGTGGCCGTGCTCTTCTTCATCGCCGCCGGCTTCACGTTCGTCAAACCAGAGAACTGGTCGCCCTTCATGCCGTACGGGTTCTCCGGCGTGATGGCGGCCGCCGCCGTGGTGTTCTTCGCCTACATCGGCTTCGACGCGGTCTCGACGACCGCCGAAGAAGCGAAGAACCCACAGCGCGACCTGCCCATCGGCATCATCGCGTCGCTGGTGCTTTGCACACTGCTGTATCTGATCGTGTCGGCGGTCCTGACCGGAATCCTGCCGGTGGTGCAGTACAAGGCCAACGCGCAGTTCCTCAACGCGCCGGTTGGCTACGCCCTCGCCGTGATTAACCAGGATTGGGCCGCCGGCCTGGTCTCGGCAGGCGCCGTCGCCGGCATCACGAGCGTGCTGCTCGTCATGCTCATGAGCCAGCCGCGCATCTTCTTCGCGATGAGCCGTGATCGCCTGCTGCCGGCTGGCGCGAGCCGGGTCCACCCGAAGTTCAAGACGCCGTACATCACGACCATCATCACCGGCGTGGTCGTCGCCGTCTGCGCGGCGCTCGTCCCGATCCAGATCCTCGGGGAGATGACGAGCATCGGCACGCTCTTCGCCTTCATGATCGTGTGCGCGGCGGTCATGATGCTGCGGGTGCAGCGTCCCGATGCGCCGCGGCCGTTCCGTGTGCCGGGCGGATATCTCTTCCCGGTGCTCGGCATCATCTCGTGCCTGTACCTGATGCTCAGCCTCCCGGTTGCGACCTGGGTGCGGTTCCTTGGCTGGCTGAACCTCGGGATGTTGATTTACTGGTTCTACGGCCGTACGCACAGCCCGCTGGCCGATGCCGCCGAAGCCGGGCGCCGCACGGCGCTGGAGAGTGTCGGCAACTTCGTGACCGTCGCCGGCGCTCTGCTGCTGTTCAACGGGCTCTTCATGACCATCCTCGGCTTCATGACGGTCCTCGGCATCACCACCGAGGAACTCGCCAAGTGGCACGAGATCCACGTCACCCCCGAGCAGTCCGATCAGCTGGGGCTGCTGGTGCTCGGCATCGGGCTGGCCGTGTTCGTCATCGGCCGCGTGCTCTCGAAGTCGGGGAAGGCCGCATCGGCGTGAGCGCACGTCTCCTCGATGGCACGGCCGTCGCCACGGCAATCCGCCAGGAAGTGCAGCCGCGCGCGTCCGCTTTCACTGCCCGGGCGGGCCGTCCTCCCGGACTGGGCATCGTGCTGGTGGGAACACACGGGCCGTCGGAGATCTACGTCCGCAACAAGCTGAAGGCTGCGGCCGACAGCGGTTGCCGCGCCGAGCTGTTCCGGCTGTCGGAGACGGCGACGCTGCCCGAAGCGCTCGCGACGGTCCGACAGTTGAACGCCGACGAGGAGTTCGACGCCATCCTCGTGCAGGACCCCCTCCCCGAACCGATGGGCGCGGGCGCGGCCCAGGCGGTCTTCGACGCGATCGATCCGGCGAAGGACGTGGACGGCTTCACTCCGGTCAATGCCGGCCTGCTCGTGCAGGCGCGCGCCACGCTGGCGCCGTGCACGCCGTCGGGGGTCATCGAGCTCCTGCGTCGCGAGCGCATCCCGATGAGCGGCGCCCATGCCGTCGTCATCGGCCGCAGCGACATTGTCGGCAAGCCGATGGCGATGCTGCTCCTGCACCAGCACGCCACGGTCACCATCTGCCACTCGCGGACGACGGATCTGCCGCAGATAACCCGGCAGGCCGACATCCTGGTGGCAGCAGTCGGGCGCACCGCATTTGTCCGTCCGGAGCACGTGAAGCCTGGCGCGACCGTAATTGACGTCGGCATCAATCGCGTGACCGATGCATCGGAGGTGGAGGCGCTCTTTCCGGACGGATCGACCCGGCGGGCCGATTTCGCCAAGCGCGGATCGGTGGTGGTGGGCGACGTGCACCCGGCCGTTGCCGACGTCGCCGGCGCTCTGACGCCAGTACCCGGCGGGGTTGGGCCGCTGACCATCGCCCTGCTGCTGCAGAACACCGTCAAAGCGGCCGAGGCGAGGGCCGGATGGTCCGCCTCGCGCTGACCGGCGGCATCGCGACCGGCAAGAGCGGCGTCCTGCGCCTTCTGCAGGCGCGTGCGATTCCAACTATCGATTCAGACGTGCTCGCGCGTGAGGTCGTCGCCCCTGGCACCGAAGGCTTGCGGGCGGTGGTCGACCGGTTCGGCACGGGGGTACTCGATCGTGACGGGGCGCTCAACCGTCGCGCCCTGGCCGCGACGGTCTTCGCCGATGCGGAGGCGCGTGCGCGACCTCGAGGCGATCGTCCACCCGGCCGTCTACTCCGGCATTCGGCGGTGGCTCGAGTCCTTGCCGCCGGAAACACCAGTTGCCGTCGCGGACATCCCGCTGCTCTACGAGACCGGGCACCAGGGCGACTTCGACCGGGTGCTCGTCGTCGCCTGTCCGCCGGACGAGCAGCTGCGTCGGGTGATGGCCCGGGACGGCGCCTCGGAAGCCGACGCCCGGGCACGCCTGGCCGCGCAGTGGCCGATCGCGGACAAGGTCGCCCGTGCCGACGATGTGATCTGGACGACAGGAACGCACGACGAGACGGCTCGTCAGGTCGACGAGCTGATAGGGAAGCTTATGCGCTGAGCTGTTCGTCGTCTTTGGCGGGCGCGATGCGTTCTTCGATGAACGTGTTCCACTCGTGGCATTGCGGGCACTGCCACAGCAGCTCGGTGCTGCGATACCGGCAACGCACGCAGACGTGCGGGTCGACGTAGAAGACCGCGTCGCGCGTCAGCCCGAGATATCGCTCGATCAGCTGCGGGTTGCGGCCAAGCGCCGAGAGCGCCTGCCAGATCTCCTGGTGAATCATCAGCGCGTGCGGGTTGTGGACCAGCGCCTCGAACAGGAGCTCGAGCGCGGCGCTGGAATCGCCCGCAGCGGCACGATGGCGAGCCAGCGCGAACCGCGCACGCCAGTCCTGCGGGTTGGCTCCGATCAGACGGCGGCACAGGTCCGGGAAACGGTGTGGCGCACCAAGTGTGGCGTAGGCGGTCTGCAGCCGATCGAACGCCAGGTACGCGCGATCAGGGGAGGCCTCGATCAGCTGCTCCCACGCGGCAACAGCACCGGCGACATCGCCCCGCCTGCGCCTTGACGTCGCCGAGGCTGAGATACGCGGGCGCCGCCGCGCGATCGCGTTCGATGGCGGCGGCGAACCGGCGAGCCGCCTCGGCCAGCGCCCCGCCCTGCAGGGCCTCGTCCCCGAGCTCGTTCTCGAGAAAAGCCAGGATGACGTTGTCGCGCGACCGCATCGGATCGACGTCGATCTCGGCGAGCTGAGTGCGAATCTCGTAGGCCTCCGCCCACTGATGCTGCTCCTCGTGCAGCTTCTCGAGCTGCACCAGCGCGTGGCGATTCTTCGGATCGAGGCGCAGGACTTCCTTGAACGCCTCGTGCGCGCGGTCGACGAAGCCGCCGCGGCGGTAGTCGAGCCCGAGACACAGCAGGATGTACGCGTGCTCCAGCGGCTTCAGCTTCGCGCGCTGCAGCAGGCCCTGGTGGAGGTTGATGGCGCGACCGACCTGACCCTTTTCCCGATACAGGTTGCCGAGGATCAGATGGATCTCGAGCGCGTCCTCGTCGAGCCAGGCCGCGCGGGAGAGCTCGTCGATGGCACGGTCGATCTGGTTGGCGACGACGAGGTCGAGGCCGACGATGAAGTGTGGGGACTCGCGCGCCTTCCGCCGGTCGATCCACTGCCCGTCACGCAGCTTGTAGCGCTCCCAGGCCTTGCCGATGGCCAGGCCGGCGAGCAGCGCGACCAGCGCGACGAGCATCGGGAGGTAGACGGTCATCGTCCTGTGGGCGCCGGCGTCCACTCCGCGACGAGCGGCGCCCAGCGGTCCTGTGCCTTCAACACCAGCTCGGTCAGCTCGCGCACCGCGCCGTCGCCGCCGCGCGCCTGGCTGATCCAGTGAACGGCGCCGCGCACTTCGGGCACGGCGTCGGCGGGCGTCGCCGCCAGGCCGACCCGCGCCAGCACCGGCAGGTCGAGCAGGTCGTCGCCCATGAAGGCGACCTGATGCGCCTGCAGGTCGAGCTCGGCCAGCAGCGCCTCGAACGTCGTGAGCTTGTCGAGCGATCCCTGCCGCACGATGTCGATGCGCAGCTGCCTCGCGCGTTCGGTCGTCGCCGCGGATTGGCGGGCCGACAGCAGTCCCACCCTCACGCCGGCTTTCTGCGCCAGGACGATGCCGGTGCCGTCCCGGATGTCGAACTGCTTGGACTCCGTGCCGTCGGGGTGGAGCAGGATCTTGCCGTCGGTCAGCACGCCGTCGACGTCGAGCAGGATCAGCCGCACCTGGCGCGCGCGTTCGATCAAGGCCGTGGCCACGTCAGATGAGCTCCGTTCGCCACAGGTCGTGCAGGTGCACGACCCCGGCGATGCCGTCGTCGGCGCTGACGATGACCGAGGTGATCTTGCGCTGCTCCATCAGGTTCAGCGCGTCCACCGCCAGCAGATGGCGGGGGATGGTCACGGGCCGGGTGGTCATCACGTCGGCGGCGCGTAGTTCCAGGATTGCCGGCGTCGTGACCATGCGCCGGCGAAGGTCGCCGTCGGTGATGATGCCGACCAGCTGGCCGTTGGCGGTGACGCACGTCATCCCGAGGCCTTTGCGAGACATCTCGTAGATGACGTCGCGCATCGGGGTCGCCTCGTCGACGAGGGGGACGGAGTCGCCGGCGTGCATCAGTTGCTCCACGCGCATCAGGCGCTTTCCGAGCTTGCCGCCGGGGTGCAGGTTGGCGAAGTCCTCGGCGCGGAAGCCCTTCTCGACGAGCAGCGTCATCGCGAGGGCGTCGCCCAGCGCGAGCGCCGCCGTCGTGCTGGCCGTCGGCACCAGGTTCAATGGGCACGCTTCCTCGGCGACGTGACAGTCCAGTGCGACGTCAGCGAACTGGCCGAGGGTCGACCCCGGCTGGCCGGTGATCGCGATGATGGCCGCGCCGGTGCGCCGGATGGTCTCCAGCAGGCGCAGGATCTCGTCCGTCTCGCCGCTGTGCGACAGCGCGAACACGATATCGCCGGCCTGGATCACGCCGAGGTCGCCGTGGATGGCTTCGGCCGGATGGAGGAAGAAGGCCGGCGTGCCGGTGCTGGCGAGCGTCGCCGCGATCTTCCGGGCGATGATGCCCGACTTGCCCATCCCCGTGACGATCACGCGGCCGCGGCAGTCGCGGAGCATCTCCACGGCCGCCACGAACCGGCTATCCAGCCGGTCCATCAGGCCGAGTATCGCCGCGGCTTCCGTCTGCAGCACCTTGCGCGCGAGCGACAGGTCCGGCATGACCGCGTCGGCGGGGGAGTCAGGACGCTCGGGCGATGGCATCGATGGCCTTCAACGTGCGCATCAGCGGCGCAAGACGATCGAGGCGCAGCGCGTTCTGCGCGTCGCTCCGTGCCCGCGCCGGCTCCTCGTGGACTTCCAGGAACACGCCGTCGACGCCGGCCGCGACGCCGGCGCGCGCCAGCGGGTCGATGTACTCGGCCAGGCCCGCGGTGACGCCGTCGCCGCCACCCGGCAGTTGCAGGCTGTGGGTCACGTCGAAGACGACGGGGAAGCCGAGCGCCCGCATGATCGGGAACGCACGCATGTCCACGACCAGGTTGTTGTAGCCGAACGAGAATCCGCGCTCGGTCACGAAGGCGTTCGGGTTGCCGGCCTCGGTGACCTTGTGCACCGCGTGGCGCACGTCGCGCGGGGCCAGGAACTGCCCCTTCTTGATATTGACCGCGCGCCCGGTTCTGGCCGCCGCGACGATCACGTCCGTCTGGCGGCTGAGGAACGCGGGGATCTGCAGCACGTCGGCCACCTCGGCCGCCGCCGCCGCCTGGTCGGCGTCGTGAATGTCGGTGAGGATGGGCAGGCCTGTCTCCGCTTTCACACGTTCCAGGACCTTCAGCCCCTCGGTCAGTCCGGGGCCACGGAACGAGTCGACCGACGTCCGGTTCGCCTTGTCGTAGGACGCCTTGAAAACGAGGGGCAGCGTGAGCTCGGCCGCGATGCCCTTGAGCGCGCGCGCGATGTCGAGCGCGTGCGACGCGCTCTCGATGACGCAGGGGCCGGCGATGAGGAGCAGCGGGGCGCCGCCGCCCAGCGTCAGCGCCCCGATGCGGACTCCTGCCATCCGACGATCATACAACGTTCAGCCGGCCACGCCCTCCGCCAGCGTCGGTGCTCCCACGCCCTGTTTGTGACGGTACGAGGCGCTGACGAAGCTCGCGAAGAGCGGGTGCGGCGTCAGCGGCTTCGACTTGAACTCGGGGTGGAACTGCACCGCGACGTACCACGGGTGCCCGGGCAGTTCCGCGATCTCGACGAACTTGCCGTCCGGCGACTTCCCGGAGATCCGCAGCCCGCGTTCGACGAGCGTCTGCTCGTACAGGCAGTTGAACTCGTAGCGGTGGCGGTGCCGCTCCCAGATCTGCGTCGCGCCGTAGATCTGGTGCGCCAGCGACCCGGGCGTCAGGTCGCAGGCGTACTGGCCAAGGCGCATCGTGCCGCCGAGATCCTCGACGCCGAGCAGGTCGCGGAGCTTGTAGATGACCTTGTGCGGGGTATCGGGATCGCACTCGGTGGAGTCGGCCTCCGGAAGGCCTGCCACGTTCCGCGCGAACTCCACCGTCGCCCACTGGAAGCCGTAGCAGATGCCGAAGTACGGGATGCCGCGCGACCGGGCGATCTGCGCCGCCTTCATCATGCCTCGCGTGCCGCGATTGCCGAATCCGCCCGGCACCAGGATGCCGTTGGCCCCGTCGAGCAGCCGCTCGCCGCCTGGCTGCTCCAGCGCCTCGGACTCCACCCACTGGATGTTGATTTTCAGCTTGTGCGCGAAACCGCCGTGGTAGAGCGCCTCGTTCAGGCTCTTGTACGAGTCTTCGTAGCCGACGTACTTCCCAACCACGTGAATCGTCAGCTCGTCGTCGGGATGCTTGATGCGGTCGACCAGCTGCTCCCAGGCTTCGATGTGGCGCTCGGTCGGGTCGAGATGGAGGAGCTTGAGGATGATGCGGTCGATGCCCTCGGAGGCCAGGGCGAGCGGCACCTCGTAAATGGTGTCGACATCGCGGGCGGTGATCACCGCCTCGGAGTCGACGTCGCAGAAGAGCGCGATCTTCTCCTTTACTTCGGTCGGCAGCGCCCGGTCCGTGCGGCACAGCAGGATGTCGGGCTGGATGCCGATGGACCGGAGGTCCCTGACGCTGTGCTGCGTCGGTTTCGTCTTCACTTCACCCGCGGTCCCGATGAAGGGCACGAGTGTGAGGTGGATATAGATAGTGTTGTCCCGGCCGGCGTCCTGGCGGAACTGGCGAATCGCCTCGAGAAAGGGCAGGCTCTCGATGTCGCCGACGGTTCCGCCGATCTCCACGATGACGATGTCGACGTCGCGCGATACGCCGCGGATGCTGTCCTTGATCTCGTTGGTGATGTGCGGGATGACCTGCACCGTGCCGCCGAGGTAGTCGCCCCGCCGCTCTTTGTTGATGACCGAGAGGTAGATCTTGCCGGTCGTCCAGTTGTTGTTCCGCGTCGGCACCATGCTGGTGAAGCGCTCGTAGTGCCCGAGGTCGAGATCGGTTTCGGCGCCGTCGTCGGTGACGTAGACCTCGCCGTGCTGGAACGGGCTCATCGTGCCCGGATCGACGTTGATGTAGGGATCGAACTTCTGGAGGGTGACCCGGTAGCCGTGGCCCTCGAGCAGCCCGCCGATGGAGGCGGCCGCCAGGCCCTTGCCGAGCGACGACACCACGCCGCCTGTAACGAAGATGTACTTCACCGGTCTCGTCGTCTCGTTCGTCATCGTGTGGGCTGCCCCTTGTTAACCTGCCCCGCTTGCCGCGGCGACCAGCGCCTCCACCTCGGCGAGATCCGACGGCGTGTCCACACCGATACTCCGATGCGTCGTTTCAGGCACGACGATGCGGTAGCCGTGCTCGAGCGCGCGCAGCTGCTCGAGACGCTCGGCCACCTCGAGCGGAGTCGGCGGAAGGGTGGAGAAAAGTGTCAGGAATGCGCGGCGGTAGGCGTACAAGCCGATATGCCGCCATGCGCTGTCCGGCGGCGCGGTCGCGCCTTCGACGCCTCGCGCGTGCGGAATCGGCGCGCGAGAGAAATAGAGTGCGACGTCCTGCCGGTCGACCACGACCTTCACGACGTTCGGATCGAGATACTCGGCCAGGCTCGTCAGCCGTGTCCGCAACGAGCTCATCATCGCCGCCGAGTCTCCGGCAAGCGGCGTGATGACCTGCTCGATCATGGCGGGCGCGATGAGCGGTTCGTCGCCCTGCACGTTGACGACAATCTCGCAGTCGAGCGTACGGGCCACTTCCGCCAGCCGGTCGGTGCCGGTCGCGTGGTCGGCGCTCGTCATGACCGCTTCGCCGCCAAAAGCGGCGACCGCCGCGGCAATGCGCGCGTCGTCGGTGGCTACAATCACGCGGCTCACGCTCGGCGCGGCCTCGGCGCGGCGGTAGACGTGCTCGATCATCGGCCTGCCGGCAATCAGCGCGAGCGGTTTGCCAGGGAAGCGGGATGACTCGTAGCGGGCTGGGATGACAACAACGGCCGAAGGACGATCCGAATGCTCGGGGGAAGGAACCGGGAGCACGACGAATCATAGCACAGCGGCCGCCGCGCCCGGTCCGGACTGGCGACCTGAAGGAGGCTGAACGCCGATTCGGCGGAGTGTTAGGATGCCGGAGTGAAGAGAGCCGCGCTCGGGGTCTGGCTGCTCGCCGCGACGGCGTGCGGAGAACCCCGCGCCGCATCGGGTCCGCCCCTCGCGAAGCCGGCGCCAGGTCGGGCGGCGGCGGAGTCGCCGATCGGACGACTCGAGCGGGGCCTGGCAGCGCGTCCCGATCCGGCCGGGTCCCCGCGCAACCCGTTCCGATTCGGCGGCTCGGACGCGCGCGGCTCCGGGCGGTCCGCGCTACCGCCGCTCCCGCCCGCTGACAGCCTGCCGGAGTTGCCCTTGCCGCTGGCGCAGCCATCGCTGCGCTTGCTGGGTGTGTCGACCCTCGACGACGGCACCCGGGTGGCCTCGATTCTCGTCGGCCGCGATCTCGTCCTCGCTCGCGAGGGTGAGACGCTGGCCGATCGGTTCCGCATCGGCCTCGTGACCGACGACGCGGTCGAGGTCATCGATGCGGTCGGCGATCGGCCGATGCGGCTGTCATTACCCTAGCTGCACGCTCACCGCGGACTTGACCGCCGGAATCGCGCGCAATTCCGACAACACGCTGTCGGTGACGCGTTCCGTGTCGACGCCGACGACGCCGAGCGCGCCTTCGGGTCCACGGCCAAGCGCGAAGTTGGCGATGTTGACGCGATGGCGGCCAAGAACCGTGCCGACGGCGCCGATGACGCCCGGCTCGTCGTTGTTCTTGATGACAATCTGCGTGCCGGTCAGCGGCGCCTCGACTGGCACGCCGTCGACGAGCACCAGGCGCGGGCCGCCATGCTCGAAGATCGTGCCCTCGACCCAGCGCTCGCCGGCGCTGGTGTGCAGCTTCACCGACAGGAGGCTCGTGAAGTCGCGGGCGCGCGAGCTGCGTGATTCGATGACTTCGATCCCGCGCTCGCGCGCGACCGCCCTCGCGTTCACCGCCGTCACGCCTTCCGACAGGATGTGCCGGAAAAGCCCGACGAGGACGGCGCTGGCGAGGACGTCGCTGCGTCCGGCGGCGAGCTCGCCGTAGTAGCGGACGCCGACGCCGGTCGTGCGCGTTTCGCCCATCTGCGCGACGAGCGACCCCAGCCGCTCCGCCAGGACGACCCACGGCTGCAGGCGCCGGAAGTCTTCCGGCGACAGCGACGGGAAGTTCACCGCGTTCCGGATGATGCCATCGCGCAGGTAATCTCGGACGGCCGCCGCGGTCTCGACGCCGACCAGTTCCTGGGCTTCGCCGGTGGAGGCGGCGATGTGCGGCGACGCGATCACTGTCGGCCGTTCGGCCAGCGACCAGTCCGCCGGTGGCTCCTGATGGAACACATCGAGCGCCGCGCCGCCGACCTGGCCGCTGTCGAGCGCCGCCGCCAGCGCCGCGTCGTCGATCAGCTCGCCGCGAGCGGTGTTGATGATGCGGATGCCGCGCTTGGCCCCGGCCAACCGCTCGGCGTTGACGAGGTGCCGCGTCTGCGCCGTCACGGGAAGGTGCAGCGTCAAGTAGTCGGCCGCGGCGAAGACTTCGTCGAGCGAGCCGAGCGTCGCGCCAACCTGGGCCGCCATCTCCGCGGAGATGAACGGATCGTGCGCGACGATCTGCATCTCGAATGCGCGCGCCCGGGCGGCGACTTCCTGGCCGATGCGGCCGAGCCCGACGATGCCGAGCGTCTTGCCGCGGAGCTCGCCGCCGGCAAACTTCTTCTTCTCCCACTTGCGCGCCTTCATCGCCGCATCGGCGGCAGGCAGGTGCCGCGCCAGCGCGAGCAGCTGGCCCATGGCCAGCTCCGCCACGCTGATGCTGTTGGCGCCCGGCGCGTTCATCACGATGATGCCGCGCGCGCTCGCGGCGTCGAGGTCCACGTTGTCGACGCCCGTGCCGGCGCGCGCGATGACGCGAAGCCTGGGCGCCGCGGCGATGACCTCGCGCGTCACCTTCGTCGCGCTGCGGACGACGAGCGCGTCGGCGTCGGCGAGTGCCGCGAGCAGTTCGGGCAGCGGACGTCCTGGAGTGGCATCGACCGTCCAGCCGGCCTGCTCGGTGAGCAGCGCGACCGCGGAACGGGGCAGATCATCGGCAATGACAATTTTCATCGGGAGTCGGGCGACCGTTAGAGAAGTGCGGAAAGGAAGACGCGACGCGTGACAAAACTGTTCAAGTATAATCTGACGTTCGGACCGGCACGGCAAGCGCGACACGCGCGGCGGGCTTTGCCCCAGCATGGTGCAAACCGCAGCGAAGCGCGACATCAGCGCCGAACCGGGCCACAAACACTGACTTTTCCACAGACTTTTCCACAAGCATCTGTGAACATCCGGTAACGCAGCCGGGGAGACGCCCTAACCGCGTGAGACGCGTCGCGGGCGATGGACGAACGCAGTCGAGCAGGGAAGGAACATGCCACAGTTCACGCACTTGACGCCGCCGGTCGACGGCACGCCGCTGACACGCAAGCAGGGACAGCTCGTCGTGCCCGACGATCCGATCATTCCGTTCATCGAAGGCGATGGCACCGGGCCCGACATCTGGCGCGCGAGCGTTCGCGTGTTCGACGCCGCCGTGCAGAAGGCGTACGGCGGGTCGCGACGGCTGGCCTGGTTCGAGGTCCTGGCCGGCGAGAAAGCGAAGAACCTGACGGGCGAGTGGCTGCCGAACGACACGCTCGAGGCGGTGAAGACGTACAAGATCGCCATCAAGGGCCCGCTGACCACGCCGGTCGGCGGCGGAATCCGCAGTTTGAACGTGACCCTTCGCCAGGTACTCGATCTCTATGCCTGCGTGCGTCCGGTGCGTTACTTCACCGGCACGCCGGCGCCGGTGAAGCATCCCGAGAAGATGAACGTCGTGATCTTCCGCGAGAACACGGAAGACGTCTACGCTGGCATCGAGTATGCGAAGGGCACGCCGCAGGCCGAGAAGATCATCGAGTTCCTGTCGCGCGAGATGGGCAAGCGCCTGCCGGCCGATTCCGGCATCGGCATCAAGCCGATCTCGGAGACCGCCAGCAAGCGCCTGGTGCGGATGGCGATCAAGTTCGCCATCGAGCACAAGCGCCGCGTCGTCACGCTGATGCACAAGGGCAACATCATGAAGTTCACGGAGGGCGCGTTCCGTGACTGGGGCTACGAAGTCGCCAAGGCCGAGTTCCGCGACCAGATCGTGACCGAGGACGAGGTGTCGGAAGGCGCGTCGCGCGACGGCAAGGTCCTCATCAACGACCGGATTGCCGACAGCGTGTTTCAACAGATCCTGACCCGGACCGCGGACTACGACGTGTTCGCGACACCCAATCTCAACGGCGACTACCTGTCGGACGCCTGCGCGGCCCAGGTGGGCGGGCTTGGCATGGCGCCCGGCGCCAACATCGGCGACGACATCGCGTTTTTCGAGGCCACCCACGGCACCGCGCCCAAGTACGCCGGCAAGGACGTCATCAACCCGTCGTCGGTCATCCTGTCCGGCGTGATGATGCTCGAGCACCTCGGCTGGCACGAGGCGGCCAGCACTCATCACCAACGGCATCGCGCAGTCGATTCAGAAGAAGACGGTGACGTACGATCTTGCGCGGCAGATGGACGGCGCGACCGAGCTGAAGAGCTCGCAGTTCGCCGACGCGGTCATCGCGAACATGTAGGAGAGTCTCGAATGAACCGGAAAGTCACTGTCGTCGGCGGCGCCGGCAACGTCGGCGCCACTGTGGCCCGCGCCATTGCCGTCAAGGAACTGGCGGACGTCGTCGTGATCGACATCGCCGACCAGAAGGCCAGCGGCCTGGCGCTCGACATGTACCAGGCCAACCCGATCGAGGGATCGGACGCCCGGCTGATTGGCGGCGGCGATTTCGCCGACGCCGCCGGGTCGGACGTCGTCGTTATCACCTCCGGCGTGCCCCGCAAGCCGGGAATGAGCCGCGACGACCTGCTGCAGGTGAACTACAAGATCATGCAGCAGGTCACCGAGCAGATCGTAAAACACTGCCCGAACGCGATCATCGTGCCAGTTGCCAACCCGCTCGACGCGATGTGTCAGGCGGTGTACCGGTTGTCCGGGTTCCCGCGCGAGCGCGTCATCGGCATGGCCGGCGTGCTCGACTCGGCCCGCATGACGGCGTTCCTGGCGATGGAGCTGAACGTCTCGGTGGAGAACATCCACTCGTTCGTGCTCGGCGGCCACGGCGACACGATGGTGCCGCTGCCGCGCTACTCGACCGTCGCCGGCATCCCGATCACCAAGCTGCTGTCGGAAGAGCGCATCAAGGCGATCTGCGAGCGGACCGCAAACGGCGGCGCCGAGATCACGAAGCTGGTCGGGACCAGTGCCTGGTACGCGCCCGGCTCGGCCGCCGCGGAGATGGTCGAGATCATCCTGAAGGACAAGAAGAAGATCGTGCCGTGCTCGGTGTTCCTGCAGGGCGAGTACGGGATTCGCGATCTCTTCGTCGGCGTGCCGGTGAAGCTCGGCGCGAAGGGCGTCGAGCAGATCATCGAGATCGAGCTGACCGCGGAAGAAGACGCCGCGCTAAAGAAGTCGGCGGCGGCAGTCAAGGAACTGACGGACGTCATCGGAGTATAGGAATTGACGGATTCGGATTGACGATTGCCGATTGTTCGGCGCCCTTCGACCGGCGCCTTCGGGTGCCGAACTCAATCGCCAATCGTCAATCACCAATCGTCAATTCCTACCCCTTCTTGATCGGGACGCTCAGCTCCGTCAGCTCCCACGCCAGCTTCAGCTGGCCGCCGTCAATCGAGATCGTGAACTGATCGACGGGCGCCGTCAGGGTCTTCGCCGTCAGGTCCACCCGCGCCAGGTCCTGCCCCTCGTTGTATTCCGTGCCCCACTGACCGGTCTGCTTGTTGATGATCAGCTTCCAGCCCTTCTCATCGGGCAGGGTATAGAGCGTCACCTTGCCGGCCGGAACGGTCGCGTTGCCGATGACGAGCGGCGCGCTGGTCGTGAGCGTGGTTGCCTGGTCGGCGCCGGTCCGCCAGACGCGGCCGTACGGCACCAGGCCGCCGACGATCTTCCGGCCGCGCGTGTACGGGCGGCCGTACTCGATGCTGACCTTGGCGCCGTCGACGGTCGCGTTGAGCGTCTCGTGCGGGCTGCCGGGCGGCTGCGCGAAGACCGGGATCAAGCTGGTGCCGAGGACAAGCGCAAGCATGGCAAGCAGTCGTGAGCGCATCGGGTTCTCCTCTTTTGACTACAGTATTTTCATGCCCAGCGCCGACAGCACGAGTTCGGTGCCGAGCTCCGCGGTGCTGTTCCTGACATCCAGCGCCGGGTTGACTTCGACCATGTCGAGCGCCAGCACGCGGCCGGAATCCGACAGGACTTCCATCACCATGTGCGCCTCGCGATAGTCGAGGCCGCCTTTCACCGGTGTGCCGACGCCGGGAGCCACGCCGGGATCGCAGGCGTCCAGATCGAACGATACGTGGATTCCGTGCGTGTCGTTGCCGGCGAGCGAAATCGCCTGCTCGATGACCACGGCGATGCCCGCCCGGTCGATGTCTTTCATTGTAAAGACGTGGATTCGCGAGTCCCGGACGCGCTGCTTCTCCTGGTCGTCCAGGTTGCGCACGCCGATCAGCACGACGTGCCCGGGATCGATCGTCGGGCTGAAGCCGCCGATGCCCGACAGCTCGGCCGGTTCCGGGCCGAGCAGCGCCGCCAGCGGCATGCCGTGGACGTTGCCGGTCCCGGTGCTGGCCGGCGTGTTCATGTCGCCGTGCGCGTCGACCCAGATCAGGCCGAATCGTTCGCCCCGGCCGCGCACGTAGGATGCCGTGGCCGCCACGGATCCGGCAGCCAGGCTGTGGTCGCCGCCGAGGACGAGCGGCATCGCGCCGGCCTGGAGCGACGCCAGCGCCGTGTCGTAGAGGGCATCGCATACCGTCGCGATGTCGTCGATGTACTTCCGGTTCGGGTCGCCGACGTGCCGCGTCTCGGGGATCGGGACGGGTAAGTCCCCCTTGTCGGCAACCGTCCGGCCCAGCGCGGCGATGCGTTCGCCGAGGCCGGCGGCCCTGAAGGCGGAGGGTCCCATGTCGACCCCGCGCCGGCCGCCGCCGAGATCGAGCGGCACCCCGATGATGTGGACCGGATGCACGCGCGTCGCCTCCCGAAACGGCTACTTCCGCTTGACCGACACCGAGACGCCCTCGCCCGAGGGGGCGACGATCGTCGTGAACAGGTTGGGATGGGTCTCGATCGTGGTGAGGAAGTCGCCCATCTCGCTCTTCTTGTTGAGCACGTTGTGCGCCACGAAGAGCCCCCGGCCGGGCATGCGGGGATAGACGAGATCGAAGAATCGCTGGTAGTCGCGCTTCCAGGCATCCAGGAACACGAAGTCGAACTGGCCGGTCAGCCCTGGAATGGCCTTGAAGGCATCCCCCGGCACGACGGTCACGATGTCGGAGAGGCCCGCCTTGGCGATGTTGGCCTGGGCTTCCTTGGCGCGCTGCGGGTCGTATTCGATCGTGACGAGTTTGCCGCCGGTCTCGCGCAGGCCCAGCCCGATCCAGATCGCGCTGTAGCCGCTGGCGGCGCCAATCTCCAGCGCCCGCTTGCTGCCGCTGGTCGTGATCAGCATGCGTAGAAAGCGCCCATCCTCTTCAGAGACAGCCAGTTGCCCGCGATCGGCGGCCCGGATCTGGCCGAGCAGTTGAGTCAAGGCAGGGGAGACGCCCTGAAGCGGGGCGGCTGGCTGGGCGGAGAGGCTGAGGGAGACGCCAGAAGCCACGGCAAGCACGGCCAGAGACACACGAATCGAACGAAGAATCATCGGTTGCATGAACCTCGGAAGGGCGGAAGAGTGTTACGGGACGTTTGTGTGTGTATAGTATGCGATTTGTTTGCCGCCCCTTTTGGCGCCGGAGGCCTGATTGAGTCCGATTCTGGTTCGACCCGTCCGCGAGCAGCTCGAGCACGACCGCGTGATTCGGCTGCTGCAGCAGGACCTGCAGAAGCGCAAGGTCGAGGTGGGCATTAACCCGGGCGGCGAGCTCAACGCGCCGATTGGCAGCGGCAGCCGCAAGGAATACCCCGACGCCGTCGTCTACTCGCTGGAAAAGGGCAAGAAGGTCGTCGCGGTCGTGGAGGTGGAAACCGGCGAATCGGTCAACCACCTCGAGGCGATGGCGCAGTGGGCCCACTTCGCTAAATTGCGGGTGCCGTTCCACTTATACGTGCCGATGGGCTCGGTGGACGTCGCCCGACGCCTCAGCAACGACCACAAGATTTCGGTGACGGAAATCTGGTCGTACCACCAGGTGGGCGAGCAGTTCAGGTTCACGCTGATCCATCCGCCGGCCACGGGCCGCGGCCGCGGCGCCGCCGTGGCGCCCCGCACGGTATCGGTGGCGAGCATCCGCGTCGCGCCGCCGCCGGAGCCGGAGCTTCCGGAAGAGCCGGCCGTTGCCACCCCTGCCATCGGCATCGAAAGGCGCGCCGAAGGTGGTCAGCGCCAAGGCGAAGCCCGGCGCTGCAGCACCCCCCGCCAAAGGTGTCGTTCCCGTCAAGGTTGTTCCGGCGAAGGCCCCGGCCGTCGCTGTCCAAGCCCCGAAGACCGTGACCGTCAAGCCCGCGGCGAATGGGTCCCATAAAGCGGCGCCTCCCAAGGTGGTGGCTGGTCAGCCAACTCGCGCCAAAGTCGGCTGCGGCCCAGCCAAAGGCCACGCTCCCGGTGAAGACCGCGCCCCCGGCAAAGGCGACGCTCCCGGTAAAGGCCGCGCCACCGGTAAAGGCCGCGCCACCGGTCAAGGCCACGCCGCCGGTAAAGGCCCGCGCCCGCTCGGGCCATCGCAGGCAAGCCTGCCAGGGCCAGCGCCAAATCGGTGGCGACGGCCGCGCGTCCGTCAGCCAGGCCGCCAGCCCAGGCCGCCAAGGCCAAGCCGATTGTCAGGCCGAAGGCGAAGCCGGCGGCCCGGCCGGTCAAGACGGCAAAGGCGGCGAGACCGGCTCCCAAGCCGACTCGTGCCGCCAAGGCCAGCCGCGAAACCAGCCCGCAAGGCCCCGGCCAAGCGCAAGTAGCTCGTGCCGTTCCTTCGATTCTTTCGCGATCGCCGGGGATACGAGAGCACGTACCTGCTTCACAGCTCGAAGCGGCGCGGCGACGCGCCCGTCGCAGCTGCTCTACTGGTTTCGCACGCCTCCGCACGTGAAGATCGGACGCGCCGCGTTCGACGAGGACGCGATCCGGCTGCTCGAAGAGCAACATCCTGACGTCGAGTTCGATTGGGATCGCATCCTGACCGCCAAAGCGCCGGCGGCGCCGGAGGTGCGCGACCCCCGCGACTCGCGCGGAAAGCGGCCCGAGCGGCGCCGCGAGCCGCGCGTTGTCGAGCCCAGGGCGCCGAGGCAGGTGCCGCCCCGGCCGGAGCGCGCGATGTGCGCCTGCCGCGCCCGCGGAGGCCATCGTCGAGCCCACGGCCGCCAGCGAGGAGAGCGCGCCCCCGTCATCCATGCCCGCGGCAACGACCGCCGCGGCCGCGGTCCCGGACGAGGTCCTCGCCGCCCCACCGGTGGAGGAGTCGGCTCCAGTCCGGCGGTTCGTGAGAGTCTTCGACGCGCCCGTGCCGCCAGCGGACCACCGGGCGATGGACCCTGCGGTCGTGGAGCGCCTGGTCGGCCCGGAGCAGCTGACGGTGCTGCGTGCCCGGTACTCCGAGAATCCTCGCGCGGATCACCGCGCGCGGCGGCGACCCGGCACGGGTCGAGGCGTTGCGCGAGCAGGCCGAGCGGGTGAATCCCGACGCCTGGGTGACAGAGGCCGACGTCACGGCCGGACTTGCCGGCCTCGAGGCTACTCTCGCCGACCTGCACAGGATCGTCGGACGCCGCCGCCGGAGACGCCGCCGGCGAACCGGTGGGGCCCGACCCGTCCCTGCCGAGCTCTCCGACGCCGCAATTGTGGTCCCCGGCGCCGTCGCCGACTCCGCCACCGACGACTTGTCAGACGACGATCTGGACGACGAGCCCGAGGAGTAGGGACCCGCACCGGCCGGGGACACCTGGGCGGCGTCAAAATCACCGGTTCCGAAGTCCTGTGTCCGCCCGCCCGGCGCGCTATAATTTTGCCATGCGAAAGTTCTTCCGTCGCTCGTCTGCGCTGGTGCCGGCACTGGCCCTCGCCACCGCCGCCCTCGCCGCGCAGGCGCCGCCGGGTCAGCCGCCCGCCGCTCCGGCTCCCGCGCCAGCCGCGCAGGACCCGGTCCAGAAACCGACCTTCCGGACCTTCGTCGATCTCGTCACGACGGACGTCATCGTTCGCGACGGCAACGGCCAGTTCGTGGCGGATCTCACGAAGGAAGAGTTCGAAGTCCTCGAGGACGGCGTGAAGCAGGAGGTGGCCTCGGTGCAACTGGTGCACGGCGGCCGCACCTTCAACCTGCAGGCGCCGCCCCCGCCGCCGCCGCAGGAAGGCATCATTCTTCCGGCCGCGCGGCCGACCAATGACGCCGCGGGACGCATCTTCCTGTTCTTCGTGGACGACCTCCACCTGAACTTCCGCGACACGAGCCGCATCCGGCAGCTGTTCGAGAAGATGAACAAGACGCTGCTGCACGACGGCGACATGTTCGGCATCGTCTCCACCGGCACGTCGTCGATCGCCATCGACTTGACGTACGACCGCAAGCGCATGGATGAGGCGATCAAGAAGATCTCGGGCAGCGCGTTGAAGCCGAGCGAGCTGATTGAAGGACCGCAGGGGCCCAACGGGCCGAGCGAGCTCAAATACCGCGCGCACGTCGCGTTTTCGACCGCCTACGACATCGTGAGCAACCTGTCGAAGGTCCAGAACCGCCGCAAGGCGGTGGTCTACGTCAGCAACGGCTACGACTTCAATCCGTTTGAAGGCGCCCGCTTTGGCGATCCGAACATCGTCGGGATGAAGAACGAGCGCTTTTCGGAGATGGACTACGACCCGTTCACGCGGCAGAGCAACCAGTTTGCGGACGCCGACCTGGCGCGGGAGCTCTCCGAGCTGACGCGCGCCGCCAACCGGGCCAACGCCACCTTCTACACGATCGATCCGCGGGGGCTGGTGGCCGGCTCCGACCTCGACGAGCAGGTCGATCCGACCGAGTGGAACAACTACATCCGCAAGACGCAGGACAGCTTGCGCGTGATTGCCGAGGAGACCGGTGGCTTCGCCGTCGTCAACCAGAACGACTTCGACAAGGCGCTGAAGCGGATCGACGCGGAGAGCAGCGACTACTACGTCCTGGGGTACTACTCCAGCAACCCCGATCCGCTGAAGCGGACGCGCAAGATCGAGGTGAAGGCCAAGCGGCCCGGAATGGACATCTGGTCGCGCAAGTCGTACTCGATCAAGCCGCCACCCGAGCCCAAGGCGTCGAAGTAGGCCTCAGGCTTCCGCTTTCGATTTTCGCTTCGCGCCGGCGCTGCTGGCGGTTCTCTTGACGGGGGACCGCCGGCGGATGCCTCCACCTGCCCGAGCGCCGCCCCGGTGCGCTCGATCGCTTCCTTCAGATACCCCTCGTCCAGTTCGATCCCGACGAAATCCAGGCCCAGGGTCGGCGCAGGCAACCGCCGAGCTGCCCAGTCCCAGGAACGGGTCGGCGACCGTCCGGATCCGCGTTCAAGCCATGCAGCCGGAGGCAATACTCCGGCAGGCGAGGCGGGAATGTCGCCGGATGGGGCCGGTCCTTGTCCCGGCTCTGGATCGTGTCGTACGGCATGAACCAGGTATTCCCGCGGCAGCGGCGGCCGCCGCCGGCCGCCCGCCAGCGAGTGACGTTCGACGGGTCCTGGTAGGGCACGCCGAGCGCGAGTCGTTCCAGCTCCATGCTGGCCCGTGGCCGTGAAGTGAAACAGGAACTCGTGGCAGTCGTTGACGAACCGGCGGCTGTTGATCGGCTTGTAGTGCCCGAGCGCCAGGTTGCGATCGAGCCCCGCGCCGGCGCCGGCGGCCTCGCGGTCGATGGCGATCGATTTGATCCAGTGCAGCGTGTTCTGGAGCTGCAGGTGAGGGCGCGCCGCGAGGGCGATGTCGATGGCGGTCCACGGGATCCGTGGGCTTGGCGCCGACGTTCAGGAACAGCGATCCGGCAGGGGAGAGCCATCGCGCGGCGGCCGCCACCCACGCGCCGGTCCAATGGAGGTAGCGTTCGCGCGGCAGGCGATCGGCGTAGCTGCGGTATCGGATACCCAGGTTGTAGGGCGGCGATGTGACGATGGCGTCGAGCGTGGCGGCGGGGAACGCCGGCATCAACTCGAGGCAGTCGCCAAGATAGAAGCGGAGTGTCGCGCGAGGCGACGTCAGGACAGCGTACGGGCGCGGGGTCACGGACCGACGATCATATCGTGTCCGTGGGCGGCCCGACTTACGAGGCGCGCGCGGTGATGGCGGGAATGACCCGGGCTGTGCGCTCGGGCAGCACCGTGTGATTGCGGCGGTGTCCGTGGACGCCGCAGCCGGTGCCCTTCTCTTCGATGTAGGCGATCTCGCGGCTGGTGGCCAGCTCGCGATAGTGGCCGGCAAGGCAGCCACATGCCAGTGTCTTGAAACCGAGTAAGCGAACCAGGCTCATTGGACGCCCCCTTGACCGACGTCACTCACGAATTAGCAACTCTTGTGCCGCGCCGACCGCTCGGCGTGCTACCGCATACGAGCCGCGAGCCTGGCGCGAATTCTCCAACCGGAAATCCGTCGATTCGCCGTGAGTCCACCGAGACTCCGGTGCGCGTGGTGACCTCAGACTGCCACACCGTTGTGTCGCCTCTGTGTCAATAAACGGCCGTTTGTTGGATTCCGAACGCCAAGTCCTTGGATTCTGTGCGGCCGATGTCTGCAATCCGGGCTGCGGAAGTCTGGTCAGCGCAAGACGCGTGCGAAGGATTGCGCCGTCACGGAGAACCGGGTAAGTCTTTGCACACTATAGGTTCTCTGGTATCATGCCGATTACACGATTGAAGAACTGAAGGGGGAAGTCAGCCGGTGCAGCATAGCTTCCGACGCGTTGCCCGTGTGTGTGTCGTAGCGCTGAGCTTCGGCTTGATTGGTCCTGCCGTCGAGATCGCGGCTGCATGGACGGCCGCCGAGAGTTCGCCGACGCTGACGCCCGTCGCGACGAAGAAACGCGTTACCAAGAGCAAGTCGAAATCGCGCCGCTACTCGGCCAGTGCTTCCCGTTCGCGTCGTGCCCGTCTGGCTCGCGCACGTGCCACCGCCCGCGCCCGTCAGTGGCGTGAAGTCTCGGAGCCGCGCTACAAGCTGACGCGATGCCGGCGAGTTGGTGCCCGACGTTCGTGCCGCCGCCGCAATCATCTACAACCCGGAGACGAACGAAGTGCTCTGGGAGTCGAACTCGCAGGACTCGCGATCGATTGCCAGCATCACGAAGGTGATGACGGCCGCTGTCGTCTTCGAAGGCCATCCGGACCTGACTCGCGAGGTCGTCGTCGAACGATCGGACGTGAGCCGCGCGAACCACACCTACCTCCGGGCCGGCGAGCGCGTCACGGTCGACGATCTGCTGCACCTGACGCTGGTAGCGTCGGACAACGCTGCGGCGCGGGCCCTGGCGCGCACCTCGGACCTGGGAGCCGGCGGCTTCATCAGCCGCATGAACGAGAAGGCGCTCGAGCTCGGGCTCGAACACACGACCTACATGGACTCGTCAGGGTTGAACGCCGCCAACGTGTCGTCGGCATACGACATGGCGCGGCTGATTGCCTTTGCGTCGAACGACGATCGGATCTCGTCGATCATGCGCAAGGCGCACCACACCGTGCTCACCAGCCGGCGGGTGGTGAACATCAACAACACGAATCAGCTGCTGCGGAAAGGCGACGTGGACGTGCGGGCGGGGAAGACCGGCTTCATCTCGAAGGCGGGCTACTGCCTGGCGACGCTGCTGCGGCTGCCGCAGACCAACCAGCAGGTGGCGGTGGTCGTGCTCGGCGCGCGATCGAATGCCGGACGCTTCATGGAAACGCGCCACCTGTTCAACTGGCTGTCGTCCAAGGCCCAGCTGAACCTGCTCGGCGCCGAACCGCAGGCCGCTCCGCAGACCCAGCCCTAACCAGGCTTACCCTCCGACATAGCCATGTTGCGCCACCGCCGCGTCGAGCGGCAGTGTGGCGATCGTGTCGACGACCGGAAGCACGGGCCGCGCCGCGCCCTTGGCGTTGTACACCTTCAGATAGCGGCGGCAGTCATCGCATGCGCACACGCGGTAGCGCCGATCGGCGCTCATGAACGTCGGCAGCCGGTGTCGTGAGCGGTTCGGGCACCAGGGCATGCGACGGCGTCCCACTGCCACCGGCCGGCGCAGCGGCTGCAAATGAGCTGGCGCTCGTCGTCACCCTGAAACACGGCGAAGTCGGGCGCGCCGCCGCAGAATGGACACCACGGCCGCTGCCACGCGCCGAGGTCGAGGCCGCGCTCCGCCACTTCGACCGCGCGGATGAAGAACGGGCGCAGGGCCAATTGCAGCACCTCGTCCAGCATCGGCAGCGCGCGGCGCGGGAGCCGCGGAGCCCGGACCGCCCTCGGTCTCCGCATACCAAGCGTGCACGCTCGTGCCGAGGTCGCTGTCGTCGCGCACGAGTGCGACGAGCCGTGCGTGGTCGGGGGCTTCGATCACGTCGTGGCGGTGGAGGATATCGGCCGCCTGGCGGGCCGACAGCCTCGCGTCGGCCCATTCGATCGGCACGTCGCGGAGGTGGAGCACGCGCTCACGCCGGTCCAGCCGTCCCTGTCGCTCTTCGAGCGGCAACAGCGCCGGCGTGGAGATGCGCAACTGAATCCGCCGCTGCAGCTCGACCAGCTCGATCTGCATCGCGATGGCGGGCGCCAGTTCCGGGTGGGCGCGGCCAAGGGCGTGCAGTTCGCTGACGTCTCGCGTCTCCGGACGCGCCGGGCGCGGGCGATCGATCGATCGTCATCGGGCTCAGCCGCACGATACCACGGGGGCTCGGAGGACGCCCGGCGCGACACCCGGAGGCATCTGATAGAGTGTGCGGCGTTTTAGGGCTCCCGGCTGCTCGGGGGACTGGCGCCGAAGGCCCGTGTGGGCGATGATGGATAGTTGAACCGGTGGCGCCGGCCGAATGTGTCGGATGGCCGCGGGCAGGCATGGCAAACGGAGCGATCATGGCGGCTGACAAGGTACAGACCTTTACGGATGGCAACTTCACCGCGGACGTGCTGCAGGCGGCGCGGCCGGTGCTCGTCGACTTCTGGGCGGAGTGGTGCGGGCCCTGCAAGCGCATCGCGCCGACGGTGGACGCCCTGGCCGCTGACTTCGATGGCCGCGCGGTCATCGGCAAGCTGAACGTGGACGACAACCCGCGGACCCCGGCGCAGTATTCCGTGCGCGGCATCCCGACGCTGCTCATCTTCAAGGGCGGCCAGGTGGTCGACTCGGTCATCGGCGCGCAGGTCACACGCGACCAGCTCTCGCAGCTCATCGAGAAGCACCTGTGAGCGACGTCCTCCCTGTCCTCATCATCGGGTCGGGACCGGCCGGACTCACGGCCGCTCTCTACACGGCCCGCGCCAACCTCCGCCCCGTCGTCGTCGAAGGGCTCGAGGCCGGCGGCCAGCTCATGATCACGACGATGGTCGAGAACTGGCCGGGCTTCCGGAATGGCATCATGGGGCCCGACCTGATGACGGAGATGCGTGCACAGGCCGAGCACTTCGGCGCACGACATCGTCCAGGGAGATGTCGAGTCGGTCGACCTGTCGTCGCGCCCGTTCCGCGTCGTCCTGTCCGATCGGGAGTATCGAGCGGAGTCGCTCATCATCGCCACCGGCGCCTCGGCGCGCTGGCTGGGCCTGCCGTCGGAGAAGCGGCTGGTCGGCCGCGGCGTCTCGAGCTGCGCGACCTGCGATGGCGCGTTCTTCAAGGCGCGGCCGATCGTGGTCGTCGGGGGCGGCGATACGGCGATGGAGGAGGCGCTCTTCCTCACGCGGTTCGCCTCGACCGTCTACGTCGTGCACCGCCGCGACAAGCTGCGCGCGTCGAAGGTGATGCAGGACAAGGCCTTCGCGAACCCGAAGATCGCCTTCGTGTGGAACAGCGAGGTCGAGGAAATCAACGACGTCGCCAAGGGCGAGGTGACGAGCGTCGTGCTCCGGAACCTCCTCACCGGGGAGCGCACGGAACTGCCCGTGGACGGCGTTTTCGTGGCGATCGGCCACACGCCCAACACGAGCCTGTTCGCCGGACAGCTCGATCTGAATCCGACCGGCTACATCGTGACGAATGGCACGAAGACCAACGTCGAAGGCGTCTTCGCGTGCGGCGACGTGCAGGACTTCACGTATCGGCAGGCGATCACCGCCGCCGGGTCCGGCTGCATGGCGGCCATGGACGCCGAGCGATTCCTCGAGCACCAGGCCCACACGCAACACGAGGCGACCACGGTCTGAACGGCTCACGATCACTGCCGTAACTGGTAACGTCGGTAACTCGGTAGTTACAAGTTTCGAATCCACCCTCCGCCGATCACTTCATCGCCATCGTAGAAGACGGCCGCCTGGCCGGGCGTGACCGCGCGCTGCGGCTCGTCGAACGCGACCGACGCGCCGCCATCGTGCGCGAGCAGCGTGGCCGCGGCCGGCTGGTGGCGATGGCGGATCTGAACCCCGGCCCTGATCGCGCTGCCTGGCGGCTGTCCGGCAATCCAGTTCACGTCCGCCACTTCGCATGTCCCCTGGTCGAGCGCTTCGCGGTCGCCGACGACGAGCGTGCGAGTGTCGGGGCGAATCTCGAGGACATACAGCGGATCGGAGGAGGAGAGGCGCAGTCCCTTGCGCTGACCGACCGTGTAGCGGTGCACGCCCTCGTGGCGTCCGAGCACCCGGCCGGCGGCGCGTCGTGATGAGCCCGCCGCGATCCTCGTCCGGCAGCCGCGCCTCCACGAACTTCGCGTAGTCGCCGTCGGGCACGAAGCAGATTTCCTGGCTGTCGGGCTTGTCGGCGACGGGAAGGCCGAGTTGGTGCGCGTAGGCGCGCACGTCGGCCTTCGCCATCTCGCCGACCGGAAACGCGGCGTGCGACAGCTGCTCCTGCGTCAGGGCGAAGAGAAAGTACGACTGATCCTTCTGCGGGTCGCGGCCTCGGTACAACCGATAGCGGCCGTCGGCGGCGCGATCCACGCGCGCGTAATGTCCCGTCGCGACGACCTCGGCGCCGAACCCGGCGGCGCGGTCCACCAGCGTCGCGAACTTCAAGTCGCTGTTGCAGTGGCTGCAGGGGATCGGCGTTCGCCCCGACGCGTACTCCTGCACGAAGTTGGCGACGACGGTCTCCTGGAACTGGCGCTCGAGGTTGAGGACGTAGTGCGGGATGCCGATGGCCGCGGCGACGCGCCGCGCGTCGTGCAGGTCGTCGAGCGTGCAGCAGCGGCCGAAGCTGTGCGGCATGCCGTCGCGCTGATCGTACAGCTGCATCGACAGGCCGACGACCTCGTGGCCCGCCTCCGCCAGGCGCGCGGCGGCCACCGACGAGTCCACGCCTCCCGACATCGCGACGACGATTCGCATGGTCAGCGTGCGACCGGCATCCGCGTGAGCGATCGCAGCTTCTCGACCAGGCCCGGCAGCACGTCGAGCACGCGATCGACTTCCGCCGGCGTGTTCGTGGCGCCGAGGCTGAAGCGCAGCGCGCCCTGCGTGCGGCCATGCGGCAGGTGCATCGCCTTCAGCACGTGCGACGGCTCCAGCGTGCCGGAGGAGCACGCCGACCCGGTCGAGACGGCGATGCCCTCGAGATCGAGCGCGATGAGCAGCGACTCGGCCTCGACGCGCTCGAAGCTGATGTTCGTCGTGTTGGGGACGCGCGGCGTCCGCGCGCCGTTGACGACGGTCTGCGGCACGCGCGCGAGGATGCCCTTCTTCCAGGCGATCGCGCAGCGCACCGACCTCGCGTGCGTGCGCGGCGAGCGCGCGGGTCGCCTCCACGGCGGCGACGCCGAGTCCGACGAGTGCCGGCACGTTCTCCGTGCCCGCGCGCCGGTTTCGCTCGTGGCGGCCGCCCGTCAGGATTGGCGCGAGCCGGGTGCCGCGGCGAATCCAGAGCGCGCCGGCGCCCTTGGGCCCGCCGAACTTGTGGCCGGAGAGCGACAGCAGATCGACGCCGAGATCGGTGACGTCGACGGCAAGCTTGCCAACCGTCTGCACGGCATCGGTATGAAAGAGCGCGCCGGCCTCGTGGGCGGTGGCCACCAGTTCCGCGATCGGCTGCACCGTGCCGATTTCGTTGTTCGCGTGCATCACCGAGACGAGCGCGGTCTGAGGCGTCAGCGCCGCGCGGAGGGCCTCCGGCGTGACGAGGCCGTCGCTGGTCGGCGGGACGAAGCTGACGGTCCAGCCACGACGCGCCAGGTGCTTGCAGGTATTGAGCACCGCTTCGTGTTCGATGGCGCTGGCCACCAGGTGGGTGCGGCCGCGCGACTCCAAGGCCTCGGCCACGCCCCGGACGGCGAAGTTGTCCGCCTCGGTCCCGCCGGCCGTGAAGACGAGATCGCCGGCCTCGGCGCCGATGAGCTGCGCCACGCGCGCCCGCGCCAGGTCCAGGTGCGCCTTGGCCGTCTGACCGAAGCGCGTGCACGCTCGAGGCATTGCCGAAATCGTTGGCCAGCGCGTGCGTGACGGCGTCGAGAACCGCTGGGTGGAGGGGCGTCGTGGCGTTGTGGTCGAAATAGATCCGCACGACAGGGTCGATCATAGCATCGGCCCTAACCCTCAGCAATAAAACGGCTAGACTTTGCTTTCGCCCGATGCCTATACTCGCAGCTTGAGGTTCCCCGGCACGCGGAGTTCCTGACTCCGGCCGGCCCGTGGCCCGCCGATTGGCGGTGGGGGGCGCGGCTGGCAAGCGTGGAGGTTTATCACAATGTGGAAGCGTGACGAGGCGGTGAAGCCGCCGACGCCGCCAGCTCCGGCCGCCCCTGCTGCGGCCGCGCCAGTTCCGGCGGCCCCGGCCGTCTCCTCAACCAGCTTCGAAGCCCGTCCTGCGGGCGCGAGGGATGTCGTGCATATCGGGAAATCGGTCGTCATCAAGGGCGAGTTGAACGGCAGCGAGGACCTGACGATCGAGGGCCACGTCGAGGGCAAGATCGAGCTCAAGGACCACGTCCTGACGATCGGAAGCAACGGGCGCATCCGCGCGGCCGTGTTTGCCAAGTCGGTGATCGTGCTCGGCGAGGTCGTCGGCAACGTGACCGGCACCGAGAAGGTCGACATTCGCGACAACGGCTCGGTGGACGGCGACATCGTCTCGCCGCGCGTGGCGATTGCGGAAGGCGCGCACTTCCGCGGCAGCGTCGACATGAAGCGGGCGCCGACTGCCCCGAGCACCGCGAAGGCGGAGGTCAAGCAGGACGTGCGGCCGGCCGCGCCGGCAGCGCCGGCAGGCATCGGGTACCGCGCCGGTGACCACTCCTACCGGCACGCAGAAGGTAGGAGCCTAGCCGACCGTGTTCGAGCTCGAGGTGAGGTGCGCGCGACGACGGGCGGCGTGCCTCGTCCGCGGGGACGATCGGTGGCCAGTGAGACACCGGACCGCGGGTGGGGTGGGCTGCTAGGCCGCCTTGGCGCCAAGCGTCCGGCTGACGACACCGTCGCCTCGGGGTCGTCGGCGCAATCGCCCGGCGCGGTCTTTCCGACCAAGGCGCTGCGCAAGTTTCTCGCGACGCTCACCAGCCGCCCGAATCCCGTCCTGCTCGATCTCGGACCGGTCATCGGCCCGAACGTGTCGTTCTTCGGCGAGCAGCTTGGCTGCAAGATCCTCGTTGAGGACCTGTACGCGGATCTCGAGCGGTTTCGACAAGCCGGCGGCGAGGTCGACCTGGCGGCCTTCTTCGCGAAACGGCTCTCCCAGGAGGATCGCAGCGTCGACGGCATCCTCTGCTGGGACCTGATCGATTTCCTGCCGCCGGCGGCCGCGCAGGCGGTCGCGGCGCAACTGACGCGCGTGCTCACCGTCGATGGCGCCCTGCTCGGGTTCTTCAGCACGGCGACTACGCGCGAGACGACGTTCACGAAGTTCGTGGTGGCGGACGAGCAGACGCTGAGGCATCGGCCGTATGGCCCGGTGCGCGCCCGGTCGCGGGTGCTGCAGAACCGGGACATCATCAAGCTCTTCGAGGGCCTCCGCGTCTCGGACTCGTTTCTGCTGCAGACGCACCTGCGGGAGATCCTCTTCCGCAAACCGGCTTACCTGGCCGGGGGCTACTCCGGGCGCCTGATTCGACCGGGCCGGACCCGAACGCCTCCCGCGCCGGCACGGCATCGGAGGCTTCGGTGGCACGGCCCACGATTGCGCTCCTCACCGATTTCGGCTCGCACGATCACTATGCAGGCACGCTCAAGGGCGTGGTGCTGACGCTGTGCCCCGAAGCGACGCTCGTCGACATCACCCATGACATCGCGCCGCACGACGTGCTCGGCGCCAGCCTCGAGCTGTCGGCGTCCTTCAAGTACTTCCCCCCGGCCACGATCTTTCTTGTCGTCGTCGATCCCGGTGTCGGCTCGGCGCGTCGCGCCCTGGCCGCCGAGGCCGGCGACTACCGGTTCGTCGCGCCGGACAACGGCGTGCTGTCGGCGGTCTTCCGCGAAGTGAAGCCGCGGCGGGTCGTCGAGATCACCGAGCGCCGCTACGCCCGCCCGACCGTGAGCCGCACGTTCGAAGGGCGCGACCGGTTTGCCCCGGCTGCCGGCTGGCTGGCCCGCGGCATCGAGCTGACGGCGATGGGACGGCCGCTGACCAACTGGCAGGTCCTCGACGTGCCGCACCCGGACCAGTCCGAAGGACGGCTGACGGGGGAAGTGCTGCGCGTGGACCGCTTTGGGAACCTGGTCACGAATATCGACAGGCGGCTGTTCGACCAGTTCCGGCAGCAGGGCGGGATTCGGATCGCCGTCGATGGCCACGATGTGGATCGCCTGGTGGCGACGTACGCGGAAGCCCCCGACGGCAGCGTCTGCGCCCTCTTTGGCAGCACCGATCACCTGGAGGTCGCGGTCAACGGCGGCAGCGCCGCCACGGCGCTGGGCCTGGGCCGCGGCGCCGGCGTGCGCATCGACCGCGGCTGAGCGGCTGTAGTACCGATACGCCTTTTGGATGACGTCGATTCTCTCGCGTGAGGAGTTGACGTCGGCTGCGGCACGCCACCGCCTTCACCCTCGACCCATCGCCACATCCATGATCAACTTCGACCTGACCGACGACCACCGCCTTCTCGAACAGACCGTCCGCGAGTGGGCGGCACGCGAGGTCGCGCCGCGCATCAAGGAACTCGATCGCGCCCATACCTTCGACCCGAAGATCCTGCCGCAGATGGCCGAGCTCGGCCTGCTGGGCATCTCGGTGCCGGTCGAGTACGGCGGCGCGGGCATGGACTACATCGCGCTCGGCCTCGCCAGCGAGGAGCTCGAGTACGTGGACACGTCGCTGCGCGTGATCATGTCGGTGCACGCCGGGCTGAACTGCCTGTCGCTGCTCACCTGGGGCACCGAGGACCAGAAGCAGCGCTATCTCGTGCCGCAGGCACAGGGGAAGAAGATCGCCACGTACGGGCTGACCGAGCCGGCCGCCGGCAGCGACGTGCGCGGCATCCAGACGGTCGCGATCAAGAAGGGCGATCGCTACCTGTTGTCTGGCGAGAAGATGTGGATCTCGCTGGCCGACGTCGCCGACAACTTCCTCGTCTTCGCCTGGTCGGATCTCGAGAAGAAGAAGCAGCGCGACGTCTCCGGCATCTCGGCCTTCATCGTCGAGCGGGGCTTCAAGGGCTTCTCGAGCGGCACGCTGAAGGAGAAGTGGGGCATCCTGGCGGGCAACACCGGCTACTTCAAGATGGACGAGATGGAGGTGCCGGCGGAGAACGTGCTCGGCCGGCTCGGCGAGGGCTTCAAGATCGCGATGTTCGCGCTCGATCAGGGGCGTTACACGGTGGCGGCCGGCGCGACCGGCCTGATCCGCGCGTGCCGCGACGCCGCCGCGAAGTACGCCCTGCAGCGCAAGACTTTTGGCGAGCTCATCGCCAACCATCAGCTGGTCAAGCAGATGATCGCGAACATGGAGTCGGACTACCAGATCTCGCGGCTGTTGTGGCTGCAATCCGGCTTCCTGAAGAACCACGGCCGCCGCAACACGCGCGAGACCGAGCTTAGCGAAATGGTTCTCGACGGTCGCGTCCGAGCGCGCGGCCGGCGACGCGGTCCAGGTACACGGCGCTAACGGCTACTCCGACGAATACCCGGTCGGGCGGTTCTACCGCAACTGCAAGGGCGCGGTGATCTACGAGGGCACGCGCGAGGTGCACACGCTGATGCAGGCCGACTACGTGCTCGGCTTCCGGCAGGACAAGCCGACCCGCTGCGAGCTTCCAGCGTACGGAGCGGCGCTGGCGAAGTGAGCCGTCATTCGTAACCCGTAACTCGTAACTTGTAACCTGAATGGACGCCGATCTCTCTCTCGAGTTTCTGCGGGTGGTCGAGCAGGCCGCCATCGCCTGCGCGCAGACGATGGGGCAGGGAGATCGGACCAAGGCGGACCAGGCCGCCGTCACCTCGATGCGGCGGGAGCTGGACCAGGTGCCCATCGACGGCACCGTGGTCATCGGCGAAGGCGAGCGCGACGAAGCGCCGATGCTGTTCATCGGCGAGAAGGTCGGCCTGGCCAACGTCCTCAACGGCAGGAGCGGTCTCGGCGCGCCGCAAGTCGACATCGCAGTCGATCCGCTCGAAGGCACCAACCTCTGCGCGACCGGGTCGCCCGGCGCCATTGCCGTCCTCGCCGCCTCCGAGCGCGGCGGGCTGCTGAACGCGCCGGACCTCTACATGGAGAAGCTGATCGTCCCGCCGCCCAGCCGCGACGTGGTCGATCTCGATGCGCCGGTCGCCGACAACCTCAAGGCGATCGCGAAGTCGCTGTCGCGCGACGTCGACGACCTCGTCGTGACCGTCCTCGATCGGCCGCGGCACGAGCAGCTCGTCGCCGACATCCGGGCCACCGGAGCCCGCATCAAGCTGATAGGCGACGGCGATTTGTCCGCGGCCATCGTCGCCGCCGTGGCCGGCACTGGCGTCCACGCGGTGATGGGCATCGGCGGCGCGCCCGAGGGCGTCCTCACCGCCGTGGCGATGCGGTGTCTCAACGGCGACATCTACGCCAGGCTCGTCGTGAAGACGCCGGAGGATGAAGCGCGGTGCGCCGCGATGGGGATCACCGATCTCCGGAGGATCTATCGCGCCGCCGATCTGGCGCCGGGACGGCACTTGATCTTCGCGGCCACCGGTGTCACTGAGGGAGCGCTGATGAAAGGCGTGCGGTTCTTCCGCGACGGCACGCGGACGGCGTCCGTCATCATGCAGACGGCGCCCTGGCAGATTCGGTTCGTTGACAGCATCCACGTCAGCGACGGCAACGCAGGGCCGATCCGCTTCTGACCCATGGCCGAGGCTGACGCAGAACGCCTCTGGCGTCGAAATCTCTTCGCCCTCACCGCGGCGGTCTTCATCGGCTTCACCGGATTCACGCTGGTGATGCCGTTTCTCCCGATCTACATCAGCCAGATGGGCGTCACCGACATCGGCGCCATCGCCGCGTGGACGGGCGTGACGCTCGGGGTGACGCCGGCGATGACCGCGATCTTCGCGCCGATCTGGGGTCGTCTGGCCGATCGCTTCGGCCGCCGGTTCATGGTGGCGCGCTCGCTCTTCAGCTTCGTCATCATCATGGGCGCCATGGCGTTTGCGACCGAGCCCTGGCACCTGTTTGCCCTGCGCGTGCTGCAGGGATTCTTCGCCGGGTATGGCGCGCTCTGTCTCGCGATGGCGGCCGAGTCCGCGCCCCCCGGAAAGCTGGCGCAGTCGATCGGCCTCGTCCAGACCGCACA
This sequence comes from Vicinamibacteria bacterium, assembly GCA_963719755.1. GTDB lineage: Bacteria > Acidobacteriota > Vicinamibacteria > Vicinamibacterales > JAENWD01 > JAENWD01. The sequence continues at coordinate 402,039 of CAVRDA010000016.1, read as the reverse complement.
GCGCCTCGGCCCCGCGCTCGGTCCCGTCATTGGCGCGCTGGTCTCCGGTATCGTCGGTCTGCGCGCGACGTTTTTCGTGACCGCGGTGTTCTACGCCATCGCTCTCGTGCTGGTACTGTGGATGTACACCGAAGCGCCCCGCGCCGGAACGACCGAGCGCGGCGCCTCTGGCGCGGTGACGTTCCGCAGCGCGCTGGCCTTCGAGAACTTCCTGCTGCTGATGGCGGTGATCTTCGGCTTCCAGTTCGTCGATCGCAGCTTCGGACCGATCCTGCCGCTCTACATCGCCGGCATGGAGCCATCGGAGTCGAAGGCCGCGATCATCTCGGGCGTGCTGTTCTCGATCGTCGCCTGCAGCGCCGCCCTGGGGCATCACTACTGCGCGCGCCTGCTGCGCCGCTGGACCAGCCGCGAGGTGATCAGCCGCGCCGCGCTCGTCGCCGCCGTGGCGACGCTGGCCATGGGCTTTGTCTCCGGTCCGGTCACGCTGGCACTGGCGCTCGCGGTGTTCGGCCTGTCGATTGGCGCGGCCATGACCGCGGCGTACACCGCCGCCGCGGCGAGCCTCCCGGAAACCGTGCGGGCGATGGGCTTTGGCTTCCTGACGAGCGCGTCGCTCGTCGGCATCGCAGCCAGCCCGATGGTGGCGGGCCTGATGGCACGCATCGGCCTCAGGGCCGTGTTCGTCCTGAACGTGCTGATCCTTGCCGTCCTCGGCGGCATCGTCCGCCGGACGATGGGCGAGCCGGTCCGCGAGACGACGGGGCCGGTGGTCGAGGACGCCTAGGAATTGACGATTGCAGATTGAGGATTGACGATTGGTGGAATTGCGCGAATCGGAGGAACTGGTGGCCAAGGGTCGCAAGAGAGCATCGAGTTCGAAGCTGCCGAAGCTCCCGAGAGTTCCGCTGCCGCGCCAGGCCGGGCATCGTCACGAGGACGAGAAGAAGAAGCCGTGGCGGGATCGGAAGCACAAGAAGCCGGGCACCGAAGAATGAATCCTTTCAATCCGCGAAATCAGTAATCGACAATCGTCAACCTGCAACCGTCAACTCTCATCCCTTATGCTCCGTCTGCACGTCGACCTGGCCCGCCCGCTCGTGCCACAGCTGACGCCGGCGATCGAGGCGCTCCGGGCAGGACTCCCGGTCGCATGTCCGACGGACACGCTGTACGGCCTGGCCGCCGATCCGCGCTCGGATGCGGCAATGGAGCGACTGTTCGCGCTCAAGGGCCGCGATGCCGCACGGGCCGTGGCGCTGATGGCCGCGTCGCTCGAGCAGGTCGAGCGCACCGTCGTCTTGTCGGAGACGGCGAGGCGGCTGGCGTCGGAGTTCTGGCCCGGCCCGCTGACGCTGATCCTGCCGGCCGCTGCCGCGCTGTCGGCGGCGGTGCGCAACGATGCCGGCCGCATCGGCATCCGCATTCCCGATCATCCAGTCGCGACCGCACTGGCCGAAGCCTTCGGCTATCCGCTGACGGCGACCAGCGCAAACCCGTCCGGCCAGCCACCGACGACGGATCCGGACGAGGTCGCGAGTCGGCTGCCGGCCGTCGCGGTGCTGATCGATGGCGGCGTCTCGCCGGGCGGCCCCCCGTCGACCGTGGTCGAGGTGGAAGGCGAGGGGCTGCGACTGGTGCGGGAGGGGGCGCTGTCGTTCGACCGCGTGCTAAGATCGCTCGAAAGTCCGTCCTAGCCTGCCGCTCTTCCGCCTGCTGATGCCTGTTGTCCCAGCGCCCTCCCGCGAACGCGCAGCTCTTGTCGGCCTGATCACCGCGGCATCGCGCCGGTTGGCCGCGGAGCAATCGATGGAGGAACTGGCCGGCCTCGCCGAAGCGGCGGGGGCCCAGGTCTCCCTGCGAATCTCGCAGGAGCGAGCACGGCCCGACGCGGCGACGTTCCTCGGCCGCGGCAAGCTGGAGCTGCTCGCCGCTGCCGCCGCGGAAGCCAACGTCGACGTGGTGATCTTCGACCACGAGCTGTCGCCGGCGCAGTTGCGGCAGATCGAGGAGATTGTCGACCGCAAGGTCGTGGACCGCACGCAGCTGATTCTCGACATCTTCGCCCGCCGTGCGCGGACGCGGGAAGGCAAGTGGCAGGTCGAGCTGGCGCAGCTCGAGTACCTGCTGCCGCGGCTGGCCGGCTCTGGGATTGCGTTGTCGCGTCTTGGCGGCGGCATCGGCACGCGGGGACCAGGCGAGACGAAGCTCGAAACCGATCGGCGCCGCATCCGCACACGCATTCACAACATCAGCAAGGCAATCGACGAAGTCCGGCGCCGGCGGGCGCAGCTGCGCGAACGGCGGCAGAAGCAGGCGATGCCGACGGTCGCGCTCGTCGGATATACCAACGCCGGCAAGACGACGCTCTTCAACCTGCTGACACGGGAAGCCGCCGAGGCGACCGACGCGCTCTTCGTCACGCTCGATCCGCTCGTGCGCCGCGTCCGACTCCCCGATCGCCGCGAGCTGCTCGTGTCCGACACGGTCGGCTTCATCGACCGGCTGCCGCATGCGCTGGTTGCCGCGTTTCGCGCGACCCTCGAGGAAGTGGCGGAGGCCGATCTCGTCCTCCACGTGATCGACGCCGCCAGCCCCGAGCGCGAAAGACACATGGCCGCCGTGCGCAGCGTGCTGTCCGAAGTGGACGCGGCGGACGTCCCACGCGTCCACGTCTACAACAAGTGCGACCTGCTGGGCCCCGACGAGCTGCGGCGCCTGGAAGCGTCCGACCCGACGGCGGGGTTCATCTCGGCGCGGACGGGACTCGGCCGCGACGAGCTGCTCGAGATGGTCGCCGCCAGGCTCGCGCTGGACGTGCAGCGGGTGACGCTCGAGTTCGATCCGCGCTCGGAGGCCGATCGCGCGCACGTCGCGCGTCTCTATCGCGACGCGCGAGTCGTGCAGCACATCGAGACCGAGGATCGGCTGGCGATCGAGGCCGAGGTGCCGCGCCGGCTGCTCGACCGGCTCGGACGTGCGCGGCGCATGGCGGAAACCGCGTGATTCGACGGCTCGCGCTCGCCGTGGCCTCGGCGGCGATGCTGGCTGCCGGTTGCGCGCCGAAGGCCGCGCCGACGACCGTGCCGTCGGCCCCCCGGTATCCTGACTTCGTGCAGCCGGCGGCGCCGGCAGCCATACCACCAGGAATCGCCGCCGATCTTCAGGCGGCGTGGTCGTCACTGCAGTCGGGCAATGCCGGTGGCGCCGACCGCCTGTACGCCCGCGTATTGAAGCAGTCGCCGGCGCTGCCGGCGGCGCTGGCGGGGCAGGGCTACGTTGCGCTCGCTCGCGACGAGCCGGCGCGTGCGGTGGTGACTTTCGACGCGGCGCTCGCGGCGGCGCCCGATATGGGCGCGGCGCTCGTCGGGCGCGGGCAGGCGCTGATGCAGCTGTCGCGGCCCGCCGATGCGCTGGCCAGCTTCGAGGCGGCGAACAAGGCCGACCCTGGACTCGGTCTCGCGACCCGCATCGAGACGCTCCGGTTTCGTGTCGTCGAGGACGCGATCGCGAAGGCGCGGCAGCTGTCGCAGAACCGCGAGTGGGACCGTGCGCGCGAGGCGTATCTTGCGGCGCTGACCGCGTCTCCCGACAGCGCCGTCCTTTACCGCGAGCTGGCGACGGTCGAGCGGAACGCCGGGCTGAACGCCGAAGCTGGCGTGCATCTCGAGCGGGCGAAGGAACTCGATCCAGGTGACCGAGCCACCTACGTGCAACTCGCGGAATTGCAAGAGGATTCCGGCGACACCGACGCGGCGATTGCCAGCTACCAGGCCGCGCTGAAGCTCGAGCCGTCGGCCGATGTGGAGGCGAAGCTGGCGCGGGCCCGCGAACGCGACGATCTGTCGCGATTGCCTGACGAGTTCAAGACGCTGAGCGCGCGGCCCGAGGCGACGCGTGCCGACCTGGCGGCCGCCCTCGCGCTCCGCGTGCCCGGACTGCTGGCCCGCGCGCCGGTCAGGCCGATGCCCGTGATCACCGACCTGCGCGGCCACTGGGCACGGCCGTGGATTGTCGTCGCCGTGCGTTCCGGCGTCGTCGACGCGTACCGGAATCACACGTATCAGCCTGCCGCCAGCGTCACGCGGTCGGACCTTGCGCAGGCCGCCTCGCGTACCTTGAGCCTACTGACGGTGCAAGGCGACCAGCGGACCGCGGAGTGGAAGGCCGCGACCCCTGCCTTCACGGACCTGCCGCGGGAGCACCCGTCGTATCCTGCGGTGGCCCAGGCGGTGGCATCCGGCGTGATGACCGCTTTGAATGGCGCGGTCGAGCCGACGCGTCCGGTCACCGGCCAGGAACTCCTCGACGCGGTCTCGCGCCTGCAGCGGATTGCCGGGCCGATGGCCGCGCGCGACGCCCACTAGCAGCCGTGGCACATCTCACCGTCGCCAACCAGTTGACGCTGCTGCGGATGTTGTTGATCCCGGCATTCGTGATCCTGGTGTTGTACGACCGCGTCGGCTGGGCGCTTGTGACGTTTGTCACCGCGGGGATCACCGACTTGCTCGACGGCCTGATTGCCCGCCGGGCCGGTCAGAAGACCACGCTGGGCGCGTGGCTCGACCCGATGGCCGACAAGCTGCTGCTGGTCAGCGCGTTCGTCGTCCTCACCGTACCCGACACGGGCCTGCGGTTTCGCATTCCGATCTGGCTCACGGTGATCGTCATCAGCCGTGATCTCGCGATCGTGCTGACGGTGGCCATCGTCAACCTCGCAATCGGACGGCGGACCTTCGTGCCCTCGCTCCTGGGCAAGACCGCCACCGCCGTGTACATCTTCACGTGCGTCACCGTGCTCACAGCGAACTACCTTGGCGGCGGCGAGCGGATGGTGTCGCTGACGGTGCTGCTCTCCGGGGTGATAACGGTGCTCTCGGCGCTGCACTACGTGACGCACGCCACGAGAGTCATCAACCAGTAGGTCGACGGCAGGGATGTCAGTTCACGGAGGATCGGTGACCATCTGCACGCCTCTCATCATCGCGGGTCTGCTCGCCGTAGCGCTGCCGGCCGCGACGTCGGCGCAGACAGTAGCGGCGGCGCCGCCGCAAATCGCGTTTCCCGGGCAATACGCCCCGGCGCCGGCCGACTGGAAGTATCCGGTCTGGCCGAAGGGCTGCCTGCGATTCGAAGGGGCCGAGCGCACCGCGTGCCTGGACTTCGTCGCCTCGGACTTCGGCCGCCTGTCGCGGTTCGAGAGCGCCAACCGCGCGCTGGCGCCGGCGGCGCCCGGCGAGACGAGGGTGGTGTTCTTCGGCGATTCGATCACCGACCACTGGTCGCGGGTGCAGTACGGCGGCTTCTTTCCCGGCAAGCCGTATATCAATCGCGGCATCGGCGGTCAGACGACGGCGCAGATGCTGATCCGGTTCAGAGCTGACGTGCTGTCGTTGAAGCCACGCGCCGTCGTAATCCTTGCCGGCACCAACGACCTGGCGGGCAACGCAGGACCGATCACCCCTGATCAGCTCATGAACAACCTGATGACGATGGCCGAGCTGGCGAAACTGCACGGCATCGCCGTGGTGCTTGCGTCGATTCTGCCGGTCTCCGACGACAAGGTGGACGCCAACGGCCAGCCGCTGGTGCGGTCGGAGAACAAGCCAGTGTCACTGCTGCGCGAGCTCAACCAGCGGATTGCGGCCTACGCCTCCGCCAACGGCCATGTCTTCCTCGACTACTTCACGCCGATGGCGACCGCCACCGGCACGTTGAAGCCCGAACTGAACGACGACGGATTACACCCGAACAAGGCGGGCTACGAGGTGATGGCGCCGCTTGCCGAGGCGGCGATTTTGCGGGCGGCAGGGAAGTAACCCGCGCCCCCGCGCGTCAGACCCGGCCTCGAAAATACTCGATTGTCGTCGCGAGGCCCTGCTCGAGCGGCACCTTCGGCTCCCAGCCGAGGAGCGTCCGGGCACGCGTGATATCGGGCTGGCGCACCTTGGGATCGTCTTCCGGCAGCGGCCGGTAGACCAGCCGGCTCTTCGAGCCCGGTCATCCGGATGATCGTCTCGGCCAGTTCCTTCAGCGTCATCTCGCGCGGGTTGCCGATGTTCACCGGCTCGTTCACGTCCGACAGCATCAGGCGGATGATCCCGTCCACGAGATCAGTGATGTAGGTGAAGCTGCGCGTCTGGCTGCCGTCGCCGAACACCGTGACGTCCTCCCCCCGCAGCACCTGCGAGATGAACGCGGGCACCGCGCGGCCGTCGTGGGCGCGCATTCGAGGACCGTAGGTGTTGAAGATCCGGACGATCTTCGCGTCGAGACCGTGATACCGGTGGTACGCGACGGTCATCGCCTCGGCGAATCGCTTCGCCTCGTCGTAGACGCCGCGAGGCCCGATCGGGTTCACGTTGCCCCAGTAGCTCTCCTTCTGCGGATGCTCCAACGGGTCGCCGTATACCTCGGACGTTGACGCGATGACGAAGCGCGCGCCCTTGGCCTTCGCGAGCCCGAGGGCCTTGTGCGTGCCCAGCGCGCCGACCTTCAGCGTCGGAATAGGCAACTCGAGGTAGTCGATGGGGCTCGCCGGGCTCGCCCAGTGCAGGACGAAGTCGACCGGGCCGTCAATGTAGATGTAGTTGGTGACGTCGTGCTTGATGAAGTGGAAGTCATCGCGGCCCGCCAGGTGCGCGATGTTCGCGATGTCGCCCGTCAGCAGGTTGTCGATGCCGATGACCGAATAGCCGCGATCGAGCAGCGTCTCCGCCAGATGAGATCCGATGAACCCGGCTGCGCCGGTGATGACGACACGCTTTTTCATGGGAAAGTCGATCGGCCGACCCGGCGGGCCGGTATCAGTAGGCGTGCTTGTGGAAGAAGCCCTTGAGCACCGTGAGCCACATGATCTTCAAGTCCAGGGTGACCGACCAGTTCTCGATGTAGTAGAGGTCGTACTCGATGCGTTTCTCGATCGACGTGTTGCCGCGCCAGCCGTTCACCTGCGCCCAGCCGGTCAGTCCCGCGCGCACCTTGTGGCGCAGCATGTATTGCGGGATTCGCTGCTTGAACTGGTGCACGAAGTACGGCCGCTCCGGCCGCGGACCGACGAGCGACATGTCGCCGCGGAGCACGTTCCAGAGCTGCGGCAGTTCATCGACGTTGGTGCGCCTCAGCAGGCGGCCGACCGGAGTGCACCGCGGGTCGTTGTCCCGCGCCCAGATCGGGCCGGTCTCGCTCTCCGCGTCCTGGTACATCGAGCGGAACTTGTAAATCGTGAACGGCTTGCCGTCCAGCCCCATCCGCTCCTGGCGATAGAAGATGGCACCGGGCGAGGTCCGCCGGATGATGAGCGCGACGATGCCGAAGGGGATGGCCAGCGCCAGCAGCGCCGACGCCGAGAGCAACACGTCCAGCATGCGCTTCACGAACGCGTTGAAACCCTGGAGCGGCACGTCGTTGATGTTGACGATCGGGATGCCGTCGAGGTCCTCGAGCCGGGCGCGCAGCGCGATCACCTGCAGCAGGTCTGGGACGACCTTGACGTCGATCATCTCGCGGCCGATGACGTCCAGCAGTTGCAGCATCCGCACGTGCTCTTCGGCTGGCAGCGCGACGTAAAGATGGTCGACGCGTTCGCGCGACGGCGATCTCGCCCGCCTCGTCGAGCGTGCCGAGGATCTGCAGCCCGCGGTGTCCCAGGTAGTCGCCGCCGGCGCGGTCGTCAACGAAGCCGACGATGTGGTAGCCGAGCTCGCGGTGTTCGAGCACCTTGTCGGCGACCAGCCGGCCGAGCTCGCCGGCGCCGGCAATCAGGATGCGTTTCAGGCCGATGCCGGCGCGCCACCGCCGTTCGAGCGCCTCGCGCACGAGCTCGCGCGAGGCGAACGTCAGCAGAACGTTGAGGACGAGGAAGATGCCCCAGACCAGCTGCGACACCTCGTAGGCGCCCCGGTCCTTCAGCTCGTCCGGCACGTAGTACGCCTGGAAGTACAGGGTCGCCACGATGCCGAAGACCACCGCGACGATGCTGCCGACGAAGACGGCGAAGAAGTCGTCGACGCGCGAGCGCCCGCGGCGCAGCCGGTACAGGCTCTGGACGTGGAAGGCGAAGGGGACGAGGACCCCGACAAACGGCAGCACGTTGACGTACTGGCTGAACGGCGGATAGCCCTTCGTGATCGGAATCAGGCCGCTCTCGAACCGGAGTACGTAGGCCAGCACGAACGCGGCGACGCCGAGCAGCGCATCCGAGCAGACGTAGAAGGCGACGAGCAGGCGATTGTGCCGCCTTACCACCGCGTCCCCTCCGGCGCCTGGACGGTCTCGTCGATCACGGCCTGCATCTGGCGGGCGAAGCGGGCGCGGCTGAACCCTTCGGAGTGCCGGCGGATGACGTCGGCATTGAACCAGCGGCCCGGGATCGAGGCAAAGGCCTCCGCGAACGCGTCAGGGGTCGCCTCCGGCACCAGGACGCCGGTGACGCCGTCGCGGACGGTCTCGAGCGCGCCGCCGCGCGCCAGGGCCACGACCGGGCGTCCGCACGCCTGCGCCTCGACCGGCACGATGCCGAAGTCCTCCTCGCCGGGCAGGACGACCGCCATCGCGCCTCGATACAAATCGCGAATGTTCTCGTCGGTCTGATAGCCGAGGAACTCGACCGGCCGCCTCGCCCGCAGCGGACTTCAGGCGGTCGAGCTCCGGCCCCTGCCCGACCACACGGAGCGGCAGGCCAGCCAGGCGGGCGGCATCAATAGCCAGATCGATACGTTTGTAGGGCACTAAGGCAGACACAATCAGCAGGTAGCGTTCCGGGACCCGGCCGTCAGGCCGGAAGAACTCGGTGTCCACGGGCGGGTACACAACGTCAGCCTGACGATTATAGTATCGGCCGATTCGGCCCGCAACATAATGTGAAATAGCCACATAGCGGTCCACGCGGTGCTCGGTCCGGCGGTCCCAGCGCGCTAGCCCTGCCAGAACCGGCCGCGCAACGGCACTGGCCACGCGTCCGACCTTGTCCGGCCCGAAGTAATGGTCGAACTGGTCCCAGGCGTAGCGCATCGGCGTGAAGCAATAGCAGAGGTGCCGGGCGCCGGGCCTCGGCACGACCGACTTGGCAGCGCAATGGCTCGCGCTGACGACGAGATCCACGCCGTCGAGATCGAACTGCTCGATCGCAAACGGGAAGAGTGGCAGGTAGTGGCGGTAGAGCTGGCGAACCAGCGGGAAATACTGCACGACCGACGGCCGGATTCGATGGCTCGCGATCTGCGCCGAGACGCTGCCCGGAACGTGCACCAGCGTGAGCAGGTCGGCGTCCGGCAGCAGTTCGCACAGCACCTCGAGCGCCTTCTCGCCGCCCCGCATGCCAGTCAGCCAGTCATGCACCAGCGCGGCTTTCACGACTGTCCCACGCTCATGTAGATGTCGCGGATCCGGGTCGCCGCGCGCTCCCACGAGAACTCGCGCGAGCGGGCCAACCCCTTTGCAGCCAACTGCGCCGCCAGCGCGGGATCGCGGAGAACGCGCGCCATCGCGTCAGCAATCGCCTCGGCGCTGGTCGGATCCACCAGTAGCGCGGCGTCGCCGGTGACCTCGGGCAGCGACGACACGTTCGAGGTGACGACCGGCGTCCCGCTCGCCATCGCTTCGAGCGGCGGCAGGCCGAAGCCTTCGTAGAGCGACGGGAAGACGAACACCGACGCCAGGCGATAGACGATGGCGAGCCGCTCGTCGGGAAGGAAGCCGAGAAAGCGCACGAACTTGTGCAGGTTGTAGCGATGAATCGCGCGGCGCAGCGCCGGCGTACTTCGAGATCTCGTCGCCGATGACGACCAGCTTGACGTCCTGGAGATCCGGCGCGCGCCGGAGGATGTGAAACGCGTCGAGCAGCCGCTCGAGATTCTTGTGCGGCTTGACGTTGCCGACGTAGAGGACAAAGCGTTCCTGCAGCTGATAGCGCTCGGCGACGCGGCGTACTTCGTCTTCCGGCGGCGCCGTTGCGAAGTGCTCGTCGATGGCGTTGTGGATGACCGTGATCTTCTCCGACGGAACGTCGAAGAACTCGAGGATGTCGCGCTTGGAGGCCTCCGAGACCGTCAGGATGCGGTCGGACCGCCGCGCGGCCGCGCCCATCTGCGTGCGCGCGTAAGTGAGTGCGGCGCGATTGCGGAGGTACTGCGGAAACCGCAGGTGGATGCAGTCGTGAATCGTCACCACGGATCGGCAGCGCGCAAGCGGCGGCAGCACGTAGTGCGGCTCGTGAAAGACCCGCGCCCGCGTCCGCACCAGCGTCCACGGAATCGACACCTGTTCGCGCAGCGAATAGGCCGGCGAGGTGTTCACTTCGACGCGGAAGTTGTCGCCGAGCGACAGCGCCAGCTCGCGGTCCCCCGGCTGGCAGATGAGGACGTACTCGGTCTGGCGGTCGATACGCGCGAGCTGCCGCAGGATGTTGCGGATGTAGGTCCCGATGCCGAAGTCGTGAAGCTTCCGGGCATCGATGGCGACTCTCACGGCTCGAAATGATATCGAACCTTCAGATACCACTCCAGCACCGGCGCCCAGCGTGGGCGGTGCTTGCGGTAGAACGCCAGGTGGCTGGCGCGCCAGGCGTCCCCGGTGGGCCCGGGTCGGCTTCGGCCCGACCGGCCGCGCAAATGGACGATTTCGGCGGCAGGCGTGAATACCACGCGGCCGCCGCGGGCGCGGATGGCCGCGCAGAAGTCGACGTCCTCCGCGTACATGAAATAGCGCTCGTCGAGCCACCCGACGGCATCGCCCGCGCGCCGACGCACGAGCAGGCACGCGCCGCTGACCCAGTCGACGTCCCGTTCGCGACGGGTGACCCGCTCGATGGCGCTCCGAATCGGGCGCACGCGCCGTTCGTCCAGCGCCAGCGTCGCCTTGCGGCGCGCCTCGGTCCAGAACCCGTACATCGATCCGAACGACAGCTCCGCGCAGCCCTCGCCGTTCACCAGGCGCGGGCCGGCCACGTCGGCGTCGGGCGTGCGGTCGAGCCAGGAGACCAGCCGGTCGATCGCGCCCTCGGGCACCAGGGTGTCCGGGTTCAGCAGCAGCACCAGCTCGCTCGTGGTGGCGGCGATCCCGATGTTGTTGGCCCGCGCAAAGCCCACATTGCCGCCGGCATCGATGACACGAATACCCGGGAAACGCTCGCGCACCATGGCCGGCGCGCCGTCGGAAGAAGCATTGTCGACGACGACGATCGCGTGGCTCGTCGCCGGCGGCGCGGAAGTCAGGCTCTCGAGGGCCTGCGCGAGCTCGTCGCGCGCATTGAACGAGACGATCACGATGGCCAGCCGCGTCATCGGTGCGCCGCGTCCTCGAGTGCCGCGAGCGTGGCGGCGGCAGCCGTGCGCCAGTCGTAGCGGACCAGGACGTCCCCGGCGGCGGCGAGCACGCGAGTCCTGGCCTCGCCGGCGATCGCGCGATCGAGTGCGTCGGCGACGAGCTGCGCGTCTGGCTGCGCGACGTACACCGCCGCGTCGCGCAGCACTTCGCGCGCGACTGGTGTCTCGAGAACGACCGGCGGCACGCCGGCCGCCAGCGCCTCGAGCGGCGTCAGCCCGAAGCCTTCGTACTCGGACAGGAACGCAAACGCGGACGCGCGGCGATAGAGCGACGCCAGCTCCCTGTCGTCCACCCATTCGCGCCGCGTGATGCGCGCCGCGAAGCCGGACGCCGCGATCAACGCGTCGATAGGCTGATGCGGATGCGTCTTGTTGGCCCCGACCAGCTCCAGCCGGATGTCCGGGCGTCGGCGCGCGACCAGGCTGAAGCCTTCGATCAAGGTGGGGAGATGCCGGCGATTGAACATCGATCCGGCGTAAAGCACCATCGGCTCGCGCGGCCCGATGGATGGCTCCGCCGGAAGGCCGACGCCGAGCGGGATCACCCGGATGCGGGAGAGCGGCACGACAAGGTGACGAGCGATCTCGTCGCGCGAGAAGTTGGAGATCGTCAACACGACGCGCGCGCGCCGCGCCGACTGCTTCGCGAGCCAGCGACGCCGGAGGCCTTCACGCCACCTGAACCATTCCGGATGCGCGGCAAACGAGACGTCGTGGATTGCAACCACCAACGGGCAGCGCGGCGCGGAGCGGCGCGGAGTAGCCCGGCGCGAAGAACACGTCCGGCTGATCGGCGCCGATCGCCGAGGCCAACGCACCCTGCTCCCAGCGGGTACCGCCGGTGCCGGGGACCACGGCGACTTCGGCATCGAGCCCCGGCGGCACGCCGATCCGCCCATCAGGTGAATACAAGCGTCCAATGGTGCGGCGCGCCCGCTGCCCACTCCTGCAGCAGCCGCTGCAAATACCGTCCAACGCCGGTTGCGTGGCCTCCGATCTCGCGTGCGTCGACGCCGATGTGCATCATCGCTCCGGCGCGACGAACGGCGGGCGATCGTACGCGCGTCGCAGCTCGTGCGCCGCCGCGTCCCACGTGAAGCCAGCCGCCTGGACGAGGCCGCGCGCGCTCATCGCCGCCGCGCGCGCCGGATCGTCGAGCACGGCGGCAATCGCCGCCGCGAGGCCGCGCGTGTCGTCGGGCGCTACCAGCAACCCGGCATCGCCCACGACCTCCGGCAGCGCACCGCGATTGGAGGCGACGACCGGCACGCCAAGCGCCATCGCCTCGAGCGCGGGCAGGCCGAAGCCTTCGTGCCAGGAAGGCAGGACCAGCAGCGTCGCGCCTTCATACGTCGCAAGACGGTCCGTGTCCGGGATGTAGCCGATGTACTCGACGGTGCCGGCCAGCGGCGGCACCTGCAATCGCGCCAGCCAGGTGCCGGCTTCGGCGGGCGCGGCGCCGGCCAGGCGCAGCTTCGGCAGGTGCCGCCGGCTCTTCACCAGCAGCGTCCAGGCGTCGAGGAGCGTCCCGATGTTCTTGCGCGGTTCGAGCGTGCCGACAAACAGCACGTAGCCCGGGTCCGGGGCGGGCCGCTGCCGTGGCGCGCCTATCCAGCCCGGCAGGCCGGGCCTGCACACGACGAGGCGGTCGCCAGAGCACGCCGAGCTCCGCCTGCACGGCGCGCGCGGTGTCGTTCGAAATCACCACGACAAGTGCCGCGCGGTCAGCGCTGTCGCGGACGAGTGTCGGGTAATCACGCCGCACCTCGGCGGTCGTGCGCTCGGGGTGCCGCAGGAAGTCGAGGTCGTAAATAGTGACGACCTGGTGCGCCGTCCGCGTTGGCATCACCAGGGGATGCAGCGACTGCGCGATGTCGATGGATCCGGCCAGCCACTCCACCGGCGGCCATCTCAGGCGATGCCAGGCGTAGTTGAGGACGCGCACCGGCACCCGGCGGTCGACCACCGTGACGCCCGGCCAAGCCGACAGCGCCGGGTTGGGGCGATCAGCCCAGGAGCTGGTGAACAGGGTTAGTCGGTCGCCGGCTCGCCGGGTTCGGGCCAGTGCCGCGGCCAGCTCGTGCGCGTACTCGCCGACGCCGGTCCGCTGGGTCAGCGCCGGGCGATAGTCGAGCAGCAGATGCACCGCAGGGAGGCTAACACGGACAAGTCCTTGAGTATCAGTCAGGTGACAGCGTTTTGGCCGGTCTGGTAAACTTCGGTGTTTTGTAAGCACAGCAGGGCCGGCGCCACGGCGCCCGTCCCCAGGAGTCATCCGCGGATGAAAATCGCCATTGTCGGGACGGGGTACGTCGGCCTGGTCGTTGGAGCCTGCCTCGCAGAAACGGGCAACGACGTCGTGTGCGTCGACAAGCTCGATGCGAAGGTCCGGATGCTCCGGCGTGGCCGGATGCCGATCTACGAGCCTGGACTCGAGGAACTGGTCCACCGTAACGTCAAGCGGAAGCGGCTGACGTTCACCACGCAGCTGGCACGCGCGGTACGGGCTTCCGAGATCATCTTCATCGCCGTCGGCACGCCGCAGGGCGAGGACGGGTCGGCCGATTTGCGGCACGTGCTGGACGTGGCGCGCGACGTCGCGCGGGCGATGGACGGCTACAAGGTCATCGTCGACAAGAGCACGGTGCCCGTCGGCACCGCCGCCAAGGTCCGCGACATCGTCCGCCGCGAGACCACGCATCCGTTCAGCGTGGTGAGCAACCCCGAGTTTCTGAAGCAGGGCGCCGCCGTCGAGGACTTCCTGAAGCCCGACCGCGTCGTCATCGGCGCCGAGGACGACAAGGCAGGGCGCATCATGCAGGAGCTGTACGCGCCGTTCACGCGCACCGGCGCCCCGGTGATGGTGATGGATTGCGCCAGCGCCGAGCTCTGCAAGTACGCGGCGAACGCGCTGCTCGCGACCAAGATCTCGTTCATGAACGAGATCGCGAACGTCTGCGAGATCTTCGGCGCCGACGTCGACGACGTCCGCCGGGCGGTCGGCTCGGATCGGCGCATCGGCTCGTCATTCCTCTTTCCCGGCGTCGGCTACGGCGGCAGCTGCTTCCCGAAGGACGTGCAGGCCATCCTGCACTTCTCGGGCGAGGAGGGCTACGAGTTCAAGATCCTCGACGCGGTCGAGGCGGTGAACAAGCGCCAGAAGTCCCGACTGGTGGACAAGATGGCGAAGCACTTCGGCTCACTGAAGGGGAAGACGGTGGCCCTGTGGGGCCTCTCGTTCAAGCCGCGCACGGACGACATGCGCGAGGCGCCGGCCATCACGATCATCGAGAAGCTGCTGGCCGCCGGCGCGAAGGTGCAGGCCTTCGATCCGGAAGCGATGAAGGTGGCAAAGACGATCTTCGGATCGAAGGTCGCGCTCGTCGACCGCAGCTACGACGCGCTCAAAGGCGCCGACGCGCTCGCCATCGTGACCGAGTGGAACGAGTTCCGCGAGCCCGACTTCGCGAAGATGCGCCAGCTGCTGAAGTCGCCCGTTATTTTCGACGGGCGGAACCTTTACAGCCCCGCGACGATGAAGGAGCAGGGCTTCACCTATTACTCGATCGGACGCTCATGAGTGGCCTGCGCGGTGTGCTCCGCGACCCGCTGCTGTCGGTGGTCATGCCCGTCTACAACGAGCGGGAGACCATCGAGGAGATCATCGGCCGCGTCCTGGCCGTGCCGATTCGCATCGAGCTCATCGTCGTGGACGACGGCTCGAAGGACGGGACACGCGACATCCTGACCCGGCTGCAGCAGCAGCACGGATTCCGTCTCGTCTTCCAGGAGCGGAATCAGGGCAAGGGCGCCGCGCTCCGGCGCGGCTTCGCAGAGGTGAGCGGCGACCTCGTCGTCATCCAGGACGCCGACCTCGAGTACTCCCCCGAAGAATATCCCGAGCTGATCGAGCTCATCTGCCAGGGCCGCGCCGACGTGGTCTACGGCTCCCGGTTCCTCGGGCGCCATCGCGTCTTCCTGTTCACGCACTACCTGGGCAACGTGTTCCTGACGTTCGTGACCAACGTCCTGTACAACACGATGCTGTCGGACATGGAGACCTGCTACAAGGTGATGCGCACCGAAGTGCTGCGCTCCATGACGCTGTCGTCGGACAGCTTCGGCATCGAGCCGGAACTGACGGCCAAGATCTTCAAGCGCGGCTACCGCGTCTACGAGGTGCCGATCACCTACGACGGCCGAAACTACGACGAAGGCAAGAAGATCACGTGGCGCGACGGCTTCGTCGCGCTCTGGGTGCTGCTGAAGTACCGATTTACCGAGTGAACGCGCTCCTTCGCCTGCTCCGCTATGCGGCCCCCTATCGCCTCAGGCTGGTCTGGGCGGTTGTGGCGATGCTTGTGTACGCGGTAGCCTCAGCCTTCCTGACAGCGCAGATCAAGGCCATCCTCGACGACGTGCTTCCGCGGCAGGAGCACGTCGCCGAAGTCGCCCTCATCATCGTCGGCGCGTACCTGATGAAGGGACTCGGCGGGTATCTGTCGAACTACCTGATGTCGGACGTGGGGCAGCGAGTGGTCCGCGACCTGCGGAACCACCTGCACGCCCACATGCTCAATCAGTCGGCTGGCTTCTTCGCGCGGCGATCCACCGGTCAGCTGCTCTCGCGCATCACCAACGACGTCGGCCAGGTGCAGCACGTCGTCTCGGAGACGATCGGCGATCTCCTGCAGGAGTCGCTCGCGCTCGTCGGCTACGGCGTGCTGCTGTTCTACTACGACGCGCGCCTCGCCCTCGTCTGCATCACCGGCGCGCCCATCATCGTCTATCCGCTGGCTCAGCTCGGCCGCCGGCTGCGTAAGACGACGCGCCGCAGCCAGGAGGCGCTCGAGAATCTGTCCCACGTCGCTGCCGAGTCTTTTGCCGGGCACCGCATCGTCAAGGCGTTTGGCGCCGAGGCGCGGGAGTCGGCGCGGTTTTCGGCGGCCTCGTCCCAGCTGTACCGCACGAGCATGACGGTGACGTCGATCGTGTCGATTCTCCCGCCGCTGATGGAATTGCTCGGCGGGTTCGCGATCGCCGGAGCGCTGTACTACGGCAGCCGTGAGATTGCGGCTGGCCGTCTGACGACCGGCGAGTTCACGACGTTCATCGCAGCGCTGCTCCTGATGTACGGGCCGGTGAAGAAGCTCAGCCGCGTGAACGCGAGCCTGCAGCAGGCCATCGCCGCCGCCGAGCGTGTCTTCGAAGTGCTCGACCGCCACACCGAAGTCGTGGAGAAGCCCGGCGCGGCGCCACTCGCGCCGTTCAGCCGCACGCTGGAGTTCGACAACGTCATCTTCGCCTACGATGACGGACACGGCCGCCCGATTCTGCGGGGCGTGAGCTTCACCGCGAACGCCGGCCAGATGATCGCGATCGTCGGCCGCAGCGGAGCCGGCAAGACGACACTCGTGAACCTGATCCCGCGCTTCTACGATGTGACATCGGGAACGCTGCGTGTCGACGGCGTGGACGTGCGCGACGTCACGCTGGCGTCGTTGCGGGCACAGGTCGGCATCGTCACGCAGGAGACCGTGCTCTTCGACGACACGATCGCCCGGAACATCGCGTACGGACGGCCCGGGGCCGGCCGGCACGACATCGAGGCCGCGGCCAGGGCGGCGCACGCGCACGAGTTCATCCTGGCCCTGCCCGAGGGCTACGACACGGCCATCGGCGAGCGCGGACAGCGACTGTCCGGCGGACAGCGGCAGCGGCTGGCCATCGCCCGCGCGCTCCTGAAGGACTCGCCCCTGCTCATCCTCGACGAGGCGACCTCGTCGCTCGACACCGAGTCGGAGCTGCTCGTCCAGGAGGCCCTGGCGAACCTGATGAAGAACCGCACCTCGTTCGTCATCGCCCATCGGCTCTCGACGATTCGCCGCGCGGACGCCATCCTGGTGATGGATCGAGGCCGCATCGTCGAGGTGGGGCGGCACGACGAGCTGCTGGCGCGGCAGGGTAGTCTCTACGCCCGGCTCTACGAGCTGCAGCTGCTCGAAGGCCGTAAGAGCCGAGAAGATCGCGCCGCCGGTGGCGGCGGGTCATGAGAGCCGAGGCCGGAGGACCGATTCGTGATCACCAGCATGACTGGGTTTGCCGCGTTGACGCGCGAGGACGAGCGCGCCACCATCAGCGTGACCGTGCGCGCGGTGAACCACCGCTTCCTCGATCTGCAGCTGCGGCTGCCGCAGTCGCTGGCGGAGCGCGAGCCGAAGATTCGCGTCCTGGTGCAGCAGGCCGTGGCGCGCGGCCGGGTGGAGCTGGGCGTCAGCATCCAGTACCGGCAGGCGGCCGTGCCGCACGTCGAGCTCAACGAAGGCTTCGTCGCGGCGCTCGAGGCCGCCCTCGAGCACGCGCGACAGCGAGGCGTCATCGCCGGTCATCTGACGCCGGGCGATCTGCTGCGGCTGCCGCATGCGATCACGATTCGGGAGCAGCCGGTGGTGGTCGACGACGGCGCCGACGACGCGCTCGGGCAGGCGGTGGATCAGGCGGTGCGGGATGCGCTGGCCGAGCTGGGGCGGATGCGCCTTGCCGAAGGCCACCAGCTTCGCAACGACCTGGACGGGCGCAAGCATGGCCTGGCCGCGCTGATCGAGCGGATCGCCGAGGCCGCGGCCGCCGGACAGCGCGGCCTGCAGGATCGTCTGAGCGTGCGCGTCGCCGAGCTGACGTCGGACCTGGCGCTCGACCGCGGCGCAGTCGCGCAGGAGATCGTCCGGCTCGTCGGCCGCTCCGACATCAGCGAAGAGATCACGCGCTTCCGCGCGCACCTGGTGCACTGGACGGCGCTTACCGAGTCGGCTGAACCGTGCGGCCGGAAGCTCGACTTCCTGCTCCAGGAGATGAATCGCGAGATCAACACCATCGGCTCCAAGGGCGACGGCAACGCCGTGTCGGAGCTGGTCGTGACGGCAAAGGCCGAGCTCGAGAAGATGCGGGAGCAGGTTCAGAATGTCGAGTGAGCGCTCCGGTCGCGGCCGGCTGTTCATCGTGTCCGCGCCGTCGGGCACCGGCAAGACCACCCTCGTCGAGCGCCTCGTCCACGACGTGCCCGATCTCGTGCTGTCGCGCTCGTTCACGTCCCGCGCGCCGCGGCAGGGGGAAGTCGACGGCGTGGACTATAATTTCATCAGCCGCGCGGAGTTCGAGCGCATGATCGCGGCCGGCGATTTCCTCGAGTACGCCGACGTCTTCGGGAACTTCTACGGCACGTCGGCCAGCGAGACCGAGCGCGTGCTCGGCAGCGGGCAGGACCTCGTGCTCGTCATCGACGTGCAGGGCGCGCGGCAGGTGCGGCTGCGCGGCTTCGAAAGCGTCGGAGTGTTCGTGCTGCCGCCGTCGTACGAGGTGCTCGAGGAGCGCCTGCGCAATCGGAGCAAGGACTCCGACGGCGCGATTCGGCGCCGGCTCGAGGTCGCGCGCAGCGAGGTCGGCGCTGTCGCCGAATACGACTACGTCGTCATCAACGACGAAGTCGAGGTCGCTGTCGGCCGGCTGCGCTGCATCGTTCAGGCCGAGCGGGCACGTCGGCCCCGGATGGGGCCGATGGCCGCAGAGATCATCGACACGTTCCGCGAGTAGCCATGGCCCTCATCGCTCTCGGCGTCAGCGGCGGCATCGGGGCCTACAAGGCCGTGGAAGTCGCGCGCGGCCTTCAGAAGCACGGTCACGAAGTGGTCGCGCTCATGACGCGCAACGCCAGGCGCTTCGTCGGCGAGGTGACCTTCGAGGCCATCACGCGGCGCCGCGTCATCACGGCGCAGTGGGCGCCCGGGGCCAACGCCGACATCGAACACATCTCCATCGCCTCGGACATCGCGCTGCTGCTCGTCGTGCCGGCGACGGCGAACACCATCGCCAAGTTCGCGCACGGCCTCGCCGACGACTTCCTGTCGTCGCTCTACATCGCGACGACGGCGCCGGTCCTGCTGGCGCCGGCCATGAACACCAACATGCTGGCGCACCCGGCGGTGCAGCGGAACCTCGAGACGCTTGCCGCGCGGGGCGTGCAGTTCGTCGAGCCGGGAGACGGGTATCTGGCCTGCGGCTGGATCGGCAAAGGACGGCTGGCGGAGCCCGACGCGATCGTCGCCGCGGCCGAGGCCGTCCTCGCGCGGAAGCGGTCGCTCAGCGGCAAGCGTGTCGTCGTCACGGCGGGCCCGACGTTCGAGGATCTCGATCCGGTGAGGTTCGTCGGCAACCGATCCAGCGGGCGTATGGGCTACGCGATTGCCGCCGAGCTCTCGGCCCGAGGCGCAGAGGTTGCCCTCATCACGGGTCCCACCGCGATCGCACTTCCGGCGGTCGCGTCGAGCGTGCGAGTCCGCTCGGCAGCCGAAATGCACCGCGCCGTGATGGCCGCGGTGCCAGGCACCGACGCGCTGATCATGGCGGCGGCGGTGGCGAACTACACGGCCGATGGCGTCGCACCCCAGAAAATCGCGCACGACGACGGGGAACTGACGCTGCGGCTGGTGCCGACGGTGGACATCGTCGCCGAGGTTGCGTCGTGGCGCTCACGTGAAGGCTCGCGCGGGCCGCTGCTCGTCGGCTTCGCCGCGGAGACCGAGGACGTCGTCGCCAAGGCCCGGGCGAAGCGCGAGCGCAAAGGCCTTGACGTGATCGTCGCCAACGACGTGTCTCGGGCCGACAGCGGCTTCGACGTCGACGCCAACGCCGTGACGATCATCGGCGCTGACGCCGAGGAGCATGTACCGCGGGCGCCGAAGGCCGCGATTGCCTCGGCGCTTGCTGATCGCCTCGAGCGGTGGCTGGCCCGTCCCGCCGCGGTCGCGGCGCGGACATGAGTGACGCCCGCGACGTCGCCGGCCACCTGCGCTATTTCCAGGATCTCGGCGTCGAAGGTCTCTCGAAGGATCCCGCCTGGCGCAGGCGGACGCTGCCGGCGCGCGAATCCGATGCGCCCGCCGTGACCGCATCCGACGCGGCGCTCCCGGAGCCAGTGGCTGCGCTGCCCGTGGTGCAATCGCCGGATGAGCGGCTGAAAGTCATTCGCGCCGACATCGGCGACTGCACGCGCTGCAAGCTCCACTCGGGCCGCACCAACATCGTCTTCGGCGTCGGCAGCCCCGACGCGCGCCTGATGTTCGTCGGCGAGGGACCGGGCGCCGACGAGGACGAGCAGGGCGAGCCGTTTGTCGGACGAGCCGGGCAACTGCTTACGCAGATCATCAAGGCGATGGGACTCTCGCGGGAGGAGGTGTACATCGCCAACGTCGTGAAGTGCCGGCCGCCGGGCAACCGGAACCCGGAGCCCGACGAGATCGCGGAGTGTTCGCCGTTCCTCGAAGCGCAGATCCAGGCCATCCGTCCGGTGGTCATCGTCGCGCTCGGGAAGTTCGCGGCGCAGACGCTGCTGCAGACCGAGACGCCCATCTCGCGGCTGCGCGGCCAGTTCCATCAGCGCGGCGACACGGTGGTGATGCCGACGTTCCACCCGTCCTACCTGCTGCGGAATCCCGCCTCGAAGCGAGAGGTCTGGGAAGACATGAAGCTCGTCATGAAGAGACTCGCCGACTCGAACTAGTTACGGGTCACGCGTGACGAGTTGCGAGTGTTGCAGAGTCGACGTGCGTCGCTCGAACCAGACCGGACTCGTCAGTCCTAACTCGTCATTCGTAACTCGTAACTTCTAGTGAGACGATGTTCGTTTCAGTAGCCGTCCCCGTCCCGCTGCTGCCGCTGCTGACCTATGCGGTGCCGCCCGGGATGACGGCTCCGAAGCGCGGCGCGCGCGTGCTCGTGCCGCTTGGCACGCGGACGATGACCGGGCTCGTCGTCGGCGAGGCCGCCGCGACGGACGCGGCCGACGTCAAGCCCATCGTCGAAGCGCTCGACGACGACGGCTACCTGCCGGAAGCAATCGTGGACCTCGCGCTGTGGGTCTCGGACTACTACCTGGCAGGGCCTGGCGACGCACTGGCAGCCGCGATGCCGCCTGGCGCGTGGATGGAGAGCGAGCGGCGCTACCGGCTCACACCGTCGGGTCGTGAGGCGGCCGCGGCCGGCGCGGGCGGCGACGTTCGCGGGCATGTGCTCGCGCACCTCGCGAAGGCGCCGCGAACCTATCGGGCGCTGGCGTCGATGGCAGCCGCGCCCGTCGACGGCGCGCTGAAGGCGCTGGAGCGGGCGGGCCTGGTCGAGCGGGTCACCGCCATGACCGGCAGCCGTCAGGCCTTTCGCACCGAGCTCACGGCGGCGCTGACACCGGCGGGCGCCAGCCTTGCGGACGGACTCGAGACGGGCGCCGCGGCGACGCTCGGCAGCGAAGCAGCGGGCCGCCATTTCGGAGCTGGCCGCGAGCCCGCAGCCGTTGCGAAGCGCCACGCTCCGGGAACGCGGCGTCGACGTCACCACCCTGCGGCGCCTCGCGGCGCGCGGGCTCGTGCACCTGCACGAGCAGGTGGTGGAGCGCGACCCGTTTGCCGCCGGCGCGGCGCCTGCGGTCACGCGCGACGAGACCCGTGCGCTCACCGACGAGCAGGCCACGGCGTACGCCGCGGTCGCCGGGCTGATCGACGCCCGCGCCTATCACGCCGTCCTGGTGCATGGCGTGACCGGCAGCGGCAAGACGGAGCTGTACCTCCAGCTGGCGCGCCGGACTATCGAGGGCGGCCGCCGCGCGCTGATCCTGGTGCCCGAGATCGCGCTGACGCCGCAGGTGGCGGCGCAGTTCCGGGCGGCGTTCGGCGCGCGTGTCGCCATTCAGCACAGCGGCCTCGCCAGCGGTGAGCGCCACGACCAGTGGCATCGCATCCGGCGCGGGGAGATCGACCTCGTCGTCGGCACCCGGTCGGCGGTCTTCGCGCCGTTGGACGCGCTCGGGCTGATCGTCGTGGACGAGGAGCACGACGGGTCGTACAAGCAGGAAGAGTCTCCACGCTACAACGGCCGCGACGTGGCCGTCGTGCGGGCGCGGCAGGCCGGGGCCGTGGTCCTGCTGGGATCCGCGACGCCGGCGATGGAGACGGCGTTCAACGCCGCGTCAGGACGGTATCAGCGGGTCTCACTGACGCGCCGCGTGCTCGATCGCCAGCTGGCCAGCGTGCGCGTCGTCGACATGCGGGAGGAGTATGCCGCCTCCGGCCCGGACGTCGTGCTGAGCGCGATGCTCGCCGAAGGCATCGGGGCGCGGGTAGCGGCGGGCGAGCAGACGCTGCTGCTGTTGAACCGGCGAGGCTACGCCACCAGCGTCCTGTGCCGCCAATGCGGACACATCCTGGAGTGCCCCAACTGCAGCGTCTCGCTGACGGTCCATCGCCGCGCGCACGGGCCGTCGCGCGCCGTGTGCCACTACTGCAACTACTCGGTGCGCGTGCCGGGCACCTGCGTCAAGTGCGCGGCGCCGTATCTCGAACAGATTGGCTTTGGGACCGATCGGGTGGTCGCCGAGGTCGAGCGCCTGTATCCCGGAATCCGCGCCGGCCGCGTGGACCGCGACACGATGCAGAAGCGGGGCGCGATCCAGGAGGTGCTCGGCCGGTTCGGCCGCGGCGAACTGGACCTGCTGGTCGGCACGCAGATGATTGCCAAGGGGCACGATTTCCCGCAGGTGACGCTGGTTGGCGTGGTGTCCGCCGACTTCGGGCTGGGCCTGGCCGACTTCAGGGCGGCCGAACGCACATTTCAACTCCTGACGCAGGTGGCGGGCCGCGCCGGCCGCGGCGGCCGTGCGGGCGAGGCCGTCATCCAGACGGTGCACCCCGACCACTACAGCATCCGGCTGGCGACCCGCCAGGACTACGAGGCCTTTTACTCGGAGGAACTGCGCTACCGCCAGGCGATGGCCTACCCGCCGTCGGTTGGCCTCATCAGCATCGTCGTCCGTGGCCGCACGTACGGCGAGGCGATGCGTGACGCCGCTGACCTGGCCGCCAGGCTCCAGCGCGAGTCGCAGGGGACCTTTGCGCTCCTGGGTCCAGCGCCCGCGCCGCTCGCCAAGCTGCGAGGCGAGGACCCGCGCGCAGATGTTCCTGAAGACGAGACACCGCACCGCGACGCGCGCTGCAGTCCGCGCGGCGCTCGATGCGCTGCCAGACCTTCGCCGCCGCGTCGTAGTCGATGTGGACCCGCTGGGGATGCTTTGAGCGTAGCCGACGGACCGGTCAACCCGTGAACGCTATTTCTTTACGAGGTCGAACAGCTCGATCGGCGCCGGCGTGAAGCACACCGCGAACATCACGAGCGCGAAGAAAGCGAGCAGGAGCCGTGCACGGTTCAGCGGCACCGCCTCGTCAATCACCCGCGGGTGATGCGGACCGGCAAGGAAGAGCATCGCGACGATCAACGCCGTCCAGAGCAGCCAGCTCAGGGACAAGAACGTCAGCAGCACCGCGACGCCCAGCGCGCCGAAGGTGATATTGGTGGATCGCCGCCCGAACACGGCATAGGAGATGTGCCCGCCGTCGAGCTGCGCGATGGGGAACAGGTTCAGGGCTGTCGCCAGCAGCCCGAACCATGCCGCAAACGCCATCGGGTGCAGGTTCAGCGACATCCCCTTGGGCGCCGTCCCCCAGACGAGCCACGTCGCCCACTGGAACAGGAGCGGCTCGCCGAGCGACAGGCCGCTGAAATTGAGCGGCAGGCGCACCTCGTTCGAGAGCCACAGCCCGAGGGCCAGCGCCGGCACTGCGACGACGAACCCGGCGATTGGGCCGGCGATGCCGATGTCGAAGAGCGCGCGCTTGTAGTGGATCGGCTCCCGGATCCGAATCACCGCGCCGAACGTCCCGGTCAGGACGCCGTAGAACGGGATGAAGTAGGGGAGCGACGCGTCGATTCCGTAGTAGCGGCACGCCACGTAATGGCCCATCTCATGCGCGCCCAGGATGGCGAGCACCGTGCCGCTGTACCAGAGGCCATGCCACAGGAGGTCCCACGAGAGGGTCACCGGCCTCGCCCCGAATTCGCTGATGAACGCCGCGTAGTGCTCGGCCCCCGTGAGCGTCGTCGTGACGGCCGTCACGAGAAACAGCAGTACATGCAGCCAGACCCGGTCCTTCGCGCGGGGCGGAGGCGGTGGCAGCGGGCTATCGGTCCAGGGCGGCTCGGACACGTGCAGTGATGCGGGCGTTAAATGGTGGGGGACGAGGGCAGATACCCGCGGACGGCGGCCGGCGGCGTGCCGCCCGGCCGGCCGGGCTCAGCTGATGTTCTGGAGATCTTTCCCGGGCTTGAACCGGATGGTGCGGCCGGGTGGAATCCGCACTTCCTTGCCAGTCCTGGGGTTGCGGCCGATACCCCGCTTCCGGGGCTTCACCTGAAACACGCCGAAGCCCCGCAGTTCGATGCGCTCGCCCCGCTGCATCGACACTCGCATCGCGTCGAACACCGCGTCCACCGCCAGCTCGGCCTTCACCTTGGTGATGTCCGCGATCTTCGACACTTCGTTGACGATGTCCAGCTTGATCATGCCGGGAGTCGTGACCTCCGTAACTAGCATAGAGAGAAGCACTTAGCGTGTCAACTAATCGACTGGTCGAGCCTGGCCGTGTTGACCGGCGTTCCGGATCGGCGCCGATTGAGGCGCGCAGGCGGTGTGACCACGCCAGCCGAAGCGAAGCCGCACGCTACAATCTCCGTCCAGTGTCCCGCACGTTGCCCCTCGTCGTGCTCGTCGGCCGGCCCAACGTCGGCAAGTCCACGCTTTTCAACAGGATCACCGGGACACGTCGGGCGATCGTGACGCCGGTGGCCGGCACGACGCGCGATCTGATCGCGCAGATCGTGCACTGGCAGAACGTCGCTTACACGCTGCTCGACACCGGCGGGCTGTTCGGCGCGTCGGAAGATCCGCTGCATCAACTGGTTGCGGACAAGGGGCGGCAGGCCATCAACGACGCCGACCTGCTGGTGGTGATTCTCGACGGCCAGGAAGGCCTCGTGCCGGGCGACCGCGAGATCGTGTCGCAGTTGCGTGCCAGCGGCACGCCGATCCTCGCCGTGGTCAACAAGATAGACGCGAAGAAGGCGCGCGAGGCGCTGCTGCAGTTCTACGAGCTCGGCCTCGATCCAATCTTCGAGGTCTCCGGCGAGCACGGGCTGGGCATCAGCGACTTGCTTGACGAGGTCGCGCGGCGCGTGCGGAAGGTGCCCGAGTCGGCGGGCGAGCCGGCGCCGTCGAACCGCGAAGCGCCCAAGGAGACGTCCATCGCCATCATCGGCCGGCCCAACGCCGGCAAGTCGTCGCTCGTCAACCGCCTGCTCCGGGAAGAGCGCATGCTCGTCAGCGACATGCCGGGCACGACGCGGGATGCGGTCGACACCCTGATGAAATGGCACAAGCGGGAGTTCCGCATCGTCGACACGGCGGGTATTCGCCGCCCCGGCCGGGTTGGCCGCAGCGGACCGCTGGAGTCGCTCAGCGTGCTCGTGGCGCGCCGCGCCATCGAGAAGGCCGATGTCGTGGTGCTGGTGGTGGATGCGGCCCAGGGCGCGACCGATCAGGACGCCGCGATTGCCGGCGAAGCCGATCGCCTCGGCTGCGGCATCATCATCGCCGCCAACAAGTGGGACCTGATGAAGGCCCAGGGTCCGGACTTCTACAAGACGTTCGACGAGAAGCTGCGGCGGCAACTGAAGTTTCTCGACTACGCGCCGATCATGCACATCTCGGCCGCAACCGGCGAGCGGACGCCGAAGCTGCTGGAGGTGGTCGATCGGGTGGCGGCGGCGCGGATGACGACGGGTGCCGACGCCGGAAGTGAACCGCTTCGTCCGCGATGTGACCGCCGTGCATCCGCCGGCCAGCCCAGGCCGCAGGCATGTACGAATTCTCTACGCCGCGCAGACGGGAGTGGCGCCGCCGACGTTCGTCTTCTTCACGAACGTCGCCACGTCCTTCCACTTCTCCTACCAGCGGTTTCTGCTGAACCAGATTCGGGATCGCTTCGGGTTCGTCGGTACGCCGATTCGCCTGGAGGTCCGACGCCGCGCCCGCAAGGGCGATTAGCGCGAGACGGCTATCCTCGGCTGCGACGTCCGCGCCGACCAGGCGCCGAACACCGCGACGGCGGCAAGCAATCCGAAGGCGAGCACTGACAGCGGAAAGTCCCAGCGATCGGTCGCAAGGGTCCACGGCACACCTGTCGCCCAGTTCGTCACCAGGAATGCTGCCGCGGCCGAGAGCAGGCCGAAGCGGATGGTCACGACGATCAGGAGCCCGACGACCGCGAGCGCGACCACGAAGTGAAGCCAGAAGATAGCCTGGCTGGTCGGTGTAGATGCCGCTGGCCGCTACCAGGGTGAAAAAGAGCGACGCGACGACGGCTACCAGCCACTTTTGTTTCAGCACGCGCTTGAGCCCGACGAGCGCGAAGATGCACCACATCGCGTTGAAGATGGACTGGGACGCGACCAGCGACGAGAACAGACCGATCTCGTAGGTCGGTCCTTCGAACACTCGCAGGTTGCCGAGCGCGACGGCTTCGCCATCGTGGCCGGCCAGCGATTGAATCGGCCACTGCAGCGACAGCAGCAGGAAAATGGTCGCGCCCCCAGCCACGCCGATCAACACGTCGCGACCGACCCGCGCATCCAGGATCTGCCCCTGCAGCAGCCGCGTCCATCCGAGGAGGCTGTCCGGCCAGTAGCGTCGCACCGATGGCTCGAGGGCCATGTACATCACGTAGAGCAGGGCACCCGAGAACAGCGCCTCGCTCACCGCCAGAAAGAAGCGGTTCAACTCGACCTGTGGTTCGAACCCGTGAGGGTCGTTGAATACCCAGGTGATCATCTGCCCGACAAGCGCCACCGCGACCAGCCGGAACGCGCCCTGCTGATCGCCGCGTCCGGCGCGAACGTTGATCCGCGAGACGACGAGCGCGGCGAGAAGAAGCGTGAAAAAGAAGACGACGTTGACGACGCTCATGAGGCGCGTGCCCTGGCTGATCGGCGCTTCCTCCATCCTGACGGCGCGCGTCCACGGGCCAACGACCTGGAAGTAGATCGGGTGCCCGCGCCAGGCGGCGGCTTCGACGCGCATCGGCGTTTGCGGCCGCTCGGGGAAGACGCCGGTCCAGGCGCGCCGGTCGTCGGCGTGCCCGCGCGGCATCCATTCGGGCGGCGCCGGAGTGAATCGCGCGATGTCGAGCGCGGCGAGCTTGAACATCGCCGACCAGTCAACAGCCGGCGCCGGCGTCGTCGAGTCGTCCCGCTGCGGAGGAATCGCGTGGAACAGCTCGAGGCGTCCCTGCGGGTCGAGGGTAACCGACGTCATGCCCGAGACGATGAGCGGCGGGTCGGACTGCAGGATGGGCCCGACCAGGTTCAGCGGCACGAGGCGCCGCGGACTGGTCCGATAGTAGAACGTCAGCCCGACTGGGCGATTCCCGTACGGGTTCGCCGTGCGCTCGAAATCGGGATGCTCGCGCACGTACCGCAGGTAGTCGCCATCGGCGTTGTAGCCCCAGTGCGTGCCGGTTGGCCGGTCGGTGTATCCAGCCGCCGCAATCGCCTGTTGGGCGCGATCGACAAGGACGGCGGGAGGCTTCTCGAAGGGCGTCCGGTTGATGAGCTGATAGCGCGCCGCGATCACTATGCCCACCGCCAGCAACGCGAGTACGCCGAGCGCGCCAAGGACGACCGAGAGCGACGACGCGGCCTGGCGTTCGCCTGCGGCCGCGACCATCTCCGGCGACGGCGTCTCGCCGGCCGCCAGGGCGGCCGCGAGCGGGTCGCCTCCGGGCAGCGCCGCGGCCACCGCCAGCGCCGACCGCGGACGCTCGGTGGGATCGGTCTTCAGGCAGCGCAGGATCGCGCGCTCGATCGAGGGTGTCAGGTCGCGGACGATCGCCGACGGCGGGGTGATTGCGCTCTCCTGGTGCTGGCGCACGAGCTCCGCGACGTTCGCCGCGGTGTACGCGCGCTTGCCGGTGAACACCTCATACAGCACCAGCCCGAGCGAGTACAGGTCGCTCTGCACCGAGACGCCCTTGCCGCTCAGCTGTTCCGGCGCCATGTACGCTGGCGTGCCGACGCGCACCTGATCGACTTCGCCAGCAATCGCCGCGAGGCCGAAGTCCGTGATGCGGACCTGGCCGTTGCCGTCGATCATCACGTTGGCGGGCTTCAGGTCGCGGTGCAGCACGCCGCGTTCGTGCGCCGCGGCAAGCCCAGCGCACAGCTGGTGCGCGATGTCGACGGCCTTGTCTTCCGGCAGCCGCCCGATGCGGCGAAGCAGCGTGGACAGATCTTCGCCATCCACGTACTCCATCGTCAGGAAGGGGAGGCCGTCGGCGTCGCCGACGTCGTACATGCGGCAGACGTTCTTGTGAGCGATCTGTCGCGCCAGCCGGACCTCGTTGTGGAACTGGCCAAGGCGGATCGGGTCGCGCTCGAGCGTCTCGGGGAGGAACTTGAGCGCGACCGGCTGGCCCAGCCTGAGGTCGTCGGCGCGATAGACCTCGCCCATGCCGCCCTGTCCCAGCCGCGCGACGATGCGATAGCGGTCCGCCAGCAGCGTCCCGGGCGCGAAGCGGCCGTGGTCGACGCCCGAGGAGGAGGACAGGCCCGAAGACCCGGAGCTGCTATGCGGTCTCTTCGAGGCCGAACGGGCGGGCGGGACGACGGCGACGGTACCGGGTGGGTCGAGGTAGTTCGTGGGCTGGTCGGTCTCCGCGACCGGGGTCGCGCAGTTGGGGCAGAACCGCGCGTCATCGGGCACGGGATGGCGGCACGCGGCGCAAGCGGTCACGGGCGGATTGTAATGCTATACTTCCGAGTCGGCGCTCCCCACGGCTGCCGATCGTATCGCTGATGGCCCAGGCTGTTGCCGACACCTCCAAGCGCACGTGGCTGAAGGCTGCGGACGTCTGCGATCGCGCGCAGGTGCAGCCGTACGTGCTCCGGACGTGGGAGATGGAATTCGCGGATCTCGGGGTGGCGAAGAACCCCGGGGGGCCGCGAATGTACCGGCCGTCGGACCTCGCGCGCGTGCTGCGCATCAAGCAGCTCGTCTTCGTCGAAGGCCTCACGCTGGCCGGGGCGCGACGCAAGCTCGAAGAAGAGAAGCAGGCGAGCGAAGAGCTCCCGTTCGACGAGCCGCCAACCCCGACGAAAGCGGCGGCGTTGAACGCGGACGCCCGCCGGCGGGTGACGAACGTCCGGAACGGGCTGCGCACGCTGCTGACGATGCTCAGTCAGCCGCGGCCGCAGCGATCGATGGCGACGACGCCCACTCCGGCGGCCGTCCCCGACGACGACGCGGCGCCAGCCGCGGCGTCGCGCAAGACCACGACGAAGCGCCGCAAGGCGGCGTCGTAAGCAATTCTCGCCAGGGAACGGGACGTAGCGCAGCCTGGTAGCGCACCTGAATGGGGTTCAGGGGGTCGCGAGTTCGAATCTCGCCGTCCCGACCAATTTCACCTCAGATTGCAGCGGGATCGCAATGCAAGAGGAGAAGTGACGTGTCCGATAATCTCGGGGTCGTGCTCGCTTCGCTCGAGGGACATGAGTTCAGCCAAGCAGGACAGTCCTATGCCGTGGTCACTGCGACGGCGAACCGCGATGCGCTGGATGAGGTCGCCAAGGGGGCTGACGCTCCAGTCAAGTTCCATTTCACAGTGACAAGCCCATCACGCAGGGAACCGATCGGCGTCCAACTCCGACTGGACGCCCAGCGGGCTACTGATCTCGCATACGTGCGCGAAGCCCTTGAGGGGTCAGTCGCCGCCATTGTCGAAGGACGCTTGCCGCCTGGCACGCGAGAACCTCTCTGACCCTGGGTGGCCGAGGGAACGGCACCCATATCGCTTCCGCTTCGCCGCGATTGAATGCCCTGCAGTGCTACGAGAACATTTCTAACGCTTCATTGCGCAGACTCTCCTCCCCGGAGTGGCGTCACCTGCGGATCACGACGCCGCCGACGAAGCGGAACATGTTCGTCGGATTGCCCTCGTAGAAGACCCGGCGCCACGCGAAGCTCAGTCGGGCGGCCACTCGTTCATTGCCGAGATCAATCCCGCCACCCGGTTGGATGGTGAACTCGGTGGAGCTCTCGTCCTCGCCGGCGAAGTCGAGGCCGGTGCGGGTAAACCCCACCAGGAACTCGGCGAAGGGCACGGCCTGGGGAGAGGCGCGCGCGCTGAACCTCGGCCCGCCGGCGAACGTGTGAAACGCCACGTCGAGTTCGTCAACCGCCGTCAATCCGGTCTTGTAGTTGCCGGTGGCATCCCCGACGATCCCGAGCCACGGCGACACGTTCCCGGCAACCGAGAGGTTCCAGCCGAGCGCCGAGTTCAAATCCAGGAACTCGTCCGAGACGCGCAGGAAGGACCAGCCGAGCGAGGTCTCCCAGCGTGGAAAGGAAAGGGACGCGGGAGTGGCAGCCACGGTGATCGCCTGCTGTGGTGCGGGCGGAGTCTCCGGCACCGAGAGATCCATCGGTCGCAGGTCCTCGGACGTCAGGCTGATGTAGTGGCGCAGCACCCAGCCGACGCTCCTGCCCAACTGCGGGTCGTTGTACTCGACCTGAACCCAGTCGCCCTCGGTGGAGATCACGCGAAGCCGCGTGCCGACTGCCGCCACCCGCAGCGGCGTCGGCGTCTCCTTGGCGGCAGCGTAGATGGGCGCGTTGGTCGTGACGGTCGCGAGCTGCTGAGCCGTAGCGGTGGTCGTAATCAGGCAGAAGAGCAACGCTGCACCGAATCGCATGATCGAGTCTCCGGGGAGCGCCTGCCTCGATCATGTCGAAACTCGCAGCATTCGTCACTCCGGCCACGCGTACCTAACTCGGCCGTGACCAGCAGCGGCTGCGACCGCCCGCACTGCGCGAGCGCGTCCTTCCCCGCGGCGGCGGAAGCCGCCGAGCCCTTTAGTGCGGCGCCGGGAGCGCCGTGTTGCTCACGAAGGCGATCCGCTTGCTGTCCGGCGACCACGACGGCACGTTGATCGTCCCCTGACCGCCGTAAAGATACGCAATCACCTTGGGATTGCTCCCGTCGAGCGCCATGTGGCGCAGGTAGACGTGCCGGTAGAACGGGTGATCGCCCGGCTCGACGTCCTGCCCATACGACAGCACGACCATCGACTTGCCGTCCGGCGCGATGTGCGGGAACCAGTTGTTGAACTCGTCGTTGGTGATCTGCGTCTGCTCCGAGCCGTCCGGCTTCATCTTCCAGATCTGCATCCGGCCGGTGCGCGAGGAGTTGAAGTAGATCCACTGGCCGTCCGGGGTGAACTCGGACCCGTCGTCGACGCCTTCGGCCGTCGTCAGGCGAATCTCCTCGCCGCCCTCGGCCGAGATCTTGTAGATGTCGAGCGCGCCATCGCGCTGGCCGGTGTAGATGAGCCACTTGCTGTCTGGCGAGAAGCCGTGGAAGTACGACGGCGACTTCGCGGTGATCCGCTTCGGCACGCCGCCCGCCGAGGGCAGCGTGTAGATGACGGAGCGGCCGTTGTCGTCGGCGCTGTGATGGCTGATGCCCAGCATCGTCCCGTCGAATGTCAGGACGTGGTCGTTGTTGTTGCGCGTCGCGAAGCCGGTATCGAGAATCGACGGGGTCTTCGTCGCGAGATCGAAGCGGAACAGCTTGCCCTCGCTGTTGTAGATCAGGGCCTTGCCGTCAACGGTCCAGTTCGGCGCCTGCAGTGAGATCGGCGAGGTGTGCAGCACCGTGCGTGCGCCCGTAGCGACCGTCATCACCTCCAGGTTGCTGCCGATGTAGTCGCGATAGGGCCGCCAGCCTTCCTTTGGCGGCACGACGATGCGCACGTTGCTGAACGTGGCGATCTCGGAGACCTTGGGGTTGTGAGAGCAGACGAAGAGCCCGACATACACCTCGTCGCCCAGGTCGACGTCGCTCTGCTCGGTGCGCACGAAGGGCTCGCCAAATCGCGCGACGGACATGATGTAGGTGCGGCCGCGGCGCTCGAGTTGAATCACGTCCGGCTTCTTGAGCGTCGACTCGACCTGCTCGGTGACGCCACCGGTCGTCCGCCTGAACTGCAGCGACGTCAGGCCGTCGCCGTGCGCGGCGGCGTCGACGTACGGCGAGTCGGCATCCAGGCTCTTTCGGATGATCCAGCCGATCTTGCGGTGCGGATCGACGCCGGCGCCGACGAAGGCCGCGTGTGTTCGGACAATGAAGTCGCCGGTCATCTTGCGCCACACGAACTGGAACTCGTCGCGCGCGCCCCACATGTTCGTGCCGGCGCCGGTGATCGTATAGGTCTGCGCGGCAGGATCGTACGCGGCCGACCCGGCAATGGCGGGCTCGCCAATGTCGCCGCTCGCCTCGAAGTACCCGGCCGGGTTCCGACCTGCCAGCGGCCGCACCGCCAGTAGTAGCGCCACGCACACTCCCAGCGCCACCGCGCGCGCGTTCACTTCGTCGCTCCCGCCTTCTGGGCGGTTCCGGGGGACTTCCAGTTGACGACGTGGTACGTGGCCGGCACCGTTCCGACGTTCCGCACGGTGTGGGGCACGTTGGAGGCAAAGAAGATCAGCGAGCCCGACGAGACCGGCGTCCACGCGCCGTTCACGTAGGCTTCGACGGCGCCCTCGCGGACGATGATCACCTCTTCGTTCAGGTGCTGATGCGGCGGGTGCGGCGACTGGCCCGGGTTCATCGTCGTGATGTGATATTCGAGCTCGTCGAGCGTCGCCGTCGGGGCGCGGAAGACCGAGCGGACGGCGCCCTTGTCGGTGGCCCGTGGAGGGGTCTTCTCCCAGAGAAACACGGCGGACTTCATCAGGAGATCGGCGGGCGACGGCGGCGTCTGAGTGCCGACGGCGATGCCGCCGGCAAATACCAGCATCAGGGCGCACGCGGTACGAGTCCGTGTCATGTCGATCTGTCCTCCTCGAGCGGGCGATTGAAGTCGTTGGCGGGGCGAACTATAGCAGGTCCTGGCAGGTCGGGCGGGTCAGGCAGGTCGGGGGTCTGTCAGGGCGTTCAGTCGGTAGGCCAGCAGGTCGGTCGGGCGGCGGCGGCGAGTTGGCCGCCGGCGCCCGACTGTTGAGAACGCTCAGAACTGGAAGCGTGCTCCGAGGCGGATCTGGCGCTCTCCCGTCCCGGCATCGCGCGAGCCGGTGCCGACCGTGAACGTGCGGCCGAAGTTCGCGTCGTTGACATCCACGGTCGGGTTGCCCCAGTTCGGGTGGTTCAACAGGTTGAAGAACTCCGCACGGAACTCGATGCGCCTGCCGGCGGTGCCGATCGGGAAGGCGCGGAAGAGCGAGAAGTCTATGTTCCATGCGCCGGGGCCGCGGAACTCATTACGCCCCGTGTTGCCGAAGGTCACGCCGCGCGGCTGGCTGAAGACCGACGTGTCGAAGTAGGTGCCGGCATCGCCGTGCTCGTCGAGCACCTTGTAGTCGCCGTTGAGATTTGCCGTCTGGGTGCTGCCCGGCATGTTCACCTCGGCGCCGCTGGCGGTAATGGTGAACGGCGTTCCCGAGTAGGCGCTGAACAGCGTGTTCACCTGCCAGTCGCCGAAGATGAGCCGCGAGAACTTGTTGCCCGGGTCCGTCGACTTGTACGGCAGCTCGTACACGACTGCCATTTGCACGACGTGCGTCCGGTCGTACCCGGCCAGCGCGTAGTTGCGATCGAGCTGGCTCGGCGCGTTCCACGACAAACCCGCCCACCCGTCGTCGTCGGTCTCGTTCTTCGCGCGCGACAGGGTATACGCGCCCTTGACCAGCACGCCGTTCTTGAACGGCCGGTTCAGGGCCACCTGGAGGGCGTGGTAGTTCGTCCTGGTCCGCGGTCCCCACGACAGCAGCGAGATCGACCGTCCGAAGCCCGTGTAGAACGGCTGGCAGTCCGCGCCGCATCCCGGCGTCGTCGATGCATTGATGTCGAGATCGGCGAACCCGCCGGTGCTGTGCGTGCCGACGTAGGCGACGTCCAGCGACAAGTCGTACTTGATGCGCCGCTCCAGCGCGACGTTCCAGGACTGGATGCGCCCGCGCGAGACGTCGTCGGTCGGCGAACGCATGTCGTAGGAGTTGGGCAGCGGGATGTTGCCCGACGAGAGGTCCGGCCCGACGATGTCGGGCACGCCCTGGTCGAGCGTCATCTGATACCCGAACGGGTTCGTGGACGTCAGGTTCGCCGAGATGGTGAGCGGGTAGAAGCCGCGGAGCGGCCGCGAGAAGGGGAGCGGGTTGTAGGTGATCCCGTAGCCGGTCCGGAACACGGTGTTGTCGTCGATCCGGTAGATGCCCCCCAAACGCGGCGCGAAGAGCGTCTTGCTGACCTTGATGCCCAGGTCTTCCGGGTTGCCGCCGACGCCGCCCAGACGAACAGTAAGCGTATCGAGGTCCACCTGTTCGATGCCGCGATCGGCCCTGGTCATCAGCGGGTAGTACTCGTAGCGCAGTCCGAGATCCAGGGTCAGCTTGTTGCTCACTTGCCATCGATCGCGCACGTACCAGCCATGCTGCCACTCGCGCGTGGTCATCACCTCGTACTGCACGCTCTCGGCGCCGCGCGACGCGAGACCGAGCAGGAAGGCGGCGTACTGGTTGTACAGGTTGGCACTCTGGGCGCCGCCGTTGAGCGCGGTGGCATTCGACGCGAACTCGAAGTTGCCGCGTGGGCCGTAACCGAGCTCAGGCTGCCAGTGGTCCATCCGCAGGCGGTTCAGCGAGTAGCCGAAGCGGAACTCGTGGTTGTTCATCAGCTTCGTCACGTTGGCGCTGAGCGCGTACGTGCGCTCGTCGCGCTCCACCGGCACCCAGCCGTCGTCGTTGCCGACGGTCGAGAATCCCGTGTAGAACGACGGCATGCCGGCGTAGCGGGGATCGTCGCTGAAGTTCGCCCCGCCATTGGTGCCGGGGATGCCGAGGGTGTCCAGGCCGAAGTTCCCCAGCGAGGAGTCGCCGGCGGCCGAGGTGTGGGTCATCTTGGAGATGCCATAAGTGGCATCGACGACGGTCGTCGGGTTGAGGGTCCAGGTCGTGCCGAACGTGTACTGGTCGACCGTGGTGTCGCCGGTGATGATGTCGACGTAGCCGAGATAACCCTGCGGCGAGTCGACCGTGGCGTCCATCCGCGAGTACTTGCCCCAGATCTGTCCGCTGGACGACGGGTTGTAGTTCAGCTTCACGTCGAAGTTGTTGCGGTCGAAATTGCGCGGCGCGTCCTGCACGTAGTTCCGCGTCGTCGACGCACCGCCGACGTTGGCGCCGGGGCTGCCGTCAAGGTTCGCGACAGGGTAGAGCGACTGGACTCGCCTGGCGACCTCACTGAGCCGGTTCTCCGGGATGCGGTTGCCGGCAAACGGCGTACGGCCGGTGCCGTCGGGATTGCCGGTCGTCGGATCGTAGATGACCTGCATCGAGCCATCGCTGTTGAACGCCTGGCTGAAATCCCCTGACCGGAGCGCTGACGGAGGGACGTTGAAGAAGTTCTCGTTGAGCGTCTCCTGGAACTGGCCCTCCCACGAGCCGAAGAAGAAGAGCTTGTTCTTCTGGATCGGACCGCCGAGCGTGGCACCGACGATATGCGCGTGCGACGGCTTCTTCTCGGTCGCGAAGTACGGCGACGCGTTCAGCGACTCGTTGTTGTAGAACTCGAAGGCCGAGCCGTGGAACTGGTTGGTCCCCGACTTCGTGATGACGGTGATGGCCGCGCCGCCCGCCATACCCTGTTCGGCGTCGAAGTTGCTGGTGCTGACGTTGACCGTGTCCACCGTCTCGGCCGGCGACACCAGCATCGTGTGATGCGGCAGCCAGATGTTCAGGTTCGTCGCCCCGTCGGTCTTGGTGCCGTTGTTGTTGCGGTTCAGGCCGTTGACGTTCGTCGTCAGCGCGCGGCCCGGCGTGTCGACCTCGCTGTTCTGCGTGCGCGCCGGCGTCGCGCCGGGCACGAGGTTGATCAGCGTCTGGTAGTTGCGGTTCTGCTGCAGCGGCAGCTGTGTGATCGCCTCGGACTCGAATCTCGGTGTGCGTGTCGGCCTTGTCGGTCTGCAGCAGGCTCGACTCCGATTGCACGGTCACGGTTTCTGTCAGATTGCCGAGCTGCAGCTGCGCGTCAACGCGGCTGACGGTGTTGGGCGAGACGGGCACGCCCTCTTCGACGAACTCCTTGAACGACTGCAGCGACACCTTGACGTCGTAATTGCCGGTGAGGACGTTGGTGAAGTTGTAGCCGCCGGTGTCGTTGGTGACAGCGTTGCGCTCGAGGCCCGTTTCCCGGTTGGTGATCGTGACCGTCGCTCCGGGAATTGCCGCGCCGCTGCTGTCCTGGACGTTGCCGACGATGCTGCCGTAGAGGACCTGGGCCGATGCCATGGGGGCCGTCGCGAGGTAGCAGAGAGTCAGCACCGCGAGCGCGACGAAGAGACTGCGCCTTCGTGAGACTGATGACACACGGCACCTCCTGTGACGGGATGTAAATAGCTGGGCTAGCGGCGCCTCCGGGGGAACTCGGGGGATCTACGCGCGCATTACAGCGCAGGTTGTGCCAGTTGCGCAAACTCAGCCGCGCTGCGGCAGAGTCGGAATGTACGCTCAGCGTGGGTCGTCTGGAGGGATGCGGCTGTCGACGAACTCCCACTCGCGGATGTGCGATCGCCGGTGCTCGCGCGAGACGATCGCGTCGAGCTCTCGCAGCCGTTCGGGATGCGCGGCGGCGAGGTCGCGGGTCTCCGCGGGATCGGCGGCGAGATCGTAGAGCTCCCATCGCGCGTCGCGGTTCTTCTTCATGTCCACCTTCACGCCCTTCCACGAACCCATGCGGATCGCGAGCTGTCCGCCCTTCTCGGGATACTCGAAATAGAGGAAGGGTCGCGGCCGCTGCTCCGCGGCGCGTCCCAGCAGCGTCGGCAGGAACGAGACGCCGTCTCCGGGTGGCGCCGCGACGCCGACCAGCTCTGCCAGCGTCGCCATCAGGTCGTACTGGACCGAGATGAGGTCGGTCACCTGGCCCGCGGGCACGCGGCCGGGCCACCGTGCCAGAAACGGCGTGCGGATGCCGCCTTCGTAGACATCCATCTTGCCGCCGCGCAGGCCGGCGGTGCTGTTGAAGAACGCGCGCTGCACGCCCCCGTTGAAGGCCGCGCCGTTGTCGCTGCTGAACATCACGAGGGTGCGGTCGTCGAGGCCGAGTGCGCGAAGCTGCTCGAGCACGCGGCCGACGTAACCGTCGAGCGTCGTGATCATGGCGGCATAAGTCGAGAGCGGAGACGGCGTCGGGAGGTATCCGTCTTCGCCAAGGTAGGGGCGCTCGTCGAAGGCGCCTGCATATCGCTGGACGGCGTCGCGCGGCGCCTGCAGCGCGGCGTGCGGGATCGTGAAGGCGAGATAGAGGAAAAACGGCCGGCGGGATGCTCGCCGATGAACCGCTCCGCGCGCGCCGCGATCAGGTCCGGCGCGTAGTCCACGCCGCGATACCGATCGGTACGCCGCGGGATCGGCCGGCGGTGAAGTCAGTCGTTGATGCGGCGAAAAGTACGGGTTGCCGAGCGGGACGCGGGCGCCGTTCGCCCAGAGATGCGTCGGGTAGTAGTTGTGCGCCTGCTTCTGATCGAGGTAGCCGTAGAACTCGTCGAAGCCCTGCTGATTCGGGTCGCCCGTCGTGTCGTGCATGCCGAGGCCCCACTTGCCGATGGCGGCGGTGGCATAGCCCGCATCCCGGAGCAGGTGCGCGACGGTACGCGTGTTCGGCGGCAGCGGCATCTGGCCGCCCTCGTACTCGTCGGGAAATCCGCCGAGCTCGTAGTTGCCACGGATGTACGAGTGCCCGCCGTGGAAGCCCGTCAGCAGCATCGCGCGCGAAGGCGCGCACACGGGACTGCTCGAGTAGTGCTGCGTGAAACGCAGCCCCTCGCGCGCCATGCGATCGAGGTGCGGCGTGCGGATCTTCGTCTGCCCGTACGCTCCAATCTCGCCGATGCCGAGGTCGTCGGCGTAGATGTAGATGATGTTTGGCCGATTCTGCGCCGGTGCCTGCGCACGGGCCGCCAAGTCCCCGGCGCAGACGAGCGCGGTTGCTCCCGCCAGCAGGGCAGGCGCCAGCCATCTGCAAACCACGGTCAGTGCACTCCGCCCATCAGCGATCGCACCGGCTTCACGAGCAGGAACATCACCACTGCGGCAACCATCGTGACCGCCGCGACCGTTCCGAAGATCTGCGTCAGCGGCACGGTGCTGAAGAACCCTGCGGCCCACCCCGCCAGCTTGTTCCCGGCCGAGTTGGACAGGAACCAGACGCCCATCATCAGACCCACCAGGCGCACAGGAGAGAGCTTCGTGACCAGGCTCAGGCCGACGGGACTGACGCACAGCTCGCCAAACTCGGTGACGAACAGCGCCGCGATCAGCCACCACGGGCTGACCCGGATCCCCTCGCCGCTCTGCGCCATCGACGCCGCCGGCAGCAGCATCAGGAAGGCGAGGCCGACGAAGAAAAGGCCATACCCGAACTTGGCGGGGCTCGAGGGCTCGTGTCGTCCCAGCCGGAGCCAGAGCCACGCGAAGATCGGAGCCAGCACGATGACGCTGATCGGCTGCACGGTCTGGAACCAGGACGAGGGAAAGCTGAAGCCGAAGATCTCGTGGCGCGTGTAGCGATCGCCAAAGAGGCTGAGCGTCGAGGCCGCCTGCTCGTACGCGCCCCAGAAAATCGACGCGAAGACGAAGAGCACCACGACTGCGCCGAGGCGCTTCCATTCCGCGGCGGTCAGGGCGCCGCCAGGGGCTGAAACGCCGGCGGTCGCAGCCGCGGGACGCGTCGAGAGCCGCTCGATCGCCGGTGTGAGGTGCTTCTTCCCGAGGATGTACTGCGTGAGGCCCAGGGCCATGCCGACGCCAGCGCACGCGAATCCCAGGTGCCAGTCGACGCGTTGCGCGAGGTATCCCGCGACCAGCGGGCCGAGCAGCGCGCCCAGGTTGATGCCCATGTAGAAGACCGAGAACCCGGCGTCGCGCCGCGCGTCGCCGTCGCGGTAGAGCCCGCCGACCAGCGTGCTGACGTTCGGCTTCAAGAGCCCCGTGCCGATGACGATGAGGATGAGACCGAGGTAGAAGAACGAGAGCGCCTTGAAGGCCAGCGCGAAGTGGCCGAGCGCGATGACGGTGCCGCCCAGGAGCACGCTGCGATAGGCGCCGAGAAACCGGTCGGCGACGAGGCCGCCGAGAATCGCGACGCCCCACACGCTGCCGGTATAGGTGCCGTAAATCGAAGCGGCGTCCTTGACTTCGAACCCGAGACCGCCGGCGGCTATCGGCGCTGTCATGTAGAGAATGAGAAACGCACGCATCCCGTAGTAGCTGAAGCGCTCCCACATCTCGGTCATGAAGAGGGTAGCCAGGCCCCGGGGGTGCCCGACCCATGTGGCTTCAGCGATGTCGGCAGTCTGCGATGACATGCGTGAGTTGTATCACGGCCACGCGGGCCACGGCAGTTCCCATCCGACCGAGAGGGCGTGCGCTCCGTCGCGCAAGCCGCGCGCGACGTCCACGCGTACTGTGCCTTCACCGGGGATGCGCACGCGCACGCCGACGCCAGCATCGATCTGACGGGTCGTCGCCGCGTCGGTCGCATCGATGAACGCGGCATCGAGGAATGCGGCCGCGTCCAGGTGCAGCAGACCCAGACGCGCAACGCGCCGGCGTCCTTCCACGCTTGCCTGCGCGACCCGGCGTCCGATGCTTCCCTCGACCGTCACGCCGTCGTCGAGCACCGGATGCGCGCGCAGCAGCCAGGCGCGCCCGAGGCCGGTGCCGGCGCCGCTCCAGAGCGCACGGGGCGCGCTGTCGGTGGTGGCGCCGTAGTTCACCGCGGCCAGCAGCTCGGTGGCGCCGTCGATGCTGGCCCGCCAGCGCGCACCAATCGTCGCCGCCCCGACCTCGCCCGCCGGCCACACGTCGGCGTTCACCTGGATGGCGCCGTGATCGGCGAACAGCCGCTGCTCGAGCGATCCGCCCAGGCCGGCAAGCAGCCTTCGCTGGCTCCAGCGATCGGCCCGCAGGCGCGATTCCCAGCGCAGCCCGCGAGTTGTCCAGTCCGACAGGCCGATGATCGCCGTCCTCGCGTCTTCGCGCGTGACAGCGTCGCTCGACGCATACGATTCTCGCGACCATTCGGCCGACAGGCGAACGATGCCGCTGACCCGGGACCAGGGACCAGGCACGCTCAGGACAGCGCCGATGGCCGGACGCTCGGGCCACCATCGACCGCCGAAGTCCAGACGCTCGCCACTGCCGGTGGGGCTGGAGATCTGCCACGTGAGCTCGCGTGTGATTGCCGCCCGCGCGCCGCGACCGGCGAGCGAGAGGGGCGCCCAGGGCATCAGCGGGCGGTCGATGACACTCGCTTCGACTTCCGCCATGCCGCCGCCGACGGGTACGGCATCGACGCGCGACCGAGCGATCGCTGGCAGCGTCCCCAGGCGGCGCCGCGCGCGCGACAGGCTGGCTGGCGTGAGCATCGCACCGGGCTCCAGCCCCATCCGATCGGTGACCACGCGATGGCGTGTCCGCGACAGGCCGTCGACTCGAACGAGATCTGTGACGGGTTCACCGGCGCGGTTCCAGGCGTCGAGCGCTTCGCTGATGTCGCGCGCGAGAAACAGGGCCGTGCCGAGGACCCGCCAGGCGTGGAGGTCGGTCGGATCGAGGCCGACCGCCTCGCGCCCCGCGTCGACGGCGTCGGGAACACGCCGCTGCAGCAATCGCAGCGCCGCCAGTTCGCGCAGTGGCGCCGCCGAACCCGGACATGCAAGCCGTGCGGCGGTCAGGAACGACTCGGCCGCCTCGAACCGCCGTTCGCCGCTGGCTGTTGCCGCCTGCGCCAGGGCGTCCGCGCAGGCCACCGGGGGAGGCGCCGGCAGGGGAGCCGCCGGCACAACAGCCGTTCGCTCCTCCGGGAGGATCAGGAGCGCCCATTTCGAGGACGACGCCCATGCACGCTCGAACACGTCGCGCGTCGAGACGATGCCTGGGCGAAGAGCCGGATCGTGATAGGTGACGTGCTGGTCGTCGAACGCCACGATGACGACGTAGTGGTAGCGGCGGGGCGCGACGGCGATGAGCGCGATGACCGGACGGCCGCGCGACAGGTGATGCCGCACGCTCGCCGCGCTGCCGATGACATGCGCGCGCCACCCGGCCGTCGACAGCGCGTCAGTCAGGACTCGTGTCTCGATGCCGTCGCCTCGAGCATCGAGCAGCGGCGCGAAATCTTCGGATTGCACACCACGCGCTCCCCAGAACCGCTGGACCATGGCGGCGGCGGCGCCACCGCAGAGCGCTTCACTCTGGGCGAGATACGGCACGTCCAGCGGGGCAGCGGCCGGGCTGTCCGCCCTGCTGGTGCAGGGGAAGAGGGAGAGGGCCAGCACCCAGGCGCATGAGCGCCAGCGGCTCCGGCGCATGGCACCTCAGTCGACCGCGACGACGATGAGAATCACAACCAGCAGGATGATGATGATCGTCGTGGTCGAAATGACCACGGTCGATGCGCCGCCAGAAAGGCTCGCGTTCACACGGCGCGCCTGGTCGGCGATCTCGCGGAGCTCGTCGCTCGTCAGCGTCGCCACGCCCTGCCTGGCGCGCTCGAGATCCAGCCCGGCGTGTCGGGCGACCTCGCGCACCTCGCGGCGATCGAGCACGTCCCGGACGACCTGCCGGTTCGCCGCGTCCTCACGCACCTGCTCGGCGACGAGCGCGTCGAGCGCTGCGGACGTGGCGATGGTCGGCTGGGCCGTGGAGACGCTGGGCCTTTCCTGGGCCTCGACGCTCACCGAGCAGGTCAACAGCGCCGCACAGGCGAACGTCGTGAATCCGTGGCGCGCAGTCATCTTCAGTCCTCCCCTTGGCTGGGTATGGTGCAAGCGAAATACCCGTGATGCCGTTCACCGCGCAACGCAAGTTAAACCGCTGAGACGGAAGTGACTTGCCGTCGCCGTGGAGGGATCGGCGACGCCTGGCCGCTGGCATGGAGGAGGTGCAGCGGTGCAAAACTTACGTGGGAGCGGCCGCTGAGGTACCATGGGCCGCGGGAGGGCCTGAGAGTGGCAGATGTGATTCGCTTTGTCCGGTCCGATCCGGTGCAGCCGTCAGCCAACAGCAGCTGGCGTCGTTTCCCGCGCTTCGAGGAAGTCGGGCAGCAGATTGACGCGCAGGCGCAGAAACTCCTCGACGTCCAGGGCTCGCAGGCCCGGTACACCGAGCTCTTTTCTCGCGTCGAACAACGCCTGCGCGAAGACGACCGCCACCTGCTGCGCGAGCTCTTCGAGTCGATCACCAGGCATCACGAGCGGTTCGAACACGCGGCCTACCTCGTGGGCCTGAAGGCCGGCAATGGCTCGCTCGGCGGCCTGCCGCCGGTGCTCGCCGACGATCGCACGGACGACGACGGCCCCAAGACGCGCGTAACGGGCGGTCAGTCCTCCTTCAGCATCCAGCCTTCGGCCAGCAGCTGCGTTCTGATTTCTTCGGCGCGCTTCAGGGCGGCCGCCCACTCGCCGAAGTTCTCGCCGCGGTCGAATCGATCGTTGACGAAGAAGGCGAGCGTGCTCACCGGCGTGCCCGGGATGAGCGTCGCCCGGGCGACATCGCCGTCCGGGTGCCTGAGACGCCACAGGACGGCTGGCTCTGAGTAGGTATCCACGGCTGACAACTCTGTCGGGCGATTACAATTCCGTCAGCGGTCTCGAGCCCGTCGAGACCGAAACGACCGCGGCAGCGCCGAAATCACCGCCGGTGCAGACAACTCTTCCCATCCGCGCCAGACTCCGGACACGCCCGCCTCGGACGCCCCAAAGGTGCATTCGGATACGTAATCTGCAAACAGCCCTATTGTGAAGCAGTTAGCGAAATCTGTAAGCTGGTCCCACGAATCCGTAAGGGCGGGCATTGTCCTTGCCACTGGAGTGGACGTCGGGAACGACGAAACTGGTTGGCGAGATTACGAAAAGGGGCGACACTCCGATGCAGGTGACAGCGACGATGACCCGGGACCTGGTGATGGTGGCACCGCCGCTGCCGGTCGAGGCGACCGAGCAGACGCGGCAGGCGCTTGGACGCGCTGCGAAGATCGCGTTCCTGATTGTCGGCATCGCGGTCACGGCGTGGATTCTCGGCCAGTTCGGCACGCTGCTCGTCTACGGGCTTCCCGCGCCGCTCATCCGCCGGGTCCGCGTCGCCGACGCGGCGTAGCCATCCCACGAGGTGCCGGTCCCGTCGGTTTCACGAGGGCTTCCGGTGACCGTTCTCGCCACTCCTGTTTCCCATTCGCTCAGGACCGAGACGTTCGGCAATTTTGTCATCGTCCTGTTTCTGATTGCCCAGGTGCTGGACGGCGCCTTCACCTATCTCGGGCTGACCTCGTTCGGCCTCTCCGAGGGCAACCCGATCATCGCGCACTACATCCGGCAGCACGGCGTCGGGCCGAGCCTCACGGTCGCGAAGATGCTGGCGGTGGTCTGCTCGATGGTGCTGCACCTGCTCGGGCTGCATCGGACGCTGGCGATGCTGACTCTGATGTACCTCGCGCTGGCGGTTCTGCCCTGGACGTATCTGTTGTTCGTTCGGTAGGGCGGTCGCACCGCGCTAATCGAGCGGGAGGACCAGCTCCGCTCGGCAGCCAGGTCCCGGACTTCTGTTCTCGAGCGTGACCGTGCCGCCGTGCGCTTCGGCAATCTGGCGGCAAAGCACCAGGCCAATCCCCGAGCCGCCCGGCTTGGTCGTGAAGAACGGCACGAACAGGTTGGCGGGATTCGAGACGCCGGGGCCCTCGTCGTCGACCCACACGCGCACGCGCGCGTCGCTCACGCCCCAGCTGACGGTGACGCCTCCGCCGGTGGTGATGGCGGCGTCGGCGGCGTTGCGCACCAGGTTGATGAAGAGCTGTTCGATCTGCGCGGCATCGGCCTGCACGGTCACCGGGGGGCCGCCGTTCAGGCGGACGGGCAGGCGCCGTTCCAGTCCCGCGACCCGCGCCAGCAGCGCCGGCAGCGCGACCGGCTCGATGTTCGGCGCGGGCAGCCGGGCGAGTTGCGCGTACGCCGCCGTGAAGCGTCCGAGGGCGTCGGCGCGGCTGCCGATCACCTGCAGGCCGTCGCGCATGTCGCTGTCCCAGTCGGCCGGCCGTGGATCGCGCGCGACCAGCCGTTCGAGGCTGTGCGCGATCGACTTGATCGGCGCGAGCGAGTTGTTGATCTCGTGGCCGATGACCCGGATCAGGCGCTGCCACGC
This sequence comes from Vicinamibacteria bacterium, assembly GCA_963719755.1. GTDB lineage: Bacteria > Acidobacteriota > Vicinamibacteria > Vicinamibacterales > JAENWD01 > JAENWD01. The sequence continues at coordinate 357,537 of CAVRDA010000016.1, read as the reverse complement.
CTGACGCTCCTCGTCGCGGAGCGAGCGGCTGACGTCGGTCATCACCAGCAGCTCGAGCGGGATCCCGCCCTGGCGGAAGTGACCGGTGCGGATCTCCCATCGCCCGGTGCCGCCGGGGAAGGTGAGGCTCGCGCTGGCCGGTCCGGGCGACGCGAGGCAGGGCGCCAGCCCCAGTTCATCGGCCGTTCTCCCGAGCAGCCGCTCCATCGGCCGCGCCAGCAGGCGCTCGCCGGCCTTGTTCACGACGCGCAGGCGCCGCTCGGGGTCGAAGGCGAAGACGGCGACGGGAATCTCCTCCATCACCGCGCGCAGGAGCGAAGTGGCTTCGAGCGCGCCCAGGCGCTGCTCGCGCAGCGTGTCCGCGAGCGCGTTCATCTCGATCAGCACCTCGCCGAGCGGGTCGTCGCGGCGCTGCCCCCGGGCGCGGATGGAGAAGTCCTCTTCACGCAGCGCCGCCAGCAGGTTCGACAGCGTCTGGAGCGGGTAGACGACGCGGTCGCGCAGGGCTACCGACACGCCCCACCACAAGCCGACGATGAAGAGCGTGAGCGTCCACTGGACCTTGGAGGAAAAGTCGCCGCGCCAGAGCAGGATCAGCGCGATGGCGGTGCCGGGCAGGCCCGCGCCGAGGGCCATCAGCCAGACGCGGCGGTCGTGGGTGAGCCTCATCGGTTATCAATCACAGAGACGCGGAGACCCAGAGACGCACGGCACCCCATTTTCTAACAGAGGACCCAGTAGGCGTCTGTGCGTCTCTGGGCCTCTGTGTCTCTGTGATTGACGAGCGTTACAGCCCGAAGCGCTGGAGGCGGCGGTACAGCGCGCTGCGGCTCAGCCCCAGGGCCTTGGCGGCATGGCTGACGTTGCCGTCGTAGCGGGCGAGCGCCTTCTTGATCAGGAAGCCCTCGACTTCTTCGAGGCTCATGTCCTCGATGCGCGTCGTGGCCTCGCGCGTGGCGCGAAGGCCCAGATCGCGGCCTTGCACCTGGTCGCCCTGCGCCATCAGGACGGCGCGCTCCACGGCGTGATCGAGCTCGCGGACGTTGCCGGGCCAGCCGTGATCCAGCAGCAGCTGCATGGCGGCGGCGTCGAACCCGCCGAGGCGCTTGCGGTAGCGCTGGGCGTGCTGGCTGAGGAAGTGCCGCGCCAGCAGCGGGATGTCCTCGCGCCGATCCCGCAGCGGCGGCATGGGAATCTCGATGGTGTTCAGGCGGAAGAGCAGATCCTGCCGGAACCGGCCAGCCGCGACCTCGGCGTTCAGGTCGGCGTTGGTCGCCGAGATGATGCGGACGTTGGCGCGCCTGGTCCGCGACGACCCGACGCGTTCGAACTCGCCGGTCTCGAGCACGCGCAGCAGCTTCGCCTGCAGGCCCATGGAGATGTTCGCGATCTCGTCGAGGAACAGCGTGCCGCCCTCTGCGAGCTCGAAGCGGCCGACGCGGTCGCTCTTGGCGTCCGTGAAGGCGCCCTTGACGTGGCCGAACAGCTCCGACTCGAACAGGCCCTCGGACAACCCGCCGGCGTTCACCGTGACGAGGGCGCGGCCGGCGCGGCCGGACACCGCGTGCAGCGACTGCGCGACGGTCCCCTTGCCGGTGCCGTTCTCGCCGGTGAGGAGGACGTTGGCATCGGCCGGGCCGACCCGCGCGATCAGCTCCAGCACCGGCCGCATCGCCGCCGATTCGGCGATGAGCATCGGCCGGTTCGTGCCCTGATCCCGCAGCACGCGGTTCTCGGCTTCGAGCCGCTGGCTCCGCCGAAGCGCCCGCGCCAGTTCCACCTGCGTCCGCACCACCGCCAGCACGCGCTCGTTGTCCCACGGCTTCTGGATGAAGTCGCGGGCGCCGCGGCGCATGGCCTCGACCGCCAGTTCCACGGTGCCCCACGCCGTCATCACGACGACCGGCATCGGCGTGTCGAGCGCCTGCAGCTTGGACAGCAGCGACAGCCCCTCGAGCCCCGACGTCGTGTCGCGCGCGTAGTTGAGGTCGATGACCGCGACGTCGAAGTCGCGCGCGTCCACGGCGGCCAGGACGCCGGCCGGAGAGGTCGCCGTGTCGATCTCGCAGCCTTCTGCCTTCAGCAGCAGGCGCAGCGCCTGCAGCACGTCCGGCTGGTCGTCGGCCAGCAGGATCCGCGCCTTGTGCAGCACGTCGGCCGCCGCGGGTGGTTTCACGGTCGCCGTCGGCTCAGTCGCCATCAATCGTTCACCAGCCAGCCGTCCTTGAGCCGCACGACGCGGTGCCCGTAGCTGGCGTTGGTCTCCGAGTGGGTGACCTGGATGATCGTGGTCCCTTCGGCGTTGAGGCGCTGGAAGAGCTCCATGATCTCGCGTCCCTGATCGGAGTGGAGGTTGCCGGTCGGCTCGTCGGCGAGAATCAGCGTCGGCTTCGAGATGAGCGCGCGCGCCACGGCGACGAGCTGCTGCTGGCCGCCGGAGAGCTGCGCCGGGTACAGGTCCTTCTTGCCGACGATCTGGAACCGGTCGAGCATGTCGCAGACCAGGCTGTCGCGCTCCTTCTTCTTGATGTCGCGATAGGAGAGCGGCATGTCCAGGTTCTCGTACACCGTGAGGTGGTCGAGCAGGTGGTAGGCCTGGAAGACAAAGCCGATGTGCTTCTTCTGGAGCTCCGATCGGTCGCGCTTGCCGACCGAGTGGATCGGCTCGCCATGCAGGAAGTACTCGCCGGTCCACGCGGCGTCGTGCATGCCCAGGATGTGCAGCAGCGTGGACTTGCCGGCCCCTGACGGGCCCATGATCGAGACGAACTCGCCGGGCTTGAAGTCCAGCGACACGCGCCGCAGGACATACACGCGCTGCACGCCCTGCGGGTAGGACTTCTCGATGTTGGTCAGACGGATAATCGGATTCATGTAGTTGCAGATTGTTGATTGCAGATTGCAGATTTGTCGAGCAGGTGCGATCGGAATCTGCAATCCGCAATCTGCAATCGGCAAGAGTCCTAGATCGCTTCGGCGACGTTCTCCTCGACGATGCGGCCGTCGAAGAGGTGAATCGACCGGTCGGCGTGCCGGGCGTAGCGCGGGTCGTGCGTGACCATTCCGATCGTCGCGCCGCCGCGATGCAGTTCCTGCAACAGCTGCATGACGGCCTCGCCGTTCTTCGAGTCGAGGTTGCCGGTCGGCTCGTCCGCCAGCAGAATCGACGGGTTGCCGGCCACCGCGCGGGCGACGGCGACGCGCTGCTGCTGGCCGCCCGAGAGCTGGCTGGGCAGGTGACGGGCACGATGCGCCATGCCGACCTTCTCGAGCGCCTCTTCGACCCGCGTCCGCCGCTCGGCCGGCTTCATGCCGCGATAGGTGAGCGGCAGCTCGACGTTCTCGTAGACCGTCAGGTCGCCAATCAGGTTGAAGCTCTGGAAGATGAACCCGATCTCGCGGTTGCGCGTGCGGGCGCGTTCCGCGGCGGTCAGGTTCGCAACCGCGCGGCCGTTCAACATGTACGTGCCGTCGGTCGGCGTGTCGAGCAGGCCGAGAATCGACAGCAGCGTCGACTTGCCGCAGCCCGACGGCCCGGCAATCGCCAGGTACTCGCCGTTCTTGATCTCCAGGTGAATGCCGGCGAGCGCGTGCGTCTCGACTTCATCCGTGTAGAAGACCTTGGTGACGCCTTCCAGCTTGATCAGCACATCTGACGGAGTGCTCATGGACTCTCCTCGTTTCGCAGTTATCGCAGCCGGACGCGATCGCGCCCATCCCACGCCGACATGTCCGACAGAATCACGCAGTCGCCCTCCTTCAGCCCGTCGAGAATCTCGACGGTGTTGACGGAGCTGCGTCCGAGCTTCACCTTCGCCAGCTCTGCCTCTTCCGGCGCCTCGCAGGTGCCGGCGGTCACCTTGAACAGGCTGATGTTGCCCTGCTCCTGTCCGAACGCCGGACGCCCGACGTAGAGGACGTTATCCAGCCGCTCGAGTTCCACGGTGCCATCCACACTCAGGTCCGGACGCGCGCCGCGGGGCAGGGCGCCGGTGAACGCGACGTCCACGAGGACCGTGCCGTTCTGCGCGGCCGGGTCGATGCGCGCGACGCGGCCCTCGACCTCGCCGTTGCGCGTGTCGACGGTGGCGCGCTGGCCCAGCTCGATGTCCCTGGCCTGCGTCTCCGGGATGCGCAGTTCCGCCTTCAGCCGGCCGGGGACGGCCACGCGCGCCAGGTTGATCCCGGCCGCCACCCGCTGCCCCACCTGCACCGGCACGACCTGCAGCACGCCCTCGATTCCGGCGCGAACTCTCAGCGCCTCGGCCTGGCTCTTCCGCAGATCGTAGAGCGCCCGCCGCTGCGCCACGCGGGCCTGCTCGGCCGCGATCTGCGCGTCGGTTGAACCGGCGCGGATCTTCAGGCGCTCCTGCTCGATCTGGTGGCGGTTGGCCAGCTCATCCGCCTCGACCTTGGACTTCCGGGTGATGACGGAGGACTGCAAGCCGTCTTTCGACAGCTGCTCGTTGGCTTCGAACTCGATCTTCGCGCGGTGGAAGAGGCTCTGGATATTGGCGGCCTGCGACTGCTGCTCCAGCAGCTCGTTGTTCAGGCGCACACGGAGGCTGGCGAGATCGGCTTCGGCCCCGCGCAGCTGCAGCTCCGCATCGATCAGTTCCTGCTGCACCCGCTCGTCGCGAAGCTCGACGATGACGGTATCGGCTGGGATGATGTTCCCGCTCGGCAGCGTCACGATGCGCTCCACCGTGGCTTCCGTTGCAGAGGTGATCCACCTGATGTCTTCGGGCACCAGCGTGCCGGGGCCTCGCACCTGGCGCAGCATCGGCCCGCGCTTGGCGGTGTCGCGCCAGGTCGTGGCGCGCTCGACGGTCGGCGCTGCCGGCTTCAACTGGGCGAGCCCCACCGTGACCAGCACGCCGACGATGAGGGCGGCGACCCCGAAGACAATGCGGCGAACCTTCTTCTTCTTGGCAATCGCCGGAGAACGCTGAATATCCATTCGTCGATTCTGCGCCTTATCAGGACGGGAAACGTGGGCGGCCGTTAGGACGCCGAAAATACTACAGGGTGATAGACCACGTTCTGTGCCATCCAGCAGGATTGGACGTAAGTGACATGTAGAGAGTTGCTTAGAGATGGACCGAGGACCCCGCTGCGGGCCGGTTCTGTACGGGGCGTGGGACCGAGCCGTCCCAAAAACGGACAGTATTCAGTGCTGAGTGCCGACTGCCGAGTGCCGATTGAAAGGCTCACTCAGCACTCAGCACTCTCAAGTCGGCACTTCTTCGAACTTTGCGGTGAAGTGACGCAGCACCGCCGGCGCGGAGGTGATGCGGTAGCCTCGAAGGCTGTCCCGCCTGGCGGCGACGGCGATGACCACTTCGGCGACGTAGTCGATGTGCGACTGCGTGTAGACCCGCCGCGGCAGGGCCAGCCGGACCAGGTCCATTGCCGCGGGCGCCTCGGTGCCGTCGGGCCGGCGGCCGAACATCACGGTCCCGATCTCGACGCCGCGGACGCCGCCCTCGAGATAGAGGGCGTTGACCAGCGCGATACCGGGATACTGCAGCGGCGGGATGTGCGGCAGCAGCGCGCGCGCGTCGAGGTAGATGGCGTGCCCGCCGGCCGGCCGCAGGATCGGCACGCCGGCGCCGAGGAGCTTTTCCGCGAGGTACTCTGCCGATCGGATGCGGTAGCGCAGGTACGGCTCCTCGACCACCTCCTCGAGGCCGCGGGCGATAGCCTCGAGGTCGTAGCCCGCCAGCCCGCCGTAGGTCGGAAAGCCCTCAGTCAGGATCAGCAGCGTCCGCGCCTTCTCGGCCCACCCGTCGTCGTTCAGCGCGAGGAACCCGCCGATGTTGGCGAGGCCGTCCTTCTTCGCCGACATCGTGCATCCGTCGGCCAGGCGGAACATCTCCTGCGCGATGGCCTTGGGCGCCCGGTTCTCGAACCCGGCCTCGCGCTGCCGGATGAACCACGCGTTCTCGGCAAATCGACACGCATCGAGCACGAGCGGCTTGCCGAACCGATCGCACAGCGCACGAACGCCGCGCAGGTTCTCGAGCGAGACGGGCTGGCCGCCGCCGGAGTTGTTGGTGACGGTCACCATCACCAGCGGCACGCGAGCGCCGTCCTCGTCGAGCGTTCGCTCGAGCGCGGCGAGGTCGACATTGCCCTTGAAGGGATGCACCAGCGAGGGCACGCGCCCTTCGGGGATCACGAGGTCGCGCGCCTCGGCGCCCTCGACCTCGATGTTCGCGCGCGTCGTATCGAAGTGGTTATTGCTGGGGACGACGTCGCCGGCCTTCAGGACCGAGTGAAAGAGGATGCGCTCGGCCGCCCGCCCCTGGTGCGTCGGGATGACGTGGCGAAAACCGGTGAGGTCCTGGACGACCGATTGAAAGCGGTAGAAGGAGCGGCTGCCGGCGTAGGACTCGTCGCCCTGCATCAGCGCGCCCCACTGCACCGCCGACATCGCGCCGGTGCCCGAGTCCGTGAGCAAGTCGATGAGCACGTCGTCGCTGCGCAGGAGGAAGACGTTGCCGCCGGCCTCGACCAGCGCGCGACGCCGCGCTGCCTCGTCGGCGAAGTGCAGCGACTCGACCGACTTGATGCGAAACGGCTCGATGATTGTCTTGAAGGCCATCGACGGCACGGCGCGGCTGAAGCCGCGCCCTCCTAGGCGAGTTTCCCGAGTTCACCCCGGCGCAGCTTCCGATAGAGGTCCAGGCCCTCCTGGATGATGCGGATGGCGTCGACCGGCCCCAGGAAGTCCTCGACGACGACCTGCTTGTGCTCGAGCGTCTTGTAGTCCTCGAAGAAGCGGCGGATCTCGCGGAGGATGTACCCCGGCAACTCCTTGTGGTCCATGTAGTCGGCGAAGGCCGGGTCTCTGACGCTGACGGCGATGATCTTGTCGTCCAGGCCCTTCTCGTCGCGCATGCGCATCACGCCGATGGCCCTGGCCTCCATCATTGTCAGGGGGGTCACGGGCTCCTGGCCTAGAACCAGCGCATCCAGGGCGTCGCCGTCCTCGCAGAAGGTGCGGGGAATGAAGCCGTAGTTGGCGGGATAGTGCACGGCGCTGTAGAGTACCCGGTCAAGCCGCAACAGCCCTGTTTCCTTATCCAGTTCGTACTTGTTCTTGCTGCCCATCGGCACTTCGATGACCACCGGAAATGCCTTTTCAATCAGGTGGTCGTCCACGTAGATGTCATGCCACGCGTGCATAGCGCCATTCTAGTCGTTCCCGATTCCCTCCGCCGGGCGGTGCTCGCGCCCGCCGTGTGCGCGGCCCTCCTGGCCGGCGCGACGCCGGCGCGGGGCAATCCCGCCGGTCCGGCGCCGGCGCGCGACGCCGCGCGGCAGTCCACGGCCCGTACGGCGGCGGCGCTCGTGGATCTGCGCGAGGCGAGCCAGCAGCTCGAACGGCTCGCCGAGCGCGTCGGCCCCTCGGTGGTGCAGGTGCTCACGCTCGGGTATGCCACCGGCGACCTCGCCGACAGCGAGCGCGGCGTGTTCATCGCCCCGTCGCGCGGCGCCGGCTCCGGCGTTATCGTCGACGCGACGGGCTACATCCTGACCAACGCGCATGTCGTGCAGGGCGCGCACCGAATCCAGGTGGAGCTGCCGGTCCGGGACACAGGCGTGCCCGGGCGGTCGCTCGTGCGGCCGCGGCCGCGGCTGGTCGGCGCACAGCTCGTCGCCATCGACGAGGAGACGGACCTCGCGGTGGTCAAGGTCGCGGAGCGCGATCTTCCAGCGCTGTCGTTTGCCGATTCCGACGGCGTGAAGCCGGGCCAGATCGTGATGGCGTTCGGCAGCCCGCTCGGTCTGGCCAGCTCGGTGTCGCTCGGCGTCGTGAGCGCGGTGGCGCGGCAGCTGGAGACCGAAGACCCGATGGTCTACCTGCAGACCGATGCGCCGATCAACCCGGGCAACAGCGGCGGGCCGCTGGTGAATCTCGACGGCCAGATCGTCGGCATCAACACGCTGATCCTGACGCAGTCGGGCGGCAACGAGGGCCTTGGATTCGCCGCGCCGAGCAACATCGTGCGGCGCGTGTTCGAGCAGATCCGGCAGTACGGACGCGTGCGACGCGGCGAGATCGGCGTGCGCGCGCAGACCATCACACCGATGCTCGCCGAAGGCCTGGGCCTCGCCCGCGACAACGGCGTCGTGCTCAGCGACGTCTATCCCGAGGGCCCGGCGGCGAAGGCAGGCGCGGAGGTCGGCGACATCGTCCTGCGGCTCGACGGCAAGCCGATGGAGAACGGACGGCAGCTCCAGGTGAATCTGTACAGCCGCGCCGTCGGCGACACCGTCCGCCTCGACGTCGAGCGGCGGGGGAGCGGGCTGACGCTCACCGTGCCGGTCGTCGAACGCGAGAACGATCCCGGACGCTTTGCCGCGATGGCGCGTCCCGAGGACCACCTGATCCCGAGGCTCGGCGTGCTGGGACTGACCTTGACGCCGGATCTGGCGGCGCTGCTCCCGAACATTCGTGTCGCTTCAGGCGTCGTGGTCGCCGGGACTTCCGGCGACGTCATCCCGGGGTCTGACGGGCAGCTGGCGGCGGGCGACGTTATTCACGCCGTCAACGGCCGGGCGGTACGCAATCTGCCGGAGTTGCGGGCGGCGGTCGACGCGATGAAGATCGGCGATGCGGTGGCGCTCCAGGTGGAGCGCGACGCTGAGCTGATGTACGTGACGCTGCGCGTGGAGAAGTAGAGCGGCCGGAGGCTGATGACGACCTCGGACGACAACGTGACGGGCCTGACGCCCGACCAGCTGCGCCAGATCAACCGGTTGGCGACGATGGCCCAGATGGTGGCCGGCCTGGCCCACGAGCTGAATAACTCGCTGCAGGTGGTCGGCGGGCTGGTGGAGCTCCTGGGCGACGGCGCCGGGCTTCCCCCGGACGCGCAGGTGCGGGTCAGGAAGATCGGCGGCCAGACCGAGAAGGCCAGCAGCGCGATTCGCCAGGTGCTGGCTTACGCGCGCGAGTCCCAGGCGGCCGCCGGACGATCGGATCTCGGCGCGGTCGCCGGGAAGGCGCTGGCGCTTCGCGCCTACCATCTCGAACGCGCGCGCATCGCCGTCCGCACCGATCTGCCGTCACCGCCCGTGCTCGTCCAGGGCGACGAACGAACGGTCCTGCAGATCGTCCTGAACCTGATCCTGAACGCCGAGGACGCGCTCGCCGGACAGCCGCGGCGCGAGCTCCGGCTCACCGTCGATCGCAATGCGGCTGTTGGCACCATCACCGTGGCCGACACCGGCCACGGCATCGAGGACGGGATCCGCGTGCGCATCTTCGAGCCGTTCTTCACCACGCGCCGCGGTGAGCGTGCCGTAGGTCTTGGACTGCCGGTTGCCCGCCAACTCGCCGCACATGCTGGAGGTCAGGTGCAGTTGCGCGACACCGCGCCCGGTGCGACGACGTTCGTCGTCGAGTTGCCGCTCGCGTAGGGAATCGCTGGCGCGCGCCGAAGGTCAGTTGGCCACCGGCTCCGGAGCCGAGGCGATGTTCAGGCGGTGCAGCTTGTCGATGAGGGTGGTGCGGCTCAACTGGAGCAGGCGCGCGGCCTGCCGCTTGTTGCCGCCGGTCTTCTCGAGGCAGCGGGTGATCAGCTGACGTTCGAGCTGCGAGACGACCGACTGGAAGTTGAGGCCTTCGTCGGGAATCGAGACCGTCGGCATCAGCAGCGAGCTGTTTGCCTCGATGACGTCGGCGGGAAGCGCCGTCGCGGGGATCTCGCGGCCCGGGCCGCTCATCGCGACCGCGTACTCGATCGCGTTTTCGAGCTGGCGGATGTTGCCGGGCCAGCTGAAGGCCATCAGCGCGCGCACGGTCTCCTGCGTCATCGTCTTCAACGGGATGTTGTTCGAGGCGCAGGACTTCTGCACGAAGTGCCGGGCGATGAGCGCGATGTCGTCGCGCCGGTCGCGCAGCGGCGGCAGCGTGAGCGGGATGACGTTGAGCCGGTAGTAGAGGTCCTCCCGGAAAGTCCCTTCCTTCACCATCTTTTTCAGGTCGACGTTCGACGCGGCGACCAGCCGCGCGTCGAACTTGATCGGCTTCGACTCGCCGACGCGCTCGATCTCGCGCTCCTGCAGCGCGCGCAGCAGCTTGGCCTGCAGCGGCATGCTCATCAGGGCGACTTCGTCGATGAACAGCGTCCCGCGGTGCGCCAGCTCGAAGCGGCCGGTCCGGCTGGCAATCGCCCCGGTGAACGCACCCTTGGCGTGACCGAAGAGCTCGGCCTCGGCCAGCCCCTCGGGAATCGCGGCGGCGTTGAAGGCGACGAAGCGCTGGTCGGCACGCGGGCTGTTGTGGTGAATCGTCCGCGCGATGAGCTCCTTGCCGGTCCCGGTCTCGCCCTGGATCAGCACGGTGCTGTTCATCGGGGCGACCAGCTCCAGGCTCTGGAACACCTGCTGCATCGCCGTGCTCTGGCCGACGATGTTGTCGAAGCGATAGCGTTCGCGCAGCTGCGCCCGCAGCTCCGCGTTCTCCTGCCGGAGCCGGGGCTCGTTGATCGCGGCGGCCAGCACCCGCGAGAGCTGCGCCAGCTGCACCGGCTTGATGAAGAAATCGATGGCGCCGCGCTTGATGGCCGCGACCGCCTCCTCGACGCCGCCGAACCCGGTCATGACGACGGCGACGATCTCGGGATAGCGCGACGTCGCGGCGTCCAGGATGTCCAGCCCGTCGGCATCGGGCAGCTTGAGATCGATTACCAGGCCGTCGTAGGCGAAGGCCTTGATCCGCTCGAGGGCGTCGGCGCCGGTCGGCGCCTGCGCGACCCGGAACCCCTCGCGCGTCAGATGCTCGGCAATGACTTCGCGAAGATCGTTGTCGTCATCGACGATCAGCACGCATGGCTGGATGCGACCAGACATAAACTCCCGACAGACGCCGGTTGGAAGGCGACGGCGCCGCAAAAACTGGGGAGCGAGGGCCGTATTATAGCCGCAGCGCATTTCGGACCACAAAAGGGCTCAAGTTCCGACCGACATCTGCCGATTACCGGTAGAGAGGCTTCCGGTCGAGCAACTGCCCATGTCACGAACGGTCCGACACCCCCTGAACGTGCTCGTCATCGACGACGAGCCTGACGTGCGCGACCTGCTGGTCGACTACTTCCGGGAGTGCGGCCACGAGGTCTCGTCGGCCGCAGACGGCACCGAGGCCGTCGCCGAGATCACCCGGCACCCGACCAAGTACCAGATCATCATCAGCGACCTGCAGCTGCCCGGCGTCGACGGCCTGGGCGTCCTCCGCGCCGCGAAGGCCGCCGACCCCGACGCGACGGTCATCATCGTCACCGGCTACGCCTCGGTCGATTCCGCCGTGCGCGCGGTCCGGCTCGGCGCCTACGACTACCTGACCAAGCCGTTCACGCTGGGTCAGATCGAGGTCATCGTGAACCGGGCGGCCGAGCGCCGTGCGCTCGAGGCCGAGAACCGCGCGCTCGCGCGGCGCATGGACGATGGCGCGTCGGGGCAGGGGCCCGACCTCGCTTCGCGTCTCGACGCGATCGAACTGCGACTCTCACGCATCGAGCAGTTGATCGAGGAGCTGGCCGCCGAACGCAAGGCCCTCGAATTGCACTGAAAAGCTAACGCCCAACTCCCAAATCCCGAATCGTCAACCGTAATCTCAACCGTCAATCGTCAATCGCCAATCCTCAATCAGCAATTCTCTCAGCGACCCTCCGCCCCATCGCGCGGCACCCCAGCGGCGGTGTCGTCCCCAGCAGGTCGGCCGTCCGATCCCCGGCGGTCAGTGTTGACTCGATCGCGCGGTCGATGGCGGCGGCTTCCCCGTGCAGGCCGAAACTGTGCCGCAGCAGCATCGCCAGCGAGGCGATCGTGCCGACAGGATTCGCCTTGTCCTGGCCCGCGATGTCGGGCGCGGAGCCGTGCACGGGTTCGTAGAGGCCTGGGCCGTCGCCCAGGCTCGCCGATGGCAGCAGGCCGATCGACCCGGCGATGACCGCCGCCTCGTCCGACAGGATGTCGCCGAACAGGTTCTCGGTGAGGATGACGTCGAACCGCGCCGGGTGCGTGACGAGCGCCATCGCGCAGGAATCCACGTACATGTGCTGCAGCGCGACGTCGGGATATTGGGCCGCGACGTCGTTGACCACGGCGCGCCACAGCTGCGACGTCTCGAGGACGTTCGCCTTGTCGACCGACGTGACCTGCCGGCGACGGCCCCGTGCCGAGTCGAAGGCGACGCGCGCGATGCGCTCGATCTCGGGACGCGTGTAGCGCATCGTGTTGAAGGCTTCGCCGCGCTCGCGATCGATCTGACGGGGCTCGCCGAAGTACAGGCCCCCGGTCAGCTCGCGCACGATCAGCAGGTCCGCGCCGCGCGCGATCTCCGGCCGAAGCGGCGCCGCGTCTTCGAGGCCCGGCCAGATCCTCGTCGGGCGCAGGTTCGCGAAGACGCCAAGCCCCTTCCGCAGCGCCAGCAGCCCGCCCTCGGGGCGTTCGCGCGATGGCAGGTGATCGAAGGCCGGGTCGCCGACGGCGCCCAGCAGCGTCGCCTTCGCCGCCAGGCAGCCTGCCAGCGTCTCCGGCGGCAGCGCCGGCAGTCCTGCCCGCAGCGCGGCGCCTCCCATCAGGTAGGACGGACGCTCGACCGTGTGGTGGAACGTCGTCGCGACCGCGTCGAGCACGTCGCAGGCCGCGGCGACGACTTCAGGGCCGACGCCGTCTCCGGGAATCAGGGCTATGGAGAGGTTCATGTCAATTGACGATTGCGGATTGAGGATTGGCGATTACGTCGGGCAACCCGAGGCTCGGGCGGCATACCGGCAGCAACCAGCCAGGCGCTGGGCCATCTTCAGTAACGGGCCGTCGAATTGGCAGGATTGGAAGCGTTCAGCAGGGGAGGTGAGCGTTGCCCCGCCGTAATCGGCAATCGGCAATCCCCAATCGCCAATTCCTAAACCCCGTGCCCGTAGCCGACTTCTTCGGTGCCGGGCCCCTGCCGGTGGCCGATGGGCGCGGCGGTCGCCGGTTCCGGCGACTGGCGCAGCTCCGCGACGATTTGCGCCAGCTCGGCGTCCGAGACGGTCTTCTGCTGGTCGGCCAGGGCGACCATCCGGCGATACAGCCGGTCCAGCTCGAGCCGCGACAGCTCGAGTCCGAGCTGCTGCACGCGATGCTGCACGGCGTGACGTCCGGAGTGCTTGCCCAGCACCAGCGTCGTCGCCGGCACGCCGACGTCCTCGGGCCGCATGATCTCGTAGGTGCGCCGGTCCTTCAGCATCCCGTCCTGGTGGATGCCGGCTTCGTGGGCGAAGGCGTTGCGCCCGACGATGGCCTTGTTGGCCTGCACGGCCTCGCCGGTCAGCCGGGTCAGCATCTGGCTGGCGGCGAAGATCTGCTCGGTGACGACGGCGCTGCCGTACGGGCAGGCGATCCTGCCGCACCTTCGTCGCCATCACTATCTCCTCGAGGGAGGCGTTGCCGGCCCGCTCGCCGATGCCGTTGATCGTGCACTCCACCTGTCGCGCGCCGGCCCGCAGCGCCGCCAGCGTGTTGGCGACGGCCAGCCCGAGATCGTCGTGGCAGTGAGCGCTGAAGACCGCCTTGTCGGCGTTGGGGACGCGGGAGAGGATGGCGTGGAAGAACTCGTAGATCTCGTCAGGGGTGGAGTAGCCGACAGTGTCAGGCAGGTTGACCGTGGTGGCGCCTGCCTTGATAACCGATTCGACGACTCTACACAGGAAATCCATGTCGCTGCGTGTGGCGTCTTCGGCTGAGAACTGGACGTCGTCCGTATAACCGCGGGCCTGGGTGACCGCGGCGACGGCCGCCTCGAGGCACTGCTCGCGCGAGATGTGCAGCTTCTTCTCGAGGTGCAAATCGGACGTGGCGATGAACGTGTGAATGCGGCTCCTGGCCGCCGGCTTCAACGACTCGCCGGCGCTCTCGATGTCGTCCTTGCGGCAGCGCGCGAGGGCGGCGGTCACCGGTCGCGACACTTCGGTCGCCACGATCCGCACGGCTTCGGCGTCGGCTTCTGAGGCGATCGGAAAGCCCGCTTCGATGATGTCCACGCCGAGCGCATCGAGCTGGCGCGCCAGCTGCAGCTTCTCGGACACGCGGAGCGAGAAGCCCGGCGCCTGCTCGCCGTCGCGCAGGGTGGTGTCGAAGATGACGATGCGGTCAGCAGCCATGAGGCCTCCGCTGTCGATTTTCGAATTGCCGAGACTATGCAGTCAAGTCTATAGTTTTTACGCTTTGATAATGGCCCGTTATGCGACCCGGCGCCCCGCCGGACCGCCCGGCCGGAAGCGGACGCCACGATGGAACTCTCGGAACTGCAGGTATTTCTGACCGTCGCCGGCGAGCGCAGCTTCTCCCGGGCGGCCGCCAAGCTGCACCGGACCCAGCCGGCCGTCAGCCAGGCCATCCGGCGGCTCGAGGAGGAGCTCGGCGAGCGGCTGTTCGATCGCTCGTCGAAACAGGGCGCGCTGACCGAGGCCGGCCGGGTCCTGCGCGAGTACGCCCAGCGGCTGATGCGGCTGAGCGAAGAGGCCGAGGTGGCCGTACGGGAGCTCCGCGACCTCCGTCGCGGCCGGGTCCTGATTGGCGCCAACGAGGCCGCCGTGCACGCGCTGCTGCCGCTGGTGGGGCGGTTCCGGCTGGCACACCCGGAGATCCAGGTGGACGTGCGGCGGGTCCCTTCGCGGCAGGTGGGCGTGGAAGTCTCGCAGGGCAGCCTGGACTTCGGCGTCATCACTTTTCTGCCGGCCGAGCGCGGGCTCCTGACGTTGGCACTCGGCCCCGACGACCTGGTGATGCTCGTCCATCCCCAGCACCCCATGGCGGGGCGCAAGGACGTGTCGCTCGCCGAGTTCGGCCGCGAGACGGTCATCGCGCACAACGACCCGTCGCCGGCGCGGGAGCGCGTCCTGCGGACGTTCGAGCAGAAGCACGCGCCGATCAACATCCAGGTGGCGCTGCCGAGCCTGGAGGCGATCAAGCGCGCGGTGGAGATGAAGATGGGCGTGGCGCTGCTGCCGAGGCGGTGCGCCGTCTCGGAACTCGGCCGCGGCAGCCTGGCCGCCGTCAAGGTCCAGCAAGTACGCCTGGCGCGTCTGCTCCGGCTGGTCTATCGCCGCGGCGGCGAGATGAGCCACGCGGCGCAGGCGTTTCTGCAGGTGGCGAAGCACCAGCACCCGGAGAGCTGAATATCGCTTGACGGTCGTCCGCGAACCCGTGAACCTGAGGCCCTGCGACAGTCGTAAGAAACTTCTATGGACACCCTCAGGCAGGACTTGCGCTTTGCGGTCAGGCTGCTGTGGAAGGACCGCGCCTTCGCCCTGACCACCATTCTGACCCTGGCCCTCTGCCTGGGGGCCAACACCGCGATCTTCACGGTCGTGCGCTCGGTGCTCCAGCGCCCGCTGCCGTACCCCGAGGCCGAATCGGCTGGTCTTCTCCTACGACGCGTTCCCGGGGCCGGGCGTCGAGCGGGCGGGCACGTCGGTGCCGAACTACTTCGATCGAGCGCAAATGAACGACGTCTTCGACTCGGCGGCGCTCTATCAGTGGTGGGGCTACCGAGTCGGACAGGGCTCGGGCGCGGAACAGGTCTCCGCCATGCGCGTGACGCCCTCCTTCTTCCGCGTGCTCCGCGGCGGCTCGATCCGGGGGCGGGTGTTCACCGAGGAAGAGGCGACCCCCGGCAAGGAGAAGGTCGCGATTGTCAGCCAGGCGTTTGCCGAGAAGCAGCCCGAGGGCATCGCCGGCATCGTCGGCAAGCAGCTGCGCCTGAACGACGAGCTCCACGTCGTCGTCGGCGTCTGCCGGCAACCTTCAGCTTCCTCAGCCCGGAGGTCCGGGTGTTCACGCCGCTCGCGTTCACCGCCGAACAGCGATCTGAAGAGGCGCGTCACAGTCAGAACCACCAGCAGATCGCCCGCCTCGCGCCTGGCGCATCGATTCAGCAGGCCCAGTCACGCGTGGATGCCATGAACGTCGCGATTGTCGAACGGTCCGGAGCCTTGAAGCAGGCGTTGATCAATGCGCGCTACGACACGGTCATAGTCCCGCTCGATGCCGACCTCGTGCGCAACGTGCGGGCGGCGCTGCAGTTGCTCTGGGGCGGCGTCCTGTTCGTGCTGCTGATTGCCGCCGTCAACATCACCAACCTCTCGCTCGTGCGCGCCAGCGGCCGGGTGAAGGAACTGGCCACCCGCAGCGCGCTGGGCGCCGGCAGTGGCCGGGTCGTGCGCCAACTGGTCACCGAGTCGATCGTGCTCACGGTCCTCGGCGGCGCCGCCGGGCTCCTCGTCGGCTTCTGGAGTCTCGACGCGATCGAGTGGCTGGGCCTCACCGACCTGCCCCGCGCGCACGAGATCCGTATGGACGGCACGGTGCTCGGCTTCACGCTGGGCCTGGCGGCGCTGCTCGGCATCGTCGTCGGCGCGGTGCCGGCCTGGCACCTCTCGCACCAGAACCTGAACCTCATTCTTCGGGAAGAGGGACGTGGTGGCTCGGCCGGCCCGGGCGCGCGCTTCGCGCGGCGCGCCCTGGTGGTCGCCCAGGTCGGCACGGCGTTCGTCCTCCTGATCGGCGCCGGGCTGCTGCTGGCCAGCTTCCGCCAGCTCCTGAACGTCGATCCCGGCTTCGTCTCGCAGCACGTCCTTACCGGCCGCGCGAATCCCCTCGAGACGCGCTATCCGGACGATCGCGTCGCTGCGGTCGTACACGAGCCGCGTGATCGAACGTATTCGCGCGCTGCCCGGCGTGCAGGCGGCCGGCGCCACGAGCTACCTGCCCTTCAGCTGGGACGAGAGCAGCAGCGTCGTCGTCCCCGAGGGCTACGTGATGTCGCCCGGCGAGTCAGTCGTGTCGCCCAACCAGGTCGTCGTCACGCCCGGTTATCTGGAGGCGCTCAGGGTCAAGGTCAAGCGCGGACGGTTCTTCACCGACAGCGACTCGCAGGACGCGCCCAAGGTAGTGCTGGTCGACGAGCAGCTGGCAAAGCACTTCTGGCCGAAGACCGATCCCATCGGGCGCCGCATGTACCTGCCCAGCCGGGTCGAAGACCTGGCGAACCCCGGTCCGAACGTGACCTGGATGCAGGTCGTCGGCGTCGTCGCCGACGTGAAGATGCGCGGGCTCGTCGAGGGCGAGGGCGCGCGCGCCGGGACGTACTACATGCCCTACGCGCAGCGCCCATCGCGTGGCGTCGCGCTGGCGATCCGGACGACGGGCGATCCGATCGCGGCGACGACCGCGGTGCAGCGGGCGCTGGCGTCGATCGATCCCGAGGCGCAGTTGACCGACACGTTCACGATGTCGGACCGCGTCGAGAAGTCGCTCAACCCGCGCCGCGCCCCGATGCTCCTTGCGCTCGCGTTCGGGATGGTGGCGCTCCTGCTGGCGTCGATCGGCATCTACGGCGTGCTGGCGTATCAGGTAACTCAGCGCACGCGCGAGATCGGCATCCGGATGGCGCTCGGCAGCGGCACGCGCGAGATCATGCGCATGGTGCTCGGCGAAGGGCTGGCCCTGGTGCTGGTCGGTCTGGCGGTCGGGGTCACGCTGGCACTGCTGCTGCGCAGCTACATCGCGTCGCAGCTCTATGGCGTCGGCACACTCGACCCCGGCGTAATCCTCGGAGTCACCGGCGTGCTTGCCCTGGCGTCGCTTCTCGCGTGCCTTGGCCCGGCTCGACGCGCAGCCGAGCGTGAACCCGATCATCGCTCTATCGCGCCAGTGATCGCCTGTCAATCACGGAGAGACCGAGACACGAAGACGCGCAAGAGCACTTCAGGGGGAGCGGAGTACGACCTCGGTCCCACCAGGTACTCTTCGTGCGTCTCTGTGACTTCCTGGCTCCGTGATTGACGACCTACCAGCGGCCGGTGACGTACGGCAGCGTCTGGGACAGCGCTCGGACCTGTTCGAAGTCGTCGAGCAGCAGGCCGGTGCCGTCCCAGAGGCCGCTCACCAGCGCCTCGTGCGCGGCGGCCGGCATCGTGGCCTTCGCACGGATGTCGCCCGCGGAGACCTCAAGTCCCGCGACGTTCACCGTGACCTCGATGGTTGGGTCGGCTTCGACGGCTGCCATCAGCCGTTCGACGTCGTCGGGGGACAGGGTCAGGCAGGGAAGCCCCATCTGGACGCTGTTGCCGAAGAAGATCTCGGAGTACCCCTCGCCGACGATCGCGCGGATGCCCCAGCGCTGAATCGCCTGCGGCGCGTGCTCGCGAGAGCTGCCGCAGCCGAAGTTCCTGTTCACCAGCAGCACGCCCGCGCCCTGGAACTGCGGCTGGTTGAAGGCATGCGCCGGGTCGCTGCGATCGTCCGCGAAGACATGACGCTCGAGGCCGTCGAACGACACGGCCTTCAGATACCGGGCCGGGATGATCCGATCCGTGTCGATGTCGTGCCCGCGAAGCGGCAGCGCGCGCCCGCTGACGGATTCGATGCGGCTGAGGCTCATGCGGTCACTCCCTGTCCGGCCAGCACGGGCCGCACGTCGACGACCTCGCCGGCCAGGGCGGCGGCGGCCACCATCGCGGGCGACATCAGCAGCGTGCGCCCGGTGGGGCTGCCCTGACGTCCCTTGAAGTTGCGATTCGAGGAACTCGCGCAGACCTCGCGGCCCTGCAGCCGATCGGGGTTCATCGCCAGGCACATCGAACAGCCCGCGCCGCGCCATTCGAACCCGGCCTCGCGGAAGATCTCGTGCAGCCCTTCGCGCTCGGCGTCCTGACGCACGGTGTCGGAGCCCGGGCACGACGAGCCCCTTCACATGCGAGGCGAGCCGGTGGCCGCGCACGACGCGCGCCGCTTCGCGAAGGTCCGAAAGTCGGCTGTTCGTGCACGATCCGATGAACGCGACGTCGATACGCGTGCCCTTGATCGGCTGGCCGGCGCGTGAAGTCCATGAACTGCAGCGCCTCCTCGATGCCGGCGCGCTCGGCAGCTTCGGCCTCGCGCGGGTCGGGCAGCGCGCCGCTGATCGCCACGGACTGTCCGGGGTTGATGCCCCAGGTCACCGTCGGCTCCAGCACATCGCCGTCGATGACGACGCGGTCGCCGTAGCGCGCGTTGGCATCGGACGCCAGCCTTCGCCAGTACGCCTTGGCCGCCTCGAAGGCCTCGCCGCGCGGCGTGAAGGCACGACCCTCGAGATACGCGAAGGTCGTCTCGTCGGGGTTCACGTAGCCGACGCGGGCGGCGCCTTCGATCGACATGTTGCAGATCGTCATCCGCTCGTCCATCGACATGCGGTCGACCACCGGGCCGCCGTACTCGTAGGCGTATCCCGCGCCGCCCTTTACGCCGAGCCGCCGGATGATCTCGAGAATGACGTCCTTGGCGTACACGCCCGGGCGCGAGGCGGCCGGTGACGTCGATGCGGCGCACCTGCAGCGGCTCGAGCGCGAGACACTGCGAGGCCAGCACGTCGCGGACCTGCGAGGTGCCGATGCCGAAGGCCACCGACCCGAAGGCGCCGTGCGTCGAGGTGTGGCTGTCGCCGCAGGCGATGGTCATGCCCGGCTGCGTCAGCCCGAGCTCCGGCCCGATGACGTGAACGATGCCCTGGTGCGCGTCGCCGATGTTGTAGAGCGGGATGCCGTGCTCGGCGCAGTTGCGCTCGAGGGCGCTCATCATCTGCTCGGCCATCACATCGAGAAACGGCCGCTGTCGCTCCCGCGTCGGCACGATGTGGTCGACCGTGGCAAAGGTGCGCTCGGGGAACGCCACCTTCCAGCCGCGCGCGTTCAGCATGTCGAAGGCCTGCGGGCTGGTGACTTCATGCACCAGGTGCAGGCCGATGAACAGCTGCGTCTGCCCGGTCGGGAGCCGCCGGACCGTGTGGGCGTTCCACACCTTGTCGAGCAGTGTCTGGCTCATAACGGCAGTTTATCACCGGCCCAGACAGTATTCGCGCCGCTTACTGTGGCGTGCGCCGGCCGTTATGCCACGGAGCGTTACGCAGGCCAGCCCATCTCGGCGACGACGGTCTCGGCCAGCGTCGGGTTCAGCGGCCGGAACCCGAGCTGCGTGATCGGGGTTGCGGCGAGACCGTCGGGGCTCTGGAGCTTCAGGACGCGTAGTTCGTCGATCCATCGCGCCACCGATGGCGGCACCGCGGCGGTGGCGCCGGCGCGCGGCAGCGTGACATCCAGCAGGCCGCGCACGCCGTCGTTACAGAGCGCGAAATAGGTCGCGCCGATCAGGTCGTCGACGCCGACGAGGGGGCCGTCAAGCGACGGGCTGATCGCTTCCCGCGGCACGCTGCCCTCGACCGCCGGCCACGCGGCCAGCAACCCCGGTGTCAGCAGCACCGCGACGCGGCGTGTCGTCGAGCTGACGGCTTCCTCCAGCGCCTCTCGGCTTGCCGGCGCCGCGCTCGCCAGGGCCATCGTCGGTAGCGCGATGACAGCGCGGGCGCGGCTGCGCCGCTCGTCGAGCGCCGTCAGCAGGCCCGGCAGGTCGCCGAGCCCCATGTGAATCACCGCATCTGCCTGCTCGAGTGCCGCGAAGTCGGGCACGAGCGTCGGTCCCCAGGCGGCCTCCGACGGCAGCGTCCGCGGATCCTCGCTCGTCGGAAACAGCCGAACCACGTGGCCTCCGGTTCCGAGAAACGCGGCCAGCTGGGTCAGCACCCACCCGGTCCTGCCCGTCAGCACCAGCCGCAGCCGGCGCCCCTTCCCGATAGCCGCGTGACGGCCCAGATCGGCGGCGATGCGGCGATGGCGGAACGCAAACAGGCGGTCCATCATCCGGCGGGCGACGACGCCGCCGGCGACGGCGCCCAGCGGGCCGAGCGGCAGCGCGTAGTCGACGTGATCGATCAGCGTCGCGCGATCGTCGGCGACCGGCTCCACGCGGTGCGTGTGCTCCCAGCGCTTGAACGGGCCGGCCACCTGGACGTCGGTGAACTGCTGGCCCTCGATGAAATCGCGGTGCAGCGCCTCCCACCGCGTCTTCAGCGGCCCGCGGCGCAACTCGAGCGTCACGCGGCTGCCGTCGGCGATGCCGCCATGGCGCGACACGATGCGCAGGTGTTCCCACGGCGGCGCCAACCGCTCGAAGGCGCCGGGACGCGTGTGCCAGGCGAAAAGAGTGGGGGCGGGAGTGTCGATGACGGATCGCTTCTCGTAGATTGGCACGTCGGTCAGATCCACAACGCCGGCTGGGACGGCGTGGCGCTCGGCTCGGGCGCATGTCGGCGGATTATATCGGTCACCGACATCTTTCGCGCGGTGTTCTCGGAGTTCATAAACCGGATCGATCCATATATCGGCCGTTCCGGCGCCCAGGGACGATCATACCGGCCCAGGGTCCAGAAGATTCGACTGTATGAGTTGGGATCGCGTCCGTCGAGCGCATATCTATTGTTGAGCTCGATCGTGACGGAGCCAGCGCCTCGCGAGGCGTCGCGGTCCACTCGATGATCCTCCCATGCGCAGAAGTGTGGATGCGGCCGACCTGCCGCAACTGACCTGCGCCGCGTTCCCCAACGGGTCGTGCGTCGCGCCGCGCGCCTGCTCGATGCAGTATCGATACGTCCGGGCGTCGGACTCGTGCTTACGCAGCGTGGCAGTTGCCCAGGGCGGGAGCGACTCGCGTCGGTCATAGTGGTCCGGTCGCTGGGCGCACGGTACGCTATCCTACGAGGGGTGGCCGGCGGCGTACGACAGCGTCCCCGCCGCCGGCATCCAATTGACGTAAGGAGCAATGGACTGTGGCATATCCGGATTATTTCGTGGCGCCGATGCGGCAGGAACTCACCCAGCTCGGGGTCGAGGAGCTGCGCACGGCCGAGGCAGTGGACGAGGCGATGGCCCGCAAGGGCACAACGCTCGTGGTCGTCAATTCGGTGTGCGGTTGCGCGGCTGGCAAGGCCCGGCCGGGCATCGCCATGGCCCTCGGTCATGACGTCAAGCCCGACTTCCTGACGACGGTGTTTGCTGGCGCGGACGTGGACGCCACCGATCGGGCACGCAGCTACTTCACCGGCTACCCGCCGAGCTCGCCGTCGGTGGCGCTGCTGCAGGACGGCCAGCTGGTCTACATGATGGAGCGGCGCCAGATCGAAGGCCAGTCCGCGGACCTCATCGCCCGCCAGCTGATGGCGGCATTCGATCAGTACTGCGCGCCGGCCACCGACCGCGCCTAGATGGCTGACCTCGCGTCGCGCGTCGAGAGCGTGCTGACGGGCTTCGCCGAAGCCCACGGCCGCATCGTCGCGCGGCTCGAGGGAGCGACCGATCTCGAAGCCGCGACCACGCCGCCCGGCGGCGGGTGGACGCCGGCACAGATTGGCGCTCACGTCGCCGGCTTCGACCTGCTCATTGCCGGCATCGTGAGCGGCGACGTTCCGTACTCACGCCCGGCGGCCGCCGACTTCGTCGAGCGGCCCTGGGGCGAGATCCAGTCCACGCTGACCGGTCCGCTCCACGCGCCGGCCAGCTTGCAGCCCCCGCCCACTGCCACTCGTGCCGACGCGCTGGCCGCGCTGGACGCCAGCGGCACACGGGTCACGGCCGCCTTTCGCGGGCTCGACCCGTCCCGCGCCGCGCTGACCTTCACGCACGCGTCTGTCGGCACGCTCAGCCTGGTGCAGGTGGGTGAGTGGATCGTCGCGCACACGATTCGCCATAACGCGCAGATGAAGCGCGCCCTGGGACGCTAATCGCAATGGCTGTCCTCGATCGCCGCGGCCGTCCGTTGCGCAGCCTCCGGCTGTCGGTCACCGACCGGTGCAACCTGCGCTGCCTGTACTGCATGCCGGAGGCCGAGTACACGTGGCTGCCGCGCGCCGACCTCCTCGACTTCGAAGAGATCGCGCGGCTGGCGCGGCTGTTCTTCCAGGCCGGCGCGACGCGCCTGCGCCTGACCGGCGGCGAACCGCTGCTGCGGCGCGACATGCCGCTGCTCGTCGGCCTGCTGTCAGAGGCCTCGCCCTGGGACGATCTGGCGCTCACCACCAACGGCATCCTGCTCGCACCGATGGCTCACGAGCTGAAGGCCGCCGGGTTGCACCGGATCACCGTGAGCCTCGACACTCTCGACGCCGATCGATTCCACGCCATCACACGGGCGCACGAACTGCCGCGCGTCCGAGAGGGTCTCGACGCCGCCGCACAGGTCTTCCCGGGGTTCAAGATCGACACCGTGGTCATCCGCGGCGTCAACGACGATGAGGTCGTGCCGCTGGTTCACGAGGCGGGTCGGCTCGGCGCGGAGATCCGCTTCATCGAGTACATGGACGTCGGCGGCGCCACCCAGTGGTCGATGGCCCATGTGGTCTCGCGCGCCGACATTCTCGCAACGCTGACGCGGGCGTTCGGCGAAGTGGAGCCGCTCGGGCAACGACGGCTGGGCGCCGGCGACGCGGTTCCGGCTGCCGCACGGACAGGTGGTCGGCGTGATCGCCTCGACGACCGCGCCCTTCTGCGCGACCTGCGACCGCAGCCGGCTGACGGCGGACGGCATGTGGTACCGCTGCCTCTACGCCGCCAGCGGCACGGATTTGCGCGCGCTGGTACGCGGCGGCGCAGACGACGACCAGGTGCTGGCGCGGATTGCGGGGGACTGGGAGGCGAGGGCCGATCAGGGCGCCGAGGATCGGCTGCAGCTCGCCGACCGCCGCGCCTTCATCCCGGTGTCCTCACTCAAGCGCGATCCCCACCTCGAAATGCATACTCGCGGGGGATGAACGGGTTGGTCGGGTTGGGCCGGGTTCGGACGGTTGGTCGGGGTGGTTGGCGGTTGGTCAGGTCGTTGAGCCCCACAGGCCGGGGACAGACTGCATGGCAGTCCGGGCATCGGCCGGATGCCGTGATTCGCCGATCGAGGATCGTGTAGCCGCGGCGTTCCACCAGCGTCGCGCCGCAGGACGCGCAGCGCGTGTCCTCCAGATCGCCGACCCGTCCGGGTCGGTTGCCCGCATAGACATAACGAAGCCCGCTGGCGCGGCCGATGGCCGCGGCGTCCACGAGCTGCCGGTCGGTGGTATCCGGCCGATCGGTCATGCGGTAATCGCGATGAAACGCCGTGACGTGCCACGGGATATCCGGCGACACGTCCGCCACGAAAGCCGTCAGGTCGCGCAATTCGTCGGGGGAGTCGTTGAAGCCCGGCACGAGCAGCGTCACGATCTCCACCCACACGCCGCGCGCGTGCAGCGAGCGGATGGTATCGAGGATGGGCGCGAGCCGGCCCCCCAGCTGGCGGTAGTGCCGATCGTCGAACGACTTCAGGTCCACCTTGTAGCAATCGATGTGCGGCTGGATGTAATCCAGGACCTGCGGCGTCCCGTTGCCGTTCGAGACAAAGGCCGTGAGCAGGCCCCGGCGCCGGGCATGCCTGAAGATCTCGACCGCCCATTCAGCGGTGATGAGCGGCTCGTTGTAGGTCGAGACGAGAAGGCGCGCGCCGAGACGCGCGGCTTCTGCGGCGAGCATCTCCGGCTCGACGTAGCGGGGCGGCGCCACTGCGGCCGGGTCGCGCAGCGCCTGTGACGTCACCCAGTTCTGGCAGTAGGAGCAGTGGAGATCGCAGCCCAGCATGCCGAAGCTGAAAGCCAGGCTGCCAGGCGCGACGTGGAAGAACGGCTTCTTCTCGACCGGGTCCACCTGCACGCCGCCCACGTAGCCCCACGGGACATACAGCGTCCCGCCCCGGTTGAAGCGGACCTTGCAGACGCCGGCGGCGCCGTCGGGCAGCGGACAGGCGTGGCCGCAGGCGACGCAGCGGATGCGCCGCTCGTCGAGCGGCTCGACCAGGGTGCCGGGCCGCACGGACGCTTCGAGCACGTCCTTGAGGGCCATCGATCGATTGTACGCGTGCCGCGCAACCAGGATGCCGAGATCCGGCGATGTCGCCGACCGGCCCAGATCGCCATCGCGGCCCTCGCGGCGTCGCGGTTGTGGTCTTAGCGTCGATAGGGCGGAGGTGGCACAGCCGGCGGCGCGGCCTCGCCGCCGCCCTGGCTCTTGAACACGTTCATCGCCAGCGCGACCATGCTGCCGACATCGGCGACATTGGCCGGCAGAATCAGGTTGGTGCTGCCCTCGACGAGCTTGCCGAGCTGCGTGATGTACTGCTCGGCAACGCGCAACTGCACGGCTTCGGTGCCACCCTCGAGCTTGATCGCCTCGGCGACCCTTCGGATGCCCTCTGCCGTCGCGCTGGCGACGGCCAGAATCGCCGACGCCTGGCCTTCGGCTTCGTTGATCTGCCGCTGACGCTGCGCCTCGGACGCCTTGATCGCCTGCTGCTTGTCGCCCTCGGCGGTGTTGATGACGGCGTCGCGATGACCTTCGGACGTCAGAATGACGGCGCGCTTCTCGCGCTCGGCCCGCATCTGCTTTTCCATCGCCGCCAGCACGTCGCCGGGCGGCGTGATGCTCTTCACCTCGTAGCGCAGCACCTTCACGCCCCACGACTCCGACGCCTTGTCCAGTTCCGTGACCACCTGCGTGTTGATGTTTGTGCGCTCCTCGAACGTCTTGTCGAGGTCGATCTTGCCGACCTCGCTGCGCAGCGTCGTCTGCGCCAGCTGCGAGATGGCGAACATGTAGTCGGAGATCCCGTATGACGCGCGCTCCGGGTTCAGCACCTTCAGGTACAGCACGCCGTCGACCTGGACTTGCACGTTGTCACGCGTGATGCAGACCTGCGCGGGAATGTCCACCGACTGCTCCTTGAGCGTGTGCCGGTAGCGGATCACGTCCACGAACGGGATCAGGATGTGGAAGCCGGCGTCGATCGTGCCGGCGTACTTGCCCACGCGCTCGACGATGTACGCGTTCTGCTGCGGGACGACAACGGCGGTCTTCGCGACAATGACGAGGACGAAGACCGCCAGGATGATCAGGCCTACCAGCGCGCCGGACATGAGTTCCATGGGGAGCCGCTACTCGGGAAGAAGGAACAGCATCAGCCCGTCGACCCGCTCGACGCGGCAGCGCTGTCCCCGCGCCAGATCGGCGCTGTGAAGATTGCGGGCCGACCACGTCGTACCGCGGAGTTCGGCACGGCCGACGGTTCCCGGAGCAATCGCGTCCAGCGTGCACCGCGGTTTGCCCGACCAGTGAATCGACCGGCCCGGTCTCGACCTGCATGATGCGCAGGATCGGCCGGCGAAACGCGAGCAGCAGGATCACGCTCAGCAGCGTGAACACCAGCCACTGGAGCCAGGGCGGCCCGGCCAGGCCGATGGCCGTCATCAGGCCGATGAACATGGCCGACACTCCGAAGAATATGAGGTAGAAGCCGCCGGTGGAGGCCAACTCCAGCGCCGACAGCACCAGGCCGAGCAACAGCCAGAGCCACCAGGTCATCGGGGGCGATTATATGCGGGTCGGGCAGGTCGGGCGGGTCAGGTCGGGTTGCGCGGGTCGGGCAGGTCTGCGGGTTGCGACGAAGTTCGTCAGGTGCGCTGCTACACTGATCCGACATGCGATTGATTCTGGTCACGAACGACGACGGCATTCATTCCCCGGGGATTGATGCGCTGGCGGCAGCGCTGCGACCGATGGGCGAGGTCATCGTGGTGGCGCCGCTCACGGAAGCCAGCGCGATCGGGCATGCCCTGACGCTGCGGCGGCCGCTGCGCATCGAGACCTTCGGCTCGGGCCGCCATGCCGTCGATGGGACGCCGACGGATTGCGTCAACATCGCGCTGAAGATTCTGCTCGACGGCCGCCGGCCCGACCTGGTGGCCTCCGGCATCAACAAGGGCTACAACCTCGGAGACGACGTCACGTACTCGGGCACGGTCGCAGGAGCGCTCGAAGCGGCGCTGCTGGGCATTCCGGCAATTGCGGTGTCGCTGGGGCAGGGCGGGCTGGCCGGCGCCGACTTCACGGCGGCCGCGCGGGCGGCGGCCGACGTGGCCGACGCCATGCTGGCGCGTCCGCTGCCGTCCCGCACGTTCCTCAACGTCAACGTGCCGCCGGGCGTTCCGCGCGGACATCGGGTGACCGTCCAGGGCCTCCGCAACCACGTGACGTCGATTACGGCGCGAGTCGATCCGCGAGGCCGCAGTTACTACTGGATCGACGAGGTGCAGTGCGACTGGCACGACCACGACCGATCGGACTACGTGGCGGTGCGCGAAGGCTACGTGTCGGTGACGCCGCTCCACCCCGACCTCACGGCCCACGCGGACCTCGCCCTCGTCGAGGCGCTCGCGTCGTCTATTCGTAGCGAAGCGCGTCGATAGGATCGACCCGGCTCGCGCGCCGCGCCGGAATCCACGTGGCGACGAGCGCGATGAACGCCAGGGTCAGCGGCGCCGCCACGAACACGGCCGGATCCCACTGTTCGACGCCGAACAGGAAGCTGGCGATGAAGCGCGCCAGTGCCAGTGACGCGACGACGCCGACGACCACACCGGCGATCGCCAGCTTCATGCCCTGGTTGACGACCATGCGCTTCACTTGTTTCGAGTCGGCGCCCAGGGCCAGGCGGATACCTATTTCCTGCGTCCGCTGCTCGACCGAGTAGGCGATCAGGCCGTAGATGCCGATGGCGGCGAGCGCCAGCGCCGACAGCCCGAAAACGGACATCAGCCACATGTTGAAGCGTTGGCGCGACGTCGAGCGGATGACCACATCCTCCATCGTCCGCACGCTGGACACCGGCAGGCCGGTCGCCTGCCGCAGCGCTTCCTGAATCTGACCGCTCAGTGCGTAGGGATCGCCGGCCGTGCGGACGACCCACGCCATCGGCGTGATGCGGACGTTGAGCGCGTTGGCCAGATCCGGCACCTGCGCCTGCGGGATGAACATCTTCGGCCCGGGCTCGTCGTTGAGCGAGCCGTCGCGGCTGTCGGCGACGATGCCGATGATCTGGCGGTCCGGCTCGCTGGCGAACTCCCGCATGCCGCCGCGGCCGATGATCAGGCGATCGGACATCGGGTCGCCCTTTGGCCAGTATTGTTTTGCCATCGCTTCGTTGATGACGACCACGGGCGTCGACGCGGCCGTGTCGCGCGTCGTGAACGTGCGGCCGCGCCTGACCGGAATCTTGAAGACCTCGAAGTAGCCGGGCGACACCGTGTTCCAGGCGCCGCCGCCGTGATACGGCTGATCGGCCAGCGGCCGGCCCGCGATGATGAACCCGAGCCCGTAGCCGCCTTCGAGCGGCACGCAGCACGTCGCGCTGGCGAGCTGGACGCCGGGAATCGCCATGACCTTCTCGACGCCGATGCGCACCGCCTGGTCGACGCCTTCCGATTTCAGGAATCGCTCTCCGGTCATCGACATCCGCATCGTCAGCACGCCGCGGGCGTCGTAGCCCGGGTTCACGGAGCGGAGCGCGACGAAGGTGCGAACGAGGAGCGCCGAGCCGATGAGCAGCACCAGCGCCATCGCGACCTCGGTGACCACCAGGAGCGAGCGCGTGCGGTTCTGATGCGATCCTGTGCCGGAGCGGCTGCTGCTTTCCTTCAGCGTGCCGTGGAGGTCGCTGCCCGCGGCTTGAAGGGCCGGCACGAGACCGAAGAGGACGCCCGTGGCGATCGCGAGCGTCATCGTGAAGAGCAGGACCCGCCAGTCCATCGTCACGACGCTGCCGGCCTCGCCGACGCGCGGCAGCCCCGCCGTGTTGACCGCGAGCAGCGCCCGGATGCCGACCATCCCGAGGATGAGACCGCACACGCCCGCCGGCGATCGAGAGCAGGACGCTCTCGGTCAGGAGCTGGCGGATGATGCGGCCGCGCCCGGCGCCGATAGCGGCGCGAATCGCGATCTCACGCCGGCGCCCCGAGGCGCGGGCGAGCAGCAGGTTCGCGACGTTCGCGCAGGCGATCAGCAGGACGAGCGCCACCGCGCTCAGCAGGACCCAGAGCGTGGAGCGCACGTCGCTGACGAGCTCGTCCTGCAGGCTCTGCGACGTGAACGCGGCGTTGCGGTCGAGTGCCGTCGGGTATCGCTGGCGGTACTCGTTGGCCGAGAGCTTCAGACGCGCCTGCGCCTGGTCGAGCGAGACTCCGGGCTTCAGCCGTCCGGCGACCTGGAAGTAGTGGCCCTGATCGGTGGACTGCGGGTCGATCTGGAAGGGGACGAACAACTCCGGCACCGGACCGAACTCGCCGAAGTCGAAGTCGGGTCCGACGATCCCGAGGACGACGTGCGGCACGCCGCCCAGCTCGATCGTGCGGCCGAGCAGCGTCGGGTCGGCGCCGAAGCGCCGCGTCCAGAGCGCATGGCTCAGCAGCACGACGTTCTCCGCCCCAGGACGGTCCTCCGCGGCGGTGAACGGACGGCCGTGGATGACCGGCGCGCCGAAGAGCGCGAGGTACTCCGCCGACACCTGCTCGGCGCGGAGCTGCTCCGGGAGGCCGACGCCGGTGAGGTTCACGATGTTCCCCCGGTACGCGGCGACG
This sequence comes from Vicinamibacteria bacterium, assembly GCA_963719755.1. Lineage (GTDB taxonomy): Bacteria > Acidobacteriota > Vicinamibacteria > Vicinamibacterales > JAENWD01 > JAENWD01. Next base: position 328,181 of record CAVRDA010000016.1, on the reverse strand, counting down.
TCCTGGACGACATCGGCCTGCGCGCGCCAATGGTTGAACTTGGCCGGGGAGCCCGCCGAGAAGGCGCCCTCGGGCGAGGTCGTCTGGAAGACGACCATGCGATCCGGGTCCGGGTACGGCAACGGCTTCAGCAGCACCGCGTTCACGATGGAGAAGATCGCGGTATTGGCGCCGATGCCGAGCGCCAGGGCAGCAACGGCGGCCAGCGTGAAGCCCGGGCTCTTCAGGAAGGAGCGGACGGCATAGCGCGCGTCGGCAAGCAGGTCGGCCATGACACCTCGAGCGAGTGTGGAGGGCGTCACGCCCCGCCATGGAACTTTCGACGGGCGCCGGTGTCAAACAGTTCGGAAGAAGACCCAGGGAGGCCCGCATGCTCGAATTCCACAAGCTGAATCCGAACGCGCTGCTCGTGCTGCTGGGGTCAGCTATCTACGCGGCGGCGGGCGGGCCATTCGTGATTGCCGGCGGCGTCGTGATCGGCATCCTGCTGGGTCTCCACCATCGCCGGCAGGAGGCCCGGGGCGACGGGAACGGCCCGACGACGCTGTTTGGCGCGCCGGCGCCCGACGCCGCACGCCGACGAACTGCGGACGCCGTTTCTCACGCTGCTGCCGGCATTTGCCGTCGCGGCTCGACGCTGACCGCAATCCTGAGGTAGACTGGTCGGACGTCGGGGCGTGGCTCAGCCTGGTAGAGCACTCGGTTCGGGACCGAGGGGTCGGAGGTTCAAATCCTCTCGCCCCGACCAATCAAATCCCGCGAAAGCCCAGCATCCGCTGGGCTTTTTGCGTGACTTGCCTCGACCGGACTCGGGACCAGACGGCGATACCGGCCTATAATCCGGCTCATCCATGAGCCTCTCGCCGGGCGCTACCCTCGGGCCGTACGAAGTCGGGCGACGTCTCGGCGCAGGCGGCATGGGCGAAGTGTACGCGGCCCACGACCGGTCGCTCAATCGCGACGTCGCCATCAAAGTCCTGCCAGCAAACGTCGCCTCCGACCTGAGCGCCTGGCGCGCTTCAGCAGGGAGGCGCACACCCTCGCGCAGCTCAATCATCCGAACATCGCCCAGGTCTATGGGTTCGAACAGGCCGACGGCGTCAAGGCCCTGGTGATGGAGCTTGTGGAAGGGCCGACGCTTGCCGAAATGTTGACGGCAGGAAGGCTCGCTGAAGCCGAGGCGTGTGACGTCGCTCGCCAGATCGCGGAAGCGATCGAGAGCGCCCACGAGCTCGGCATCGTGCATCGCGATCTCAAACCGGCCAACGTGAAGGTGCGCCCCGACGGCACCGTGAAGGTGCTCGACTTCGGCCTTGCAAAGGCCGTAGGGGCTGAGCACACCGGGCGTGCCGCCAGTGCCGGACTCACCGAGTCGCCGACGATCGCGTCGCCTGCCGTCACTCAGGCCGGCGTGATCCTCGGCACTGCCGCCTACATGGCCCCCGAGCAGGCGCGCGGGAAGACCATCGACCGCCGCGTCGACATCTGGGCGTTCGGCTGCGTGTTCTTCGAGATGCTCTCCGGACGACGGCCGTTCGACGGCGAGACTGTCACGGACGTGTTGTCTGCCATTCTGACGCGTGAACCGGCGTGGAGCGCGCTTCCGGGCGATTTGTCGCCGGCCGTGCAGCGAATCGTTCGGCGCGCGCTGGTAAAGGACCCGCGCAAGCGGCTCCGGGACATCGGCGAAGCGCGGGTGACGCTCGAGAACACAGAGAACGAGGCCGAACCGAGCTCGTCACGTCCGGCTTCGCGCTGGCCGGCGACGCTGGTCCCGATTCTGGCAGGACTCGTCCTTCTGCTGGCCGTGGCGCTCGTCTGGCTGATGCGGCCGAAGCCGTCGCCGCCAATCACGGCGACGCAATTCGACGTGGGGCCTGCAGAGCCCGCTGCGACGCTCTCCCTGGTGTTTCGCCCCGCGGTCGCGCTGTCGGCGAACGGACGCACGTTGGCGTTCGTCGCGACGACCGACGGCGTGGAGCGCATTTACGTCCGTTCGAAGGACGCCGTGGCTGTGCGGCCCATTCCAGGCAGCGAGGGCGGCTCGAACCCTGCGCTGTCGCCTGATGGTCGGTGGGTCGCCTTCTTCGCCGATGCGGAGGTTCGAAAGGCGTCTGTCGACGGCGAGGCGACGACGGTGAGCCAGGCGCCGGACGTGCGGGGAATCACGTGGATCGACAACGAAACGCTGGTGCTGACGCAGAATGCCGGGGCGCCGCTCGTGCGCCTGCCGGCGGGTGGAGGGCAGCCGCAGCCGTTGACGACGCTCGCAGCCGGCGAGCGGACCCATAGATGGGTGGATGCGATACGGGGAAGCGCGGCGGTTCTGTTCACTGTCGGCACGGTGGCCAGTCCGGACGCCTATGACGACTCGAACATCGATGCCGTGTCCCTTACAAGCGGGGAACGACGGACCGTGGTCCAGGCCGCTGCCACGGCGCGCGACTGCGGAGACGGGTGGCTGATGTACCTCGAAGGGGCCCGGGCTCTACGCGGTGCGTTTCGATCGTGAGCGGTTGGCCACCTCTGGGAGTCCGGTACAGGTGCTCTCCGCGGTCTCGCGCGATGCGAGGACCGGCGCAGCGCACTTCGCGTGCGCCAGCGATGGCACCCTCGCCTTCGTGCCGGGCACTGCCAGCGGCGAGCTGCGTCAACTCGTGTGGGCCGATCAGTCTGGCCGGCAGCAGTTGTTGAACTTGCCCGCCGGGCCCTTTCAGGAAGCGCGCGTGTCACCAGACGGCAAACGCGCGGCGCTGCTCAGCGGCACGGCCGGCAACGGCGACGTCTGGATTCATGAATTTGAGACAGGGGCGTTCAACAGGCTCACCTTTACGGCGACCAACGCCGCCCCCATCTGGTCGATCGATGGACACACGGTGTATTACACGTCGTTCGATCGGCCGGCGAGGACCACGACGCTCCTCCGAAAGCCCTGGGAAGGTGGTCGCGACGCCGAGGCGATCGGAAAGATTCCGGATCGCGGCTACTTCGTCTGGGTCGATGCTCGCGAGCAATCGGCCATTCTCGACGTGGCCCATTCGCTCTCCGATCGCGGCGATATCGTTCGTGTCCGCTTCGCGCCAGACCCGACACTCGACACACTGGTCGCGTCGCCCGCCAACGAGTACACCGGCGCGGTCAGTCCTGATGGCAGATGGCTTGCCTACAACTCGGATGCGACGGGCCGGCCGGAGATCTACGTCCGCGACCTGATGGGCACGGGACAATGGCAGGTCACGTCGACCGGCGGACTGGAACCAAACTGGTCGAGCGACGGCCGCGAACTCTACTTCCGGACCGCGAACCGGCTGATGGCCGTGGTCGTCGGAGACGGTCCCGCCTTCCGCTACGGCAAGCCGCGGCCACTGTTCGATGGCATCTACAGCTCCGGCATCGAATCCGGGCGCAGCTATCACGTTGATGGCGCCGCACGACGGTTCCTGCTCGTCAGACCCGCCGACGGCGGAGGGCCGGCAAGGACCGTACCGAGTGGTGCTCAATTGGCACGCGCAGTCGGCTCCGGCACGGTAGCAGAAGCGCGCAGCGGCCGCGCTTGACGGCGCACCCGCCGTAGGCGCATCCTCTCGCTGGCGCCGATCCGCGCCCAACCTCTTCAGGTCCTGCCCCGGCTGGGACCCGCTGTGAGGCAAAGGGGGGCATACTCCCGGATCGTCTCGTCGTCACCTAGTGCATCGCCAGCCTGCCGGGGAGCCGCTGGAGGTGCGTACTGGGAGACTGACGATGACGCGCGACAAGGACCGCAAGCGAATCATTCGCGATCGGATGGGGAAGACGGGGGAGTCGCTACACCGCCGCCCGGGCCCACGTTCTCTCGAAAGCCAAACCACAATCTGAATCCGGTGCCGAGGCGTTGGCCGAACGCGCCGGCTTTGCCGAGGCCTCGATCAAGGCCAGGACTGGACGCGGCTGGAAGCAATGGGTGACCGTCCTCGATGCAGATGGCGCCGCGTCCTGGCCTCACCGGGACATCGCCGTTCTCGTCCGCGACAAGTACGGCGTCGGCGACTGGTGGGGGCAGGCCGTCACCGTCGGCTACGAGCGCATCAAGGGGCTGCGCGAGCGAGGGCAGCGGCGCGACGGATCGTACGAGGCCAACAAGAGCAAGACGTTCGCTGTGCCGGTGCGCACGTTGTTCCGGGCGTGGGCCGATACCCGGACCCGGAAGCGGTGGCTCGGGGATGTGAACGCGTCGGTGCGGACGAAGTCGCCGCTCAAGGCGATTCGCCTCCGATGGCCGGACGGCACCATCGTCATCGCCGGCTTCACCGCCAAGGGCGCGACGAAGAGCATGGTGGCATTGGCGCATACAAAGCTGCCGAGCAAGGCCGCGTCGGCCGCGAGCAAGCTGGAGTGGGCGGCGCGCCTCGATGCGCTCGGTGACGTGCTGCGCAGCTGAACCACTGTACTGGTCGGTCGGGCGCGGCGCTCGCCGTGTCCGACCGACGCTCGGTGCCTACGCCGCTCCGAGCAGCGCTGCGGCCTTCTTCACGTCCTTCGGCGCGACCCAGAACAGCGCGCCGTACTGCCCGTCGCCTGTGCAGAGCGCATCGAGCGCTGTGACATTGATCTTCGCGTCGGCCAGTCGCGCGAACACTTCGCCGACGGCGCCGGTGCGATCCGCGCCCTGGACGAGGAACGCGCGCTTCGGCCCGGTGACCTTCCACTTCGCGCGCTTCGCCGCCGCCTTGAATGCCGTCGAGTCGGCAGGGATGAAGTCCAGCTGTGCGCGGCGCCCCTTCGGAAATCCCGAGAAAGCCAGCAGGTTGACGCCGGCGTCTCGCAGCGTGTCGAGCACGCGCGCGCCTTCGCCGGGCTTGTTGGATGTGGTGACGTAGTAGTAATCGACGAGCCGGAACGAGTCCGCCATGACGACCTCCGTCGGCCACGCGGTGACCGGATTGTCCGCCTGCGCCCAGCCTACTCGCCGTCCGAGCGCGACGCAACACGAACGCACGGGCGTATCGGCCGCGCATCACGCGCGGCAAACGATAGACCGCAGCCGCCCGTTCAGGATCACGCTGCCGGCCAACGAACCTGACCTTCAGGATCGTCGACAAGAACCACTTCGTACGTGTCCAGCATCGGCATCATGACGTTCTCGAGCTCTCGCTTCCAGAGCTCGCCTTCGTAGAACCGGGCCTTCATCGGCTCGCGTGAAGCGAGATCGGGAAAGCCGCGCATGAAGAAGAAAGTGTCCGGATCTTCGACTGACAGAAACGGCCCCAGGATCTTCATGCCGATTGCCGCGTGCGCAGGCACGGACCTGGAGCGAAAGATCTCGAGAAACCCGGCCCGCTTGCCCGGCCTGGTCTTGTACGTCCGCATCTCGATGATCATGGGGTCCCCAGCGACTGCGCCATCCATGCCCACGCCTCGTCCTGCATCTGACGATTGAACTCGTGGGGCGTGTCGTACATCCGGCAACGCTGGCGATCGACCGCGCCCGCCTTGCGGAAGCACGAGTCGATCTTCTCGAAGGCGGCCTTCACGCCGTCGGAAGCGAAGAGTAAGTCTTTGGCGCCGTTGATGACCAGCAGCGCGCGCGGCGCGACCAGCGCGGCAAGGTCTGGAAGGTCCAGATAGCGATACAGCCCGACGAGATGAAAGCTGAGACCGATGGTATTGACGACGTGGCGCCGGATCTGTGATGCATACGACGTCATCCAGCCGACGTCCACGGCGACCTTGATGCGCGGGTCCAACGCTGCCAGCAGGAAGCTGCGGTAGCCGCCCATCGACAGCCCGATGCACCCCAGGCGCTGGGGATCGACTTCAGGACGTGATGCGAGATAGTCGACGGTTCGAAGGTCATCCCAGAGCAGCACGCCGGACCACGTGATTCCCGCGGCGAACAGGCTCCGCGCCACCAGCTGCTCGCCCTGCTGTGACCGCCGGTTGAAACTGGCAACCTCGGCCGTCGTCATCTGTTGCGGCTCGCGATAGGACGGGGGATCCTCTTCGAGCACCATCCGCCGCTCGCCCCAGTAGAACGCGTCGATGACGATGACGACGTAGCCCCGGCGGACCAGCTCGGTCGCGACGCTCGTTCCGTGATAGAGCTGCATCTTGTATTCGGTCAGCGCCGGATGCACGTCGTCGGCTTCCACGAGCTTGTCCTTGCCCCACACATAGAACCCGCCGTGACAATGCAACGCGACAACTGCTGGCGCGGGCAGCTTGGACTTCTGGGGAATGAGCACATACGCCGGCACGCGAACGCCGGGCGCGGTCTGGAAGGTGAGGTACTCCTGGATGTAGTCGCCGCGATCCTCACGACGCAGCACCTCCGCCGCTGGCGCCGCTGCCGCGGGGGCATAAAAGAAGTGCTCCAATACCTTCGCGCGCGCCTGGCTCTGCCACGCCGGGAGATCGCTGAACTCGGGGCGCAAGAACGATAGCTGAAGGGGCGAGTCGTCGGCCTGCCCCTGGACGAACGGATAGAGGCTGCCGATGTGCGACGCCGCCGGGGCGTCCGCCGCGCGCGCCTGCGGTCGCGAGGTCAATTCCAGCGCGCGAGATGGCTCCGGCGAGAAGCCCGCCAGGTCCAAGCGACTGACAGAACCGGCGCCGTGAAAGGGACACCGATCACCTCCTGCCGTCGAGCGTCAGCGTCGAGTACTCGATCGATCGGCTGTCCTCGCCACTGCCACGTCGCGCCCCCGGCATCCGGACCTCCACGTCAATCGTGCCGGAGTGAGTGCCAAGCCCATAGAACACGCGCAGGTCGTTCTGCGAAAGATAGCCGCCGCCGGATCGAATTTCGCGCACCTGCCGACGTCCAGCTGCCTCGATGGTCACTCGCGCGCCGATGCAGAAGCGATTAGCGCCAGGCTTTGTGACCTGAACTCCCACCCAGTGATGTCCGGTCTGCTGCCGATTCTCCAGCACCGTTGGCACATCGTCCATGTTGCTCACCACGAGATCGAGATCGCCGTCGTTGTCGAGATCGCCGAGCGCCAGACCGCGGCTCGACTTGGTGACTTGCAGACCACGCCCTGCGGTCTCCGACACATCGACGAATCGGCTCTGGCGATTGATGAACAGCTGGTTCTTCTGGCGAAACGTCTCCTGCAGCCCGGGATACTCGTCGACGTTGGGAAAGATGTGACCGTTGGCAACGAAGAGATCGATGGCTCCGTCGAGATCGGCATCGAAGAATGCCGTGCCCCAGCCCATGCGCACGAATGTGGCGGCCGCGAGCCCGGCGGCTTCGGTGACATCCTCGAACTGGCGTCCGTCGCGATTCCGATAGAGCGAGTCCACGTCGTGCGCGAAATTGGTGACGAAGACGTCGAGGCGGCCGTCACCGTCGTAGTCCGCCGAGTCCGCGCCCATGCCGGCTTGCGCGCGGCCTTCGCCATTGAGCGCGACACCGCTGGCAAGGCCGACGCTTTCGTACCGTCCGTCCCCGCGGTTTCGGTAGAGGAAGTTGGGTGTCGTGTCGTTCGCGACAAACAGGTCGATCCAGCCGTCGGCGTCGTAATCGGTGGCGACGACGCCAAAGCCGTAACCGCGCGCGACATCAGCGAGGCCGTGCGCATCGGTGGCCTCGACGAACGTGCCATCGCCTCTGTTCTCGAAGAAGAGGTCCGCCTCGCCCGGCATGCCCTTGGGACCGATCATCGTCTTCGGCCCGCCGCGCCACACGAGCGTGCGCTGGGCCCCCGGCACATCCGCCCAACTCGCATTGACGTAGCGCGCGACATAGAGGTCCAGGTCGCCATCGGCGTCGGCGTCGAGAAACGAGCAGCCGGTGCTCCAGCCCGACGCCGCGACACCGGCGGCGGACGCCGTGTCGAGGAAGGTTCCGTCGCCGTTGTTTCTGAAGAGGAAGTTCGGACCGAACGTCGTGACGTACAGATCGAGCTTGCCGTCGTTGTCGTAGTCGCCCGCGCAGACGCCGTTGCCCCACGCCGAGACGTCCAGGCCGGAGCCCGCCGAGACGTCACGGAACTTCCATCCGCCTTCGTTCCTGAAGAGTGCGTTGCGATGCGGGATCTTCTCGCGCTGGTCCGACAGCTCGAACGCCGTCACCAGGTAGATGTCCAGGCGGCCGTCGCCGTCGTAGTCGACGAGCGCCACGCCGCTGCCGCCGGATTCCAGGATGTGATCCTTCGTACGGCCGCCGCAGTACGTCTTGGTCGAGATGGCGGGCACTTCCTCGAACGTCACCGGCGAGGCCGAGGATGGCCGCGGCGCCTCGGTGGGCGGCGGTCCCATCGAGGTCGCGTGTCCGCCGTAGACCGGTTCCTTGACCGCTGGCTGCGTGTAGCTGCCCTGGAACTCGAGGCCGGCGGCTGACGTCGGATCGACGACGAGTCGTTCGAGGAGCGCGATGATTGACGCGATTGGCACACTTGCCGGCGCCGCGTCCGCCGCCCGCGCGCGAATCGTCGCCGCGGCGTCGCGCAGCGCCTTCTGATCGGCGGCGTCGGGCGTGACCTCCGCAAGCCTGTCGATGACGCGTCGCGGCATCCCTGAGGGCCTGTTGCGTCGACGCGCCCTGCTCCGCCTGCTTCAGCAGCTCGATCGCCTCGCGTCGGAGCTGCGGCGGCGCTGGCGGGCGGCGATGCCGGTTGCGCCCCGGCCGACGCGAGCGCCGCGAGGCCGAGGAGGAGCGCCAGCGCTGGCCGGACGGGCACCATCCCCTTATCATCCCCCCGCCCGAATCTGCTGCAACAGCTGCAGGCCGAGTGGGTGGGTGGGGTTGCGCTGCAGCAATTGCTCCAGCGCCTGCGTGCCCTGCTGCCGCTGACCGGCTTTCAGGTAGATGCGGCACAGCGTGACGTAGCCCATCTCGAATCCAGGGTTCGCCTGGAGCAACCGGCGCAACACCTCGATGGCCTTGTCCGTGTCGCCTCGCGCGGCCAGCACCAGCGCGAGATTGTTGGCGGCTTCGCCGTAGGTGCTGCGCTGTTCCACTGCCTGCTGAAAGTAGCTGAGGGCGCGATCGAGATCGCGCTGGGTGCCGTAGAAGATGCCGAGATTGTTCAGTGCTTCCGGGAACTGCGGTTGCAGCGCCAGCGCCTTCTCGTACAGCTCGCGCGCCTCGGCGGCGTTACCTGCCTGAAACAGCGCATAGCCGAGATTGTTCATCGCGTCAGCGAACTGCGGCCTGGTCGCCAACGCGGCCCGGAACTGGGCAATCGCGCCGGGCAGGTCGCCGTTCTGCGCCATCAGCGCCCCGAGGCTGTTGTTAGCGTCCGCGTAGTCGGCCTTGAGCTGAAGCGCCCGCTGGAACGCGGCCTTCGCCTCTGCCACCTTGCCTCGTCTCATGTAGAGCGTGCCGAGATTGTAGAAGGCGATGGCGCTCGGATCCGCCCGGGCGACGCGCTCGAACGCGGCCAGCGCCGGCGTGTCGAAGCCTTGCTCCGACAGCTCGAGCCCGTACTGAAAATAGCTTCGGGCGCCCAGGCCGCTGAGGAACGTGCCGGGAAACGGCACTGCGCGTGCCAACCGTTTGCCTTCCGGGACGTCGATGGCGGCGATGTCCTTCGCGACCTGTGAGGCCGCAATCGTCGTCTTGTACACCTTCACGATCTCGCCCCTGGCGTCGATCAGGAACGCGGTCGGCAGGCCAAGATCTTCGCGCCGATCGAACAGGTAGCGATGGAGCACGTTGTACGTGCCTGCGACCTCGTCGCCCGCGATCATCACGGGCACGGTGACGCTTCGGGTCGCCGCTCGCACTTTCGTTTCGTCCGACGGCGCGTCAACGGCAACCGCCAGCACCGTCGCGCCGGCGGCGGCCAGCGCCGACTGTTGCTTCGACAGCTCCTGGATCGCGGCAATCGAGGGCGGCGCCCAGCTCGCCCAGAAACACACGAGCGCCGGCCGTCCCGCCATCCCTGGGAGCGAGTACTCCTGTCCATCGAAGCCGCGGAGGGTGAAGTCGGGCGCCGGGAATGGCTCGTACAGCCAGATGCCGGCATCGCCCGCTCGTGCCTCGGTGGCGCGGCTCGGTGTCCCGGGCACGGGCGCAGTCGCGCGCGTGAACGGCTCGCTGCGCACTGCCTCGACGCCCTCCTCGATCCAGGTCCGTTGGTTCAGCGGCAGCGTCCCGACCGTCTGGACGGCACCGCTTGGCCAAACGACCGTCACCTTCCGAACCTGCGGATCGCGCCCGAGGCCGATCACGAGCTCCTTCGAGTGCTGCGACAGAAAGCCCGAACCCGCGGTGACCACGCGGGTGACGCTTCCGCGCTCGGTCTCGATCGTCACGCGCGCGCCGATCGCATCCCGGTTGCTCCGAGTCCCACGCAGGCGAAGGGCGACCGCGGCGTGGCCAGCCGGGAAGTCGTTGCGGAACAACCGCAGCTGCGGCGACGACCGCGGCGCCATCAGCAGGACGTCGGAGTCGCCGTCGCCGTCGAAGTCGAACACGCTGAAGGCACGGCCGTCCTGATCCAGGCCAATACCGGAGGCGCCGGACACCTCGTCGAAGCCGCCCTGGCCGTCGTTGCGCAGCAGCACGTTGCGCTCGTGCTGCGCCTGCGCGCCGTCGCTCACCAGCAGCCGGTTTGTCAGCCGCCAGCCGTCGTCGTATGCCGTGCCCGGCGTGCGCTGCAGCGGCGACTGGGCGACCACCTGTCGCCAGAAAAAGCTGTCCACGTCGATTGCAGGCTCGCCGTCGTCGCGCGTGAACATGCCGTTGGCGACGTACAGGTCCTGCCAGCCGTCGTTGTCGAAGTCGAACGCGTCCGACGACCACGCCCACCGGCCGAACTCGGCGCGCGCCGCCAGCGTGACGTCTTCAAAGGTGCCGTCGCCGCGGTTGCGGAACAGGGCGTTGCCGCGCGCGTGGCGGCGGTAGAGTTCCCGGATGTCGGGGGCGGCATCGGGCTTGAAACCAGCGGCGGCGGTGACGCGCTGGCCGGCGGACGTCCACATGTTGCCGGTGTAGATGTCCAGCCGTCCGTCGTTGTCGTAGTCGACGAACGCGGCGCTCATGCCGGCGCCGTAGTCTTCGACGCCGGCTTCGCGCGCCACGTCCTTGAAGCGGATGCGGCCGTCCACCAGCCCGAGATTGCGATAGAGGTTCTTCCGGCCGAAGTCGTTGGCGACCAGCAGGTCGGGCCAGCCGTCCTCGTCGTAGTCCGCCCATGCCGCGGCAAAGCTGAACCGGTCGTTGTTGTCGAGCCCGACCTCCGCGGTGACGTCGACGAACCTGCCGCGGCCGTCGTTGCGCAGCAGCACGTCGGGCGAGCCGTTCAGCGCGTCGTGATACGGCGACGGCGGGCCGGCCTTGTCCTCGCTGACGCCGATGAAGTAGCCGTAGGTGCAGAGATACAGGTCGAGGAAGCCGTCCCGGTCGTAGTCGGCCATCGCCGCCGACGTGAGCGAGCCCTGAAGCGGCTGCTTGAACTGGAACGCATCCGCCAGGCGCGTGAAGCGTCCTCTTCCGTCGTTGATGAACAGGACTGGTCCCGTCCGCGTGAGCAGCAGCAGATCCTGATCGCCGTCGTTGTCGATGTCCGCGAAGAGGGACTGGGACGTGCGATCGAGCACTGCGACCCCGGCGGCGTCGGTGACGTCTTCGAATGTGCCGGCGCCGGTATTGCGGTACAGCCGGTTGGGCAGGCCATCCGGTTGCGCGACGTACACGTCGTCCAGCCCGTCGCCGTCGACGTCGCCGACCGAGACGCCATGGTGGCCCATGCCGCGGGGCGCGAAGATGGCGTCGAGGTGAGCGGCCCAGTAGTCGAGTCCGGGCCCGAGCTGACGGGTGAAGGACGGATTCCGCGCCGAACGCGCCAGCCGTCACCTCCGTGAAGACCGGGACGGCGGCGCGCGATCGGACGTAGTCGAGGGCACTCCACTCAGCCACCTGCCAGGCGCCGTCGGCCGCCGCGATCCAGCGGATGCGCCAGTGCCCGACCGATTGCGCGCGCCCGCCGCCCTTCGCGGCGCCGACGAGATCGAAACGGACCGTCGTCGCCGCAGCCTTCGGCGTCTCGCGCGTCACCTCGATACCGGTGATCAGGAACTCCGCCGTCTCGATGGACGCGAACTCAGCGAGGAATGTCGCCAGTTCCCTGGTGAACGCCGCGCGGTCGAGCGTGAGTGCGGACGGAAGGTTTCGCGAGCGGCGAATCTGCAGCTGCTGAGCGCTGTCGAGCGTCTGCTCCGTCTCGCTGATGAGGCGTCCGCCCTTGAAGCCGGGCCCGAGCAGCGCGTCCGCCTCGACGACGGCGCGGTCCAGGCGCGCGTGCAGCGACGCGCCATAACGGGCGAGGCGGTCGCCGAGCTCCTGCGCCTCCTTCTCGTCGGGAAACGCATCGCCTCCAGGTGCGAGCTGCTTCTGCAGCGCTTCGAGCGACGGTGGGACGCGCTGGGTGGCGTGGTAGCGGTAGTTCCTCGTGGGAGGTGCCGGGGCCGGCGCCTGCGACGCGAGCCGGCCCGGGAACGCGGCGGCGAGCAGCCCGCAAAGGCTGCCCGCCGCGATCAGTCGAACGGGCGACACGAGTCTAGTAGGTGAACTTCAGCACCAGCTCCACGATCCGGGGCGCCGAGAAGGTGTTCTGCACGCGCCCGAACGTGGTCGGGTTCGAGAAGTCGGCCGACCCGGCCTGGATTGCCCAGTTCGGGTGGTTGAACAGGTTGAACGCCTCGATCCTGAACGTCAGATACTTCTCGCCGAAGTAGAAGCTCTTGCCCAGGCCGAAGTCGACGTTCCAGTAGCCGGGACCGGTGATGATGCCGACACCCGAGTCGCCGAACTGGCCAGCGGGCGCGCGCTGGAAACAGCTGATGTCGATCCACACGTCGTCGGGTCCGCCCGCGTCCCTGGTGCCCTCGCAGGTGCGGTTCGGCCGCTCGAGCGAGCGCGTGGCCTGGAGCGATTGCCCGGCGCCGTCATAGACGGTAATCGGCAGTCCCGTGTGCGCCTGGAAGATCGTGTTCACCTGCCAGCCGCCCAGGAAGGCGTTCTCGAGCGCGCCCCAGTCGGCGCCGTACTTGCGGTCCTTGCCGAACGGCAGATCGTAGTTGGCGGCGAAGCTGAACATGTGCCGCATGTCGTACGGCGACGGTCCGTAGTCCCGCAGCGGGTCGCTGCTATCCAGGTAGTAGTAGCCCTGGCCGGCGGTCTGCCCCCAGCCGACGCCGTAGTAGCCGACGTTGTCGCTGAGCGCCTTGCTCCAGGTGTAGGAGGCGAGGAACTCGAGGCCGTCGGACTGACGCTGCCGGACGCTCGCCTGGAGCGCGTCGTACTTGCCGACGCCAATCGAGTTGGTGCCGCTCGTCGGCCCGTCCAGGTCCGTGTTCAGCTGATACAACGGCCGCCGTTCGGCGAGAGGCCGCCACCCCGACACGGGGCCGGGATCCGGCTCCGGCTGGTTGAAGTCGAACGGCACCACCATGTTCTCCGAGCGGCTGCCGACGTAGCCGACCTGTCCTGACAGGGTCGTGGTCAGGCGCCGCTCGACGAACACGTTCCACTGCTTCGTCATCTGCGGCTTCAGGTCGGGAGCGAAGATCCGATAGAGGGTGCCCGGGCCGCCAGTGGTGTTGGGAGTGATGTCGGCGAACCCAACCCCGGCGCTGCCCGCGCCGGTCGTCAGGTCGTAGACGCGCCGGCCCTCGAAGTTGAACGGCGGGTTCGCGGGCAGCCGCAGGTTCTTGCCGGTGCCTTCCATGTACTGCACGATGCCGAACGCACCGCGCACGACCCAGTCCTCCGACGGCGTCCACGCAAAGCCGACGCGCGGCTCCCACCCGCCGTAGTAGGCGTCGTAGAGCGCCCGGCTGTTGCCGTTCTGGCCGGCGAGCAGCAGTTGCCCGGTCTGGAGATCGATGTTCGACTGGCGGTCGTCCTTCTCGACCCAGGGCGAGGTGTACTCCCAGGAGAGCCCGAGGTTCAGCGTGAGGTTGTCGCGGATGCGAAAGTCGTCCTGCGCGTAGAGGCCGACGCGATGACCGACGTGCGTGAACGGCGCCACCAGGCCGCCGCGCCCCTTCGCCGATGCGAGGTCGAGGAGGAAGTCGGCAAACGCGAACCCGGTGAAGGCCCCGCCGTAGTCGAAGTGGCCCAGCGTTCCTTCGTTGCCGGCATAGGCGAATCCCTGGTCCTGGTAGAGCCAGCGGCCGCCGAACTTCATCGAGTGCCGGCCCTTGAACCACGAGAACTTGTTGTTGAGCTGGTACGTCTTGATGTCGTTGAACTGCGTGTTGGCGGCGCTGCCGAACCCGAAGTCGCCGCTGATGCTGAACGCGCTCAGGCCGGGGATCGGCTGGCCTCCTGGAATGCCAATCGTCGCGTTCGCGTCGCCGATGCCCGCCCAGTCCACCGGCACCGTCTCGAACTCGACCTTGCTGTAGCCCACCAGCAGCTCGTTGAGCATCGTCGGGTTGAGCGTGCGCGTCCAGTTGAACGCCAGACCCAGGAACGGCGAGTCGTTGGTGTCGATGAGGTTGCTCTCGAGCGGCGCTCGCTCAGGCTCTGACTTGTACTTCTGATAGGAGAAGCGGCCGAACATGCGGTCGTTGGTCGACAGGTTCACGTCGACCTTCACGTCCCCCTGGTAGGTGCGCTGCTTGTCGGAGCTGGGAGCCACGAGGTTGCTGCGTGTCGCCCGGGCGGTTCGGCAGCGGATAGAGCTGCTGGTTGGCGAGCAGCGCGCGCGCGATCGGGACTGAAGCGGCTGGGGTCGATGCGGTTGCCGGGGAACGGCTGCCCCGTCTGCGGATCCTGCAGGACGAGATTGGGAACTCCTGAGAAGTCGCCGAGACGCCACGCCGCCGGCGCCACCGAGCGCACCAGCTCGCCGGGCCGGTCGCGGAAGAACGACTGGTAGTCGCCGAAGAAGAACACCTTGTTCCGCACGATCGGACCGCCGATCGTGCCGCCGAAGACGTGCTGCTCCAGCTCCGCCTTGCGGGCGCTGGCACGGTTGTTCTCCCACGTGTTCGCCGCCATGCTGCTGTCGCGCCAGTACTCGAAGCCGACGCCGTGGAACTCGTTGGTGCCGGACTTGATGGTGCTGCCGATCACCGCCCCGGCCACGTTGCCGTACTCGGCCGAATAGTTGTTCGTCTCCACGCGCACTTCGGCAAGCGCGTCGGGACTCGGCTGGTAGGGAAGAAGGTTGTCGATCGGCTCGTTCATGTCGATGCCGTCGAGCGTGTAGTTGTTCCCCTGCTCGCGCTGGCCGTTGACGAACGGCCGGCCGGCCCCGAAGTTCTTCGGCTCGGTGAAGCTGTTCGGCTCGGTGGTGATGACCCCCGGCAGCAGCAGCGCGAGCTGCGAGAAGTTACGGCCGTTGAGCGGCATGCGCTCGATGGTCGTGCCGGAGATGACCTCGCCGACCACCGCGTCCTCGGTCTGGAGGATCGGGCTGACCGCCGTGACTTCGACCTGCTCGGTCGCGCCGACGGTCAGCATGATGTCGACCCGCGCAGTCTGGCCCGACTCGAGCCGGATGGCGTTGGTCTGAAAAGGCCGGAAGTTCTGGGCTTGCGCCCGGACGACGTAGAGGCCGATGGGGACGGCCGAGATGGTATAGAGGCCCTGGTCGTTGCTCTTCGCGGAGTACGTCACCTGGGTCGCTTCGTTGGTGGCGACGACGTCGACGTTGGGAACCGGATTGCCGTCGCTGCTGGTGACGGTGCCTGTGAAGTTAGCGAAGTGACGCCTGCGCGCCGAGCGAAACCCAGCCGACCGCCAACACGAACGACAGTGCGAACGCCGCTCGGAACCATCGTCTCTTCATGGGTGGCCTCCCGCAGAACAGTCACGGTAACGGCCGGCCTCGCGCGTCGAGCGGGGGAACCTCGACAGCAACAGCGCGCGTCGCGAGGCAGCATTCGCCTCCTCGGGAATAGGTTTTTGTAACGTCGCTGCTTTCTCAGGGCATGTCAAGCAATTTCATTGCGGCGGCTGCGATACGCGCGCGCATTCGTCCCGCTTCCGGCCTCGCCGGTCCCAACCCGCGCCGGCGCCAGCCTCTACCCCCGAACGCTATGCCACAGGAACGCTCGGAGATCTGCACTACGCTATCGGGACGAGGTCGGGCTACTGTGCGCCTGTTCGCGGCCAGCTTTCTCGGTCCCTCCAACCAGCGGGCGTATCGGCAGCTCACCGAGGACCTCGCGCGATGCCAGCCGGGCCTGCTGCGCAGCGTCCCCGACGGGACGATCCACATCACCTTTGCCTTCATCCCTGACGTCGACGAGGCTGGCCTGCCCGTGCTGACGGCGGCGGTGCAGCAGGTGTCGGCCGCGCATCACCCCATCGAGATTCGTCTCGGCCCTCCGCGCGTCCAGTTCGGTGGTGCGTCGCCTCGCCTCGTGTGCGCCGACCTCATCGCGGGAGCGGAGTCGATGCGAAGGTTGACGGCACATGTCGCCGACCGACTCGCCGCCGCGATTCCTGACGCCGAGGTGCGCGCGTCGAAATCGCCGCACGTCACGCTCGCGCGCTTTCGCAAGCACTGCACCAGGGGCGACGCGAGGCTCGTGACCCGGCGCCTGGCGGAGGAGGCTGTGGGGCTCGAGATCCGAGACCGTGTCGATCGCGTGGCGCTCGTCGCCAGCGTGCTGACCAGCCGCGGGCCGGTCTACGAAGTGAAAGGGGAGTGCCCGCTGGGGTGTTAACCAAAGCCGCGCGCACGCGTATTTCCCGTCAGTGGATCACCTCTCTGACACGACGCCGGTCGGACGACGGCTGTTCGCGCGACTTGCCGCGACGCTGCTGATGGTCAACGTCCTCTCGGCCTTCCCTGCGCCCATCGTCGGTGGCTTCCAGACCCGTGGAGGCACTCGAGACCTGCCCAGCCCCCGATCCGGGATGCGCCAGCAGCCCGTCCGCGAGATAAGGTTGTCGGACACCCAGGCGCGTACTCAACGCGCTGGATTGGGTGGGCCGCGGGAGGGCCGGGCATGCCAGTCGACGCTTCATCCAATGAATTCGACAGAACCAAAGCCGACGCGTTCAGCGCCCGTCTGCTGAGCGCCCTGAACGACGGTGCACTGTGCCTGATGACCTCGGTCGGACACCGTACCGGCCTCTTCGACGTCATGCGATCGTCCGCCGCCGGCGACCTCGGCTGAGCTTGCCGAGCGCGCGGGCCTCGACGAGCGCTACGTCCGGGAGTGGCTCGGGGCGATGGTCACTTCGCGGGTCGTGGAGATCGATCCGGAGACGTCGCGCTACTCGCTGCCCGCAGAGCACGCGGCGTGCCTGACGCGGGCCGCTGGCGCCGACAACATAGCGGCCTTCGCGCAGTACATCGCGCTGCTCGGCTCGGTCGAAACCGACATCGTCGAGTGCTTCCGGAAGGGCGGAGGCGTCCCATACGAGCGCTTCCAGCGGTTCCACGAGGTGATGGCGGAAGACAGCGGCCAGTCGGTGATGTCGACGCTCGACACGCACATCCTGCCGCTGGTGCCCGGCCTGCGCGAGGGGCTCGAGCGCGGCATTCGCGTCCTCGACGCCGGCTGCGGACGAGGCCGCGTGCTCAATCGACTGGCAGAGCTGTACCCGCGAAGCCGGTTCGTGGGGCTGGACCTCTCACGCGAGGCCACGACCTTCGCGCGCGACGAAGCGGCTGCCCGCGGCCTCGGCAACGTCGAGTTCCTGAGCGTGGATCTCAGCAACTTCGACGAGACCGCGGAGCCCGACACCTTCGACTTCGTCACGACC
Source organism: Vicinamibacteria bacterium (assembly GCA_963719755.1). Lineage (GTDB taxonomy): Bacteria > Acidobacteriota > Vicinamibacteria > Vicinamibacterales > JAENWD01 > JAENWD01. The sequence continues at coordinate 310,519 of CAVRDA010000016.1, read as the reverse complement.
TTCGACGCGATCCACGACCAGGCGAAACCGCTCAACGTGCTGAAGGGCATCTATCGCACGCTGAAGCGCGACGGCGTGTACCTGATGCAGGACATCAGCGGCACCAGCCACGTGCACCGTGACATCGCGCATCCGCTCGGGACATTCCTGTACACGGTCTCATGCATGCACTGCATGACCGTATCGCTGGCACAGGGCGGTGAGGGCCTCGGCGCGATGTGGGGCGAGGAGAAAACGCGTGAGTACCTGCACAGCGCCGGCTTCCGGTCCGTGCGTACCGAGCGCCTGGCGCACGACATCCAGAACAACTGGTATGTCGTGCGCAAGGAGTCGGGAGGCAACTAGTCGGAGAGCGTGAACGACACCGACACGTTCATCACGACTTCGACCGCGGCGCCGTTCAGCAGGGTCGGCTCGAACTGCCACTGCTTCACGGCCTCCACTGCGGCCTGTGCGAGGTCTGGATGAATCTCGGCGGTCAGCACGCGAACGGACTGCACCTTCCCGTCGGCGGCGATGATTGCTTCCATCGGCACGAGGCCTTCGAGGCCGGCTTCGCGCATGGACGCGGGATACACGGGACTGACGTGGCGCACTTTACGCGGCGGCCGGATGTTGCCGCCCACACGCACCGGCGCCGCCGCCGACGGCGGCCGAGCCCTGTGGCCGTGCACCGGCAATGCGCGAGGCACGGACCGAGATCTCCTCCTGCACCTCGCCCACCTGCAGCATGACGACGCGTTTCCAGTCACGTGCGGTGCTGAGCGTCACCGACTGCCGGAGCGGCTTGAAACCAGGAAGCGCGGCCCCGAGCGTGTACTTGCCCGAAGGCACAGGCGGAAACTGGAACTGGCCGGACGCGTCAGTGGTGGCCTCGGTCTTGACGCGCTGAGCGTCCTCGAGCGTCAGCTTGACCTCGGGCAGCACGGCGCCGGTCGGCGTCGTACACCAGACCTATCAACGGCAACGGCGCGCCCTGCGTGGCGCGCAGCACCGCCGACGGCACGGCGACCGCCGCGAGCGCGGCCGCAGCCAGCAGCATCGCGCGCGTCGACAGGCCCCTACGATTCAGTGTGGCATTCAGCATGGCAGCGATTCTCCGTTCGAGTGTTGAAGGACGGGCCATCGAGACCGGCGAGGCCCACGGCGTCCGGGCAGCCCGGTAGCGCCGGGCAAGATCGAGCAGGTGCGTGGCGTATGCCGGCGCCTCGACGCCGCCGGCCAGGACCACGTCGTCGCAGGCCTGTTCCCCTTCACGGCGCAGGCGGGCGCAGGCGAGCCACATCAGGGGGTTGAACCAGCAGATCGCGCGTGCCGCTTCGGCCAGGAGCTGCACGACCCAGTCGTGCCGCCGGATGTGCGCCAGTTCGTGCCGGAGCACGACCAGCATCCGCTCATCGGTCCACTCGACTGCATCGCGCGGCAGCAGCACGTGGGGCCGTCGCAGTCCCCAGGTCCCGAGGGTCTCCGGGACGTCGGCCTGAAGCAAGGTGACGGGCCGCGACAATCCGACATCCTTCGAGACCGTCGCCGCCGCGAATTGCCAGCGACGATCGTGGAGTGGGGCGGCGCGGCGCGCGAGCCAGGCCAGCCGGCCAACGCCGGCCGCAAGCCTGAGGCCGGCGACCGCGAGGCCTGCGAGCCAGAGCAGCATCAGGAGCGGCCGCGTCCGCGGGGCGGTGGGGGAGGCGGCCGCAACCGCGGAAATCGGCGGGACGATCGAAGCGGCAGCGCCCGCGGGCGGCAGCCATCTGCGCGTCCGCCGCGGGCCGCAGGATCTCCACCTCCCACGACGGCAGCAGCTGCCCCAGCGGGACCACCGCAATCGAGGCGGCGATGGCCATCGCGAGAATAGCGTGTCGGACGGCCGCCGAGCGGCGATGCTGGCACGCCGCGGCAGCGAGCCCGAAGAGCAGCACGACAGAGCCGCGGACCGCGAGATCGACGAGGAGCGTCATCGCAACTCCTTTCGCGCCGCCGCCACCAGCTCCGCAATCCGGGCCAGGTCGTCGTCGGACACCTTCGCCGCGTCGCCGCCGAGCATCGCCGCCACCAGCTTCGCGTTCGAGCCTTCAAAGAAGGTGTCCACGAGGTGCTTGAGGGCCGACCGCCTGGCGGCATGGCGGGGGACAGTCGGGCTGTAGACGTAGCGCAGGCCCTCTTCCTCGTGGCGCAGATGCCCCTTCTCCTCCAGCACGCGCAGCTGTGTCCGGATGGTCGAGTAGCTCGGCGCGCCCGGCACCTGATCGAGAATCTCGCTCGCCGTGGCGCGGCCCAGCCGGTAAATCACGTCCATGATCTGGCGTTCGCGCTTCGTCAGGACGGCGTGCATCGGTCGCGGCGTCATATGTGATGTATATAACACAAGTGCGATAAAAATAACAGCTCGGGCTACACGCCGTCAGGCACGGTGCGGAATCACCGACGGACCCGTCAGGCTGATGCCGCGCCGATCGGCTTGCCCAGGCCGTGTGGAAGGTGCTCGGCGAAGAAGTCGCGGACGGTTCCCGGGACGCCGGGCCCGTGGCTGGCAGAGATCCCGCCGTCAACCGCGATGGTCTGGCCGGTCACATAGCTGGAGGCATCGGTCGCGAGGAACAGCAACGCCCCGACGAGCTCCTGCGGGCGGCCGATGCGGCCGAGCGGCGTGCCGGCTTCGACCCACGACTGGAACGACGGGATCGAGAAGAGCGGCTCGGTCATCTCGCTGGGAAACCAGCCCGGCGCCAGCGCGTTCACGCGGACGCCGCGATCGGCCCAGCTGCAGGCCAGGCCGCGCGTCAGGTTGACGATGGCTCCCTTCGAGGCCTGGTAGGCCGGCGGGAAATCGCGCAAGCCGTTCAAGCCAGCGGTCGATGCGATGTTGACGATCGACCCGCCGCCGCCATCGGCCAGCATCCTGATCGCGACTTGCTGGCAGCAGTACCACGATCCGAGCACATTCACGCGCATCGTCTGCTCGAACACCTGAGGAGGGACCTTCTCCGGCGCGAACCCGCCATCGGCCGCGATTCCGGCCGCGTTCACGAGCACGTCGATCCGGCCGAATCGCGCCGCCGCCTGCCCGACCATGGCCTCGACGGCCGATGGATCGCCGACGTCACAGGCGACGGCCATGGCAGTCTGCCCCCGCGAGCCGAGCGCCGCCGCAAGCTGCTCGAGCCGATTGGCTCGACGCGCGGCGAGCACGACCTGCGCCCCGGCCTCGGCAAGGGCAGTGGCAAACGTCACCCCCAGCCCCGAGGATGCACCCGTGACGATTGCGGTCTTCCCGGCGAGAGATTGTGTGGACATCGGCGGCTCCTGGAAGGTTTAGCGCGTGACGATATCACCGAAGCCGGTGCCGCCAGCCTGCCGTATCATCGGCGTGTGTCGAACCCGCTGGTCCCTCGACGGGACGTGTTGAAGCTCGGAAGCCTGGCGCCAACCGTGCTCCTTGGAGCGGCTCGAGGCGAGCCTCTGCAGACCGCCGCGTCGTCGCCGGACAGTCGGCGGGCCGAGCTGTACGCGCTGATGGGTGACCTGCCGGATCGACGGCGTCCGATCGGCGGGGAACTGGTGCGTGAAGAAGACCGGGACGGCTACCGCCTCGAGACCTGGACGCTGGATCTGAACGGCGTCGAACCGGTGCCGGCGTATGTCGCGCGGCCACGCACAATGACCGGGCGGCTACCGGCGGTGCTGTTCAACCACTCGCACGGCGGCGGCTACACGATCGGGAAGAAGGAACTGGTCGAGGGCCGCAGCTACCTCCAGCCCCCGCCTTACGCGAAAGTCCTGACCGACCTCGGCTACGTCGTCCTCGCCATCGACCACTGGGTCTTCGGCGAGCGCAGCCACACGCTCTGAAGGCGACATGTTCAAGGCCATGCTCTGGCAGGGCCAGGTGCTCTGGGGCATGATGGTCTACGACAGCCTTCGCGCCCTCGACTGGCTCGCCACCCGCCCCGACGTCGATCAGGCGCGGATCGGGACGCTCGGCATCTCGATGGGCAGCACGATGGCCTGGTGGCTGGCCGCGCTCGACGCGCGCGTGAAGGCAACGGTCGACATCTGCTGCCTCACCGACTTCCAGGCCCTGCTGGCGCACAAGAACCTGTCCGCGCACGGCGTGTACTACTACGTGCCCCGCTTGCTGAAGCACTTCACGACCGCGCAGATCAACGCGCTCATCGCGCCGCGCGCGCACCTCGGACTCGCCGGCCTCCAGGACAAACTGACGCCGGTCGACGGCCTCGACCGCATCGACGGGAACTGCAGCAGGTCTACGCCGCGGCAGGCCATCCTGAACGCTGGCGGCTCCTTCGTTATGACGTCGGCCACATGGAGACGCCCGAGGGACGCCAGGAGATCGTCGCGTTTCTTCGCCGGTTTCTCTGAGAGCGACATGTCCATCCCGCTTCCGCCCTCCGTGCGATTGACGACCGGCCGCGGCGGCTTGCCAAAGCTCGATGTCAGCAGCGAGGCAGCCACTGCGGAGATCTACCTGCATGGCGGGCACGTCACGGCGTGGCAGCCTCGCGCGCATCGGCCCGTGCTCTGGATGAGCGCCGAGAGTCAATTCGCGCCAGGCAAGCCAATCCGCGGCGGCGTGCCCATCTGCTTTCCCTGGTTTGGCGCGCACGCCACCGATCAGGCGGCCCCCGCGCACGGCTTCGCCCGAATCAGGGAGTGGACGCTCGTCGAGGCCGAGGAGGACGGCGGCATGGTCACCTTGACGCTTCGCCTGACCGATGACGACGGCAGTCGCGCCGGCGCGTGGCCTCACGCGTTCACGGCGGAGTATCGGGTGGCCATCGGCCAGCAGCTCGGCCTGGCGCTCGACGTGCGTAACAACGGGTCATCCGCCTGCCGCTACGAGGCGGCGCTTCACACCTATCTTGCCGTCTCCGAGATTCGCGACGTCGGCGTGACGGGGCTCGAGGCAACCGAGTATCTCGACAAGGTCGCCAACTTCGCCCGGAAGCGCGAGGGCGCGGCGCCGATCGCCTTTGCGGGAGAGACCGATCGCGTCTACCTCGACACCGAGAGCGCATGCGTCGTCCATGACGCCGGCTGGAAGAGACGCATCACCGTCGGCAAGTCCGGATCGCGCTCGACGGTGATCTGGAACCCGTGGATCGCCAAGGCGCGCGCGATGCCAGACTTCGGCGACGACGAGTGGCCGGGAATGCTGTGCGTCGAGACGGCGAACGTGGGCGAGGCGGCTGTCGCGCTCGAGCCCGGGTCTCACCACGTCATGACCGCGCTTATCGACGTCGCAAGGGTGTAGCCGACTCGGGCGTCGGCAGGAGCCGGAAGAAGGTCACGCGCGATCCGCTGTCGTGGCTCTGCGCGATGAGCTTCACGTACGGATCCCGGTGCAGTCGCTCCAGCGCCTCCTGATATGTGGGCCGGCTGCCGAACTGCTCGTGGAGGATCAGCACCGTGGCCCCGCGCCATCGCAGGTAGTCGAGCGCGTCGGTGTAGGGAAACGAGCGCATTCGCAGCAGCAGCTCGACGTAGTCGCGCGGGTAGTGCCCGCTGTAGCCGTTCAGCAGCGGCCGCCAGTGCTCCGTCGACCGGTACATGTAGATCGACGTCCTGCATGATATGCAGGCGCCAGGGGACGGTAACGGGCCACTCGAACACCACCACGTCTGGCTCGGTGCGCAGCCAGCTATACCACAGCGACATGCGTTGGTCGACCTCGATCAACGGCGGCGCCGCGCACGAACTCGATTGACGCCGCGCAGATCGCTGCCGCGGCGAGTGCCTGTTTTGCCCGGCGGCCTGGTCAGGCGCGCGAGGAGCCAGGCAAGCCCGGCACCGGCCAGCACCGCCGTCGAGAGCAGGATCAGGATCCCGGCTCGCGCCGGCACGCGCAGCGCGCGGAAGGGCAGCACCCAGTCGTAGAGCAGCGTGTAAAGCCCGCCGTTGAAGCCGAGCGTCAGCACGATTGCCAGGCCGAGCCCAGCGCCGTAGACGAGCCGGATCGGACGCGACCCGCGCCAGAGGCCGATCCCGAGCAGCATCGCCGCGGCCAGGCCAGGGAAGAAGTGGCGCTCGTTCGCCCCCCACGAGTCAGTCCATCCGTAGAGCTGGTTGTTGGCTGGCGCGCTCAGGAAGTCGAGCGGCCTCGCGCTGTACCCGGCGACTTCGTTGCGCGAACGCTCGCCCACGGATTTCCGGCTCTCGAAATAGGGCATCGAGTACACCGCGAGCACGACCAGCGCGCGGCAGTAGCATGGCGGCGGCGGTCCTCATGCCCTGCCGGGGGCTCCGCACGAACCACACGGCCGTAACGAATGCCAGCCACGTGAGAAGGAACATCCCGTAGTAGATGCTGCTCAGAATCTGGCCTGCCGCGGCCGCCGACACCAGGAGGCAGGCCGTGAGCGTCCGCCGCTCCACCGCGCGGTGCCAGGCGAGTGCGGCAAGCGGGATCCCGAAGGCAAACTGCAGCTCCAGGTGATCGAAGTGCTCGAGCCGGTGCGGCGAGAACGCGAAGATCACGCCGCCAAGCAGCGCCGCCGGCTCGGAGCCGGTCAGCCGGCGCACCAGCGCGTAGGCGGCCAGCGCGCTCAGGACGAAGGCCGCCAGCAGCGTCAGGTTGTAGACCAGGACCGGACTGACGCCGGCCCATGCTCAGCGGCGCAACCGCCAGCGCCGGTGCCAGCATCGCATCCGAGTACGCCAGCGTCGCCCGTTCGGGGTAGTAGATGTTGGCGTCGAACAGGTGCGCCGGATCGCTCACAATCTGGTGCGCGACCCAGGCGAGCCGCCACACCGAGAAGAACGAGTCGCCGTGCTGCCCGATCGTCGCGTGCGGCGCGAGCGCCAACGGATACGAGTTGATCAGCGCGAGGGCGATATACAGCGCCGCGGCCAGTATGCACGAGCGCGAGCCGCGGCCGCGTCAATTGAGGGCTCGCCACGTGTAGAACAGCACCGCGATGAAGCCCTGCAGGAGGGCGAAGACGATGGCCAGCATGGTCGTGCTGATCCGCCGCACCGTTGCCAGCCACAGGAACAGCGGGAACATCGTCGCCGTCATCCGCCCCATGGACATCGTGCCGCCCGTCAGCAGCGGCGGCAGGAGGTTCGTGACGAGGAACACCGGATATGCCGGCCCGAAGCGGCGCCAGACAGGCACGATCAAGCGCCAGCGCCGCGATCGTGGGCACGGCGTTCAGGAAGTCGAGCGGCAGCGTGCTGACGTAGCCGCTGAAGCCCTGCTCCTTGATCACCGTGAACGGCTGCGACCACCGGGCAGCTTCGAGGCTGCGTCCCCAGGCGGCGTGCTGCGCCGACCACTGGAACGGGTTGCCCGTTTCGATGCCGACGTAGATCGAGAAGAGCGCCATCCCCACGACGGGCGCGGCAATCACGGCCAGGGCCGCCAGGCGGGTCTTCCCGTCGCGCAGCTGCTGCCGCATCGGCGTCGTCGCCGCCATCGTGGCCAGCGTCGCGGCCAGCAGAAAACCGTTCGGCCGCGTCAGGCCAGCCAGGATGCCAGCGACGATCGCGTACCGCCACTGCTGCCGCCGTAGCGCGACGATGGCGCCGAGTACGGCCAGCAGGAACAGCGATTCGGTGTAGGCCGTCGCGTGAAAGACCGAAAACGGGTAACACGCCAGCAGCACCACCGCCCCCCGGGCGGAGGCGTCGTCACCGAGGTCGGAACGGGCCAGGGCGTAAAGCAGCACCAAGGCGCCGAAGAACGCCACGTGCGAGATGAAGACGCCGGCGGTGAGATAGGACGCATCGCGGCGCCCGAAGATCGGCCGGACCGCCCGAATCAGGAGGGGATACGCCGGGAAGAACGCGATGTTGAACTGGCGTTCGCTGCGGTTGCGGTTGTAGTAGTAGCCGTTCCGGGCGATGGTGATGTACCAGCCGGCATCCCATCGCATCGCGAGGTTGGCCAGCTCGTTCTTCGACGCGCGCATGCGCGGCTCGCCGGGTGGATACCCGATGCTGTAAACCGCCAGCAAGCCGATGAGGGGCACCGCCAGGCGGGTCGCCAGAAACGGCGCCCGCACGGATCTAATCGCTTCCCGCCACTCAGACACACTCGCACTCTACACTGGGGGCACCCAAGCGTATCAAGGACCTCCGCTCGTTCGCGCCAGAACTCGACCGTGAGTCGGCACGATTTGGTAGAATAGAGGGTTCCCGGCAGCGGCGACTCGCGCGCAGATTGGCATCACCACGATGATTTCCGTCAGCAACGTCTCCATGCGGTACGGCTCGAAAGTGCTCTTCGAGGACGTCACCACCACCTTCTCTTCCGGCCGCCGGTACGGCCTGACGGGCCCCAACGGCGCAGGCAAGTCGACGTTCATGAAGCTGCTCACGGGTGAGCTGCCGCCGCAGAAAGGCGACGTCAATCGGCCGGCCAAGCTCGGCGTCCTGCGGCAGGACCAGTTCGCCTTCGACCAGTTCCGTGTCATCGACTCCGTCGTGATGGGCAACCAGCGGCTGTGGAAGGCGCTCGAAGAGCGCGAGTTCCTCTACGCCAAGGCGGACATGACCGAGTCCGACGGCATGCGGCTGGGCGAGCTCGAAGGCATCGTCGGCGAGGAGGACGGGTACTCGGCGGAGAGCGACGCGGCGATTCTGCTGCAGGGGCTCGACATCGCCGACGAGCTGCACGGCCGGAAGATGTCCGAGCTGCAGGGCGGGCAGAAGGTCCGCGTGCTGCTGGCGCAGGCGCTGTTCGGGCACCCGCAGGCGCTGCTGCTGGACGAGCCGACCAACCACCTCGACCTCGACTCGATCCACTGGCTACGCAAGTTCCTCGTCGACTACGACGGGACGCTCATCGTGATCTCCCACGACCGGCACTTCCTGAACGACGTCTGCACGCACATCGCCGACATCGACTACCAGACGATCATCACGTATACCGGCGGCTACGACGACATGGTGCTGGCGAAGACGCAGATCCGCTCGCGCCTCGAAGCGGAGAACGCGCAGCGCGAGAAAAAGATCGCGCAGCTGAACGACTTCATCGCGCGCTTCTCGGCGGGCACCCGGTCGAGCCAGGTGCAGTCGCGCCGCAAGGAAGTCGAGCGCCTCCAGACCGGCGATCTCGCGCGCTCGAACATCCAGCGCCCGTACATCCGTTTCCAGATGGCGCGGCCGTCAGGCCGGATGGCGCTCGAGTTCAAGGGCGTGAGCAAGGGCTTCGACGGCGCGCCGGTCGTCGCGGACTTCAGCGCGATCGTCAACCGCGGCGAGAAGATCGTGCTCATGGGCCGCAACGGCGTCGGCAAGACAACGCTTCTGAAGGCCCTGCTGTCGGACGCACCCGGCGTCACCGGAGCCTCGGCCGCCGACCTCGACGCCGGCACGGTGCGCTGGGGCCACGAGGCCGCGGTCGGCTACTTCCCGCAGGACCACAACGGCGTCATCCGGAAAGGCATGACGGCCGTCGAGTGGCTGCACCAGTTCGATCCCGACGCCGCGCGGCAGGACATTCACGGGTTGCTCGGCCAGATGCTGTTCAGCGGGGAAGAGGGCAGCAAGCCCACCGACGCGCTCTCGGGTGGCGAGACCGCGCGGCTGCTGTTCTGCCGCATCATGCTGCAGAAGCCGAACGTGCTCGTGCTCGACGAGCCGACGAACCACCTGGACCTCGAGTCGATCAACGCGCTGAACATCGCCCTGCAGAAGTTCGAGGGCACGGTGCTGCTGGTCACGCACGACCAGGACGTGATGGAAGAGGTCGGCACGCGCGTGTGGCACTTCGACCACGGCATCATTCACGACTTCAAGGGCACGTACGAGGAGTATGTCGCGACCCTGGCGTAACGCCGCGGCCGCCGTGCTGGTCGTGACCGCGATCGCCGGCGTTTCTCTCGGCCGCCCCACGGCAGTCGCCGGCGCCGTTTCGCCTGGCCGAACGGCCAACGCGCGGCGCTCAGTCTCAGCTTCGACGACGGCCGGTCGAGCCAGGTCGATGCCGGCGTGCCGGTGCTCGGGCAGCTTGGCCTGAAGGTGACTTTCTACGTCACTCCTGGCGCGATCGAGAAGCGCCAGACGGCCTGGCGGGCCGCCGCCCAGGGCGGGCACGAGATCGGCAACCACTCGCTCATCCATCCCTGCTCCGGGAACTTCGCGTTTGCGCGCCAGAAGGCGCTCGAGGAGTACACGCTCGCGCGCATGGACGGCGAGCTCGAACAGGCGACGCGCGACATCGCCCGCATCACCGGCGTGACGACGACGAGCTTCGCGTATCCCTGCGGGCAAACCTTCGTCGGACGCGGCGCGGACACCCAGAGCTACGTGCCGCTCATCAGCCGGAGATTTCGCTCGGGCCGGCTGTGGCTTGGCGAAGCGGCCAACGACCCGACGTTCGTCGACCTGAGCCAGGTGATCGCGGTCTCGATGGACGATCGGGATCTCGATTCACTGCGGCAGATGATCGACACGGCCGCCGATCAGGGCCGGTGGCTCGTCCTGGCGGGACACGACATCAGCGAGCAACCGGGGCCGCAGACGACGCGGGTGTCGTTCCTGCGCGCGCTGGGCGAGTACGTGAAGGCGCCCGGGCGCGGGATCTGGGTCGCGCCGGTCGGCGAGGTCGCCGACTGGATCGCGAAACATCGCTGATTCAGAACCGGAAGATGACTCCGCCCGACCAGCGGGCGTACTCCACGATCTCCTCGGGGAAATCCAGCCCGCCCAGGGTGAACTCCTTCGTGTTGCGGAAATAGCGGAAGTCGATCTCGGCGCCGATGTGCCGCGTGAACAACACCGATGCGCCGGCTCCCAGGTTGTAGCCGAAGTCGGTGGCCGAGTCGCCCCGCCCGTCGAGGGCGGTCAGATCGTACAAGAGCACGCCCGCACCGGCCGTCAGATACGGCCGAAAGCCTCGCTCCTCGGGAAGCCGCCCGCCGACGACGACGTTCGCCATCAGCGTCGAGAGCGTGCTGTCCCGCACCGACTCGCGCAGGAAGTCCGGAGTGTGGGCGGCGTCCAGCCCCAGTCCGAAGATCCCCATAAGCCATTCGGCGCGCACGCCGTAGGTCGTCGGATAGCCGCCGCCGGCGTCGTTGATGATGCCGCTCCACGACTGGCCGAGATACGGCACGAGGATGATGTCGGCGCGGGACGGGACGGCGGAGAAGGCAAGCAGACCAATCGCGACAAGCGGCGTGCGCCAGTTCACAGAAGACTCCGTTGGCGAGCGTGAACGAGAAGACGGGTGAGGACGACGGACAGGGGCGAAAGGCCAATCCGCCGCGCGCGCCCCGGAAACCGGGACACGCGCGGCGGGCGGCCGACGTGCACTAGCCGGACCTACTTCCGCCAGACGTAGCGGAGGCCTGCCCAGAACATGTAGTTGTTGTCGATCTCGTCGAACTCGTCCATGAACAGACGGGCCTCACCGGTGAACAGCAGCCGATCGCCGCCGGGGGTGCCCGCCAGGGGGACGCCGAAGTTGAAGAGCAGCGTCGGGGCGACGGTGTCTGAGTCGAAGACATCCCAGACGCCGATGCCGGTGCCGACGTAGCCGTCGTTGTCGGCGACGTAGTTGGCTTCGAGCTCCGCGAAGAAGCTGCTGTTATCGCCGTCGCGCAGGTTGATCGCGACGCCGGCAGCCGGTGCCAGTTCGAAGTTGGGCGCGACGCGGAAGCCGTAGCCGCCCTTCACACCGAACAGCGGCGCACAACGTCCACCCAGGAACTCCTCACGCACCCGGCGCTCCTTGCCGAAGTAGCCCGCGACAAACGGACCGTTCAGGCTCACCGGTGGCGGTGGGGCGGCGGCGGCGGAGGAGGCGGCGCCGGAGCCGGCGGTGGCGGCGGTGGCGGTGGCGGCGGTGGCGGCGGCGGCGGTGGCGGTGGCGGGGCGGCGCCGGCGGCGCGGTGGCGGCGGCAGAGCCTTCGAGCTCACCAGCGACAGGTTGCCGCACGGACGCGGCACCAGGAAACTGTAGACGCGCCCGCTGCTCTCGATGTCGAATTCAAACGCCTTGATTGGCGTGGCGCCGCCCCACTGGACCATCCGGAGCACGGTGGCCTTGCCACGGCGACGGTAGGCCATCCACTCGAGACGGCCGCCGATCGGGAAGTCCACTTCGCGGACCTTGGAGGTGTCCCCGCTCTTCAGCAGGTTGATGACCTCCTCGGCCATGCTGCCGAGACCCGCCTCGGTCAGGACGTTACGCAGGTCGCGCTGTACCTGCGCGTGCTCTCCCATGCGCTTCAAATCTTCGCGGCCCCGCAGGGGCGCGCAGATGCTGCTCGTCCGTCCGCCAAGGCGTTTGATGATTTTGTAGTTGCCCGTCGTCTGCGCGACAACGGGGCTCGCCGCCACACACAAGGCGACAGCGCCAAGTAGCACGCGACTCACGGTTCGAGCGAGCGACTGCATGACCTTTCCTTTTACCCATCGGCCCACGGCAATCGAGGATCAACGAACGCTCGCTCCCAGGGCGACGTGGGCACCCCCCCGGAACGCACGCGTTCGACTCAATGCACCGGTCCGACGGCGCCCTTCATAAGAACTGGCGTCGTAGCACACGCGGACCGATGCCGCCGCCTCACCGCAAGCCTCATGCCGGGCTAGCCAATTAAGGGGAAGCGGGCGCTGCGGCACAGATTATTACTCGACATTGGCCAGTTCTTAGCTCATCTGCGAAATTTTGTGAAGGGACGTCTTACCACCTGCACCCCATTCAATGCAGTGAAAGAATTCACTTCGATGTACCGGCGGCAGTCACGTGAGTCATTTGAAACCCGTTGCCATGAGCCACCGTAGATGCCTCCATGCGCACGGTTCGGCCAGGCCTCTGGCTCCTCACAGCGACGGTGGCAGCCGCGGGCTGCGGTCCCGTCCCTCCCGATCACGCCGCCGAGAGCCATGCACCACCTCCAGCGGTCATCGAACGGCCCTTTGCCGCCGGCGGCCGAGTGGTCATGAGGCTCGGCGCCGGCGGGTACACCATCGAAGGCTCCCCCGACCCCGTCGTCCGCCTGGCGTGGGAGACGCGCGACCCGGCCGACGCCCGACGCGTGCGCGCCGAGATCAGGACCGACGGCAATGAAGCGACGATAGAGACCTCCGGTCCGCACAACGGCTTCACCGTGGTCATCCGCATTCCGCAGCGAAGCGACCTCTGGGTCAAGCTGACGGCCGGCGACTTGAACCTTGGCAGCGTGGAAGGGCACAAGCACGTCACCGCGTTGGCCGGCGACCTCACGATCGCCGTTGGCAGCAGCGCGCAGTACCGGGCGGTGGACGCCTCGGTCGTGGCCGGCGACATCGACGCCCGCCCGTTCGGCGGACGCAAGGGCGGCCTGTTCCGATCGATTCGGTGGGATGGGAGCGGCGCCTACGATCTCCGCGTGCGCCTGACGGCGGGTGATATCTCGCTGCGAGAGTAGCCCTCAGCGCCCCTCGAGCATGAACCGGCCGCGCGTCATCGTCGCGCGGCGTGCGAATGGGATCTCCGCCGTCCACCTCTCGAGTTCTTCTGGCGACAGCCGGCCGTGGGGATGCAGCCGCGCGTCGATGGCGCCGCGAGCGACATCTACGAGGTACTGTTCGCGCGACAGCAGCGTGCCGCGGCATACCCCGGGCGGGTCTGCCGGCGGCGGCGTCGCCAGCCGGTCGATCAACTGTCGGAACAGGTCGGCCGGCACGCGGCCGCGGTCGCCGGGATAGACATAGCCGAACAGCACGAGATGACTGAGCAGCACTTCCCAGTGCGGCTCATAACGCTCCACCAGCCGCGTCCAGTCCAGCGTCGCGGCCTGCGCGTGAATCAGGTGCAGGACGTCCGCCCCGTCGAATCGCTCGCGCTCCTGCACGAAGGACTTGGACCAGATCAGCTCCTCGGGCGGACAGAGCCGTACTGGCACGCGCCAGATCCGCATCTCCCGCGCGTGGGTGAACCAGGCCGCGTCGACGGCGCAGAGGCCGTTGCCGCTGCCGAAGAGGAGATCGACGGAGTGACGTCCTTCGTTGGCCTTGCCCAGCCAGTGAGGAAACGTGAGCTCGGCGCGGATCTCGTCGCGGGACAGCGCGTCACGGGCGCGGTCCCAGTCGTCGCGCAGAATGAAGAGATCGAGATCCTTGGTCGCACGGCGGATGCCGGTGTAAACCTCGAGCGCGTATGTGCCGCCAAGCAGGCAGGGGACATCGTGGCGCAGCAGCGCGCGCAGCACCCTCTGGTAGAACCCTCGGCGGGGCATTGACGCCGCGCCGGCGGCCGGGTCGAGGACGGTGTCCGCCATCCCCCCTCCGGCCAGCAAGGCATGTGCCACGACACGCGTGGATCGGCCGCGGCGGTACGTGGCTTGCTCTGCAGCGGAGCGTGACAACCCAGAAACCGCGTGCGCCTGGCGGCGGTCGGCGACCTTCACTACATGCGCGGCGGGCAGAGCACGCTGTCGTGGCTGGGGTTGGTCGACGACATCGCCGACGTCCTGCTGCTCTGCGGCGACCTCACCGACTACGGCCGCGTCGAAGAAGCGCAGGAGCTGGCGCGCGAGTTGAGCACGTCGCTCCGCCTGCCGATCGTCGCCGTGCTCGGCAATCACGACTACGAATCGGATCAGCAGGAACTGGTCGCTGGCGCCTTTCGCGACGTCGGCATCCACGTCCTCGACGGCGACACCTGCGAAGTGCTCGGCGTCGGCTTCGCCGGCGTGAAGGGCTTTGCCGGCGGGTTCGGCCGCGGCGCGCTGGGGCCGTGGGGCGAGCGGACGATCAAGCAGTTCGTGCAGGAAGCGATCACCGAGGCGCTGAAGCTCGAAAGCGCGCTGGCGCGGCTGCGGACGCCGCACAAGGTGGCGCTGCTGCACTACTCGCCGGTCGTCGACACCGTGGCCGGCGAACCGCCCGAGATCTTTCCCTATCTGGGATGCAGCCGACTGGCGGAGCCTCTCGCGCGCTACCCGGTCACTGCGGTCTTTCACGGGCACGCCCACAACGGCGCCCTGGAAGGGCGGGCGGGAGACGCCGTTGTCTACAACGTCTCGCTGCCACTGATGAGCCGGCTCTCGGGCGTGCCGCCGGTGCGGGTGGTCACGCCTGCCGACGCCGCCACCGTGACGATCTGGCCCTGGCGCGTCAGTTCTACACAGGCGCCGGCAGCGCGACGGCAGGGAACGGGCGTCCCCTGCCGTGCGCGGGAGTTAGGTCAGCGTCCAGCCTTGCCGGTATTCCCTCTTCAGGAAGTCGTTGGCAGCGGCGTTGTTGGTGACGCGCATGTTCGCGCCGTCGTAGTGGATTTTCGTGCCCGGCGCGCAGCGACACGACGCCAAGCAGCATCACCTCGGTGAGCTGCGCGGAGTACGAGAACGGACACGACGCCTCAGTCGTGTTCTTGGCGGCCTCGACCCAGTTCATCTCGTGGCTGGTCTTGATGCGCGGCAGCTTCTGCGGCGGCGTCGACGCAGACTCCGCCAGCGCTTGCGGCAGCAGCTTCGGGTTGAAGCCGTAGGTGTCGTGCATCAACTTGCCCTTGCTGCCGTAGTAGAGAACCCCGCCGGTAGGATTCAGCCGCGTCTCGCCCAACTCCTCCGGCCGTGGCGGGAACAGCGCGCCGTCGTACCGAGTCAGCTTCACCGTCGGCTTGTCGCCGCGCGCCGGGAACTGGTAGTAGGTCGTCGTCGCGACCGGGTACGTGGCCTTGTTGAAGGGCGTGGAGACGGTCTCGACGCTGGTCGGGTAGCCAAGATCCAGCGCCCAGAACGGGTGATCGATCAGGTGCGCGCCCATGTCGCCGATGGCGCCGCATCCCCAGTCCACCCAGCCGCGCCAGTTGAACGGGTGATACACCGGGTGATACGGCACGTACGGCGCCGGACCGAGGAACAGATCCCAGTTCAACTTGTCGGGCACCGGGTAGGTGCCGGCCATCGCCGTGCCCAGGCGCTCCATCACGCCGGTCATGTTCCAGCTTCAGGTCGGCGGCTCGGCGGTCTTGCCGGCCTCCGGCCGCGGAATGCCCTGCGGCCAGTAGCCCAGCGGGCGGTTTGTCCAGACCTGCACCTCGCGCACCTCGCCGATCGTGCCCGCCCAGATGTGCTCGTTCACCAGGCGCGCGTCGTCTGACGAGTGCCCCTGGTTGCCCATCTGCGTCGCGACCTTCGTCTCAGCCGCCTTCTTCGCCAGGCGCCGCGCCTCGTCGATCGACCAGGTCAGCGGCTTCTGCACGTACACGTGCTTGCCCAGGTCCATCGCCGCCAGCGCGATGACCGCGTGCAGGTGGTCGGGCGTGGCGATGACGACGCCGTCGATGTCCTTCTGCTTGTCGAGCATCTCGCGATAGTCGGTGTACTTGGCCGCCTTGCCGTAGGCCTCGGCCAGCCGCTTCATGTTCGACGATCTGCTCGGCGATGCGCTGCCGCGATCCTGGCCCCGTCTCGCCGCGACCGGGTCACCGCCCGCTGGTGCCGCCGGCGGGTCGCAGCCGCCTGCTGCTCCGCCTGCGCGGCATCGGCCGGCAGCCTTTCGAACGCGGCGCCGGCATAGCCCCAGTCCGCGTCGCACAGCGCGACGATGTTCTGGCTCGCCAGGTTGGTCAGATTCGACCGGCCCATGCCGCCGATGCCGACGCCGGCGACGTTGAACCGATCGCTCGGCGCCAACTGGCCGCTGCCTGCGAGCACGTGTCGCGGCACGATCGTGAAGCCGGCCGTCGCGGCTGCGGCCTGTCTGCAGGAACTGGCGCCGGGGAACCTTCGCGTCCTTCTGGTCGCTCATCGCAATCCTTCCCGGAAGTAAAGAGTGAGTGGGGGTGACGCTGCGGGAGCCATTCTCCTACGAGCGCGGCTATAATCAAGGGTTGATGCTCGTCGGAAAACGATTCCTGGTGGCCGGTCGCGTGCAGGGCGTGGGATATCGCTACTTCGCGCGCGACGCCGCGCGCCGGGAAGGCATTCGTGGCACGGCGCAGAACCTCGAGGACGGCCGCGTGGAAGTGATCGCCGCGGGCGACGCCGAGGCGATGGAGCGCTTCGAATACGCGCTGCGCCGGGGCCCGATCGGATCGCGCGTCGACGACGTGGTCGTCGAAAGCGCGCCGCCCGGTACCGCCACGCCCGACTTCCGCATCCTGCCCTGATCCGATCGTCACCCGTTCCCTGTACACGTCAAATCACTCGCCAACCACACCATGGACCAGCTGAGAGCTAAGATCCGCAACGTCCCCGACTTTCCCAAGCCCGGCATTCTCTTCTACGACATCACGACGCTGTTGCGAGATCCGGAGGGCTTTCACGGCGTGATCGACGCGCTCGCGGCTCCGTTCCGCGGCCAGCAGATCGACCTGGTCGTCGGCATCGAGAGCCGAGGGTTCATCCTCGGCGGCGCGGTGGCCGAGGCGCTGGGCGCCGGCTTCGTCCCGGTGCGCAAACCGGGCAAGCTCCCGGCGAAAGCCGTGAAGGAGAGCTACGCGCTCGAGTACGGCACCGACACGCTGGAGATTCACGAAGACGCCGTGCAGCCTGGCCAGCGAGTCGTGATCGTCGACGACGTGATCGCGACCGGCGGCACGGCGAAGGCGACGGCGTCGCTGGTGCGCAAGCTCGGGGGCACGGTGCATGCGCTGGCGTTCCTGGTGGAGCTCGACTTCCTCCACGGCCGCGAGAAGCTGGCTGGCGAGACGATCCACACCGTGATCCGCTATGCAGACTGATTACTGAAGCGCGCTCGCTGCGCTCGGGCGGAGGGGTAAGGGGGGCTCGCTTCGCTCGCGAGGGGTCAGGCGTCGGCGCGCAGCGTTTCGGCCGGGTTGACGCGGGCGGCGCGCCACGCGGGTACGAAGGCGGCGGCGGCCGTGGCAAGAGCGATCGAGCGCGAGCGCTGTCGCGAAGGCCACGGGGTCGAGCCAGGTGACCGAGCGGAGACGCACGACCGAGCCGATGGCGCCCAGCGCTCCGCAGGCCAGCACTACGCCGATGGCGGCGCCGATGCCCGCCAGGCGCGCCGACTGCGCCATCACGAGCTTCACGACGGCGGCGGCCGTCGCGCCGAGCGCGACGCGGATGCCGATCTCGCGCGTGCGCTGGCTCAACGTGTAGATCAACACGCCGTAGAGACCCGAGACGCTCAAACCCGAGCGCCAGCACGCCAAGCGCCGAGCCGATCCATGACGCGGTCATGACCGGAAACATCTGCATCGCGCGGAAGTCGTCGAGCGGCAGCGCCTCGAAGGCGAGCGGGTCCGCTGTGCACCGGCCGCACGATTGCCTGCACGCCGGCGGCGCGAAGCTCCCCGTCGACGCGTCCGCGCACCAGCAGGTGCGCCGCCCGAGGGCTCCCCACGCTCGTCGGCAGGTAGAGATGCGACGGATCGACGCCGTCCATCATCAGGCCGCTGACGACATCGCCGGCGACGCCCACGACGACGGCGTCGAAGATCCGGGCCGCCGTCGTAGCGATGGCGCCTGCAGGATGTTCGCCGTCCTGCGCCTCCAGCGGATCCACGTGGACCTTCAGCGTCTTGCCAAGCGGGATTGGCGCCAGGCCACAGGGCGCGCGCCCCGGCGGCGCTGACAATGACAACCGGCGCTTCGGTGCTGGCTTCGGCCTGCGTGAAGTTGCGGCCGTGAACGATGGGGATGCGCAGGACCGGGAAGAATTCCGTCGACACAACTTGTACGACGTGGCGACGACCTCGCCACCCGGCGCCGAAACCAGGGGCATCTTCGCGACACGCTCCGACAGGGGATTGCCGCTCGTCGCCGCGATGACGCCGAACCCGCGGATCGGCGTGAAGCGCCTCGGCCGCGCGCGCGAGATAGTCGGCTGCCTGCTTCCACGGCTTCACTGAAGTCACGTGGCGGGTCTCGAATCCGAGACCGCTGGCGCCGACGGCGGTCCCGTTGCGCACGAGTGTCGCGGCCGCGACGAGCAGCACCAGCGAGACGGTGACCTGGCTGATCACCAGCGCGCTCGGAGCGTCGACCCGCGCGCCGCGGCGCCAGCATGGCGCGCGGAGCGCATGGGTGAGCGAGAGACGCGTGGCATGCAATGCTGGAACGAGTGCGAAAACGAGCGTCGTGATCGCGGCGAGACCGCCAGCGCGAAGACGAACACGCGCCGGTCGAGATCGAGCGGCGCGACGCGAACGAGCGCGGTGATCGAGGACGGCAGACCGGCCGGAAAAAGGCGACTGTGCCGACGCGCAGCGTCGCCACAGCGAAGAGCCAGTCCCACGGCGCCCGCCGAGCACGGCAATCAACAAGCCCTCCGTCATCAGCTGCCGAACCACGCGGCCGCGGCTGGCGCCCAGCGACAACCGCATGGCGATCTCGCGATGGCGGGCGTTCGCGCGCGCCAGCATCACGTTCGACACGTTGGCGCAGGCAGCGACGAGCACGAGGAGGAACGCAGTAAACACAGGCGACAGGACGGCGAGCAGGCCGATCGTCAGCGGGTTCGGCGTCGCCACCGACGGCGTTTCCGCGTGGACTGGCTCGCGCCGGTCGGTGATCGCAGCGAGATACGGCGTGAGCGCGGCCTCGACCTGCGGCGTGGTGACGCCGCGACGGAACCGGGCGACCAGGGCGACCTCGCGCGCGCTGGTCGGCGCCGAAGAGATCGGTCTTCCCAACCGCGCCAAACATCGTGATTGGCACGACGACGTCGCGTGGCGTGTCGTCGAGGCCGGAGAACTCGGGTCCGAGGACGCCCACTACTCCGAGACGCTGGCCGTTGAGCTCCACGACTTGCCCAGCACGCCCGGGTCGCGATCGAACAATCGCGTCCAGCCCTCGTCGCTCAGCACGGCCACCGGGCTCGCGCCTGGCGCTGACGCGTCGTTACGACGCCAGCCCGCGCCCGCAGCCGCAGGCCGGGACCGAGAGCCTCGAAGAAGTTGCCGGACACAAAGAGCGCGACGAATCGGCCGCCCGTCCGAGACGACGACCTGCGTCGTGCTGGCGACGACCTCGTCGAACAGCTCCCGCCGCGCGCGCATCTCCTCGTACTCGCGCCACCGGAATTGACGGCCGCCGGCGTCCTGCGAGCGCCAGATATCTGGTGCAGCGCCTGCGGATCGCGCACCGCAAACGGGCGCAACACGTAGGCGTTGAAGATCGCGAAGAGGGAGGTGACGAGGCCGAGACCAACCGCGAGCGTTAACACCGCCGTGGCGAGGAAGGCCGGGCTCTGGCGAAGGCCGCGCCAGGCATAGCGCGTGTCGAGCAGCACCTGCTCGACCCACACCCAGCGGTGCGCCTCGTGAAAGCGCTCCTGGGCGCCGAGCACGTTGCCGAACGCGCGGCGTGCGGCGTCGCGCGCTGCGGACGGCGACATCCCCTCGTCGACGAGCCGTGCAGCCTCGAGATCGAGGTGGGACCGAACCTCCCGGGCGAAATCGTCGTCGCTGCGTCGGCGCCAGCGCATGTCACGCCTCCTCAGGGCCGAGGATCCGGCCGATGGCGGCCGCCAGCCGCCGCCACTGGTCGGTGCCCGCCGTGAGCTGCTTGCGGCCGGCCCGGGTCAGTGTGTAGAAGCGCGCCTTGCGGTTGTTCTCGGAAGTGCCCCATTCCGCGGCGATCCACCCGCGCGCCTCGAGCCGTTGCAGCGCGGGGTAGAGCGACCCGTGATCGACGAGCAGCGCATCGTCAGCCTGCACCTGAATGGCGCGCGCGATGCCCTGGCCGTGCTGGGCGCCGAAGACGAGCGTGCGAAGGATGAGGAGGTCGAGTGTGCCCTGGAGGAGAGCAATGCGCTCGGTGTCCGGCTCTCGGGTAGACATCCCACCCAAGCAGGACGAATGGTGGCGGCGGAATGTTCCCGGTGAGAGGGCGACGCGACAGCGGGCGGCCTCGTCAGACACAGGAGCGACGAGGACATTCGCTACGTCGGCCGGGCGCGCCAGCGGCCGTCTACCATGGCCTCGGCCTTGCTCTTAGGGTGGGCGGTGCCGGAGAACGAGAGGTGGCGGTCTTAGAACAAGACACCTCAGAGGGCGGTGTCCAGATTCCCGAACAGGATCGAGTTGTCCTCATTCCCAAAGCCGAGCGTCGCAAGCATCGGATCCCGACGTCAGACTGTCCGGGCTGCGGATGGGCCGACCACGTATCTGTCGGAGCCAGGGGCGGTGGGTGGCTGATATGGCGTTGCGGCCGGTGGCAATGGTCGTGGTTACTTCTGCTCCCGCCGAGGTATCCGTGATGCAGCACGGGGCCCCGTCCAGGCGCCGAAGAAGGACAATCGAGTCTCGATTGTCTCGGTTGGGCTATTCGTTCGGCCTGGTTGAGATCCTACTGGTCGCCGGCATGCTGCTCTTTCTCTTGTTCCTGGTGGTGTGGTTACCCTTCGCGTGCGATGATCGGGTTGGCCGGGTCGAGCGCAGCAGCGCCAAGCTTTGCGTGCATCTCAGCTCACAGACCCGATGTCGCTCGTCCCTGATCCGGCTACCGCGTGTCCGAAGTGCAACTTGAAAGGCGTCGTCGTTCGCATCGAATGGCCTGACGTGCCAGGTGTCGTGTACTTCCGCTGTGGCGTGTGCGCAAAGGTGTGGTCAGCTCCTTAAGCAGGCCCCCGCGACCGGTCCGCCTTGCGCCTCGCACGGACCCCCGAGCAAAGACTAGCGATTCTTCGTTCGCGGCCATGCGCAGCACCACCGCCGGCCCAGTTCGTGTGGCCGCCGGGAGTGGGGCGGCGGCGCAGCGCAACGGTCGGTCAGCAGGCGGCGGTACCCGGCGGCTTGAGACTCGCGATGGTTCGTAGCGTCGTTCGGGTGGCGAGCGCGCTGGCAAGTTGCTGCAGGCGACACACGCACTGTCACGGTCTCCTCCTGACGAACACCGAAGTAACGAGAGACAGGGCAGCGCCGAAGACGGAGAGCCGAACAAGGTTTGATATCGCGATGCCAAGAGGCGACACTTGCGCCCGCATGGCCGCAAATGCATCTGCACTCTGGGAGGTTGCCGCCGCGTCGGCGAGGCGAGCACGAACGACCTCATCAAGAAAGAGCGGATAGACGTACAGATTGTGATCAGGTTGTAGCAGGCATACACCACGCCGGTGCAGACGCTGATGATCGCTCCCACGAGAACCGCCTGTGGGTAGCTGATTGCATTGTTCAGAAAATGAGACGTGTACCACGACGTGCCGACGACGATACAGAGGACGAGAACGCCCGCGCTGACTCTCATGCTCCAGGGGGCGAATTTCACGCCCGTGGCATACATCGCGAGTCCGGCGTCCGCCTGGGCTACACCGGCCGCCAGACCGACCCCTACGAGCACCCCACGATTCCATTCTCCGAATCGCATGCCCGCTTTACACCGGCCTGCAGACTTCGGCACCTTTGCCAGCTTTCGCAGTGGAACTGTCGAGTGGCGCCGTCGCGTCAGGCAGCGAGGAAAGGTGTATACCCGCGGTCCGTTGCGCCTTGTTGCACGCAAGGCAGGCTGAGGGCGTCCGCGCACGGGCAACGCCATCGCCCGATCATCTGCAACGTGTTGTGAAGCGAACGCTTGTCCTTCCTGAGAGATAGGTAACACCGTATTCCGGACACATGGGTGACACTTTGCCCCTTCACAGGAGGGGGCATGCCTTGGAAGGAGTGTCACGTCATGGACGAGCGGCTCCGGTTTGTCGCCCGCCTGCTCGAGGGCGAGAAGATGGCGCCGCTGTGCGCCGAGTTCGGCATTTCCCGGAAGACCGGCTACAAGATTTTCGACCGCTACAAGGACTGCGGCGTCGGCGCGTTTACCGATCGCAGCCGACGGCCGCATCGCCAGGCCAATCGGCTGCCGCTCCGCTTGAGGCCACGATTGTTCGCTTGAAGCGGGATTATCCCGGCTGGGGCGCGCCGAAGATCCGCGAGAAATTGCGGCAGCAGTCCACCGGCCCGCACCTGCCGGCGATCAGCACGGTCCATGCGGTGCTCGATCGGTACGGCCTGGTGCACCGCCGGCGCCGGCGGCGCCACGCGTACGACCGGGACCGCGCTCTCGCGGCCGACCGAGCCGAATGCCCTCTGGTGCGCGGACTACAAAGGCGAATTCATGCTCGGCAATCGCCGGTACTGCTATCCGCTGACGATCACCGACTTCGCCAGCCGCTACCTGCTGACCTGTGAGGCCCTCTCGACGACGCAGGAGACGTTCGCCTTCACGGTCTTCGAGCGGACGTTCAAGGAGTTCGGGCTGCCGCGGGCGATCCGGACCGACAACGGCGTGCCCGTTCGCCTCGCCCATGCGCTCTACGGCCTCAGCAAGCTCGCCGTCTGGTGGCTCCGCCTCGGGATTCAGATCGAACGCATCGAACCGGGCCATCCCCAGCAAAACGGCCGGCACGAGCGGATGCATCTGACGCTCAAGAAAGAGGCGACCAAGCCCGCCGCGGCGAATGTGCTCCAGCAGCAGGCGCGCTTCGACACCTTTGTCGAGCAGTTACAACCGGGAGCGGCCGCATCAGGCGCTCGGCATGAAAGTGCCGGCCGACCTCTACGCGCGATCACCGCGGGTGTATCGCGGCCTTGAGGACCTCACTTACCCGTTCCATGACGAGACCATCACCGTGACCCGCTGCGGCCGGATCTGCTTCAAGGGCCGGAAGGTGAATCTCAGTCACGTGTTTGCCGGCCAGAACGTCGGCGTCACGCAGGTGGGCGAGCGCATCTGGCTCGTCACCTTCATGCACTACGATTTGGGCTATTTCGACGATGAGACGTGCCGGCTGGAACCGATCGAGAATCCGTTCGGCCCGAAAGTGTTACCTATGTCTTCGGAATGAACTGTCACCCATGTGTCCGGAATAGACCTACTTTATGGCGCGCGTGCCCGGACTCGAACCGGGGACCTTCCGCTTAGGAGGCGGACGCTCTATCCAACTGAGCTACACGCGCACGGGCGAAGCACGACGCCCGTCTATGGTCGCCTCGTTGGGACGACTTTGCAACCGGCCGGCGCCGCGTCGGAGTATTGTTCACCACGCCCTCAGCTTCAACCGGATCTCGACGGCGCGACGCGACTCCCCGGCGTTCGCGCCCGAGTCAACGTTAGATCCGTTAACGGAGTGCGGCAGGGACGCGGCCCCGCGCCCGCGTGCCCGCGGCGCTCTCCGGAGGCCGTATGCCGGAAGTGAAGTTCGGATCGAAGGACGAACCCTCGGTCCGATTCGAGATGAGTCCCGAGATGATCGCCGTCCGCACGCGCTCGACGCGGCCGGTGCTCGAAGGCAACGTCCCCTCGCGCGCCGCCGCGGAACTCGACGACGCGCAGCTCGTGCTGGCGTTTCCGGAGGCCGGCGTCGCGGTTTACCGCGTCCCATCCGGGAGCGGCGACCGATCGATCGAGGCACGCAAGGAAGCGCTGCGCGAGATTCCTGACGTCCGGTTTGCCGGCGGCGTCCTGGTCGACGTGCAGAGCGGCGAGCCGGTCGTCTACACCGAGAACCTGTTCGTGAAGTTCGTCGACGTGGCAGATCCCGACGATTGCCGCGCCGTCATTCGCGAGTCCGGGCTCACGGTGAAAGAGCAGGTCGCCTACGCGACCAACGCGTTCTTCGCCAAGGCGCCGGAGGGCATCGGCCAGCGGATCTTCGACATCGCGCTCACGTTGCTGGCGCGGCCGGACGTCGAATACTGCCATCCCGAGGTCATCCGCAAGCGCAGACCAAGGCCATCTGCCGCTCAGCAATGGCACCTGTTCACGACGACCATCAACAGCGTCCTCATCGCCGCCAGCGCCAACGTCCAGGCGGCGCATGCGCTCACGACCGGCGCTGGCGTCACCATCGCCATCGTCGACGACGGGGTCGACGTCGATCACCCGGAATTTGCCAGCGCCGCGAAGATCGCCTCGCCGCGCGACGTGACGATGGCGAGTAACGACCCGCGCCCGAAGGACCCCTTTCCCGGTGATGCCGAGAACCACGGCACGGCGTGTGCCGGCGTGGCCTGTGCCGACGGCAGCGGCGGCGCGTCCGGAGTGGCGCCGGCGGCGCGGCTGATGCCGATCCGCCTGGCGTCCAGCCTCGGGTCGCAGCACGAGGCGGACGCCTTTCAGTGGGCGGCCGACCATGGCGCGGACGTGATCTCCTGCAGCTGGGGACCGCGCGACGGCGCCTGGTTCAACCCGGACGACCCGCTTCACACGGCGGTGACGCCGATTCCCGCCTCCACCAGGCTCGCGATCGACTACGCGAGCACCACCGGGCGCGGCGGCAAGGGCTGCGTGATCCTGTTTGCCGCGGGCAACGGCAACGAGAGCGTCGACAACGACGGCTACGCCAGCTATCCCAGGGTGATCGCCGTCGCCGCCTGCAACGATCGCGGCGTGCGCAGCATCTACAGCGACTTCGGCAAGGCCGTCTGGTGCGCGTTCCCGAGCAACGACGTGGCCTTCCCGGCCGCCAATCACCCCGCGCCGCTGACGTCGGGCATCTGGACCACCGACCGCCGCGGCGCGCAGGGCTACAACCCTGGCAACGCGCAATTGGGCGACAGCACCGGCAACTACACCAACCGCTTCGGCGGCACGTCCAGCGCCTGTCCTGGCGCGGCAGGAGTCGCGGCGCTGGTGCTCGCCGTGAACCCCGCACTGACGGCGACGAGGTGCGCGAGGTGCTGCGGCGCGCGAGCGACAAGATCGACCCGCAGGGCGGCAACTACGTCGACGGCCGCAGCCCGTTCTACGGGTTCGGCCGCCTGAATGCGGCGACGGCGGTGCAGCTGGCGCAGCCGGCGCCGCAGAGCGGCATCACCGTCATCCGCACCTTCGACGAGCCGCTGCCCGACCTGCAGGCCGTCGAAGTGGCGGTCGAGGTCACGGCGACGGAGACCGTCGCGACGCTGAAAGTTCACCTCGACATCCGCCACACCTACATCGGGGATCTCGTCGTCACGCTCGTGCCGCCGTCATCGACGGGCGTGGGGCCCATCGTCCTTCACAGCCGCAGCGGCACGTCGACCGCGAACATCGTGCGCGTGTTCGACGCGCAGGCCGTGCCGGCGTTGGATACCGTTACTGGCCGCGCCGCGCAGGGCGCCTGGACCCTGCGGGTCGAGGACCGGGAAGCGCGCGACGAGGGCACGCTGCGGTCGTTTGGCGTGGAGCTGACGTTCGCGCCCCGGTCCGATCGCCTCGGGCGGGGACGGACGCAACCGGAGTCGTCGGCCATGCATGCCTGACGGCTCGAGCAGGGAGATTTTCGGCCCGATTCGCGACGCAGCAGGCGCACCACGCGGTCCGGGGACGCGAGCTCTCGCGCCGGCACGCCCGAAGTGCTAAACTCGAGAGTTGCGCCATGAAAACTACTGAACGCCACGAGCTCAAACACAACGAAGTCGCCGACACGCTGCACGAAGCCTACGCACGCATCGATCAGAACCGGAAGGCCATCCTGGTTGGCGCGGTCGTCGTGGTCGTCGCCCTGGCGCGGGTGGGGCGGCTATCACTACTTCGTCACCCAGCAGCAGAACAAGGCGGGCGCCCTGCTGGCGCAGGCGCTCGTGGTGGTCGAGGCGCCGGTGGCGCCTCCGGTTGCGCCGGCGGCAGGCCAGCCCGCGCCGCCGATGCCGGCCGGCAGCTATCCGACCGAGCAGGCGAAGCTCGAGGCAGCCCTGCCGAAGCTGCTCGCCGCCGCCGACGCGTATCCGACGACCCAGGCTGGCGTGTCGGCGCGGTACCAAGCCGCCGCAGCGCTCGTTGCGCTGGGGAAGACCTCCGAGGCACGGCAGCAGTACGAGAAGGTGGTCTCGGATGGCGGCCGCGGCCTCTACGCCCGCATGGCACGACTCGGCCTGGCCGAGCTCGACGTGAAGGCCGGCCAGTACGACCCGGCCATCGCAACGCTGCGCGAGTTGTCGCTCGACGCCAAGGGCGACCTGCCGGTGGACGCCGTGCTGGTGCGCCTCGCCGACGCGTACACCGCTGCCGGCAGGAAGACCGAGGCCCAGCAGGCGCTGCAGCGCGTGACCTCGGAGTTCGCGACGTCGCCCTACGCGGCGGAAGCGAAGAAGCAGCTCGACGCCCTCAAGGCCGGCGCCTGGGTCCCACGCACGTCAGCCACAGAGACACGGAAGTCACAAAGACGCACAGAGACTGAATTTGGCACCGTAGGGATGCACCCGATCGCCGGGGCGCATCCGACGCTGCCAAGCCGCTTCTCCGTGTGTCTCCGTGATCTTTGTGTCTCTGTGGTTGATGTAACGTGGACAGCCCCCTTAGAACGACCGCCCCACACGGAAGTAGACTTCGCGCGCGCCGGTGACGACGCCGGCGCCGTCATCGCCCCATCCGATGCCAGCCGTCCACGTCAGCGGGAGCCCGAACCCCGCGACGACGTCGGCGGAGATCTCCGCGCCGTAGCCGATCTTGCGGTCGGCCCATCGCGTCGGCCCGGTCCAGGCGTTGCCGACGTCTGCGAAGGCGGCAGCGTGCAGCGTACGCAGGAAGAGCGGCCACGTCCCCCAGCCCCGCTGCACCGACCAGAGCGGCATCCTCAGTTCGACGTTCACCAGCGCGACACGTTCGCCGACGAAGACCTCGTCCGGGAACCCGCGCAACAGGCTGATGGCGTCGCTCCCGAAGCTGCCGGCCACCGGGTCGCCGCCGGAGCCGCCCAGGCGGAACCGCCGCTGCACGCGGGCGTCGCCCCTGGACGCGGCAAACGCGGCGCGCACGGCGGCGACGGCGTGTGGAATCCCAATCGGCAGGTAGGCGCGCCCGTCGCCGCTCACCGCATCCGATCGGCCGTCCGATCCGAGGCCAGGAGCAAACGCCTCGCCGGTGACGGCGAGCGTCACGCCGTCCTCCTGGCTGATCGGAATGGCCGTAGCGGCGTGCCGACGAGAAGGTCCAGGCGCCGCGCAACCCGGCGCGCGTTCGGACGATCGCTTGTCAGCGGCAGATCGGTCGTCAGCCGCTCCACGTGGTAGGACGCCAGCATCGTCTGTACCCAGCGAATCCGCCGGACTGGGAACCACGCTCCCACATCCACGGTCTGCTCGCGCTGCGCGACTGGCACCAGGGCGCCGGGCTCCGTCACCGCCTGGAACAGCGAGGTCCGGTCCTGTGCCGCGACATAAAAGCTCGGCTGCCAGCGCTGATAGGTGTAAGACGCCGACCAGTCGGGCCGCGTGCGCGGCGCCTGGTCGCCCGACACGTCCCCTGACGTCAGCGCCCACGTCGCGGCGCCAGAAACGACATGCCGATCGAGCACGTCCACGCCGACTGCCGACGCTCCGGCCCGCCAGCGTCCATCCCGGTGCTCGACGAGCGGCAGCCAGCCGCGAGGCGCAAGTGTGGGCCAGGGACGATAGGGCGTGGCTTCGGAGAGGCCCTCGGGGCGGGGCTCGCAGGTCCGGCAGGTCTGGCGGGTCTCGCAGGGCCTCCAGGTCCGGCAGGTTCTGACGCTGGCTGCTGCGGAGAATCGGCTGGCGAGACTGTTGCCGTCATGCTCGAGACCGCGTCGGGAAGCTCGAAGAGGTCGTAGCCTGCAGTCGTGTAGCCCACGAAGACCATCCGGCCATCCCGGAGGGGCAGCGGCGCGCGGGCACCGCCGGCTACCTCGGGCAGCGGACGTGGCAGCGAGATCCGTCCACCGGGGCCGAGGTCGACGGCGCGCAGCTGGAACGGCCTTTCGCCGACGGCATGGGCGTAGTAGAGCGTCGCCCCGTCGGAGCTCCACGCCGGGTTCACCAGCCGATCGCCTTCGCCGCCGGCGAGCGTCCCGCGCTCGCCGAGCGTCTCTCCATCGAGCAGCACGATCGTCGAAGGGCCGTTGCGCTGGCGCCGCTCGGCCGCCAGCGTGCGGCCGTCAGGCGACCATCGCGGATTGGCGAACACTGCCTCGCCCACGCCGGCGCGCGCCAGCACCGGCAGCGACGTCGCGCGAACGGCAGATGACGCGGTCAGCGACACGGCATCGAGCACGACGAGATCGCGCGCGCCGGCGACGACCTGGACGGCCGCGATACGGGTGCCGTCCTGAGAGCGGTCGGCCATTGACAGCCGGGTCTCGCGCGTCAGGCGCCGCGTGCGGCCCGTCCGCAGATCGCGCAGATACAGATCGCTCATCAGCGCCGAGCCGCGCACGAGCTCGAGCTGGTCGAACAGCATCTCGCGATCGCTCACCGAGATCCCGGTGCCGCCGTAGCGGGACACGACCTGTTCGGCGACCGTGGCGCCGCGCGAAAGCCGGTAGATCCCGGGAAATCGATCCGCGTCGGCTGTCGTGAAATAGATCGCTCCGTCGGCACCCTCTCGAGGGGCATCCACGAGATACCCGAGGCTGGTGAGGGGTCGCGACGAGCTGGCCGGCATCGGCGCGCCTTCCCGCACGACCGTCGCCTCGAACTCTTTCCACAACTGACCGAGCGACTTGCCGTAGACCTCGCTGAAGGCCCCGGACGTTATGAACGGGGGCTTCCCAGCCGTGGCCGCGGCGAGTTCGCCGAGCCGTTGGGCGCCATACGTGCGCGCCAGGAACTCGTGAAATCGGGCGCCGTAGGCGTACCAACCCTGTCCCCCGGGCCAGTCGGCCAGCCCGCCATTCACCCGATCGAGCGGTTCGAGTCGCCCGGCGCGGCCGGCGGCATCGACGACCTCGCGGAAATCGCCGCCGTGGAGCCGACCGAGTCCGCCTTCGCTCTCGACGAGCGTCGCCAGCCCTTCGATCTGCCAGAGCGGCAGCGTCAGGTTCGGAAATCCGATGACCGTGCGTCCGAACAGCCCGCGCGCCAGGCGGGCCCACCCGCGCGATTGGTCGAGGTGCAGGATGTGCGCGTACTCATGCACGAAGACGTACTCGAGCCAGTCGTTCGTGTCGCCGATCGTCTCGGCACCGGTCGGCGGGACAGGGTAGATGACGATCGCGTTCCACGGCACCACTGTCGCCGTGCCGTTCGAGACGTCGGTCTGATCGACGAGGACGACGTGCGTTCGCCGATCGCCGCCGAGCGCCCACGCGGTCGACAGCCGCGTGTGGGTCGCTTCGGCGATGCGGGACAACCGCTCCGCCATCGCCTCCTCGCCGCGGTGATAGTGGATCTGGAAATGCGCGGTCTCGAGCGTGAGGAATCGGAGCGCGGGGTCGTAGGGGCCGGCCGCCGCATGGCCGCTGCCCAGGAGCCAGACGACCAGCAGCCCCCACGCGACACGCCTCATCGAGCCGTTACCGCCGGCGCGCCGCGCGACACTTCGCGGAGGAACAGGAAATCCGCCATCGGCGACAGGCGGACGCCGCGCAACTCCCGCCGCGCGACCGCGACGTTGGTCTTGTACCAGAGACTCAAGTAGGGGACATCGCGGCTGATGAGACGCTGCGCCTCCGCGTACAACGCGCGGCGCCGGGCATCGTCGTTTGACGCAGTCGCCTCGTCGATGGCGGCGTCGACCCGGGCGTCGCTGAAGAACCCGCGGTTGAAGCCGGTCGGCGGCATCTGCTTCGTGTGAAACACGCGGCGGAGCATGTCGGGGTCCGACACGCCCACCCACTGCAGCGTGAAGAGCTGGAAGTTGCCCTTCAGCACGTCCGCGTACAGCGTCGCGAACTCATAAGTGCGGACGTCGAGCGCGACGCCGGCACGTGCGAAATCCTGCTGCAGCACGGACGACTGCAGCCGGTTGAACTCCGTGCTCGACACCTTCAGCGTCAACGACAGCCGCGGCAGCGGGCCGTCGCCGTCGGGGTCGCGATACCCGGCCTCATCGAGCAGCGCCTTGGCGCGCCGCACGTCGTGCGGGTAGGCGTCGACATCGTCTGTGAATGCCCACGACATCGGCGGCAGGATGCCGACGGCCGGCCTCGCCAGACCGCGCCGCAGGTACGTGACGATGGCGTCGCGATCGACCGCGTAGGCAAGAGCCTGCCGCACGCGGATGTCCTGCAGGACGCGGTCGCGCATGTTGATGCCGACATATGCGTAGTCGGTACCGGCGGCCTCGAAGACCTGCAGCGACGGATCCTCGCGCAGCTGGTGCACGATGTCAGGCGCGAGGTCATTGACGACGAGATCCACGCCGCCTTTCCGGAGCTCGAGGCCACGCATGGTGTCGTCCGGCACGACCTTGATCACCACACCGCCGTTTCTCGGAGCGCCGTCCATGTAGCCCTCGAAGGGCGCCAGCACTACACGGTCGTCGACGGCGAAGGAGACGAACTGGTACGGCCCGGTACCAACCGGCGCGCTGCGGAGATCGGCGCCGGCGTTATTCGGCACGATCGGCAGGACGAGGTTGATCGGGAACGAGCCGAACGGCTCCTTCAGCGTGAACTCGACGGTGTAGCGGTCCAGGGGGCGGACCCGCTCGAGCATGCGATAGGCGCCCTTCCGCGGCGAGACGAAGTCGGGTGCGAGCAGACTCGTGAACGTGTACACGACATCGTCGGACGTCAGTTCGTGGCCGTCGTGAAACTTCACGCCCTGCCGCAGCGTGATCACGTAGGTCGTCGGCGTCGGCGACTGCCAGCCGCTGGCCAGTCCACCGACGACCTCCAGCCGGTCGTTGAGCGTGAAGAGCGTGCTGTAAACCAGCTGCTGGATCTTCTGCGACACCTCGTCGGTGCCGACTCGCGGGTCGAGGTTGTTGGGCGAGGTCGCGACAGCGAGCGTGATGACATCCAGCGGCGTGTCGCGCGGGGCACCGCACCCTGACATGACGCACAGGACGAGCGACGCGACGGCGAGCGCCCGAATCCGCATCAGCTCTCCGCGTCGCGCTTCAGGTCAGCCAGCATGGTCAGGGCCTCGAGCGGCGTGATGCGGTCGACGTCCAGGTCCCGCAGCCGCGCCGACAGGCGATCTTCCGCCGCGGAGGTCTGCGCGAACAGGCCCAGCTGCTGGACCGGCTCGCGCGTGCCGCCGGTCACTGTCGGACGGCCGCCGCGCGCGAGCTCATCCTGTTCGAGGCCGTCCAGAATCTCCCGCGCGCGGTTGACCACGCTGGCGGGCAGGCCCGCCAGCCGCGCCACCTGGATGCCGTAGCTGCGGTCGGAGCGGCCGGGGACGATCTTCCGCAGGAACACGATCTCGTCGTGATATTCGCGGGCGGTTACGTGGTAGTTCACGACTCCCGGCAGTCCATCGGCCAGGTCCGTCAGCTCGTGGTAGTGCGTGGCAAACATCGTCTTCGGCCGGGCACGTGCGTTCGACGCCAGGTACTCCGCGACCGCCCACGCGATGCTCAGCCCGTCGAACGTCGCCGTCCCCCTGCCGATCTCGTCCAGCACGACGAGGCTGCGCGACGTCGCCAGGTGGAGGATGCTGGCGGTCTCCTGCATCTCGACCATGAACGTGGACTGGCCGCGCGCGATGTTGTCCGACGCACCCACCCGCGCGAAGACACGGTCGACGAGGGCGAGCTTGGCTTCGCGGGCCGGCACGAATGACCCGATCTGGGCCATCACGCAGAGCAGCGCCGTCTGCCGCAGGTAGGTGGACTTGCCGCCCATGTTGGGCCCGGTCAGCACCACCAGCTGGTGCGTCGTCCCGTTGAGCGTGATGTCGTTGGGCACGAATGCCGCCTCGGCGTGCCGTTCGACGACCGGGTGGCGGCCGTCGACGACGAGCATCTCGTCGCCGTCGTGCACGTGCGGCTTCGTGTAGTTGCGCACCGAGGCCGTATCGGCAAGGGCCGCCAGCACGTCGAGCACCGCCAGAGCGCGCGCGGTGTCCTGCACCCGAGCCGCCTCGGCCGCGACCCTCGCACGCAGCGCCTCGAACAGCTCGATCTCGCGCTGGAGGATGCGCTCGTCGGCGCCGAGTACCTTCTCCTGGTACTCCTTCAGCGCCGGCGTGATGTACCGCTCGCCGCCGGCGATCGTCTGCTTGCGGTGGTAGTCGGGCGGCGCGTTGTGAAGGTTCGCCTTCGAGATCTCGATGTAGTAGCCGAACACGCGGTTGAACCGGATCTTCAGCGACGCGATGCCGGTCCGCGCGCGTTCGCGTTCTTCCATCTCGGCGATGACCTGCTTGCCGGATCGGCTGATGTGCCGCAGGTCGTCGAGCTCGGTGTCGACGCCGTCGCGGATCATGCCGCCGTCGCGGGCCAGCGCCCCCGGCTCGTCCACCAGGGTGGCGTCGATCGCCGACCGCAGCTCCGGCACGTCATCGAGGCCGGCGACGAGCGACGTCACCAGGGGCGCATGAAGTCCCTCGAGCACCAGCCGGGCGCGCGGCACCGCGCCGAGCGACGCCTTCAGTCCGACCAGATCCCGTGGCCCCGCCACACCCAGCGCCGCGCGTCCCACCAGGCGCTCGAGGTCGTGGACCGGCTTGAGCGCGTCTCGGAGTTTTGCCCGCTCGACGCCCCGGAACGCCAGTTCCTCGACGGCATCGAGCCGGTCGCGGATACCTTCGAGAGAGACGAGCGGACGAACGAGCCACGCGCGGAGCAGCCGGCCGCCCATCGGCGTGATCGTCTGGTCGATCTCGTCGAGCAGCGATCCGGCGCGGCCGCCTTCGCTGCCTTCGAGAATCTCCAGGTGCTTCAGCGTGACGGGGTCGACCAGGAGGTGCGACGCCTGCTGGCGGAAGGCGATCGCGCGCACGTGCGCGAGGTCGGCCTTCTGGGAATCCCGCAGGTACGCGACGAGCGCGCCGGCAGCGGCGATCGCGTGGTCATGACCCTCCAGGCCGAAGCCTTCGAGCCCGCGCGTCCTGAATTGATCGAGCAGGGTGCGCCGCGCGCCGTCGCGGTCGAACTGCCACGGTTCCACTCGCGTCAGCGGCATGCCGGCGCGCGTCGCCTCGGCGATGCCGTCGAGCGCCGCGCCCTCGGCCACCACGAGCTCGCGCGGCCGGATCACGCGCAGCTCGTCATCGAGCGCCTGCCAGCGGGCTGGCCCGGCATACTCCGTCGTGCTGAACTCGCCGGTCGTGAGGTCGATCAGCGCGACGCCGAGACGCTCGTCGCGGTCGGGCGTCACGCTCAGCAGGAATGCCGGCTCACGCGCGTCGAGGTAGTTGGCATCGAGCAGCGTCCCAGGCGAGACCACCCGCACGACCTCGCGCTTGACGACGCCTTTGGCCTTCTTCGGATCCTCGACCTGCTCGCAGATGGCGACGCGGTAGCCCTTGCGGACCAGCCGCGCGAGATAGCCGTCGACGGCGTGAAAGGGCACGCCGCACATCGGGATCGCGCCGCCGGCGCTGTCCTTCGACCGCGAGGTCAGCGTGAGGTCCAGCGCCCGCGCGGCGACGAGCGCGTCCTCGAAGAACATCTCGTAGAAGTCGCCCATCCGGAAAAACAGGATGGCGTCGCGATACTGGCGCTTGGCGTCGTGGTACTGCTTCATCGCCGGCGTGAGCGGCGTGTTCCGCGGCGCGGCAGCAGTGTCGTTGGGAGGAACGGCCATCAAGCGTCGATCGAGTGGGGCGGCGAGAAGAGCTAGTCGAAAGTATAGCCGAAGAGGCTCGGTCAAGCTCTTGACTCGATTGACTTTTCAGTCCTCGCCGCCTACAACCGTTGCTGATGATCGTGCTGGCCCTCGAGACCGCGACCAGCGACGGCAGCGTCGCACTCGCCCGCGATGGCGCAGTCGTGGCCTCGGCGCGAGGGGACGGCGCGAAGCCGCACGCGACGCGGCTGCCCGGCGACGCCCTGGCGCTGCTCGGCGGTGCCGGGCTTTCGCTCAGCGACGTCGATCTCTTCGCCGTGTGTCTTGGTCCCGGGGCATTCACCGGCCTTCGCGTCGGCATCGCCGCGGCCCAGGGTCTGGCCTTTGCGACGGGTCGCCCGGTTGTCGGCGTATCGGCGCTCGACGCGCTGGGCGTCGCGGCGCTGGACGGCGCGCCGGCAGAGAGCGTCGCGGGAGTCTGGATGGACGCGGCGCGCCATGAAGTCTTCGCGGTCCGCTATCGGGCCGACACGCGGCATCTCTTCGGGGCATCGGCCATCGGCGAGCCGGTTTCGGCGCGGCCGGCCGACGTGGCGGCTTCATGGGCAGGCCAGCCGGTCGGGACCTGGATTGGCGACGGCGCGCTGCGGTACCGCGACGACCTCACCGGCGGCGTCATCATCGACCCGACGCCGCCGCTGGCGCCCCTGGTGGCCCGGCTGGGGCATCTGGCGGGAGCGGCAGGGCAGGGCGGCGCCCCGCACGCCCTGCGTCCCATCTACGTGCGGCCGTCCGATGCCGAACTCGCGAGGGCCAGGCGCCAGGCGCGCTGAGCCGAGGTGCGTGAGGCATGGGCGAGCAGGCGCTGCGGATGTACGGCGACCTGGCGCGATGGTGGCCGCTGCTGTCGCCGCCGAGCCATTACGTGGAGGAGGCGGCCGACCTCTTTCCGGCACTGCGAACGGCCCCCGACCGGCCGCCGCACACGCTGCTCGAACTGGGCTCCGGCGGGGGAAGCCTGGCGTATCACCTCAAGCACGAGTTCCAGCTGACCCTGACGGACCGCTCGCCCGACATGCTGGCCGTGAGTCGCGCGCTCAACCCGGACTGCGAACACGTGCTCGGCGACATGCGTTCGCTCGACCTGGGGCGCCAGTTCGACCTGGTGCTGATCCACGACGCGATCATGTATTGCACCGACGCCGCGGCGGTGCAGGCCGCACTGGCAACCGCCGCCCGCCATTGCCGTCCCGGCGGCGCCACGGTCATCCTGCCCGGATTGCGTCAAGGAGACCTTCGAGCCCGACACCGACCACGGCGGGGAGGACGGCAGCGACGGCCGGGCCCTGCGATACCTCGAATGGTCGACCGATCCCGATCCCGGCGACGACACGTTCCAGACCCTCTACGTGTTCGTGCTGAAGGAGTCCGACGGTCGAACGCACGTGGAGCACGACTTACACGTCAACGGGCTCTTCGCACGCGCGGCGTGGCTCGAGTGGCTCGGCGCCGCCGGGTTCCTGACAACCTCCAGAATCGATCCGTGGAAGCGGGACGTCTTCACCGCGCGGCGCGTGCGCACGGACCGTCCCGGCGCAGGTGGTATCCTCACGTACTGAGCGCGTCAGTTCCCACAACGGGTCCTGCCATGAGTCCACTGGTTCGAGCCGGCGCAAGCAGCGAAGCGGACGCGATCGTCGACGTCATCACGCTGGCGTTCAGCGCCGATCCCATGGCGCGCTGGTCGCTGCCCGACCCGCACACCTATCTCGGCGGTCATGCCGGCGGTGATCCGCGCGTTCGGCGCACGGGCCTTCGACAAGGGCACCGCCGACGTCGTCGAGGGGTTTCGCGGCGCCGCCTTGTGGCTGCCCCCGGCACGGAACCCGACGGCGAGCAGCTGGCATCGCTGATGGAGACGCACGCACCGGCCTCGGTCGTGGACGACATGCAGGGCGTCTTCGATCAGATGGCGCAGTTTCACCCGCACGACGCGCATTGGTATCTGCCGCTCATCGGCGTCGATCCGGCGGCCCAGGGCCAGGGTCTCGGGGCACTGCTGCTCGCGCATGGGCTCGCGCGTGCCGACGCCGATCGACTGCCGGCGTACCTCGAGTCGTCCAATCCTCGCAATATCTCGCTCTATCAGCGACACGGCTTCGAGATTCTCGGGCGGATTCAGGTGGGCAGTTCGCCGCTGCTGACGCCGATGCTCCGGAACCCCCGGTGAGCGACACGCAGTCGGCCGCGGTCACCCTGCTCACACCCGAGGACCTCGACGCGATTCTCGAGGTCGACGCCGAGTCTTTTCTCCGTCCCTGGACACGTGAGATGTACGAGGCGGAGCTCGGCAACCAGGCCGTGACACGCATCTACGTCATCCGAATGGGCGACCTCGTCGCTGGGTACGCGGCAACCTGGTTCCTGCCGGGCGAGCTGCACATCAACAATCTCGCCATCAGGCCGGGGTTCCGCCGTCAGCACCTCGCCAGCCATCTCCTCGATTGCGTGCTGGCGGCGGCCGCGGCGGCCGGATGCGTGCGCGCCACGCTCGAGGTCCGGCGTTCGAACGACGCCGCACGGGCACTGTATGAGCGTTTCGGCTTTCAACTGGCCGGGATCCGTCCCGATTACTACACGAATCCGGTCGAAGACGCGCTGGTTCTCTGGCGCGAGCCGGCCAACCCGGGGGACAAAACGGTTGAAGGGGCAGGGGCCTTGTAGTAGGGTGAACCCGAGAGGTCGGACCCGCCATTACGATCTCGCGGCGTATGGTCTCAGCAACCCCTGCAAGGAGGCGACGCATGGCTGTTGATACGCACGAATTGAAAGAACGCCTGCTGCAATCGGATCACGAATATCGCGACCTTGCCACCAGGCATCACGAACTCGACGAACGGCTGCACGAACTCGCCACCCGACACTTCCTCACCGAGCCGGAACAGCTCGAAGAATCGCAGATAAAGAAGCAGAAGCTGAGGCTGAAGGACAAGATGGAAGACATCGTCCGACACCACCTCGTCGTCTGACTCCCGCGGGCCGAGGGCCCGCCGCGACAAAACGGCTCGACAGGAAGGGCCCCGGTTCACGGGGCCCTTCGCGCGTAAATGACCGAAGACGCATGAAGGTCGACCCGTCAGGCTTTCCCTTTATCTTTGGCGCGGCTCTCCTCGCAGCAGTGCCCCTTTTCCTGGGGTTCCGGCTCCTTGCCGTGCCGGGGGTCATCCTGGTCCTGTTCTTCCTCTTCTTCTTCCGCGATCCCGACCGCTCCGCGAATCTGGGCCCCGACGACGTCGTGTCGCCGGCCGACGGGAAGGTGATGGTGGCCGGGGACCCGGAACCCGGCGTTCCGCCGCCGGGCCGGTGGCAGCAGAATCAGCATTTTCCTGTCGCCGCTCGACGTGCACGTCAATCGCATCCCCGTCTCCGGCGCGGTCGCCAAGGTCGAGTACCCAGCCCGGCAAGTTCCTGCCGGCTTATCGCGATGACGCGGCGCGCCACAACGAGCGGAACGAGGTGTCGATGAATCGGGGCGGCCAGCAGGTGGTCTGCCGCCAGGTCGTCGGCGTGCTCGCGCGGCGGATCGTCTGCCGGGTCAAGCCCGGGGCGCGGGTATCAGCCGGGCAGCGTTTCGGCGTCATGAAGTTCGGGTCGCGCGTCGACCTGTATCTCCCTCCCGGGACGACCCTGCGCGTCACGCCGGGACAGCGGGTACGGAGCGGCGAGTCGGTGCTGGCGGTGCTTCCACCGGCCACGCGGAGGAGGCGTCTGATGGAGCCTGGTCTCGGCCCCCGAGCGGTCCGGATGCCTCCGCCGGCGCCGCCGGATCCCGCGGCTCCGGCCATCGCGGCGCGGCGGCCGCGGCGCGGCATCGCCGTGCTGCCCAGCTTGATCACGCTGGGCAACATGTTCTGCGGCTACGCCTGCGTCGTCTATGCCATGCGCGGCGAGTTCGAGACGGCGGCGCCGTTCATCGGCATCGCCGTGGTGCTCGACATGCTCGACGGCCGCATCGCCCGGATGACGGGCACGGCCAGCGAGTTCGGCGTGCAGTTCGACTCGATGGCCGACGTCATCTCGTTCGGTATGGCGCCGGCGATTCTCGCCTTCTCATGGGGCTTGAGCTCGCTGGGCCGGCTGGGATGGGCCGCGGCGTTCCTGTTCGTCACGGCAGCCGCCCTGCGGCTCGCGCGCTTCAACGTGCAGGCCGGCAGCACCGACAAGCGCTATTTCATCGGCATGCCGAGCCCGGCAGCCGCCGGCATCG
Organism: Vicinamibacteria bacterium; assembly: GCA_963719755.1. Lineage (GTDB taxonomy): Bacteria > Acidobacteriota > Vicinamibacteria > Vicinamibacterales > JAENWD01 > JAENWD01. The sequence goes on along the minus strand of CAVRDA010000016.1, from coordinate 271,998 downwards.
TCGCTTCGACGGTCTACGCATTTCCGGCCAGGTTCTCGGAGCCGCACTGGGCGGCGCCGCTGGTCCTGCTGTGGTGGTGCCTGCCGCGCTGATGGTGAGCACGATTCGCTTCCGGAGCTTCAAGAGCCTCGACACGCAGTCGCGCCATCCGTTCCGGCTGCTGATTCTGTTCGCGGTCTTCATCACGGCGATCGTGACCACGGCCGCAAGAAGTGCTGCTGCTGCTGGCCTACGGCTACCTGGTCTCGCCGCTCATCGGTCTGCTGGTGGGGCGTCTTCGTCGGACGCCGGAGTCGGCGCCGGCAGGGTAATCGCCACCGTCGTCCCGCGCCCCTTCGCGCTCGCGACCTCGATTGTGCCGCGATTGAGCTCGACATTGCGCCGGGCGATGGTCAGCCCGAGGCCGGTGCCCGTCGCCTTCGTCGAGAAGTACAGGCTCGAACAGCCGCTCGAGCGCTTCAGGCTCCATCCCCACGCCCGTATCGGTCACGACAATCTGCGCGCCCTCGCCATGCGGCGCGGTACGGACGCTGAGGGTCCCGCCGCCGCGCATCGCATGCAGCGCGTTTTCGATCACGTTCACCAGCGCGCGGGCCAGCAGGCCGCGGTCGAGCGGGAGTTCCGGCACGTCCTCTGCCAGGTCCACCTGAAGCCGCACGTTACCGGGCAGGCCCGTCTGTACGGCGCGAGCACCTCATGGATCACTTCGTCGATGCGGGTGGGCGCGAAGCGGGCCACCGGTGACGACGCGAAGCTGGAAAACTCGCTGGCGATCTGCCGGAGCAGCGTCACCTGGGACAGGATCGTCGCAATGCAGCTGTCGACGACGCTGCCGAGCGGCGCGCCGCTGTCGACGTGGACGCGCTTCAGGAACTCCGCCGACAACTGGATCGGCGTCAGCGGGTTCTTGATGTCGTGCGCCACCTGCCGCGCCATGTCGGCCCATGCCGCGAGGCGGTTCGTGCGCTCCAGCTCCGCGCGCTGGCGCTGAAGGTCTTCGGCCATGCGGTTGAACGCGTCGACGAGGCGGCCGAGCTCGTCGGCCGGCGCGACGAGGATGCGCGCGTCGAGATCGCCGCGCGCGATGCGACCGGTAGCGCGCGTGAGCCGTTGGATCGGATCGCCGAGGCGCTCGGCCGTGACGTAGCCGATGGCGGCGCCGAGCAGGATGAACAGCACTGCGGCCAGCGTGACCCGGCGATCGAGGGCGGCGACTTCGCCCTCGATCTCCTGCTGGCGCAGCGTCAGCGGCACCGTCAGGATCGCGCCCGACTCGCCGTCGCGCACGGGCACGGCGGCGACGGTGTACTCGAGCCGTCCGAGCCGCTCGTCGCCGACGTAGCTGCTCTGGCGCTCCAGGCCAATCGCGCGCGCGACCTCGGCCGGGATCCGGGTCGGCAGCAGCCCCGAAGCGAAGAGATCCCGCTGGCTCGTCGCCACCAGCGCGTCGTGGACGAACATGTTCACGTCCTGGTCGATGATGCGGCTGACCGAGACCATGACCTCGTCGGTTACCGTGACGACCGGGTCGTTCCGATCGCGGCGCTGCTGGCTGACAACCGTCTCGATCACGCGTCGCGCCGCGGAAGCCGTGCGCACGGCACCGGACTCCAGTCCTTCACGCAGCTGGCCGGCCACGTAGTTCCTGGTCACGAGCGCCAGCGCCAGCACCGGCACCACGGAGGCGGCGACGAACAGCAGGAACAGCTTCCGGTAGAAGCTGCGGCGGATCTCGCGCAGCAGCTCGCGTCCGGTCACCGGCTGGCGGCCTGCCATCCGGCTCAGCCCGCCGATGAGCCCGAGCAGGACGATGAACGTCAGCCCGGAGAGCGTCGCGACTTCCGCGAGAGTGACGGCGTGGTCCACCGGGCGCGGCAGCGCGTAGCCGATCGCGTAGATCCCGGCCCGCTCGTTGTTGAGCAGGACCCGGTACCGCTGATCGCTTCTGGACAGGACTTCCCATAGCGGCCGCCGGTCGGCGCGGTAGATGTTGAGCAGCAGCTCGGTGCTGATCGGCCAGGCCGTGCCTGCCGTGGGATAGACCGGCGTACGCCCCCACCCGTAGACGGCAAAGGCTATCTGCCGGCCGTGCGTGGCGCGATCGCGCGGAGGGCCGCCGCGCGCCAGCGCCGCGGCGGGATCCTGGTCGGCAACAAACGGCAGCGTCGAGTAGTCGAGGACGACATGCACGAGGATCGCGCCGACCTTGGTCCCGTCGTCCAGGCACACCGCGCGGCCGGCATGGAGCAGCACCTGATCGTCGGTCGACGCGACCGCCTCGCCGAAGACGTCCCACTTACATTTGGCGTCCACCGGACGCTCCGTCGAGAGGAACTCCGCGGGCAGATTGAGCGCGAACCGGCTGAGCAGCCGCCCGCGCGGGTCGTAGAGCTCGACCGACGACGTCAGACGCTGGCGTCCCAGCTCGGTGCGCGACCAGAGGAAGAACGCGCGATCGGCGTCGGGCGGCTCGCCGGGTATCGCGGGCGCCGTGAACGTCTCGGCCAGCGTCGGGATCGCGTCGAGTTGCTCGCGCGATCGAGCGAGCCGCGCGCGAAGCTCGTCGCGATGGTTCAGGATCTCCGGCGCGTACTCGGTCGCGATGGTGTGCTCGAGCGCGGCCTGCTCGGTGGCGACCAGCGCCGGATAGAACGCGACCGTCGGCAGCGTCAGCGCGATGTACCCACGGTGAGTCGCGCGGCCTGGGACGCGTGCCGGTACCGTGGCGTAATCCAGCGCGCCGCCGCGGTGGCGACGACGACCAGCGCCAGCGGCGGCACCAGGCCGCCCAGCCGTTCGACGAGCGCGCCGGTGCCGAGCGCGGCCGCCACTCCGAGTGCCGCCAGGACGAAGACCGCGGCCATCGCAATCCGGCGGCCGTACTCGGCCCGGCGCACGCGCCACCACGAAACCGCCAGGCGCAGCACGGCGACCGCCAGCCAGACGGCGGCGGCGTTCGCGCACAGCAGTCCCACGACCAGGGCCAGGCGCGAGATCGAGGGGATAGAGGCCGAAGGTCAGGCCATGCGTCCCCGAGGCGCGGACGACGCCGGTGAGCAGCGACGAGTGGGCAACAAGCACGAGGCCGACGAGCGCCCCGGCGGCCCACTGCCAGATCCAGAACAGCAGCGGATGCCGCTCGGCGGTCAGCGCGCGCGTGTGGCGCGCCAGCCGGACGCGTTCGACGAGGTCGAGCAGCAGCGAGACCAGGACCAGCGCCATCAGCGAGGTCGCCAGCCAGTCGGCCGCGGAGCGCAGCCAGAGGTGATCCAGACCGGGGGGCGGCGGCCGCCAGTGCCAGCCTGGCGGCACGGCCCATGCCAGCACGGCGCGCGCCGCGAGCACGAGCGCGACGATGACGGCCAACCAGACCCCGAATCGCCGCGTAGTGAGCTCGCGCGCCTCCTCGTCGCGGAAGACGAGCGCCAGCAGAAGCAGCGCGATGGCGAGCACCAGCAGCGCGGCGCCCCGGGTCCGCGCGCGCCAGGTGGCGCGCAGGTCGGCAAGCGCGTGCGGGGCGACCTCCGCCGTCAGCAGCGGCCGGCCATCCGGGCTCGACAGGATGAACCCGAACGGCGTGGGAGCATCTGGCGCGCCCTCGAAGCTGGCCGCGCGCAGCTGCAGCGGGACCAGTGCCGTGTCGAAGATGAACGGCGCCGCCTGGTCGCCGCCGCCGCTGCCGCGCGTGAGGATGGCCTCGCTGACCACCGCGCCGACGCGCCGGTTCGCCTCGCTGGCGGCGATGACGGGCTCGACGTGAATGAGGCTCAGCCCGGGGGACCCCGGGGCCACGAACAGAGCGACCGCACCCGTCAGCCGGTTAACCGGCAGGTTCGACGGACGGCCGGCCCACGCCACAGCGCGTCCCGCGCCGTCGTAAATCGAGAGCGCGTCGAGCCCGGGGCGCGCGCCGTTGAGACGAAGGGCGGTGATGTCGAACAAGGCGCGACGGCGTCCGACGTCGGGGCCGGCTTCGCCGCGCGCGCGAGGATCGGCCGCGGCGCCCCGCGCCGTGGTGGCCAGGCTGTGGGTGAGGTCCGCCAGTTCCTGCTGGACGTCCGCCGCCACGTGGGCGAGCGCCGTCTGATCCGTCGGACCCAGCCATAACCGTTCGAGGGCCAGCCCGATTGCCACGACGAGCAGCGTCGCTGCAGCGCCCCAGCCCGCGACACGCCGAAGACGGCGGGCGACGTGCAGCGGCGGCTGCACGCCGTGCGGGCCAGCAGGACGGGTCACGATGGCAGAATAACCTGAAGTGCCGAGTGGGGAGCGCTGAGTGCCGAGTGGGGAGTGCTGAGTGCGAGTGGGAATTTGGGCGTTGGAAGTTGAGAGTGGACGTTCGGATTGGGAGTTGGAAATCGCATTGGGAGTCTGGCAGTAGTCGCTATACTGTCGATCCCACCCGATGCGTCTCTGGTCATCATCAAGTCGGCCCTCAAGCGCGGCGCGTTGATCACGGCAGCCAACTGGGAACTCGTCGTCATCCAGTTCGTCGCCGAGTCGGCGTTCAAGGCGCTGCTCGTGGTGCCGGTCGTCGGCGCGGCGTTCCTGCTGGCGCTGCTCGCCGGCGATAGCGTCCTCGACCTGCTCGACGGCGGCCTGCAGGACGCCCTGGCGGCGGCAATCGCCGGGCTGCAGGCGCACCCCGGCGCGCTCATCGCGTATCTCCTCGGGCTCGGTGTCGTGGTCATCGGCGGGTCGATGCTGATGTTCACGATCAAGGGCGGCACGGTGCATGTACTTGTTGACGCCGAGCGGCGACGCGCCGGCCGTCGAGGACGCCGCCGTTTGCCATCGCCGACGTCCACGAGCAGTCGCGCTTTACCCTCGATCGGTTTGGCGAGGGCTGCGACCGCTTCCGGGCACGATTCCTTCGGCTCGGGCTCGCGCTGCTCGTTGTCTACGGGCTGAGCGGCGCTTGCCTATCTTGCCGTGGTCTTGAACGCGTACCGCGGCGCAGACCCGCCCGACGTTGTAGCGGTGCCGATGACGGCGACCGCCGCGGCCTCGCTGGTCTTCGGCCTGTGGCTGACCGTCGTCAATTTCGTCTACCTGCTGCTGCAGATCCTCGTCGTCGCCCGCGACTGGCCGGTTCGGACCGCGGCACTCGCATTGCCGTCGCTGCTCGTGAGGGAACGGGCGGTCATTGGCGGCGTGTTCCTCGTGATGCTGGTGCTCGTCGTGCTGGCCACGGTGGCGTCGGTGCTCGCCACCGGCGCACTCGGCTTCATCGGCTTCGTCCCGATCGTCGGGCTGGCCGTGCTGCCGCTGCAGCTGCTCGCCTGGCTGGCGCGCGGCCTCCTGTTCCAGTTCCTCGGCCTCGCGGCGCTCGGCGCCTACGCCGGCATCCTGCGCGACCGGCCTGTCGCCACCGGTCTGTGAAGACTGGTCAGGCGTAAGTCCTTTCTCAGCAACGTTTAAAATCACAGGCCGGGTTTCAGGTCGGCTCATCGCACCCGGTGCCCGCACCTGCAAATTCATGAACATGACGTTCGACCGATTCTTCTCGAAGGCGGCAGCGCAGATGCGCGAATCTGCCATCCGCAAGATGGGCACGCTCGGCAGCCGCGTACCCGACCTGATCTCGTTCGCGCCCGGCTACCCGGACCCGGCGACGTTTCCGTGGGACGACCTCCGCGCGATCGCCGGAGACCTGCTGAGCGGCGCCGATGGCTCGACCCTGCAGTACGGCCCGACGCGCGGCTTCCGTCCGCTCGTCGAGGCGCTCGAGCCAATCCTGATCGCGCGGGGCATCGCCTCCACGTTCGAGCAGCGGCTGATCACCAGCGGCTCGCAGCAGGGGCTCGATCTCGTCGCGAAGATCCTCATCGACCCCGGCGACGCCGTGCTGGTGGAGCTGCCGACCTACACCGGCGCGATCTCGGCGTTCCGGAACGCCCTGGCGGATCTCGTCGGCGTGCCGCAGCAGGCGGACGGCATCGATCTCGAACGCCCTCGATCGCACGGTCACCACGCTCCGGGCCGACGGACGCCGCGTCCGTCTGCTGTATCTCGTCCCGAACTTCCAGAATCCGACCGGCCTGCTGATCAGCATCGAGAAGCGCCGCCAGCTGCTCGACTGGGCCGACCGCGCCGACGTGCTCATCGTCGAGGACGATCCGTACGGCGACCTGTATTTTCCCGACACCGCGACCGCCGAAGAGACGCGGCCGATCAAGGCCGACGACACGCTGCGGGCGCGTCGTGTACCTTTCGAGTTTCTCGAAGACACTCGCGCCGGGGTTCCGCGTTGCGTGGATCGTGGCGCCAGAGGCAATCTGCGCGAAGTGCGACGTCGCCAAGCAGGCGATGGACCTGTGCAGCGGCGCGCTCGATCAGCGGCTCGTCCACCGCGCCCTCGCCGGCGGCGTGCTCGAGCGCCAGGCGCCGATGCTGCGCGAGCGCTACCAGGCCAAGCGCACCGTGATGCAGCGCGCCATCGCACGGGAGCTGTCGTCGGTCGTGGCGTGCGCCGTGCCGCGCGGCGGGTTCTTCCTCTGGGCGACCCTGCCGGAGGCGATCGACGCGGACGCCCTGCTGCCGCGGGCGCTGCAGGCGGCGGTCACCTACGTCTCGGGCAGGGCGTTCTTCGTCGACGGCACCGGGAGCAACACGATGCGCCTGGCCTTCTCGCAGCCAAGCCACGAGCGCATCGAGGAAGGCGTCGCGCGCCTGGCCGGCGTCATCCGCGCCGAGCTCGACGCTCAGTGCGTGCCGAGCGCCGAGAGCGGGACGCCGGTGCCGAGAGGGTAGGGCAGGGCCCCGGCGGCCGGCTCGATGCGGCGTGCCAGCAGCGTGAACACGCCGCTCCGGGTGACGGTCGCAACGCTCGTCAGCACCGGGATCTCCGCGGGGATCAGCTGCGGCGCGGCGGCCAGATCGGCGGGCGACTTGGCGGCGCCAGCCGGCGCGCCGGTCTTCACGCGGTAGCCGTAGACTTCGGCGGCGATGCCGGCCACGAAGACCAGATCGCCGACGACCAGCGGCCCGCCGGACGGGCGCACCGGCAGCTGGGCGTGCCACTGGCGGCCGCCGTTGCCCCGATGGAACGCCCACAAGATGTTGTCGAGCGGGACGTAATAGACGCGCTCGGTGTCGACGGCGGCCGCGCCGGCCGGCTTGCCGCCGACGCGCTGCCGCCACCGGACCGTCGCCGTTGCTGGTCTTCAACGCGTAGAAGAACTTGTCGTCGGCGCCGGCGAACAGCCGATCGTCGAGCACGAGCAGGTCGCCAGGCTTGCCGCCCAGCTGGCGCTCCCAGCGCAGAACGCCGTCGTTCAGGCCCAGCGAGACTATCCGGCCGTCCGCCAACGACACGTACACGGCAGTGCCGGCGATGACCGGCCGCGCGCTCGCCGCAGCGCCGGTCCTGCTCGTCCACAGCACCTGACCATCGCTGGCGCGCACCGCCACCAGGTCGCCGCTTGTCGCGGCCGCGATCACCCAGCCGTTGTCGACCAGCGGCGGCGCGGAAAAGCCGCCCGCCACCGGCACGCGCCACGTCACGCGACCGCTCGGGCCGTCAAACGCCGTCAGCAGCTCGTCGGTCGCCACGACCACGACGCCGGCACTCACGCTGGGCGCCAGCGTCGTGCTCAACTCGGTGCTCCAGCGCACGTGGCCGGAGCGCAGATCGATCGCCACCATCCGGCCGCCTTTGAGCGGCAGGTACGCGGTGGTCTGATCGAAGGCGGCGGGCGCGGCGGGCTGCGCGTCGAGCGCCACTTCCAGGATTGCCTCGAGCGCGATCTCCGGCAGCGCCGTCGCCTGGGCCGGGGCTCGAGAGCCCTCGCCACGGACCGGCGGCGGTGTCGGCACCTGCGCGTGCACGCGAGAGGCGACGGCGATCAGACAGCAGGCCAGTAACGGGAGCGGGATGCGCACTCGGCAGGACTCTCGGATCTTGTGGCGCGCGGAAGATGCGTAGCCACATGGGGTTAGCACGTTATAATACTGCGAAACGCTTCCCCGGCCCGCGTGCCTACGGATCGCCACATTGTCCCATCAGACCATTCTGATTCTCGACTTCGGCTCGCAGTTCACCCAGTTGATCGCGCGCCGGCTGCGTGAGCTCTCTGTCTACTGCGAGATTCTCCCGTTCAACACCCCGGCAGCGACGCTGGCCGCGCGACGCCCGGTCGGCATCATCCTTTCCGGCGGCCCCAAGAGCGTCTCGGAGGATGGCGCGCCGAAGTGCGATCCCGCGCTCTTCAGCCTCGGCGCGCCCGTGCTGGGCATCTGCTACGGCATGCAGCTCATGACCGACGCGCTTGGCGGCCGCGTGTCGCCGGCGGCCCATCGCGAGTTCGGCCATGCGATGGTGCACGTCTCCGGCGTCGGCGGCGGCGCTCTTCGAGGCGCTGCCCGACGAGCTTCGCGTCTGGGCGAGCCACGGCGACTACGTCGAGGCCGCACCCGACGGATTCGCCGTCGTCGCGACGAGCGCCAACGCACCGGTGGCGGCGATGCAGGACCCCGCGCGCCGCCTCTACGGCCTGCTGTTCCACCCCGAGGTCGCGCATACCGACCGCGGCCTGGAGATCCTGCGCAACTTCGCGTTCGGCGTCTGCGGCTGCACCGGCGACTGGACCATGGCCTCGTTCATCGACGAGGCGACGGCGCGGATCCGCGCGCAGGTCGGCAACGGGCGGGTGGTCTGCGGATTGAGCGGCGGCGTCGACTCGACGGTCGCCGCCGTGATCATCCACCGCGCCATCGGCGATCGGCTGACGTGCATCTTCGTCGACAACGGCGTGCTCCGCCTCGACGAAGCCGCGCAGGTGCAGCGCCGGTTCCGCGATCGGCTGAAGCTCCCGCTGGAGTTCGTCGATGCCGCCGACCTCTTCCTCGATCGGCTGGCCGGCGTGACCGATCCCGAGCGCAAGCGGAAGATCATCGGCAAGACGTTCATCGAGGTCTTCGAAGAGAAGGCCCGCGCGCTCGGCGACTTCGACTTCCTCGCCCAGGGGACGCTTTACCCGGACGTCATCGAGTCGGTGTCGGTCGTCGGGCCGTCGGCGGCGATCAAGAGCCATCACAACGTCGGCGGGCTGCCGGAGAAGATGAAGTTCAAGCTCGTGGAGCCGCTGCGGGAGCTGTTCAAGGACGAAGTGCGGACGCCTCGGCCGCGACCTCGGTCTCGACGAGGAGTTCGTCGTCCGCCAGCCGTTCCCCGGACCGGGGCTCGCCGTCCGCATTCTCGGCGACGTGTCCCGTCCGCGCCTGGACTTGCTGCGCAAGGCCGACGCGATCGTGTCGGAGGAGATCAAGCGGGCCGGCTTCTATCGAACGCTGTGGCAGAGTTTCGCCGTCCTGCTGCCGGTGCAGAGCGTCGGCGTCATGGGCGACGCCCGCACCTATGAGTCCACGATCGCGATCCGCGCCGTCGAGAGCCGCGACGGGATGACCGCCGACTGGGCGCGGCTCCCGCACGAGCTGCTCGCGACCATCTCCTCGCGCATCGTCAACGAGGTCAAGGGCGTGAACCGCGTTGTCTACGACATCTCGTCGAAGCCGCCCTCGACGATTGAATGGGAGTAGGGGAATTGCAGATTGCGGATTGCGGATTGCAGATTCACTCCGGACAACGCTCAGGCACGTGCCGAACCCGGGAACTACTGGCCTGCTCGTCCAGCTGTCGCACTGTCACGCCGCCGCTCAGCGTCGATACCACCTGTTCAGCACTACCCGAGGGGTTGCCCCGACGTAATCTGCAATCTGCAATCTGCAATCGACAATTGAGATGACCCCCTTCGTCCATCTTCACCTGCATACCGAGTTCTCGCTGCTCGACGGCGCCTGCCGTATCGACGAGCTGCTCGACCAGGTGAAGAGCCTCGGGATGCCGGGCGTGGCCGTCACCGAGCACGGCAACATGTTCTCGGCGATCACGTTCCACGACCACGCGCGGGAGCGCGGCATCAACCCGATCCTCGGCTGCGAGGTCTACGTCGCGCCGAACAGCCGCCACGATCGCGGCGGCCCGGTCAGCGAGAACTACAACCACCTGGTGCTGCTCGCCGAGACGCGCGAGGGGTGGCACAACCTGATCAAGCTGGTGTCGGCCGGCTACACCGAGGGCTTCTACCGCAAGCCGCGCATCGACAAGGAACTCCTGCAGAAACACGCCAGGGGGCTCATCGGCCTCAGCAGCTGCCTGAAAGGGGAGATCCCGCAGGCGCTGACGACCGACCAGACGGCCAGGGCGCTGGCGTCGGCGGGCACGTTCCGCGACATCCTCGGTCAGGACAACTTCTTCCTCGAGCTGCAGTGGCACGGCATCGAGGACCAGCGCGTCGTCAATCGCGGGCTCGCGCCGCTGGCGAAGGACCTGGGCCTGTCGCTCGTCGCGACCAACGACGTGCACTACCTCCGGCACGGCGATCACGTGCCGCACGACATCCTGCTCTGCATCGGCACGGCGAGGAACGTCAACGACCGCGACCGGCTTCGCTATCACGGCGACCAGTTCTACCTGAAGACCGGCGACGAGATGATCCGGACCTTCGGCGGCGAGTTCCCCGAGGCCATCAGCAACACGGTCCGCATCGCCGAGCGCTGCCAGGTCGACCTCGAGCGGCGCCGAGAACCACCTGCCGAACTTCGACGTCCCCGAGGGCTTCACGCTCGACGGCTACTTCGAGCACACGGTCCGCGAGGGCTTCCGCGAACGTCTCGAACGGCTGCGCCTGCTGGCCGCCGCCGGCTCGCTCCGCCACACGATCGAGGAGTACGAGCAGCGTCTCTGGTACGAGATCGAGATGATCAAGCGGATGCGGTACCCGGGCTATTTCCTGATCGTCTGGGACTTCATCCGCTATGCCCGCGAGCAGGGCATCCCGGTCGGCCCCGGCCGCGGGTCGGCCGCCGGCAGCCTGGTCGCCTACTGCCTTCGGATCACCGACGTCGATCCGCTCGAGTACGACCTCATCTTCGAGCGCTTCCTGAACCCGGAGCGCGTCTCGCTGCCGGATATCGACATCGACTTCTGCGAGCGCCGGCGCGGCGAGGTCATCGAGTACGTGACGCGGCGCTACGGCCGTGAGAACGTCGCGCAAATCATCACGTTCGGGACGATGAAGGCGAAGGCCGCGGTGCGCGACGTCGCGCGCGCGCTCGACATCCCGCTGGCCGACGCCAACAAGGTCGCCAAGCTGATCCCGCCGGCGCTCGACATGACGCTCGAGAAGGCGGTCGCAGGAGAACCCGGCGCTGCGCGACCTCGAACGCGCCGACCCCAGGGTCAAGGAGCTGCTCGACGTCGCGCGCCGCCTCGAGGGCATGGCGCGTCATGCCTCCACGCACGCCGCCGGCGTCGTCATCGCGCCCGGGCCCGATTACCGACTACGCGCCGCTCTACAAGGGCGGGCGCGATGAAATCGTCACGCAGTGGGCGATGAAGGAGATCGAGCGCGTCGGTCTCCTGAAGATGGATTTCCTGGGCCTCAGCACGCTGACGCTGATCCAGGACGCGCTGGCGGAGATCAAGCGGACGACCGGCGTCGACCTCGACATCGACCGGGTGCCGCTCGACGACAAGAAGACCTACGAGCTGTTCGGCGAAGGTCTGACCTACGGCGTGTTCCAGTTCGAGAGCTCCGGCATGCGCGACATCCTGCGCAAGGCCAAGCCGCAGCGGCTGGACGACCTCATCGCGCTGAACGCGCTCTACCGGCCGGGCCCGCTGCGCAGCGGCATGGTCGACGACTTCATCGCGCGCAAGCAGGGCAGCAAGGAGATCAAGTACGAGCTGCCGCAGCTCGAGCCGATCCTGAACGACACCTACGGCGTCATCGCGTATCAGGAACAGGTCATGCGCATCGCGGCGTCGCTCGCCAGCTTCTCGCTCGGGCAATCCGACGTGCTGCGCAAGGCGATGGGCAAGAAGAACCCGGCCGTCATGCAGGCGCAGCGCCAGAAGTTCGTGACCGGCGCCGTGGCCAACGGCATCAACGAGAAGAAGGCGACCAAGATCTTCGACTTGATGGAACACTTCGCCGGGTACGGCTTCAACAAGTCGCACTCGACCACCTACGCCTTCCTCGCGTACCAGACGGCGTTCCTGAAGGCGAACTACCCCTGGCACTTCCAGGCGGCGCTGCTGACCATCGAGTCACAGAACACCGAGAAGGTGGCGCTCTACCTCGGAGAGTGCCGCGACCGCGGCATCCCGGTGCTGCCGCCGGACATCAACGAGAGCGAGCTGCGGTTCACCGTGACGCCGCAGGGTGTCCGCTTCGGATTGACCGCGATCAAGAACGTCGGCGAGGGCGCCATCGAGTCGATGCTCGCCGCCCGGCGCGAGCTCGGCGGCCGCATCCACTCGCTGCACCAGCTGTGCGAAGCGCTCGACCTCCGCCTGGTGAACAAGCGCGTCTTCGAGGCGCTGATCAAGGCGGGAGCGGTCGACTCGCTGGTGCCGCCGGCCGAAACCGACCCGCTTCCGCTGCGCGCGACGCGCGCGCGGCTGACCGCCGCCATCGACGCGGCCGTCGAGCACGGCGCCAGGGTCCAGCGGGATCGCGATCTCGGGCAGGCCGACCTGTTCGGCGTGACGGCCGAGGACGAAGCCCTGGGCGCGACGCGCGTGCCGCTGCCCGACGCCCTGCCATGGACGGAGACCGAGCTGCTGACGGCGGAGAAGGAGGCGCTCGGCCTCTTCTGGACCGGCCATCCCATCGACGCCCACGCCGACGACCTGAAGGAGTTCGGCGCGCGAACCATCGCCGACCTGGTGGCCGACGAACCCGCAGTCGAGGCCGGACATGGACGACGCGCCCGTGCGTCCGGCTGCGCGCAGCGGCGAGGAGATCTCGGTCGGCGGGATCATCTCCGCGACCCGGCTGCTGAAGACCCGCAAGGGCGATCCGATGGCCGTCTGCACGCTGGAGGACCGCCACGGCGGCGTCGAAGTGGTGGTGTTTCCCGAGACCTTCAAGGCGGCGCGGGCGCTGGTCGAGAACGGCGCGATGGTGGTCGTCCGCGGCAAGCTCGAGCGCGACGACGAGACGGTGCGGATCCTCGCCACGGAGATGCTCGGGATGGGCACGGTCCGCGAGCGGCTGGCTCACGAGATGGCGATCACCGTGGCGGTGCCGCCGCATGGCCGGGAGACCTTCGAGGCGCTGGCCGATCTGTTCTCGCATCATCGGGGCGACAAGCCGGTGACATTCCAGCTGCTCGTGAAGGACCAGGGGCGGCAGCTGCGCGTGCGCGCACAGGTGTCCGCGCACATCCGCGTGAAGCCGACGTCGGCGCTGGTCGAGGAAGTCGAGAAGATCTGCGGCGTGGGGGCGGTGGCGCTTCGCTAGCCGTGACCTACGGAGGCATTTTTCCGAGCGGCACAGAGGGCTCGTCCTGTGTCCTTCTGTGGCTCGGTGGCAAACAGTTTTCTCGGAACCTCTGCGGCGCTGTGGCAACATGGTCGCTGACACACATGCCTGAGCTGCTGGAATTCGAAGAGCCCGTTGGCGTCCTCCAGAAGGAAATCGAGGCGCTGTCCATGCTGCCGGTGACCGCCGAGCGCGAGGCCGAAATCAACAGCCTGCGCCGCCGGGCCGAGTCCATACGCGGCGATATCTACAAGCGGCTCACCCCGTGGCAGCGCGTGCTCGTGGCACGGCACTCCGAGCGTCCCAGCGTGCTCGAGTACGTGAGCATGCTGTTCACCGACTTCATCGAAATTCACGGCGACCGGCACTTCGGCGACGACAACGCGATTGTCGCCGGCCTCGCCCGCTACAAGGGCGAGCCGGTGCTCGTCGTCGGCCATCACAAGGGCGGCAGCGACACCAAGCAGCGGATCTTCCGCAACTTTGGCTACGCCCGGCCGGAAGGCTACCGCAAGGCGCTGCGCGCGATGCAGATGGCGCAGAAGTTCGGTCGCGCCGTTGTCGTGTTCGTCGACACGCCTGCCGCGTATCCCGGCATCGAGTCGGAAGAGCGCGGCATCGCCGAGGCGATTGCGCTGAACCTGCGGGAGATGGCGATGATCGAAGTGCCGATCATCGTCAACGTGTGCGGCGAAGGCGGCAGCGGCGGCGCCCTCGGATTGGCGATCGGCGACCGGATCCTGATGCACGAGTTCGCCGTGTACTCGGTCATTCCGCCGGAAGGATGCGCGGCGATCCTCTGGCGCGATTCCGGACGCAAGGTCCAGGCGGCCGAGGCGCTGAAGCTCACCGCCCCCGATCTGCTGGCGCACGGCATCATCGACGAAATCGTGCCCGAGCCGGTCGGCGGCGCCCACAACAACCCGTCGGCCGCGGCGACCCTGCTCGACAGCGCGCTCAGCCGGGCCCTGGCCGAAGTCAGCGCGCTCGAGATGCCCGATCGCCTCGAGCGCCGCTACCAGAAGTTCCGTCAGATGGGCCGCCTCGGCGACGCGTTCACCGACACGGCTGCGCCCGCCGAATGATCGCGCCGATCTGGCAGCTGGCCGCGATCGATCAGGCGGCGGCCGATCGGCTCTCCCGGGCGCTCGGCCTCGAGCCGGTCATCGCGCGTCTTCTCGTCCAGCGGGGGCTGGCCGATCCCGACGAGGCGTCCCGGTTCCTGCGGCCGTCGCTCGATCAGCTGCACGATCCCACGCGCCTGACCGGCCTCGGCGAAGCGGTCGCCCGGATCGAGCGCGCCATCGCCTCCGGAGAGCGGATCGTCGTGCACGGCGACTACGACGTGGACGGGATCACCTCGACCGTGATCCTCCGCCGGGCGATGGAGATGCTCGGCGGCAACGTCGGCCATTTCATTCCCGACCGTCTGAAGGACGGCTACGGCCTGCAGCCGGTCACCGTTGACCGCCTGCACGCCGAGGGGACGCGCCTGGTCGTCTCGGTGGACTGCGGCATCCGGGGGCATGAAGCGGCGGAGCGCGCCCGTGAGCTCGGCGTCGACCTGGTCATCACCGATCACCACGAACCTGGCGCGCACCTGCCGGTCGCGACGGCCGTCATCAACCCGAAGCGCCACGACTGCGAGTATCCCGACAAGCATCTTGCCGGCGTCGGCGTGGCGCTCAAGCTGGTGCAGGCGCTCTGTCAGCGCGCGGGGAAAACCGCCTGGCTGCCGGCCTTCGTGAAGATCGCCGCCCTTGGGACGCTCGCCGACGTCGTACCTCTGGTGGGGGAGAACCGCGTCATCGCCAAGATCGGGCTGGACCTGCTGTCGAAGGGCCCGCACAAGGTCGGCCTGCGCGCGCTGCTCGACGTGGCGGGGCTGACCGGCAAGCGCATCGGCGGCTACGACGTCGGCTTCGTGCTGGCGCCGCGGATCAACGCCGCAGGCCGCATGGCGAGCCCCGACATCGCGACCCGGCTGCTGCTGGCCTCCGACGAGGCGCTGGGCGAGGAGGCGCGCGATCTGGCCGACCAGCTGAATGCCGAGAACATCCGGCGGCAGCAGGAGGAGGCGGCCATCGTCGCCGAGGCGCGGCGGATCGTCGACAACGACCCCGAGGTCGGCGCCCGCAGCGTGCTGGTCGTCGCCGGGGAGGGCTGGCATCGCGGCGTCATCGGCATCGTCGCGAGCAAGCTGGTCGACGCCTACCACCGGCCGGCCGTCGTGCTCTCGATCGAGGGCGACGAGGCGCACGGGTCCTGTCGCAGCATCTCCTCGTTCGACATGCTAGCCGGGCTGGAGTCGTGCGCGACGCTGCTGGATCGCTTCGGCGGCCACAAGGTCGCCGCCGGGCTGGCGCTGCCGCGCGAGCGCGTCCGCGAGTTCCGCCTGGCGGTGAACGCCTACGCCGACGAGCTCCTGGGGCCAGACGACTTGCGGCCGCGGCTGCGGATCGACGACCGCCTGGGCTTCCGCGATCTCACCGGCCCCGTCGCCTCGCAGATCATGGCGCTGGCACCCTTCGGCGCGGGCAATCCGAAGCCGGTCTTCGCCGCCACCGGCGTCGAGATCGTCGATGGCCCGCGCAAGCTGAAGGAGCGGCACTTCAAGATGGCGCTGCGCCAGGACGGGCGCGTGCTGCGCGCGATTGCCTGGCGGGGCGTGGAGCGCTACGGCTTCCTCGAGGCCCACCGGGCCCGCGTCGACCTCGCGTATTCGCTCGAGCAGAACGAGTTCAACGGCGAAACCTATCTCGAGCTCGTCGTCGCCGACATCAGGCCGGCCGCCGAAGTGGCGCAGGAGACCGCCAGCGCGGCCGTCATGGAGCCCGCGCGATGAGGTGGCAGCGGGGCGCGCGCATCGGCGTCGCGCTCATCGCCGTCGCGACCATCACCGGCGTCGCGCTCACCATGCGCAAGCGCGACGCGGCGCCCGCGGCGGCAACGGTCACGCGCGTCGATCGGAAGGCGGTGGCCGAAAGCTCCGGCGGCCGGATGACGCAGGCGACCGGGATGCGGATTCCCGGCTTCATCGATTACGCGCACCAGTTCACCTACGAGGACGGCACGCTCCGCTTCGTCAAGCCGGTGCTGACCACGAAGCGATCGGGACGCGACTTTCTGCTCAAGGGCAACGAGGCCACCATCGGCCCGGCGCAGACGCACATGACCGTCACCGGGGCCGTCGAGCTCACCGCCAACGATGGCCTCCGTGCGACAACCGACGAGGCCACCTACAGCAGCGGCGAGCAGGTGGTCCGCGTGCCGCGGAAGATCGAGTTCGCCCGCGGCGCGACCAGCGGCTCCGGCGTCGGCATGACCTACGACCAGGTGCGCGAGGTCATGTGGCTGCTGGACCAGGCGGTGATCACCGTCGCGCCGGATCCCGGGAAGGACCCGGGCATGAAGATCGTCGCCGGCGCCGCCGGTATGGCGCGGCGCGAGAAGTACTTCCGGTTCGAGCGCGGCTTCAACGCGACGCGTGAAGGGCGGGTGCTCTCGTCGGACGCGGCAATGGCCTACCTCACCGACGACGAGAAGGCGCTTCGCTCGCTCGAGCTCCGTGGCAACTCGCGCATCGTGATGAGCGGCGCGGTCGAAGGCGGTCTGCAGTCGATGACCGCAAGCGAAATCAACCTGTCGTTCGCCGACGACGGCGAGACGATCCAGCACGCCGCGCTCGCCGGCACCGGCGTGATCCAGCTGGCAGGCGCGGCGGGGCAGCCCGGGCGCCGAATCGCCGGCGAAGTCGTCGACGTGACCGTCGGCCCCGATGGCCAGGTCACGGCCCTCGTGGCGCGCGACAAAGTGCAGCTCGGCTTGCCGGCGGCGCCGGGCGCGCCGGAACGGGTGATCACCGCGGCAACGATGGACGGCACCGGCGAGGCTGGCAAGGGGCTCACCGGCGCGCGCTTCACCGACAACGTCGAGTTCCGCGAGAAGAAGGCCGACGGCACGCTTCGCGTCGCGCGTTCGAAGGCGCTGAGCGTGGTCCTCGGCGCGCAGGGCGGCGTCGACGACGCGCAGTTCACTGGCGTCACGCGATTCGAGGACGGCGCGCTGACGGCGGTCGCTCAGGACGCGCGCTACCTGGTCGGCACCGGCCAGCTGCTGCTGCGCGGCAACATCGGTCCGCAGCCCCCGGAGGTACGCGACGCACGGATCCTCGTGAAGGCGACGACCATCGACCTCGTCTTCGAAGGCCCGAAGATGGTGGCGAAGGGCAACGTGCAGAGCGTGAGCCAGCCGGCCAGGAAAGCGGGGACCCCAGGCGCCAAATCGGAGGCGCACGTGCCAGGCCTGCTGAAAGAGGACCAGCCGACCAACGTCGCGGCGGCGGCGCTCGAGTACGACGGCGGCATCTCCAAGGCGATCTACACCGGCGGCTCACGCTTGTGGCAGAAGGACACGGCCATCTCCGGCGACACGATCACGCTCGACGAGAAGAGCGGCGACCTGACGGCCAGCGGCCAGGTCCGCACGTCGATGCCCTTCGAACAGCTCGACTCGAAGACCAACGAGAAGAAGCAGGTCACTTCGATCGCGACGTCGAAGGACCTGCACTACGAGGACGCGATGCGGCGCGCGACCTACACGACCGAGGCGCACGTCAACGGCCCGCAGGGCGATCTCCGCGCGGTGAAGATCGAGATGTACCTGATCGAAGGCGGCGGCTCGCTCGAGCGCGTCGAGGCGTACGACGCCGTGACCCTCAAGGCCGACGAGCGCACGGCCTCGGGGCTGCGCATGACCTACTTCGCCGCCGACGAGAAGTACGACATGACCGGCTCGCCGGTGCGCATCATCGAACCCTGCCGCGACACGACCGGCAAGACTTTGACTTTCTACAGATCGACTGATAGGGTCTTCATCGACGGCGCCGAAGAGAAACGTACGCTGGCTCTCGGCGGCGGGACGTGCGGCCAGACATCCCCCAAGTGAATGGCGACGCTCAAGACGCACGACCTGACCAAGGCGTACGGTGGCCGGACGGTCGTGCGAGGCATCAGCCTCGAAGTCGCTTCCGGTGAAGTCGTCGGGCTGCTCGGGCCCAACGGCGCCGGCAAGACCACCACGTTCTACATGACCGTCGGCCTGACGGCGCCCGACGCGGGTCGCGTGACCCTCGACGGCCAGGACGTCACCGACGATCCCATGTACGTCCGCGCCCGCAAGGGCCTCGGCTACCTGCCGCAGGAGCCGTCGATCTTCCGCGGCCTCACGGTCGAGCAGAACGTGCTGGCCATTCTCGAGACGCTGGATCTCGACGCCGCCGCGCGGCGCCAGCGGGCGCGCGAACTGCTGAGCGAGCTGGGTCTCTTGACGGTCGCGCACTCGGCGGCGTACACACTGTCAGGAGGCGAGCGCCGCCGCGCCGAGATAACGCGGGCGCTCGTGATGTCGCCGAAGTTCATCCTGCTGGACGAGCCCTTCGCCGGCATCGACCCGATTGCGGTGACCGATATCCAGAAGATCATCTTCCACCTCAAGGAGCGCGGCATCGGCGTGCTCATCACGGACCACAACGTCCGTGAAACGCTGCGAATCACCGATCGGGCGTACATCGTCACCGACGGCTCGATCTTCCGCAGCGGGACGCCGGCCTCGCTGGCCGGCGACGACGAGGTGCGGCGGATTTATCTGGGGACCGACTTCCGATTGGATTAAGATCCGCTCAGGGGCGCGGCCCGTCTCATGGCGATTTCGCAGAAACTCCACACCAAGCTCGTTCAGAAGCTGATTCTGACGCCATCGCTGCAGCAGGCCATCAAGCTGCTGCCGATGTCGACCCTCGAGCTGCGTGACCTGCTGACGCAGGAGATGGTCGAAAATCCCATGCTCGAGGAGGTCCCCACCGAGGAGACCCAGGCGGCCGAGGCGCAGACCACCGAGGAGAAGCCCGAGGCCAAGCCGGAGGCCCAGAAGGCCGACTCGTGGGACGACGCCGACTACCAGTACTTCTTCGGTGAGTACCTCGACGACGGCTACCGGCCGAAGGCGCCGCAGGAAGTGCGCGAGCTGCCGCCGATCGAGAACACGCTCTCGACGACCAGCTCGTTGTCGGATCACCTGCTGTGGCAGCTCTCGCTGCAGACCGACGACTCGACGCTGCGCGAGATGGGCGAGGCCATCATCGGCAACCTGAACGACGACGGCTACCTCGTCGCCTCGCTCGACGAGCTCGCGGCGATGGGCCCGTGGCAGATCGAGCAGGTCGAGCACGCCCTGCGCCTGCTGCAGGGATTCGATCCGGTCGGCGTCGCGGCGCGCGATCTGCAGGAATGCATGATGCTGCAGCTGCGGCATCTCGGGCTCGAAGGCACCCCCGCCGAGCGCATCGTCACCGAGCACCTGCGGGCGCTCCAGAACCACCAGATCCCGGAGATCTCGCGCAAGCTGGGGATCTCGATCGAGGACCTGAAGGAACACGTCGAAGTCATCCGCCATCTCGATCCGAAACCGGGGCTCCGCTTCAACCCGACGCCGTCGCAGTACGTGACGCCGGACGTCTTCGTCGAGAAGATCGACGACGAGTATGTGGTGTTCCTCAACGAGGACGGCCTGCCGCAGATGCGGATCAGCCCGACCTACCGCCGGCTGCTCGACAAGGACGGCAAACACGGCGAGGAGACGCGCGCCTACGTCCGCGACAAGTTCAACGCCGCGCGCTGGCTGATCAAGTCGGTGCAGCAGCGCCAGAACACGATCTACAAGGTCGCGCGGAGCATCGTGAACTTCCAGCGCGAGTTCCTCGATCAGGGCATCGAGCACCTCCGGCCGCTGGTGCTGCGTGACGTCGCCAACGACATCGGCATGCACGAGTCGACCGTGAGCCGCGTGGTCACCAACAAGTACATGCACACGCCCCAGGGCGTGTACGAGATGAAGTACTTCTTCCACAGCGGCATCAGCTCGTCGTACGGCGAGAGCGTGTCGTCGGTGACGATCAAGCAGCGGATCAAGAAGATCATCGAATCGGAGGACGCGAAGAAGCCGCTCTCGGACTCCAAGATCGTCAGCATCCTGCAGCGCGAGGGCCTGGTGCTCGCGCGGCGCACGATTGCCAAGTATCGGGAAGAGTTGAAGATTCCAACCTCCAATCAGCGAAAAGTCCTCTACTAGGGCGCAGCGCCACGCGCCCCAGCTCGGGCGAGGCCTCCATGCGACTCGTGCTCACTGGCCGTCATCTCGACATCTCTCCGGGTCTGCGGTCCCTCGTCGACCGCAAGCTCGTCCGTCTCGAGCGTCTGCTCGGCAATGCCATCGTCTCGGCGCAGGTGGTCTGCGTCCGCGAGAAGGATCGGCTCGAGGCCGACGTCACGGTGCACATGCGCGGCGACCACATGCTCGCCAGCCGCGCGACCGGCGCGACGTGGAGTTCGGCGCTGACGACCGTGGTGGACAAGATCGAGCGCCAGGGCGCCAAGGTGAAAGGGAAGTGGAAGGAGCGCAAGCGCCGCGTCGGCGCCGACCGGCGCGCGCCGGCGCCGGCGATGCCGGCCGCCGCCGAGGCGCCCGCGAAGGCGGCTGCGCCGCGCGTGGTCCGCGTCACACGCGCACAGCTGAAGCCGATGACCATCGACACCGCCGCCATCGAGCTGGCCGCGACGGGGGAGGCGTTTCTCGTCTTCCGCAACGCCGAAACCGACGGCCTCAGCGTGCTCCTGCGGCGGCGAAGCGGCGAGTTCGGGCTGCTCGAGCCCGAGCGCTGAACAGGCCCGGTTGCACCCGATGTCGCTCCCCCTCGAGGTCGCCGTCGGCGTCCTGCTCGAACCACGAGCCGAGTCGCCGGAGTTGCCGGTCGAGATCCTGGCCGGCCGCGCCGGCCTCGGCAGGCGTGTCGAGGAGCCCGCACGTCCAGAAGACCGGCCTCGCGCTGGCAGGTTTCCTCGAGTACATCCGGCCCGGCCGCGTGCTCGTCTTCGGCGAGAGCGAGGTGCGCTTCCTCGAAAGCCGCACGCCCGAGGAGCGGCGCGCGCTGACGGCGCGGCTGCTCGAGCACGAGATCCCGTGCATCCTCTCGACGGCCGGCCTGTCGCCGGTCGCTGAACTCCACGAGGCCTGCGAACAGGCAGGCGTCCCGCTCCTCGTCACACCGCTGTCGACCGGTGTCGCCATCGCGCGCATCACGGTCCGCCTCGAAGACCATCTCGCCGATCGCACGACGCTCCACGGCACGCTCGTCGATCTGCTCGGGTTGGGCGTGCTGCTGATGGGCGAGAGCGGCATCGGCAAGAGCGAGTGCGCGCTGGATTTGGTCACCAGGGGCCACCGCCTGGTCGCCGACGACGTCGTCGAGGTGCGGCGGCGGGCCGAATTGCTGCTCGACGGCTCGGGACTGGCGGCGGCGCAGTTCTTCATGGAAGTCCGCGGCGTCGGCCTCATCGACGTGCAGGCGCTGTTCGGCGTCTCGGCCACTTGCTCGACGAAACAGATTGGCCTCGTCGTCCAGCTCGAGCGGTGGGACCCGGCGCACGAATACGAGCGGCTGGGCCTGGACGAGCAGTGGCACGACCTGCTCGGCGTGCGCGTGCCGCTCGTGCGGATGCCGGTCGGACCTGGCCGGAGCATCGCGACGCTGGTGGAGGTGGCGGCCCGGCACGAGCTGCTCAAGGCGCGCGGCTATCACCCTGCGCGCGAGCTGGTCGATCGGCTGTCGGCCGAGCAGCGCACGGCCAAGCCCGATCCCGAGGCCGCCTCATGACGGCGCGGCGGCCGGCCGCCGACACCGCGCATGGCCGCTTCATCGTCGTCACCGGGCTCTCGGGCGCGGGCAAGTCGCAGGCGATTCGCGCGCTCGAGGATCTCGGCTACTTCTGCGTCGACAACCTGCCGACGCAGCTGATCCCCACGCTGGCCAGCCTGTCCCGGCGCGAGAGCGCGGAGCTGACGAAGGTCGCGATCGTGATCGACGTGCGCGAGGGCACGTTCATCCGCGACTTCCCGCGGATCTGGAAGCGGCTGAAAGCGACGCCCGGGCTCGACCCGCTGCTGATCTTCCTCGAGGCGAGCCACGACGCCCTGGTGCGGCGCTTCAGCGAGACGCGGCGGCCGCACCCGCTTGCCCACGGCCGGCCGGTCGTCGAGGGCCTGCGGGCCGAGCGGCAGCAGATGCGGGCGATCCGCGAGCTGGCCGACGAGATCGTGGACACCACGCGCCTCACCGTGCACGAGCTGCGCGAGCGCTTCCTGGGATTCTCCGAGGCGCGCAGCCCGCGGCAGCGCCTCCTGGTGACGCTGCTGAGCTTCGGCTTCAAGCACGGCGTGCCGGTGGACGCCGACCTGATGTTCGACGTGCGGTTCCTGCCGAACCCGCACTTCGTCGATCGGCTGCGGCCCAAGACCGGCCGCGACGCCGCGGTCGTCAAGTTCCTGGAACGGCAGCCGCTGACCGGGCAGTTCCTCGACAAGCTGCGCGACCTGCTGGTGTTCCTCGTGCCGCAGTACGTGCGGGAAGGCAAGAGCTACCTGACCATCGCCATCGGCTGCACCGGAGGCCGGCACCGGTCGGTGATGATTGCCGAGGCGCTGCGCCCGACGCTGGCGCGGCTGAAGGGCGTGCGCGTGCAGGTACGCCATCGCGACGTGGAGTAGAGCTGATGAGCGTGCAGTTGCCCGTCGGGGTCGTCGTCGTGACGCACGGCCGGCTGGCGGTGGAGATCGTCAACGCCGCAGAGGCGATCGTCGGCGATCTCGATCACGTCCAGGCGGTGTCGATCGGCTGGCACGACGACACCGAGCGCGCGCGCCAGGAGATCGGCGAGGCGATTACGCGCGTCGCGACGCCCTCTGGTACGCTGGTATTGACCGACATGTTCGGCGGGACGCCGTCGAACCTGGCGGTGACGTTTCTGGCGCCGGGGCAGGTCGAAGTCGTGACCGGTGTGAACCTGCCGATGCTGCTGAAGCTCGCGACGCTGCGGGAGCCCGGCAGCCTGCGCGAGGTGGCACGGACCGTCCGCGAGCACGGGCAGAGCGCCGTGTGGGTGGCCTCGGAGCTGCTGGAGAAGCGACAGGCCGCCGAGTGACGCGCGAGGTCATCGTCCCGAACGCCCTGGGGCTGCACGCCCGCGCCGCCGCGCGCTTCGTGCAGGTCGCCTGCAGGTTCGCGGCGCAGATCCGCGTGACCCGGCACGGCCGCACGGTGGACGGCAAGAGCCTGATGGGCGTCCTGCTGCTCGCCGCGTCGCGCGGGTCGATGTTGACGATATCTGCCGAAGGCCCGGATGCCGATGCCGCGCTCGACGCGCTGGCCGCTCTGGTGGACTCCGGCTTCGGGGAGGGTGTGTGATGCGACGCCTCACAGGTGCGGGCGTCGTCGGCGGCATCGCCTCGGGTCAGGCCGTGCTGCTCGTCCGCCGCGGGCGGGCGCTGCGCGTGCCGGTGCCCGACGCGCGGGTCGACGACGAGGTGGCGCGGCTCGAGCGCGCGCGGGAGCGATCGCGCCAGCAGATCCTGGCGATTCGCGGCCAGCTGAGCGCCGGGCCTGGCGCCGAGCTGGCGCCGCTGTTCGACGCGCAGGTGCTGATGCTGGACGACCCGCTGCTCGTCGGCCGCGCCAGGACGCTCATCCGCGACGAGCACGTGAACGCGGAGTGGGCCGTGCAGCGGGCTTTCGACGAGGTCGCGACCCTGTTCGATGACATCGACGACCCATACCTCCGCGATCGGCGTGGTGACGTCGCCGATGTCGCCGGCCGCCTCCGCCTGAACCTGCGAGAGGGATCGCGAGGCTGGCTCGACCTGCTCTCGCATGGCGACGGTCCCTTCGTCCTCGTCGCCGACGATCCACCGCCCTCCGTCGCGGCGCAGGTCGACTGGTCGCGGGTGACGGGCCTGGCCATCGACGCGGGCAGCCGCACGTCGCACACCGCGATCCTCGCGCGCTCGCTCGGCGTCCCCACGGTCGTCGGCCTCGGCGACGCCACGCTGACCGTGCGGCCGGGCGTGACGGTCGTCGTCGACGGCACGGCGGGGGAGCTCATCATCGAGCCGTCGGCGGAAGTGGCGCAGGCGCTGCGCCTGCGCGAGCATCGCGAGCGTGTGGCGCCCGAGCCGGCGCCGCACGGCCCGGCACTGACGCGCGACGGTGTCCGCATCCGGCTCGAGGTCAACGTCGATCGCGTCGAGGACGTGGACGCGGCCAGGCGCGCCGAAGCCGACGGCATCGGGCTGTTCCGCTCGGAGCTGCTGCTGAATGGCGACGGCCTGCCGGGGTTGATCGGGCCTGCCAGCGAGCAGGCGCAGACCGAGGTCTACCGGCGCGCCATCCTGGCGATGGCGCCGAAGCCGGTGACGATCCGCACGTTCGACATCGACGAGAGCCAGGCGATGAGCGGCCCGGCGCCGCTCGACGGCGGCCCCGAGCAGGCGAGGCAGCGCGTGCTCGGCATGCGCGGCGTCCGGCTGGGGCTGGCGCATCCGGCGTTGCTCGACACGCAGCTGCGCGCGATCCTGCGCGCCGCCGCCAGCGGCGGCACGGTGCGTATCCTGGTGCCGTTTGTCACCGTGGCGTCCGAGATGGTGCAGGTCCGCGAGCGGCTGGAGCTGGCGCGGCGCGAGCTGCAGCGCGAGGGCGTGCAGACCCCGCCGGTCGCGCTCGGCGCGATGATCGAGGTGCCGGCGGCGGCGCTGGCCGCGGATCACCTGGCCGAGGCCTCGGAGTTCCTCGCGGTCGGCACCAACGATCTCGCGCAATACGTGCTGGCGGCCGACCGCACGGACGAACGCCTGGCGGCCCTGGTCGGGCCGATGAATCCCGGCGTGCTGCGCCTGCTGCGGCCGCTGGCCCGGCTGGCGGCGCGGCACGGCGTGCCAGTGTCCGTGTGCGGCGAGCTCGCGTCGCAGCCGGTGATGCTGGCGCTGCTCGTCGGCCTCGGCGTGCGCGAGTTCAGCATGACGCCGGCGGCGCTGCCGACGGCCCGGCGGATCGTCGAAGCCAGCGAGGTCGCTCAGCTGACGCGGCTGGCACGTCAGGCGGCGCGCACCGGCATGCTCGCCGATCTCGAGCAGCACGTCGAACACGCGCTGTCGCACAGCGCCTCACAGTCGCAACCGGTATCCAAACCGTAGGAGCATGTCCGTGTCAGAGATTCCACGCGTCGAAAAGCCCTGGGGCTACGAGCTGCACTGGGCGAAGACCGATCGCTACGTCGGCAAGATCATCCACATCACCAAGGGCCATGCCCTGAGCCTGCAGTACCACAACAAGAAGGACGAGACGATCATGCTCTTGTCCGGCAAGCTGCTGTTCGAGATCCAGGAGGACGGCGCGCTCGTGAAGCACGAGGTCGTGCCGGGGCAGCGCTTCCACGTGACGCCGGGCACGGTCCACCGGATGACCGCCATCGAAGACTGCGATGTCGTCGAGGTGTCGACGCCGGAACTGGACGACGTGGTGCGGCTCGAGGATCGTTACGGACGGGAGGGAACGTAGGAGGGCGCCACTTCAGTGGCGCCGCGCAGACGAGGCGCCACGCCGCTGACGGTGCGCGGCGCAGCTGAAGCTGCGCCCTCCTATCGACCTAGAACGGGATATCGTCTTCCGACAGCTCCGGCGCCATGTCGGTCGGCTCGCCGTGCGGCATCTCGGTGCGCATGGCGCCGCCGCGCTGGCCGCCGCCCGCGCCGCTGCTCAGCAGGACGACGCGGTCGCCGCGCACTTCGGTGGTGTAGCGCTTGTTGCCGTCCTTGTCATCCCATTGCCGTGTCTGGAGCCGGCCCTCGACGTAAATCTGCTTGCCCTTCTGCAGGTACTGATTCAGCGTCTCGGCCTGCTTGCCCCACAGGATGACGCGGTGCCACTCGGTCTTCTCCTGCCGCTGGCCTTCCTTGTCGTTCCACGTCTCGGTCGTCGCCAGGTTCAGCGTCGCGACGGCGGCGCCGCCAGGCGTGTAGCGCAGCTCGGCGTCGCGCCCCAGGTTGCCGACCAGGATCACCTTGTTCACACTGCCCATGATCGTCCTTCGATCCTTTCGCACCCGCGTCCTCCGCGGATGTGCGCGGCGATCTGACTAGCGCGGTCGCCGGTTGAGGCCATCGAGCCTCTGCTTGGAGAGCCGCACGGCATCGTTGGTCTCCGGAAAAGTCTTGACGGCGGTCTCGTACGCCGCGCGCGCCTTGTCGGGCTGCGCGAGCCGCTCGTACGTGCTGCCAACCTTGTACCACGCTTCCGGCAGGATGTCGCTCTGCGGATAGTCGCGGATCACGCGCTCGTAGGCGGCGACGGCTTCGCGGAACTTCGAGTCGCCGCTGTACGACTCGCCGACGTAGGTACTGCGCGTCATCGGCGAGATCGGACTTCGGGTACGTTTTCAGGTACGTCTCGAAGCCCTGTACGGCCAGCGACCACTGGCCGGCGGTGTAATCGGCGTACGCCGTGTCGTAGAGGCGACGGGGCGTCATGCCGGTGCCGACCATCGCCGGCGCGGCCGGCGCCGGCGCGGTTGGCGAGGGCGGCGGCGCGGCCGTCTGCGGCGCGTTCGGATCGGCCGGCGTCAGCGGCGCCGAGGACTGGGGCGCCCCTTGCGGGATGATGTCGCGCAGCCCGTCGACGTCCTGCGAAAGCGAGGTGAGCCGCACGTTGGTCTCGTCCAGCTTCTCGCGCAGCACCCGGAGATCGACGGCGACGGTGTCGGTCAGCAGCTTCTGGTCGGCGAAGCCCTTGCGGGTCGCCGCGTTCTGCTCGTCGATCTTCGTGCTGACCGTCTTCAGCGCGTCGGCCAGCGTCACCAGCGCGAGCTGCAGGCGCTGGTTCTGCTCCTGCAGCATCCGGATGTCGGCGAGAATCTGCTCGTGCTCGCGATTGGCGGCGCCGACCGGCGCGGTCGTCACCAGCATCGCGAGCGCCACGAGCGACAAAGTGATGCGTCGCATAGTCGTCGGTCTCCCGGGCGTGCTACTTCGCCGTCACGACGAAGTGCGCGCGCCGATTCTTGGCCCAGGCTGCCTCGTTGTGGTCCGGATCGAAGGGAAACTCCTTGCCGTAGCTCACCGTCTTGATGCGATCGGCGGCGATGCCGAGCGACACCAGGTAGGTGCGCGCCGAGGCGGCGCGTCGCTCGCCGAGCGCCAGGTTGTACTCGGCCGTGCCGCGCTCGTCGCAGTGTCCCTCGACGGTGATCTGCCAGGTGCCGTACTTCTTCAGGACTTCGGCGTTGGCCTGCAGGACCTGCTGGCCGGCCGCGTCCACCTCCGACTGATCGAGCCCGTAGAACAGCGGCTTCAGCGGCGAGTCGCGGTTGATGTCGTCGAGCGACTTGCTGCCGATGGCGTCGTCGGTGACGGGCACCGGCGGCACCGGCGCCGGCTCGGATACCGGCTCGGGCGGCGACGGCGGACGAGTGGACTCAGTCGGCGGCGGCGGGGGAGGCGGCAACGGACGTGCGACCGGAGGCTGTTTCTTCGCGCACGCGCCCACGCCGACGGCCAGAACTACCAGAAGTGCCAGGACCGCCCTGCGCGCAGTCATGCAAACAGTCATCGTCTCCCTCTCCCTTGAATAGCTGTCCAACCTGCCAGACTCCGCCTTCAATGCGACCAGTCCGGCGTGAAGTTGTTACCTACCTTGGTCACCTGCCGAAGCCCCTTGCCATCCCGTCCCACCGTGTACACCTGCGTCCGGCCTCCGCGCGTGGACGTGAACGCAAGATGCCGGCCATTCGGCGAGTACGCGCGGGCTCTCGCTGCTGCCCTCGCCGAACGTGATCTGACGGGTGTCGCCGGTGGCGAACTCGTAGATCTTGATATCGTAGCCCCCTCCGCTCCGGCAGACGAATGCCAGTTCGTTGAACGGCGCCGGCGACCAGGTGGGCCGGTCGCAATAGCTGTCCTGCGAGATCCGCCGCATGTTCAGGCCGTCGGCGCCCATCACGTAGATGGCCGGGGACCCCGAGCGATCGGAGGTGAACGCGACTTGCGCGCCGGTCGGCGACCACGTCGGCGTCGTGTCGATCATCGGGTGGTTCGTCAGGCGGCGCAGGCCGCCGCCGTCGCGGTTCATGACGTACAGCTCGGCGTTGCCGTCGCGGCTCGACGTGAACGCGATCTTCGTCCCGTCGGGCGACCACGCCGGCAGCCAGTTCTGCGTCGCGCCCCTGGTCGGCTCCTCGCGCCGCCCCTCGTAGATGAACGAGATGAACAGCGTCGGGAATCCCCGCGCGATACGACGTGTAGGCGATGGAGCGGCCGTCGGGCGCCCAGGTGGGCGTGATGTTCAGCGCGCGGTTCACCGTGATCCGCCGTTGATTGGCGCCGTCGTAGTCGGAGATGTAGACCTCCTTCACGTCGCGCTTCTCGACCGTGTTGGTCACTCTCTCCTGGTCGCGATCGGAGGAGAACGTCAGCTTGGTCCGCGCCACGCCGCGCAGCGCCCGCTGCTGCTGATGAATCTCATCGGCCATCGTGTGCGCGTAGGCGCGCGGGTTGCCGGCCGAGCCCGTGTACTCGCGCGAGAAGACGGCCTGGCGCGAGCGGACGTTGAACAGCCGCACCTGGATCTTCAGCCCCGTGCCTTCTTTCTGCACGGTGCCAATCACCAGGCCGTCGGCGCCCAGTTCGCGCCAGCGATCGAACGGGACGTCGGACACCGACGGCGCCGACGGAATCGAGCCGTAGGTGTCGCGCGGGATCATGTAGAACTCGCGCTCGAAGTCCAGATCGTCCCACAGCACCTCGCCGATGGTCTTGGCGGCCGCCTTCGACTCGGCGTCGCCTGAGACGGCGGTGAAATCAGGCACGGCGTACTTCGGCGGCGCCCCGGGCTCACCGGAGATCTCGAGCTGCACTTCGCCTTGCTGCGGCGGCGGCCCGGCCGGCGGCTGCGCCGGTGGCTGTGCCGGCGGATTCTGGGTAGCGATGACAACCGTGGCGCCGAGCGCGGCGGCTGTCAACACAAGGGCAGGGAAGTGGCGTCGCAGCATCAGCGCTCGTACCGGAAAATGAGATGGACCGTGAGGGTCGGCTCGGTGAATTGTGGTGGCAACGGCGGCAGCTGCCGGGTGACGAGCAACGAGCGCTGGGCCGTCTGGTCGAGGGCGAAATAGCCGCTCGACCTCTCGATCTCGACGTTGGTCAGCCGGCCGTCGCGCTGGATTGTGTACTTTACCAGCGTCTCGCCGGCGACCTGCTGCTTCGAGTTCCAGTTCCGCTGGATGAGCTGAATCATCGTCGCGAGATATTCGGGGCAGCAGAAATTGGCGACGTCCAGGTAGCCGCCGGTCTGCCCGCCGCCGGTCGTGAGTCCGAAGCCGACGCCCTTCGCGCCAGTCTCCGCCACGGCGTTGCCTTGCGACGCTTCCGCGGCCTTTGGGCGTCACGCGCCCCTTGGCGTCGTCCGGGGCCTTCTTGGGCGGCTCCTTTGGCGGCGGCGTCTTTCTCGTCTCCGCCTTCGGCAGCGTCATCTCCGGCGCCTTCGCGGCGGGCGGAGCGACGGGAGCGCGGCTTGGCTGTGGGCGGCGCCGCCTCGGCCGCACGCCCGGCCATCGGGGTCATGCCACCGGACCGCGGACCAGGCGCGCCGCCAAGGCTGACCTGCATCACCACGCGCGGCGCCTCGTCTTCGGCCGTGCCCCCCACCATGAAGAGAACGACGACCGGCAGCACGATCGCGTGCAGCACGACGGAGAACCCCATCCGCGACCACAGGCCGCCCCGCGGTTGCCCGCGTTCCACCAGGATGGGTGTGACTGCGTCCACGTTACCGTTCGCCCGGCAGCCTGGCGACGATGCCGACCTTCTCGACGCCGGCGTTCTTCAGCCGGTCCATGACGTCGAGCAGGTCCTGCAGCTGCACGCCGCCATCGCCGCGCAGGAACACTTCCTTGCCGCTCTTGGTGAGCAGGGTCTGCCGGACGCGCTCCTCCAGGATGTCCACCTTGATCGCACTGTCATCGATATAGACGATGCGGGACTGCCGATAGCTGAGCGGCACCGTCACGAACAGCCGCTCGCTGACCAGCGGCGCGACGCGCCGCGCCACCGGGATGTTGACGTCGATGCCGCGCTGCATCATCGGCGTCGCCACCATGAAGATGATGAGCAGCACCAGCATGACGTCCACCAGCGGCACGACGTTGATCTCCGCCAGCTGCGACGAGACCCGGCGCGAGCGGCCCCGCCGCGGTCCATGGGCAGTCTCGAGCGATTCGATTTTGGCCATCGCGTTCGCCCGCTTACGTGAAGTTGCGTTCGGAGATGTTGAGGAACTCGAGCGAGAAATCGTCCATCGCCGCCGCGAGCAGCTTCACCCGCGACGTCAGGTGGTTGTAAAAGTACACCGCCGGAATTGCCGCGAACAGTCCCGCAGCCGTCGCAATCAGCGCGTCGGCGATGCCCGGCGCGACCACGGCCAGGTTCGTCGAGCCACTGGCGCCGATGCCGACGAACGCGGTCATGATGCCCCACACCGTGCCGAACAGCCCGATGTACGGCGTGATGCTCGCCGTCGTCGCGAGGAACCCGATGCGTTCTTCGAGCCGGTTGACCTCGACTGTCGACGCGCGCAGCAGCGCGCGATCGAGCGCGGCGACGCTCCTCAACGTCGCGCGCGTCGGCGCCGGCGTCTGCCCGCCGGGCGCCGTCTGGCGAAGCTGCGTGTTCAGCTCAGCGTAGCCAGCCTGAAACACCCCGACCAGCGGGCTCTCGTTGAGGTTCTTGCAGACCGCCTGCACTTCGGAGAACTTGCTGCTCTTGCGGAAGACGTCGAGAAAGGCCGTCGACTGCCGCTCGGCGCGTCCCATGGACCAGAGCTTGTAGAGGATGATGCCCCAGGAGACGACGGAAAAGAGGATCAGGATGAGGAGCACCAGCTTCGAGAGCAAGCTGGACTCGGCCACCAGGGAGACGATGTTGACGTGCCCCGCATCCGGGGGCGGTGCCCCGCCTTGCACCTGCAGGAACAAGGCGTACAGACCTAGCGTGCGCAACAAGACCTCCGACGAGAGAGTTGTGCGCCGCTGGGACAGCGCGGATGCGTTAGCGTAACACCTGCCCTGAAGGCTTTCAAGGGTATGCTACGATGAGACTTGCGGCGTTTCCTCCGCGTCGCGCGCAGGCGCCGGCCGCGTTGTCCCTCCCGCCATGCTGCGCTATCTGAGCATCCAGCATCTCGCTGTCATCGAGCGTCTCGAGATCGAATTCGACGCCGGCTTCACCGTGCTGACGGGCGAAACCGGCGCCGGTAAATCGATCCTCGTCGAAGCGGTGGGGCTGTTGCTCGGCGCGCGCGCCTCGAGCGACCTGGTGCGAACCGGCGAACAGCTGGCGACGATTCAAGCGATATTCGACACCGGCGGCGACGAGGTCATCGTGCGCCGTGAGATCACCGCGCAGGGGCGCAGCCGCGCGTTCGTCAACGGCGCGCTGGCCACCGCCGGCGCGCTGCGCGATCTGGCGTCGAGGCTGCTGGAGATGCACGGGCAGCACGAGCACCAGGGGCTGCTCGTCGCGGAGAGCCACCTCGATCTGCTCGACGGCTTCGCCGGCCTGGATGCCGATCGCGAGACGATCGCGGCGCTCCATCATCGCGTCACCGCGCTGCGTGCCGAGCGCGACACCCTCCGCCTGGACGAACGTCAGAAGCTGGCGCGTCTCGATCTGCTGACGTTCCAGCGCGACGAGATCGGCAAGGCCAGCCCGCGCGCGGGCGAGGACGCGGCGCTCGAGGCCGAGCGGCAAGTGCTCGCCAACGCCGAGAAGCTGCAGCGGCTGAGCGCGGAAGCCTACGAGCTGCTGTACGAGCGGGACGAAGCGGTCCTCGGTGCCCTGACGGCCGTCTGGAAGCGCGTCGCGGAGCTCGCGGCGGTGGATGCGCGCGCGCAGTCGTACCTCGACACGCGCACCACTGTCTCGTCACACCTCGAGGACCTGGCGTTCTTCCTTCGCGACTACGCGGCACACATCGACGCGTCGCCGGGACGGCTCCAGGACGTCGAGGATCGCCTGGCCACGCTGGATCGTCTGAAGCGCAAATACGGTCCGGGGATCGAGGAGGTCCTGGCGCACGCGGTCCGCTGCGCCGAGGAACTGGCGGCGCTGCAGTCGTCGGACGAACGCGCGGCGGAGGTCTCGGCGCTCCTTTCGGCGGCCGAAGCCGAGTACCAACGCGCGGCGGAGCTCCTGTCGAAGGCGCGGCAAGCGGCGGCGACCACCTTTGCGAGCCGGCTGGTGAGTGCGCTGGGGGAGCTGGCCATGGGCCGCACCCGCTTCGACGTGCATTTCGAGCGCATGGATCCCGGGTCGTGGGGGCCGCGTGGACTTGATCAAGTAGAGTTCTTTGTGTCGCCAAACCCTGGTGAGGATCTGCGCCCCCTGACGCGCATCGTGTCCGGCGGCGAGCTCTCGCGTCTCATGCTGGCCATCAAGACGCTTACGAGCCGGACCGGCAAGGGAGCGACGCTGATCTTCGACGAAGTCGACGCGGGCATCGGCGGCCACACGGCCGACGTAGTGGGGCGGCGACTCCAGGGCCTCGCGGCTGACGCCCAGGTCCTCTGCATCACGCACCTGCCGCAGATCGCGGCCGCTGCCGACTATCACTACCGCATCACGAAGCACGTGCGGGCCCATCGAACGGTCACCGACGTCGAGCGACTGGACGCCGACGGACGCGTGCAGGAAGTCGCGCGGATGATCGCCGGACAGAGCGTCAGCGACGGCGTGCTGGCCAGCGCAGGGGAGATGTTGAAGGAGCGGCGGCGAGCGAAAGGCGAATCAAAGCCGAAAGGCGAAAGCGAAAGTCGTAAAGCGAAGGGGCGTTCGTGAGCCGGAAATACTTCATCGAGACGTACGGCTGCCAGATGAACTACCACGACTCGGAGCAGATGGCCGGGTTGCTGGAGTCGGCCGGCTACGACCGTACCGCCGTCGACAGTGACGCCGACGTCGTCGTGATCAACACGTGCAGCGTACGCGAACACGCCGAGGACAAGCTGTATACGCGACTCGGGGAACTGCGGGTGCAGGCGGCGGAAAGCGGTCGCGATCCGCTCGTGGCGGTCGCGGGCTGTGTCGCGCAGCAGGAAGGGAAGTCGCTCTTCAAGCGTTCGGTGATGGTCGACGTCGTTGTCGGCACGCGGCGCGTGCGGATGCTGCCGATGCTCGTCGAACGCGCCCTGGAGACGCGCGTCACCCAGGTGGACCTGGGCGCGCACGACAACGTCGCCTTTCCATTCGGCGTGACGCGGCGCGACGATCCGGTGCGCGCCTGGATCACCATCATCGAAGGCTGCAACGAGTACCTGCAGCTTCTGCGTCGTCCCGTACACGCGCGGACACGAGCGGATGCGCCCGAAGGCGGAGATCCTGGCCGAGGCGCGCGACGCCGCCAATCGCGGCCTCCGGGAAGTGCAGTTGCTCGGCCAGATCGTCAACCACTACCAGGCGCCGGACGACCCCGAGTGCGACTTCGCAGCGCTGCTCGAAGCGGTCCATGCCATCGACGGCATCGAACGCATCCGGTTCGCCAGCCCGCATCCGCGGCACGTGACGCCCCGGCTGATCGCGGCGATCCGCGACCTGCCCAAGGTCTGCAAGCACCTCCATCTGCCGGTCCAATCGGGCTCGTCTCGCGTCCTCGGCGTGATGCGGCGGCGCTACGACCGCGACTCGTATCTGGCGCTGGTCGACACGCTCAGAGGGGAAGTGCCGGGCATCGCGCTCAGCACCGACATGATCGTCGGCTTCCCCGGCGAGACGGCAGCGGACTTCGAGGAGACACTGTCGCTCACCGAGCGCGTCCGCTTCCACAGCATGTTCTCGTTCAAGTATTCCGAGCGGCCAAACACGCTCGCCTCCAAACGCTACGCTGACGACGTGCCGGAGGGGGAGAAGACGAGCCGTATCGTCGCGCTGCAGGCGCTGCAGCGGGAGATCCAGCAGGGCATCCACGACGGCCTCGTCGGCACCACCGTGGAGGTCCTGGCAGACGCCTCGAGCCGGCGGCGAGACACGGAGTTGTCCGGCCGCACTTCCGGCAACACCGTCGTGAACTTCCCAGGTGATCCCTCACGCATCGGCACGCTGGTGCCGGTGGCCATCCGTCGGGCAGGCCCGAACAGTCTCTGGGGTGAAGCGGAGAACGCCCATGCAGATTGAAATGACGATCAAGGGGCTGATGGTGGATCCCGTCACCAACATGCCGATCATCATCCTCCGCGACGAGGCCGGGGAGCGCGTCCTGCCGATCTGGGTCGGCATCTTCGAGGCGAACGCCATCGCCCTGCAGATCGAGAACGTGGCGACGCCACGGCCGATGACACACGACCTCCTGCGCAACGTCATCCAGGACCTCGACGGCCTGGTGCAGAAGGTGGTGGTCTCGGAGCTGAAGGAGAACACGTTCTTCGCCGTCATCCACCTCGAGGTGCGCGGCGAACCGGTGCTCGTGGATGCCCGGCCGAGCGACGCGATCGCCCTGGCGCTTCGGACCAAGGCGCCGATTTTCGTCGAGGAAGACGTCATCGACAACGCCAAGGCCCTCGACGGCACGCCGGAGCGCACCGACGGCGAGCGCCTTCAGAAATGGCTCGAGAGCCTGGACAGCGACGACCTCGGAAAATACAAGATGTAGGGGCCGTCGGCGAACAAAACCATAATTCTGGTGTCTCCAATCCCCGGTTCGGATGCTAAGATGGCCCTGCCTCCCGGGACAGCTGCCGCACGCTCATGATTGTTGCTATCGCGAATCAGAAAGGCGGGGTAGGAAAAACGACGACCGCGATTAACCTCGCGGCTGCCTTGGCGCTTCGCGGGCGACAGACCCTCCTCATCGACCTCGATCCGCAAGCCAACAGCACCATGTCGTTCCTCGACATGCGGCAGGTAGGCCCCCGCAGCATGTTCGACGTCATTGCCGAGCCCAACGCCAAGCTCGAAGAGATTGTCGTGCAAGGCAACGTCGCGAATCTCTGGGTGGCGCCGGCGCGCATCGCGCTGGCGAAGATCGAGGCGCGACTGGTGGGGGAGCTCGACGCGCACTTCAAGTTGAAGGATCGGCTGGACCCGGTGCGAAAGCGGTTCGACGAGATCGTCATCGACTGTCCGCCGGCGCTGGGCCTGTTGACCGTCAACGCGCTGGTCGCGGCGACGCACTTGCTGATTCCGATTCAGTCGTCGTACTTCGCGCTCGAAGGCACCGACGACCTGCTCGAGACGATCGAGAAGGTCCGGAGCCGGGCCAATCCCGGGCTGCAAATCCTCGGGGTCGTGATCACCATGCACGACCGCCGCACGTCGCTGGCGCGGGACATCCGCGAGCAGATCCAGCAGGTGTTCGGCAACAAGGTCTTCAAGACGACGATCTCCAAGAGCGTTCGGCTCGAAGAGAGCCCCGCTTACAAGGAGTCCATCTTCACGTTCGCACCCGATTCGACCGGCGCGAGCGAGTACTACATGCTTTGCGAAGAGGTAATGAACCGTGGCGAAGCGAGGCTTGCCTGAAACCGTGAGGATGCGTCACGACGCGCATTACGTCGAGGCGCTGACCGGACCCGGCGGCGTCCCTGTCGGCCGAATGGTCCCGATCGACCTGATCGATCCAAACCCGAACCAGCCGCGCCAAGTGATGGGCGACCTGTCCGAGCTCATGGCCTCGATTGCCGAGAAGGGCATCATCGAGCCGCTGGTTCTGAGGCAGCGCGGCGAGCGCTACCAGATTATCGCCGGTGAACGCCGCTACCAGGCGGCCATACAGGTCGGCCTCAAAGAACTGCCCGGCGTCCTCCGCGAGGGCGACGATGCCGAGGTACTGGAGGTCGCGCTGGTCGAAAACCTTCAGCGCAAAGACCTGACGCCGTTCGAAGAATCAGAGGCCATGCATTCGTTAGCTCAGCGTTGCGCCTATACGCACGAGATGCTGGCGAAGAAGCTGGGGAAGTCGCGAGTCGCCGTTACCGAGTCGCTGGCACTCCACGCGATGCCCGAAGAGGTCAAAAACCTTTGTCGGCTGGCAGACATTTCCTCTAAGTCACTGCTTTTACAGATAGTTAGGCAGGGTGATATCGAGAAAATGGTCGCTTTAGTGGAGAAAATCGCCAGCCAAGGCGGTGTAACTCGAGAAACCGTCCGAAAAGAGACCGCCAAAGCCAAGCCTGGCCGGCCCAAGGCGTTCGTCTTCAACTATCTGCCGCCCACCAAAGCCTTCAACCTGAAACTGAGCTTCCGTAAGGGCAAGGCCGACCGCGACGAGGTCATTGCCGCCCTCGAGGCCATTCTCGACGACTTGAGATCGGGGAACTGAACCGGACTTGGTCTGGACGAGTTCGGTCCGGGTCCAGGGTCCGAGGTCCAGTTCAGGCTCAGGTCCGACGCCGCGGAGTCCAGGCGGATCCCGATTGACCAAGCGTCTGCAGCCGGACATGGACGCCGTTGGACGCCTGGACCCGGACCCTGGACAAAGAAGAACAAGTGCCTCGGGCTGAGCGGTCCGCAGCTCCAACGTCAGACTGTGCGAGCAGCGCGTCACACGGACCGCTGGCGAGCCGATACCGGCCTCGAACCCTGGACCCCGAACCCCGGATCTAGGCCCCCAAACCCTTGGACCATGGACCAATTTCAGGTCTCCCAGCCCCGCCCTGGACTCTTTAGTAAACATAATATGTGTTATCAGACCCTGTAGAAAGGCCGAAGGAAAGAGGCCTGTGGATGGTTTGCGGGTAGGGATTTCTGGAGGATGCCCTACCCGGGTTACGAAGCGTGCGCCTTCGCCTTCGGCCCACAAGCCGTCGGCAATTGGGAGTTTTCGAGCGCTGAATTCGCGGGGCCTGGGGCCGGGAAATCGAAGGCCGATGGCTGACGGCTGAGGACTGGGACGGCTGACTAGACCGACCAGTGCCGCGCCTGGAAATCGGCGCCAGGGACGATGAGCTCGAGCGGCTGGTGGAGGGGGTGCCGTTCCAGTTCGTGCCCGTCCTGGTGAACGGCGACGAAACAGGCGATGCGGCCGCCCGGGGCCACGCCCAGGGCCTCCCAGGCGACCGCGAGCTCCAGAATCTGGCTGGCTGCCGCCTGTGGGGCCTGACCGGCAACCGAGGTCCATTGCCCGGGCGCGCTTCGCCGCTCGAGCACCGCGACGATCGTCGGCCCCACCGGACGGACGACCAGGCGCGTGTCGGCGGGCGTCAGGAAGTTCAGCTCGACCGCCCCCTTGTCCGCCATGACGTCCTGGGCGCGGCGGATGAAGTCCACGCGCACATAGAGCCGCGACGGGTCGAAGCCGAACTGCACCCCGGTCATCAACGACTGACGCACACGGGCTACCCGGTGCATCGACCCTGCCGCCGACTCCATCTCCAGCTGGCCTGCCCCGACCCACTCGAAATAGCTCGTGATCTCGCCGTCCACCGTCGGCTCGATGAACCCGCTCGGCGGATAGGCCGTCATCGCGGGCGGCTGGGTGGTCATGTTCGTGAGGAACAGCTCCTCCGGCACCGGCTTGTCCAGGCTGCGATAGACGTTGCGGAGGTGCCGGCGGAAGAGGTCATCGAACTCCAGGTCGTGGTCCGAGGAGTGATCGTCGCCATACCACCAGAACCAGTCGGAGCCTTCGGCGATGTAGAGCTCCTCGCGCGCCCGGGCGATGCCGTCCGCCGTTGCCGAGGGCCCGGGCGCCTCCAGGGCCTGCCGGGCGTCGGCCAGCTGCCCCCACGCCCGGTGATCGTCGCCGTGGCCAATCCAGATGTAGAAGTCGCCGTTGATCCACGACCCCGGAAAGATCCCGTTCAGGGGAGTCGTCGCCCCGCTGGTCGCCTGCGACATCGTGACGGTCCGCAGCTCGGGGTGCGTGGACAGCGCGCCATACAACGCCCGGAGGAACGGCCGGCCCTGGCCCTCGTAGTGCTCCCAGGCGTTCTCGCCGTCGAGGATGATCGGCACGACGGCCTCGGCGCCGCCCGTGCGCGCCGAGAAGCGTCGTCCGGCCTCGACGAGGCGGCCGACGAAATCCTGTGCGGCCACCGTCGGGTTCCAGCTGGCGTAGGTGAACCCGATCAGGTCCGACAGCACGTGATCCCGGAACAGGCACGCGACTTCCCCGCCGCCGCTCCGGATCGCGTAGGGCCGGTAGAGCACTTCCGGCTGCTCGAGATGCCCGTAGCCATCGCGCGCCAGGCCCGTGTTGAGCGTGCGGGACAGGATCGCCTCGTCGGTCGCCAGCCAGCGATAACCGGCCTGTGCGGCCAGAGGAATCATCGCGTCGGAGACCGACCCCTCGGACGGCCAGAGCCCGGAGGGGCGCCGGCCGAACTGGCGCTCGTGGTAGACCGCCGCGCGCTCCAGCTGCGCGAGGGCGTCCTCCGGGTGGCGGAACCGTTGCCGCGGCATCCGGGACTGCGGGTGCGTGCGGAGGTAGACGTCGGTGTCGCACAGCAGCGGCAGGATCGGGTGATAGAACGGCGACGCCGCGATCTCGATCTGCCCGCGCGCCGCCGCGGCGGCGTATTCGGGAATGACGCGGCCGAGAATCTCGAGCTCCACGTCGCGCAGAACCAGCTTGTCGTCCTCGGTGAAGGCGCGGCCCTGCGCCAGCAGCCCCTTGACGCGCGGATCGCTGTCCATCCAGAAGGGGTCGACCCACGCCAGCTTGTGCCAGACCTGCAGGTCGCGGAAGTCCGCGTCCGTAAACGCCTTGAGCGCCCCCCCGTTGCCGCCGGCCTGCTCGCGCCGCCGCAGCAGCTCCGCGTAGCGCGGATACGGCTCGATCATCCGAGAGCGCGGCGCGTGGAAGAAGTTCGCGAGGATGAAGCGCTTGTCCTCGTCGGTCAGCTGCGCGGCCGGCTTCAGGCTGAGCGCGAGCGTGCGATCGCGCGCCTGGTCGGCGGCGAACGCCTCGAGCTGCACCAGCAGTGACGGCACCAGCGTGAACGTCAGCTTCACGGCGGGGAACTCGCGCAGCAGCGCGACCATCCCGTAGTAGTCCTTCAGCCCGTGCAGCCGTACCCACGGCAGGATGTGTTCGCCGGTCACCAGGTCCTGGTAGAACGGCTGGTGCATGTGCCAGAGGATCGCGACGTTGGTCATGAGGCTGAACGGCGGCCGGAAGCGTCCGAAATGCGTGTGATAGGCTTCGGGACTGGACCGCCCGCGCCGCGATGTTCGGAATTCTCGACCGTTATATTACCCGCGAACTCATCCTGCCCTTCCTGCTCGGGCTGGTGGTCTTCACCTTCCTGCTGATGATCCAGCCGCTCGCGGACTACAGCGAGCAGCTCATCGCCAAAGGCGTCTCCTGGGGCATCGTCGCGCGCGTGCTGGCGACGTTGCTGCCGCAGGCGCTGGCGGTGACGATTCCCATTGCGCTCCTGATCGGCCTGCTGATTGGCCTCGGCCGCCTCTCGGCCGACCGCGAGACCGTCGCGATGCAGGCCTGCGGCATCAGCATCTATCGGCTGCTCCGGCCGGTGATGCTGCTCGCGGTCCTTACCTGGGGCGTGACGTCCTACATCATGATCGAGGCCGTGCCGACGGCCAACCAGACGTTCCGCGAGATCGTCTTCGGGATCATCTCGGCGCGGGCCGAAAACGAGATCAAGCCGCGGGTCTTCTTCGAGGACTTCCCCAACCGCGTCCTCTACATCGGCGATGCCCCCTCCGGAGGCGGCTGGCGCGAGTGCTTCCTGGCCGACACGTCGAAGCCGGATCAGCCGACGGTGGTCACCGCCCAGGGCTGCCGCCTCGCCATCGACCGCGACAAGCGCACGGTGGATCTCGTGCTGACGCACGGCTCGCGGCACGCCGCGACGCTCTCGGACCCCGCCAAGTACGAGGTCGCGCGCTTTGCCGAGCTGATCCTCGGCCTCGACCCGAACACGGTCTTCCGCGCCACGGACATCCTGAAGGGCGACAACGAGATGACCATCCCGGAGCTCGAGGCGCGCGCCGGCGAGCTTCGCTCTCAGGGTCTCTCGACGCACGGCCCGTTGATGGCCCTGCACCGCAAGTTCTCGCTCCCGGCCGCCTGCCTGGTGCTCGCGGTCATCGGCCTGGCGCTGGGCGTTCAGCACGGCCGCGGCGGCAAGCTGGCCGCCTTCGTTCCCGGCATCGCCGTCGTCTTCATCTACTACGTGATTCAGTACCTCGGCCAGCAGATGGCCAAGGGACAGCTCATCTCGGCGTGGCTGGCGGTCTGGGCGCCCAACATCGTGCTCGGCGCGACGGGCGTCGCGCTGCTGCTGTGGCGCGCGCGATCCGCGGACAAGCCGATCCGCTTCACGCTTCCGGTGCGGTGGAAGGTCTGGAGCCGCGTGGCAGGGGCATCAACGGCGAACACGGTGGCCGCGGCGGCGCCGTCGAAGGGCGGACGCACCGTGGTGGTGATCCGGCTGCCCGTCCTGCGGCTGCCCGCGATTCGCCTGCTCGACGTCTACGTCAGCAAGCTCGCGCTGAAGGTGTCGGTGCTGACCTTCGTCGGCCTCCTCGGCATCTTCTACATCTCCACGTTCGTCGATCTCTCCGACAAGCTCTTCAAGGGCCAGACCACCGGCGCGATGCTTGCTGAGTTCTTCTATTACAAGACGCCGGAGTTCGTGTTCTTCATCATCCCGCTGACCGTGCTGATCGGCGTGATGGTGACCATCGGCATCCTCACGAAGAACAGCGAGATGGTCGTGATGCAGGCGTGCGGCATCAGCCTGTACCGCGTGGCGGTGCCGCTCGTGGTGCTGGCCATCGCGGCGAGCTGGTCGATGTTCCTGCTGCAGGATCGGATTCTTCCCTACTCGAATCGCCGGGCCCAGGCGCTGCGCCACGTCATCCGCGGCGGCACGCCGCGTACGTTCGACGTCGTGAACCGGAAGTGGCTGGTCGCGCGTGACGGGAGCATCTACAACTACACGTACTACGACCAGCGGCGGCACGAGCTGAACGGCCTGTCGATTTACGAGTTCGACCAGGCGCGCGGCGACCTGGTGCGGCGCGTCTACGTCGGCAACGCCGGGTTCATGCCTGCATCGACGCAGACATGGCGCTCCGCGAACGGCTGGGTGCGGGAATTCACGAAGGGGACGGACCTGAAAGCGTTCGCGACGTTCCCGTCGCGCGACCTGAAGCTCGAGGCGCCGGACTACTTCGCGACCGAGTCGGAAGAGCCGGACCGGATGACGTACGGGCAGCTGAAGAAGTACATCGCCGACCTCGCGTCGAGCGGCGTCAACGTCGTGCCGCAGACGGTCGCGCTCTACCGGAAGATCTCGTTCCCGTTCGTGACGCTGATCATGACGCTGATCGCGGTGCCGTTCGCGGTCACCACCGGCAAGCGCGGCGCGCTGTACG
Source organism: Vicinamibacteria bacterium (assembly GCA_963719755.1). Lineage (GTDB taxonomy): Bacteria > Acidobacteriota > Vicinamibacteria > Vicinamibacterales > JAENWD01 > JAENWD01. The sequence goes on along the minus strand of CAVRDA010000016.1, from coordinate 230,398 downwards.
GCATCGCGCTCGGCATCGTCCTCGCCGTCGTCTACTGGATCACCATCAACGCGTTCAGCGCGATTGGAAGCGCCGGCATGATGCCCGCGTTGTTGGCGGCATGGGCGCCCAACCTGATCTTCGGCGCTGGCGCGGCGTACCTGCTGCTGACCGTGCGGACCTAGGAGGGCGCAGCCTTAGCTGCGCCGGACTCGTCAGCCCTCGACCCGCAGCTCGGAGATCGAGAACTCCCCCGCCGATCCCGGCACGCTGTTGACCGTGTCCACGACGAACAGGATCGTGTCTACCCGCCGTCGATCGAGCGGCGTTCCAGGCGGCGCCTCGACCGGCGTGAGCTCGCGCAACGGGATGCTGATCTCCGACGCCGACGGCGAGAGGTAGACCGAGCGCTGCCAGCGCTGGCCCGTTCCTTCAGGAATGCGCACCTGCACCGACACCCGCATCGGGCCGGCCGAGCGGGCCATGAAGGAGAGGCGATCGGCGTCGCGCAGCAGATCAAGGGGAACCGGAACGGCGATGGCTGCGTACTGCCCGGAAGGCGCTCCCCCGCCGAGCCCGTAGGTCAGCGTCCACGCGGTGTTCGTCGGCGTCAGGATCGCCGACGTCAGCCGCGCCATCGACGCGGCGTGTTGTTCGACCGCCCACCGTTCCTGCGGCGCGGGCCTGGACCATCGGGCCATCCCGAGCAGCGGCGTGGTGGCAGGCGCGGGCGCCAGGCCGACGCGAATGTGGTTGCCGACAATCCACGGCGGCGGCGGCGTCCCCGGCGTCCCGGGTAGCGACACCTCCACGCGGTAGACCGCGGGTGGCGCGCCCGCTGTATGCGCGAATGACAGGCGCGGGCCGGCGGCGCGTTCGACGACCTCGCCGTTCCTCACCAGGAGCAGGGTCGCGCCGTCGACTGGCGGCGAAAGCGTCGCGAGCAATTCCGCCTCGGTGCCTGGCACCGTGTCGCCCATCTGCGCGCGTCCGCCCGCATGAGTCGCGACGAAGTCGAGGCTCGCTGGCCCGGCGAACCCGTCGACGACGGAGAACACGTGACCGGCGCGAATCGCGGACAGGATCGCCGTCGCTGCAGTCGACGCGTCGGCGCTGAGCACCGACGGCAGCCGGACGCCGAGCGAGAAGGTCTTGAACGCCGACTCGTACGACGGCAGGCGGAGCGCGTAGGTCCGGCCAGGCGACTCCCAGGTACCGCGCGGCCCGAGGCGCGCGTGGGCGTCGAGAGCGGCAATCGCAACCACCGGACGCCGCCGCGCGAGGGCGTCCCAGCGCGCGAGCGTTCGAGAGGGGCGATCAAACAACGAAGCCACGGCCTCGGCGGGCCGGAGCCAATGGCCCGCGAACGTGCGCACCAGCGCCGACCGCGGTTCGTCGCGCCACGCGCTGTCGGCGTTCAGCCACTCCAGACCCTGGAACGGCGCCTGCCACTCGTGCCACGCAAGCTCGAGCTTGGGCGAATCCGGGTGCGCGGCGATCCCGAAGCCTCCGAGTCGCGTGACGTCCTCGATCACATCGCGCGGCTCACCTGCAAGTCGATAGGGCGTCTGCCCAAGTCCCAGGCCGAGATAGTGACCGCCGGTCGTGCTGATTTCGACCGCGTCGATCACCAGCACGCCGCTCACCCGCCGTGGCGGAACCGGCACTCTGGTGCCGTCGCCGTGATCGGTGAGGACCACGAAGTCCAGGCCGGCGCGCGCGGCGGCGGCCGCAACCTCATCGGGCGTTCCGGCGCCGTCAGATACTGTCGTGTGGACGTGGACCGCGCCACGGACGAGCAGCGGATCGCGTTCGAGCGACAGATGCCGTGCCGCCGGCGGCGCGATGGCCCACAGCATCGCCAGCAGCAACACGCCGGCGAGCGCCAGTGCTTTCAACGTGCGGCGCATGCGATCACGGGCGCGGATGGAAGCGCTCGTGAATCGCCCGCAGGCGCGCCTCGAGCACGTGCGTGTAGATCTGCGTCGTCGAAAGATCGGCGTGCCCGAGCATCATCTGGATGGCCCGGAGATCGGCGCCGCGATCGAGCAGGTGCGTCGCGAACGAATGGCGGAGCACGTGCGGGCTCAGGCTTCGCCCGAGTCCTGCGGCCTTGCCGTACTCCTTCAGGATCTTCCAGACGCCGAGCCGCGTCAGCGTCGTCCCGCCTCGCGCGTTCACGAAGAGCCGCGGCGACGTGCGGCCTCGCAGCAGCTGCGGACGACCCTCACGCAGGTAGCGCCCTACCCATGCGACGGCTTCGTCGCCAATCGGGACGAGACGCTCCTTCGCGCCCTTGCCACGCGTGACGAGGTAGCCCGCCTCGAGGTTCAGGTTTGCCGTGCCGAGCATCACGAGCTCGGAGACGCGCAGCCCCGTCGCGTACAGCACCTCGATGAACGCGCGATCGCGCAGGCCCTTCGGCGTCGAGACGTCCGGCAGCGCCAGCAGTCGATCGACGTCTTCGATGGAGAGGAACTTCGGCAGCGCCGCCCACGCGCGCGGCGGCTGCAGATCGTCGGCCGGGTTGAGCTCGATGTGGCGGTGCACGATCAGGTAGCGGTAGAAGCCACGCGTCGCGGAGACGATGCGCGCGACCGAGCGCGGAGACATCCCGCGCCCCATCAGCTCTCGGACGAAGGCTTCGAGCGCGTGGCGATCGAGCGCCTCGAGCGTGCGCGACTCGCCGGCCGCGAAGCGCCGCAGGTGCTCGAGGTCGCGGGCGTAGCTGTCCACCGTGTTGGCGGATCGACGCCGCTCGATCCGGAGGTGATCGAGCCACGCGTCCACCAGCGGCGAGGGCGGCAGCGCCTGCGCGGCGCCGGACTCCTCCTCGCGTGCGCTCACGTCGGTCCTCCCCGCTCCGCGTTCACCCGCGATTGCGTTCCAGCACCCACGAGGACTCGACCAGGCGCGCGCCATCCTTGTCGCACACGGCGTACTTGCTGCCGCTCTGGATCGCGGCCCCGCCATGCTGCCCGGCCTTGTTCATCGCGTAGAAATTCAGGTTCCAGGTGACGTTCGGGCCGTGCTTCGAGAGGACGCGCTTGATCGCCGCGGTTGCCGCCTCGCGCGGGTGCATGCCCTGTCGCATGTACTCGACGACGGTATGCGCGCCGACGATCTTGATGCACTCCTCCCCGACGCCGGTCGATCCGGCGGCGCCGACCGCGTTGTCGACGTACAGCCCGCAGCCGACGAGCGGCGAGTCCCCGATGCGTCCCGGAATCTTGAAGGCGAGGCCGCTCGTCGTGGTGATGCCCGAGAGGTCGCCGGCGGGATCGAGCGCGAGGCAGTTGATCGTCCCCCACCGCTTCTCCGGCCAGGTGCGCGGATCGAGGTCTGGATCGATCGCGGCCTGCGGCTTGGTCGAGGGCGGCGCCTCGTAGGCCGGGACGACGCCGCGCTTCGGCGGCCCCCAGTCGTCGATGTCGCTCATCTGCTCGCGCCATCGCAGCCACTTCTCGCGCGACGCCTCGGTGAGCAGATCTTCTTTCTTGAAGCCGTGCGCAACGGCGAAGCGCAGCGCCCCGTCGCCGACGATCAGCACGCGTCCGGTACGCTCCATCACCAGCCGCGCCACGCGCGAGGGATGCTTGACGAACTTCAGCGCCCCGACCGCGCCGGCGCCGTAGGTCGGGCCGTCCATGATCGAGCAGTCCAACTCGACTTCGCCGTCGGCGTTCGGCAGCCCGCCGTAGCCGACGCTGTCGTCGTTCGGATCGGCCTCGACGATCGCGACCGTCTCGACGATCGCGTCGAGCCGCGCCGTCGGGCCGCCCTTCACGAGGATCGCCATGCCGGTCTTGAGCGCCTCGAGCCCGTTCGCGCTCGAAATCATCAGCGGCCGTACGCCCGCCGCGGCGCCCGTGTCCTGCCCCGCCGACGCGCGCGCCGCCGTCAGGATCCCAGCAAGACCGGCCGCGCCGCTCTGGCCGAAGAATCGTCGTCGTGAAACTCGCGTCACGTTCTGCTCCTTGTGCGACAGCCGTGTGCCGCTTCGGGTCAGCATATACCACCACTCCATGCCGGCCCGGTCGAGGTGATCTACAATCGGCGCGAGGTCGTATGCCAATCCGCTCGAAGTGGGAAGCCCTGCCCACCGAAGCCATCAACCCCAACACCCTCGCCCTCGACAAACTCTCCGCCGCCGACGTCGTCGAACTGATGTGCGCAGAGGACAAGAAGGTCCTGGTGGCAGTGCTCCGCGAGAAGGATCGCATCGCGCTTGGCGCGGAGATGATCGCCTCCAGCCTGCAGAAGGGCGGCCGCGTGGTGTTCGTGGGCGCCGGCACGAGCGGCCGGCTCGGCGTGCTGGAGTCGGCCGAGATGCCGCCCACCTTCGGCACCGATCCGGCGCTGGTGCAGGCCGTGATGGCGGGTGGCCATGGCGCGACGTTCCGCGCGAAGGAAGGCGTCGAGGACAACTACGAGGAGGGCGTCCGCGCGATCAGCCGCCTGCAGCCGACAAAGAAGGACGTCGTGATCGGCGTGTCGGCCAGCGGCATGACGCAGTTCGTGCGCGGCGGCCTCACCCGCGGCCGCAAGGCCGGCGCGACGATCCTGTTCGTCACCTGCGATCCCAAAACCGAGCTCCAGACGTTCGTCGACCTGACGATCGCCCCGGCCGTCGGCCCCGAAGTCATCGCCGGTTCGACGCGCCTCAAGGCGGGCACGGCGACCAAGATGGTGCTGAACATGCTCACCACCGCCGCCATGGTGCGCACCGGCAAGACCTACGGCAATCTGATGGTGGACGTGCGGACCGGCTCGGAAAAGCTGAAGGACCGCGCGCGACGGATCGTGAACATCATCACCGGCCTCGATTACGACGCCGCCGATGCGCTGCTGAAACGCGCGAAGTGGAACGTCAAGGCCGCCGTGGTGATGCAGCAGACCGGACTGCCCTTCGAGAAGGCAGTCACGCGGATCCGCAAGGCCAACGGCCAGCTGCGTGAAGCGCTGGGCGAAGACGTCGAGGGGCGCCTCCGCAAGCTGCTCGGCAGCGCTGCGGAGTAGGGCCCTCTCACCGACCCGGCAGGATCGTTCTCTAAACGGCCATCGCCAGCTTCGACGCGGCCGCCTCGTCGAGCACGACCTCGACGTCTCCGTGCAGCTGCAGCATCGACGCCGGCACGCGCGTCGTCACCGGCCCGAGCACGGTGGCGGCAATGGCGTCGGCTTTCCCCACGCCGGTCGCCAGCAAGACAATCGAGCGGCTGCGCAGGATCGTCCCGACGCCCATTGACAAGGCTTCGCGGGGCACGGCTTTCACGTTGCCGTCGAACAGGTCCGCGTTGGACCGGCGCGTGCCGGGTTCGAGGCGCGCGAGGTGCGAGTTGGCGACCAGCCCGCCGCCCGGCTCGTTGAAGCCGATGTGCGCGTTGGCGCCGATCCCGAGAATCTGGAGATCGATGCCGCCGGCCCGGGCGATGGCCTTCTCGTAGCGCACGCACTCCGCGGCCGGATCTTTGGCCGTGCCGTCGAGGAAATGGATGCGGCGCGGCGCGAGGTTCACGTGGTCGAACAAGTGCGCCTCCATGAAGGCGCGGTAGGTGGCGGGATGGCCGGCCGGCAGGCCCGCGAACTCGTCGAGGTTGAACGTCACGGCCTTGCTGAAGTCCACGCGGCCGGCGGCAAACGCCTGGCACAGCCGGGCATACAGGCGCACCGGGGTCCGGCCCGTCGGCAGGCCAAGGACGGTGGCCGGCCTGGCCGCGAGCGCTGTCGTCACCCGCGCCGCGACCACACGCGCCGCCGCCTCCTCGTCTTTCACGATACGCACTCGCACGAAATCAGGCTCCTTCGGCCGGCGCCAGGCGCCGGAACAGGCCACGGACCACGCCGTGGCAATCGTCAGATGTACTGCGGAATCCGCGCCCCGCCGCGCGCTTCGGCCAGCGCGAGCCGCACGGCGCCGATGGCGGGCTCGACATCCAGCACCTTCGGCTGGCTGCGCGGCGTCACCTCGGCCAGCCGCGCGAGCACGTCGGACAGCAGCGTCGGCAGCACGCGAAACAGGCTGCCGGAGAGCACGAGGGGAAACTGCTGGCCGCGCATCTCGAGCCGCGTGGCGACCGATCGCACCGCCAGCGCCAGCTCGTCGGCCGACGCCTCCAGGATCTGCCGCGCGACGACGTCGCCGTCGTCCGCCGCGCGTTGGACCACGCCCGAAAGTCCGGCGACCGCGCGCCGGCGGGTGTCGCGATAGTAGACCTCCTGGATCAGGTCGCTGGTCTCCGTCAGTTCGAGGTGTGCCAGCACGCGCTCGGTGAGCAGCGTCGCCGGGCCGCGGCCGTCGCTCGCCCGCATGATGGCCGAGAGCGTCCGCTGCCCGATCCACCACCCGCTGCCCTCGTCGCCCAGCAGGTAGCCCCAGCCGCCGGCGCGGGCGGCCTGCCCCGCCTGGTTCCGGCCGTAGCAAATCGATCCGGTGCCGGCGATGAGGACGATCCCTGGGCCCTGCTCGCCGGCGCCGGCCACCAGCGCCGCGAGCGCGTCGTTGACGACGAGCACAGGCGCCTTGTGGCCGATGCGCCGCATGATGCCGCGAATGATCGCGTTGTCGTGCGGCCGATCGACGCCGGCGATGCCGAGGCAGATCGCCCGCGGCGGCGTCGTCTCGTCGGCCAGGACGCTCTCCATCACCTCGTGGAGCACCTTCTCGACTTCGAGCTCGCCGAGCGCCTGCAGGTTCGCCCCGGGCCCTCGGGCAGAGGCCCGCACGCGCCCGTCGGCATCGGCCAGCAGGCAGACGGTCTTGGTTCCTCCGGCATCGATGCCCAGTACGAACATGGTCGGGAATGCGGCGACGGCGGCAGGGTCGAGACGTGCGGCGCGGGCCAATCGCAGGATAGAAGGCGGTCCGCTGCCTGTCAACTTTCGTTGACACTCGCAGATCCGCCCGGTACAGTCGAGCAACGCCAGATGTTTGATGTTTCCCCTTCGCCGCGCCGTCATGCGCGGCACGCGTCCCCGGCCGCCTGGCTTCGATTCCTCGCGATCGTCTCGCTGCTGACAGCGGCCACCGCCGTCTTCCACGCGCAGCCGCCGACGGAAGTGCGCGCGCTCTGGGTGACGCGCGCCAGTCTCTCGTCGCCCGCGTCGATCGCGTCGCTGGTGCGCTCGGCGCGGGCCAGCGGGTTCAACACGCTGCTGGTGCAGGTCCGCGGCCGCGGCGACTCCTATTTCGCCGATGGCCTCGAGCCGCGAGCCGACAACCTGGCGTCACAGCGTCCGGATTTCGACCCGCTGCAGACCGTCATCACGCGAGCCAGGGGCGAGGGGCTGCGCGTGCATGCGTGGGTGAACGCCAACCTCGTGGCCTCGGCCCATGAACTCCCGGGCGCACGCGGGCACATCGTCTACCGGCATCCCGACTGGCTGATGGTGCCAAGGCCGCTGGCGGTCGAACTGGCGCGCGCGGGTGCGCGCAGCCCGGAGTTTCTCGGCCGGCTGGCGCGATGGACGCGCGCGGCCAGCGACGTCGAGGGCATCTTCGCCTCGCCAGCGTTGCCGGATGCCGCGTCGCACACCGTCGCCGTCATCGACGACCTGGTCGCGCGCTACCCGGTCGACGGCGTGCATCTCGACTACATCCGCTACCCGTCACCGGACTTCGACTACAACCTCGGTGTGCTCCGCATGTTCCGCGCGGATCTCGAGCCGCGGCTGTCGGCGGCCGAGCGCGCGCGCTTCGACGCCCGGAGCGTCGGCGACCTGATCGCCCTGACGGACATCTATCCCGAGCGGTGGGCGGGCTTCCGCCGCGCGCGCCTCAACGCCCTGCTCATCCGGATCCGGACCACCGTGAAAGCGCGCCGGCCGGGCATCGTGCTCAGCGCCGCGGTCTTTCCCGACGCGACGGAGGCGGCGACGCGGCGATTCCAGGACTGGCGCTTCTGGGTGGAGAATCACTGGCTCGACGCCCTGTGTCCGATGGCCTACACGCCGGACGCGGGCGTCTTCGCCGCGCAGATCGCGGCCGCGCGACAAGTGGTCGGCGTGCCCGTGTGGGCGGGCATCGGCGCCTACCGCCTGACGCCGGCGCGCACGGTCGAGCACATCGAGGCGGCCCGGCGCCTCGGCGCCACCGGCGTCGTCCTCTTCTCGTACGACAGCCTGGTGCAGCCGCCGCGCGGCACCGACACGCTCGGCAGCATCGGCCGGGCGGCCTTCACGCCGTAGCTGATGGCAGGCCTGGATCTCGCGATCATCGCGGCCTATCTGATCGGCACGGTCCTCTTCGGCGCCTGGTTCACCAGCCGGCAGCGCGACCTCAAGTACTACTTCGTCAGCGGCCGCGACCTGCCCTGGTGGGTCGTCATGGCGTCCATCGTCTCGACCGAGACGAGCGCGGTCACGTTCATCAGCGTGCCCGGCTACGCCTTCGGCGCCGACTTCACCTTCCTCCAGCTGCCGCTCGGCTACGTGCTCGGCCGGCTGATCGTCAGCCTGCTCTTCGTGCCCGCGTATTTCCGGGGCGAGGTGCTCACGGTCTACCAGCTGCTGGGCGATCGCTTCGGCGGCGCCGTCAAGCAGCTCGCCTCCGGGCTGTTCCTCGTCACGCGGACGCTGTCGGACGGCTTCCGGCTCTTCGCGACGAGTCTCGTGCTTGCGGCGCTGTTCCTCGCGCTTCCGGGCAGCGATGCCCTGTCGAGCCGGTGGCTGCCCGGGACCGATCCGGCGATGAGCATGCTGGTCGTCTCCGTCGCCGTGCTCGGCGTCGCGATGATTGTCTACACCTTTCTCGGCGGGATGACGGCGCTCATCTGGACCGACGTCATCCAGCTCGGCATCTATCTCGTCGGGGCGGGCGCCGCGATCGTCGTGCTGCTGCAGAACATTCCCGGCGGCGTCGGCGAAGTCATGGCGGTGGCGACGGCCCAGGGCAAGCTGCGGGTCTTCGACTTCGCCTTCGACGTCACGCGCGGGTACACGTTCTGGTCAGGCGTGATCGGCGGCGCGTTCCTCACGACCGCGACGCACGGCACCGACCAGTTCATGGTGCAGCGGACCTGTGCAGCCGGTCGCCCGGCGACGCGCGAAAGGCGCTGCTCATCAGCGGCGGCTTCGTGCTCGTGCAGTTCTTCATCTTCCTGGTCATCGGGCTGCTCCTCTACGTGTTCTACACGGGGCACGCGGCTGGCGAGCTCGCGTCGATCACCGTCGGCGGCCGCGTCCAGACCGATCGCGTGCTGCCGCAGTTCATCGTCGGGCACCTGCCGACCGGACTGGCCGGCCTCGTCTCGGCGGCGATCCTGGCGGCGGCGATGTCGTCGTCGCTGAACGCGTCGGCGGCGGCCGCGGTCGCGGACTTCTACATGCCGCTGACCGGTAATCGCCACACCGAGCGCCACTACATGAACGTGTCGCGCGCGGCCACGGTCGTATTCGGCATACTGCAGATCGTCGTCGCGCTGGCCGCGATTTCGCTCTCGCGCCGGGTCGTCGACGAAGTGCTCGGCATCGCCTCCTTCACCAATGGCGTTATCCTGGGCGTGTTCCTGCTCGGCACCTTCACGACGGGCGTCAGGCGCGGCGGCGCGTTCGCGGGGATGGCCATCGGCGCTGCCGTGATGCTCGTCGTCAAGCTGTTCACCCCGGTGAACTGGCAGTGGTACGTGCTCATCGGATCGCTGACGACGTTTCTTTCGGGCCTCGCAGCCAGTCGCGTCCTCGACGACCGTGCCCGCTGATTTCTCCGCGGTCGTTCGACTGCTCGACGACGCCAGGCAGGCGCATGCCTTCCCCGCCGGCGTTCTCGAAGTCGGCCGGCGCGATGGCGTCCTCTGGCGCCATGCGACCGGACGCCTCACGTACGAGGAAGACGCGCCGGAGACCACGACCGCCACGATCTTCGATCTGGCGTCGTTGACGAAGGTCATCGCGACTGCTCCCCTGGTGATGCGTCTGGTCGCGCGGCGTTCGCTGCTCCTGACGGCGACCGTCGCGTCACTCATCCCGGAATGGCGCGGACGCGATCGGCAATCCGTCACCGTGGCCGATCTGCTGGAGCACAGCGCCGGACTGACAGCCTGGTGGGATCTGTACAAGCGGCGGCAGTCCGCACGTGAGTTCGCGCACGAGATCGCGGAGCTGCCGCTCGAATACGCGCCCGCGCACGCGCTCGATCTACAGCGACCTCGGGTTCATGCTGCTCGGGTTCATCGTCGCCGACGTCGGCGGACTGCCGCTCGACGCGCAATTCGACGCGCTGCTCGGAGCCACGGGGCTGCAGTTCAGGCCGCCGGCATCGCTGCGGCCGTCAATCGCTCCGACAGAGGACGACATCGAATGGCGTGGACGACGGCTCATCGGCGAGGTCCACGACGAGAACACGGCGGCGCTTGGCGGCGTCGCCGGGCAGGCCGGGCTCTTCGGATCCGCTCCTGCCGTCGGCACTTATGCGCGGCTGGTCCTCGAGACGCTTCGCCGCGAGACGGAACTGGGACCCCCGTGGCTCATGCGGCGATTCTTCCGGCGCAGTTCGGTGCCGCGAAGTTCGCGCGCGCTCGCGTGGGACACGATGCGGCCGACGTCGTCGTGCGGCACCAGGATGTCGCATGATGCGGTCGGTCACACCGGGTTCACCGGCACGTCGATCTGGATCGACCCGGCGCTCGACCTTTACGTCGTCCTGCTTACGAACCGGGTTCACCCGCGGCGCCCCATGGATCGGCACGACGCGCTCGCGCGCCTGCGTCCGGCGGTGCACGACGCGGTCGTCGCGGCCGTACGGCCATGACCCGGCCGCAGGGTCGACACCAGTCGTCTACTGTGGAAGTGACTCGCGAGTCAGCGCGGAGGGCCCGGCGGCGGTGTCGATGCCCCCCTGGCCGGTGGAGGTGCCGAAGCCCGATCGGCCGCCAGAACCGCTCTGTCCCCCTGGCCGGCTGCCAGGATTGGTTCCTCCGGTACCGGGACGCGTCGGCGACGCCCCCGGTCCCTGGCCGCCCGGTGTGGTCGGTTGCCCGCCTGGCTTCCAGGGGACGTACGTGAACTGCCAGTCGCTATAGACCGAGCGCCCGTTCAGGATGCGGAGGGACTTCGCCTTGCTCTTGCTTTTCACGCCGCCGATCAACTGGCCGAACCCGCGCTGCGGCTGCTGAACACCCGGCGCGTTGCCGGCAGGGCTGAGGCCGACGACCTCGAAGTCGCCGTTCGTGATCGGGTCCTTGTACTTCTTGCGGAGGAAGCGGCCCTCGACGAGGGCATCGATGCTGGGGGCGCCCGGCGAGGCAGTCTTCTTGCGATACAGCTGGAGCGCGCGATCGTACTGCTGGCCGCGCCAGATGAGTTCCTCTTCCTTCTCGCGCTGGACGAGCGTCCGCCAGGTGGGCATCGCGACCGACAGCATCAGGCTCATGATCGCGATGCCGACGAGCAGTCCAGCCATCGCGAATCCGCGCTCTCCCGATCGCGTCCCTTGCGCTAACTCCATGGCTTCATTATGCTTTTCGCGATGATAGCACGGTGGCTCCGGCCCGCTTCGCTCGGCGCTCTGCTGGCGGCCCTCGTCGCATTCGCCCTGTCTGTCGCGGCCTGCGACAAGGTGCCGCTGACGGCGCCCACCGAGTCCACGATCAGCCTGTTCGCGACGGCCAGTTCGATCTCCGCGACCGGTTCCACGGACATCGTCGCCACGGTGATCGAGTCCGCCGGCACCCCCGTCCAGAACGGCACCGTCGTCACCTTTACGACGACGCTGGGCCGCATCGAGCCGGTCGATGCGCGCACCCAGAACGGCAAGGTGACGGTGAAGCTCACCGGCGACGGGCGCTCGGGCACCGCGACGATCACCGCGTTCTCCGGCGGCGCGATCGAGCGAGCAGTTGACGCTGCCGATTGGCTCGGCTGCTGCCGAGACGGTGACCGTGCGCGCGGAACCTGGCCGGCTCCCGCCTGGCGGCGGCTCCACGCCAGATCATCGCCCTCGTGCGCGATGCGGCCGGCAACGCCCTGAGCGGCGCGTCGGTCGCCTTCACCGCCAGCGCGGCAACCTGTCGAGCGGCGTCGCCGTCACCGACGGCAACGGCGAAGCCCGGACGACCCTGACGACCGGCGCGCGAGACCACGATCACCGCGGCCGTCGGGTCCAAGACGGCCCAGATCACGCGTCAGCGTCGACGGCGCCCTCGGGCTGACGGTGACAGTCACGCCCGATCCGCCAGTCGCCGGGCGCAGCGCGACCTTCGCGATTGCCGTCACCGTGCCGACCGGCGGCAACCCGGTACAGCGCGTCACGATCAACTTCGGCGATGGCGACTCTCGAAGCCTGACGGTGCCATCGACTGGCGGCACCACGTCGATCGCGCACACGTATCGAAGACGACGGCACATTCACGGTCACCGTCACCGCGACCGACACCGCCGGCAACACGCAGACGCAGCAGATGGTGATCGCCGTTCAGCCGGCGCCGCCGGTCACGGTCAGCGTCACGACGGCCGACACCACCCTCACCGTCGGGCAGATCGCCATCTTCACCGCGACGGCCAGCGCCGGCACGGGCGCCACGGTCACGCGCTACGAGTGGGATCTCGGCGACGGCACGACACAGACCACGACCGCCAATACGATCTCGCACTCGTACGGATCGGCTGGACAGAAGGTCGTGCGGGTGACGGCGATCGCCTCGGATGGATCGGAAGGCACCGGCGCAACTGGTCGTCGCCGTCAGCTGACGGCGACTACCAGTCGGCGTAACGGCTGCCGTCGATGGCGTTGGCCTCGGAGCCCGGACTTCACGTCGAAGATGCCAATCTCGCCGGTCGGGTTGTTGGGGTCGGGCTCGGCGGGAATCAGCTGCCAGGTCTCGCTGGATCCTGTCGTCGGGTCCGTGGGCACCGACCTGAGATAGCCGGCGGCCACGACCTCGTTCAGATCGGCCGGGTACTTGCCCTTGTCGACGAAGAACTGATCGATCGCGTCGCGCATCCGGAACAGGTCTTCCTTCAGCACCGCCTCGCGCCCGCGCTGCACGCTCGTCCTGTAGGCCGTCAGCCCGATCGACGCCAGCAGCACGATCAGCGACAGGACGATCATCAGCTCCATCAGCGTGAAGCCGCCTGTCGAGCGCAGCCGAGTTCTCCAGCGCGTCATCCGCACGTCGCGTCACCAGTCCTGATACTTCGTGCCATCGAGCGCGGTGCCTTCGCTCTTGCTGTAGACGTCATAGACGTTCTGGCCGCCCCACGACTTCGCATCCGGCTTGTCGTCGTACGACCGCATGCCCCACACCGCCTCGCGGGTCATCGGGTCGATCGGGATGCGTCGCAGGAACTTCAGCTTGCGGTCCGACGCACCGGCCGCGTCGACGCCGACGACGAGAATCTCGAGATCCGGCGGGTAGCCCTCGCTCCCCAGCTTCACCTTGGTCGCGGCGATCTGCCCCTGGTCGGCCGCGTCCTTGTAGCGATCGATGGCGGTGCGGATGTCACGCAGGTTGCGCCGCAGCTCGATCTCGCGCTGCCGCTGCGCCGCGACGCGCGCCAGCGGCATCACCGCCGAGGCGAGAATCGCGACCAGCGCCACGACGACGAGCATCTCGACGAACGTGAAGCCGCGCTCCACGACGGCGGCGCCGCGTCATCATCGCGAACCCGTCCGCCATCACCCGGCACTCGGCATACTTCACCGTCACCGCCGCCGGCGTCGTCGTCACCGCGATCGGCGCGCCGCCCGGCGCGGTGGCCGTGCCCGCCGCGCCAAAGCTGGTGCTGCCGGCCGCCACCGGCTCGACCACGAGCGCGGCGACCAGGCCCGTCCCGGAGGCCCCGACCACATCCTGACTTCGGACGACGGTGATGTCCACCCGGCCGGCGACGGGATCGATCTGCTGGCTGAAGCGTGGCGCTCACGCCTCCCTGCCGCATGAAGCTGCCTTCCTGCACCGACCGCACGCGCAACAGCGTCGGGTTGTAGGTAACCGTCAGCGAGAGAGTCGAGACCCGCGGCACGTTGTTGACCGAGATCGGCACGCGTGTAGGGCCCGCCCCCCACGCGTAGCTCGGGGCCGGGCGGCGTCACCAGCAGCCGCACCGCGGTCGGGGCGGCGGCCGCCGACGCGTCGGGCGGCGGCTGGGGCGGCAGCGGCTGGCCGGCGTCGGCTCGGGCGCCGGCTGCAGAAGCGGCGGCGTGTCGGGCGGAGGCGGCGGCGGGGGCGGCGGCGGTTCGGGCTGATGCCCGGCTGCGGCAGCGTCCCCTCGCGCGGAAACGGCGTCGGCTGCCCGATCGGTCCCGGAGGCGCCTCCTGGGGCGGCGCGGCATCAGGGGGTGTCGGCGGTGCGATGAGCGGCGGCGGCCCGGAGAGGCCGAGATTCTGCTGCGAGCCGATGTGGACCGGGTTCACATCGTCCTGCGTGAGCTCGTGGCTGCGCACGATGCGCGGCGTGAGCAGGATCACGATGTCAGTCTGCGCCGACGAGATGTCGTTGCTCGTGAAGAGCTGCCGGAAGATCGGCAGGCGCATCAAGCCGGGAAAGCCCGTGTAGATGCGGCGTTCGTCCTCGCGCAGCAGTCCCGCCAGCAGCGTCGACTCCCCGTCGCGCAGCCGCAGGTTGGTCTCCACCTTGCGCGATCCGAACGACGGCAGGTTCTGCCCGGCGATGTCGACGTCCGGCCCCCGCGTGCTGCTCTCGACGAGCAGCTTCAGGACGATGTCGCCTTCGAAGGTGACGCGCGGAGTCATGATGACGTTGATGCCGACGTTCTTGTAGTCGAACGACGAGATCGGCTGCGTGGCAACGCTGCCCGCGCCGCCGAGCGAGCCGAAGGTTGTGGTCGGGACCGGGACCTCGTCGCCAAGATTGAGCTTGATCTCGTCCCCTTCGCGACCGCGCAGCTGCGGCTTGGCGACGAGCTTGGTCTGCGAGTCGGTCTCGAGGAACTGGACGACCGCCAGGGGCACCGCCAGGTAGAAATCGGCGGCGCTGATGCCGGCCGAGATCGTGTTCAGGTTGAACGGCGGCTGCGGTTCGGCCATCCCGCCGCCGGTGCCGAGCGGTCGGCTTGGCCTCGGGCGAGAACGCGCCGGTGATCGAGTATCTGCTCAGGTCGAGGCCGAACTGCTTGAGCCGCCCCCGGTTGACCTCGAGGATCTGCACGTCGACGATCACTTCGGCGCGCGGCCGGTCGTTGGACGTGATGATGCGCTCCATGATCGCCACCAGCGGCGCCGTCGCCCGGACCGTCACGGAGTTCTGCGTCTTGTTGGCGACAAACGACGGCACGATCGGCGAGCCCTGCACGCGGCCGATGATGTTGAGCAGCTGCACCATCTCCTGCGCGTCGGAGTGCGACAGGAAGAAGGTGCGGATGACCTGCTCCTCGTACTTCGCCCGGTTCTGGACGTTGTCGGGAATGACGAGAATCGTGCGCTCGTTGAGCACCTTGTAGAAGAGCGCCATTGGCGGAGAGCACCTGCTGCAGCGCCTGCTCCAGCGTCACGCCGTCGAGCTGCACGGAATAGCCGGCAGGGTCCCGGTAGTCGGCGGTGAACGTGACGTTGATCCCGCTCGACGCGCCGAGGAAATTCAGGATGTCGCGGACGCTCGACGAGACGAACTTGAAGTCGATGGGCTCGCGCGACGCCGGGTTGAGGATCGGCTCGGTCGTCATGCGCCTGGCACGCTCGCGCATGTCGGCCATCTTCGACCGCGGGCGGGACGTCTCGATCTTCTCGCGGATCATCTGGTCGAGCTCGGCCACCTTGGCCGCGAGCCGGCGGTTCGCCGGCTCGTACTCGCTGGCCCGGCGGTACTCGCGCAGCGCCGCGTCGATCTCGCCCTTGGCCTCGAACTCCTTGCCAGCGCTCGCGTGGATCAGCGCGGCCTCCACCATGGCGCGCTCGAGCGCGATGCGATACTCCGGACGGTCCGGGTCGTCCTGCACGGCCTGGCGGTAGTGCCCGACGGCGGCGTCCCAGTCGTGCCGCTGCGCGGCCTCGTAGCCCTTCTTGTACGCCATCGCCGCGGCGCATCCGCTCAACGTGGCGGCCACCAGTGCCACGACCACCAGCCCGGACAGCCTCTTCATCACGCGTCTCATTCTCCCGTTACGAGCCCGACAGGCGCAGCGTCTGGCGCCCCCGGCCGTCGATATACGCCATGTCGATCGACTCGGCGCCGATGCGCTCGATGCGATAGCGACCCTCGATGGTGTCGCCTTCCTTGCCGTAAAAGACGTTCTTCCCGTCGCTGAGGACTGCCAGCTTCAATCGCGACGGCGCCTGCTCCACCAGGCCGATGAACTTCATCGCAATCGGCGGTGGCGGGGGCGGGCCGACGGGCACCGGCGGCATCGGCAGCCCGCCGGGGCCGAGGCCCGCCGCGGGTGGTGGCGGCGCCGGCGGCGGGGCCGCAGGCCGGAATCTGAATGGGTCGCGTGCGCCCGCTTCCGGATCCGGACGCGCCCGGTTCAGGGCATCGAGCCGCACCACCTCCATCTCCTCGCGGGCTGGCGCCGCGGGAGCCACCTGGCGCTGGGCGCGCGCCGGCGCCGCCGCCGTCGATCCGGACGGCGCGGGATCGCGGTTGATGATCAGCACGAAGAACAGGACGGCGAGCAGCGCCCCCAGAAGACCGAGCTGCCGGCGGCTCTTAGACGCCATTCGGCGCCCCCGCGAAGTATGTCGCCAGCTGCATGGACACCGACAGCGGGGCGTCCGGCTGCGCGCCTTCGCTGAGCGTGACGTCCTCGATGACGATGAACTCGGGGGAGGTCTCGAGCTCGTGGATGAAGGCGCGAATGTCCGGGTATTCGCCGACCAGCGCCATGCCGATCGTCAGCTTCCGCAGCCGTCCCTTGTAAGTCGCGTCCAGGTCGTAGTTGCGCCGCTCGATGACCACGCCGTTGTCATCGGCCAGCTCCGCCAGCCGCGCGTAGGTCATCCGGCGCGCCGCCTCCACGGAACCTGGCAGCGTCTGCGTGTAGAACTGCTTCAAGTCCGTGTCGGCCTGCGCCGCACGGCCGACGGTCGTCTTCGTAGTCCGGTCCTCCCGCTCGACCGACGCCAGCTGCTGCCGCGACGACGCGGCGCGCCGCTCGGACGAGGCCACTTTCAGCGACAGCGGGTAGACCACGAGCGCGTAGACGCCGACGTTGACGAGCGCCGCGATTCCCAGCGGCACGAGCCACCGCCGCCGCTCGCGCGCGATACGTGAGAGCAGCGCGCCGGGGGTCATCGCGCTGCCTCCGCCGGCACCGCGTCGCGCCGCCGGTAGTAGCCCTCGGCCGTCGCCTCGATGGTGCCGTCGACGGTCTCGCGCTCCTGGCGCACGAGCAGGCCGTCGAAGCGCCCGGTCTCTTCGAGGCGCCCGATGAACGTCTCGATGGCGCCGACCGTCTTCGCCTCCACGCTGAATCCGAGCAGGAACCTGCCGTCGGTGTCGACGCGCGGCTTGATCGACACGATGCGCACGTCGGGCGGCAGCGCGGTCTCCAGCCAGTTCAGGAGCGCCGTCCACGAGAAGGTGCGGCCGTCGATGATCGCGTTGGCCTCGCGAACGGAGTCGCCTACCGACTTGAGGTGCTCTCCGTCGAGTCCCGAGCGCGCCTGCGTCACCTGCTGCCGCAGGCCCCGCGCCCTCGTGTCGTTGGCGGCGGCTTCGCCCACCAGCGCGCGGTCCTTCGTCGTGAGCGCGATCAACTGCCAGACGTTGGCGAGCGTGGCGATGGCGACGACCAGCGCGACGGCGCCGATGATGGCGTTCACCGCGCGCTCGTTGTAGAAGGGCCGTGTCGAGAGGTTGGTACGCAGGCTCATGCCGCCGGCTCCCGCACGAGAATCCCGACGAGCGGCGCGAGTTGATCCAGCACGTCCGGCGACGACCCGGCGCGGTCGGCAAACGTCGCGGCGCCACGCAGGTCGACCGCGTCGACGCGTGCGCCGAGCCGGTCGGCCAGTGCCTGTCGCAGCGCCGCGGCGCCGGCCGGTCCGTCGGGCCCGTAGGCCGCGCCGACCAGCACCACGCGCCCGAAGCCCTTCCCGGCCAGCCGATCCTCGTAGTACATCGCCGTCTGGTGCACGAGGTCCGCCAGGCTCTCCTCGCCCTCCGCGCCGCGATGACGGTAGAAGATCAGCGCGCCGTCCCGGACGATGGCGATGGTCGCGTACTCGAACGCCAGGTGCACCAGCAGCCAGTCGCCGCCGCCGCTCGAGGCAAGCAGGAGGTTCACGACGTTGAACGTCGCCAGATCGACGAGGCCGGCATGCGCGCCCGCCGCCGCACACGCGGTCTCGTACTCGAGGACGATGTCGCGGCGCGACGCGGCGACGACGAACTCCCTTGCCCCGCCCTCGTGTGCCGCGCCGGCGCTCCACGCCACCTGCGCGTCGTCGCTCTTGAACGGCAGGCTCTTGCGGATGTTCCAGCGCAGCATCGCCTCGAGGTCGGCGGCCCGTGCCGGAACCTGATCGAACCGCACGAGCGACACTTTCGCCGCCGAGTCGGGCAGGACGAGCGCGACGTCGCGGGCGCCTCCAACCGCGGCCAGGGCGCGCCGCACCGCCTCTGCCACGGCTGGCGGATCGACGATGTTCGACGCCGCCAGCGCCGGCACGACGATGCCATCCGGCAGCGGCTCGACGGCGTACGCGCTGACCGCAGGCGGCGACCCGGCGCCGAGCCGCAGCGCGGTCACCGAGCGCGCGGCGATCTCGACGGCGACGGTCGGCCGCGGCGGAGCCATGAGGCGGCTGATGAGGCTCATTCGACGAATGTCACCTTGTTGATCTCGCGAAGCGTCGTGCGTCCGAGCAGAACCTGCTCGACGGCGGAATCGCGCAGGAACCGCATGCCCTCCTCGCGCGCCGCCTTCTTGATCTCCGAGGTCGGCCGCCGGTCGAGGATGAGATCGCGAATGTGATCGGAGAGATCGAGCAGTTCGCAGATGGCCGTCCGCCCCTTGTAGCCGGTGCCGCCGCACTCGATGCACCCGGCGCCTTCATAGAACCGCGCCGTCGCCGCCAGCGTCGGGTCCATCCCCGACTCCTCCAGCATCGCGGCGGTCACCGTCGCCGGCTGCTTGCAGGCTGTTGCAGATGAGCCGCACCAGCCGCTGCGCGAGCACGCAATTGAGCGCCGAGATGAACTGATACGGCTCGACGCCCATGTTGAGAAACCGGCCGAGCACGTCCACGACGTTGTTCGCGTGCACGGTCGTGAACACGAGATGCCCCGTCAGCGCCGACTGGATCGCGATCTGCGCGGTTTCGGGGTCGCGGATCTCGCCGACCATGATCTTGTCGGGATCGTGGCGGAGGATGGAGCGCAGCCCGCGCGCGAAGGTCAGCCCCTTCTTCTCGTTGATGGGAATCTGCGTGATGCCGCGCAGCTGGTACTCGACCGGATCCTCGATCGTGACGATCTTGTCCTCGATCGTCTTGATTTCCGAGAGCGCGGCGTAGAGCGTCGTCGTCTTGCCGGAGCCGGTGGGCCCGGTGACCAGCACCATGCCGTAAGGCTCGGTGATGTACTTCCGGAACCGGCGGAGCTCGACATCGGGGAACCCGAGGATGTCGAGGCGCAGCTCGGTGAACTGCTCGCTGATCGACTCCTTGTCGAGGATACGGATGACAGCGTCCTCGCCGTGGACGCTCGGCATGATCGAGACGCGGAAGTCGATGGTCTTGCCCGGGACGCGCAGCTTGAAGCGGCCGTCCTGCGGCACGCGCTTCTCGGCGATGTCCAGCTCGGCCATGACCTTGATGCGCGAGATGATCGGCGAGTGGAACTGCTTGGCCAGCGGCCGCATCGCCGGCTGCAGCACGCCGTCGACGCGATACTTCACGTGGACGCCGTCATCCTGGGTCTCGATGTGGATGTCGCTCGCCCGCCGCTGCAGCGCGGTGAAGATCGTGGAGTTCACGAGCCGGATGATCGGACTGATGTCACTCGACAGCCCCTCGACCGTGAGGCGGTCGTCGCCGGCGTCGTCGTCTTTCAGGAGCTGCAGCTCGAAGCCTTCCGTGGCCTCGTCCAGGACGCGCTGGGAGCTCTCGCTCTTCTTCAGAATCGCCTGAATCGCCGACGGCGTGCCGACAGTGACTTTGACCGGCGTGCCCAGCAGCGCCCCGAGTTCGTCGATCATCGGCAGGTCGCGCGGGTCGGACACGACGATGACCAGAGAACGGCCGTCGCGGCGGTGTGGCACGAAACCGTAGCGCAGCATGAGGTCCGCGGGAATCGCGCGGAACAGCTCGCCGTCGATCCGGAAGTGATCCATGTCGACGAACTCGAGCCGGTAGCGCTCCGCCAGGCGCCGCGCCTCCGCCACCTCGGCGGCGTGATCGGGGGCGCCGGCGATGGCGTCGTGTGCAAGCGCCTGCGCGGCGCGTTCGGCCTCGGTTCGCGAATCCATCAGCGCACCACCGACGACAACTGGAAGAGCGGCAGGTAGAGCGCCAGCAGCAGGCCGGCGATGACGATGCCGAGCAGGATCAACAAGACCGGCTCGACCAGCGTCACGAACCGCTCCAGGTTCGTCTCGAGTTCCTCGTCATAGAAGTCCGCGACGCTGTTGAGCATGTCCTGCAGCGCTCCCGTGGCCTCGCCGACTTCAGTCATCTTCACCGCGACATCCGGAAACACGGCCCGCTCGCGCATGGTCGCCGACAGGCTCTGGCCCTCGCGCACCGACTGTCCCACCGTGTCGAGCTCGCGCGAGATGTACTGGTTGCTCACCGAACGTGCCGCCACGTCCAGCGCCTGCACGAGCGGAATGCCGCCGCTCAGCAGCGTCGCCAGCGTCCGCGCCATCTGCGACGTCGCGAACTTCCGGGAAATCGGTCCAACCAGCGGCACCGCCAGCATCGCGCGATCGATCCGGAGGCGCTGCCCCGGGAGCTGGAACCACGTGCGAAGGGCCCACACCGCCGCCGCCGCGCCCACCAGCAGGAGCAGCCAGTGGTCCTGCGCGAACTTCGAGACCGATACGATAGCCAACGTCGCCGCGGGCAACTCGGATCCGAAGCTGGCGTAGAAGTCCGAGAACGCCGGCACCAGCCGGAACACGATGATGCTGACGACGACAACCGCCAGCCCGACCAGGATCATCGGGTACATCAGCGCCGACAGCGTCTTGCGCCGGATGTTGCCCATCAGCCGCGCGTAGGCGACATATCGGCGCAACACCGTCTCGAGGTTGCCGCTGCGCTCGCCGGCCATCAGCGACGCGGTGTAGACGCGCGGCACCAGCGTGCCGAACTCGTCGAAGGCGTCCGAGATCTGCACGCCCGACTTCACGCGATCGTAGACGGTGTCGACGACCGGCTTGAAAACCGGGTCGACCAGGCTGCCGCGCAGCAGGTCCAGCGACTGCACCAGCGGCATGCCCGCCTTCAGCAGCGTCGCCAGCTCCTGGTTGAATTCGAGGAAGTCGCGCTGCCGGATTCGACGCCGGCGGCCGATCGGCCCGAGGCCGCCAAGCAGCCCGCTCGGCCGGAGCGACAGGACCAGGAGCCCCTTCTCCTCGAGATCGCGGCGGAGGTGCGCCTCGCTCTCGGCGGCATAGTTGGCCTCGATGATCTGGCCCCCTGGCGTGCCGAGCTTACAGCGGAATTCCATCGCAAGCGCTTGTCACGCAAGGCATTGGCGGCTTTGGCTCGTCACTAACTCGCGGGATTATAACAGGCTTGGCCGCCTCGGCAGTGAGCACCAGGTGCCCTGGCCGCGCGCACCGGTTCGCACCCCAATAGGACGCACGAACGGGCATGTCGGGCGGGTGCAGGCGAGCGGCGCGCGGCGGGACGCTCGGCCCGCGTCCGCCGTCTCGCACCCTGCCGGCAATCAGGATTGGGGCTCGATGAAGGCGTGGAACACCCGGATGCCGAGCTCGCGTGGGTCGCGGCTGTTGGCGGCCGGCACCAGGGCGGGCACCCAGGTCTTGTCGACCTCGAGCGTCAACTCCACCATGTCGCCGCTCCCCAGCTGCGCGGACGTCAGGCGCGTCTTGTGCAACAGCTCCTTCCGTGGCGCCACGGCGATGGTGTCGACGGGCACCCCGTTGGCCTTGACGACGACGGTCTGCGCTTCGGCGTAGGCCGCGGGGTTGTCGGCGTGGAGGTAGAAGAGGCTGTCCTTCTTCGGATTCCGGAATGAGAGCGTCGCAAGCTTCTTCGACCACTGCCATTCGATTGTCGTGTTGTCCGGCGCGACCTCGGAGGGATGCCAGCCGTCCTTGTACAGGAGGAACACGTTCTCGGAGTGCGGCAGCAGCGTCAGCGTCGCGACGTCGTAGGACATCTGCCCCATGTCTTCCCCGGTCAGTGGCAGCCGCTTCTGATCGCGGGGCGAGTACAGACCCAGCCGGACGTGCGCGTCGCCGATGTAGGGATAGACCGGGATGAACATCGTGCGGGTGTACTGGACGACCTGACCGGGCTTCCACTTCGAGGTCGGCACGGCCGGCTCGTGGTCGTCGGTCCACATGCGCTCCTCGTCGGCGTCGAGGAAGTGCACGAAGACGCGGTAGTCCTGATCGAAGGCCGGCGCGTTGGCGGCGACCTCGAATTTATAGGTGACCTCGACGGGACTGCCCAGCGCCGCGCGCGGATGGGCGAACGTCACCGACGGCGCCGCGACGGGAGTGCCGGTCGATTCCTTGCGGCCGCAGGCCATGAGCGCCGCGCAGGTCCCCAGCGCGACGAGCAGTCGAAACATCTGTCTTGCGTGCATTGTGGTGAGGTCTGGTGTGATGGCTGGATGGTCGGGCGTCGCCGCAACGGCGTCGCGATCAAAGATACCCGCAACTCACGGACGGACCGCATGATACCGCCGTTGTCGCATATGGGGCAATATGGTACAGTCCGCTCGATCGCGCCAGTGTGCACCAGAGGCGCGTGACGCCGCCGACGCGATGGCCGCCCCTTCTGCCACAGCAGCACCGCCCACCGACCGCGATCTCGCGTCGATTGCCGAGGCGCGGGCGCTCGCACGCCGCGCCCGCGCGGCGCAGATGCTCCTCGGGGAGCTCTCGCAGACCCAGATCGACGCGATCGTCGACGCCATGGCGGCCGCCGTCCGGCCGCACGCCGAGGCCCTGGCCCGGCTCGCGGTCGAGGAAACCGGTTTCGGCGTCGTCGCCGACAAGGTACAGAAGAACCTCTTCTCGTCGGACCGCGTGCACGCGTTCATCCGCCCGATGAAGACCGTCGGCGTCGTGGCGCGGCACGAAGACACGCGCGTCATCGAGATCGCGGAGCCCTTCGGCGTCGTCGCGGCCATCGTCCCCTCCACCAACCCGACGTCGACCGCGATCTACAAGATCCTGATCGCCATCAAGGCGCGCTGCGCGATCGTCATCAGCCCGCACCCGTCGGCCGCGCGCTGCATCACCCGCGTCGCCGAGATCATGGCCGAGGCAGCGCACCGCGCAGGCCTGCCGCCGGGCGGTATCGGCTGGATGACGACCGTGACAATCGAGGGGACGCAGGAGCTGATGAAGCAGCGCGAGGTCTCGGTGATCCTCGCGACCGGCGGGATGGGCCTCGTGCGCGCCGCCTACAGCGCCGGGAAGCCCGCTTACGGCGTCGGCCCCGGCAACGCGCCGTGCTACATCGAGTCGTCCGCCGACCTGGTGAAGGCGGCCAAAGACATCATCACCGGCAAGAGCTTCGACAACGGCGTGCTGTGCTCCTCTCCCAACTCCGTCGTCGTCGACGAGGCGGTGGCCGACGAGGTCGTCAGGCACCTTCAGGCCAACGGCGGGCATTTCCTGTCCGACGCCGAAGCGGATCAACTCGCGAAGGCGCTGGTGACGCCGCAGCGGCTGCCGAACCCGGCGCTGGTCGGCAAGTCGGCGACGCTCATTGCCGAGAAGGTCGGGCTGCGCGTGCCCGAGGGCACCCGTGTCCTGCTCGCCCGACTGAAGGGTGTCGGCCGGGATCACCCGCTGTCGATCGAGAAGCTATGTCCGGTCCTCTCGTTCTACGTCGTCAAGGACTGGCGGGAAGGCTGCGAGCGCTGCAAGGAGATCCTGCGCTACGGCGGCATGGGCCACACGATGTCGATTCACTCGCGCAACGACGCGGTGATCCTCGAGTTCGGCCTCCACAAGCCGGCCTACCGCATCTGCGTGAACACACCAACGACGCACGGCTCCATCGGGCTCTCGACGGGCCTCGATCCGGCGATGACCCTCGGGTGCGGCGGCTTCGGCGGCAACATCACGTCGGACAACATCTCCCCGCGCCACCTGCTGAACATCAAGCGCCTGGCGTACGAAACGCGGCCCGTCAACCCGCCGTCGGACGGCTCCGTGGCGTCGGCGGCCGCGCCGGCTGGCGGCTCGGCAGCCTCCCGTCCGCCGCTTCCGCGGACGGCCGCGGCCCCTCCGGCACCCGGGATCAGCCGCGAGGCGCTGACTGCACGGATTGACCAGTATCTGCAAACGCGCGGGTTCAGTCGTCCGGCGCCCGCCAAGCCGCCGACGGCGGCGGCGGCGGCGGTCCCGGGCGGTGTCCCGGCGCCGAGCGTCGAAAAGCCGGCCGCGTTCGTCTGCGAAGACGATGTGCGCCAGGCTATGAAGCTGGGACAGACGCTGCTCGTGTCCGAGCGGACGATCGTCACACCGGCAGCGCGCGATCTGGCCGATGCGCACGGCGTTTTCCGTTACGCCGGGGTTTCGACGGCCCGGTAGGAGTGACTGTTTCTTGCTGACGCTGCTGGACTTATAGGCTTGACGCCGTCCAGGTCGCGTGCTAGGGTAATCGAGCTCGGCCGTTCTTCCCAGCAGGGCCGGGCAGACGAAGTTCCTGATTTCGTCAGACCGGCGGCCCCTTCGGGGGCGAGACACGACAGGCTGGCGGCGGGGGCCCAGGGCCCCGGCC
The DNA here is from genome assembly GCA_963719755.1 of Vicinamibacteria bacterium. GTDB lineage: Bacteria > Acidobacteriota > Vicinamibacteria > Vicinamibacterales > JAENWD01 > JAENWD01. The sequence continues at coordinate 205,589 of CAVRDA010000016.1, read as the reverse complement.
ACAGAAACATTCCAGCGCCCGAAGTGCCGATAAGAACTTCGGGTTGAGCCAGTTCGGACTGGCTGAGGGCTTCACGCGGGGACCCGCGCCATCGGCGCGAGCGTAGCCATCGGCGATGTCTGGCTTGGTTCTTGCGGACACCCTTTCGCGGAGCGCCCGATGCTGAAGTCTTCCAGGCTGCCGACGCCGGCGGTCGCACTCGTCGCACTCGTCGCCACCGGATGCGGGTCGGCCGCGCGGCAGGAACGCCCACGGACGACGCCGCCGGTCCCCCCGGCTGCGGCTGCCGCCCCAGCCCCGGTTCCGGCGCCAGCGCCGGATCCCGTGCAGGCCCTCATCGACCAATCGCAGAAGCACTACCAGCAAGGCCAGCGCGAGCTGGAAGTCGGGCACCTCGATCGCGCGCGAGCGGAGTTCAACAAGGCGCTCGACGTGCTGCTGACGGCGCCCGGCGGCGCGCGCACCGAGCCGCGGTTGCGCGAGCAGTTCGACCGCCTCGTCGACCGGATCAGCGCGCTCGAAGTCGCGACGCTCGCCGAAGGCGACGGCTTTTCGGAGAAGCCGGCCGAACCGGCGTCGATTGACACGCTGTTCGACCTTTCAGGCAGCGTCGAGTCCACACCGACGCCGGCCGTCACCGCCGCCGTCGAGACCGACCCCGCGATGACGTCCCACGACATCCCGGTGCCCCTGAACGACCGCGTGCTCGGGTATGTCGAGCTTTTCCAGGGCCGGCTCCGCGGCTTCATCCAGGAGGGGCTCGATCGCGGCAGCCAGTACCTGCCGATGATTCAGAGCGTATTCCGTGCCGAAGGCCTGCCCCTCGACCTGGCGTACGTGCCGCTCATCGAGAGCGCCTTCAAGACCAACGCGCTGTCGCGCGCGAGCGCGAAGGGCGTGTGGCAGTTCATGCGCCCGACCGCGATAGAGAACGGCCTCAAGCACGACTGGTACGTCGACGAGCGCTCGGATCCCGGCCAAGGCGACGCTGGCAGCCGCCAAGTACCTCAGGACGCTCGGCGACATGTTCGACGGCGACTGGCACCTGGCGCTGGCCTCGTACAACGGCGGCCCGGGCCGTGTGCAGCGCGCGATGAAGCGCACCGGGCGCACCGACTTCTGGTCGCTCTCGGCCAATCCGAAATACCTGCCGCGCGAGACCCGTGAATACGTGCCGATGATTCTGGCCGCCGTGATCATCGCGCGGAACCCCGGCCAGTACGGGTTCACGCTTCCCGAGTCCACGCCTGCGGCCCTCGAGTCGGTCACGGTTTCGGGTCCGGTGGACCTGCGCCGCGTCGCCGAGTGGACCGGCATCGCCGATCGACGTCATCCAGCAGTTGAATCCGGAGCTTCGTCGCTGGACCACGCCGGTCCGCGGCCAGGGCTACGAGCTGAAGGTGCCGACGGGCACGGCCGAGGCGTTCCGGGCGCACCTGGCCGAGAGCGACGCCGCCGAACGCGGCGCGCTGAACTGGCACACGGTGCGTCCCGGGGAGACCATCACCACCATCGCCCGCAAGCTGCGCGTCAACAAGGCCGACCTGGCGGAAGCGAACTACCTGTCCGCGCGCTCGCGCGTGCAGCCGGGACAGAAGCTCGTGATTCCGCGCGCGCCCGCGGCGCTGATGGCGGCGCAGCCCGACCGTCCTACGCCGATGGCCGACGCCCGGCCGGCCGTCGAGCGGGCGACGCTGGTGACCGAAGCGCCGCGGTCGGAGTCCTCCAATCGCCGGACGGTGTACCGCGTGAAGCGCGGCGACACGCTGTCGTCCATCGCGCGGCTCTTCGAGACCAGCGTCTCGGCGCTGAAGCAGTGGAACCGGCTGCGGTCCAGCCGCATCAGCCCCGGACAGCGCCTGACCGTCTACGCCGCGCGCGATTAGCGCGGCAGAATCTGCGACCTGTTCATCCGCGCGCGCGGCAGTTTCTGCGCGCGCGGGGCCGCACTCCCCGATCCTTCCGGGCAAATCCTCAACAGATTCGACGCCTGACGCACCTGTCCCGCGCCTTGCACGGGCACGGACCGGATGCTTGCGTCCCTGAGGTCGGCCGCCCTCTTCGGTCTCGACGCCATGCCGGTGGACGTCGAGGTCGACGTCACCTTCGGACTGCCCTCGCTCGTGCTCGTCGGGTTGCCCGACGCCAGCGTGCGCGAGAGCCGCGATCGTGTCAGATCGGCGATCCGCAATTCGGGCTTCGACTTCCCGCTTCAGCGCGTGACTGTCAATCTCGCGCCGGCCGACGTACGCAAGGCGGGCACCGCGTTCGATCTGCCGATTGCGCTTGGCGTCCTGGCCGCCACCGGTGTGGTGAAGGCGCGGACGATCACCGACACGATCATCATCGGCGAACTGTCGCTGGACGGCTCGATGCTGCCGACGCGCGGCGTGCTGCCGGTGGCGGCGCTGGCCCGTCAGCAGGGGTTCAAGCGGCTGGTGCTGCCCGCGGCCAACGCGGCCGAGGCCGCCGTGGTCGACGGACTGACGCTGCTGCCGGCTCGAATCGCTCGGCGACGCCGTCGACGCGCTGAACGACGGCTCGCGCGTGCGTGCGCCAGCGCCGCCGGTGACGGTTGTGCCCGCCGACGAGCCCGACCTCGCCGACGTGCACGGCCAGCACCTGGCGCGCCGGGCCCTCGAGATCGCGGCCGCCGGCGGCCACAACGTGCTGCTCGTCGGTCCGCCGGGCGCCGGCAAGACCATGCTGGCGCGGCGGCTGCCCGGCCTGCTGCCGCCGCTTGCCTTCGACGAGGCGCTCGAGGTCACGACGGTGCACTCGGTGGCGGGGCTGCTCTCGCCGAACAGCGGCCTGATGGTGCATCGGCCCTTCCGCGCGCCGCACCACACCATCTCGGACACTGCGCTCGTCGGCGGCGGCAGTCTGCCGCGGCCTGGCGAAATCAGCCTCGCGCATCACGGCGTGCTCTTCCTCGACGAGGTGCCGGAGTTCAGCCGCCGCGCGCTCGAGGTGCTGCGCCAGCCGCTCGAGATGGGCGCCGTGGTCGTCGCCCGCGCCGCCCGGACGGCGGTGTTCCCCGCCCGGTTCACGCTGGTGGCGGCGATGAACCCGTGTCCGTGCGGGTTCTTCGGCGACCCGCGCCGCGCCTGCGTCTGCACGCCGCAGCAGGTACAGCGATACGCCGGGCGGCTGTCCGGACCGCTCCGCGATCGCCTCGACCTCATCGTCCCGCTGGCCGCGGTGCCCGCGGCGGTGCTCGCAGGCCGGTGAGCCCGGGGAGTCCTCGGCGACGGTGCGGGCCCGCGTGCTGGCGGCGAGGGCACGTCAGGCGGCGCGCTCGGGCGTGCATGTGAACGCCCAACTGGATGGCAGGCGACTGCTGCGCGAGGCCGGCGTCGGCCGCGACGTCCGCGCGACGCTGGCGACGGCGGTCGAACGCCTTGGCCTTTCGGCGCGAGCGTTCTACCGGGTGCTTCGAGTGGGTCGCACCGTGGCCGACCTCGCCGCCTCCGACGTCGTGCAGGCGAGCCACGTCGCAGAGGCGCTGCAGTACCGGGGGAACTCACAGCCTGAGGCACCCGATACGAGCCGGTGGCACTTTCGCCGTCTGATCGTGACTAAACTTTGCTTGCTTTCGGCCGATAGCTCCCCGTGGACTTTCGGCCGATGGATCCGTGTTGCTCGACCGATAGAATCCGTGTGGTAGAGTCGGAGTTCCGCGTGTCACGTTCCCGTCGCTTCACAATCGTCATCGCCGACCGTCGCACCGGCGCTTACCGCCGGTTCGGGATTCGTCCAGTACCAGCGCTCACCGCCCTGCTCCTGGTGTTCGTCCTGCCCATGCTGATAGGGATGGGCCTGCGGTGGAGCGCGCGCGCCGAGATCGAGGCGTTGCAGACGACGGCCCAGCGGCTGGACCTCGAAAACCGGAACTTCCGCGCCGCCACGGGCGAACTCACCACGCAGGTGCAGTCGTTGCAGGCCGTCGTGGGCGATCTGGGTGCGAAGGCCGCTATCGACAGCGACACGGCACAGGCAATGGACCGGCTGCCGGCCGTCGTGAAGTCGCGCGCCGCGGGCGGTCCGATTGTCAGCCTCCCGTCCGCTCGGACGCTGTTCTCGCCCCGCGTCGCCGGGTCGTCCGAGGACACGTTCGGCGTGCTGCGCGACATCCTCTATACGCTCGAAAGCCGCCTCCAGGTGGTCCAACCCGGCGTCGAGCGGCGCCAGGCGCTGGCGTCGGCGACGCCGTCCATCTGGCCCGCCAAGGGCTGGCTGAACGACGGCTTCGGCGGACGCCGCGACCCGTTCACCGGCGGCGCCGACTATCACCCGGGCCTCGACATCTCCGCCGAGCGCGGCGATCCTGTGCTGGCGACGGCCAACGGCACGATCAGCGCCGCGCAGCGTTCGGGGGCGTTACGGCAACATGATCGTCATCGAGCACGGCTTCGGCATCTCGACCCGTTACGCGCATCTGGACGCCTTCAGCGTCAAGCCGGGTGACGCCGTTCGCCGCGGCGACGTGATCGGCTACGCCGGCTCCACCGGACGGTCCACGGGAGATCACCTGCACTACGAAGTCCTCGTCTACGGCCGCCACCTCAACCCACTCCAGTTCCTGTTGAACCGCGCGCGGCCGTAAGCGGCTGCTGGGCGCTGGTTTGACCGCTCCCAACCAGCGGCTGGTACAATCGCTGGATACCCGCACCGCTGCGGCCCTGTTCATTCGTCCATGCTCGGCACAATTCTCGCGAAGGTCTTCGGCACGCAGAACGAGCGTGAGCTGAAGAAAGTCCGTCCGCTCGTCGCCGCGATCAACGCGTTCGAGCCGGCGATCGCAGCGTCTGTCCGACGCGGAGCTGCGCGGCAAGACCGTGGAGTTCCGGTCGCGCTCGCCAACGGCGACACGCTCGACGACTTGCTGCCGGAGGCCTTCGCCGTCGTGCGCGAAGCCGGCCGCCGCGTGCTGAACATGCGGCACTTCGACGTCCAGCTGATCGGCGGCATGTCCTGCACGAGGGCAAGATCGCCGAGATGAAGACCGGCGAGGGCAAGACGCTCGTCGCCACCCTGCCGGCCTATCTCAACGCGCTCGAAGGCAAGGGCGTCCATGTCGTCACGGTGAACGACTACCTGGCCCGCCGCGACTCGGAGTGGATGGGCAAGATCTATCCGCTTCCTCGGGATGACCGTCGGCGTCATCCAGCACGACCTCAACGACCAGGAGCGGCAGGTCGCGTACGGCTGCGACATCACCTACGGCACCAACAACGAGTTCGGCTTCGACTACCTGCGCGACAACATGAAGTTCGAGCTCGCGCATTTCGTCCAGCGCGGCCACCACTTCGCCATCGTCGACGAGGTGGACAGCATCCTCATCGACGAAGCGCGCACGCCGCTGATCATCTCCGGTCCGGCCGAGGAGTCCACCGACCTGTATTACGAGGTCGATCGGATCATCCCGAGGCTGAAGCCCGGCGCGGTCACGCGCGGCGACACCAAGGGCGAGGATCGCGAGCGGCTCGAAGCGACCGGCGACTTCATCATCGACGAGAAGCACAAGACCGTCACGCTGACCGAGAGCGGCATGGCGAAGGCCGAGGAGATGCTGGCGCACCGGCTGCAGCCGGGCGGCCTCTACGACCCGGCGAACATGCCGCTGCTGCACCACGTCAACCAGGCGCTGCGGGCGCACACGCTCTACCGCCTCGACGTGGATTACATGATCAAGGACGGCCAGGTCGTCATCGTCGACGAGTTCACCGGCCGGCTGATGCCGGGACGGCGCTGGAGCGACGGGCTGCACCAGGCGGTCGAGGCCAAGGAGAAGGTGAAGATCGAGCGCGAGAACCAGACGCTCGCGACCATCACCTTCCAGAACTACTTCCGCAAGTACAAGAAGCTGGCGGGCATGACCGGCACGGCCGACACCGAGGCCGAAGAGTTCGCCAAGATCTACAAGCTCGACGTGATGGTCATCCCGACCAACCGGCCGCTGCTCCGCGTCGAGGAGCCGGACACGGTCTACCGGACCGAGCGCGAGAAGTACGACGCGATCGTCACCGACATCACGGAGAAGCAGGCCAGCGGCCGCCCGACGCTGGTCGGCACGATGTCCATCGAGAAATCCGAGCGGCTGTCGTCGCTGCTGAAGAAGCGCGGCGTCAAGCACGTCGTGCTGAACGCGAAGTACCACGCGCAGGAAGCCGAGATCGTCGCCCAGGCCGGACGCCGCGAGACCGTCACCATCGCGACGAACATGGCCGGCCGCGGCACCGACATCCTGCTCGGCGGCAACGCCGAGTTCATGGCGCGGCAGCAGTCGCTCGCCGAGGAAGTTGCCGAGCGCCTGACCAGGGATCAGGCGCGGTTCGTCGACGACGAGGAGTTCGTCTACTTCTTCCACCTCGACAGCTTCTATCGCGTGCCGACGCCGGATTGGGAGCGCATCTACGGCCACTTCAAGCGGCAATGCGACGCGGAGCACGACGAGGTCGTGAACCTCGGCGGGCTGCACATCATCGCCACCGAACGGCACGAGGCGCGGCGCATCGACAACCAGCTGCGCGGACGCGCCGGCCGGCAGGGCGACCCGGGCTCCTCCCGCTTCTACCTCTCGCTCGAGGACGACCTGATGCGGATCTTCGGATCCGATCGGATCGCCGGGCTGATGCAGCGCCTGGGATGGAGGAAGGCGTCCCGATCGAGCACGGGATGGTGACTCGCGCCATCGAGCGCGCGCAGAAGCAGGTGGAGGCGCAGAACTTCTCCGTGCGCAAGCACCTCCTCGAGTACGACGACGTGATGAACAAGCAGCGTGAGAACATCTACACGCTGCGCCGGTCGCTGCTCGAAGACTCGATCCGCCTCGACGAAGACGAGGCGACCGCCGACGCGCACGGCTACCTGATAGCGCTCGCCGGCGACGTCCTGGACGACATCGTCGAGCGGTTCGTCGGCGCCGAGACCGACCTCGAGGAGTGGGACGTTCCCGGGCTCAAGCAGGAGATCATCCGCGTCTACGGGCTCGAAGAGGCGGACCTGTCGCACATCGCCTTCGACACGCTGAACACCGACGAGATCCGCCAGGCGCTGTGGACGCGCCTCGAGAAGGCGCAGGCCGACAAGGAAGCGCTGCTCGGCCCGGAGCTGATGCGCCGCATCGAGCGCGACATCATGCTCCAGATCGTGGACCAGCAGTGGAAGGATCACCTCTACAGCCTGGACCACCTGAAGGAAGGCATCGGCCTGCGCGGCTACGGGCAGCGCGACCCTCTGGTCGAATACAAGCGCGAGAGCTTCGCGCTCTTCCAGGACATGAAGGCCCGGGTCGAGGACGATATCGTCCGCCACCTGTGGCACCTGCGTCCGGTGTCGAGCGAGGACGGCGGGATCCAGGCACCGCCACCGGTGAGGCGGTCGCCGCCGCGGCCGCGCGCCGCTCATCCTGAACGACCCGGGCGCCGCGCCGTCGGTCTTCGGCGGCCCGGCGACGGCCGCGGCCGAACCGGCGAGTCCGTTTGCGCCGAAGCCTGCCCGCGTCGGCGGCGACGACGCGGTGGTGAAGACTCAGCGACGCGAGGAGCCGAAAGTCGGCCGGAACGACCCGTGTCCGTGCGGCAGCGGCAAGAAATACAAGAAATGTCACGGAGTCGGCGCGTGAGCGCCACTGCGCGCGGCATACTGCCGTGTCCCTATTTGCTCTCCGTCAAGGCCGACTCCTGTCGGCCTTTGTCATACTGAGGCCAGACGGACCCGACCATGGACCTGAAGACCGCCACTCCCCCCGCCCTCGACCTCGGAACGGCCATCGTCACCGCCCTGACCTTCGACGACGTGCTGCTCGTGCCGCAGCATTCGCAGGTGCTGCCGACGCAGGTCGACGTCACGACCAGGTTCACGCGGAACATCCCGCTCAACGTGCCGCTGGTGAGCGCGGCGATGGACACCGTCACCGAGTCGCTGCTGGCCATCGCGATGGCCCAGCACGGCGGCATCGGCGTCATCCACAAGAACCTGACGGTCGAGGAACAGGCGACCGAAGTGGATCGCGTCAAGCGCTCCGAAAGCGGCATGATCGTCAACCCGATCACGCTGGCGCCCGAGAACCGGATCTTCGAAGCGCAGGAGCTGATGAAGAAGTACCGCATCTCGGGCGTGCCGATCACCGAGGGCGGTCGCAAGGAAGGCCGATTGCTCGGGATCCTCACCAACCGGGACCTGCGATTCGAGGTCAACGTCAGCCGCCCGATCTCCGAGGTGATGACGAAGGACCCGCTCTTCACCGTCCCGGTGGGCACGACGCTCGAGGACGCGCGCGAGATCCTGCACCAGCACAAGGTCGAGAAGCTCCTCGTCGTCGACCAGGATTTCCGGCTCAAGGGTCTGATCACGGTCAAGGACATCCAGAAGATGGTGAAGTACCCAGCCGCCTCCAAGGACGGGCTGGGGCGGCTGCGGTGTGCGGCAGCCGTCGGCGTCGGCCGTGACGCGATGGAGCGCGCCGAGGCGCTGGTCGCGGCGCACGTCGACGCGCTCGTCATCGACACGGCGCACGGCCATTCCCAGGGCGTGCTCGACATGGTGAAGCGGATCCGCCGCCAGTACAAGGACGTCGACGTCGTCGCCGGCAACGTCGCGACCGCCGAGGCGACCGAGGCGCTGATCGAGCTGGGTGTGGACGCCGTGAAGGTCGGCATCGGCGCCGGGTCGATTTGCACGACGCGCATCATTGCCGGCGTCGGCGTCCCGATGATCACGGCGGTGATGGAATGCGCGCAGGCGGCGGCCCGTCACGGCGTGCCGGTCATCGCCGACGGCGGCATCCGATTCTCCGGCGACATCACCAAGGCCATCGCGGTCGGCGCCGGCTCGACGATGATCGGCAATCTCTTCGCGGGCACCGACGAGAGCCCGGGCGAGATGATCATCTACCAGGGCCGGCAATTCAAAGAGTACCGGGGCATGGGATCGATCGGCGCGATGCGCCGCGGCAGCCGCGATCGCTACTTCCAGGACGAGTTCGACCTGAACGCCGGCGGCCTCGACAAGCTCGTGCCCGAAGGCATCGAGGGCCGGGTGCAGCACAAGGGCTCAGTCGCGGCGATGATCCACCAGCTGGTCGGCGGCCTGCGCGCCGGCATGGGCTACTGCGGCGCGCCGAACATCCCGGCCCTGCAGCGCAACGCGCGTCTGGTGCGCATCACCCCCGCCGGCGCCCGCGAGAGCCACGTGCACGACGTGACGATCACGAAGGAAGCGCCAAACTATCGATCGGAATAGCCGTCGGCCTTCAGCCTGCGGTCTTCGGGCCTTCAGTGATTTCGCGGATGGCATGAGCGAGACGACGGCGACGATCGCGGCGACCGAAGCAGAGACGATTGCCGCCGGGCGGGCGCTGGCCTCCACTCTCGCTGCCGGGACGACCGTGCTGCTTCACGGCGACCTCGGCGCGGGTAAGACCGCCTTTGTCCGCGGGCTGGCCGAAGGCTTCGGCGTCGACTCGCAGGACGTCAGCTCCCCCACTTTCACGATTGTCCAGGAATATCGCGGGCCCGCGGTCACGCTCCAGCACGTGGACCTGTACCGCCTGTCAGCGCCCGAGATCGTCGACCTCGCGCTCGACGATCTGCTCGACGCCAGAACCGTGATGGCGATCGAATGGGCGGAGCGGCTGCCCCTTCCCCCGTACGGCCCAGCCGTGATCGTCCGCCTGTCTCACGTCCCCGAAGGCCGCGCGATCGAAATCACGCGTAACCCGTAACTCGTTACCCGTAACTCCTTCAAGCCTTCTCAACCCGCTTGCGGGCCGTGAGCTCGAGCACCGCGTCACCCAGGTGCGAGAGCAGGTCGCTTGGCGTCAACGCCACTTCTCCCTCGGCGCTCTCGGCGAGATCTCCGGCCATGCCGTGGAGGTACACAGCGAGCTTGCACGCCGCTTCGGCGTCGAGCAGCTGCGCCAGCCAGGCCGCGATCATGCCGGTCAGCACGTCGCCCATCCCTCCGGTGGCCATGCCCGGGTTGCCCGTCGTGTTGACGAACACGTGGCCCTCGGGCGTCGCGACGATCGATCGATGCCCCTTGAGGACGACGTAGAGCTGATGCGTCTCGGCGAAGTTCTGCGCCAGCTCGACGCGGTTCGCCTGGACGTCGGCGGTCGTGATGCCCATCAACCGCGCCAGCTCGCCCGGGTGCGGCGTGATGATGACGTCGCGTCCTTCGGGGCCTGTCAGCTGTTCGGGCTCTCCGACGAAGGCATTCAGCGCGTCGGCATCCAGCACCAGCGGCATGCCCGCCCGCTCGAGCAGGCCCTGCACGAGCGCGACAGTGCCCGGCGCCGTGCCAAGCCCTGGACCGATGGCGATGACATCGGCGGGATGCGCCAGCACCTGTTCGAGGGCATCCGGGGCCAGGCCGGTCGCCCCCTCCTCGAGCGCGGCCGTCATGTACTCCGGCGCCATCATCGCCAGCACGGACTGGCAGGAGCGCGGCGTCGCGATGGTGACCAGGCCCGCGCCCGACTTGAGCGCGCCCATCGCCGACAGATGCGCCGCGCCCGTCTTACCCGGCGATCCGGCGACGACGAGCACGTGGCCGTAGTCGCCTTTGTGTGAATCGGCCGGACGCGGCTCGATCATCGAGCGCATGGGCTCTCGTGTCAGCAGCTCGAGGTGCGGCCCTTCCACCGCGTCGATGGCGGCGTCGGGGATGCCGATGTCCGCGATCACCACGTCGCCGCAGTGGGCCTCGCCAGGCGGCAGCACCAGCGGCAGCTTCGGCGCGCCGAGAGTGACGGTGAGGCTGGCGTCGATGCACGGTCCGATCGGGTCTGGCGTGTCCGCCGAGAGACCGGAGGGCAGGTCCACCGACACCACCGGCAGATCGCTCGCGTTGATGTCGGCGACGATCGTCTCGTAGAGACCGGTGAGCGGAGTCCTGAGCCCGGTGCCGAACAGCGCATCCACCATCAGGTCCGCGGTGCGCATGTCGGGGAACTGCAATTCCCAGATGGTCGCGTCGGCGATCTCGATGACCGTGTGCCCCAGGCGCACGAGCACGTCGAGATTGATCCGCGCGTCGCCCTTCACTTCGGCCATCGACCCCACGAGGTAGACGACGACGTCGACGCCCCGCTGGGCCAGCGTCCGCGCGACGACAAACCCGTCGCCGCCGTTGCTGCCCCGGCCCGCCAGCACGACGATCTTCCGCGACGACAGGTCCGGGAACATCGCCTCCATCGCCGCCACGACCTGGCGGCCGGCATTCTCCATCAGCACGACGGAGGGGATGCCGATGTCCTGGATCGACCGTCGATCCGCTTCACGCATCTGCGCGCTGTTCAGAATCCGCATGCCGCTGGAATCCGCCTTTGCCGGGAGTCTAGCACTGCTCACCGCGCGTCGGCCGCCCGCCATGCGTTAGGATCGAGGCCCATGGCTGGAGCTGTCTACGTCAATGGCCGCGTGACCGGCGAAGCCGACGCGGTCGTTCCCGTGTTCGATCATGGCTTCCTGTACGGCGAGGGCGTCTACGAAGTCTGCCGGACCTATGCCGGCCGTGTGCGGCTCCTGGCGCGGCATCTCGCGCGGCTCCGCAACTCCGCCGCGTTGATCGGCCTTCCCGTGCCCTTCGACGACGCCACGCTGGAGGCTCGGATCGAGGACACACTGGCGGCGGCTGGCCTCAGTCCCCACCGCGACGGGCTGCCGGATGCCTACGTCCGCCTGCTGCTCACCCGCGGCGTCGGAGAGCTGAGCTACGACCCGCGCGCGTGTCCGGAGCCCTCGCTCGTCATCATCGCGCGCCCGCACACGCCGCCGGCCGCGAGCGTCTACGAGACAGGGGTCACCGTCGCCCTCGTCGATGTCGAGCGAAACCGGCGGCAGGCCCTGAACCCGCTGATCAAGTCGAACAACCTGCTGAACAACGCGCTCGCGATGCAGCAAGCCCTCTCGCGCGGCGCGTTCGAGGCGGTCATGCGCAACCACGAGGGCCACCTGGCGGAGTGCAGCCAGTCGAATCTCTTCGTCGTCCGGGCCGGCGTGGTGAAGACCCCTCCGGTCGGCGAAGGGCTGCTGCCGGGCATCACGCGCGCGTTCGTGCTGGAACTATGCGGCCTCATTGGCGCCGAGTCTCGGGAGACGGTCCTCGTCGAGTCCGATCTTCTGCAGGCGGATGAGGCGTTTCTCACCAGCACCACGCGCGAGATCGTCCCTGTCGTGCGCGTGGACGGCACCGTTCTTGGCGACGGGCTCGTCGGACCAATCACACGACGGCTGATCGACGCATTCCACGCCCGCGTGGCAACTGCGGTGTGACGCAGTTGATACAGGTAACTTGACCGACTCACAGGCTGCTGTCACGCTGTCCGCGGCTGTCGGCGTGCCGCAGGGGCGCCCTCGAATACACCCATGATTCCCACAAGACTTCTGACACTCGTCGCGCTCACCGCGGCGCTTGGCGCCGTCCTCCCCGCGTCCATCGGCGTCGATGCGCAGTCCGCCAGCGCGCCGCCCCTCTCGCGCAAGGCGCAGCTGTTGCGCCGGGCGGCACGCGATCCGGCGCTGCGCGCCGCGATTGCGGAAGCCCGTGACGCCGGCCGGGACCGCGGCCCGGATGTCGTGCCCGGCGTGCTCGCGGTGAAGTTCGCCGGGGACACCGACCCGGCGCGCGTCTCGTCGCTGGCCGCGCATCACGGCGTGGACGCAGTGAAGCAGCCGGCGTTCACCGACTTCTATCTCTTCACCTTCGATCGCGATCAGGACCTCGCGGCCGCCGCGCGTGCCCTGGCAGCCGAGCGCGGTGTCGTCTACGCCGAGCCGGTCGGACGCGCGCGGACCGACCTACCGGCCGAACGACCCGCTCTACGAATTCCAGTGGAACTTTCAGCAGCTCGACCTCGAACGGACCTGGGACATCAATCAGGGCGCCGGGCCGCGAGGTGGTGGTGGCGGTCATCGACAGCGGCGTCGCCTACACGACGGAGCCGGGCTACGCGCAGGCAACGGACCTTGCCGGCACGACGTTCCTCCCGGGCTACGACTTCATCTGGGACGACGACAAGCCGCTCGACTTCGAGGGGCACGGCACGCACGTCACCGGGACGATCGCGCAGTCCACCAACAACAACCTCGGCGTCGCCGGCATCGCGTTCAATGTCGCCGTCATTCCGGTGAAGGTGATCAGCGGCATCGTCGACGAGATCTTCGGGGCGCCGAACGTCGGCGATGCCGTCACGGTGTCCCAGGGCATCCGCTTCGCGGTGGAACACGGCGCGAAGGTGATCAACCTGAGCCTCGGCATCCGCGTCGAGAGCACGCCGCTCCGGGACGCCGTCCAGTTTGCCGTGGACAGCGGCGCGCTGGTCGTCGTCGCCGCCGGCAACTCCGCCGACGAGGGCAGCCCTCCCTCGTATCCAGCGGCCTACGCGACAGAGATCCAGGGCGTGATCGCGGTCGGCGCCACCGACTTCGCGCGCGACCGCGCCCCCTATTCGAACGTCAACGACTACGTGGAGCTTGCCGCGCCTGGCGGCGACACGACGCAGGACCTGAACGGCGACGGCTACGTGGACGGGGTGCTCCAGCAGGTTCCGGACGTCCTCCACTTCCTCGAGACCGGCGAGTTCAACCAGTTCCAGTACGCGTTCTTCGACGGCACGTCGATGGCGGCGCCGCACGTCGCCGGGATGGCAGCGCTGCTGATGGACCAGGGCGTCACCAGCCCGAAGGCCATCGAGGCGGCCCTGAAGCGATTCGCGACCGATCGCGGTCCGGCGGGACGGGACAGCGAGTACGGCTACGGCCTCATCAACCCGCGCGCGACGCTGCGCGGCCTGGGGCTCGCGCGATGAGGGTTTCAGGTCTCTCCCGCTACCTTCCAGTCGTCATCGCCGTGCTCTCAGTTGCACCGTTCGCGACGCCGGCCGCGGCGCAGCCGCCGACGGTCGCCGCCGAGCAGGCAGCGGCCACGACCGTCGTGCGCACGACGCGCGACAAGGTCCTCGTGTGGGGCCGGAATCCGAGCCGCGTCCTCGCCACGCTCCCGTCGGGTGTCAGCCTTGATGCGCTGTCGCGCGACGCGCAGTGGATCGAGGTGCGGCTGCCGGAGAAGTTTGGCGGTCCTGGTGGCATCCGTGGCATGGTCTTCAGCGGTCACGTCGAGTACGAGAGCGGCCCACCGCTTTCGTCGCTGCCGGCCTATCGCGGAGCTGCGGCGGCCGCCGAGGCAGCGGCGCCGGCACCGCGCCCCCCAGCACCGCGATTCGGCATCCGTGGCTATGCCGAAGGCTCCTACCAGTGGTTCACCGCCGCCGACAGCTTCAAGGCGATCTTCGACACCTCCGGCGGCTTCTTCTACGGGGGCGGCGGCCAGGTGTACTTCGGGCCGATCTACGTGGATGTCGGCGTGTCGCAATTCAAAGACACTGGCGAGCGGGCATTCGTCTTCGAGGGCGAGGTCGTTCGCGTGGGCATTCCGAACCGCGTCACGATCACGCCGGTGGTCGTCACGGCTGGCTACCGCTTCCCCACCCGCGAGCGAATCGTCCCCTACATCGGGCGGCGGTGTCGGTTCGCTGCAATTCGAAGAGACGTCGGACTTCGCTGAAGGGGACGAGAACGTCGACGAGCGGTTCACCAGCTACCATGCGGTGGCGGGCATGGAGTACACCGCCAGCCGATGGCTGTTCGTGGCCGGCGAGGTCCGCTATGCGGCGGTACCCGACGCGCTGGGCGCGCCGGGCATCTCGGCGGATTTCGACGAGTCGGACCTCGGGGGATTCTCGGTCGCCGTGAAGGTGCTCGTCGGCCGCTGACTCAGCCGGCCGTCGAGTACTCCTCGATCGGCGGGCAGACGCAGAAGAGATTGCGGTCGCCGTACGGGTTGTCGATCCGGCCGACGGCCGGCCAGTGCTTGTTGGCGGAGACCCACGGCAGCGGAAACGCGGCCTGGCGCCGCGAGTACGGATGGCTCCACTCGTCGTCGGTGACCATGGCGGCGGTGTGGGGCGCGTTCTTCAGCACGTTGTCCTTGCGATCGGCCTTGCCGTTCACGACCTCCGAAATCTCGCCGCGAATCGCGATCATCGCGTCGCAGAACCGGTCGAGCTCCGCTTTTGGCTCGCTCTCCGTCGGCTCGATCATCAGGGTGCCCGGCACCGGGAACGAGACCGTCGGCGCGTGGAAGCCGTAATCCATCAGCCGCTTGGCGACGTCGGTCTCCTCGACGCCGGCGCTCTTGAAGGCCCGCAGGTCGAAGATCATCTCGTGCGCCACGCGACCCGCCGCGTTGGTGTAGAGCACGTCGTAATGCCCCTCGAGGCGCGACTTGATGTAGTTGGCGTTGAGCATCGCGATCCGCGTCGCGTTGGTCATGCCGTCGGCGCCCAGCATCCGGACGTAGCCGTAGGAGATGAGCAGGATGCTCGCGCTGCCCCATGGCGCGGCCGCGACCGGCGCAATCGCCTTCGCGCCGCCGACCCTGGCCAGCGGATGGCCCGGCAGAAACGGCGCCAGGTGCGGCCGCCACGCCGATCGGGCCCATGCCTGGCCCGCCGCCGCCATGCGGGATGGCGAACGTCTTGTGCAGGTTGAGATGGCAGACGTCCGCGCCGATCGACGCCGGGCTGGTGAGGCCGACCTGCGCGTTCATGTTCGCGCCGTCCATGTAGACCTGCCCGCCATGCTCGTGCACGACCGCGCAGATCTCGCGGATCGTCTCCTGGTACACGCCGTGCGTCGAGGGATACGTCACCATCAGCGCGGAGAGATCGTCGCGATGCTCCTCGGCCTTCGCCCGCAGATCGGCGACGTCGACGTACCCGCGCCCGTCGGTCGCGACCACGACGACGTGCATACCGGCCATGACCGCGCTGGCCGGATTAGTGCCGTGCGCCGAGCTCGGAATCAGCACGACGTTCCGGTGCGCCTGGCCGCGGCTCTGGTGCCACGCCCGGATCACCAGCAGCCCGGCGAGCTCGCCCTGCGCGCCTGAGTTCGGCTGCAGGGAGACGGCGGCAAACCCCGTGGCAACGCAGAGCGCGTGCTCGAGCTCCGCGAAGATCTGCGCGTAGCCCTGCGCCTGCTCCGCCGGCGCGAAGGGATGGAGCCGCGAGAACTCCGCCCAGGTCACCGGCAGCATCTCGGCCGCGGCGTTGAGCTTCATCGTGCAGGACCCGAGCGGGATCATCGACTCGCCCAGCCCGATATCCTTCCGCTCGAGACTGCGGATGTAGCGCATCATCTCGGTCTCGGAGTGATGCGCGTTGAAGACCGGATGGGTGAGAAACGGCGTGCGCCGCGCGAGGGCGGGCGGAAACGCCGGCGCCGGCGCCTCGACAATCGGCGTTGCCGTGACGCCTGCCGCCTCCGCGAAGACGCGGCTCAGCGCCGCGATGTCCGCCGCCGTCACCGTCTCGTCGAGCGCGACCACCACGCCGTCGGCGTCGACCTGCCGCAAATTGAAGCCCGCCTCGAGCGCCCTGGCAACGACCGCCGACGCCCGGCCCGGCGTGTCGAGATGGAGCGTGTCGAAGAACTGCGTGTTCCGCTGCCGATAACCGGCCCTTGCCACCGACGCCGCCAGCGCATGCGCCAGGGCGTGGACACGCGCGGCAATCGCGCGCAGCCCCTCGGGGCCGTGATACACGGCGTACATCGCCGCCATGTTGGCGAGCAGCGCCTGCGCGGTGCAGATGTTCGACGTCGCTTTCTCGCGGCGGATGTGCTGCTCGCGGGTCTGCAGCGCCATCCGGTACGCGGGCCGCCCGCTGCTGTCGACCGACACGCCGATCACGCGGCCAGGTACCTGGCGCACGTAGGCATCGCGGGTGGCGAAGAACGCGGCGTGCGGGCCGCCGTAGCCGAGCGGCACGCCAAAACGCTGCGAGTTGCCGACGACGACATCGGCGCCGGATTCGCCTGGCGGGGTGAGCAGCGTCAGGGCCAGCAGGTCGGTGGCGACTGCCACCAGCACCCCGGCGTCGTGCGCGCGCGCGATGAGCGCGGAGAGATCGTCCACCTGCCCGAACTCGTCCGGATACTGGATCAGCAGGCCGAACGCATCGGCGCCGAACTCGATGGCATCGGGCGGCACCTCGCGGACGGCGATGCCGAGCGGCTCCGCGCGCGACTGCAGCACGGCCCGCGTCTGCGGCCACGTGCGCGACGACACCAGGAACGTGTTGCGTACGCCTGCCCGCTTCGACTGCACCCGATGCAGGAGCGTCATCGCCTCGCCAGCCGCGGTCGGCTCGTCCAGCAGCGACGCGTTCGCCACATCCATCCCGGTCAGGTCCCGCACCATCGTCTGGAAGTTGAGGAGCGATTCCAGGCGGCCCTGGGCGATCTCGGCCTGGTAAGGCGTGTACGGGGTGTACCAGCCGGGATTCTCGAAGACGTTGCGGAGGATGACCGGCGGCGTGATGGTGTCGTTGTAGCCGAGACCAATCAGCGACTTGACTACCCGGTTCTTCGCGGCAATGGCGCGCAGCGCGCCAAGATATTCATGCTCGGTCAGCGCCGGCGGCAGCGACATCGGCTCGGCCAGACGAATCGCCCGCGGCACGATCTCGTCGATGAGCGCATCGAGGGAGGGCGTCTTGATGACGGCCAGCATCTCGTCTACCTCGTCCGGACCAGGACCGAGGTGACGGTATTCGAAGCGATCGGGATGTTCGAAGATCATCGGGGCGGTACGTGTCTCTACCGGTGTCACTTGACGAGCTCGGCGTAGGCGGCGGCGTCGAGAAGCGCGTCGGCCTGCTCGGGCGACGCCAGGCGAATGGCGACCATCCAGGCGCCGTGGGGATCGGTGTTCACCTGTTCAGGCTTGTCCCTGAGCGCTGCGTTCACCTCCACGACCTCTCCCGAGACCGGCGCGAACAGCTCCGACACCGCCTTGACCGACTCGATGGTGCCGAAGGCCTGGCCTTCGGTCACGACCGTACCGACATCGGGCAACTCGACGTAGACGACGTCGCCCAGCTGCTTCTGCGCGAAATCGGTGATGCCGACGTGCCCGACGCCGGCGTCAATGCGAATCCACTCGTGGTCCTTGGTGTACTTGAGGGTCTCGGGATACATGGTCACTTTCTGGGCCGCTTGTAGAACGGCAGCGGCACGAGGCGCGCGGCCACGCGCCGGTTGCGAATATCGATCGCGATCTCGGCGTCGGAGGGCACGGACGCCGGGACGTAGGCCATGCCGATGGCCTTCTTCAAAAACGGCGTCTGCGTGCCGCTGGTGACGACGCCCACCGCTTCGTTGCCGACGATGACCGGATACCCGTGGCGCGCGATGGCGCGATCGGCAATCTCGAATCCCACCAGGCGGCGAGGCACGCCCGCGGCCTTCTGAGCGGCCAGGGCCTCGCGGCCGACGAAGTCGCCCTTGGTCCACGAGACGATCCACTCGAGATCGGCCTCGAGCACCGAGGTGGTGTCGTCGATGTCGTTGCCGTAGAGGCGCATCGCAGCTTCCAGGCGCAGCGTGTCGCGCGCGCCGAGACCCGCCGGCCGGATGTCGACGCCGCGTCCGGCGTCGTGCAGCGCGTCCCAGACCTTCGGGGCATACGAAGGCGCCACGAAAATCTCGTAGCCGTCCTCGCCGGTGTAGCCCGTTCGCGAGATCGTGGCGCGAACCCCTGCCACTTCGCCGGTCGCGAACCAGTAGTACTTCATGCCGAGGTCGACGCCGGTCAGCGGCTGCAGGACCTCGCGCGCGGCAGGCCCCTGCACTGCGATGAGCGCGTAGCGGGCGCTCGTGTTCACGGCCACGGCGTCGCCGGCGACGGCGACACCGCCGGCGATCCAGGCGAAGTCCTTCTCGATGTTCGAGGCGTTCACGACCAGCAGGAAGTGGTCGTCGGCAAGGCGGTAGACCAGCAGGTCGTCGACGAAGGTCCCCTGCTCGGTGGTCAGCGCCGAGTAGTGCGCCTGCCCGATCTTCAGTCGGGCCGCGTCGTTGCTGGTGATCCGCTGGATGCCGGCCAGGGCGTCGCGCCCCGCGACTTCGATCTGGCCCATGTGGCTGACGTCGAAGAGGCCCGCGCGCGTGCGCACCGCGAGGTGCTCGTCGGAGATGCCGCTGTATTCGACCGGCATCTCCCATCCGCCAAATGGGACCATGCGGGCGCCAAGCGCGACATGGCGGGCGAACAGCGGAGTGCGACGGAGGGCAGACGACTCGACCTGGGTCATTGAAGCGCGACGCGAGCGGGACCGAACAGCTAACGGTACTATGCGCGTCGGGTCAGGTCAAGGCGGCGGAGGCCCGCCAATCGTCTCGGAATCAGCGCCGATTGGCGGCCCTTCCGCGCCGCAGCACCTGTCCGATCACGACTGCCGCCACGACGCCGCCGGCGGCAATCGAGAGGGCGACGTACCGGCCCGCCGCGATCGCCCATCGCGGGCACCAGCAGGCCGGCGCAGACGCCCGCCACCAGCAGTCCGATTATCGCGTCCGCGAGCAGACCAGAGAGACGTGTGAGCATGCCAACCCCTACGAGATTGAGAAGGGGCGCCGACCACGCCCCTTCTCGCCCGACTCATCTCACCGGAAACGACGAGCACGCGAGGAACTGGAACCACGCCGACTCGACCTGCAACACCCACACACCGGCGCATACCTGTCGCAACGGGTTGTAGACGGCGAAGCTGGCAATGCAACTCTCGAGCGTGTTCGCCGCATTCACCACCATCCGCTCGTAGATGTCGTAGCACGTCCAGCCGTAGCCGGTGCCGCCGGATTGGGCCGGTCGCAGGCGGCGCGACAGCTTCGAACCCAACGACTGGCTCAACCGCTGCGCAGCGCCCGAATCGCCGAGCAGTTCGGCCACCAGCGCGCCGGTGACGCGGAGACTCAGCGCTTCGGGGCCCTGAGCCTCATGCCGGTCGAGGGCTCCGACGACCTGTCGGAACCGCTGCACCGCCTCGGAGCTCGCCAGCCATCCGCGGACCCGCCGCGCGTGCCGTTCGTAGTCCGCGTCACGATCCGGACGCAGGTCCACGCCAGGCTCCTTGCCGTAGGCCACGCGAAGCCCGTTCAGGTCGCCGGCGATCACGAGCCGATCGTCGGCACCCTGCGACAGACGCACCGCGAAGCGCCCATCCGGATACACGCTCTTCCGCACGGTCAGCGGACCCGCGGTGGCCGTCACCACCACGCTGCCGTCCGCGCCAGGCGCGATGCCCGCCGTCAGCCCGAGCTCGGACACGTCCTGCACGAGACGGACCGGCCGGAGCTTCGACACCGGGGCCGCCGCAGCCGCACTCGCCACGCCCGCCCAGAGCCCGACACACGTCGCCATGCTCACGAACCTTCTGCGCGTCATACCGTCCCCCCAATCGGTCCTCTCGACCGACAAGGCAGACGCGCGACCCCGCGGCTGGCACACCGCCCGCGTGACGTCTGCGATTTCGAGACCGGGCGCGCCCCGGCCCTCACCCGGCCTGCCGGGCAAGCTCCGACGCGGCCGCAACGGCCGCGTCACCGTCATTCGACGCCCACCTGCCTTGCCTCTCTCCCCGCCGTCGCAGACGACGAGTCGCGCGGCCAGGGCAGGCGGTTGCCGTAGCGGAGATGTGCCTGAAGAGTGTGATAACTGATTCCGAGCGCACGGCAGGCGCGGCGCTTGTTCTGGCCGTGCCGCTGCCACACCAGGCGCACGTAGCGGCTCGCCCACTGCCGCAGCGTGTCGTCCTGCTTCATCGAGGGCCAGAGCACGGTCTCGGCCTCCCCGCGCAACGCCGGCGGCAGCTCGGTAACGTCCACGCGATCGCCCTGCGCGAGGCAGACCACGCTCTCGATCACGCGCTGGAGCTCGCGCACGTTGCCGGGCCAGTCGTGCGCCAGCAGCGCGTCCATCACCTCGGATGACAGATCGAGCCGCCGCGTCTCGCGGTGCCGTTCGAGGAAGTATCTCGACAGCTCCAGGATGTCGGCGTGGCGCTGGCGGAGCGGCGGCACATGCAGTTCGACGCCGCTGAGCCGGTAGAACAGATCGGCGCGGAACACGCCGTCGGCGACCAGCGACCGCAAACTGCGATTGGTCGCCGCGACGATCCGGATGTCCACGTGGTGCGTGCCATGCCCGCCGACACGCTCGACGGCCAGGTCCTGAATCGCGCGCAGGAGCTTGGCCTGCGCGGCCATCGAGAGATCCGACACTTCGTCCAGGAACAACGTCCCGGTATCCGCATGCTCGAACTTCCCTCGTCGTCCCCGGACACCGGTTGCCGTGCGCTCCTCGATGCCGAACAGCTCGGCCTCGAGCAGGCTCTCGACCAGCGCGGCGCAGTTGATGGCGACAAACGGGCCGGCGCGGCGCGGGCTCAACTCGTGGATCTGCCTGGCGACCAGTTCCTTGCCGGTCCCCGACTCGCCTTCGATGAGGATGGTGAAGTCGGTGGCGGCCACGCGCTCAATGCGGTCGCGCAGCATCCGCATCACCGGCGTCGAGCCAATCAGCGGCGCGGCGCCGTCGGGCCGTCCCGGCAGCGTGCGCAACGCATGAGCGCGCTGCGTCTTGCGAAGCGCCTCGATCTCCAGCAGCACGCCCACCAGGCGTCCCGCCGTCGAGAGCATCTGCAGATCCCATTCGTCGAACTCGCGAGCCTCCGCAGGAATCGCGTCGAGCGCGGCGACGTGCCGCGGGTCGGTCGTCGGCACGTTCACGCTCAGAAGCCGGCGGTCCGCCGCCGGCATCGCCGGCGACTCCCCCACCAGCCAGTCCCGGATCGTGACGCTGGCTGCGGCGGGCAGTGCCCGCGTCACGGCCTCGAGGAAGCGGGCGCGCAGCCCCTCGCCCTGTTCTCGCGCCACTGCGACAGCCAGCGCCTGACACAGCGCAGCCGCGCCCCGTCGCCGTTCTCCTCGTCGACGCGCCATCGCCCGGCGGATGTCGGGAGGGGACGACCACGGTGCTCGTGTCATGACGTCTCCAGTGGCACGAAAGGGTGCCTGCGGGCGTGAGTTCAAGGTCGGTGCCATATCGATGCCGTCATCCGCGCGTCGTGGACCGCTGTTGGCCGACAAGCGCCCGTCCGGTGGCGCCCGGCCGGGAAGGCGCTACCCCGACGCCAGAATTGCTCGGGAATCCGCTGGGTAGCTGATACTCCGCGAGTAGTTGCTGCTCAGCCTGGAGCACAATCGGCCGCTCGAAGACCAACGCCGTGCGGTAGCGCACCGTGGACGGCTCCAGTCGCGAGACAAAGCACCGCGTCACGCGCGCCACGACGGTCATGAGCCGATCCCGTGTGCCGAGTTGCAACTCGCATCGGCTGCCGGGCCGCATCCGCAGCCCGCTTTCAAACAACGCGCCCGACGCCGACAGATTCACCATCGTCACGGCGTCGCCGGGACGGAGGCGCGCCGGTGGCGGCAGATGTCCGCCGACGAACGACCGGCGCAACGCGCCCCTTCTGTCATCGCCCATCGGCCACCCACACGCCGGTGTCGGGGAGGCACCGAAGCAGACGAGTGCGGCCCGTTGACGCCAGCACCACGACGGCGTAGCCGCTGCTCCGGGGGCCGCCGCGTAAGTAGAGCGTGCCGCCGCTGGAGGCGCCGTCGGTGGTGAAGACGAGCATCCGCGCGGAGCCGATGCGGACCGGGCTGACCCCGGCGGAGGAGGTCCCATCGGTCAACGGGCAGCCGGAGGCGAAGCCGAACGTGGCGCCGGGGAAGAGTCCCTGGACGTCGAGCAGGCCGGACAGCGCGGGATCGCGACCCGCGGCGATGTCGGCCGAGCGCACCCCGTCCCAGTCGCCGTCGAGGAACGATTGCGCGAGCCAGCCGGAGCCGGAGGGGGTGAATCGGAGCGCGACCGAGGCGCCGCGGTGCACCGCCGCCATGCGCAGCCAGCCGCAGCGGCCTGCCAGGTGAAAGGCGGCGCCGCGCACGCGTCCCTCGTCGTGCAGGCGTCCGAGGCGCGGCAGCGCCACCGCCATCAGCAACATCGCGACAGCCAGCGTCGTCAACATCTCAACGAGAGTGGTCCCGCGCATGAGAATGGCTCCGCCGGCGCCGTTCCCATCGCGGGACGGGAACGACGCCAGGCGTGCGAGCGACGATCAGGCCTTGGGCGCGGCGACGGTGAGCCGGCTCTTGATCTTGAGGAAGGCCTTCTCGCCGATGCCCTTCACGTTCATCAGGTCCTCGACCTTCTTGAACCCGCCGCTCTTCTGGCGGTACTCGAGGATGCGCTGGGCGGCCTTGGCGCCGATGCCCGGCAGCGACTCCAGGTCGGCGGCGGTCGCCGTGTTGAGGTTGATTACGGCCTCCGGCCTGGCCGATGCGGCCGGCGGCTGCTGCGCCGACACCGGCAGCGCCGGTGCGGCTGCGAGGGCGAGAAGCAGACTCAGAACGGCAACTCTGCGGACCATCACACGCCTCCAGGGAAAGGCGGCGGCCGGGATGCGGCTCGCATCCCGGCCCGTCCCGCCGTGATTCCGCGTCCGAGGCTGGAGAGGAGGTCGGGCTCTCGAGGGCTCGGTTCGCGGACGCCAGGGTGGAGGCAAGCGCACGGCCAGCGCGGTGACCGCCGCCAGAGGTCGCCGCAAGTTGTTGCGACAAGCGGCGTCGAAGCGCCATGGTCGCGTCAAAGCGAACGGCGCGCAGACGGGACGGATGCCCGGATGACACCTCCGGTTGCCAGAGAATCCGCCGGAGGCGGAATCATCGGAACCCTGGTTGTCGAGGCGAGTGGACGGGCGGGAGCGTGATGGCGCTAGCCGTGCTGCGCGCGATACCAGTCGATGGTGCGGGCGAGGCCGTCCTCGAAGCTGACGTGCGGCTCGTAGCCAAGCAGCGTCCGGGCCAACGAGATGTCGGCCAGCGAATCACGGACATCGCCGGCTCTGGGCTCGGCGTAGATCGGCGCCTTCGAGGATCCGGTCAGCCTCCCCACCGTCTCCGCGAGTTGCTTGATCGAGATCTTGCGGCCGGTGGCGACGTTGATCACGCGTCCGGCGACATCCGGCGCCGTCGCCGCGCGCAGCACGCCATCGACGACGTTGGCGACGTACGTGAAGTCCCGTGTCTGTTCGCCGTCGCCGATGATGATCGGCGGCTCGCCGGCCAGCAGGCGCGTGATGAACAGCGCGATGACGCCGGAGTAGGGGGACGACGGATCCTGTCGCGGCCCGAACACGTTGAAATACCGGATCGCCACCGTATCGAGCCCGTACAGGCGCGTGAACAGCCGCAAGTACTCCTCGCCGACGAGCTTCTGCAGCGCGTACGGCGACAGCGGGCTGGGCGCCATGTCCTCGCGCTTCGGCAGGACCTCGGTGTCGCCGTACGCCGACGACGACGCGGCGTACACGAGGCGGCGGACTTTGGCGTCGCGCGCGGCCACCAGAACGGCCAGTGTCGCGTCCACGTTGGCGCGATTCGACGTGAGGGGATCGGACACCGAGCGCGGCACCGACGGCATCGCGGCCTGGTGCAGGACGAAGTCGACGCCGTCGACGGCCGTTCGGGCAAACGCGATGTCGGCCAGGTCGCCGGTGAGCACATCGGCACGCCCGTCGAGCACAGCGAGGTTTGCCTGCTTGCCGGTGCTGAAGTCGTCGGCGATCCGCACCTCTTCGCCTCGACTCAGGAGCTCCGCGGCCAGGTGCGAGCCGATGAACCCGGCGCCTCCGGTGACCAGCCAGCGCGCCATCAGCGCGACCCTGTCGGCGAGGGCTCGCCGATTGGCGGAAAGTCCCGGACCGGCAGTCCCGGCACGATTCTGAGCGCGTTGCCGTAGTACAGCTTCCGGAGGACGACGTCGGGGAGGTCCAGGCCGTAGAGTTTCCAGAAGGCGTGGTAGTCCCGGTAGTAGTCGAAATACTCGTCCGCGGTCTCGAACGTCCGCCAGTAGTACGGATACTCGCTGGCGACGTACGCGTCCTTGCCGAACAGGATGCGGTCCTGGTACTTGACGAAGAACGCGCGTGCCGCGCGCGGCTGCCGCCCGAGTTCGGCGAGAATCGCGCCGGTCTCGGTCATCACGTTCGGGTGCTCGTCCAGCAGGCGCCCGAGGCGCGCCAGGTCGTTGGCGTGATACGCGAAGTGCGCCGCGATGAACGTCGTCTTCGAATGGCGCGCGAACAGGCGATTCCGCTCTGCCATGAGCGTTTCGAAGGTGGGATACTCGCCGGCGGGCCGGCGCCGCTCCGGGTGGACCTGCAGTTCGAGCCAGCGCTCGTTGGTCTCGGTCACCGGGTCGAAGAAGGGCGCGGGCTCCGCGGTATGAATCAGCACCGGAACCTTGTAGGCCGCGCACATCCGCCAGACGGGATCGAACTCGGCGTCGTCGACGGCGACACGCGCGCCGTCGGCCCGCTTCAGGGTCAGGCCGAAGTTCTTGTAAATCTTGAGCCCCTTGGCGCCGGCCTTCAGGTCGGCCTCGAGACGCGCCGCCGCGCGGGCGCCGTAGCCCGGCGTGTTGAGGTCGTCGAAGTCGAGGTTGGCGAAGAACACCATGCGCCCCGGTGCGGGGCTCTGGGCGATGACACGCATCGCGTCGGTGAGGCGCGTGCCGCTGCCGCCGCTGAGATTCACCAGAATCCGCAGGTGCTGCCCGTCCATTCCACGGACGACCGCCGCCCATTGCTCCGGCGTCAGCGCGCGGTGATGGCTGTGGATGTCGATGACCGGGTACTTCGCGCGAGGGACCGGGTGCTCGGCCACGACCAGCGTGGACTTCGGCTTGTACTGCCTGATGCCGATGTCCTGCGCCTCGGACGCGGTGGCCGCCGCGACGAGGGCGACGGCGAGCCAGACGCCGCGTCGCCCCGGTGAGAGCCGTGAGTTGTGTGAATGAGAAGACAAAGCCGCAGCCACGCCGATAAGCCGAATTCTGTCCCCGCCTTCGCCCTTGCAGGCTACGGCGAGTGACGACCATTCCTCTCGCCCTGCCATCGCTGACAGGGTCTAGCGACCTACCCGGAGGCTTCGGACGGGCCGTCCTCGAGCGCCTCCCTATTTGGTCTTGCTCCGTGCGGGGTTTTGCCTGCCACTGACCTTACGGCCAGCGCGGTGCGCTCTTACCGCACCTTTTCACCCTTACTCATCGCGCGTCCCCGACTCACCTGGCGAGCCGTTTCCTGGGAGAGTCCGTCGGACCCGGCTCACTTGAACGGAGTGGACGGCCAAGTCATCGAGGCCGTCCACTCCCAGGTCAGTCGGGAACGCGCGCTAAGCGGTATATTTTCTGTGCCACTAATCCGTCAGGTTACCCTGCCCGGGCGTTACCCGGCGCACTGCCCTCTGGAGTTCGGACTTTCCTCTGCCGGCGGCACTACGCCAGCGCGATTGCTCGCGCCAGCGGTTCCCGCCGATAGCGATCGTCTGGCCTGGCTGCGGCCTTCCCTAAGTGCCGAGTAGCGAGTGCTGAGTGCTGAGTGGGCGAATTCTCCACTCTCCACTCTCCACTCTCCACTCTCCACTTCTCCCTATCCGTCACTCTCCTGTGAAATCCGGTATTGCTCGAGCTTCTTGTAGAGGTTGCTCCGCGGGGTATCGATGACCTCGGCGGTCTTGGAGATATTCCAGCCCGTCTCGCGAAGCTTCTGGACCAGGAACGCCCGCTCGGCGACTTCCTTGTGCTCGCGCAACGTGCCCGCGCGCACCACTTCATTATCCGGTGCCCGTCCGACGCCGTCAACGCGCATCACCTCCGGCAGGTGCGCGACGTCGATGGTCTCGGCGGGCGTCATGATCACCAGCCGCTCGATGGTGTTCCGCAGTTCCCTGATGTTGCCGCGCCAGCGCTGGCGTTCGAGGACGGCCATGGCCCCCTCGGTCACGCGCTTCGGCCTGAGGTTGTTCTCCCGGCTCGCCATGTCGAGGAAGTGCCGCACGAGCGGCCCGATGTCCCCGGGCCGCTCGCGCAGCGGCGGCACGTGAATCGGAATGACGTTGAGCCGGAAGTACAGGTCCTCCCGGAACTGCCCCTTCTCGACTTCCTCCTCGAGCCGCTTGTTGGTGGCGGCGATCACGCGCACGTCGACCTTGATCGTCCTGGCCGAGCCCAGGCGCTCGACCTCGCCCTCCTGCAGCACGCGCAGCACCTTGGCCTGGGTCTTCAGGCTCATGTCCCCGACCTCGTCGAGGAAGATCGTGCCGCGGTCGGCCTGCTCGAACTTGCCGATCTGCTTCTCCGTCGCGCCGGTGAACGACCCCTTCTCGTGGCCGAAGAGCTCCGACTCGATCAGATCGTCGGGGATCGCGGCGCAGTTGACCTGGATGAAGCGCTCGCGCGTTCGCAGGCTGTTGCGATGAATGGCGCGCGCGACCAGTTCCTTGCCGACGCCGCTTTCGCCCGCGATGAGCACGGTCGCCGAGGTCGGCGCCGCGCGCTTCACCGCGTCCAGCACGCCGCGCACCGCGGGGCTGTCGCCGACGAGCTGGTGCTTCAGCGTCTCGGTCCGCCGGAAGGCGACGACCTCCTGGGTCAGCCGCTGCTGGTCGAGCGCGTTGCGCACGCTCACCAGGACCCGCTCGGTGGAAAGCGGCTTTTCGATGAAGTCGAACGCGCCGAGCTTGGTCGCCTCCACCGCCGTGCTGACCGTCGCGTGCCCGGAGATCATGATCACGGGCAGCGTCTCGTGCGTCGCGCGCAAGCGCTGCAGCACCTCCAGCCCGTCCATGCCCGCCATCTTGATGTCGAGCAGCGCGAGGTCGGCGGGCTCGCGGTCCGCGAGGGTCAGGCCATCCTGCCCGGTGGCCGCCCCCTGCACCTCGTAGCCCTCGTATTCGAGAATCATCTTGAGCGAGTCGCGGATGGCCGACTCGTCGTCTATGACCAGGATCCGTGGTTTCATGGGTCGCTGTCAGGGCGTGCCGATGCGGACGGTGCGCAGCGCTCGCTGCTCCTGGTCCGGCAGGTACAGGTAGAGCGCGAGCACGTCGCCAGCCCGCGCGGCGCCGGTCAGCTGCTGGAACTCCTGGACGGACCCCACGGCGCGGCGATTGACCTCGAGGACCACCTGCCCTCGCTCGAGAATCGGCGTCGAAGGCGGGCCCCAGCGGGTCCACGCGCACGATGAGCACGCCGCGCACGTCCGCCGGCAGCTCCAGCCGCGCGATGTCCTCGCGGTCGAGATCGCGGACCGCCAGCCCGAGCGGCGATCCGCCGCTCGTCGGCCGCACGGTCGGTTGCGGCTCGCGGCGCGAGTCGCTCGTGTCGGCCGGGCGCCCGGGCCGCTCGGCGAGCTTCACGACCACGCTCATCGGCCGCGAATCGCGGACCAGATCCACCTTTACCGCGGTGCCGGGCGCGGTCGCGGCGATACGGCGGATAAGCTCGTCATTCGACGTCACCGGCTCGCCGTCCACTGCCGTGATCAAGTCGTAGGGACGCAGTCCCGCGCGCTCGCCGGGCGACTTCTCGGTGACGTCCTGCACCAGCGCGCCGCGGGTGGCGCCCAGCCCGAGCGATCGCTGCAGGTCGGGGTCGACATCCTTCAGCGCCACGCCGATGAAGCCGCGGGCGACTCGCCCGTGCTCCTTGAGCTGCGGCAGCACCGCCCGCGCCTGGTTCACCGGCACCGCAAAGCCGATGTTGCTGGCTCGCGAGCTGATGGCCGCGTTGATGCCGATGACCTCGCCGCGCGCGTTGATGAGCGGGCCGCCGCTGTTGCCAAAGTTGATCGCCGCGTCTGTCTGGATGTAGTCGTCGAGGCTGTTGTCGAACAGCTTCCGCCCGATGTAGCTGACGACGCCGACCGTGACCGTGTGCTCGTAGGCCAGCGGATTGCCGATCGCGCATACCCACTCGCCCACGCGGAGACCGTCGGAATTACCCAGCGGCGCGACCGGGAAGGGCTGCGGCGAAGAGATCTTGATGAGCGCGATGTCGGTGTCGGGGTCGCTGCCCACGACCTCGGCCCGCAGGGCGCGGCCATCGGCGAGCTTCACCAGGATCCGCTCGGCGCGATCGATGACGTGGTGGTTCGTGAGGATGTGGCCGTCAGGCTCGATGATGACGCCGCTGCCCGTGCCGCGGCGCGGCGTGCCGTCTCCACGCTCGGACTCCCACGGCGGGCTGGTGCGCTCGCGGCCCTCATCGTCGGCGATCCTGGAGGTCGCGTCGATGTTCACGACGGCCGGGTTGATCTGTTCGGCGACGTCGGCGAAGTTCACCAGCGTCGGCGCAGTCATCGCCGCGCGCGTCCCGCCCGCGGTCCGCGCCGGCGGCGCGGTCCGGGAATTTGCCGGTGCAGGCGTGAGCGACCCGGCGACGATGAGGCCGACGAGAAACGCGGCCGTCGCCACCAGCACCACGGTCACCAGCGCGAAGCGGCGACTCATATCGGCATTATAAGACGCCGGAACGCGGCCTCATCCAGCGTTTCGACGCCAAGCTGGCGCGCTTTGTCGGCCTTGCTGCCCGCATCGGCGCCGACGACCACGTAGCTCGTCTTCCGACTGACCGACCCGCTCACGCGTCCGCCCAGCCGCTCGATCGCCGCGGTCGCCTCGTCGCGCGTCATGCCCTCGAGCGTGCCGGTCAACACGAAGGTCTTGCCGGTCAGGGGTCCGCCCTGGGGCGGCGCCTGCTCCGCTTCGGTCGCTTCGGTGCGCACGCCGCGCTCGCGAAGCCGCGTGACCAGCGCGCGGTTGCGGTCGTCGCCGAACCACGAGGCGACGGACCGAGCGACGACGGGGCCAATCTCCGGCACCCGCTGCAGGCCATCGACGTCGGCCGCGGCCAGCGCGTCGAGGCTGCCGAAGCCGCGTGCCAGCAGTTCCGCGGCCCGTTCGCCGACGTGGCGGATGCCGAGGCCGTGAATGAGCCGCCACAGCTCGTTCTGGCGGCTCCGGTCGATCTCGGCCACGAGGTTGACGCCGACCTTGCCCAGCTTGCGCGGACGGGCGCGCTCCGACCGCGGCTCCCGGGGCGTCACGACCAGCTCCTCCAGCGTCTCGCGCGACAGCTGATACAGGTCCGCGACGTCTCTCACGAGCTCCAGGTCGATGAGCTGATCGACGATAGCCTCGCCCAGGCCCTCGATGTTCATCGCGTAGCGCGAGGCGAAGTGCTCGAGGCTGCGCCGCAGACGCGCCGGACAGCTGCTGCGCTCGCAGCGCCACACCACCTCGCCCTCTCCGCGAACGAGCTCGCTGCCGCACGACGGACAGGTGCCGGGCATCCGCCAGGGCTCGCCGCGGTCGGGCCGATCCGGGTCCTCGACGCGGACGACCTTCGGGATGACGTCGCCGCCCTTTTCGATCACGACGCGGTCGCCGATCCGGACGTCCTTGCGAGTCACTTCGTCGGCGTTGTGCAGGGTGGTCATCGTGATGGTCGAACCGGCCAGCAGGACCGGCTCGAGCACGCCAACAGGCGTGACGGCACCGGTGCGCCCGACCTGCAGGACGATGTCCTTCAGCCGCGTCACTGCCTGCTGCGCCGGGAACTTGTAGGCGACGGCCCAGCGCGGAAACTTCGACGTCGTCCCCAGGCGCTCGCGCTCCGCGATCGCGTCCACCTTGACGACAACGCCGTCGGTCTCGTAGTCAAGGGCGTGACGCTCGTCGCGCCAGCGGGCGCAGAACGCGATCAGCGCGTCGATGCCGGCGAGGCGCTTCCAATGCTTCTCGACCGGCAGCCCCCAATCGGCCAGTTGCTGCAGCATCGCGGCGTGCGACCCTGGCACCTCGTCGCCGACGAGCTGATAGACCCAGGCGCTCAGCCCGCGCCGGGCGACCGCCTGTGGATCGAGCTGTCGCAACGTGCCGGCCGCCGCGTTCCGCGGGTTCGCAAACGGCGGCTCACCCCCCTCTTCCCGCTCCTGGTTGGTGCGTTCGAACACCCGGCGCGGCAGGTACACCTCGCCTCGGATCTCGAGTCGACCCTCGGGGCGCGTCGCCTGTCAGCGCCTTGCGGATGACGCGGATAGTCCGCACGTTCGCGGTGACGTCCTCGCCCCGCTCTCCGTCGCCGCGCGTCGCGGCCCGCCGCAGCACCCCGTCGTCGTAGGTGAGCGCGATGCTGAGGCCGTCGATCTTGAGCTCGGCGACGTAGTCGACGTCGGCGCCCTCGGCAAGTCCCAGACCGCGCCGGACGCGCGTGTCGAAGGCGCGCAGTTCGTCGTCGGAGTAGGCGTTGTCGAGGCTCAGCATCGGCTGCCGATGCGTCACGGTCTCGAAGCCGGCGACCGGCTGGCCGCCAACGCGCTGCGTCGGCGAGTCCGGCGTGACCAGGTTTGGGTGCGCGGCTTCGAGCGTGCGGAGCTCGCGCATCAGCGCGTCGAATTCGGCGTCGGAGATTTCCGGGGCGTCGCGCTCGTAGTACAGCGCTTCGTGGTGGTGAATCAGATCCCGGAGGGCGGCAATGCGGTCGGCAGCGGTCACGCGAAGGCTCGAGGCCGATCGGGGCTGAGGCGTGCGGCTCGGGACTATCGGTCGCGGTGCAACACGTAGTCGGCCAGCGCCTCGAGCGCCTCGCGCTCGGCGCTGGCGGGAAACGACGCCAGCTGGCGCCGGGCCGTCATCGCGTGTTCACGGGCCCGCGTCTGCGCGTACTCGATCGCGCCGGCCTGCCGCAGCAGGCGCGTCAGCTCGGCCCATTGCTCGCGCGAGGCGGTGTGTTCGCCGGCGATACGCGCCGACCAGGGGCCGCGCGCTCGAATCGCTCGCGAGCAGCCGGATCAACGGCAGCGTCACCTTGCCTTCGAGCAGGTCTCCGCCGACCGGCTTGCCGAGCGCGTCGGCGTCGCCGGTGAAGTCGAGCAGGTCGTCCATCAGCTGGAACGCGATGCCGAGGTTGAACCCGTATTCCCGCAGCGCGTGCCACTGCTCCGGCGTCGACGTGCCCAGGCGGCCGCCAATCTCTGCGCACCCGGCAAAGAGGTAGGCGGTCTTGCGCCGGATGATGTCGAAGTGCTCCTCTTCGGTGATGTCGATGTCGCCGTTCTTGGTCAGCTGGTAGAGCTCGCCCTCGATCATCCGGAGCGTGACGTCGCACAGCAGGCGCACGAGATCGAGCGAGTTCTCGGTGAGCGCCAGAGACATCGACTTGATGTAGAGGAAGTCGCCCAGCAGGACGGTGACGTCGTTGCCCCACTGCGAATGCGCGGCCAGCCGCCCGCGGCGCACGTCGGCGTCGTCGATGATGTCGTCGTGGACCAGCGTCGCGGTGTGAATGAACTCGACAACGGCGGCGTGCAGGACGGCCCGTTCGCCGGCATAGCCGCAGAGGCGCGAGGTCATCAGCAGCACCGCAGGGCGCACGCGCTTGCCGCCGCTGCTCTGAATGTAGCGGCCGATGCGCGGAATCAAATCGACGCGCGACTGCAGATGCTCGGCGTACGCGTCTTCGACCTTCTTGAGATCCGCGCGGATTGGCTCGAACAGGCGCAGCAGGTCTGGCGGCGGGCTGTCGACGGAACGGTTCAAAGCTCGTCCATCACAACATACTTGCGCGCGAGGTGTCAACGCGCGCAAGAGCTTGTCCACCGAAGAGTTGCAGCGCATTTGCGGTGGTCGCATCGACGAGGGCCGCGGTGGCCAGACCACGCAGGGCGGCCAGTCGCGCCGCGACCTCGGCGACATACGCCGGCTCGTTGCGACGGCCCCGATGCGGCACCGGCGCGAGAAACGGACTGTCGGTCTCGATGAGCAGCCGATCGTGCGGCACGAAGGCCGCGACTTCGTGGAGATCGGTGGCCTTCGGAAACGTCAGGATGCCGGCCAGCGACACGTAGAAGCCGAGATCCAGCGCCCGCCGCGCCCGTGTCACGCCGCCGGTAAAGCAGTGGAACACACCGCCCACACCCGCGCCCTCGCCGGCCAGCATCGCAAACGTGTCCTCGTCGGCTTCGCGCGTGTGGATGACGACCGGCAGCCCGAGCGCACGCGCCGTCGCCAACTGTTCGGCGAAGACGCGCTGCTGGACGTCGCGCGGCGAGAAGTCGTAGTGGTAGTCGAGCCCGATCTCGCCAACGGCGCACAATCCCGGTGTGGCGACTCCGGCCCGGACCAGCCCGTCAGCACGTCCCGGCGCGTCGGCGCACTCCTTCGCCTGATGCGGGTGCACGCCGAGCGCGAATCGCACCTCGGGCCACAGCTCGCGCACGCGCGCCGCCCGCCGCGCCTCGGCCTCGTCGCCGGCGGCGAGGATGCATACCGCGCCGGAGAGCCCGGCCTCGCGCGCCCGCGCGATCACCGCGTCGAGGTCCGCTTCGAATACCTCGTCAGCAAGGTGGCAATGGGTGTCGAACATGGAAGTGCTGAGTGCCGAGTGTGGAGTGCTGAGTGCGAGTGCTGAGTGGAGTGCTGAGCGAGCGAGTTCAGCTCCACTCAGCACTCGGCACTCCCAACTCGCCACTTCACCTGACCCGATCTCCCGGCTCCGCGCCTTCACCCGGCGCGACGATCACGGGCTTGCCGTTCACGCCGCTCGAGGCGAGCACCATCCCGTTGGACTCGATACCCATCAGCTTGGCTGGCTTCAGGTTCGCGACGATCACGATCAGCCGATTGGCCAGCGTCTCGGGCTCGTAGGCTTCCGCGATGCCGGCGACGATGGTGCGCTCCTCGGTGCCGGCGTCGATGCGCAGCTGCAACAGCTTCTTGGACTTGGGCACGCGCTCGGCTGACAGCACGCGCGCGACGCGCAGTTCCACCTGCATGAACTGCTCGATGCCAATCCGCCCGTCGTCGGTCGGGGCGGCCGCCGGCGTGCCGTCGGCCTGCGGGGACGGCGCCGGAGGGGCCGTCGGTACATCGCCTGTCACCGCCGGTGACGGCGCAGGCGGGGTCGAAGAAACGTCAGACACGGGCGCTGCTCCTGCCGCGGGCACCGCGGCCTTGGTGCCATCGAGCCGGGGCCAGATGGCGGGTCCTTTGATCATCGTGCGCTCGAGTGCGCCTTTCCAGACGGCATCGCGATCCAGCCGAATCGCGTCGGCGGAAGTGGGCTCGCCCGCCCGCCGCAGGATCTCGGCAGCGGCCGTCGGCATCACCGGCAGCAGCAGGACGGCCGCCAGCCGCACCGCCTCGGCCGCGTCGCACAGCACTTGCGTCAGCTCGTCGGCCCGCGCGGGGTCCTTCGCGAGCGTCCACGGCTCTGATGCCGCGATGAACTCGTTGGTTGCATCGACGATCGAGAATGCGGCGGCCGCGGCTTCGTGGAGCGCATACCGCTCCATCGCGTCGCGGTAGTCGCGAATCGCCGACTCAGCGAGCGGGCGGAGCCGGCCCGGCTCGCGCGGCGATGGCGGAAGCATCAGACCGCGGTACTTCTCGACCATCGCCGTCACGCGGCTGACCAGGTTGCCGAGGTTGTTGGCCAGGTCGACGTTGTAGCGCTCTTCGAAGCGCTCCCAGGAGAAATCGCCGTCGCCCCCGTACGGAATCTCCTTGATCAGGTAGAGCCGCAGCGGGTCGGCGCCGTGGTGGTCGGCGGCCTCCAGCGGGTCCACGACGGTGCCCAGCGACTTGCTCATCTTCTGGCCCTTGAAGTGCACCCAGCCGTGTCCGAACACCGCCTTCGGCAGCGGCAGGCCGGCGCTCATCAGCATCGCCGGCCACACCACGCAGTGGAATCGCGTGATGTCCTTGCCGACGACGTGGAGGCTCGCCGGCCACCACTGCCCGAACAGCCCGTCGTCGGTGCCGTAGCCGACGGCCGCGGCGTAGTTGATCAGCGCGTCGAACCACACGTACACGACCGACGAGGGGTCGAACGGCAGCGGGATGCCCCAGCTCTGGCCGGCGCGCGAGATCGAGATGTCCTCGAGGCCGCTTTCGACCAGTCGCAGGATCTCGTTTCTCCGGATCTCCGGCTGCACGAACCCGGGATGCGCCGCGTAGTGGTCGAGCAGCGGCTGCTGGTACTTCGACAGGCGGAAGAAGTAGTTCTTCTCGCGGATCCAGTCGGGCGTCGTGAGGTGGATGGGGCACTTCCCTTCCACCAGGTCCTTCTCCTGCTTGAACGCCTCGCAGGAGACGCAGTACCAGCCTTCGTAGTGGCCCTCGTAGACGTCGCCCGCGTCGTGGCACGCCTGCGCCATCCGCTGCACGGCGGAGCGGTGCCGCGGCTCGGTCGTGCGGATGAAGTCATCGAACGAGATCGACAGCTTGCCCCACACCTCGCGGAACGCCTGCTCCATCTGGTCGCAGTAGGCATGCGGATCCATGCCCAGCTCCCGCGCCTTGCGATACACGTTCTGCGAGTGCTCGTCGTTGCCCATCAGAAATCGCGTCGGCACGCCTGTCAGCCGCTTGTAGCGCGCGATGGCGTCGGCCGTGATCTTCTCGTAGGCCGTGCCCAGGTGCGGCCGGCTGTTGACGTAGTCGATGGCCGTTGTCAGGTAGAAGGGCATTGACGATTGAAGATTGAGGATTGGCGATTGGCGATTGGCGCACTCAGGCGCGGTGGTCGAGCCAGGCCTTCATCGCCGCCGCGTGGACGTCCTTGGTGGCGACGCCATGTTCGCGGGCGCGCGCTGCGCAGTCGTCGAACTCGGGCTGGCCATTCATGACGACGCCGTCCCGGCGGGCCACCTTGATGCGGACCTCGCCGTACGGAGTCGCCACCGGCACAATCTCCCGCGCCAGGCACTCGCGCTGCCACTCGGCGAACCGCACCCCGATGGTGGTCGTCTCCCGGAACAGCACGTCGACGATCGCGTCCTTGCGCCGCCGGCGGGACCAGGACCGACACCAGCGTGCCGGGCCGGCTCTTCTTCATCTGCACCGGCACGAAGAACACTTCGAGCGCGCCGGCCGCGTAGAGCTGATCCATCACCGGTCCGAACAGCTGCGGGTTCATGTCGTCGATCTCGCTCTCGACGACCAGGACGCGGTCGGACGCCGCCGCGCCGGACTGGCGCACGTCGTCCGCATCCGCCTCGCCGAGCAGCACACGCAGCACGTTCGGCGTGTCGGCAAACTCGTGATCGCCGGCGCCATAACCGGTCGCCGTCACGCGCATCGACGGGATTGGACCGAATGCCTGCGCGTAGCTCGTGAGCAGCAGCGCGCCGGTCGGCGTCAGCAGCTCCGCCTCAGGCCCGCGCGAGAAGATTGGGGCCGTTCCGAGCAGCGACACGGTTGCCGGCGCCGGCACCGGAAACACCCCGTGCGCCGACTGCACCATCCCGCGGCCGACGTTGATCGGCGACACGACCACGCGATCGGCGGCCAGCGTCTCGAGCGTGTACACCGCCCCGACGATATCGACGATCGAGTCGAGCGCCCCAACCTCGTGCAGGTGCACGCGGTCGACGGGCATCTGGTGAATCGCGGCCTCGGCGACCGCCAGCCGCTCGAACAGCGCCTTCGCGCGGTCCTTCCCCGCCGCGCTCAGCGCCGAGCGGTCGATGAGCGCGTAGATCTCCGGCAGGCTGCGGTGCGGATGGTGATGCTTCTTCGACGCCGCGTCATCGTGACGATGGGGATGCGCGTGCTCGTGGTGAGGCGCGTCGTCCCCGTGATGGTGATGGCCGTGGTCGTGATGCGCGTGATCGTGATGATGATCCGCTCGCGTCGCGGCCGGCGCGCCCTCGTGCACGCGGAACTTCGTCGCCGAGACGCCCGCGCGCAGCACGCGCGCGGCGCTGACCTCGTAGCCGTCGACGGCCAGGCTGCCAAGGGCCTGCTTGAGCCCGTCCAGCGGCACGCCGGCGTCGAGCAGCGCACCGAGAATCATGTCGCCTGAGGCGCCGTTGAAGCAGTCGAAGTAGAGAATCCGCATGAGGACCAAACTGCAATTGTAGCCCAGCGGCCGCCGACGACGCTCAGAGGGCCCTGTCCTCGTCCCGCCGCAGCCGCAGAACCGACCGGGCGTCGCCGTTCGAGCGCTCCTTGAACGAGAAGTAGCTGGTCGCGGTCACGATGAGATGATCGAGCAGGCCGATGCCGAGCAGCTCTGCGGCGTCGGCCAGTTGCAGCGTCAGCGCCTGGTCATCGCGGCTCGGCATCGCATCGCCCGACGGATGGTTGTGAAAGACCACGACGAAGGCCGCGCGCGCCGCCACCGCCTCGCGAAACACCTCCCTGGGTGGCGCCGGACTGTGGTCGAGCGCGCCGGTGGAGATGATGCGGGTGGCCAGCAGCCGGTAGCGGGTGTCGAGCAGGACGACGCCGAACTGCTCGACCGGGTGCGCGCCGAATTGCGGCACGAGCCACATGGCCAGGTCGCGCGGCGTCTTGAACTGCCGGCGCTCGGCGGCCTCGGGCAGCACCGTGCGACGGCCGAACTCCACCGCCGCCAGCACCTGCGCCGCGCGCGCCGGTCCGACGCCGGGTACCTGCCGCAACTCGACCTCGGTCAGCTTCAGCAGCCCACGCGCGCCGCCGGCTCGTGCCAGCAACACGTTGGCCAGCCCGAGCGCGCTCGTCGCCGTCGTGCCGTGTCCGAGCACCAGCGCCAGCAGCTCGTTGTCGCCGAGGCTCGCGACGCCGACGCGCGTGAGCTTCTCTCGCGGGCGGTCTTCCGAGGTGTTGCCGACAACGGATGCTGCCAAAGTGATCGCCCTTGCGTATACTCAGGCGCGATGCCGCGCCGTGTCGTCCTGGTACTGATTGCCTGCCTGTCTCTCGCCGCCAGCGGATGCGGCGATCCGCCAAACAAGGAACTTCATCAGGCGCAGGGCGCCATCGACGCCGCACGCGCCGCCGGCGCCGACAGCTATGCCGCAGAGGACTACGCGGCGGCTGTAGACGCTCTGAAGCGCGCGGAGGAAGCCGTCGGGCAACGCGATTACCGCCTCGCGCTCAGCCAGGCGCTCGAAAGCCGCGAGCGCGCGCAGACCGCAGCCAAGCTCGCCGCGAGCCAGAAGGCCGCGGTCCGCAGCGAGGCGGAACGGCTCCTCGCCGAAGTGACCTCCGCCGTCGCCGTCGCCAGCGCCCGGCTGGCGGCCAACGGCCGCCTGCCCAAGCCGCTCGCCGACGACCTGAACTCCGCCATCGCCAGCGCCCGCACCGCTCTGGACGATGCAGGCAAGGCCCTTGCCATCGAAGACTACCTGG
Source organism: Vicinamibacteria bacterium (assembly GCA_963719755.1). GTDB lineage: Bacteria > Acidobacteriota > Vicinamibacteria > Vicinamibacterales > JAENWD01 > JAENWD01. The sequence continues at coordinate 167,652 of CAVRDA010000016.1, read as the reverse complement.
AAGCCCGCCGCCGACTGACAGGAGTGAGAGAGACCTTACGCGCGGCGCAGCAGGCACTTCCGGCGCCGCCGGCGGCGCGGCCGGCACGCAGACCTCGCTGACCCCGATCGCAAGTCCAGCGCAGGCGTGACCCGTCCAGTACGCGGGTTCTGATCGATCAGGGAATCAGCACCGGGCCGAGCAGCAGCACCATCGCGACAATCACCACGAACGCCACCACGTCGAGGATGATGCCGAAACGCATCATCGCGGTGATCGGGATGAATCCCGAGCTGTAGACAATCGCATTGGGTGCGGTGGAGATGGGCATCATGAAGCCCATGCTTGCGCCAAGCGTCGCGCCGAGCGCCGGCTCGATCGGGCGCACGCCAGCCGCCTGCGCGACGGCGATGGCGACCGGCACGATCATGTTGGCCGACGCAGTGTTCGACGTGGCTTCCGACAGCAGGATCGCCGTCGCGGTAAAGATCATCGTCAGCGCCAGCGACGAATGCGACGGCAGCCACGCCGTGATGCCGCGGCCCATGGCGTCGGCCAGCCCTGTCGAAAACGCCAGCGCGCCGAGCGCGAGCCCGCCCCCATACAGCAGGACGATGCCCCAGTCGATTCGCACAGCTTCATCCCACGTGAGCGTGAACCGGCGTTTCCGCCAGTCTGTTGGCAGCAGGAACAGCAGCAGCGCGCCCAGCATCGCCGCGACGCCCTCGGGCACGGCCTTCTCATACTCTTTCGCGAACGGGGTGCCGTCCAGTCCGAGGATCGCGAGCACGCCCGGAAAGGTCCACAGCAGCACCGTCACGCCGAAGGCCGCCAGCACGTTGCGCTGGGCCGCCGACACCGGTCCCAGCTTGACGAGCTCCTCGCGCACCAGGTCCGCGCCGCCTTCCGCCATCCGCACGCCCCGCGCCGTCGTCCACATGAACAACGCCATCAGCGCGCCAAACAGGATGAGCACCAGCGGCAGCCCGATGGCCATCCACGTGAAGAACGACACGCGGACACCGGCGATGCGCTCGAGCATGCCGATGCCGATGAGATTCGGCGGAGTGCCGACCGGCGTCGCCATGCCGCCGACCGACGCGCCGAACGAGGTCATCAACATCAACCCCAGCGCGAAGCGCCGCACGGTCGCGCGCGAGACCTCGTCGCGCGGCCCGATCTGCATCATGTGGCTGACGAGCGCCAGGCCGATGGGAAACATCATGGCCGTCGTCGCCGTGTTGCTCATCCACATCGAGAGCGCCGTGGCGACGGCGCTGTAGACGAGCAGCACGCGCGGCGCGCTCCGCCCGACGAACTTCCAGGAGAGCGCCGTGTACGCGATGCGACGGTCCACGCCGTGCACGAACATCGCCTCGGCCAGCATGAAACTGCCGATGAAGAGGAAGATGATCGGGTCGGCAAACGGCGCCAGCGCGGCGCGGGCGTCGGCGACTCGCAGGACCACGGCCAGCAGCGGACCGAGCACAGCCGTCGCCGCCATCGGCAGCGCCTCGGTGACCCACAGGACGACGACCAGCGCCATGATCGACGCCATGCGATGCGCCGGCACCGACAGCGGCAGCGGCGCCAGCCAGATCGCCGCCATCACCGCGGGCGCAAGGAACAGGCCGACAGTCCGGCGCCGGCGGTTGAACCGCTCCTCGGCCGGCGAGTAGGTTTCGGCCGTCTCGATGGCCTGGCTAAAGCGCCGCACAGAAGGTCCCGTCGGCGAGGATTTCCGCCCATCCGGTCAGCATGATGCCCGCGTCGGTCCACTGCACTCGCTGCGCGCCGCCGGGGGCGATGACCGTCACGTCCCGCGCCGCACCGCCGTGCGCGGCGGCCGCCACCGCCGACGCGCAGGATCCGGTGCCCGACGACTCGGTCGGCCCCACGCCCCGCTCCCAGATCCGGATGCGCACGCGATCGGGAGCCTCGACGACGGCGAACTCCACGTTCGTGCGATCCGGAAACGCCGCATGGCGCTCGAGCGCCGGTCCCAGCCTGGCGAACCGCTCGTCGTCTGGCAGCGGACCGAGCACGACGCACTGCGGATTGCCAACGGTGAGGATCGAGGCGGTCACCTGCTCGCCAGGCACGTCGAGACGCGCCTGGCGAATACCGGCGGGCTGCCCCATGTCGGCCGTGAAGAGGTACCTGGCACCGGAGACCTCTTCGAGCGTGAGCGTGCGCAACCCGGCCGTCGTGTCGACCGCGATCACGCGATCGGCACGTCCTTCACGCTGCCAGTGGCGGGCGATGATGGCGGCCAGCCCGCGCAGGCCGTTGCCGGACAGCTCCGACGGACTGCCGTCGGTGTTGAACAGCTTCATCGTCGCGCCGCCCGACGAGTGCGTGTAGAGGATCAGGCCGTCCGCGCCGACGCCGTAATGGCGGTCGCAGAGCTTTCGCGCCCAGGCCGGCCAGTCCCAGCGGCGATCTCGTCCGCCGGAACATAGAGGAAGTCGTTGCCGTAGGCGTGCGCTTTGATGAAGGCGATCATGCCGGCGACTTGCGACAGAAGGCCAGCAGGTGCCAGCCGTAGCGCTCGACGACGCTACGAGGAAGGGCGTTGAAGGCGCCGACGAAGAACGTGTTGAAGGCCAGGCCCTTCCAGCCGCCATGGAGCCGGCTCTTCACCGGGAAGCGCTCGTAGACCAGCCGGACGTCATCGAACGCGTCGACCAGCTGCCTGAACTCGTCGGGCGAGTACTTGCGCAGGACCGGCGCGCCCTCGTGCTCGAGATCGACCTTCATCAGCTTCGAGAGCGCGTTGAGCCACGAGATGCGGTTGTAGCCCTGGAAGACCGCCTCGCCGCCCGGCTTGAGCACCCGATGCACCTCTTCGACGAGCCGCCGTCCATCACTGGTGTACTGCGCCACGCCGTGGGCGAAGACGAAGTCGAAGTGGTTGGAAGGCAGCGGCAGCGCCTCGCCATCGGCCACCAGCAGCCGCGCCCGCAGGCCGCGGTGGGCCATATTCCTGGCGGCGAGCGCGATGGCCGACTCCGCGATGTCGATGCCGGTTGCGTCGGCCCCTCCGCGCGCGAACCGCACCAGGTCGACGCCGGTGCCGCAGCCAAGGTCGAGCACCTGGCGGCCCGCCAGGCCGTCGAAGGGAATCAGGCGCAGCAGGTGATGCAGCTTGTCGAAGTGGTACTCGTCGAGGTCGTCGAAGAAGCCCGCGGATCCGGGCGGATGCGTCGAGATCGCCAGATCGTGAATATGGTCGTTCCAGTAGGCACGGACGCGCGCGTTGGCGGCAGCGCCGGCTGGCGGTTCACGCCGCCGGGGGGCTGAAGCGGATGGAGCGGGCACGGACCCTAACTATAATGCACGTGCCCGACGCCTCCATCATGACCCGCAACCTTGACGCCCTCACCGTCGCACACCTTCGATCTGCTGGTGGTCGGCGGCGGCATTCATGGGCTGATGGCGGCGTGGGATGCGTCGACGCGAGGGCTCCGCGTGGCGTTGATTGAGCGCCACGACCTGGGCAGCGCGACCTCGTTTCACCACCACCGGACGCTGCACGGCGGCATGCGCTACCTGCAGTCGGCCAACCTCCCCCGCCTGCGACAGTCGGCGCGCGAGCGGCGCACCTGGGCGCACATCGCGCCGCACCTGATCGAGCGGCAGGCATTCGCGGTCGAGGCCGACGGGCCTCGCGGCAAGCCCGCCTGGATGCTGCGGGCGGGGTTTGCCATCGACGCGCTCTGCACGCCCGATCGAAACCACGGCGTGATCGACCGGCTGCAGGTGCCGGCCGGCGCCATCGTAAACGGCGCCGAGCGCGCGATGCTCGATACGGGCGGACTGCTCGACCACCCGACTCTTGGCGTCTGGCACGACTACCGGATGGCGCATGCCGAGCGGCTGACGTTTGCCGTCGCAACCGCGGCCTCTGCCGCCGGCACGATCATCGCCAACTACGTCGATGCCATCGAGCCGCTTCGACTGGGAGCGAAGGTCGTCGGCGTCACGGCCCGCGATCACGTGAGCGGCCACGTCATCGCCATCAACTCGAAGGTCCTGCTGAACGCCACCGGGCCCGGCGCCGGACGGCTGATGGCGGCGATCGGCGTCCGCCGCAGTCCGCGGTTCGTGAAGGCGATGAACGTCGTGACCGAGCGGCCCGCGCCGCCGGTGGCGTGTGGGGCGCCTGCCGCGAGCGGGCGCCTGCTGTTCGCCCTGCCCTGGCAGGAGCGCCTCGCGATTGGCACATGGCATGGGTCGACGTTCTGCGGCGCCGACGCGTCAATGGTTGCGGCAGACGAATTCGATGCGTTCCTCTCTGAGATCAACGAAGCCTTTCCCGACCTCCGGCTCCAGGCCAGCGACATCGCCCTCGTCCAGCGTGGCGTCGTACCGGCGCACGGCTTCCGGCGTCCAACCGGGCTGGCCGATCGGCCGCTGCTGCGGGAGCACCGTCGCGACGGTATCGACGGCGCGATTACGTTGGTCGGCGTGAAGTACACCACCGCGCGCGCCCTCGCCGAACAAGCGGTGACGCTGGCGATGGCGCAGTTGGGGCGACACGCGCCGCCGAAGACGGCGACGCTCCGCCTGCCGGGCCGTGAGCCCGACGGATCGAGCCCGCCCGCAGGCCTCGACCGACAGGCCTGGGACCACCTGCAGCGCATCTACGGCGACGACGCGGCGCGTGTCGCCGCTGTCGTGATGACCTCGCCGTTGCTTGGCGAGAGGCTGGATCCGCGCCTTCCCATCGTCGGGGCGCAGGTGGTGGAAGCGGCGCGCAACGAGATGGCGCTGACGCTCGAGGACATCGTGCTGCGCCGCACCGGCCTCGGCTCGGCCGGCTATCCCGGCGACGAGGTGATCCTGCGAGTCGAGCGCATCGCGCGCGACGAGCTCGGATGGAGCTCGTCACGTGTGCAAGACGAGATCCAGGGGTTGAAGGAGTTCTATCTCCCAATCCGCGTGTGATCCACTCGCAATCCCCGAATCCGCGCTAATCCCAATCGTCAATCGCCAATCACCAATCGGCAATTCCTCGATCATGATTGCGCCTCTTCCTTCAGTCGCAATACGGTCGGTGAGGCGCCTGCGGAAGAACCGGGGCTGGCAGCTGCCTAGCGGATCTGGCCGATCCAGGTTACGCCGAGACTGACGCCGAAGTCCGGGTCCTGTCTCGTGGTCCCGATGACGACGCCGCCGTCGAACCGCCAGGCGCCGCGACGGTAGCGCAAGGCGCTGCGGACGGCGCCGCGGGGCTCGGCGCCAATCGGCGGAACGTCCGCAAAGAGAACCTTCCGGCCGGCGAACTCTGCCGCGACGTCAAGGGCGGGCGTGAAGGCCCAGGCGGCGGACACCCCGCCCACAAACGCATCGTGCTGGAGGCTGCCTTGCAGCACGTCGCTGAGGACGGCGACGCCGCCATTGGCGACGAGCCGCAACGGCCCGATCGTCTTGCCAAGCAGGATCGTGGCGGCGAAATTCAACGTGTCGAGCCCAAGCCCGCTCTCGTTGCTGGCATTCGGCAGTTCGGTCTGGAAACGCGCGCCAACTGCGGGCCGGCGCTGGCCCTCCGCGAGCACGCGCACCTTGGTGGCCAGCGAGAGGTCGATAGCGTCGGACGTTCGGTCGCCAGGCGGCACGCGGAAGTCGAGCGGTGCAAAGTCGCGGCGATCGATCGAGAGCCACTGGTAGCCGGTGTCGAATTGCAGCTCGACGGCCCTGCCCGCTCCAAGGCTCACGCCCACCGGCATCGCGAGACGGTCGCCGGTGAGGCCCGATACCGGGAACCAGATGTTGGCGCCAGTCTCGAACCCGCTCTCGACGAGTACCCGGCGCTCGCCGATGACGTCGGGATCCTGGGTGACAAACGGGCGCTGCTGCGCCTCGGCGCGAACGGCGGCGAGAAGCACCGCAAACGCGGCGAAACCAACCGCGCCGCGCCGCATCAGTCCCGCCGGCGGCTGTCGACGAGCAGGGTCACCGGACCGTCATTGACGAGCGCGACGTCCATCATCGCCTGGAACTCCCCGGTCTCGACGACGAGGCCGCCCTGGCGCAGCTGGCGCACGACGTCGTCGTACAGCAGGCGGGCGTCGTCAGGCGGCGCGGCAGCGTCGAAGGAGGGACGCCGACCCTTCCGGGTGTCTCCACAAAGGGTGAACTGGGAGACGACGAGCACGCTGCCGCCGCTCTCGAGGACCGAGCGATTCATTTTCCCGGCCTCGTCTGCGAAGCAGCGGAGATCGCGGATCTTCGACGCGGTGTAGGTCACGTCGGCGGGGCCATCGCCCTTCTCAACCCCGAGCAGCACGACCAGCCCGGCGCCAATCGCTCCGACGCGGTGGTCGCCAACGGTCACGTGGGCCGAGCTGACGCGCTGAAGAACGGCTCGCACGCGGTTTCAGGACGGGCGCTGCAGCAGTAGTGGGATGACGCGGCTGCTCAGCTCTCCCACGGCCTCCGGCCGCGGCGCCGCCGAATCGACCGCGACCTCACGCCGCAGCGGCGCATCAGGAGGGTTCAGTCGGCGATCGAGCAGGTGCCGCGGGGCGACGTTACCCACCGACTTAAGGAGCGACGCCTTCACGCCGGGATGCTCGCGTTCGAGCTCCATCAGCAACCGCTTGATACGTTGCCGCTGCAGCGACAGGTCGCCGCACGCCGGACAGCAGCAGCCGATGATCGGCAGCCCCGAGGCCTTGGTGTACGCGCGAGCCTCTTCCTCGAGCACGTAGGCCAGCGGCCGGATGACGGTGTGACGGCCGTCGTCGGAGACCAGCTTGGCCGGCATCGCCTTCAGCGCGCCCGCGAAGAACACGTTCAACAGCAACGTCTCGATCACGTCGTCGGCATGATGGCCGAGCGCGATCTTGGTGGCGCCCACTTCGGTGGCGAGGCGATAGAGCACGCCGCGACGCAGCCGCGCGCAGAGCGAGCAGGGCGTCGCGTCGGCGTCGAGCTTGTCGTCGATGGCCGCGCCGATCGTCGTGCTGATGTGATGAAACTCCCACCCGCGCGCCTCGCACGTCTGTGCGAGCAGGTCGTGCTGGTAGCCGTCGTAGCCGGAGTCCACGTTCACGGCGACGAGCGAGAAGTCAATCGGCGCGCGCTCGCGCAGCACGTCGAGAATCTGGATCAGCGCCCAGCTGTCCTTTCCGCCGGACAAGCCGATCATCACGCGATCGCCGTCCTCGATCATCTGGAAGTCGAGGATGGCCTTCGTCGTCTTCTTTGCGATGCGGCTTTCGAGCGGCGTGCGGTACCCCATAGTGCGTCCAGTTTACACAAGCAGCAGCCGCTCGACGGTCGCAGGCCATGTGAGGCGCGACGCGGCGATGGCACCGGCCTGCCCCATCCGTTCGGCCAGCGTCGAGTCGTCCATCAGCCGCCGGAAGGCGGCGGCCAGCGCCCTGGGTGTCGGATCGGTGACGAAGCCCGACACCTCGGGCTGGACGAGTTCGGTCGGCCCGCCGCTGTCGGCGCACGTGATGACGGGCTTCGAGGCGGCGAACGCCTCGACGGTCACGAAGCCGTAGTCTTCGTCGAGCGGAGGAAACACGACGGCACGGCACCGCGCGAGATGATCCACCAGCCCGCGATCGTCGAGGCGGCCCGGTAACGAGACGCGATCGGCGAGCCCGTGCGTGGCGACCAGGCGCCGGATGTCGTCGAACGACTCCCCTTCCCCCGCCAGGACGGCGCGGATACCCCGTGCCTCGGGCTCGGCCAGTGCCTCGACGATGAGCGCCATACGCTTCAGCGGCGTGAAGCGCGAGACCGCGAAGAGGTACGGCTCGTAGCCGTCGACGCGATAGGCGCGCTGCGGCGCCGGCGGGTGCAGCACTTCGGAGGCGATGCCGCCAAAGTCCCGCAGTCGCTTCTGCACGGTCGCGGAGATCACGAACAGCTTCGTGACGTTCTTCGTGAGCAAGTAGCGGTCGGCCGTCCAGACCAGCTTTCGACGGGTGCGTTCCTTGAGGCGTCCCTTCCATTTCAAGGGCCGGCTGAACGCGTCCCACTGATCGTAGTACTCGCGCATCGGGTGCAGCAGCCAGGACACGTGCCGCGGATGCCGGACGGCGTAGCTCGGGTAGCGCAGCGAGATCACCTGGTCGACGGGGCGATCGTCGTGGGTCTTGCCGACGTCGGTGAGCCACGTCGCCAGGTACGCCGAGCCCTGGCGCCCGAAGCGGTTCTGCGGCGTCACGATCAGATCGGCCTCGTGCCCGGTGTCGCGCAGCGCGGCGATGAGCGAACGGGCGATGACCAGATGCCCGCCTTCGACAAACGGCGGGCTCGACGTGACGACCGCGATCGCGCTCACGGCACGAGCTCCGGCGTGACTCTCACGCCGAGATACCGCACGTCCTCGCCGCCGACGTCGAACAGCGGCACGTGTCCGCTGTCGGCCGCGATGGTCACCGTCCAGACGCGGGTGCCCTGATACGGGAACCCGGGGCCGAGCGGCGCCTGAAGAATCGTCGTCTCCCCCGGGCCCAGCGCGGCCTCGACGCGCCGGCCGTCCACGCGCAGCGTGACCAGCGTCGCGAGCGGCCCGTTTTCGACCTTCAGTTTCAGCGACCGCGCCGCTTCCGGCGTCTTGAACAGCAGATCCGTGCGCGAGCGGCCGCGAATCCAGAAGCTGTCGTTGTCGCGCGGATACGCGTTGTCGTCCAGGAAATAGATCTGGAACCGCGGGCTGATGCCGAACAGCTGACGTACCCGATCGACTCGCGTGTTGATTGGCAGGTCGTTCACGAGCGTCAGCTCGATCGGCAGCAGCCGCAGCGGTCCCGCCTTCGCGTGCTCGTGGGGATGGAAGGAGTAGTAGAACGGGTTCAGGATGATCTTCGCGGTGAAGAGACAGCCGATGAACCACGCCGCCAGCCCAGGCCCGAGCGAGGCGACGGCGGGGAGCAGGAACAACTGCAGCCCGTAGATGTTGATGTAGTACCGGCTGCCGAGCACGCCTGGCCCGCCGTAGTAGGTGTACGGCAGCCAGACGAGTTGCAGCAGGGTCTCGCCCACGACCGCCGCAAAGACCAGCCACTGCCAGCCCAGGCGCCGCGTCCGGGGCCACAGGAACAGCACAAGCGCCAGGAGCCCCGGGAAGAAGTACGGCAGCATCCCCGAGTGCCGGCCGACGAAGAAATACACGACGTTCCACCCGAGCCGCGACCAGAACACCGACGGGTCCAGGACGATGTTGGTGAGGACCTCGTTGGTCGCGCGGTCCATGCCCGATTCGAAGCCCAGCGTCGGGTCCATGAACGGGAACGCCGCGTAGTAGGTGCGCCGCTCTCCGCCCTGGAAGTTCAGATCGCCGGTCGAGGCGAGATTCGCCAGGAAGAACCCGGCGAAGATCGCCGTGAATGCCGCTCCAACGATGGCGCCCCACGTCCATTCCCGACGCCACCACTTGAGCAGCACGATCGGACCGATCAGCGCGGCGTTGGGCGGCTTGGAGAACGAGGCCATCGCGAGCAGCACAATCGCGGCGACGTCGGACCAGTGCGTGCGCAGCCACCGCAATCCGCGCGGCAACGTGGCCGGCGCGACCTCCTTGTAGAGCCAGCAGAAGTACGCGAGCGTGACGGTCGCCAGGTTGAAGAGCTCCGGCGTCAACCAGACGACGTAACCGGGCGTGACCGTCGCGAGAAAATAGCCGCCGCCGAGCACCAGCGCCACCCAGGCGGGCGACCGCGCCGCCACGAACAGGTAGCCTGCGAACACCAGCGCGGAAAGCAGCAGCGCGTGCAGCAGGAGAAACCCGTTGGTGCCGAACAGCCAGACGAACGGCGCGGCGACGAGCGGATACATGTACGACTTGCCGTAGTAGAGCCGCGCGGGATCGCGGTCGGGCCGGTACTGCAGGTGCACGAACGGGAAGGCGCCACCGAACGAGACGCTGACGTCGCGCCCCTTCTTCAGGAAAAGGCCGGTCGGCCCCGCCGGAAACTCGCGCCACACGCGCCCGAGGTCCTCGCGGCGATACGACAGATCGCCGTCCTCGGCCAGGCTGTGCGCCATCATGTAGTACGTCGCTTCGTCGCTCTTGAAACCGAAGGCGGCGCGCGGGTAGTCAATCGACAGGGCCATGCCGCCGTACACGGCGAGCACGAGCAAGGCGGCGACGAGCCCTGGCGTGAGATCGAGTGGCCGGGCCGAGGGCGGCGCCGCCGGCGCGCCAGTCACAGCCCGGCTCCCGTGGCGAGAAATGACAGGTCTTCGCCGAGGATGCCGCGGCGCTTCGTCGGCCGCGACACCGCATGGAGCATCGTGTAGAGCCGCTCCATCTTCCGCACGAACATCGCGATGTCGTACTGCCGGCCGGCCTCCCGGGCGCGCGCCGCCATCGCCGCGCGCTCGTCGGGATGGGCCATCGCGTGGGCGATCGCGCCAGCCAGAGCCGCCGCATCGCGGCGCGGGACGATCCAGGCCGTCACGTCACGCTCGAGGATATCCAGCAGCCCATCGGCATCGGTGGCGACGATGGGCTTGCCCATCGCGAGCGTCTCGAAGGCGGTCAGCGGCGTGCCTTCCCAGAGCGAGGGGAACACGCTGAGGTCGAACGCCGACAAGGTCTGCGCGACGTCTTTCTGGAAGCCGAGGAACACGAACCGATCGCCGAGACCACGGGCCCGCGCCTGCGACTCGAGCGACTCCCGCAACGGGCCCTCCCCGGCCAGGAAGAACCGCGCCCGCGGGTGAGCCGCGACGACCTCGGCGGCCGCATCGACAAGGAAGTCGTTGCCCTTGGAGTCGTGCAGGCGCGTGATGGTGCCGATCGCAAAGTCGTCCGGCGCCGCGCCGATGGCGGCGCGCGCCGCGGCAATCTCGTCTCTGCCGCGCAGACGGCCGAACTCCTCGAGCGGCGCGCCGAGGTAGACGACCTTCACCTTCTCATGGGGCACCAGCCGGGCACGCTCGACGAACTCCGCCGTGCTCTTCGACACCGCGATCGCCAGGTCGGTGTACGGCTCGAGCATTCGGTCCGCGACCTTTTGAAACCAGGGCGTGTCGGTGAGGTTGGCGTGCTCGTGCAGAATCGTCGGCAGCCGCCGCATGGCGCCGGCCAGGCGGCCGAACGTCGTCGCACCGTAGCCGTGCAGGTGGAGGATGTCGATCTGCTTGCGGTCGATGATCTTCAGCAGGGCCGGCAGCGTCGCCGGATCGAACTTCGATCGATGCAGGTACTCGATGTCCACGCCGAGGGACTCGAGCGTCTCCTCGGAGAGGTCCTTCTTCCGCAGCGACACGAGCGACACGTTGAAGCGCGACCGGTCGAAGCGCGGGATCATCCACGCGAACAGGCGCTTCACGCCGTGCATCCGCGATCCCTCCCAGCCCAGGTGATCGCAGACCTGCAGCACGTTCAACCGGCGGCTCATGCCGGTGCGCGCTCCGTCCGGGTTCCGACAACCTTTGCCGGCACGCCGACAGCGATCGCCCCGGCCGGGACATCGCTGGTCACCACCGCCCCGGCGCCGACGATCGCGGCGTCGCCGATGGTGGTGCCGTCGAGCACCTTCGCGCCGGCACCCAGCCACGCGCCCGGCCCGATCGAGACGCCGGTGGCATGACGGCCCTGGTCGAGCACCGCGCGGCCGGCGTCTTTCCAGTCGTGGTCGCCGCCGATCACGTAGCAGTACGCCGCCAGCAGCGCCCGCGCGCCGACCTCGACGCGCGCCGCCGAGAAGATCTCGCAGTTGAAGCCGATGTTCGCCCCTTCACCGAGGACGATGTCGCCGTTCTTGCACGAGAGAATCGTGTTGCGCCCGATGAACGTGCCCGAGGCAATGGCGATGCCGGCGTTGGCGTCGCCCTTGGCGTCGATCAGGCAGTTGTCGTCGATGACCACGTTGTCGCCGATCCGGATCTTGTGCGGATGGCGCAGCACGACATGCTGGCCGAACACGACATTTCTGCCGCAGGCGCCGAGCAGCGTCGGATAGAGCCACTTGCGAAGCACGAGCCCGAGGGCGCCGGGCACCCACTGCGACGCCAGCTGCACCAGCTCGTAGCAGATGAGCGCGCCCCAGCCGTCGCGCCCGACGATGAGCCGCGCGTACTTCTGCCGGGCCGAGGTGCCTGGCGCAAACAGCTCGTCCTGAGCGCGCGGAATGGTCGCCACGGCTAGATCCACCCCTGCTCGCGGTACCACGCGATCGTGCGCCGCGCGCCGGTGCGCAGGTCCACCTCCGGGGCAAACCCGAGCTCGGCGCGGGCCCGGCTGATGTCGAACGCGCGGCTCTTCGTGAAGAAGTCCACGCGGCGCCGATAGATGGGCGGCTCGAGGCCGAAGGGCGCGCACACGGCTTCGCAGACGGCGCCGGCGGCCCAGAACGGCCATACCGGCAGGTGGACGTCGAGCGGCCGCACGCCGGCTTCTCCCGCGATGATCGCCACCAGCTCGTTCAACGTCGTGACCTCGGCTCCCGCCAGGATGTAGGTCCGGCCTGCCGCCTGCGGCACGGTCCCGGCAAGCCTGAACCCCTCGACCAGATCGTCGATGTGCGTCAGATGGTAGAAGATCTTGCCGTCGCCGAGGATCACGAATCGCCGCCGGGCGACGCCGCGAAACAGCTTCAACAGCCGCCGGTCGCCTGGGCCGTAGATGCCCGAGGGACGGACGACCACGAGTTCGACGCCGGAGGCGGCCGCCGCCTCTCGCGCGAGGCGCTCGCCTTCGAGCTTGGTCACCTGATACGTGTCGCCCGGACGGAGCGGCGCGTCTTCGTTCGCCGGCGGCGCCTCGATGTCGCCGTGCACGCCGACGGTGCTGCAGTGCACCACCCGCCGCACGCCGGCCGCGGCGGCCGCCTCGACGAGCCAGCCGACCGCCTCGGCGTTCACGACGCGGTAGGTTGCCTCGGGCAGTCCGGCCTGCCGGTACAGCGCCGCGATGTTGTAGACGACGTCGACGCCGGCGAGCGCGGCCGGGAGCGACTCGCGCCGCGCCAGATCGCCGGCGACCATCTTCACGCCCGCCAGCTCGAGATCGCCGGCGCGCGCGGGATCCCGCACGAGCACCCGCACCGTGTCGCCACGCGCGGCCAGGAATCGCGCCAGGTGACCGCCGGTGAATCCGGTCGCGCCGGTGACGAGGGCCGTCACCGCTCTGCCAGGATGGTGACCGGCGAGCCGGCCAGCCGCAGCAGGCCGACCGCCGCCATCGCGCCTTCGATGCGGTCGGTGGCGGCGCGCGAGCCGAGACGCTTGTGCACGGCAATCGGCAGCACGAACTGCCGGTGGCAGCGCGTGACGCGGAAGCCGTGCCGCGCGCATTCGTCCTGGATCTGGCGATCGGTGAAGACGCGGTACGGCTCGGTCTTCGCGCCGAACTTGTGCGCGAGGTGCCGGGACGCCGCCTGGAGAGCCGCGACGCTGCGCGCCGACGGATAGTCGATGATCACGCGGCTCCGCGCGACGCGGCACGCTTCGGCCAGACACGTTCGCCAGTCTGGAGTGTGCATCAGCACGCGCAGGCTGACCACCGTGTCGAAGGCGCGATCGCCGAAGGCGAGCTGATGGGCGTCGCCGTAGCCGAACTGGATGGGAATGCCGCGCGCCTCGGCTCGCGCGCGGGCGACGCGCAGCATCTCGTCGGACGCGTCCACGGCCGTCACGTCGCCGCCAGCCTCGGCGAGCACCAGCGCGCCGCGCCCCGTGCCGGTGCCGACGTCGAGCACGCGTCCGCCGCCCGAAGGCCCGGCATAGTCGACCAGGATCCGCGCCTGCGTCGCCGCCAGCAGCTCGCCGATCGGCCCGCTGAACCGCGCGCGATCGAACTGGTCCGCCATCGCCGGATCGGCATACACGGTGTAGCTGTAGTGATCCGATGGCGGCGCGGGTCCGGCCGGCCGCGTCACGCGACGCCCCCGGCGACCGGCGCCGGCGCGGCGGCAGCCGTCAGTCGGCCGACCGCTTCTCGGGTGCGCGCGAGATACGCTTCATAGCTGTACTTGGTCTCGGCCAGTTGACCGGCACGGGCACCAATCGCGTGGGCCAGCGCGGGATCGGCAATGGCCTGGAGGATGCCCGCCCCGAACGCCGCTGGCGTCGGCTCGGTGAGTATCGACACATCGTCTGAGAGAACCTGAGTATGAGTAAGCAGGCGGGTGGCCACGATCACGCGGCCCGCCCGCAGGTATTGATAGATCTTGAGCGGCGTGTTCGTGCCGCGGCTGCGCGGCGAGACGAGCACATCGGCGGCGTCGAGAAAATGCGGAATCTCGGCGGCCGGCCGCTCGCCCGCGAAGATGACGTGCTCCGATAAGCCACGCGCGGCGACCTCGGCGCGCGCGGCGGCAATCTGATCGGGACGGCCCCCGGCGAGCAGGAATCGCGCGTCGGGGCGCGCGGCGACCACCGTGCGCGCGGCGTCGAACAGCAAATCGAGCCCTTGGTACGCCTCGAAGGTACCGGTGTAGAGCACGACCGGCGTCGTCGAGGAGATCCCATACTGCGTGCGCACCTCGTCGCGGCCGCCGTGCTCCGAGACGTCGCCAGCGCCCGGCGCGTTCTCGATGAGCACCGGCGCCGACGCCGGGGCGATCTCGCGCACGAGCCGCTCGAGCTCGGCGCAGATCACGATCACGACGCGCGACCGGCGCACCGCAACGCGCTCGAACACCTGGAACATCCACCGCAGGACACGCGAGCGGCTGAACTTGAAGTTGCCCAGCTGCTGCGGCAGGCTCGAATGCATGTCGTAGAGGTGCGGCACGCCGAGGATGGCCGCCAGCACGAGGCCGATGGCCGCCCCCTCCTCATGCGAGTGCACCACGTCGTAGCGGCCCCCGGCCGCGCGCCGCAGCGCCGAGACCGCCAGCGAGAGGTCGAGTGGCACCTTCGCGAACGACGGACCGATGCGCACGCCGGTGACCAGTGGCGGCCGCAGGCAGCGGAACACCCGCAGCCCCGGCAGCTCGACGTCGTGGCCGAACGGATAGGTGACCAGGTCCACCGTATGTCCGAGCTCCAGCAGGGCGCGGATCCGGTGGTACTCGCTGAACGGGGTGCCCCGGGGCTCGAAAAACGGCTCCGGCGCGATCATGAGGATGTGCATCAGCCGTGGGCGCGTGGACGCGTCATAGGCTTCCGCGCGATCTCGTCCAATCTCCAAGTCTAGAGAACCCCGCCGGGACCGTCAATCGCGCCGGTCGGGGCACCCCGAGGGCCAGCACGCCGACGCGGTTTACAGCCCAATGAGTCGCGTAGTACCCTGAGAGGTTGTCCCGATCGACCACCGCCCGCGCTGTGCCGATGCCTGAACCCACTGACGCCGAGACCCCCGATCCGCCGCAATCGCCAGCCCGGCGCGCCCTTGTCCTGGCAGCGAAGATCGTCGTCAGCGTCGGCCTGCTGGCCTTGTTGATTTCGCGCAGCGACGTGCCGCGGCTCTGGGCGTACGTGCGCACGGCGTCTCTGGCGGGCCTGGCGACGGCGCTGGTGATGTACCTGCTGATGGTGCTGGTCAGCGCGTGGCGCTGGGGCCTGCTGCTTGCCGCGCAGCGCGTGCCGGCCACCGGCCGGCGACTCACCGGGTCGTTTCTCGTCGCGACCTTCTTCAACAACTTTCTGCCGAGCAACATCGGCGGCGACGTCATCCGCATCGCCGACACCGCCCAGGCCGCCGGGTCGAAGACGCTTGCCACCACGGTCGTCCTGATTGACCGCGGCATCGGACTGCTCGGCCTGGTGCTCGTCGCCGCCGTCGCAGCGTCGGTCACCGGCGACTCGAGCGCGTCGCCGATTCCCGCGGCGGCGCTCTGGGCAGGCCTGCTTGCGGCGGTCGTGGTGTCGGCGCCGGCGCTGGCGGCGCCAGACTTCGTCATCCGGCTGCTCGGACCCCTGCGGCGTCTGAACCCCGGATGGGTGGAGACACGACTCAACCGGCTGGCGGATGCGCTGCACCGGTTCCGCCAGGCGCCGTGGGCGCTGGCCGGCTGTTTCGCCGGCGCCGTGGTGGTGCAGGCGCTGCTCGTGGCCTTCTACGCGGCCATCGCCGCGGCCATCCACGTGCCGATCTCGACCTGGCACATGGCGGTGCTGGTACCGATGTCGTTTCTCGTCCAGATGCTGCCGGTCTCGGTGAACGGCTTCGGTCTGCGGGAAGCGACCTTCTCGCTCTACTTCTCGCGGCTGGGGCTGCCGATCGAGGCCGCACTTGCAATTTCTCTGCTCGGCGCGGCACTGATCATGCTATTCTCCTTGTCCGGAGCGGTCGTTTACGTGGTCCGTGGCACGTACGCGCCGCCCTCCCCGCCAGCATCATCGTTCGATTCCGGCGTGTCCCAGCGCGTCGGCAGAGGCACCGGAGCCTGACCGGTCCATCGGATCAAGGCTCTCACGGCGGTGTGCGTGTTGGTTATTCCGATCACTCCCAGAGGAAGGTAGATGACCTCTATTCGTACGTGTTTTGGCTGCCTGTGCGTCACGGCGGGCCTGCTGGCGGCGAGTCCCGCGTCGGCGCAGTCCACCCAGAAGCCCACTCCCAAGCCCGCTTCGAGCAGTCGAATCTCGGCCAGCATCAATTTCGGTGTGCAGGCGGGTTCCGGCGACCTCACGTACGGGTCCACGCCGCTGATCTACGATGAGCCCGCGCGCCTCGATGTCGCGCAGACGTTCGAGAGCGGCCCCCTGTTCGACATCGGCGGCAGCTACTTGATATATGACAACTTCGGCGTCGGGCTGAGCTATTCGCGAACGTCAGGCGATGGCATCGCCACGGTGACCGGGCAGATTCCGGACCCGGATGTCACCGACCGTCCGCGCGGCGCGTCGGCCTCGGCCGACGGCCTGGCGCACACCGAAAACGCCGTGCACCTGCAGGTGTTCTACCGGTTTGCCGCCACGCCGAAGCTCGACATCTCAGTGGGCCTCGGCCCGACTTTCTACTCGATGACGCAGGATCTCATCGACACCGTGGACGTCGCCGAACCCGGGCCGACCATCACGCCGCGTCCGGCTGAGGTGAGCGAGTCGCCGGTGGGTTTCAACATCGGCGCGGACGCGACCTACATGATCAACGAGCGATTCGGCGCAGGCGTGCTGCTGCGCATTGCCACCGGCTCGGCCGACATGGCATTGCCGAGCGGGGGCAGCGTCGAAGTCGATGCCGGCGGTTTTCAGTTTGCTGCGGGTCTGCGGGTGCGCTTCTGACGCGTCGCGGCCGATACAGATTTGAGGGTAAGGAGAACCCAGGCATGATGAAGAAGTTACACCTCGTCGCGGTCGCCGGCGTGCTCAGCGCTGCCGTGGCCTGTAGCGATACGTCGCCGAGCCCGGCGGCTCCCTCCGGTGCGGCCGTGGGCATCGACGATGCCGGCGCAGCCGCCGACGGCTCGACCTTGAAGGTGCCCGCGCCGACGCAGGTCGCGCCCGCCAACGGCGTGGCGCTCGAGTCGTTCGACGTGACGCTGCAGGTCAATGCCGTAACCGGCAAGTTCAGCGGCAAGTCGCAGTATGCCTACCGCTTTCAGGTCCTGCTGAACGGCCAGGTCGTTCGTGACTTCCGCTCCTCGACACGAGAGTGGAAGGTGGGCGACCTCGACGTCAACGTCACCTACGGCTGGCGCTGCCGCGCGGAGGAGGGCGAGTACTTCGGCCCCTGGTCCAGCACCTGGACGTTCAAGACGCCGGACATCCCGCAGGGCTACATCGCGGGCGGCGAGGTCTACGACCCGCTGTGGACCGGCAAGTCGGTGGGCAGCCTCAACGGGCCGGTCCAGTTCGTGCCCAACATGGGCGCCCAGATCCTCGACTTCGTCAGCAATATCCATTACGTCCTGCCGCAGACCGTGACCCACGGCGAGCTCTCGATGCTCGTGTACAACGCTCCGGCCAACACAGAGGGCGGCAAGACCAAGATCATGTCGATGGCCGAAGGCACCTCGGACATCACCACCAATGACCGGCGGTTCACGATCGAAAAGCGTGGCGACCCCCCGGGCACGATTGCGTTCCGGATCATCACGCGGGAGTCGCAGGAAGAGACCCAGGGCGCCGAGCGGGTCCAGGTCGACTTTCGTGCCGACCGCTGGTATTTCTGGCGGTCCACGTGGGGTGGACACCGGTTCCAACTGACCGTCCACGAAGGCGGCCCAGGCGGCCCGCAGTTGTATTCGTTTGGCAAGAACTACGACGGGGAGTACGACCCGACCCCGCATCACGCGTGGGTGGGCGCCCCCGTCGGCCGGGGCGGCCCGACCGACGCCTCGGTCCCCGGCATGATCGTGAAACAGGTGTGGCTGTCGAGCCGGCCGCGCCCGGAATTCGCGAACAAATAGTAGTATCCTTGCGCGGCGCGGGTTCCGGGTCCATATCGCCGGAGCCCGCGCCGGCCTGCATGCCAGCTATCCTTGGTCGGCATCCCCGCCGCCCCTAAACCTTTCGCTCGATCGGTCGATACACATAACTGCACAGGAAGGTCTCCTCTTCCTTGCATTGTCGAATCTTTCGTGGAGTTCGCGATGACGGTCCGATCCGCACGCGTGGTGGTGCTCGTCTCTCTGGCCGCCCTGGGCGTTGCCTGTGAGTCCACCAAGAGCGCCAACCCTCTGAGCCCCTCGGTGGCCGGGCCGATTCCCGGCGTCGAGATCTCGGCGCCCAAGCCGCTCGAGCCCGGCGTCAACTGGGAAGTCTCGAACGACAAGCAGCCCCTGATGCTGCTCATCGAGAATCCCGGCAGCAACGGGCAGCGGCCCGTCACGATTGAAGTCGAGGTGGCAGCGGACGAAGGGTTCTCGACCAAGGTCTTCGCGAAGGCGGGCATCGAACCGGGCGCCAACGGCCGGACGGAACTGCGGCTTCCCAGCAAGCTGACGAGCGACCGCACCTACTTCTGGCGCGCGAAGGGCCAGGACGGCGCCAACCACGGGCCCTGGTCCGCGGCCGTGCGCTTCTCGATCTTCACGCCGGCGACGCTGCTGGCGCCGGTGCCGGTCTCCCCCGGCGGCGGCACCACGGTTGGCAGTCTCGAGCCGGAGTTCACGTTCCACAACGCGCCGCGGTCCGGCCCGATCGGCAGCATCACGTATCTCGTTGAAATCTCGGGCAACGACTCGTTCACGGCCCTCGTGGCAACCTACACCGGCGCTGAACGGAACGGCCCTGGGGGCGACACGTCCATCCGCGTCGTCGCCCCGCTCCCATCGTCATCGACGCTTTTCTGGCGCGTGCGCGCGTGGGACGGCTCGATCAACGGCCCCTGGTCGTCAACGCAGGTGTTCCAGACGGGGGCAGGGCCAGCCCCGGCGATCCCCGCCGCCACCCGGCGGCGGCGGTGGCGGCGGGCCGGCGGGCAGCTGTGCCTCGAGCAATGGCGAGTACATCGTGAACTGCATCGCGCAGAAGTACCGCGTCGTACCGGCGGGCCGGCGTCAGCGGCGACCAGCGCCGCGCCAACATGGAGTTCCTGCGCGACCGCATCATCGAAGCGGGCCTCTGCGGCGGCCTGGATCTGGGCTGGAACCTGAAGCGCGGCGGGCCGGAAATCAGCATCGACTTCCTCGCCGAGCGTCGCGGCGGCGACGTGATCGGCCACGACATCGCCATGGACTACGACAACACGGGCTCGGAATTGCGCCTGTACTGGGGCGGCGGCACGTTCCCGTTCTACACGAAGTACACGCACCCGTACTCGTGTAACTAGCGGAAAGCAAAGGCCCATCGCCCGCTCCGGCGGGGGTGGTATACTGATGAGGGTTGTGTGGAGCGGCCCTTCGTCGCCGGTGTCCCCGGCGGTGGAGCGGCCGCTTGTCGCATCCAGACCTTTCAATGGCCACCGACAGTTTCCGCCTCAGCTATCTCGCCAAGACCGCGGCCGGCGTCCCCCGGGACCTGGCTAACACGCTGGTCGTGTCGAAGCTGAAGCCGATTCGGCCGACGGTGCTCATTTACAACTGCACCTTCGTCTGCGACGCGCGCTGCCAGATGTGCAACAACTGGAAGCGCGGCAACCGCAAGGAAGACATGACGCTCGCCCAGGTGGACGGCGTCATGGACCACGAGTTCTGGGGCGCGGTCGAGAACCTGAATATCTCGGGTGGCGAGCCGACGACGCGAAACGACCTGCCGGATCTGGTGGAGATGTCCCAGCGGCGGCTGCCGCGGCTGCGCAAGATCGGCATCAACACCACCGGGCTCACGCCGCATCGCGCGATTCCGATGCTCACGCGGATCGTCGAGTTCTGCGCCTCCAAAGGGCTGCTCATCAGCATCCGCGTGTCACTCGACGGCATCGGCGACGTCCACAACCAGGTGCGCGACGTGAAGCGCGGGTTCGAGAAGGCGTGCCAGACGATCGAGGCGATGCAGGCGCTTGCCGCCACGCATCCGAACTTCTCGTTCGGCATCGCGTCGACGATCTTCGCGACGAACCTCGAGGACGCGGGCAACATCCTCGCGTGGGCCCGCGCCAAGAAACTGGACATCGTCTTCAACATGCTGCGGTTCACCGACAACATGCTCGGCAACCGCGACCTCGAGGAGAAGGTCGGCTTCCACGAGAAGGAAGAGGCCTTCATGCGACAGTTCTTCCTGGAGCGCGTGCAGGAGGAGTCGGTGCTGTCGGGCCAGGCGTTCATGTACCTGCACTACGCCGACATGATCGCCAACGGCTACGTGCGGACGATGCCGTGCCCGTTCCGGAGTCAGGGGCTGCTGCTCAACCCGAACGGCGACCTGTTCTACTGCGAGAACTCGGATCTGCTCGGCAACGTGCTCGACCAGTCGGCCGAGGACATCTACTTCAAGGCCGAGAACCTGGCGCATCGCGCCGGCTTCGAGGACGGCATCTGTAAGAACTGCCTGAGCCCCTGTCAGGTCAACGTCGGCGCGATGAAGCAGTTCGTGCCGTACGCGAAGTTCCTGGTGCGCGCCTACCGGGTGAAACACAACCCCGAGCAGCACCTGGAGACCCTGCCCGTCACCCGGTGACTCGCCTGCTCGGCAGCCGCCTCCTGCGGCTGTCCCTCGCCGTCGCGCTCACGGCTTACATCTTCTGGCGCAACGATCCCCAGGCCATCCTGCGTGCCACGACCGGCGCCGATCCAGCGTGGATTCTCCTGGCCTGCGGCCTCGTGCTGTTCGACCGGGCGCTGATGGCGTGGCGATGGCTGGCGCTGCTCCGTCCGGTGATGGCGGAGGCGATGCCCGGACTCGGCCACGTGATGCGGGTATTCTTCATCAGCTCCTTCGTCGGGACGTTCCTCCCGTCGAGCGTCGGCGGCGACGCCGTGCGCGCATACGGCCTGACGCGTCATGACGTCCCTGGCGCCACTGCGCTGGCGTCTGTAGCGATGGACCGCGCGCTCGGCGTGATCTCCGTGCTGCTGCTTGGCTTCGTCAGCGTGCTCGCGCTGACGGCCCCCACGCCGGCAGGCATCTACCTGCTGCTCGCAGCCGGGGGCGTCGCCAGCGTGGCCCTCGCCGCCGTCATCTTCGTCGACCAGCTCGGCGACTTCGTCACGCGTCTCGCCGGGCGGCTGCCGGGGGCCCGCGTGCGTCGCGTGGCGGCGCGCCTCGTCGAGGCGCTCCGGATCTACCGGCATCACCACGGCGCCCTGGCTGGGGTGCTGGCCGCGTCGCTGGGGGTCCAGATCCTGCGCGTGATCCAGGCGTGGTGCCTGGGACGGGCGCTCGGTATCGACGCCGCCATCGCGTTGTATTTCGTCGCCATTCCTGTCGTCACGCTGATCATGCAGATCCCGATCACCGTGAGCGGCCTGGGCACGGGCCAGGCCGCGTTCCTCTGGACGTTCGGCCCTGCCGGCGTGGCGCGGCCGGATGCGCTGGCGCTCTCCGTGCTGTTCATCGCGCTCGGCATCATCGGCAACCTGCCGGGCGGGTTCCTCTACGCTGTCGGCCCCAGGCGCGCCGCATGATTTCGCGCACGCTCCCGTGGATTGCCGCCGCCGCTATCGGCCTGCTCGTGCCGTTCGTGGCCGGACCCCCGGGCGTCGCCTACGCGCCGTTCTGGGCGCTGGCCGCGCTGCCAGGCGTGCCGCTTGGACTCCGCATCACCGGGCCGCCATCCGGCTGGCTGGATCATCGGCCTCGCCATCGGCTACGCGACGACGTGCCTGGTCATCTGGGGGCTGATTGAAGCCGAGGTGATGTCGCGGGCTGCCCTCGCCGCGGCATGGGTCCTCGAGACCGCGGTCTTCTGGATCGCCTCCAGGCGGATGGCCGAGCCTGCGCTGCGGCTGCCGGCGTGGACCCGACGCGACACCGCGGCGCTGGCGGCCACGCTCCTGGTCGTGCCGCTGCTGATGGCGGCGCCGTACCGGAATCTCGGCGGCGCCAACGAGTCGGGCACGAAACACTATCGCGCGTACTTCACGGCCGACTTCGTCTGGCACGTGGCGCTGACCTCCGAGCTCGGGCGATTCGTCATGCCTCCGCGGAACCCGTACATGGAGCGCGAGGCGCTGCACTATTACTGGACCTACTTCCTGGTCCCGGCCGCAGTCTCTTCCCTCGGCCCGCCTGCCGTCCGCGACGTCGAAGCCAATCTCAAGGTCAACGCCATCGCGACCGCGGCGGTGCTGATCGCGTCGTTCTATCTGCTCGCGTGGTCGGCCGGCGCCGGCGCCGTGCCCGCGGCGGCGGCCGTGCTCCTGGTTGTCCTCGCGTCGAGCGCAGAGGGCCTGATCGCCATCAAGGACATCCTGGCGCGCGGCGGGTCGCTCGCGGAGCTTCGGAACACCAACGTCGACGCGATCACCGCCTGGAAGTACAACGGCCTGCGTATCGACGGCGTGCACCGCACGATGTTCTACACGCCTCAGCACGGCTTGTCCTGCGCGCTCGGGCTGCTGGCGCTCGTGCCGGTGATGTTCACCGGCGCTGCGGCGCCGCTCCGATCGACCTTGCGTCACGGGCCTGCTGCTCGGGCTGGCGACGACGATCAATCCGTTCCTCGGCGCGGCGTTCTCGCTCATCTACGGCCTTGCGGTGCTGGCCGACGCCGTCCGCACGCGCACGCCCGTGCTCCGGCTGGCCACGCACGCCGCGGCGGCGATCCCGCCCGCGCTCGCGGTGCTCTGGGGCACCCTGAACACGATGGCCGAAGGCGCCGGCGAGGCGTTGACCATCGGGTGGGTCGGCTTCGCGCGCAACCGGCCGGTGCTGACGCTGTTGATGTCGCTTGGCCCGGTGCTCCTGCCGTCGATGGCGGGGCTGCTGCCGTCGACGGCGGCTGCCGGCAACGCCGGTGCTCGTCGCCGGCAGCGGCCTGCTCGTCGGCCTCGGACTGCTCTACTTCGTCGTCCTGTCCGAGGCGTCGTGGGTGGGATTCCGGGCCGGCCAGATTCTGCTTGCGATGATGACGATCCCGTTGGCCCGCCTTCTTGCGCGCTTCACCGATCGGTCGAGCGCCGGCGCCTCGGGCCGCGCGCGGCTGGCCGGCATCGCGCTCGCCGCGTGCATCTTCGCGGTCGGCGTGCCGACGACTGCAGCCGACACGTATAACGCGGCCGATATCCGCAATCTTGCGAGGGGGCCGGGCTTTCCCTGGACGCTGACCGTCACACGCCGGCAGCAGCAGGCGCTCGAGTGGGTCCGCAACAACACGCCTCGCGACGGCGGTCGTGCAGATGGACACGCTGGCGCGCGGCCGCGGCCACTGGAGCTTCATCCCGACCTTTGCGCGGCCGCCGCATGGCCGCCGGGCTGCCGATCTCGCTGCTGCCGCGGCCCGAGTACGACGAGGCATCGGAGAAGGTGCGCGGCATCTTCGACGCCACTGACCCCGGCACCGCGCACCAGGCCGCCCGCGCCCTCCGCATCGACTATCTCTGGGTCGACGAGGTCGAGCGCCGGGCCTACCCCGCCGGCGCCGAACGGCTGGCAGCCTCACCTGGCTACTTCGAGCCGGTCTTCACCAACGGCGAGGTAACTGTCTATCGAGTACCGGTAGGAGAATTGACGGTTGGCGATTGAAGATTGACGATTACGAATCACGCGGATGAATCGTCAATCTCCAATCGCCAATCGCCACTTCCCTAACCCTTCCTGTACTTCCAGAACGTTCGCGCGCCGATGAACCAGTCGCGCAGGCCGATCTTCTTGCCTTCGTCCTTGCTCCGCGGCTTGTAGGTCACCGGCACTTCGACGATGCGAAGGCCGCGCGCGATGACCTTGGCGGTGATTTCGTGATCGGTCTCGAAGCCGCGCGTCTCGAGGGCCAGCGACGGCAGCAGCGGGCGCGGAAACAGCTTCAGCGCCGTCACGGTGTCGGTCAGGTACTTCCCCGTCGTCGCCAGCATGACGAGACTGAGGCTGCGCCCGCCGAGGTACGCCGTCCACGACTGCCCCGCGTGCCGTCCCTTGCCGAGATAGCGGCTCCCGTAGACGATGTCGGCACGCCGGTCGAGAATCGCCTGCATCATCGGCACGTAATCGACGCGGGTCGTATTCGAGGTCCGCGTCCTGGATGATCAGGTAGTCGCCGGTCGCCGAGGCGATACCCTCGCGAACGGCGGCGCCCTTCCCGCTGTTGCGAGCCAGGCGCAGCAGGCGCACGCCCTCGATGCCGCGGACGATCTCGTGGGTGCGATCGGTGGAGCAATCGTCGACGACGATGATCTCCATGTCGACGCCGAGGGACGCCAGGGGACGGCCTTCACCTGCTCGACGAGCGTGCCGATGAACCGCTCCTCGTTGTAGGCGGGAATCACGACCGACAGCGTGGGCATCAGCGGCTCGTCAGGTACGCGGCGACGCGCGCGAGATCGTCTGGTGTATTCACGCCGACGGCCTCGATGTCCTCGGTGGCGGCAATGGTCGCCACCGGCTTGCGCCCGGCGAGCCACGGGATGAACGGCAGGAAGTTCCGCTCGCCAGTGCCGTCATCCGGCACGGCGGACGCCGAGAACACGGCAAGGTCGCTGGCCGCGGCCTCGGCCGACAGGGAGAACAGGCCCATGTCGCTGTCGCCGCGGTCCGGCATCGCGTCGCCCTCACGCCGCTGACGGACGGCCGTGATGCGTCCCGCGGCATCGCGATCGAAATGAATGTAGGGGGTCGTGCGCGAGATGAGCGGCAGCGTCAGCGCCGACCCGGGCTCCGCATCCGCAAGCCGGGCCACGGTCGCAGGATGGACGGCAACCTGATCGCACCACGTCACCCAGAGGCGACTGGGCGACCATCCCGCCGCGGCGCGGCAACCGAGCACCACCGCGTCGAGCATGCCGGTGGGCTCGGCCTGTTCGACCACGACGCCTGGGACGCCCGTGGATGCCAGGGCTGCCTCGATCTGATGGCGCGCCGACGGGTGCGCGACGACCGCGACACCGTCCACGTAGTGCCGATAGAGGTCGACGATCCAGGACAACATCGAGCGGCCGGCCACGGGCACCAGCGCCTTCGGGAGCTGGCTGCCGAGCCGCGATCCCCGGCCGGCGGCTGGAATCACCAGCGCGCGGCGATGTGCGGCAGCCGCCACGCCTAGCGCCCCGGCGCCGCCGGATCGGCCGTCTCGCGCGGCGGCGTAGCGGGATCCCCAGCCCGCGCCGGACCGAGGCGACCCCAGACGAGCGTCGCGATGGCGCGCAGGCCGTCGCCGGGGGTCGTGCGGCGCACCTGCGCCGGCGACAGCGAGTAGAAGTGCACGGGCACCTCGAACATCTCTGCTTTCCGCCGGAGCAGGCCGGACAGCAGATGCTGATTGGCCTGCTTGTGGGTCAGGCCGACCGGTGCGTGCAGCACTTCGCCCGTGCGGACGGCAATCGCGCCGGACAGCGTGTCCGAGACGTAGCGGCCGTAGAGCACGAGATACGCGAGGCTGAGCAGATGGCTCCCTGCCCGGCTGACCGCGCCGAGCAGCGCTCGATGCCGGTACTTCAGGCGGTACGCCTCTTCGATGTCGCGCACTGACAATCGGCGGCTGCCCCACACGGCGTCGAGCCGCCCCGCCAGCAGGTGCGAGACGATCCACGGCACATCCTCGCCGTTGTACATCCCCGAGGATTCGAACCGCACGACGTAGTCGAAACCGCCGTCGCCAAGCGTCCGGCGCAGGCGCCGATCCTCGGAGACATCACTGAGCGGGCCGACCTCGGTCACCGTGAACGGCAGGCCGGACACGAACGCGCGATCGAGCGGGTCGCTCGTCTCGCAGAACACGGTCACGTCCACGGGATGGTCCGCCAGCCCGCCTCGTACCATCTCCAGCAGCGTCTGCGCCAGCTTGTCCGCCGACCCGGCGTCGTGCAGCAGCACCGCCACACGCCGGCGCTCGCGGCGGCGCGACAGCACCGCCGCGACGTACGGCCCCAGCACCTTGGCTGCGTCGTGACGCCCCGATCCCGACTGCTCGTACTGGCCGATCCGCACGAGGCGCGGATCCTGCAACGCGTCCAGCCGTCCGAGCGGGACGTACGCCTCGCCGACGCCCGGCACCCGCGGGTCGTTGAGCAGATAGTGCGTCACCAACGCGGGGGTTGGCGCGGTGAGACGCCCCTTGTCTTTCAGGTAGTAGACCGCCCGCTCGATGATGTCGACGGCGCTGCTGCCGGCGATCTCCGCATCCGCCTGGATGTTGGTGATGAGCAGCTTGACGGCGCGGGCGTTGGCGGCGATCGCGGCGCTGAGTCCTGCCGTCAGGTACGAGGGAAACAGGCTCGAATGCTGCGTGCCAGGCGCATAGACGATCAGGTCGGCGGCCGCAAGGCGAGCCGGCAATCGGGCGCTCATCGGCGGCGCGACGCTGCGACCCTTGAGCTGCACGATGGCCGACTCCGCTCCCGCCCTGGCCAGCGCGTCGCACGCCGCGGCATCGAGCGGCGTCGGCAGCAGGAAGATGTCGCGAATGCGATTCTGCCGCGTCGCGTCGACGATGTCGGCCTCACGTCCCAGGACGCGGCCGTCGACGTCCACGGCGACGAGGTGAGCGTTGGTGCCGTCGGTGACGTTTTCGATCAGCCCGACCGGCAGGCCGACGAGCGCCGCGTAGTCGTCGACCGCGTCGTTGAACCGTTTCCCGAGCCGCAGGTAGCCGCCGGCGAAGACGAGATTGCCGACGCTGCAGTCGGCGAAGTCGAACGAGCCCCCGGCCGCCAGCGCGTCGAGGAACGCGGCCAGCCTCGCGGCCACGGCATCGCGTGCCGCGTCGGGGATCTCCTTCAGCGTGGCGTCCTCCGGGGACGCCGCCGCGAGATCCGCGCAAAGCCGGTTCAGGGCCTCGCGGGCCCCGTCGGCGGGCAGGCGCCGATCGAGCACGCTCACGAGCGCCGGCGCGCACGTCCCCAATTCGCTGGCCAGACGCGAGGCGTTCTTTCGGAAATCCGACGGCCCGAGCGCATCGCCGAGGAACCGCCGCACTTCGCCAGTCGACGCGCCGTCGTCGTAGCCGTTGATGGCCACGGTCAACGCGACGCCGGGCGTGCGGACCAGCGTGGTCGCGAGCGCGCCGGAGCCGCGTCCTCCGGAGAAGAGCACGACCCGCAGCGGCGCGGTATCCGTGGCGCGAGAGCTCACGCCGCAATTATGGCACCGCCGTTCGATATAATCGAAGGCTTGATGTCAGAGGAGATGCCGCCGCTGGAGACCGTGCCCTGCAATCTGTGCGGGTCCACGGATCTCGAGACGGTCTACGAGGCGCGCGCCGACCTGGAGCGCGATCGCGATCTTTCCGCGAAGTTCCGCGCCTCCGGCGACGAGTTGCTGACGCAGCCGCTCGTGCAGTGCCGCCGGTGTTCGCTGCTGTTCGTCAACCCAAGGGTTGCCGCCGGCAACATGCTCGCCGGGTACGCCGCCGGCGACGACCCCGTTTACGTGTCGCAAATGGACGCTCGCGTGCGCACCTTCGCCCGGACGATGGCACGCATCAACGTCCTGCGGCCCGGACGCGGCCGCCTGCTCGACGTCGGGACCGCCGCCGGCGCGTTTCTCAAGGCTGCGCGGGACGACGGCTGGGACGTCACTGGCATCGAGCCGAACGCGTGGCTTGCGGACTGGGGACGGCAGCGCTACGGCGTGCCGATTCACGTCGGCTCGATCGACGACGTCGCCCTGCCGGCCGGCGCATTCGACGTCGTCACGCTTTGGGACGTCATCGAGCACACTCCCGACCCGCTCCACGTCCTCGGACGCGTGCAGCGGCTGCTGAAGCCCGGCGGCCTCCTGATCGTCAACTACCCCGACATCGGCAGCTGGATCGCGCGCGTGATGGGGCGGCGCTGGCCGTTCCTGAGCTCGGTCCACCTCTATTACTTCACGCGCGGGACGATCCGCGCGGCGCTCGACCGCGCCGGGTTCGAGACGGTGGACATCCGCCCGCACCTGCAGCGCCTGAAGCTCGATTACATCGTCTCCCGCGGCGAAGTCGTCAGCCCTGGGCTCTCCCACGTCGGGTCGCAAGTGGTCTCAGCGCTGCGGCTGGGGAAGCGCGAAGTGCCGTACTGGCTGGGACAGACTTTCGTGGCAGCGCGCGCGCGGTAGCGCCTGGTGATGCCCATGCTCCCATCGCACCGCGTCGGGCGTGTGGGCACCACGGCGCTGCTGGCGGCACTCCTGCTGCCGTACACGTGGATCTTCCTCGCCAACTCATGGACCGGCGACGACGCGTTCATCAGCTATCGCGCGGCGTGGAATCTCCTGCACGGCTACGGGTTCACCTTCAACCCCGCCGAGCGTGTGCAGGCGTTCACGAACCCGCTGTGGACGGCGCTGCTGGCGGTGTGCGCCGCGGTCACCGGCGAGTTCTACTACACCGGTCAGCTGGTCTCGTGGGTCTGCGGAGCCGGGGTGCTCTGGCTCATCGTGCGGTACTCCAGGCACTGGACCGTGCCGGTGGCGGCGCTCCTGGTGCTCCTGAGCTCCAAGGCCTTCGTCGACTACTCCTCGTCCGGCCTCGAGATGCCGCTCAGCTACCTCCTGGTGGCCGCAGTCGTGTTTCGGACGCTCGAGGACCTCGACTCGCAGACCAGCCCGGCGCGCGAGCTGACGGTCAACGTGACACTCGCATCGCTGGCATACGTGAACCGGCCCGACACCGTCTTGCTGACAGTGCCGTGCCTGATGTGGCAGATCGTGGCGTTGTGGCCGCGTCTCCGGTGGCAGCTCACACGGCCAATCGTGCTCGGCGCGCTCCCCGCGATCGCGTGGCTGGCGTTCTCGCTGGTCTATTACGGCTTCCCGTTTCCCAACAGCTACTACGCGAAGGTGGCGACAGGGCTGCCTGCGTGGATGGTCCTCGGCCAGGGCGCCGCATACCTGGTGAACAGCCTCTCCTACGACCCGCTGACGCTGCTGACGATCGACGCCGCCGTCATCGCCGCGCTTGCCGTGCGTCGCTCCTGCGCCCATTGTCGTGATGGCGTCGGCAGTGCTCTACGTCGCCTACACGATCAAGGTCGGCGGCGATTTCATGTCGGGCCGGTTCTTCGCGCTGCCCTTCCTGCAGGCGGTCATCGTGCTGGGGCGGCTCGCGCCGACGCCGGTGCCGCTGGTCCCGGTGGCGGCGGTCCTGGCCGCCTACACGGTGCTGAATCCGCTGGCCCCCGTGAAGACCGGCCACGACTACGCCATGGCGTGGCCGTGGCGGCAGCAGAACGGCATCAAGGACGAGCGCGGCGGCTACCACAACGCGACCAACCTGCTGCGCTACGACCCGCTCCGCCCGATGCCCGATTTCGTCTGGGTTCGTGAAGGCCTGAGCGCGAGAAGTGCGGGGACACGCGTCCTCGAGCACGGCAGCATCGGCTTTGTCGGCTACTACGGCGGACCGGACCTCTACGTCATCGACCGTAACGCCCTCTCCGATCCGCTGCTGGCGCGGATGCCGGTCTCCGATCGCATTCACTTCGAGTTCTACGCGGGACACTTCTTCCGCGACATCCCCGGCGGCTACCTCGAGTCGCGACAGACTGGCGGCAACCAGCTCACGGATCCGTTGCTGCGCGAGCTCTACGACGTGCTGCGGGTGGTCGTGCAGGGGCCAATCGTCAGCAGCGATCGCCTTCGCGCCATCTGGCGCCTGAACGCGGGCGACCTCTCAGGTCTGCACGACCGCATCCGCAAGGGCCGCGCGGTGGCGCTCTCGGTGCGCGCCGGGCACTGGCGATTCACCACTGACGTCGGCGACCGCGACGGCGAGCAGCGCTGGCTGCGCTCGAGCGGCCGCGGCGGCTATCTCCAGCTGGGTCCGCGCATCCCGCTCCGCGCCGGCACCTACGACGCACGCTGGCTCGGGTCGGTTGAGGCCGCGCCGGCGCCGGAAATCGGCGTGGTCGAGGCCTGGGCTGACGATCGGCTCATCGGCAGCCGGCCGGTCGCGGCCGCCGTCGGACCGCTCGACGTGACGCTGCCGTTCGTGGTGCCGAAGGCCGCGGACCGGGTGGACTATCGTTTTCGGGTGAGCGACGGCGCGCAGGTCACGCTCGAGCGAATCGAGCTTCACGGCCGGTGATCCGCGGACGATCGGACCCGCGGATTTCAGGATTCAGGGAGTTCCTGACCGGGGATGACGCTTCGGCTGCGACCGCTCAGGCCCCAACCCCTTGCGTTACGCGCCGATCGTCAGCGGGCGCTTCCCGGATCTCGCGAATCACGTAGATCGGCTTGTCCTGCGACTCGTGGTAGGTGCGCGCCTGCAGCTCCGCGAGCAGGCCGATCGTCACCAGCTGCACGCCGGTGAAAATCAGCAGGACGCCAAGGAGCAGCAGGGGCCGGTTGGCGATGGACTGGTAGCCGAAGAGGCGCACGTAGGCGAGATAGGTCGAGACCGCCATGCCGCCCAGCAGCATGATGCCGCCGACCAGTCCGAAAATCTGCAGCGGGCGTGTCGAATAGCTCAACAGGAACTTCACGGTCATCAGGTCGAGGATGACCCTGATCGTCCGCGAGAGCCCGTACTTCGACAGCCCGTGCTGCCGCGCGCGGTGGTTCACGACGACTTCGGTGATGCTCACGCCAAGCTCGCTGGCGATGGCGGGCAGGAACCGGTGCATCTCGCCATAGAGCTTCAGGGGCTTGACGACTTCAGCCCGGAACACCTTCAGGGAGCAGCCGTAGTCGTGGAGTTCGACGCCGGTCGCCCAGGAGATCAGCCGGTTGGCGAGCATCGACGGCACGCGCCTTGTCAGGAACGCGTCCTTCCGATCCTTGCGCCAGCCGCAGACGATGTCGTGCCCCTCGTCGATGAGATCGACCATCCGCGGCAGGTCGCGCGGATCGTTCTGCAGGTCGCCGTCGGCGGTCGCGATCAGCCGGCCGCGCGCGTAGCGGAAGCCGGCGGAGAACGCGGCCGTCTGGCCGAAGTTGCGGCGGAAGCGGATGATCCTCACGCGCGGATCCGCCGCTTGCAGCTCGGTCAGGATCGAGAAGCTCTCGTCCGTGCTCCCGTCGTCGACGATGATCAGCTCGAAGGGACGCCCCCACGCGCCCAGCGCCGCGGCGAACTCCTCGTGGAGCTTCCGCAGGTTCGGGGCTTCGTTCCGGATCGGGATGACGACGGACAGTTCGGGAGCCATCAGGAGGCGAGCGCGCGCGCCAGCGCGGGCATGATATCGGGCTACCCGGCCGAGGTCAAAGCCGGCTCGCGCCGGCGCAGGTGGCGGAAGAGCATCCAGCCGGCGATCGCCAGGGTCACAATTCCGGCCGCCCAGAGGGCAACCGTCGCGCCGTTCTCCTGGAGGAAGGTGACGGCATGATGGCCGTACCAGACCGACAGCAGGCCGACCGCGAAGTATCGGAAGCCGCGGCCAATCGCGATGGAGACGGCAAACGGCAGCGGGCGAATCCCGGTGACGCCGGCCAGCAGCACGAAGACCTTGAATGGCGCCGGCGGCGGCAGGATCGCCGGCACGACGAGCGAGAAGACGCCGTACTTCTGCATCAGCCGCGTCGCGCGATCGAGCGTCCGCCCGTGGAAGCGCCGGCGAACCAGCGCATCGCCTCCCTTGCGGGCGATGCCGTAGATCACCAGGCAGCCGGCGACCGAACCGGCCGTCGCCATGGCCGCGTAGTACGGCATCCAGGTACGGGTGCTGGATGACCATCGCGATCACCAGCAGGTCGTTGATCTGAGGCAGCGAGACGAACGAGGAATCAAGAAAGGCGATAATGAAGAGTCCCGGCCCGCCAATCGTGGCGGCAAAGGCCTGGATCCACGCAACGAAGGTTTTCATCAGTCCACTTTCGACCGTCCCGCCCCGCAGTCACCTCTGCCTGCCTCATGACCGAACCGTCTCAGAAAAGTATAGCCGACCCGGCCGCCCTGCCTTCCCGTTCGCGCCTCCCGCTGCTATTGGCCATGCTGGCGATGGGATGGGGCGTGGCGGCGGCCCTGGTCTACTGGCAGGAGGGACTCACGCTCAGCCACTACGACGCCAAGGGCCACCTGGTGGTCGCCCGGCGCGTGATCGACAGCCTGACGCCCGGCTGGCTGCAGCTTGGGGCGGTGTGGCTGCCGCTTCCGCATGTGCTGAACCTGCTGCCGGTGCAGGTAGACGCCTGGTACAGGACCGGCGCGTCCGGTGTAGCGATCTCGATCCTGAGCCTCGGGCTGCTCGTGTTCTGCAGCGCGCACCTGGTCCTGCGGCTCACGGGCTCGCGCATCGGTGCCCTCGCGACCGCACTCATCGTCGTCAGCAATCCGAACCTGCTCTACCTGCAGTCCACGCCGATGACCGAACCGCTGCTGCTCGGCCTCATCAGCCTGGCGCTCCTGCTCACGGTGCGGGCGGTCGACGCCGGGTCGGGACAGGCGTGGCTGCGAGCGTCCGCGGCACTGGCGCTCGCGTGCCTCACGCGGTACGAAGCGTGGCCGGTCGCGGCGGTACTCCTGGGGTCCGTCGTCCTCGTACGCTGGCGCGATCGAGGCGACCTCGCTGGCGGCCTGAGCGACGCGCTGCGGCTGGCCAGCGTGCCTGCCGTCGCGATCGCCTGGTTCCTCGTCCACAGCAAGGTCACCGTCGGCGCGTGGTTCGTGACCGGCGGCTTCTACGTCCCCGACCCGATGTACCGGCACCAGGCGGTGGCCGTCACGGGCGCGGTGTGGTGGGGCCTGCGGATGCTCGGCTCCGAAGTCCTCGCGCGCGCCGCGGTGCTCGCAGGCATCTTCGTGGCCTACTGCCTCTGGCGGCGCCGCATCTCCACCACCGCGCTGGTCTCGCTGGCGTGGCTGGGAGTCGCGGCGCTGCCCTGGTATGCCTTCTACCAGGGGCATCCACTTCGCATCCGCTACATGGTCCCGCTGGTCGTCGCCAGCGCCGTCATCGTCGGCATCGGCATCGGGCGGCTGCCGCGCTGGCGTGGCGTCGCGGCGGCAGTGCTGCTGATCGGCGTCTGGTGGGGCGCGCGTCCCTTCGACGCGAAGGCGGCGATGCTGCTCGAGGCGCAATGGGATCGGCCCAAGAGCCTCGCCCGACAGGCCGTGACGCGCTGTCTTCCTGCACCCGGCGGCGAGGAGACAGTCATGGCGAGCATGGGGTCACTCGCCCACTACATGCAGGAGCTCTCGCGCAATGGCTTCGCGCTCCGCGACTTCCTGCACGAAGGTAACGGCGACCTCTGGCTGGCCGCCCTCGAGCAGCCCCGGAACTACGTGCGCTGGATCCTGATCGAGGAGGTTGCCGAGGGCGGCGACATGCTCGCCGAACGCGCGCGTGCCAAGCCAGCGTTTCTCGACGGCTTCACCAAGGTGTGCGAAGGCGGAGGCGTGGGTTTGTACCGACGGAAGTAGTGGAGAGTGGAGAGTGGAGAGTGGAGAGTGGGGTGGAGAGTGATAAATGATGAGTGCGATCATAACCCCGTCATTCTTCCTCACTCCCAACTCTCGCACTCTCCACTCAGCACTCAGCACTTCCTAGAATCTCCAGCTCAGCGTTCCCTGGAACGTCCAGCCGCCGAGGTCGATGCGGTCGCCGAGGAATTCGTCCTCTGGCAGTTCGGCGTCGGCCAGCTGGTAGCGCACTTCCCCGCCGACCATCATGCTGGCGCTCACCGGGGCGCGCAGGCCGCCGAAGAAGATCGGCGCGAACTCCGTGCCGTCGGCGCTGAAGCTGTCGCGGAAGATCGAGCTGTCCACCGGGTCGACGAACTCGCCGGTCTCGCTGTACGACCAGAACAACGCCGCGATGCCGGCGCCGACATACGGCTGGATCGAGGCATCCCGCCCGGTCGGCACGAACTTCAACGTGCCGGTGACCGGGACGATGCGCAGCTTCAGGTCCTGCTCGATCTCGGTGTCGTCCGGACGGGTGACGAACTCGTAGATCGCGGGCACGGTCTTCTGGTAGAACCCGACGCCGGCGCCCGCCTCGATGTACTTCCCGATGCCAATCAGGGTACTCGCCGCCGAACGAGAACCCGCCGAAGTCATCGATCGTCGAACAGCAGCGGCTCGCACACGAAAGGCCGTGTCGATGCAGCGATTGGCGTTGAGCACGTCGCCGCTGACACGGCCGTCCTCTCCGCGCGGCGAGAAGTAGCCGAACGACACGCTGAATCCCTGGTCCTGCGCCGCGGCCGGCGTCGAGACCGCCACCAACCCCATCAACAGCAATCCCGTCGAGATGACTCGCAACATATGAAGTCCTCCGAAGGCTCGCGCGGGCGTGCCCACCCGGCCGCTTGGCGTTCAGCAGAGCACGAGGAATGCCAACGGAGAGACTGCGGGAAAACGCAAATAAATAGGGGCATTCGGACTGTCTGAATGCCCTGTCAGCGATCAGGCGATTGTCCCCTTTTGTGCACAACTGCAGCCGGCGCACAAAGCATGCGGCGGACGGAGGTAACGGGGACGTGCGTCAGTCCGGGCGGGCGCCGGTCTCGTCGTAGAACCTGGCGATGACGCGCGCCATCGCGTCGTGCATGGGCCCGTTGGTGGCGAGAATGCGTCCCGAGCGTAGCTCGAAGGGGCCCCCGTCGAGGCCCGTCACGCGTCCGCCGGCTTCCTCGACGAGCAGCACGCCGGCGGCGATGTCCCAGGCGTTGAGGCCCTGTTCCCAGAACCCGTCCATCCGCCCGGCGGCGACGTAGCAGATGTCGAGCGCGGCCGATCCCAGTCGCCGCACGGACCGCGCCTCGCCGAGGAACGTCGCGAAGAGCCCGACGAGCTCGGTCATCTTCTCCTTCACCGCGTACGGGAAGCCGGTCACCAGCAGCGCGTCGATCAGCGTGTCGGTCTGCGAGACCTGCAGCCGCGTGCCGTTCAAGTACGCGCCGCGCCCGCGCTCTGCCGTGAACAGCTCGTCGCGCGTCGGATCGTAGACGGCGCCGACCTCGAGCCGTCCGTCCACTTCGAGCGCCACCGTGCAGCAGAACAGCGGCAGGCCGTGCGCGAAGTTCGTCGTGCCATCGATCGGATCGACGATCCAGCAGTATCGCGACCGCGACGCGCCCGAGGGGCCGCCCAGTTCTTCGGCGAGGATGTCGTGATCGGGATGGCGCTCGGCGATGAGCGCGCGAATCATGCGCTCGACCGCGACATCGACCTCGGTGACGAGATCGATGGTGCCCTTCTTGCGGATTTCGAAGGTCCCGCCCAGGGCTTTCAGCTGGAGCGCACCCGCGCGGGTGACGGCGTCGATGGCGGTGGCGAGATACGGAGATGAAGGCGCGGCGTCGCTCACAACGCGACCTTGCCGAGCCGCTTCACCATCCGGACTTCCATCCCGCCGCCGGGGACGCGCCGCAGCTGCAGGTCGTCCATGAAGTTGCGAATCAGGAAGATGCCTCGGCCGCTGCTCTTCAGCACGTTCTCGGGCGCCAGCGGATCGGCGACTTCCTCCGGCTCGAAGCCTTCGCCCTCGTCGCGGACGGCGACGGTGAGCCCGCCCTGCTCCGGATCCTGCGACGAGATGAACTCCACGTGCACCATCTTGCGGTGGTCGTTCTGGTTGCCGTGCTTGATCGCGTTGATCACGCACTCGCGAATCGCGACGCCGACCCAGTGCATCGCGTCTTCGTCGAATCCGAGCCGGCGGCACAGGTGATCGCCGACCACCTGCACGAAGTCGAGCATGTCGAAGGCACTGCAGAACTCGAGACGGACGATGTCTGGCTGCGGAGTGCTCATGCGGTGGGCACCGGAGGCGGCTGCTCGGTCAAGTGACTGCAACGGATAACACAGGCCATGACGCTGGTCAAGCCACGCGCACGCCGCGCAGGGGCGAAAGAATGGCCGTCTGGCGGCGGCGGACGGCCGATTGCACGCTGCGGCCGGCACGTGCGCACCGCCGCCCGTCAGCGAATGGCACTCGGGCGAAGACGGATGCTATAGTGGCCGGATGCCTTCTGCACTGGAAGCGCATATTGCTCCTGCGCGCCGGCTGGTCGGTCGCCTCCGCGTTCCCGGCGACAAGTCGATCTCGCATCGCTATGCACTCCTGGCGGCGCTGGCCGATGGCACCAGCCGCATCACGAACTACTCGCCGGGCGCCGACTGCGCGGCCACCCTCGACTGCCTGCGCGCGCTGGGCGTCGCGATCCACCGCGAGACCGATCCGCTCGACGGCCGCCTCTCGACCGTCATCGTCGCTGGCCGCGGGCTGGGCCGACTGAGCCCGCCCATCGAGACGCTCGACGCGCAGAACTCGGGAACGACGACGCGCCTGCTCTCGGGCATCCTCGCGGCCCATCCGTTCACCTCGACCCTGACCGGCGACGCCTCGCTTCGGCGCCGCCCCATGAAGCGCGTCATCGAGCCGCTGGCCCGGATGGGGGCGCGCATCGAGTCGGTCGACGGCTGCGCCCCCCTCACCATCACCGGCGGCGCCCTGAGGCCGATCGAATACACGACCCCCGTGCCGAGCGCCCAGATCAAGAGCGCCATCCTGCTGGCCGGCCTCCATCTCGAAGGGCGGACGACCGTGCACGAGCCAGCGCCGACACGAGATCATACGGAATTGGCGGTCGCCGCGTTTGGTGGGCGGGTTGAGTGCACGGGGACGACGATCCATGTGCACGGCGGCCGGCCGCTGCACGCCGTTGACGTCCAGGTCCCCGGGGACGTGTCCTCGGCGACGTTCTGGGCGGTCGCCGCGGCGGCCCTGCCCGGCTCCGACGTCACCATCGAGGATCTCGGCCTGAACCCGTCACGCACGGCGCTCTTTGACGTCCTCGAGCAGGCCGGCGCGGACGTCGAACGCGCCGTCGATCTCAGCAGCCTCGGCGAGCCGCGCGGCACCGTCCGGATCCGTCACCGCACTCTCAGGCCGCTGGTGCTGAAGCCCGAGGATGTGCCCTCGCTCATCGACGAACTCCCGGCACTGGCGGCGCTGGCGACTGCTGGCGGCGAGCTGCATGTCACCGGCGCGGCGGAGCTCCGGGTCAAGGAAAGCGACCGCATCGCCTCGCTGGCCGCCGGCATGCGCGCCATGGGTGCCGACGTCGAGGAGTTTCCCGACGGGTTCCACATTCGCGGCACACGGCCGCTGACTGGCGGCTACGCCGACGCCGCGCACGACCATCGCCTCGCCATGGCGTTCGCGGTCGCCGGCCTCGCCGCGACGGGTCCGACGACGATTGGCGGCGCCGACGCCGTGGACGTCTCGTATCCCGGCTTTTTCGACA
Source organism: Vicinamibacteria bacterium (assembly GCA_963719755.1). Classification (GTDB taxonomy): domain Bacteria; phylum Acidobacteriota; class Vicinamibacteria; order Vicinamibacterales; family JAENWD01; genus JAENWD01. The sequence goes on along the minus strand of CAVRDA010000016.1, from coordinate 130,164 downwards.
TCCTGGCGACGCTGGCGCGTGCCGACTGACAAGGTTTACCTCGTCGGCTTCATGGGAGCCGGCAAGTCCACGCTGGCCCGGTCGCTCGCCGCGCGCCTCGACTGGCGGGCCGAGGACATCGACGAGCGCATCGAGGCACGGGAGGGGCGCAGTGTCTCGGCGATCTTCGCCGCGCAGGGCGAGGCCTACTTTCGCCAGGTTGAGCGGCGCGTGCTCCTCGACCTGCTGCCGCTGCGGCACGCCGTCGTTGCCACTGGCGGCGGCACCTTCGCCGACGCGGAGAATCGCGCGGTGATCAACCGCGACGGGCTCTCGATCTGGCTCGACATCCCGCTGCCGGTGATCGTCAACCGCATTCCCCCCGACGGACGCCGACCGCTGGCCGCGGACCGGACCCGGTTCGAACGTCTCTACGAAGCCCGGCGCGCCGCCTATCAGCAAGCCCACGTGCACCTCGATGCCGGCGGCGCCGCCGTCGAGGCGCTGGTCGAGCAGCTGCTCGACCGCCTGGAGGCGTGACATGCGCTACCTGGTAATCAGCGACATCCACGGCAACCTCGAAGCGCTCGAGACGGTGCTTCGCGTGCTCGACGGCCGCTACGACCGGACGCTCGTCCTCGGCGACCTCGTCGGCTACGGCGCCGATCCGAACGCCGTCGTCGACCGCGTCCGCGCGCTGGAGCCGCAGTGCGTCATCCGCGGCAACCACGACAAGGTCGCCGCCGGCCTCGACGACGGGGACAGCTTCAACGCGGTGGCGCGCAACGCCGTGCTGTGGACCTACGAAGCGCTGACGCCCGACAACCGCGAGTACCTGGCGAGCCTGCCGGCCGGGCCGCAGGCGGTCGACGAACTCATCGAGATCTGCCACGGGACGCCGTTCGACGAGGACGCCTACCTGTTCGACGACCTGGACGCGCTGCGCGCGTTCGAGTCCGCGAGCCGCCCGGTGTGCCTCTTCGGCCACACGCATGTCGCCGTCGCGTTCCGATACGCCGACACGCTCGACATCGTCGCCGGCCCCGGCGACACCGCCGGCACGCGCTTCACGGTCGCGCCCGGCGCGAAGTACCTGATCAATGCCGGCTCCGTCGGCCAGCCGCGCGACGGCGACCCTCGCGCCGGTGCCGCGGTCGTCGACGCCGCCGAGAAGACCGTCGAGCTGTTCCGGATTCCGTACCCGATCGAGGAAGCGCAGCGGAAGATCCGGCTGGCGGGGCTGCCCGAAGTCCTGGCGAGACGGCTGTCGCTCGGGCGGTAGCGGAGGTCGGGAGGTCGGGAGGTCGGGAGGTCGGTCGGTAGGTCGGTAGGTCAGGAGGTCGGTCAGGTCTGGAGGGCGGTAGGTCTGGAAGGCTGTGCCACAGACCCACAGACCTACCGACCCACAGACCCACCGACCCACAGACCTCCAGATCTACCGACCTTTCTGTTCCCTACGCCTCAGTTCGGCCGCATAGGCGTCGCGTGCGGCGCGGCTGCCGAGGATCCATCCGATCACGATGCCGAGGAGCAGCACCGCGGGGATGAAGATGAAGTGACCGGCGGTCATCGCCTCACCGCGGCGTCGTGCGCTTCAGCGCGTCGAGGTCCTTCTGCACGGCCGCGAGCCGGCGCCAGAGCATCGCGACATAGACCAGCAGCGCGAGCCAGATGAACGAGTAGGCGCCGATCAGCAGCGGCGCGGCGGGCAGCGTCTCCTCGGGCGGCAGGTCGGTGACCGGCACGAACCCGTCGGTCGCCGGCGGCGGCGAGGCCGGCGGAGTCGCCGGCTGCGACAGCGCGAACGCGGAAGACGGACCGGCGGCCAGCGTCAGGCCGAGGCACAGCGAAAACAGCAGGCGTCTCACAGGCATCTCCAGGCGATCACGCGGAGGCGCGATCGTCGAGCTCCAGGTAGCGGGCGTCGAGCTCGGCCTGCTGCTCGGCCAGCCGCACGCGCAGCGCCAGCAGCAGCAGGAACAGGCAGAGGAACGCCAGCGTGCAGAACCAGAACGGCTCGCGCATCCCCGGGCCGAGGCTGGGCACGACGGTCGTCTTCGGATGCAGCGTCCGCCACATGTTCACCGACACGTAGACGAACGGCACGTTGAACATGCCGAAGACCGCGACCGCGGCCGCCAGCTTCTCCGATCCCGCGCCGCCGAAGCGCCGGACGAGCAGGCACGCGGTGAACATCATCCAGAGCAGCAGCGACGAGGTGAGCCGCGCGTCCCACTGCCACCACACGCCCCAGGACTTGCGCGCCCAGAGCGGCCCGGTGACGAGCACGATCAGCCCCAGCAGCACGGTCAGCTCCGCGGCGGCGAGCGCGACGCGATCGGCGCGCGGCCGGCCGCGGAACAGATAGAAGGCGCTGGCGACACCGCAGACCATCGCCGCCACGAACATGACGATGCCGGAGGGGGCGTGGAAGTAGAAGATCTTCTGCACCAGCCCCATCGTCGACTCGTACGGCGCGTTGTGGATCAGGAACGGCGCCGCGCCGAACATCGCCAGCGTCAGCACGAGCAGCAGGGGCACACTTCGTTGGAGCACGGGAGACTCTACTCCGTCATCAGCGGGTCGAACGTCCAGAGCGCGAGCGTCACGAAAACCGTGTCGAACGCGGTCAGCAGCATCAGCCAGAAGGTCGCCATCGGCTCGTCCGGCACGGGCTGCGCGAGCGCGGCGGTGCCACGCACTCCCGCAATGATGACGGGAATCGTGATCGGATACAACAGCACCGGCAGCAGGACGTCGCGGCTTCGCGCGCGCACCAGCATGGCCGCAAACAGGGTCCCGACGGCGGCGAAGCCGATGGTGCCGGTGACGAGCAGCGCCAGGAGCAGCGCCGGCCGCTGCAGCAGCGCCGCGTCGAACAGCAGCGCCACCAGTGGGACCAGGAGCGCTTCTGCGGCGAAGAGCACCGCCAGCACGGCCAGCAGCTTGCCGACGTAGATGGCCGGACGCGGCGACGGCGCCAGCAGCAGGGCCCGCAGCGTGTCCGTGTACCGTTCGCGCTCGAACGTGCGGCCCAGCGCCAGCGTGCCGGCGAAGGCAATCGCGATCCACAGGATGCCGGCCGCGGCGTCGACCACGACGCGGCCCTGATTGACCAGCGCGAACGCGAAGACGATCACCGCCGAGAGGGCGAAGAACAGCGTCGTCGCGATGGTCTCGCGGCTGCGGACTTCGACGGTCACGTCCTTGCGGAAGACCGTCCAGACCGTGCGCGCGAACATCGCCTACGACTCCCGCGCCAGCGCGTCGCGGTACGACTGGCGCCAGTGGCGACCGCTCAGCGTCTCCACCAGCCGCCCGTCGCGCAGGACCAGCGCGCGCGTCAGGACGTCGTCGGCCAGGTCGAGGTCGTGAGTCGCCAGGATGACGATGCGGCCCGCGGCGGCCAGGCGTGCCAGTCGCGCCGAGAGGGCCTGTGACGAGGGCGCGTCGAGACCCGTGAAGGGCTCGTCGAGCAGCAACAGGCGCGGATCGTGCAGCAGCGCCCGCTCGAGGGCCAGTCGCTGGCGCATGCCGCGCGAGAAGCTCGAGACCAGGTCGTCGGCGCGCGCCTCCAGCCGCGCGTCGCGCAGCGCGTCGCTCACTCGCGCCCCGACCGAGGCCACCCCCTGGAGCGTGGCGAAGAACGTCAGGTTCTCGCGTGCCGTCAGCTCCGGATAGAGCTGCAGGTCATGTCCGAGCCATCCGAGCCGCTCGCGCAGTCCCTCGCCGGACTTCGTGGCCGTGTGCGCGCCATACCGCACGTCGCCTGCTGTTGGCTTCACGAGTGTCGAGAGGATGGCGAGGAGGGTGGACTTGCCGGCGCCGTTCGGGCCCAGCAGCGCCACGACTTCCCCGGCGCGGCAGGAGAACGACACCTGGCTGAGCGCCCGGCGGCGGCCGTAGTGGCGGGAGATGTTGCTGGCGTGGACCTCGTCGAAATCGACGGTCACGCGACGCGTCCCTCTCCCCCGCCGGCCGTTGCGCCCGCGGCGTCGAGGTCGGCGTAGATCCGTTCGAGCGTCGCAACCTGACGCTGCCGCCGTTCCTGGTAGGCGCTCTCGCCAAGGGTGCCCGCGCGATATTCGTCGTCGAGTGACTTCAACGCCGCGAGCCCGCGCAGGCGGCGGGCCTCGAGTTGGGAGAGCACACTGGCGCCGCGCCGCGCCGGGGTCAACGCCAGCCAGATGCCGGCACCGGCGACGAGTGCCGACAGGCCGAGCGCCAGGTAGAGCGGCCACGGGCTCTTGTGAGGCAAGCCGGCCAGCGTGACACGAAGCGGCGTGCCCGCAGGCAGCGTGCTGCCGTTGGCGATGAAGAACGCCTGCCCACTCAGCGACGCCTCGCGCACGGCCGACGCCTGCGCGCTTTGCACCGTCAGCCCGGCGAGGCGCTGCACGCCGATGGCGACCTGGTCGATCGGCAGGGGAAACGCCTGTGCGATCTCCCGCTCGGCGCCCCACGACTCGATCCGGTAGGCAATCGGCACCGGCGTCACACCGGCGGGAATGGGCCCGGTGATGACGACATGCGGTCCGTTGGCGCTCGCCAGCGGCGACGCCCCCTCGAGCATCGACGTCCCGACGGCATCGTCCGGCAGGTCAATCCGCAGGGGCGAGGCCAGGGCGACCGGTGCCCCGGTGCCGTTGACGATCTCGAGCAGGTAGAAGACGGCGATCGTGTCGTCCTGGAACTCGACGGCGAATCGGGTGTTGTTCCCGAACGTCAGCCCCGGCCCGCCCGCCGGCGGCCGCGTCGGTGCGGGCGCGGGCGCAGGCGCTGCTGCCCCGCCGGTGCCGAGCCCCAGGCCTGCGACGAGAATCGTACGCACGCCGCCGGCGGCCGACACCTCGAATTGCGTGGACTCCAGCCGCTCGCCGTCGACCGTCGCGATGGCGTGCACGCGAGCGCCAGCCGTCACGCCGGTGAACTGCGCGCGGCCGTCATCGCCCGTCTGCGCGGTCCGCACGGGACCGGCGCCGTGCAGTTCCACCTGCACGACCGGACAGATTGTTGCCCAACGCCTCGCGGACGACGCGCACGGTGACGCTGCCGGCGGGCAACTCTCCTGCCGGTATGGCCTGCCCGTGCATGACGCGCGGGTCCGGCATCTGCGCATACGCCACGGTGGCGCCCAGCACCAGGCACCACGCACTCAGCATCCAGCACGAGGTCCGCAGCACCGAACGCAGCACGAAGCACGAGGCACGACGGCACCGCACGAGGCACGCAGCACTCGGCACGCTGCACGGTCACGTCTTCAACCCCCGCCCGCACTGCTTGCAGAATCGCGCGTCGGCGTCGTTCGCCGTCCCGCACGCCGCACAGTTGAAGCCCACCTGACCTGCCGCCCACCTGACCTGCCGGACCCGCTTGACCCGCCTGCCCCGCCAGGTCCCGCTCGATACGCTCGCGATAAAGCGCGCTGCCCTCGAGTTGCGACATCAGCCGCACTGCGCGTGCGCGCAACCGCTCGCGCATCTCGAAGAAGTCGGCGTCCGAGATCTTCCCCATCGCGTGGTCGAACTCGAGCTCCTTGATCGATCGCAGCGACAGCGCCTTGTCGCGTTCGAGCGCCGCACGTGTGCGGCCTTCGACAAGCAGCGGTTCGTCGGAGAAGGTGGCGCCGAGCGGCGCGACTGCACGATAGACGGCGGCCGCCGTCAGGCCCGCGGCGACCAGGGTGATGGCGACGAGCACCAGAGCGACCAGCGGCTGGCCGCGGAGCAGAAGGAACGCGACGATCGATACCGACAACGCGGCGATCAGGAAGAACGGTCCGACGTGCAGCGCGACGGCGGGCGTCGCCTCGCCAGGTTCAGCAGCCCTCGCAGCCCTAGTCAAGATCGCGCAGCTCCTCGTCCAGCCTCGCCTCGAGGGCCGCGTCAGGCGTGGCCGCCGGCGTCGCGTCGTCGGCCGACCGCCTGCGCGACCAGCGGAGCGCCACCAGGCCAATCGCCGCGAAGCTGCCGATGCCGACGCCGTACGGAACCATCCACGCCAGCCGGTTGAAGCCGCGGTCGGGCGGCTGGCTGAGGACATGGATGCCGCCCTGCTCGCTTACGAAGTGCTGTAGCACCTGCTCTTCCGACTCGCCGGCGGCGACGCGCGTCGCGATCTGGTCCTTCACATGGTCGCAGTGGCCGCAGAGACACGTGCCGACCGGGAGCCGCGGGCACCCCCCGCACCAGCATGCGAGCTTGCCGGCAATCGCGCGCTCTTTCGGCGATCGTGTGATGAGCGAGCCTTGCGCGCTGTCTGCGTGCTGCGCATAGAGCGGCGCCGCCCACGGCAGGGTCAGGAAAACGATGAGGAGCAGCGACACGGTGGAAGTGGCCGCGCCCTCCGGCGCCCGCCGCGATCGCGAAGCTGTAGGCGCGCTCGGGCAGCAAGGCGATGCCGGTGCCGATGGCCATGATGCCGAAGCCCACCCAGATCCAGTTCACCAGCGGGTTGACCACGATGTGCAGGCTGGCTGACTGGTCCTTCAGATCGAACGCCGGAAGGACGATGTAGAGGTCCTCGGCGATCTGGCGCCGGATTGCCACTTCTGTCGTCGGTTCGGCCTCGCGCTTCCTGAAGAACCACTTCGCCGGGTACATCTTCCCGATCTCGGCGCCGTCTTCGAAGACGGTCAGATGCGCCGTGACCATCTGCTTCTGCCCGTCGTCGGTCACCTGGATCGAGTCGTGGCGCACCGAGTAGTGCCCGACGGTCGCTTCCTGCCCGGGCTTCAGCAGCACCTGCTCCTCGCGCTTGAAGCCGTCGCCGGCGAAGCCGAAGAAGATCAGCACGATGCCGACGTGCACGATGTAGCCGCCGTAGCGCCGCTTGTTGCGGCCGACCAGGCCGACGAGTGCCGTGAAGACGTCCGTGCCCGTGCCGGCCTGCCTCACGCGGGCGCCCCGCCAGAACTCCTGCAGGATGGTCGTCGACACGTACGCGCACAGGGCGAAGCAGAGGCCCGAAGACCACACGCGAACGCCGAGTGCCACCAGCGCGCCGGCCACGGCGAACGCCGCGACGACCGGCCACAGGAACTGCTCCCGCAGGTTCTGTACCGTCGACTTGCGCCAGGCCAGCAGCGGCGCCGTGCCGGTCAGGAACAGCAGCACGAGGCCAATCGGCGCCATCCACTTGTTGAAGAACGGCGGGCCGACCGTAAGGCGCTCCCCGGTCACCGCCTCGCTCAACGTCGGGAACATCGTCGCGAAGAGCACGAAGAGCGCGCAGAAAAGCAGGATCCAGTTGTTCGCCAGGAACGCCGCTTCACGCGACAGCCAGGAGTCCAGCTCGTGGCGCGACCGCAGCAGCGGCAGACGATAGATCACCCAGCCGAAGCTCACCGCGAGGATCGCGGCCATGAAGGCGGTGAACATCCACGCCAGCTCGCGGTCCTCGCCAAAGGCGTGCACGGACTGCACGATGCCCGACCGCGTCATGAAGGTGCCGAAGATCGTCAGCAGGAACGTCACGATGACCAGCGTGACGTTCCAGACACGCAGCATGCTGCGCCGCTCCTGCACGATCACGGAATGCAGGAACGCCGTCGCCGTGAACCACGGCAGCAACCCGGCGTTCTCGACCGGGATCCCAGCCCCAGTAGCCGCCCCAGCCCAGCTCCTCGTACGCCCAGATCATGCCGAGCGTCAGGCCGAACGTGAGGAACAGCCAGCTGATCATCGTCCAGCGACGCACGGCCCGCAGCCACGCGTCGTCCAGGTAGCCGGTAATCAGCGCCGCCATGCCGAACGCGTACGGAATCGTCATCCCCACGAAGCCGATGTAGAGCGACGGCGGGTGGATGACCATGTACGGGTTCTGGAGCAGCGGGTTCAGGCCCCGGCCCTCCAGCGGTGTCGCGGTCAGGAACGTGTCGAACGGGTTCCTGTGAATGATCATCAGAAACAGGAAGAACGCCTCGACGACGGCGATGACGGCGACGACGTACGGGATCAGTTCGCGATGGCGCTCGCGATTGGTCGCCACGGCGATGGCGCCGAAGGTCGACAGCAGGAATACCCAGAAGAGGATGGAGCCGTCGAGCCCGCCCCAGTACAACGTGATCTTGTAGAAGAGCGGCTGCTCGGCATCCGAGTACCGCTGCACGTACTTGATCGAGTAGTCACCGACGACGAAGGCGTGGACGATGATGCCGGAGGCCACCGTCATCAGCGCGGTGGTCAGGTAGAGGGCGCCGACGCCCGACTCCACCATGCGCGTCGAGCCGCGCCGCGCGCCGGCCACCGAGATCGCGGCCGCATAGATGCAGACGACGAAGGTCGCCAGCAGGACGAACGCACCAAGAGTTGCCATGGGGTCAGTCAGTCGGCCTTCAGCATTCAGCCTTCGGCCCGCGGCGGCCTAGATACCGGGAGCAGGTTTGGCGCCGCCAGCCTTCGGTTCGTACTTCGACGGGCACTTCGCCATAACGCCGTTCGGCTCCACCTGGAAGCCCTGCGGCGTCAGCGTGCCTTTCAGGACGACTTCCGCTTCGTCTTTGAACGTGTCGGGGACGATGCCAGTGTAGGACGCAGGGACGACGTGGCCCTTGCTCTGCACCTGGAAGCGGTAGTCGAGCGTGTCCTTGCGGCGCAGCACCGAGGCCGGCACGACGTAGCCGTGCAACTGCAGGCGCTTCCCGTACCAGGCGTCGGGCTGCACCATTACCTCTTCGACGTGCTTGTAGTACTCGGTCCCGTCGCGGAGCGTGGACCAGAGCAGGCCGCCAAAGGCCAGGACCAGGACAGCCGTGGTCAGGCCGATTCTCACGAGCTTGCTGTTCATGAACTTCTCAAGCTCACTCAGCATAGCGTCCCGAAATTCAACGGGTCAACTGGTTCGTTCGGGACGCGCCGGCGGGACGCGCCCGGAACGTAGCCGAATTCACAGCGATTTCAGGAACTCGACCAGGTCGGCCTTCTGCGCCGGCGAGAGGTTCAGAGGCAGCGCACGGATGTAGTGCTCGACGACGGCGGCAAGTCGGGCGCGCTGCCGTCGTGGAAATACGGCGGGTGCTGCCAGAGCGCGCGCAGGGGCGTGGCGCGGTACTGCCCCGTCGCGCTCCGCGACGCGTAAATCGACGTCGGCGCCGATCTCGACGCCGGGTCGTGCAGCTGTCCCGTGCCGATATCGGTATACAGCGGCGCCGGGTGGCACGACGCGCATTTCGCCTCGTCGACGGAACACGCCGGCCGCCCCGCGCCGCCGCCGCCGGGTCGAAACTGCCCTTCGGCGGCTTCGGCGTCTTCAGGCTCAGCTGGTAGTCGCAGCAGCGCCGGCAGCTTCGCGGTGATGAGGTCGGGCGACTGCATGATGCTGAGCCCGATGCCGCGGATCGCTCGAAGTTGCCCTGGCCGCCCATCTGGGAGATGCCGACGTACGCAGTTCCAGTACGAAACGTGACCGTCGCCGGTGAAAGTCTCGTGCCGCGACGTCGCTTGAGCCCGTACGCCGGGGGGATCACGACGGGAGCGTCGGCGTGTGCCGGATGACGATGTCCGTGCCGTCGAAGATGTGGTGCCGGGGATCGTACTTGCCCGGTCCCCAGTTCTGGAGTTCCGCCTTCAGGTCCGCGGTCGCAGAACGCCGGCGAGAGCGCGAGGATGGCGCCGGCGTTCGAGGTCGAGGTTCGGCCAGCCGTCGAGACGCCGGCCGATGCCCGGCGCGAACGAGTCGTCGACCGTCGAATGGCAGAGCGCGCACGTGATCCCGACGCTGCGTGAGCTGGTCGGCGTCGTTGACCTTGCCGACGACGCCCACGACGGCGTTCAACTTCAGCAGGGCGACGCGTGACCGCCGGATCCGTCGAGATCGACGTCATCCTCCTTGAGCGCCGCGATCAGGTCCGGCGGAAGCGCGTCGACGTCGACTTTCAGGCCGACGCCGAGCGCCGTCGTCGGGTCGACGGTCGGCAGCGACCTCGTGCATGCGCAGCACGTCGGTCCACAACTGCTCGTCGCCGAAAGTGTCGAATCGAAAGATGGCCTGGCCGTCGTGCGGGTTGGCCGAAATGGCTGGCCGCGATCCCGCGACGAGCGACGCGACCACGAGGGCAAGCAGCGGAGACGCCGTGAGGATGAGTCGCATGGGCGGAACCTCGCTCTCTCCAGAGAGAGATGCGGCGTTCCACCCGCGCGTTCCCGCGCGGGAGCTCGGCGTCGTGTGAATCGGCAGGCGACCGGCTACGAGCTCAGCAGCCGGTGGACGACCGCAAGTGGCAGGCCCATCACGCCGCTGTACGAGCCTTCGAGCCGCTCGATGAACCGCGCGGCCCGGCCCTGAATCGCGTACGCGCCGGCCTTGTCCCGTGGCTCGCCAGAAGCGACGTAGGCGGCAATGTCCGCGGGGCTCATCACGGACATCGTGACGTGCGAGACGTCGATCGCGTCGCTCACCATGGAACCCCGGGCGATGGCGACGCCCGTGTACACGCAATGGCCGCGGCCGCTGAGCGCCGACAGCATCGCCGACGCGTCGCTGTCGTCTCGGGGCTTGCCGAGGATGCGCCCGTCGACGACGACCACCGTGTCGGCTCCGATCACGTGGCTGTCGGGATGCCGGACGGACGCAGCAAGCGCCTTCTCGCGCGCCAGCCGGCGGACGTGTGCCTCCGGTAATTCTCCGGGCAGCGCCGACTCGTCGATCTCCACCGGATCGATTCGGAAGTCGTAGCCTGCGGCGCGTAGCAGTTCGGCCCGCCGAGGCGACGCCGACGCGAGAACGATCGTCATCGGGCCGATGATACACTCGGGAGGATGCACGGCCTCGGCACGCTGCCCGCACTGGTACTGCCGGCGCTCCTCGCGCGTGCGCCGCTCACGCCGGAGAAGGTAACTTTCGTGTGGGGACTCGCGGTGGGCGCCGCCATGGCACGCGCGACGACCGCCGCTCTCGCCAACGGCGTGCTCGCGATCCATGCTGCCGATGCAACATGGGCGCGCGAAGATCGAACGATCGCGGTTGCTGATTCTCGGCCGCGTCCAGCAATTGCTGGGCAAAGACATCGTCCGGTCCCTCACGATCGTGCAAGGCTGATCGCGAGTACGTGGAGGCAGGGCTTCAGCCCGCCGCAACACGAGCCATCGAGGGCATAGTTGTCCACTAACGACGCCGTCATTCTCAGCGCGGTCCGCACACCCACCGGCAAGTTCCTCGGCGCGCTGAAGTCGCTGTCCGCGCCCGAGCTCGGCGCGCTGGCTGTGCGCGAAGCCGTCTCGCGCGCAGGGCTTCTGCCGGCGGACGTCGACGAGTGCATCCTCGGCAACGTCGTCTCCGCCGGTATCGGCCAGGCGCCGGCGCGCCAGGCCGCGCTCATGGCCGGCCTCCCGGATACCGTCGGCGCCCTCACGATCAACAAGGTGTGCGGGTCCGGCCTGAAGGCCGTGATGCTGGCCGCCCAGGCCGTGCGGCTCGGCGACGCGGAGGTGGTGGTCGCCGGCGGTATGGAGTCGATGAGCAACGCGCCGTACGCGCTGGCGCGGATCCGGGAGGGCCTGCGGATGGGCAACGGCGAGGTCCGCGACCTGATGATCCACGACGGGCTCTGGTGCGCCTTCGAGAACTGCCACATGGGGTTGTCGGGGGAAGTCGTCGCCGACGAGTACCACGTATCGCGCGCGGAGCAGGACGCGTGGGCCGCCGAGAGCCATCGCCGCGCGGCCGCGGCTACCGACGCCGGCTGGTTCCGCGAGGAAATCGTCCCTGTCACCCTGCCGCAGAAGAAAGGCGAGGCCATCGTCGTCGGCAGCGACGAGCCCATCCGGCCCGACACGACCGTCGAGGGGCTGTCGAAGCTGAAGCCGGCGTTCAAGGCCACCGGCACCGTCACCGCCGGCAACGCGCCAGGGGTGAACGACGGCGCCGCCGCGGTGGTCGTGGCGAGCGCCGCGCGGGCAGATGCGATCGGCGTCACGCCACTCGCCCGCATTGTGCCTACGCCACCAGTGGACTGGCCCCGAAGTACGTGATGATGACGCCGGTGGACGCGGTACGAAAGGTGCTGGCGCGGACCGGCTGGACCGCGGCCGACGTCGACCTCGTGGAACTCAACGAAGCCTTCGCCGCCCAGGCCGTCGCCGTCACGCGCGAGCTCGGACTCGACCCGAGCCGCGTGAACGTTCAAGGCGGCGCTGTGGCGCTGGGGCACCCGATTGGCGCCAGCGGCGCCCGCGTGCTGACGACGCTGCTCTACGCGCTGCGTCGGACTGGCGGTCGTCGCGGCATCGCCACGCTGTGCCTCGGCGGCGGCAACGGCGTCGCCCTGGCGGTGGAGCGGTGATCGCGACAGTCGGGGTCATCGGCTCGGGGACGATGGGGTCGGGCATCGCGCAGGTATTCGCGCAGGCCGGCTACACCGTGCTGCTGCACGATCTCGAGCCGGGGGCGCTCGATCGCGCGCGCGCCGGCATCGAGAAGTCGCTGGGCAAGTTCGTCGAGAAAGGCAAGCTCACCGCAGCCGACCGCGATCAGGCGCTCGGCAGGCTCCAGGTCACGCCGCGGCTTGCCGAGCTGGCGGCGGCAGACTACGTCGTCGAAGCCATCATCGAGTCCGTGGAGGCCAAGCGCACGCTCTTCGGCCGCCTCGATGCGCTGGCCCGGCCCGACGTGATTCTCGCCTCGAACACGTCGTCCATTTCCATCACGCTGATCGGCGCCGCGACCAGGCGGCCGGACCGCGTGCTGGGGATGCACTTCATGAACCCGGTGCCGCTGATGACGCTGGTGGAGTTGATCCGCGGGCAGGCCACCAGCGATGCGACGATGGCGGCGGCGACGGATTTGAGCAAGGCGCTCGGCAAGACGCCCGTCGAGGCGTCCGACTACCCCGGGTTCATCGCCAACCGCATCCTGATGCCGATGATCAACGAGGCGTTCTACGCCCTGATGGAAGGCGTCGGCACGCGCGAAGCGATTGACACCGTGATGAAGCTCGGGATGAATCACCCGATGGGGCCGCTCACCCTCGCCGACTTCATCGGCCTCGACGTCTGCCTGGCGATTCTCGAAGTGCTGCACCAGGGACTCGGCGATCCGAAGTACCGCCCGTGCCCCCTGCTCCGCCGCATGGTGGATGCCGGGCACCTGGGCCGCAAGTCCGGCCAGGGTGTCTACTACGCTACTGAGCCGCCTGACCGTTTGCGGTCGACCGAGAGACAATCCTACGCCCCCGCGAGACTCGGCGCTGTGGACATGTTCGTCCCACTTCTCCGCGTTCACCCCCTTGACGAGAGCCACACGAGCAGAGCGAGAGCTCGTCGATCAACGCTCGATCAAGATCGCGAGAGAGCAACTCGAGAGCGGAGGTGCCAGCAACAGCACGAAGCTGTTGACCAACGTCACAGACGCCGGCGATCTCCATGAGAACACCGATCGCCCTCGGCATGTACCCAACCGGTAGATCAAGTAGCCAATGATCACGCACTCTACCCCGAAGAAGATGAGCGCGATGCCGAATCCGTGGTATGCGACCGTACCGACAGCATCGCCATGGCGTTGATCTGTCCCGGCGAGAATGCATTCTAGTATGGCGCGTTCCCCAGGGGAACGAGCGCCGCCGCCAGAGAAACCTCAGCGACCCCTTCGATCGCGATCGCTCACCAGATTAAAGAGGACGGCCGCCAACGCGAGATCGTGGCTGACGCAGCGCAGCAGATGTAGAGGATCAGCGCCAGGGCTATCGCGCACGTCAGGAGCACGACTTCTCCGGCGACGCCAAGACGCCAGAGCCACTCCATCGATCGCAAGTTCGCCGCGGTGGCTCTCGCATTGCCTGGCACGACGATGCTGCCCCTGACCACGTCCTCGCCCAGCGCGCCTAGACGATAATGATGAGGTACAACACGCCGCCGACTCCGGCCACGAACCGGGCGCGTCTTCGGAATCTCATCAGGTTCATCGTTGTTCCTTCTCTGTTTGCCATCGAGAGATACGGCCTTGTACGCCCCACAGATCATCAGAGGATCTACCCGAGAAGACGCACCGCGTTGCTATAATCTCCTGGGAGATGCTCCGTCGCCTCTAAGGACTCCGTGTTGTCTCCGTGCTCTCAGTGACTCGGTGGTTGGCGTACGTGAACCAATAGGCGATTGCGGCTAGTGGCGCGAGGATGAGCACTTCCCTCGCGGCCGCGCGCAGGTTGCCCCAGATGAACTGCTCCGGCAGCCAGTAGCGGCGCGAGATCGCTTCGAACACGTACAGGCTCGACTGGTAGTGCTCGCGGGTGAACGGCCACAACGCCATGATGCCGATCGGCGCCGAGGTGTCGCTGCCGAGCCAGTCGAGCAGCAAGTGACTCGCCCAGGCGGCGGCAACCGCGCAGGCCAGTCGCCGGCGATTGGTTCCGGCGAGCGCGAGCGCCGCGGCAAAGGCTAATGCCACGGCGCCAAGGCTGTGGGTGTACGTGCTGTGCGTCCCGGCCAGCAGGTCGAGATCGGGCGCAACGCCGATCGCGGCGTAGAGACATGTCGTCGCGCGGGTCGGCCGGCGGCCCTCCACCAGCCACCCGACAGCGACCGCGCCGAGGGCGTGGCCTAGCGGACTAGGCACGCTGGCCTCACGTCCCGGTGAGCCGGGACTCGCGCGATCTCAGGTTCTGCGATCCTGTGCATGCTGGACATGGCAGGAGCTGCGACGTCAAGCGCGTCCGACGAAATCCACAAATCCGTATCAGGCCTGTAATCAATCACTTGCGGACAGCACTCGGTTGCACTTTCGCTTGACTTTCTCCCGGCACGTTCCTAGAATAGGACGATTTCACTGGCCATGCCGGCCAGCCCCTCTCATAGAATTCTTAGGAGCGCCATGCCGCCTGAACGCGACGACATCAAAGACCGCCTCAAGGCTCTCGACCTCGCCGTCGGCCAGATCGAGAAGCAGTTCGGCAAAGGCTCGATCATGCGGCTGGGCCAGAAGGGCGGCGTGACGCCCATCGAGGCTATCACCACCGGCGCGATCAGCATCGACTATGCCCTGGGGATCGGCGGCATGCCGCGCGGCCGGGTCGTCGAGATCTACGGCCCGGAATCGTCGGGCAAGACGACGCTGGCGCTGCAGGTGATCGCGCAGGCCCAGAAGACCGGCGGGCTGGCCGCCTTCGTCGACGCCGAGCACGCGCTCGACGCCGCCTACGCGCAGAAGCTCGGCGTGGACCTCGACGCGCTGCTCGTCTCGCAGCCGGACAACGGCGAGCAGGCGCTCGAGATTGTCGAGGTGCTCGTCCGATCCAACAGCGTGGACGTCGTCGTCGTGGACTCGGTGGCCGCGCTGGTGCCGCGCGCCGAGATCGAAGGCGAGATGGGCGAATCGCAGATGGGCCTGCAGGCGCGCCTGATGTCGCAGGCGCTGCGCAAGCTCACCGGCGCCGTGTCCAAGTCGAAGACGTGCCTGATTTTCATCAACCAGCTCCGCGAGAAGATCGGCGTGATGTTCGGCAGCCCGGAAACGACCACGGGCGGCCGCGCGCTCAAGTTCTACGCGTCGGTGCGGGTGGACATCCGTCGCATCGCCAGCATCAAGGACGGCGACACGTCGTCGGCGGGCGGACGCGGGTGAAGATCGTCAAGAACAAGCTGGCGCCGCCGTTCCGCGAGGCCGAGTTCGACGTGATGTACGGCGAAGGCATCTCGCGCGAGGGCGACCTGCTGGACCTCGCGGTCGAGCACAAGATCGTGGACAAGAGCGGCGCGTGGTTCGCCTACGGCGGCGACCGGCTGGGCCAGGGCCGCGAGAATTCGAAGCAGTTCCTCAAGGACAACCCGCAGGTGGCGCGAGCCATCGAGGAGCGTGTCCGGAAAGAGCTCGGCCTCCTTCGGGAGGTTGAGGTTGCGGCGGTCTAGTCAGCTGTCGCAGCTTCTTCGCCGGGGCGGCCATCCTGTTTCGCAGCCGGGTGGCCGCCCTTCCTTTGTACGGGGGAACGTGGAGACGCAGGAACGTGGGAGCGTAAGGTACTGGGAGCGTAGGAACGTAGGAACGTGGGGACGTGGGAGCGATGATTGACTCGCTGCTGGCCGCCGACGCCGCGCTTCGTGCCTGGGTGGTGACGCACCACACGCCGTGGCTCGATCAGGTGCTGTGGTCGCTGTCGGCCGTCGGGGTCGGCGGCGCGATCTGGGTGGCCATCGCGATCGTGATCGCGATGTTCGCGCCGCGGCTGCGTCCGGCGGCCTGGCAGGTTGTCCTCGCCGTGCTGCTTGCCCAGGGCCTTGTGGACTGGACGATCAAGCCGCGTGTCATGCGCCCGCGGCCGTTCGTCGCCGACGCCGCGGCACGCGTCGTCGGCTATCACCCGACGACGTCGTCGTTTCCGTCCGGCCACTCGGCCTCGTCGTTTGCCGCGGCGACGGTGCTGACTTTCGCGGTCGGCCGCCGTGCCGCGCTCGCCTGGGTGCTTGCGGCGCTCATTGCGTTTTCGCGAATCTATATCGGCGTCCACTACCCTCTCGACGTCGTGGTCGGCGCGACGTCCGGCGTGCTGCTCGGGCTCTTGGTCACCGGCGGACGCGCGTGGTATTATCGGGGTTCGTAGTTTTGCTCCCGCCGCGTGCCGAGGTAGCTCAGTTGGTAGAGCACACGACTGAAAATCGTGGTGTCGGCAGTTCAATTCTGCCCCTCGGCACCACTTTCTGACTTCAGCCTTCCACCGATTTCACTCTGGCGCGGTCAGCGCTTCCTCGTGGTGCGCTTTCTCGCTTTCGGTGGCGACGCCCGCGTCGTCTTTGCACGCGTCGACGGCTTCTTCCGCGATGACCCCTTGGCGCTCGAGGCAGTGCGGCGCACCCGCTCGGGCAGTACCTTGCCGCCGGTTTCGCGGTTCCATTCCTCGTAGGTCTCCGGCGAGATCTTGCCTTCGACGAGCAGCTCGGCGAACTTGCGGCGCTGCGCCTTGCTCTTGAACGGCATGGCTATCGCTCCTCGGCCGGCGCCTCGACGTCTCGACGATCTTCGACCGGCACGCCAATCAGGGCGCCGAGGCGCCGCGCATGAACCATCGCGTCCTCGCCGGCGTCGAACAGCCCGACCAGCTGATTCTTCCGGTTGGGCGCCGCCAGTTCCACCTGGTAGCCGGAGCGGCTGCCGCGGCTGCTGTTGGAGGAGACAGTCAGGACGTCGACTTCCAGATGAGAGAAGTCGGACAGCGGCCGCGAGCGGACATGTCGGTAGACGCGCAAGTCACGTACGCTGCTCACGGTGCCCTTCATGCGATCGATCTCGACGCGGGCTCGCGACGCGATGAGCAGCCATCCCGGAACCAGGAACGCGGCGGTGACGATCGTCAGCAGCAGCGTCCCGACGAACATCTCCGAGATCGCGGCGCGGCCGTTCGCCAGATCGAGCACGCCTTCGACGAGATGATGGCCCAGCCAGAGGCCGACCAGCAGGAACGGCAGGCCGAACAGCCGCGCCGGCCAACTCGTGCCCATGGTGATCGCGATCGCGCCGGAGTCGTCGGTGAGCTGCGTAGACAAGCCGAACCTCCAGCGCCGCCCGTCCGGGCCGGCTTTGCGGACGCTATCAGAAGCCTCGGCGCGCTGCCACCGCCGGACGCGTCTGGCGGCGTCCAGAGTTCTCGCACCGTCGAGAAAATCGGCTACCATTCGTTCCCAGGATTGCGCGGCATGGCCCCGCGGCGATTGGTGTCAATCCTTGCATTCCCGGTTCGGTCGAACTGAGGTTGACAGCCGATAACGCCAGGCCGATTGTGAAACGTTCCATGGGTCCTCGCACGCCACCACGGCTTGCGGTCCGCACGCTGGTTGCGACGTCCGGCGCGATTGGCATCGTGCTGGTCGCGGTGTTCGTCGTCTTGTCGATGGACGCGCAGCGCCGGATTCGAGCGACCGCGTTCGACACGCTCGATGCCTCGCAGCGCAGCTTTGGCGAGTTCGAGCAGATCCGCCAGCAGGACACCCTCGTCAAGCTCAACGCGCTCTCCGAGAATCCCGGCTTCACGGCCGCCGTCAGCGCCTATCGAGACTCGGCGGCGTCGACGAGCGCGACGGCCCTGCAGCGTGAAATGGACCGACTCGCCACCGAGTTCGGGTCCGACGCGCTGGTCGTCACCGACCGGGACAACCGCATCGTCGCCAGCGCGGGCCCGCGCCGCGCCGCATGGCTCCCCGACTCGACCGTGGAGACCGACGGCTCGACGAGCCGAAGACGGATCGACGAGGTCATCCAGCGGCCCCCCGCCTTGTTCCGCGCCTCGGCCATCGATCTGCGTGGCGCCAACCCGGCGCTCGGCGCCGCGTATCTTGCCTCCGCGATCGACGACGGCTATGCGGTGCGGCTGTCGACGTTGTTGCGCACGCAGGTCACGGTCATCTCCGGCGGCGATCTCGTCGGCAGCACGAACAACAGCAGCGTCCGCAGCGCGTTCATCCGTCACGCGGCGACGCTACCGGCCGACGGCCTGATCGACCTGGCCGACGAGCCCTTTGCGATCCGGCGGCTGAACAGCGGCGGCCCGCTCGCCTACTACGCCGCCGAGCCGGTCGGCACGCACCGCGCCACGCGCAACACTTTCGAGATGCTCGGCCTCGTCGCCATCGGCGCGATGCTGCTGGGCGGCCTGGCCAGCCTGTGGCTGGCGCGCGCGCTGGCGATGCCGATCGACAAGCTGTCGCAGAAGATGCGGCAGATCGCGCAGGCGCGGGACTTCAACCAGAAGATCGAGCGCACCGGCACGAGCCTGGAGCTCGATGCGTTCACCGACACGTTCAACCAGATGGTGTCGTCGCTGAAATCGGCGGAAGCGCAGACCGAGCTGGCCTATGTCGGCGCGATTCGGGCGCTGGCCACCGCGCTCGACGCGCGCGACACCTACACGGCGGGCCACTCCGATCGCGTCAGCGCACTCTCCGTGATGATCGGCCGGCAGATGCGCCTGGACGACGCCCAGCTGGACGTGCTTCGGCTGGGCGCGCTGCTGCACGACATCGGCAAGATTGGCGTCGCCGACGGGGTGCTGCAGAAGAACGGGCCGCTGACCCAGGAGGAGTTCGAGATCATCAAGACGCACCCGGCGCTTGGCGCGCACATCCTTCGCCAGATCTCGTTCCTGACGCTCCACCTGCCGATCGTGGAGCTGCATCACGAGCGCCCCGACGGCCGTGGCTATCCGCACGGCCTGCTCGGCCACGCAACGCCGATGCTCGCGCGCATCGTGCACGTCGCCGACGCGTTCGACGCGATGACGACGGCACGCGCCTACCGGCCGGCGCAGACCCCGCAGCACGCGATCGCGGAGCTGTGGCGCTACGCCGGATCGCAGTTCGACGCGGAGGTCGTCGAGGCCTTCGTCACGGCCTGGTCGGCGGTGCCGGGACGCGGCGACCTCGCGTCGGGTACTCGAGAAGGCAAACGTGCTCGTGTTCGAGCGGGACGACGCGCGCCGCGCGTCAAATCGCTGAGGCTCGGGTCCGCGCCGGCAGCCCGCCGTCCCGGCGGGCGCCCGCGCCCCTTGACGCCGAAACGGTGCTACCATCAGGGGACGGAGAGTCATCGAGAAACCATGCCAGTGCGTCTGTTCGTCGGGAATCTGTCTTACGAGGCCACCGAGGCCGAGCTCAGGGAACACTTCGGGACGGTCGGTCCGGTCACCTACTGCTACTTGCCCACCAATCGGGAGACCGGTCGGCCGCGCGGCTTCGCTTTCGTCGAGTTTGCCGACGACTCGAACGCGCACGCGGCAATCGATCGCCTGAACAACCAGCTGTTTCGCGGCCGCCCGCTGGCGGTGAAAGAAGCCCAGCCGCGCGAGAGCCGTCCGCCCGGCGCGGGCCCGCGTCCCTTCGGCGGCCCCGGCGGCGGCGCACCGCGTCCGTTCAGTCCCGGTCCGGGAGGCCCGCCGCGTTCCTACGGCCCCCCCGGCGGTGGCTACAGCCCCGGCGGCCCGGGTGGCGGTGGCGCAGGCGCCTCGCGCGAGCGCAACTTCGGTCCGGACGCGCCGCCCAAGGGCAAGCGCAGGCCGACGTTCAACCGCAAGGACCAGCAGGGTCCAAAGCCGATCCGGACCAAGACCGACAACCGCATCTACAGCGCATTCGGCGATGACGAAGACGCCGGCGCTGCTTCCCAGGAGAGTTCGACGATTTCGCCACCAGCCTCGAGCCGGATTCTCCGGACGAGGAATAAATCCATCTTCCAAGACAGGACCCGATCCAACGTGCGTAAGTTTGTCTGCCTGCTGTTTGCGGCGGCCCTGGCGGTCGCGTGTCAGAAACCGGCGTCGCCGCCGGCTTCGTCCACCACTCCCGCGGCGGCCGCGCCCGGGGCGGCCACGCCCGCCAAGCCCGAGCCGGTGAAGCCGGTGCCGGCGGTGCTGCCCGAGGTCATCGCCGATTGCAACGGCGACAAGATCCCGAAGGCGGAGTTCGAGAACGCCGTCCGCAGCGTCGAACAGCGCGCCGGCGGCGCCGTGCCGCCCGAGAAGCGCGACGAGCTCTATCGCGGCGTGCTCGAGGACCTGGTGGCGTACCGGCTGCTCAAGCAGGAAGTGAAGCAGCGGCAGATGGTCGTCCCCGACGCCGAGGTGGACGCGCGCATCGCCGCGTTCAAGCAGCAGGCCGGCAGCGAGGCGAACTTCAAGGAGATGCTGCGGGCGCAACAGGTGACGGAAGCGAAGCTGCGCGACGATGCGCGGTCGGACCTGCTGGTGAACAAGCTCCTCGAGCAGGAAGTGAACCAGAAGGTGCTGGTCAAGCCGTCAGACATCAGCGCCTTCTATGAGAAGAACCCCGATCGGTTCCAGCAGGGCGAGTCGATGCGCGCCAGCCACATCCTGGTGATCGTGCCCGCCGGCGCGGACGACAAGGCGCGCGCGGCACTGAAGGCGCGCGCAGATGCGGCGCTCACCGCCGCCAGGGCCGGCCAGGACTTCGCGAAGCTCGCGCGGCAGTACTCGCAGGACTCCAGCGCGCAGCGCGGCGGCGACCTCGGATTCTTCCCCAAGGGACAGATGGTGCCGCAGTTCGACGCGGCCGCCTTCGCCCTCGCCCCTGGCCAGATCAGCGGCCTCGTCGAGACGCAGTTCGGCTACCACGTCATCAAGGCCACCGAGAAGCGGCCCGCCCGGGTCGTCCCGTTCGTCGAGGCGGCGGCGCAGATCCAGGAGTTCCTCGAGCAGCAGCAGCGCCAGGAGAAGGGCAAGGCGCTGGTCGATCAGCTCAAGGCCAAGGGCAAGGTCGAAATCTTCATCTAGAGGCCCAGCGCATGCCGCCAGGAGGCGTCGATCCGGAAGCCCCGTTCACCGCGGTGCGCCTCGACGTGTGGCTCGACGTCTCCTGCCTGTTCAAGACGCGCTCGGAAGCGCAGCGCGCCTGCAAAGGCGGCAAGGTCGACGTCAACGGCCAGCCGGGCAAGCCTCATCGGATGGTGCGCGAGGGCGACGAGATCGTAATCTCGCGGCCATTCGGCGCGAGACAGTCGGTCGTCATTCGCGGCCTGGCCGAGCGCTCGGTCCCAAAGGCTGAGGCGCGAGCCCTCTACGACGATCGCACCCCGCAGCCATCGACAGAAGACATCGCGACGCGGCGCGCCGAACGCGTGTTTCGCGCCGCGCAGGCGGCCGCCGGGCGGCCCGACAAGCGTCAGCGCCGCGCGGTGCAGAAGCTGAGGGGTTATTGAGGGCGGACGGTACGGCGCGACGCTCCGCGGTCCGGCTCACTCATCCAGATAACTCTCATCGTCGTCGTCATCGGGATCCGCCGGCGCCAGCCCCGCCAGGCGCAGGCCGACGGCGACGCCGAGATGAAACGCGCCTTCCTGCTGCAGCCAGACCTGGGCGGCCTGGTTGTCGACGAGCTCGTCCACCAGGCGCTGCAGGTGCTCGGGCAGCGCCACCTGCACGGTGCGCACCGCTTCCTCCTGGCGCTCGAGATCGGCCGCGGCGTAGATCTCGTCCTCGTGGAGCAGTTCCAGGAGCTCTTCGTACTCTTCGGCGCACTGCTCTTCCACTTCGGCAAAGCTCGGGTAGCGGCGCTTGCTCCGAGGCAGCGCCACCTTGTCGGCGCACTCGCGGGCCAGCTGCATGACGTCATCGGATGTGGGCACGGCGGCCTCCGTACTGAAGGGTGTAGGGTCGTGGGGTCGTAGGGTTGTGGGGTTGTCGGGGACGAAACCGGATGCACCCCCACAACCTTACAACCCCCACCCTACAACCCCACCCCTACACCCTACAACCCTCTCCTCAGAACGTATACCTCCCCGCTATCCAAATCGTACGCGCGCCGCCGTTAGTGCCCCACTGATTCAGGAAGTTGGCGTTGTTCACCCGCCCGTCCGGGATGCCGAAGTTCCTGGTGTTGGTGGCGTTGAACATCTCGACGCGGATCTGCAGGTTCTGCCGGCCGAACCGCGTGTTCTTGATGAACCCGATGTCGACGTTGCCGATGCCGTCGGCGCGCAGGGTGTTGCGGCCGACGTTGCCAACGCGCTCGCCCGGGCAGGTCGCCGACACGTTGCCACAGAGCTGCTTGAACAGCGACGCGCCTCCAGCCTCGATGATGTCGCGGGACCTTCATGTTCGACAGATCGAGGTCGGTGTTGATGTTCGGCCGGATGGCGCTGCCGACCAGGCCGTCGATACCGGTCAACGCGCCGGTGGGGTCGGCGCCGTTCAGCACGGTGAAGGGCGCGCCGCTCTGGAACGTGAAGTAGCCGCTCACCTGCCAGCCGCCGAGGAGCTTGCCGACGAACGACGATTGCTCCTGGTGCCACGGCAGCTCGTAGACGAAGTTGGTCGTCAACCGGTGCGGCCGGTCGTAGGTGGACACGCCGCGATCCGCCGCCAGGTCAAACGAGTCCTGGGCCACGGCTACCTCGCCGCTCGACGGGTTGAAGATCTCCGAGGCGGTGTCGATGGCCTTGCTCCAGGTGTAGTGCAGGCCGGCGCTGAATCCCCGCGACAGGCGCTTGTCGAGGCTCGTCTGCAGCGAGTGGTAGCTGGACTCGGCGCTGTTCGAACGCTCGCGGATGACACCGATGGCCGGATTCTCGCGGACTGACGAGAACGGCAGCCGCGGGTTGCCGTCGAGCGTCTGGAAGAGGTCGCTTCCCTGTGTGCCGACGTAGCCGACGCGGAGCACGACGTCCCTCGCCAGCTCGCGCTGCAGCTCGAAGCTGTACTGGTCGTAGTAGGGCGAGCCGAAGTCGCCCGAGACGATCGTCCGCGCCAGCTGGTTGGGATTCCCTCCGGGGAAAACCTGGCCGGGCAGAATCGCGAATGCGTTGGCGACCGGCGCCGGATTGTTGATGGCGGCGACAAACGGTGACGCGCTGGCGATGTTGAGGTTGATGTTGATGAACGCGTAGTCATTCGTGCGCGCGTAGCCGCCGCGCACCACGAGCTTGTCCCCTCCGGTGAGAAAGCCGGTGAAGCCGCCGTCGGATCGCGGATTCCAGTTGAAGCCGACGCGCGGCTGCCAGTTGTCGGTGTCGCGCTCCGGGTCGCGGCACGAACCGGTAGCGCTCGTCGCCGCCAGCCGCCGCGACGATGTCGTCGTTGACCGGGTAGAGGGGGGCAATCGAGTTGCCGGGAGTCTCATAGCGCACGCCAAGGCTCAGCGTCAGGTTGTCCTTCACCCGCCACTCGTCCTGCACGAACAGGTAGAAGTCGGTCCAGTCATAGAACTGGATCTCCTGGCCGCCTGGCAGCGGCTTGTTGATGGTCGCGACACTCGCCGAGTCGTCGACGTAGCGCTGCAGCGTGTCGTACTGGAGCCGGCCGCGAATCGTCGGCACGAAGTAGCTCTCGACGTCGATCAGGCGCATGTCGATGCCACCCTTGAAGGCGTGCCGCCCCTTCTGGTACGAGACCGTGTCGATGAACTGATACGTGCTGTTGATGCGGTACTGGGGCAGGTTCACCGCCAGCCCGATGGCCGTCCGGCTGTTCGCGGCGTTGAAGCCGACCAGGCCGAGCTCGTTGATCTCGATCGACGGGATCTCCTCCGACGAGGTGTCGGCGGCGCTGGTCGTGGTGTCGAGGTACTGGTAGCCGAAGCGAGCCTCGTTGATCAGGTTACTGGTGAACACCCGCGTGAACCACCCGGTGAAAGCACTCGTCGTAGCCGGCTGAATGGTCGTCAGCCCGGAGGGCGTCACCTGGCCGCCGCCGGAGTTCAGCCGATCGTCGTACATGTAGCGGCCGCCGAAGCTGCTGTTCGAGCCCCACTGCTGATCGATGCGGACGTTGAGCTGGTCGTCGTCGAAGGCCCCGGTGGACGAACCGGTGAGCGAGCCCAGCGGCACGATGTAGGTCTGCCCATTGGCGGTGAACGACGCCGACTTGCCGATCGGCGCCTGCGCGGCGGGCAAAAATTTCAGTAGCGCCGCCACCTGCGGACGCGTGCCGACCGCCGATTGCAGAACGGCGCGGCCAGCCTCGGTCGGCGCGCCGTTGAGCGTGAACCCCGAGCCGAGGAATCGCTGCCGCCAGTTCTGATAGCCCCCGAAGAAGAACGTGCGGTCCTTGAAGATGGGTCCGCCCACCGTGAACCCGATCTGGTTCTCGTTGAACGACGGCGCCTTCGTGAGCTTGGCGTTCTTGTCGAGGTTCGTGCGGGCGTTGAGGCTGTTGTCGTTGTGGAACCAGAACGCCGAGCCACGGTATTGATTGGTGCCGCTCTTGGTGATGACGTTCATCACCGAGCCGGCCGCCCGGCCGTACTCGGCCGAGAACTGGTTCGTGATGAGCCGCACTTCCTGGACGATGTCGGTGTTGTTGATCGGCTGCTGCCGGCCGGTCACGCTGGGATCGTTGCTGTCCTGCCCGTCCAGCATGATGTTGTTGGAGCGCAGGCGCGCGCCGTTCACCGCGAAGTTGACGCCGTTCGAGAACCCGGTCTGACCAGACCCCAGCTGGCTGACGCCGGCGGCCGAGAGCGCCAGGTTGAAGATGTCGCGGCTGTTGCCGAGCGGCAGCTCCGAAATGCGGCGGCTGTCGAAGCGCACGCCGACCTCGGCGTTGGTCGTGTTGAGCAGCGGCGTGTCCGCCTGGACGGTCACCGTCTCGGCGACGCCCGCCGGGCGCAGCGTCACCTCGGCCACCGCGTCCTGATTGAGCAGCAGCCGGATGCCGGACTGCGTGTACTTGCCGAACCCGGCCAGCTCCGCCGTGAGCTCGTAGTTGCCGACCGGAAGGTTGGAGAACCTGAAGTCGCCGTCGGAACCGGTGACGACGCTTCTGACCAGGTTTGTGTCGATGTTTCGAATCGTGACCGTGGCGCCGGGGATGACCGCTTGCTGTTCGTCGCGAACGGCACCCTGGATGGTGCCGGTAGTGGACTGGCCGAAGACTTCTGAAGTTGCCGCCACCGCCAGAACGACGAACAGGGCCATCCGTACGAACCGGATAAACACCCGCATACGCTCCTCCTTGATGGTCGTGCAATTGCCGCCGAGGTCCCCCCGGACGGGGGCACGCGCGGATTGTAGCGGCGAAGACGCCATTTGTCCCTAAATTTGCGCCGTTGGTCACACCAGATCGGGGACGAGCCGTGCAAACGGCCTTTCAGACGTGCAGGAACGCTCAGGCGGGCAAAAAAAGACCCGGCGGCCCTGAGGACCGCCGGGTGGACTATCCGAAGCGCAGGTCGGGGAAGCCTAGACGGCGACCGGGACCGGCTTCTCCCAGGGCAGGCCGGCCTTGCCGAAGTGCCCGTAGTTGGTCGTGCCCTTGTAGAGGGGCTTCAACAGGTCGAGCTCCGCGACGATGTTGGCCGGACGGAAGTCGAAGGTGTCTGCCACGAACTTCTCCGCGATCGTCGGGTCGCCCGTGCCGAAGGTGTCGACCTTCACCGACATCGGCTTGGCGCGGCCGATAGCGTACGAGACCTGCACCTCGGCGCGCTGGGCCAGGCCTGCCTGGACGATGCGCCGCGCGACGTAGCGGCAGTAGTACGCGCCGCTGCGATCGACCTTCGAGGGATCCTTGCCGCTGAACGCGCCGCCGCCGTGCCGCCCGGCGCCGCCGTAGCTGTCGACGATGATCTTGCGGCCGGTCACGCCGCAGTCGGCCGAGGGGCCGCCGAGCGCGAAGCTGCCGCTGGGATTGACGATGAACTCGGCGTCGGGCGTGAACCACTTGCCGAGGGCGCGAGGCGCCAGGACGTTGACGACGTAGTCGCGAATCTCAGCCTGCGACACGTCCTTCGCATGCTGCGTGGAGACCAGGACGCTCGAGACGCGAACCGGCGTGTTCCCGTTGTACACCACCGACACCTGCGACTTGGCGTCGGGACGGAGCCACGCGTACTTGCCGCTGCGCCGGTCGTCGGCCAGGCCCTTCGTGAGCCTGTGCGCCAGCACGAGCGGCAGCGGCATCAGCTCCTCGCTCTCGGTCGTGGCGTAGCCGAACATGATGCCCTGATCGCCGGCGCCCTGCTCCTTCTGGTCGTCGGTGGCCTTCACGACGCCGGCGTTGATCTCGCCGGACTGCTGGGAGATGAGGACGGTCACCTTCACGCCATCGGCGTTGAACGCCTCGGTCGCGTCGGTGTAGCCAATCTCGCGGATCGCCTGGCGCGCGATTGCCTCGTAGTCCACCTTGGCGTTGGTCGTGATCTCCCCGGCCAGCACGACGTGGTTGTCCTTGCAGAGCACTTCGCACGCGACGTGGCTGTGCGGATCTCCGGCGAGGCAGGCGTCGAGAATCGAGTCCGCGATGTAGTCGCAGACCTTGTCGGGGTGCCCTTCGGAAACGGATTCCGACGTGAACGTGTACGTCTGTTCGCTCATCTTTGGTGACTCTTTCCTCTGGCGCAAAAATGACAAAGGCTCGCCGACTTGTCGTCGCGAGCCCTTGTAAAGCGCGACTTAGATGGCTGTACCCGGGGACAATCCCCGGCTACGCGCGGCCCATCAAGTCGGTGAAATCGCCGCGCTCAACGATCATGAAGGGAACCGCCGGGGTTGTCAAGAGAGCGCGGCCCCCTCCCCGCCTGGAGTCCGGCCGGCGGAATCTGTAGTCTTGAGCCCACCCACATCCCATCGATGCCACGATTCCGGCTCCTCATCGAATACGCGGGCACCCGCTACAGCGGCTGGCAGATCCAGAAGAACGCCCGCACTGTCCAGGGAGAGATCGACGCCGCCGTGCGCGAAGTCACTGGCGAGCGGACGCTCGAGCTCTATGGCTCGGGCCGCACCGACGCCGGGGTCCACGCGCTCGGCCAGGTCGCGCACCTCGATGTCCGCACGACCCTGCCGCCCGATATGCTGGCCCGCCGGGTGAACGATCTGCTGCCGGCTGACATCCACGTGCTGCGCGCCGTCAAGGTGCCGCACAAGTTCCACGCGCGGCACGACGCCGTGTCGCGCACGTACGTCTACCAGATCGCGCGCCGGCGGACCGCCTTTGCCAAGCCATTCGTGTGGTGGATCAAGGACGACCTGCGGGTCGGCGCGATGCGCGCGGCGCTCCAGGCGTTCACCGGCCGGCAGGACTTCCGCGGCTTCACCGACGACGACCCGGACGAGAAGTCCACGCTCGTCGAGATCGGCCCGCTCGAGGTCCACGAAACCGACGACGCGCTGCTCGTCGTCGTCGAGGGCTCGCATTTTTTGTGGAAGATGGTCCGGAGGATGGTCGGCGTCGCCGCCGAGGTCGGCCGCGGCGGCCTGCGGCCGGAGGACGTGCCCCGTCTCCTGCACTCGCCGTCGGGACTGCCGGCGAAGCTCACGGCGCCAGCGTCCGGCCTCTTCCTCGCGCGGGTCGTCTACCCGGGCGATGCCCCTAGCGACCTGCCGCTGCCGCCGGGGCCTGGGCGTCGAGCATAGGCCGCCGCTCCCCCACCTGCTGTCGCCACATCGCGTAATACAGCCCCTTCGACGCCACCAGCTCGTCGTGCCGCCCGCGCTCGACGATGCGCCCGCGCTCGAGGACGTAGATGCAGTCGGCGTGCATGACGGTCGACAGCCGGTGCGCGATGAGGATCGTGATCGCGTCCTCGGCGCGGTTCACGTCGCGAATCGTCTGGCTGATCTCCTCCTCGGTAATCGAATCGAGCGCCGAAGTGGCTTCGTCGAACACGAGCAGGTGCGGCTGCCGCAGCAGCGCCCGCGCGATCGACAGCCGCTGGCGTTCTCCTCCGGACACCTTCACGCCGCCTTCGCCGATCACCGTGTCGAGCCCGCGGTCGGCGCGTGCCAGCAGGCTGTCGCACGCCGCGGCGGCGAGCGCGGCGAGACACTGGGCGTCGGTCGCGTCGGGGCGCACGAACAGCAGGTTCTCGCGAATGCTCCCCGAGAAGAGCTGGGTCTCCTGCGTGACGAACCCGATGCGCTCCCGAAGGAGGTCGAGGTCCACCACGTCATGACTGTGACCGTCGTACAGAATCGAGCCGGCCTGCGGCCGATAGAGCCCGACCAGCAGCTTCACCAGCGTCGTCTTGCCCGCCCCGGAGGGTCCGACGAACGCCACGGTATCGCCGCGCCGCACCGTGAAGCTGACGCCGGCCAGCGCGGGCAGCGACGCCGTCTGGTGCGTGAAGGTCACCGCGTCGAAGGCCAGCTGCTGCAGGTCGCGCACCGCGACGGGACTTATGGGCTTGGGTTCGACCGGCGTCTGCAGGATCTGCTGGAACCGCCCCATCGACGCCTCGGTCTCTCGATAGGTGTTGACGACGTTGCCGAGCTCCTGCAGCGGCCCGAAGATGAAGAACGAGTAGATGAAGAGCGAGAAGAACTGCCCCACGGTGATGCGCTGCGTGAAGATCAGATAGAGCATCACGAACAGGATGGTCGTGCGGAGCGCGTTGACGGCGGTGCCCTGCACGAAGCTCAGGCTGCGAAGGTAGCGGACCTTCCGCAGCTCGAGCTTCAGGATGCGGTCGGTGGTGCTGTTCAGGCGTGCCACTTCCTGCGGACCCAGTCCGAGGCTCTTGACCAGCTCGATGTTCCGCAGCGACTCGGTGGTCGAGCCGGCGAGCGCAGTCGTTTCCTTCACGATCTCGGTCTGGACCTTCTTGATCCGGCGGCTGAGGACCGAGCTGAGGAGCCCGAGCAGTGGCACCGTCGCGAGGAAGATCGGCGCGATGATCCAGTGGACGTAGAACGCGTAAATCATCACGAAGACGATGCCGACGAGCGTGGTGAACAGCAGGTTGATCGACTGCGAGATCAGCTTCTCGACGTCCGCCCTGGCCTTCTGCAGGATGCCCAGGGTCTCGCCGCTGCGCTGATCTTCGAAGACCTGGTACGGCAGGGCCAGTGAATGCCGGATGCCATCGGAATAGAGCCTCGCGCCCAGCCGCTGCGTGATGACGTTGATGCAGTAGTCCTGGAAGTTCTTCGCGACGCGGGAGACGAAGGCGACGCCGACGGCAGCCGCCAGCAGCAGCCCGACGCCGCGGAAGAACTGGCTCGTCGTGTACTCCTGGTAGCGCGTCGCATACTCGTCGATGACGTGCCGGAAGATCAGCGGGTCGAGCAGCGAGAAGATCTGGTTGATGGCGGCCAGCAGCAGCGCCACGGCGACCAGGCCCTGGTAGTCGCGCAGATAACGCAGCAGTAGAGTCATCCGACCTCCACGGTACACCACACGCCCGCCGTCATGCCGGCTCCAGCGCCCGGCTGAGTGTGCCGCCGATCGTTGCTAAGATGCCGGCAATGCCGTCCTCGGACGCGGATGTCGTCATCGTCGGGCTCGGCGCGATGGGCGCCGCCATCGCCTGGCAGGCCTCGGCTCGAGGGCTGTCGGTCGTCGGCTTCGACGCGTTCGCGCCACCGCACGATCGGGGCTCGACCCATGGCCACAGCCGCATCATCCGCGAGGCTTACTTCGAGCACCCGCAGTACGTGCCGCTGGTGCAGCGGGCCTACGCGCTGTGGGCCGGGCTCGAACGCCAAGCGGGCACTCGCCTGTTCCAGGCGTGCGGCGGCGTGATGGTCGGGCGCGCTGACAGCGTGCTCGTCGAGGGCACGCGGCGCGCCGCGACCGTAGCACGGGTTGACGACACAGGCCTGGGACGCCGTGGAACTGCGAGCGCGGGTCCCGGCGTTCAGGGCCGCTGACGACATGGTCGCGGTGTTCGAGCCGCGGGCCGGCGTGCTGGCGCCGGAGCGTGCGGTGACGGCGATGCTCGAGACCTCGAGGAGCGCCGGCGCGACGCTGATCACGAACGAGGCGGTGGTCGCCTGGGAGCCGCTGGCGGATGGCAGCGTCGAGGTACGCAGCGCCCGGCGGCGGGTCCGCGCGCGCCGGGTGGTGCTGGCCGCGGGTCCGTGGCTGCCGACGCTCTCCGGGATGCCTCCGCTGCCGCTCGTCGTCGAACGGATGGTGCAGTACTGGTATCCGACCGGAGGCGATGACCGGTTCACCGCGTCCCGCTTCCCGGTGTTCCTGCTCGAGGCGCCGGACGGGCGCGTGCTCTATGGTCTGCCCGACCAGGGACACGGCGTGAAGCTCGCCGAGCACCACGGCGGTGTCGTGGTCCACCCTGATTCCGTTGACCGCCACGTGTCCGCCGACGAGCGGCGGCAGTTTCACGCGTTTGCCAGCGAATGGATCTCAGGGCTGCCGGAGGCGCCGGCGACGGCGGCGGTCTGCCTCTACACCAACACGCCGGACGGCGATTTCGTTCTCGACTGGCATCCCGATGTGCCAGGCGTCTATCTGTGCAGCGCCTGCTCCGGCCATGGCTTCAAGTTCGCCCCGGTCATCGGTGAGATCGTCGCCGCAGCGGTTTCGGGCGAGGAAACGGGCTTCGACCTCACGCCCTTCAGCGTCGGACGTTTCCGAAGACCGAAGGCTGAAGGCTGCAGACTGTAGGTCTGTAAGTCTGTAGGTCTGTAGGTCTGTAGGTCTGTAGGTCTGTAGTCTGTAGGTCTGTAGGTCTGTGCCCTACCGGCCGGTGATCAAATCGTGCAGGCACTGCACGGACCGATCCGCATCGGCGTTGGCGACGACCAGGCTGATGCTGCACTCCGAGGACCCCATCGCGATGGCGATGACGTTGATGAGATTGGTGCCAAGCGCCCCGAAGACGCGCCCGGCGACGCCAGGCGTCCGCTTGATTGCCCCGCCGACGACCGTCACGATGACGACGTGATCGAGGCTCGAGATGTCCTCGATGTCGCGGCGGTCGAGCTCGTGATGGAACTCGCGGCGCAGCGCGTCGATGACGGTCGCGGCCGAGCGTTCGGCGACGAGGAAACAGATGCTCTGCTCGGAGGAGGCCTGCGAGATCATCGAGACGCTCGTGCCGGTCCGAGCGACGGCGCCGAAGGCGCGCGCCGCGATGCCAGGCACGCCGAGCATGCCGCGCCCGGCAATGGTGACGAGGCTCTGGGCACGAATCGCCGTCACGCCCTTCAGCCCGCCGTCGCCGTCATCGGTGCGGCCGACGACCAGCGTCCCGGCGTGCGACGGGTTGAACGTGTTCTTGATGCGGATGGGAATGCCGCGCTCCAGCGCCGGCAGGATCGTCTTCGGGTGCAGCACCTTCGCGCCGAAGTACGCCAGCTCGGACATCTCGAGATACGACAGGCTCTCGAGCGTCTCCACGCCCGTGACGACCCGCGGATCCGCCGTCATGACGCCGTCGACGTCGGTGTAGATCCACACCTCGTCGGCGTCGATCGCCGCGCCGACAATCGCCCCCGAGTAGTCGCTGCCGCCCCGCCCCAGCGTCGTCACGACGCCATCGTCGGTGGCGCCGATGAAGCCGGTGATGACCGGCACCTCGCTGGCAGCCAGCATCGGCAGCAATTCGGCCGCCGCCTGGCGGCGCGTCTCGTCCATCAGCGGCACGGCCGCCTGGAACGTGTCGTCGGTCCGCACGACCCGCGCGGCATCGACCGCCTGCGCCCTGACGCCCCTGGCCGCGGATGGCGGCCGCGAGCAGGTGGACGCTCATCCGCTCGCCCAGCGCGCCGACGGCGTCGAGCGCCCTGGCGGAGGCTTCGCCCAGCACCGCCAGCGCGTCGCACAACAGCGACAGCTCTCCCAGCCGTGCGGCAATTGGATCGAGCACCAGGTGGCGCTCGTCGCCGCGCAGCCCCAGGCCATCGGCCGCCACCTCGTGCCGGGCACGGATCGCGGCGCACTGTTCGACGACAGCAAGGCGTTCACCACGGACCGCCGCATGGGCGCTGCCGAGCAGCAGATCGGTGACGCCGCTCATCGCCGACGTCACGACGGCGACCTCGATGCCCTGCTGCCGCAGCCCTTTGACGATCTCCGCGGCCTGGCTCATCGCGGCGGCGCTGCCGACCGACGTGCCGCCAAACTTCACAACGATCCGCTGACCCATGCCGTAACTGTGTGCCTCTTGAGCGAAATGATGATCATGCGCTGCGCGCATCGCCGAATGGCGCCAGCGCCTGTCGAGTATAGCGTCCCGTGGCGCCGCGCTACTTCGACACGTCGATGCCGGATACTCCTCCTGCATCGTGTTGCCCTTGTAGCCCTGGTCGTCGTGAATGCCGATGCGGGAAGTGTAATAGCCGCGGACGGTGCGGGCCTTGAGAGCGACGAAGAACCGCGCCTCGTCGGTCTTCGGATCCGACTCGCCTTCAGCCAGCGCGCCGACGATCGCTTCGCGTTCGGCGGGAGTCGCGGTCAGGAACGGACGGCCATGCCGCTGGCGAGCCATGGCGTCGACCAGCCCGAGCCCGCTCACGAACGTCGCCGTCGCGGCCGGATCGGCTTCCTCGGCGAGCATGGCGTCGATGTAGGCGGCCACGCCGGCCGCCCGCGCCCCGCCCGACTGCTCGTCGGCGGGGATGACGATCTCGCTCAGTTCCTCCAGCAGCGCGAACTGGTCGCGCGTGAACAGGCGCGGGCCGTCTGCGGGCAGCACGAAGGCGCCGAGCGGGATCGCCGTCGTCAGGCTCGTCGCCGTGGCCGCGGCGCCTGCCTTCAGAACCGCACGACGGGTGACACGCTGGGAGGAGGTCACAACTCGCCCTTTCGGAGCTGCTCGGCGAGGTAGTCGCTCGATCGCCAGGCCAGCGCCATGATCGTCCAGGTCGGATTCACGCACGACGCGCTCACGTGGCTGCTGCCGTCGACGACGAACACGTTCCTGACGTCGTGGGACTGCTGAAACCGGTTCAGCACCGAGGTCTTCGCGTCGTTGCCCATGCGGGCGGTGCCGAGCTCGTGAATCGACCATCCTTCCGTCAGCAGCTCGCGGCCGTGGTCCACGACTTCGAAGCCGGCGGCGTCGAACATCTCCCTGGCCGCGTCGGCCATATCGGCCGCCATCTTGCGTTCGTTGTCGCCGAAACGATAGTTGAAGCGCAGCGACGGGAATGCCCCAGGCGTCCTTGACCCCGTCGTCGAGGCTGACGCTGTTCTCGTAACGCGGCAGGACCTCGCCGAAGCCGCCCATGCTGATGAACGCCCCGGAGTAATCGCGCACGCGCTTCTTGAACGCCTTGCCGAACCCGGGGGCGCTCGACGCGTTGTCGGGGAACATCGTCTGGCCGCTGCCGCCCTCGAAGCCGTAGGCGCGGACGAAGTCCGGCCGCTTCTCCTTCACGTTGCGGAAGCGCGGCACGTAGAACCCGCCGGGGCGGCCGTCGTCGAGCGTACGCGGCGCGCCGATGCGGTCCTTGACCAGGCCGGTGATGTTCGGCCCCATGAGGTGCTCGCAGAAGTTGTGGCCAACGTGGCCGCTGGAGTTGCCGAGGCCGTTCGGGATGCTGTCGCGACGCGGACAGGAGCAGCAGGCGCGTCGATTCGAGCGTGGACGCCGCGACGACCACCGCCCGCGCGCGGGCGCTTCGAAATCGCGGCCGGTCTCGGTGTCGACGAAGCGCCACGCCGCGCGCCCTGCCCGTGGCCGGATCCACCGTCACCGCCCGCGCCGTCGCGTTGGTCCGGATGGCGAGCCGGCCGGTGTCCTGTGCCGGGTAGATCAGCCCGGTTGGCGAGTCGAAGGCCGCGTGGATGTCGCAGCCGCCCGCGCGGCGGCTGCAGGCGCCGCGGCCGTAGCACTTGCTCCGGTACTTGTTGTGCTGCAGCCCGTCCGTCGTGACGCCGGCACGATAGGGCGTCGCGATCCGTCCCATCGCTGCAGCGTCTTTCGCAGGTGCACTTCCGGCGCATTCAGCTTGAACGGCCGCTGGAAGATGCTAGTCGGGCAGATGCGGCAGGTCTCCTCCGCGATCCCGGAGATCCCGAGCAGGCGGTCCACCCGGTCGTAGTATGGCGCCACGTCCCCGTAGCCGATCGGCCAGTCCTCGCCGTAGCCGTCGTGCGACGCGCCTTGAAGTCGAGATCCCCCATCCGCAGCGCGAGCCGCCCCCAGATGTTCGTCTTGCCGCCGAGACACCGCGCGCGGACCCACGCGTAGTTGGTGCCGGTGTACGGATGCTGCTTCTCGTTGACGACGATGTTCCTGCTGTAGTCCGAGCCGCTCCATCCCTGGACGTACGAGAAGACCTTTTCGTGAGGCAGGTCCGTTGGCGTAGGGAGGCGTCCGGATGTTGTATTCGTTCAGCGAGAGCGCGTGGTACTTCGGCGACATCGCTCCGCGGCGCGGATGATCGTACGGCCACTCCATCGACTTCAGCTCGGCATTGAGATCGAGCTTCCGTCCCGCCTCGAGCAGCAGCACGTTCGAACCCATGTTTCGTCAGCACGTAGCGCGGCCATGCCGCCGGCGGCGCCCGAGCCGACGACAATCGCGTCGTAGGTTTTCGTCAGGTCGGGCCCGGTGCGCGCGCGGGCTGCACGGGCAGTCTCATGACGGAATTCTGCCACAGCGGCGCGGCGATGCTCGCGACCCGCAGACGGCCGATTTGAACGACCCGGCCCGGCCGGCTGTGGCACCATCAAGGACATGATTCGAAAGGCGGCCCTGGAGGACGTCCACGAAATCCTCGAGGTGGTGAACACCAACACCGATCGGCTGCTGGAGCGCGACCGGGACGAGATTCTGCAGCTGCTCGACACGTTCTGGGTGGCCGAGGTGGACGGGCGCATCGTCGGGTGCTGCTGCCTCGAGGTGTACAGCCCGAAGATCGCGGAGCTGCGCAGCCTGGCCGTCATGGAGGAATACCGCGGCCGCGGCCTGGGCGCCGCGCTGACCGGCGTCGCCGTGGACGAGGCGCAGCGCCGGGGCATCCCTCAGGTGCTGGTGGTCACGTCGAATCTGGAGTTCTTCCAGCGCCTGAA
The DNA here is from genome assembly GCA_963719755.1 of Vicinamibacteria bacterium. GTDB lineage: Bacteria > Acidobacteriota > Vicinamibacteria > Vicinamibacterales > JAENWD01 > JAENWD01. The sequence goes on along the minus strand of CAVRDA010000016.1, from coordinate 95,060 downwards.
CTTCGGGCCGTGCCTGAACGAGAAGTACGCGCTGTTCTGGGTCAACCCGGAAACACCCGCGGGAGTGAAGCCGTGAGCGGCGTGCGGGAGCGGCGTGTGCCGGTGTCGGCCGCCGCGGCCGTCACGGCGCTGCACTACACGGGTGACGTGGATCCGCGGGGACTGCTGGTGCTGGCACACGGCGCCGGTGCCGATCAGCGGCACCGCGTGCTCAGGACGTTCGCCACCGGCATTGCCGCACGCGGCGTCGACGTCGTGACCTTCAACTTCCTCTACACGGAGCAGCGCCGCAAGACGCCCGACCGCGCGCCGGTGCTCGAATCAACCTGGACGGCCGTGATCGACGCGATCGCGGAGGATGTCGCGCCCACGACGCGACTCGTCATCGGCGGGAAGTCGATGGGGGGCCGCATCGCGTCGCAGGTGCTCGCGCAGCTTCCCGGCACGCCGCAGTGGGCGCGGGTCTCGGGCCTCGTGCTGCTGGGGTATCCGCTGCACCCGCCAGGCAAACCCGATCAGCTGCGCACCAGTCACCTGCCCAATCTGCGGGTGCCAGTGCTGCTGGTGCAGGGCACGCGCGACGCCTTCGGCACGCGCGAGGAAGTCGTGCCCGTCTTCCAGGCGCTTCCCACACGCGTCGACATCGAGTTCGTCGAGCAGGGCGACCACAGCTTTGCCGTGCCGAAATCCACCGGCCTCAGCGAGGCCGACGTGCTGACACGGGTGTGCGATCGCGTCGCCGGCTGGATCCTCGGCTGAATCCGCGACGTATCAGCCCGAATCCGCGTAATTCAATCGTCAATCGTCAATCCCCAATCCTCAATTCGGCTTGACCCCTTCCTTCTTGTGCGTCTTCTGCCACTCCGCGAAGACCTTCTCGAGCTCGGGGCTGAGCTTCGGGTAGATGTCGCGGGCGCGGTACTTCCGGCTGCGCATCATCTCGCGCTTGAAGTTCTCCGGTATACCGGTGTCTTCGGCCGACTTGATCACCTCGTCGGTGAGCTGCGGCGGGAACGCCAGCACGCCTGAGGCGTCGGCGATGACGACGTCACCCGGCAGCACGGTCATGGCACCCAGCCGAATCGGTACGTTCCACTCGACGCCCACCTGGTCGGCCATCGCCGAGGCATGCGAGCCCAGGTAGTAGACCGGGAAGTCCTTCCACGGCAGGAACTCCGCCAGGTCGCGCAGGCCGCCGTCGATGATCACGCCCTTCACGCCGGCCATCTTCATGCCGAGCCCGGTGACGTCGCCCATGAATGTCGCGCGCGTCACCATCCCGCCTTGTTCGACGACGATGACGTCGCCGGCCTTCGCGTCCTCTCCGGCTCGGACGTTGTACTGGAAATCCCAGTCGCCTTCCTTCGCCAGCGTGTCGACGGCTTCCTGCAGGTCCGGACGCACCGGCAGGTAGCGCATCGTCAGGGCGCGGCCGACCAGCTTCGCGCGTGGGCTGCGTCGTCTGGAACCCGGTGACGAAGCAGTGCTGGTAGCGCTTGCCTTGAAGACCGCCCCATACCGCCTCGATCGGCAGCTCCGCGAGCCGCGCCAGCTGCGCGTCGGTAACCGGGCGGCGCTGTGCCTTGAGGACGTCCATCACCGGCGTCCACGTGTCGCGCGCGGCGCGATTCACCGGCACGGCCGCGGGCGCCGTCGCCGTCTGCGCCGCGACCGGCGATGGCCGCACCCACCGACAGGCCATCACGATCATCACCAACAGCAATCCGCGACATCCCACTTCCCACTCTCGCACTTCGCACTTTGCATTTCTTCAGCTCCACAGTCGGTCGTTCGAACGCTGCGTGTCCCACTGCGTCGTCGGCTCGAAATAGCCGCTGCCGGGCCGCAGGTGCGCCTTGACGACCTCTTCGTTGAGCTCCACGCCAAGACCCGGAGAGTCCGGAACCGGCGCGAAGCCCTTGTCGAAGAGCGGCTTTCCACTCGTCGTTGTGACCAGGCTGTCCCACCACGGCACGTCGAGCGAATGATGCTCGAGCGAGATGAAGTTCTCCGTGGCTGCCGCGCAGTGGACGTTGGCCATGTACGAGATCGGGGAGCCCGCGAAGTGCATCGCCATCGGCACGCCGTGCTCCATCGCGTAGTCGCCGATCTTTTTCGTCTCGATCAGGCCGCCGCTGCTGGCCAGGTCCGGATGGATCATGTCGACGGCGCCCATGTCGATCAACTTGATGAAGTCCTCCTTGAGATAGATGTCCTCGCCGGTCAGCACTGGCGTCGTCGTGGAGTCCTTGATCTGCTTCAGCAGCTCGCCGTACTGCCACGGCAGGATGTCCTCCATCCAGGCGAGGTTCCACTTCTCCATCGCGCGAGCCAGCTTGATGCCGCTGTTGACGCCGAAGTGGCCGTAGTGATCGGTCGACAGCGGAATCTCCATGCCCACGATGGCGCGGACCTGCCCGACCCAGTCCGACAGGTACTCGATGCCCTTGTCGGTGATCTCGACGCCCGTGAACGGATGCTGAACACGGCTGCCGCCCCACGGGTTGGGCCCGCCCAGCGGCTGGCTGAGCATTCCGGGCTTGCCCTCGAGCAGCTCGATGCCGAAGTCCTGCTTGAGGTAGGTGATGCCCCGGTCCATCCGCGCCTTGAGCTTGAGCCCCTGCTCCTTGGCATCGTCGCCATGGGTCGTGTCGGCGTAGAGCCGGACGGTATCGCGGAACTTGCCGCCCAGCATCTGCCAGCACGGCACGCCCCACGCCTTCCCCGCCAGGTCCATGCACGCCATCTCGATCCCGCACACGCCCCCGGCCTGTCGAGCGTGGCCGCCGAACTGCTTGATCTTCCGGAAGATCTTGTCGACGTTGCAGGGGTTCTCGCCGAGGATGCGGCTCTTCAGCACCAGCGTGTACGTCTCGTTCGATCCGTCGCGCACCTCGCCCCATCCGACGATCCCCTGGTTGGTGTCGATGCGGATGAGCGGGCACACCATCGGCGCGCCGACGACGACGGCGAACCGGAGATCGGTGATCTTGAGGGCCGAGGGCTCCGACGCGCGTTTGACGTTGGACTGCACCAGCGCCGAAGCGGCTTCCGCCTTCGCCTCGGGAGACTCGATGTAGCGGGCAGCGGCGACCGCGCTCGTGGCTGCGCCGACCGATTTGAAGAAGTCGCGTCGATCCAACTGTCGTCTGACGGCAGGTTTCATGTGCGCCTCCGGGCCGGATTCGGCGCGTATCATATCAAGTGGTCGGACCAGTGCAAGCGCGACGCGTTCCCGATCGTGCAGCCGATTGGACGTCCGCTTATCATCCGCTTCATGGTCCGCCTGCACCTGGCCTCGATTGTCGCATTCGCCGCGGCGCTGGCAGCCGTCGCGATCGCGGCTCAGCCTGCCGACCGCAACGCGGCGCTGCACGCGCTCTTCGACAAGACATGGGAGTGGGAGCTGGCCGAGAGTCCGACGTCGGCCTCGGCGCTGGGCGACCTGCGATGGAACGACAAGTGGGACGACCTCAGCCTTGCCGCCTTCGAGCGTCGTCAGGCGTACCGCCAGCAGGTGCTGCGTGACCTGGCGGCAATCCCGCGTGACCGGCTGTCCCCGGCCGATCGCACGCACTACGACGTCTTCAAGCATCAGTACGAGACGACGGTCGCCGCGTACCCGTACCGGTTTCACCTGATTCGCACCGCCACCTACGACGGCATCCAGAACACCGAGCAGATCGTCGACAACCTGCGCTTCGACCGGGCGAAGGACTTCGACGACTGGCTGGCGCGGCTCGACGCCTTTCCGGCGCTGGTCGAGCAGAACATCGCGCTGATGCGCGAGGGGCTCCGCACCAACACGCTGCTGCCCAAGGTCATCGTCGCCAAGGTCCTGCCGCAGATTGTCAGGCTGGCGACGCAGCCGGCGGCCGAAAGCGGCTTCTACCGGCCGTTCGCTCAGATGCCGACGGGGATCGCCGCAGCCGACAGAGCCCGCCTCCAGGCGGCGGGACTCGAGAAGGTGCGTACGCGCGTGCAGCCGGCTTTCGCGCTGCTGCGGCAGTTCGTCGAGCGCGACTACCTGCCCGCGTGCTACGACCGCGTCGGCTGGTCGCAGACGAGCGGCGGCGCAGAGGCCTACGCGTTCTTCGCGCGCCAGTTCACGACGACGTCGCTGTCGCCAAAGGAGATTCACGAGCTGGGGCTGCGCGAAGTCGCCCGTATCCGCGCCGAGATGGAAGCGATCAAGCAGCAGGTGCAGTTCACCGGCACGCTCGCCGAATTCTTCACCCACCTGCGAACCGACCCGCGCTTCTTCTACAAGACGGGACCAGAGCTGCTTGCGGCCTACCGCGCGATCGCCAAGCGCGTCGATCCCGAGCTCGTGAAGGTGATTCGCACGCTGCCGCGGCTGCCTTACGGCGTTATCCCCATCCCCGACGCGGTGGCGCCGAACACGACGACCGCGTACGCGAACTTCGGGGCCGCGGACGGGTCGCGCCCCGCCTACTACTTCGTGAACCTCTACAAGCCGGAGACGCGGCCGACCTGGGAGATGATGGCGCTCACGCTGCACGAAGCCGAGCCCGGGCACTGCCTCCAGGGGTCGATCGCGCAGGAGCTCGGGGAGATGCCGACGTTCCGCCGCCACGCGGGCTTCACCGCGTACGTCGAGGGCTGGGCGCTCTATGCGGAATCGCTCGGCGACGAGATGGGGCTCTACCGTGACGACCCCTACGCGAAGTTCGGACAGCTCACCTACCAGATGTGGCGCGCGGTGCGACTGGTGGTCGACACCGGCATGCACGTCTTCGGCTGGGACCGCGAGAAGGCGATCCGCTACTTCATGGAGAACGCCGCGAAGACCGAGCTCGACGTGACCAACGAAATCGACCGCTACATCTCATGGCCCGGTCAGGCGCTCGCGTACAAGGTAGGCGAGCTGAAGATCTGGGAGCTGCGCCGGCGCGCGCAGGCGAAACTTGGAGAGAAGTTCGACCTGCGCGACTTCAACGACGTGATCCTCCAGACCGGCGCCGTCCCGCTCGACGTCCTCGAAGCACGCGTCGACGAGTGGATCGCGCGCCCATAGGGCGGGCTGTCCACGTACGTCAACCACAGAGACACAGAGAACACAAAGACACACGGAGAATCACACTTGGCAACGGTCGGATGAACCCCGGGTGCCGGGGTGCATCCCATAGGCTGCCAATCCGTCTCTGTGAGTCTCCGTGTTCTCTGTGCCTCTGTGGTTGACGTACGTGATCTGTATTCGGCTGCCCCTAGACGTTGGGCGTGAACCCGAGCACGACGTCGAACTTCGCCGTCAGCTCGCCGATGGCCGATCCCGGCATCGGCGTGAACGGGACGATGAGCGTCGCCTTGGCCTTGGGGTCCTTCACCGCCCGCAAGACCCCGTCGCGCTCGTTCTGCGGCTCGCCCTGGATGTAGCACTGCGTCGTGAACTTCTCGCGACCCTTGGTCTTGATCGCGAAGTGGATGTGCGGCGTGCGGCCGGGATAAGGCACCGGCTTGATCGTGCGAAACAGGTACTCGCCGCTCGACCCGGTGAGGAACCGGCCGAACCCCTGGAAATTCGTGTCGTGTTTCTTGCGGTCGTTGCTGCCGCTGTGAATGTAGACGCCGTTGTTGTCGACCTGCCAGATCTCGACCAGGGCGTTGCGGACCGGCTGGCCGCTGGCGGTGAGAATCCTCCCCGACAGCAGCGTGACCGCGCCGACGGCCGGCGTGACGGCGTCGTTGATCACGATCAGGTCGTTGTCGGTGTCGAGCGGCAGGTGGTCCGGGTAGAACGGCCCTTCGGTCTGCGGGGCCGTCGGCACGAGCTGCTGCGCGAAGGCGCCGGGGACGCTCCACCAGGCGGCGCTCATCGCCATGGCCTGCAGCACGCGACGTCGATCGGTCCTGTCCAGTCGGGGAGCCATCGTCACCTCCGCGGCGGAGCATAGCACCAACTGCCGGGCTGGTCGCAAGCGCTGCGCGAAGAGCCTTCGAGATGCTGCGGGGCGCGAGCCGGATACCCGGTCGATGCCCCGCCTTCGGGTCCGCAACGCTTATTTCAAGGTCGCGGTCAGCGTCATCGGCACGTTGGCGATGGCGCGCGAGATGATGCAGTTCTTCTTCGCGTCCTCGGCGAGCCGCGTGAACTCCTCCTGCGACAACCCGGGCACGACGCCGGTGAGCGCAAGGTCGATGCGCGTGATCGAGAACGACTCGCCCACCTTCGCCAGCGTGACCGTCGCGTTGGTGTCGAGGCTGGTCGGCGGATGCCCCGCGGTCGTCAGCCCGAGCGAGAGCGCCATCGTGAAGCAGCCGGCGTGTGCCGCGCCGAGCAGTTCCTCGGGCGTGGTGCCCGGCGCGCCTTCGAATCGCGTCTTGAACGAATACGGACCTTCGAAGGCGCCGCTGCCGAGACCAATGGTGCCCTTGCCGCTCTTCAGGTCGCCTTCCCAATGTGCGCGTGCTGTGTGTGCCATGTGCATGTGCTCCTTCGAACGATCAGATCCTCAACAGTACTCCAGTCGCGTCGCGTCCCGTCGCGCGCGCCATGACGGCGGCGTAGAAGGCCACTTGCCGGCGATATCGCTCCAGGCCGAGCCGGCCGATCTCGACGTCGGTCTTGAACTCGACGACCACCCATCGTCCGTCGTCGTCGAAGACGAGGTCCGCGATGCCTTCCACCGTGCTGCCGTCCTCCTCACGAAGCGTCAGCGGCCACTCACGCCGGCAAACTGCGGCGGCAGCGGCGCGTCGCACCATCGGATGTGCCAGCACGCGAACGGCCGCTGCCGACGCAGCGTCCGCCTCCTCGGATGATGCGCCGAGTAATCTCGCATGCGCCAGCGCGACTTTGGCAACCGCGCCCTCGTCGGCGTCCAGCGCGACGCCAGCCAGCACGGCATGGACGAGCGCGCCGAATCGCGTGCCCGACGGACGAGGTTCGTCAGGACGTCCGAGAGTCTCGACACGAACCTCGGGGACGTCGCCGGTGAGCGGGTTGTCGCTCCCCGCCCATTCCGACGCCGTTCTCACCACGGCCGAGGGCTCGCTCGCCCTGGCGATCGACTCCGCGCGCGTCGTGTCCCACGTGCGATAGGCCTGGAGCGTCTCGTCGACGATCGCGCGCGTGGCGCCCTTGCCGATCAGATCCTCGTGGCGGACGCCCATCGCCGCCCGCTGGTCAAGGGCCAGCACGCCGGGATCCCACCACACCACGTCGTAGGGATCGACGCGCCCCTCCCCGAGGCGGTGCAGCCCGGGCTCCACCGTGTCGGCGCGCGCGGGATCCCCGCCTGGACGCTCGAGCACGCTATCGCGGCGGAACGCGGGGCTGAGCGGAGCGGGCGCGCCGTCGCGCCGCTGCGCGATTGGCGGATAGATCGCGTCGTTCAGCGGACTGAGCCAGCCATCGGTGAACGGCGCGTCGCCGACGGCCGGCACGACCAGCAGGTCGCGCGCACGCGTGGCGGCGACGTAGGCCAGCCGGTGGCCTTCGTGGCGATCGCGGTCGACCTCGAGCGGCTCGTGATCGAGCAGGTCGGCCGGCGCCCACCCGGCCAGTCGAACGGCGCAGAGATCGCGCGACGCGTCCAGGTGGCGATCGGCGGTGTCGCGCGACAGTCGGCACGTCGGGTCCACCAGCACGACGACCGGGAACTCCAGGCCCTTGGCTTTGTGCACGGTCATCATCCGCACGCCGTCGCTCCCGTCTTCGAGGATCGGCGCCTCGGGCGCTTCGGCGCGGTCGGCCGCCTCGCCGAGGGCGTTGACGAACCCGCGGAACGACAGCCCGTCGTCGGCTTCATAGCGCCGACCGAGATCGGCGATATGCAGCACGTTGGCCAGGGCCTGTTCTCCGCCGGGACGGAGCGCGAACGCCACGTGCGCGCGGGTGGCCTCCAGCAGGTCGGCGAGCGTATCGGCAACCGGCCGGCTGTTGCGGCGCTGATGCAGCCGGCGCAGCAGCGTCAGCGCGTCGCCGACCGGCTGCAGCGCCTCGGCCAGATGTGCCGGCACCTGATACGGGTGGAAGCGGCGGAAGTGATGGCGATACTGGAGAAGTACGTCGTCGCCAATCGCGAAGAGCGCACCTCTGAGCGTCGCAAACACCGACAACTCGTCATCTGGCCATTCGATGGCGGTCAGCGCGGCCCGGACGGTCTCCACTTCCTCGCGTTCGTGAAACGACTTGCCGCCGACGAGCAGGTGCGGGATGTCGCGAGCTTCGAGCGCCTCCACGTACGGCCGTGTCACATCGTCGTTGAAGCTGGTGAAGCGCCGGAACAGCAGGCAGACGTGACGCGGCCGAATTGCCACCGGCACGTCACGGCCGGTCGCGCGATCCCGCTCGGAGATAGTCCAGCCGCTTTCGTCGAACAGCCACTTCAAATATGCGGCGACGGCGTCCGGCAGTGATGCCTCGATCGCGCCTTTCGTCACGTTCCGCACGCCGTACGGGCGAGGCACGGGAAGCGCGACCACCGCCGGCTGCGGTCCCTCATCGCCGCGCCACGGGGTCAGCGCCACGTACGCGGGCACCTGCGTGTCGGGGTTGTCGGTCATCAGCGGGGCAAAGGCGGCGTTCACCATCCGCTGGATCGCCGGCTTCGCGCGGAAACTCGTGCTGAGCGTTGCCCGCTCGTGCACCGCGGGCCTCGAGCCAGTCGCAAACCGCGCGATAGGTGCCGATGTCGGCGCGGCGGAAACGATAGATCGACTGCTTCGGATCGCCGACGATGAACAGCGAGCCCGGCCGGGGCAACACGTCCTGCCAGTCGACCGGGCTCGTCGAGATCCGCGTCCGGACGACCAGACAGCAACACCAGGATCTCCGCCTGCAGCGGATCGGTGTCCTGGAACTCGTCGACGAACACATGCGTCAGCCGCTCGCGGAATGTCCGGCGCACCTCCGCGTTGTCGCGAAGCAGCCCGCGCGCGCGCAGCAGGAGATCCACGAAGTCCAGCGCCCCCTCGTCGGCCTTGAGCGCCTCGTAGCGATCCAGGCTGTCCTGGAGATCGACCTGGAGTGCCGCGGCGAGGTCGGCGTTCGCCTTCCGCTCGAAATCGCCCAGGCTCTCGTAGAGCCGCTGACGCGCGTCCCAGACGGCGGCCCGCGTGTGCCGCTTGCTGTACGCCGCACTGCTCCCCTTGCGCGGCCGCGCGAAGCCGCGGTCGTGGTGCAGATCCACGAGCAGCGCCTCGAGCCCGTCGAAGTCGTCGGCAGGGACGAGCCCGCTCCGAATCGCCGCGGCACCGGTTCGGGCGCGCGTCGTGTCGAGGTACAGGGAATCCCTGTCCCACGCCGGACCGCTCGACATCTCCGCAAACGCGTCGAGTTCGGCAGCCAGCCGCCGAAGCTCGCCCTCGCGATCGAACGGATCGCGCCGCCAGCGCGCCGGGTGATCGCGCCAGTCGAGCAGCGCCCAGCCAGCGCGCCGCAATCGCTGGATCGGCCCGTCCTCGTCTGGCTCGGTGCCGAAGTTCTTCCTCGCGGGACGACGCAGCGATCGCCGTACGCCCTCTCCAGGTTCACGGAGCTGGTCCTGCAGCCAGGCGTCGAAGGCTACGCCGTAGAGCCGCGATGCCTGGTCGTCGGTCAGCACGGCAAACTGCGGGTCGATGCGCGCCTCGACCGGCCGCTCGCGCAGCAGGTCCGCGCAGAATCCGTGAATCGTGCTGACGCGCGCCTCCTCGAGGTAGCGCAGCGCCTGTTCGAGGCGATCACGCTCGCCGCCCGTCGTTCGCGACCGCGCCGCCTCGAGCTCCTCGCGCAGGCGCAGCTTCAGTTCCCCCGCGGCCTTCTCCGTGAATGTCACCGCGACGATGTTCTCGATCGACCGTGCAGACCCGGAGGCCAGCACGTTGACGATCCGCGCGACCAGCTCCGTTGTCTTTCCGGTCCCCGCCGCGGCTTCGACGATGTAGGAGTGCGCCAGGTCGGTGCGGACACGCTCCCGCTCGGCCTGGTCCGCAGGACGGCGGATCGGGCCGCTCATGACTTCGCCCTCAACTCGTCGAGATCGGGAAAGCGGCCGGCAGGCTTGGCCCTGGTGCGGCGCTCTTCGTTGGCGCCGCATACCGCGCGGAAATCGCACCACTGGCACGCGCCGGACTTGGGATAGGGCGCCAGCACGCCGTGCTCGATGCCGCGATCGACAATCTCCAACACCTCGAGGCCAGCGCGGCGCGTCGTGTCGGTGATCGGCACCTCGATGACGGAAAACTCGCCGGCCGCCGTGCAGAACCACAGACGCCCGCCGTGCACGTGCGCGCCGGTGGCTGCCTCGAGCGCCAGGCTGTAGAGCACCGGCTGAAGGACTTCGCCGCCGGCGACGATCATCCGCTCCGGCCATCGCGCGCGGCCCGTCTTGTGATCCGTCACGCGCAGCGCGCCGGTGGCATGCGCGCTCGACCATGTCCATGGATCCGCGGAGGATGAAGCGGCCGTCGACCGTGACTGGATCGGGGATGCTCGCCTGGTCGCGGCCTTCGTCGCCGGGCAGGCCAAAGGCCAGTTCGAACCATTGCGGCACCCAGCCATCGGGATCCTCCGCCATCAGCTGCACCCACCGGACCAGGTCCCGCCGCATCGCCGCAATCTCGTCGTCCCAGACGCGCGGGATTGCAGGCGCCAGCCGCGCCCGCTCGTCGTCGGCGACACGCGAGAGCGTCGCGCCCAGCGTGTCGAGCGCGGCCTCGACCGTCGCCGCGGTCAGTGGCAGCCGCTGCTCGTCACGAAGCGTGCGCAGGAACTCCGCCTGCACGCGATGGAACAAGCTGCCCTTCGTCAGCGGATCGAGCCGCTGGAGGGGAATCGCGTCCTCGCGCGGCGCCAGGCGATAGATCGCCGCGAGCAGGAACCGGTACGGGCACGAGGCGTAGTGCTGAAGCGCCGACAGCGAGTACGGGCGGGCCCCGAGCCGCTGCGCCGCCAGCGGCTCTCGCGTCTGGTCCGAGATCCTGGTCAGGCCATCGTGCTCCGACCATTGCCGGTGGTAACGCGCCCAGCGTTCGCGAACCGAACGGCCGAGCGCGGCGTTGAGCTCCAGCAGGTATCGCGCGCGGCCCGCCACCTTCGCGCGATCGGTCTCGTCGAACAACGGGCGCAGAATCGCGAGATCGTGCTCCAGCGCGTCGATGGCGCGCATCGGGTCGGCCGGTGCCGGCCAGGCCAGCGTCGCGGCGCCGGTGTCGTAGGCATCCTGCTGCAGATCCTCGTGCGACGGGATGCGGCCGGTCAGCGCGCGCTTGACGTCGAGCGCATAGAACGAGGGAACCCGCGGTCGCGACTCGTTCACGTCGAGCCTGGGATACGAGAGGTACAGGCGGTCCGACGCCGCGCCGATGGCCACCTGGAGTTGCAGGCGCTCCTGCGTCGCGCGGCGCCCGCGGTCGGACAGGTCGGCGTCGAGCGCTCCTGCGCGCGTCGTCGAGAAGCAGCGGATCCTCCCGCAGCTTCTGCGGGAAAATCCGTTCGGCCAGCCCCGGCACGAACACGACACGAAACAGCCGCCCGCGGGCCTGATCCGGAGACGCGACGAAGACGCGCCCGAAGCGCCGGCTCGGAGGTTCGACGGCCAGCGTCCGCAGGCGGTCGGTCAGCACGCGCCGCACCTCGCCCACTCCGACGGGCCCGACCTCGGACATCGGCCGGAGTTCCGCGAGCACGCGCAGCACGCGTGTCGGCTGGCGCAGCACGCGCGCCGCCAGTCGATCGAGGCGATCCAGCCACGTCCCCCAGGAGACGACGCCGTCGCGCCACTGGTCCAGTTGTTCGATCAGCGGCAATGCGAACGCGCGCAGATGCCCCAGGTGCTCGAGATCGCGCGCCAGCGCCGCCACGCGCGGCGCCTCGGGTTCGTCCGCCCGCAATTCCTCGAGGCGCCGCCGGTACTCGTGCTCCAGCCCGTCCAGGCGCGTGACCCAGCGATCGCGGCCGCCAATGACGGCAGATTCCACGAGCAGCGCTTCCCACCGCCACGGCGCCCGCAGCGCGCCATCGACGACGGGCAGCGCGGGGAGCGCGCTGTCGCGATCCGGCGGATCGACGACCTCGTCGCCGGACGTGCCGTCGGTCAGACCCGCCGACAGCACGTCGTCATCGGGCGCGACCAGCGCCGCCGGCATCGTCGCGTCGATGGGATCGGGCACCTGCGCCAGCGACAGGTATTCGGCGAAGCGCCGTGCCGAGAGGCCTTCCTCGGCGCAGAACAACAGCGCCAGCAGCGCGCGGCCCGCCGGATCGGGCCGTCGGGTACCGCGATCGAACCATGCCGGAATCGCCGCGCGCGCCAGCGCATGCTCGAGCAGGCCAAGATACTGCTGCGGCGCACGGACCAGCACCGCCATCTCGTCGAAGCGGACGCCGCGCGCGGCCTCGGCCAGCATGCGGCGCGCAATCTCCACGGCTTCCCGCGCTTCGCCAGGCGCCGAGAACACCTGCACGTCGGCGGTGTCGCCCGATGCGAGCGGCACGTCGGACTGGAAGATGCGGCGGCGAAGACGGCCGAGTCCGGACGTCTCGGCCTCTTCCTCGTACTCGAGCGGGACACCGGCAAGGTCGGCGAGCCGGCGCTCGGCGTCGGCGTCTCCGGCTGGCGTCGTGATGAGCGCCGATGCCGACTCCTTCACGAGGGCTGCCAGGAACCCGGCTTCGGCGCGCGACCCGACCTGCAGATCGAGCAGCAACAGGCGATGTCCGTCGACCAGCGCCGTCGCATGTGGCGACCGCGCGCGGAGCGACTCGGTGGCCGTTGCCAGCAGCAGCGCGCGATCGGCGGCGCCGGCCGCCTGAAACTCGCGCTCGACCTCGGCCAGGAGCGCCGCGAGATCGGGTCCGCCCATCCCATGCGACGACACCGCCGCCGGCACGGCGCCCGAGAGCCGCAGCTCGCCGATGGTCCTCGCCACGGCACGAGGGAATCCCGGGGTGTGCGCGACCGGCGCGAAGTAGGTCAGCGCGCCGCCGCCCGACGCCGCGAAGATCGCGCGCGCGGCCACGGCTTCCGCGCCAAGCGGCGAGCTGGGCAACCGTCCGGACGCCGCCAGCGTGTTCAGCGCAAGCCGCGCGGCCAGCTGCGGCACGCTGAAGCGATGCCACCCGCCGGCCGTGCCGACGCTCGCCAGAGCATGGCGTGCGACGTCATCGGCGGCGCCGCGGGAGGCCGCGACGATGAGCGTGGGATGAAGCGCGGTGGTGTCGTGGAGAAATCGCGTCGCGTGCGCCAATCGCAGCGCGCTGCTGGTGGACGCGACGAGTCGAACCCGGGGGACTTCGTTGCCGGTCGCCATGCCGGCCCTCCTTGCTCCGGCGCCGTCGGCGGCACCGTGGGGGCACTATAACAGGTTGGGCGGGTTCCGACGGGTTCCGTCAGGTTCCGACAGGTGCCGGTGGGTTCCGCCAGGTTCGGCGTTTGGAACTCGTGAACGGCGCTGCAGAATTGGAGGTTTGCGCACGTTTTTGTCGATTACAGAAGTCTTACATTTCGTCCGAGCTGGATCTTGCTAGTGTGATTCCCGGTTGTGGCCGATGAACAGGCCGGGAGCGCTCATCACGGGCGTCGTCCCCAGCGTCCGTCCCCGCCCAAGGAGAGCCCGGTGAGCGTCGAGATACCGTTGCACGCGAAGCGTGCGGACCGCTACAGCACGATTAACTGGATCACGTTCAGCGCCATGACCGTGTTTCATCTCGGCGCGGTCGCGGCCCTGTTTTACTTCTCGTGGACGGCAGTCATCCTGACGGCACTCCTCTACTGGATGTGCATCGGCCTCGGCATCGGCATGGGCTACCATCGGCTGCACACGCACCGGTCGTACAAGGTGCCGAAGCTGCTCGAGTACTTCTTCGCCGTGTGCGGGGCGATGACGCTCGAGGGCGGCCCGATTTTCTGGGTGGCCACGCACCGCCTGCACCACCAGCATTCCGACACCGACCACGACCCGCACACGCCGCACCACGGCGGCTTCTGGGCGCACATGGGGTGGATCCTGTTCGGCGAGGGCCATCACAACGACACCACGCTGATGTCGAAGTACGCGCCCGATCTGGCAACGGACAAGTTCTACCTGTGGCTGAACACGTATCACTGGGTGCCGCTCACGGTGTTCGGCCTTGCCACGCTGGCGCTCGGCGGCTGGCCGATGGTCTGCTGGCTCGTGTTCTTCCGTGTCACCGTCGGCCTGCACGCGACCTGGCTGGTGAATTCCGCCACGCACATGTGGGGCTCGCGCCGCTTCCAGACGAAGGACGACTCGAAGAACAGCTGGTGGGTCGCGATTCTGACCTTCGGCGAAGGCTGGCACAACAACCATCACGCCCACCCGACGTCGGCGCGCCACGGCCTGGCCTGGTACGAATTCGACCCCACCTGGCTCCAGATCAAGCTCCTCGAGACCTTCGGCGTCGCCGAACGCGTCCGCACCGTCGACGTGGACGGCCGCCAGAAGCGCCAGGAGCGGCAGGCGGCCTGACGGTTGACAGTTGACGATTAAGGGTTGGCGATTAACGGCTAGGGTTGACGGTTGACGCTTGGGCCGGCTCTCCGGCATCTGACCCGGCGGCCCGCCCAATCACCAACCATCAATCGTCAACCATCAATTGATGGTCCCCGCGACCACCCGCAAGTCGATCGTCTTCATCGTCCTCGGCGCGTGCCTCGTCGCGCTGGCGGTGGCCCTGAACGTCAGCTGGATCGTCATCAACTGGCGCGCCGGCGTCCTGCTCGTCTTCGGCATCATCTTCTTCCTCGTCATCATCGGCGGCCTGGTCCTGAACACGATCTTTCTCGTGCGCGAGATCCGGCGCAACGAACAGCACGACGCCTTCATCAATGCCGTCTCGCACGAGCTGAAGACGCCGGTGGCCTCGATTCGGCTGTACCTGGAGACGCTGCAGCGGCGCGAACTGCCGCAAGAGAAGCGGGCCGAGTTCTACCGCATCATGCTGGAGGACAGCGACCGGCTGCTCGACCTGATCGAGCAGGTCCTTCGCGCCGGCCGCTCGCGCCAGCGGCTGCAGCACCAGTCTCGCCTCGACATGCGCTCGGTCGTGCGCGAGAGCGTGGAGCTGGCCAGGCTTCGGCATCACCTGTCCAGCGAGTCGCTCGCCTACGTGGAGCACGTCGACGCAGAGCCGACGGCGACGGTGATGGGCGACGCCGACGAGCTGAAGTCCGCCATCTCGAACCTGATCGACAACGCCATCAAGTACTCGGGCACCGCGGTGCAGGTCGAGGTCGAGCTGCTGGCGCTCGACGAGCGCCGCGTGGCCGTCCGGGTGCGCGACCGCGGCATCGGTATCTCCAAGCCGGAGCTCAAGCGCATCTTCCGCCGCTTCTACCGGATCCCTGAAGCCGTCGCGATGCGCGTCAAAGGCAGCGGCCTCGGCCTGTTCATCGTCCGGTCGGTGGCGCGCAAGCATGGCGGACGCGTCTCGGCCGAGAGCGACGGCCCGGGTCAGGGCAGCACGTTCACGCTGGCGCTTCCCATTGCTCCGCTGTCATGACCCGCATCCTCATCGTCGAAGACGAGCAGCACCTGGCCGAGGGGCTGCGGTTCAACCTCGAGGCCGAGTGCTACGACGCCGAGGTCGTGGACACCGGCGAAGCTGCCCTCGACCGCCTGCAGATCGCCGATCCGCCGGTGGACCTGATGGTGCTCGACGTGATGCTGCCGGGCCTGGACGGGTTCCAAGTGGCAGCCAGGCTGCGCAAGGCCGGCCAGTACGTGCCGATCCTGATGCTGACGGCGCGCGGCCGTGCCGACGACGTGGTGAAGGGGTTCGAGGCCGGTGCGGACGACTACCTGCCGAAGCCGTTCGAGCTGTCGGTGCTCATCGCGCGGATCGGGGCGCTGCTTCGCCGGCACGGCTGGGGGCAGCGTGTCGTTCGGGCGGCGGCGCCGACGCCGGTCGTCGATCGCTACGAGTTCGCCGGGCGCGAGATCGACTTCGCGTCGCTGGAGCTGCGTCGCGGCGGCCGCGTCCTCCAGCTCACGCTCATGGAAGCCAACCTGCTGCGCTACCTCGTGCAGCGCGAAGGCCAGGTCGTCTCACGGAAGGACATCCTCGAGCAGGTCTGGGGCGTGCACGAGGACACCGACACGCGGGCCATCGACAACTTCGTCGTGAGGCTCCGGCGGTATCTCGAAGACGACCCCGCCGCACCCAGACACCTGCTGACCGTGAGGAGCGTCGGTTACCGCTTCGTCGCGAAGGGCGACACCTGATCCTTCACCGTCTTGGCGTCGCCGACGACGACGAGCGTCATGCGATCGGGTACGAGGTGCGCATTGGCGATCCGCTGGACGTCCGCCGGCGTCACCGCCAGGACCCGCTTCACATAGCTCGAGAGGTACTCGTCGCCCAGCCCGTACTGGTCCACGAACGACAGCCGCGAGATCACGCCGCCGCGTGACGCATTCTGCACGAGGAAGACGCCGACGGAGTTGTTCAGGATGCCCTGGAGCTCGGCCTGCGCTGCCGGCTCCTTGCGAATCCGGTCGATCTCGGCGTAGACCTCTTTCAGCGCCGGGCCGGTGACGTCGGTGGTGATGTCCGCCTGCTCCACCCAGTGCGCGACTTTCGGGTGCGTGCTGATCGTGCTGTTGGGCGAGTACGTGTACCCCTTCTGCTCACGGATATTCGCCGTGATCCGGGAGCCGAACGAGCCGCCCAGCAGCGAGTCTGTCACCTCGAGGCCAATCCAGTCCGGACTTGACGGATCCGGGACGCGCAAGCCCAGCATGACCGTGGACTGCGGCGCCCCCGGACGATCGAGCAGCGCGAAGCCGGCCGGCTGTGCCGCCGGCAGCGGCGGCGCCTTCTCCAGGCCACCGGTCCACGATCCGAACGCCGCGCGGATGGCGGCCTCCATGGCTTTGGCATCGAACACACCCGCCACGTACAGTCGCGCGCGCTTCGGCCCGTAGTGACCCCGATGGAACGCCTTCACGTCGTCGAGCGTGTAGCCCGTGAGCATGGCCTCGGTCGGAAAGATCCGGCCGTAGGGATGCTCGCCGTACATGAGCGCGGCAAACTTCTCCAGCGCAATCGATTGAGGCGTGCTCTTCTGAATGGCAAGGTTGCGGAGCAGCTTGGCCTTCACCCGGGCGAGATCGGCCTCGGGCAGCCGCGGCCGCTGGACGACGTCGGCCAGAATCTGCAGCGCCTGCGGGCCCCGGTCCGACAACACGTCGGTGAAGATCGTCGCGCGGTCGGGTCCGACGGCAATCGACAGCTCGCCGCCCATCCCAGCCACCGCACGCGCGACCTCGTCGGCGGTCATCGCGGTGGTGCCTTCCTGGAGCATCTGGCCGACGGTATCGGCGAGCCAGACCTGCGCCTGCGCCCTCGTAGACGTTGCCGGCGTCCACGGCGAGTTGCACGCGAATCTTCGGCACCGTGCCGAAGGGCACCATCGTGACGGCAAGGCCGTTGGGCAGCGTGAATCTCGTGGGCGTCGGGAGCACGAAGTTCTTGGCCGGCCCGGGCCGCGGCGCCTGGCTCGCGGCAGCGGGCGGCTGAGCTGAAGCGCCGGTCCGCAACAGCAGCGGCAGCGCCAGGCCGATTAGCACGGGGGCGATGAGTCGTCGTGGCATGGCGGTCGCCTCGTCCCTACTTCTCTGCGCCGGGCGCGGGTTCGGCTTTGCCTGGCGTGATCAGGTACACGGTCCGGTTGGTCGGCCTCAGGTACTCGACCGCGGTCTTCTGCACTAGCGCCGGCGTGACCTTGGCAAACTCGGCTTCGAGCTGGTTGATCCGCGTCGGGTTGTCGTCGAAGAGCGCGAAGGAGGCCAGGAGATTGGCGCGCCCGAAGCCGGCGAACTGCTCGATGCCGGCATAGAGCGACGACCGCATCTTCACGAGAGCGCGATCGAGCGTCGCCTGGTCGACGCCCTGCTGCTGGACGCGCGTGATGACCGCATCCACGGCTTCGACGACCTTATCCGACGGCGTGCTCGTGTCGTGGAAGATCTGCGCGATCCAGAGCATCGGGCCGCTGTAGTCGAACATGCTGCCCAGGCCCCAGTTGATGCCGGCATCGACGCTCCCGGTCAGCGCCCGCTTGCGCACGAGCTCGTCGTAGAGCAGCGAGTCCTGCCCCTGCCCCAGCAACTGATCGAGCAGACCGAAGGCGTACCACTCGGGAGTGTTGCGCGCCGGCACGTGAAAGCCGAGACCAATGGCCGGACGGTTGGCCAGCGGGTCCGTGCGTCCGGCGCGCTTCTCCTTCTCCTGCCGCGGCTCCGCGAGATCGGGCGGTGCCGGCAGCTTTGCCGCGGGAATCGTCGCGAAGTACTTCTCGATCCAGCCTTTGGTTGCCGCAGGCTCGAAGTCGCCGGTGACGACGAGCACGGCGTTGTTGGGGGCGTAGAACGTCTTGAAGAACGCGTCGACGTCCGCCAGTGTGGCGGCGTCCAGGTGGGCGAGGTCGCCGTAGAAATTGTGCGCGTTGTACCAGTTCGAGTTGGCGGCCATCGGCAGGTCGATCCACGGGAACCCGCCGTACGGCTGGTTCAGGACGTTGACCTTCACCTCGTTCTTGACGACCTCCTGCTGGTTCTTCAGGTTCTCCTGCGTGATCTGAAGGCCGCGCATACGATCGGCTTCCGCCCAGAGAATGGTCTCGACGACATGCGACGGCACGACCTGGAAGTAGTTCGTGAAGTCGAAGCGTGTCGACCCGTTCAGCAAGCCGCCATTGGACTCGACGAGCTTGATGAACTCCATCTTTCCGAGGTTCTTCGACCCCTGGAACATCATGTGCTCGAAGAGATGCGCGAAGCCCGTCCGGTCCTTCGGCTCGTTGCGAAACCCGATGTGGTAGTAAACGGCGACAACGGCCGTCGGCGTCGTGGTGTCGCGTGACAGCACCACCTTCAGACCGTTGGCCAGCTTGTAGTAGTCGACGGCTACCTGCAGGCTTGCGCTCCCGGCTGGCTGCGCGGCAGCCGCGCCTGGCCACGCAGCCTGGAGGATGCTCAGAGCCAGAATGGCCGCAATCGCGCTCGGACGGGCTGGATAGATGATGGACATGTTCGCTCCTGATCCGGCGACAGGAGAATAACTCATTTGCGATTGCGGATTGTAGATTGCGGACTGGGGATTGACGCAGGTTGCGAGGCCGAATTGTCGGAAGCGCGGGTTCGCGTCCCTAGTCCGCAATTCGCAATCCCCAATCGGCAATTCACCCCTGTTCCCCTATACTCCCCACGTGCTGCATCCCGACCGATACTTCAGCCCAGTCCACGAGGTCCGCGATCTGGCGCGCGAGCTCTACGCGCGCGCGGCGGAGCTTCCGCTGGTATGCCCGCACGGGCACGTCGATCCCAGGCTGCTCGCGCTCGACGAGCGCTTTCCGGATCCGGCGACGCTCATCGTCGTGCCCGACCACTACGTCGTGCGCATGCTCTACTCGCAGGGCGTGCCGATGGAGTCGCTGGGTATTCCCCGGCTCGACGGCGGGCCGACCGAGACCGACCCGCGCCGGATCTGGCAGCGGTTCGCCGACCACTTCTACCTGTTTGGCGGGACGCCGAGCGGCGCCTGGCTGGCACACGAGTTCGAGGGGGTCTTCGGCATCACCGAGCCGCTGACGTCGGCGTCGGCGATGCGCATCTACGACCACATCGACGCGTGTCTCGCGCGTCCGGAGTTCCGCCCGCGCGCGTTGTTCGAACGCTTCCGCATCGAAGTGCTCTGCACGACCGACGCGGCCACCGACTCCCTGGAGTGGCACCAGCAGATCCGGCAGTCAGGCTGGAGCGGCGTCGTGCGTCCGACCTTCCGTCCGGACCTCGCCATCAACCTGCTGCACCCGCAGTGGCGGGCAGAGATCGATCGTCTCGGTGCGCAGACGGGTGAGCCTGTGACGACCTACGCCGGCTACATTCGCGCACTGGAGCGTCGCCGCGCGTTCTTCAAGGAGATGGGCGCCACGGCGACGGATCACGCCGCCGAGACGCCGTTCACGGCGGAGCTCTCCCCTGCCGAGGCCGAGGCGCTCTTCTCGCGGGCGCTGGCGGGCCGGGCGACGGCCGACGACGTCCGTGTGTTCACCGGCCATATGCTGATGGAGATGGCGCGGATGAGCATCGAGGACGGGCTGGTGATGCAGCTGCATCCCGGCTCGGATCGGAATCACAACCGCCTGGTCTTCGAACGCTTCGGGCCCGACAAGGGCTGCGACATCCCGCTCGCCACCGAATACACCCGCAACCTGAAGCCGCTGCTGAACAAGTACGGCAACGACACGCGGCTGACGCTCGTCTTATTCACGCTGGACGAGACGTCCTACTCTCGCGAGCTGGCGCCGCTGGCCGGCCACTACCCCGCCCTTCGGCTCGGCCCGCCGTGGTGGTTCCACGACAGCATCGAGGGAATGACGCGCTTCCGTTACCAGGCCACCGAGACTGCCGGCATCTACAACACGGCGGGCTTCAACGACGACACGCGGGCCTTCCCCTCGATTCCCGCCCGGCACGACGTCGCGCGCCGGGTGGACGCCAACTTCCTGGCCGACCAGGTAGCCAGGCACGTCGTGTCGCGAGATGAAGCGCACGAGATGATGACGGCGCTGACATACGGCCTGGTCAAGAAGACCTACAGACTGGACTAAGGGAAGAGCGAATGGGGGAAGGGGGAATCGGGGAATGGGAAGAGCATTCTGCAATTCCCCTATTCCCCTATTCCTCTCCGAAAGCACCGCAAGGCACAGCGTGTGATAGCGACCCCACTTCACGACGCCATGGCGGCGAAACAGGGCACGCTGGCGCTCGCAGCCCGCGCAGACCTTGCGCACCGAGCGCCGGGGCGCCTGACGCCCCTGATAACGCGGGGCACGCCGCCCCCCTGCCCCGATCTCTGCCAGAAACAGCGCCACTCCTGCTCCAAACGCCAGCGACATCGCCATGGCCGCCTCCAATCCGTTGTCTGCAATCTGCAATCTGCAATTCGGAGAGTAGAGTGACCAACAGGTGTGACAGGAAAGGTCAGATCGCCGGGTTCGACGTTTACGGAGAGGTCGCATGAAGCGAGCGCGTGGACAGGAAGTCGTCAGGCAGTGGAGACTGCTGCGCGATGTCGAGGCCGCCAAGTACGGGCTGACCGTCGATCAGCTCGCCAAGCGGCTCGGCGTCACGACGCGCACGATCCGTCGCGACCTTGGGCAGTTGCAGGAAGCCGGCTTCCCGCTCGAGCAGAGCGAGGATGGCCGGCGGACCTGGACACTCAACCGCGACACGTTCAAGAGCCTCGTCGATTCGCGCCTGACGCTGTCGGAGTTGTGCGCGCTCTACTTCAGCCGCGCGCTGATGGAGTACCTGGCCGGCACGCCGTTCAAGCAGGATCTCGCGAGCGCGTTCGAGAAGTTCGAGGACTGCCTGACACCCGCGCAGATGGCCTACCTCGACGACTTCCCCAAAGTGCTAGCGGCCAAGCCGGAGCCTCGCAAGATCGCCGGCACCGACGTGCCGTCCCATTTCGGGAGGCTCACGACCGCAGCGCTCGAGCACCGGCAGGTCAAGATGAGCTATTACTCGTTCCGCAGCCGGAAAGAGAAGAGCTACCTGATCGAGCCGTATCAGGTCTATTACGCCCAGGGCGGCCTGTATGTCGTCGCGGCGGTGCCGGCGTACGGCGAGGTCCGCCAGTTCGCAATCGAGCGCATCAAGACGCTGCACATGACGGACACGCACTTCACGCCGACCGCCAAAGTCGACGTCGAGAGGCTCGCCGACTCGCTTGGGGTGAACCTGGGCGGCAAGCCGGAAGTGGTGACGATCGAGTTTCAGCCGAGCGCCGCGCCGTACGTCGAGGAGCGCGAGTACCACGCCAGCCAGACGATCGAGCCCGGCCGGGACGGCTGCATCGTCCTCAAGATGAAAGTCGTCGTCGATTTCGGATTGATGGCGTGGGTGCTCGGCTTCGGCGCCGGCGCGCGCGTGCTGGGGCCGCCGCGTCTCGCCGGCGCGGTGCTCGAGCAGGCCGAGGAGATGCGCGCGAGCTACGCGCCGCCGCTGCCGGGGATCTCGGCCACCCGGCGAGCCCGCGGCCAGAAGGCGCTGCCGTTCAAGACAGCGCGCTGATCTCGGCCTCGAGCGCGGCGATGGCGGCCTCGAGCATCGCCTTGTGCGCCGGCCGCTCCGCGCGGGCGCGCTCGTCGCGCGCGCGCGCCAGTGACAACTCCAGCGCCTTGAGCTGCTCCAGTCGAGCGCGGGCATCGGCGGAGAGTGCCCTGCCGGCATCCCGCGCCACCCGCGCGTCGTCCTGCTGCGACTCGACTGACTTGCTTTCCCAACCTCGGGCCACGGCCAACTCCTCAAAAGTGCAAGTGCGAAGTGCAAAGTGCAAAGTGCGACGTGCGATTGGCGTCAACGCCAGATCTTGTCCCAGACGCTCCGCACGGCCCCGGCGACAGCCTTCTCGATCGCGCGCTGCGCGCGCTGGCGAAGCGTGCCCTGGTGAATCTGGCAGTGCTGCCGCGGTTTCGCATCGGATGACTTGAAGTACTCGGTGTAGAGCGGACAGCCCTCCACCGGCTTCACGAACGAGACGCGGCACAACTCGTCGGCCTCGAGCGTCGCCGGCGGGTCGAACGTGCCGCTGCCGACGACACGGCCGGCGCGCCGCATGAAGTCGGCCCAGATTGGCCCCGCCACCTTCCCGCCGTACGCATCCGGCCGGATCGTCGCCGGCTGGTCGAAGCCGACCCACACGCCGACGACGACGTGCGGTGAGAAGCCGACGAACCAGGCGTCCTTGAACTCGTTCGTGCTGCCGGTCTTGCCGGCAACCGGCATCCGGAGCCCCCACTGCAGGACCGTCGTGCCCGTGCCGCGGCCGATGACGTCGCGCATGAGGCTGGTCATCTGGAACGCCACTTCCGGCGACAACACGTGCCGGCGCTGCACGGGCTCGGCCAGCACGACGTCGCCGTCCTGGTCGAGGACGCGCAGAATCGCTCTCGGACGCACGGCGTCGCCGCCGTTCGCGAAAATCGCATACGCCGTCGTCAGCGCCATCGGAGAGACCAGCCCGCTGCCGAGGGCCAGCGACGGCACGTTTGGCTGGTCGGGCACGCCGGCGTCGGAGGCCAGCCGCAGAATCGTGCGCGCGCCGACGTGCTTCTGCAGAACGACCGCCGCGCGGTTGTTCGACTCGTAGAACGCCTGGCGGAGCGCGACGCGGTCTTCGACCCGATTCGAGACGTTGCGCGGCGTCCACTCCTCCGGGCCTTGCGGCGCCAGGCTCGACAAGCCCGAGATCTCCGACACCGGCGACAGTCCCCGTTCGAGCGCGACGGCGTAGACAAACGGCTTGAACGCCGACCCCGGCTGGCGCCGGCTGCGGACGGCGCGGTTGAACTGCGACTCGCGGAAGTCCCGTCCGCCGACGACGGCCAGCACATTGCCGGTTCGCGGATCGAGCGCGACGAGCGCGGCCTGGAGCCCTCGCACGCCGACCCGCGCCAGGCCGTCGGACACGGCCCGCTCCGCGGCGTCCTGCAGTCCCGGCAGCAGCGTGGTATGGACCTCCCAGTCTGGCGGCTTGTCGCCGCCGAATTCGTCGCGAAACTGCTGCCGGAGGTACTCCTTCGCGTAGCCGTGCCGCGGCTCGACCGGCGACGGATACGGACGAATCGCGAGCCGGGCGCCGCGCGCGGCGCGAACCTGCGCGGCCGTCACGACGCCAGCCGACTGCATGCGCGCCAGGACCGTGTCACTGCGCCGCCGGGCGCCCTCGAGATTCGACCACGGCGAGAGTGCCGACGGCGCCTGAACCAGGCCGGCGATGAGCGCCGCCTCGGCGAGCGTCAGGTCGCGCGCGTGCTTGCCGAAAGCGCCGACCGACATCGCCTCGACGCCGTAGAGCCCGGCGCTGAGATACACGCGGTTCAGATACAGCTCGAGGATCTGCGCTTTCGACAGCCGAATCTCGAGCATCACCGCCAGGGCGGCTTCCTGGACCTTCCGTCCCAGCGTGCGTCGATTGGAGAGAAACAGCGTGCGGGCGAGCTGCTGGGTGAGCGTCGACGCGCCCTCCCGCATCTGGCCGCTGCGCGCGTTCACGAGGACAGCGCGCGCGAGCCCCAGCGGATCGATGCCGGGATGCCAGTAGAAGCGCCGGTCTTCGGTCGCCAGCACCGCCCGCTGCAGCGCCGGCGCGATCTGGTCGAGCGGCACGTCACGGCGCCGCTCGTCGAGCCGGAACCACGGACGTCCGTCGCCGCCGTAGAACACGACGTCGCCGACGCCGGAGGCCAGCCGGTTGACGGCCAGCGCGTGGCGGATGCCCCATGCCGTGACGACGCCCCATAGGACGATGACGGCAACGACCAGCACGACGGCGAGCGCATCGAGGGGCCTGCGCGCTAGTGCCCGCAGGACAGCCCACGCGCGGCCTGCCAGCGCTCTCACCGCCGCTCGCCGACTTCCTCGTTGATGAGGGCGCTGGCCTCATCGTCCAAAACGTCGTGGTCCGGTGGCGGCGTCTGCGTCCGGGCGTAGAGAAACGCTGCTGTGAAGATGATCACGATCAGCCCCAGCGACAGCCACTTCGGCACCAGGAAATGGATCAACCCGAGGCTGTGCGCGTACTCGACCAGCAGCTTGACGCCGACCCACGCGATGATGAGGAACGCGCCGTCGACCAGGGCGGGGTACTTCCGCACGATCGCCAGGAGCTGGCCGATCACCATCCGCATCGCGACGATGCCGAGCAGCCCGCCGGTGATGATCACCCAGAGCTTCGGCGACATTGCCACCGCGACCAGGATCGAGTCGATCGCAAAGACGATGTCGGTGAGCTCCACCTTCACGACCGTCGCCCAGAACGCCGACAGGCCGAGCCACGGCTTCGCCTTCGGCGGCGTCCGCCGCTCCTGCACGTCGCCGCCGCGGAAGAAATGGTGATACGGCAGCCACAGCAGGTAGAGCCCGCCGATCAGCTGCACGAGGCGCAACTGAATCATGTGCGCCGCAAAGACCGTCGCGATGATCCGGAAGAAAAACGCACCGACGATGCCGTAGCGCAGGGCCTTGCGCTGCTGATCCTTCGGCAGGCCCAGTACCAGCACGGCGAGCACCATGGCGTTGTCGGCGCTCAGCAGCCCCTCGAGGAGCACCAGCAGGGCGATCGTGATCAGATCGGTTGGAACGAAGTCGATGTGCAACGGTCAGGACTCGGTCGGATGTGGGCGTCTGCCCGTAGCGAAGCGGGCGGACGGGCCGGCCCACGGATCAGGGTAAGAACACCTCAAGAGTACCATGGCAGAGTTGACACGGACCGTATCAATCCCTATACTTGACTCGACGCAGACTCAGCCATGGCACTTGCGCAGGATCTCTATCTGATCAGCGTCGCGGCGCGGATGCTCGGCATGCATCCTCAGACGCTGCGGAAGTACGAACGGCTCGGTCTCGTCCAGCCGCCGCGCACGCTCGGCAGCATGCGCGTCTACACGCGGCAGGAGATCGACCGCCTGCGGCTGATCAAGCAGCTGGTCGACGAGGCCGGCATCAACCTGGCCGGCGTGCAGCGGCTGCTGTCGGTCGTCGAGGTCGTGGAGCGGATGCGTCCGCTCGTGCACGACGAGCACGTCGGGCGCGCCGATGCGCGGCAGCGGCTGGCGCGCGAGCTCGAGCTCCTCAGTCGGATCCTGGGACTCTAGAGACGATGGACTTCAAGGATTACTACGCGACGCTCGGCGTCGCCAAGACGGCGACTGACAAAGAGCTCAAGAGCTCGTATCGCAAGCTCGCGCGCAAGCACCATCCCGACGTCAATCCGGGCGACAAGGCCGCCGAAGGCAAGTTCAAGGAGATCAACGAGGCCTACGAGGTGCTCGGCGATCCCGAGAAGCGAAAGAAGTACGACGAGCTGGGCGCCAACTGGCGGATGTACGAGCAGGGCGCGCCCGGAGGTGGCGGTGGGTCGCCGTTCGAGCAGCCCGGCTGGACGGTCAACATGGGCGGCGGCCCCGGCGGCTACCGCACGATGACCGAGGACGAGATGCGGGAGATGTTCGGCACGGAGAACCCGTTCTCGGACTTCTTCAACACCTTTTTCGGCGGCGCCGACCCCGGCGAGTCGCGCCGCGCGCGCGGCCGTGGACGGAGCCGCAAGGGCCGCGATCTCGAACACGAGATCACGCTCTCGCTCGAAGACGCCGATCAGGGCGTCACGCGCCGGCTGGCGCTGAAGCACGACGGCCACGCGCGGACGGTGGACGTCCGCATCCCCGCCGGCGTCGGCGACGGCTCGCGCGTGCGCCTGGCCGGCGAAGGCGAGCACGGCATCGGCGGCGCGGCCGCAGGGGATCTTTACCTGCGGATCCAGCTGGCGCCGCACGGCACGTTCGAACGGAAGGGACGCGATCTCTACACGCGCGTCGCGGTGCCGCTCACGGTCGCAGTGCTGGGGGGCGAAGTCGACGTGCCGGCGCTCGGCGGACGCACGCTGCGGCTCAAGGTGCCCGCCGGCACGCAGAACGGCCAGGTCTTCCGGCTGCGCGGCCAGGGCATGAGCCTGCCGGGCAAGACCGGAGAACGCAGCGACCTCTATGCGACCGTGGACGTCCAGCTGCCACGCCAGCTGACAGAGGAACAGCGCCAGCACTTCGAGGGGCTGGCGAAAACAGGGGTATAGGAGCAGCTGGACGTGGGAGCGTGGGAGCGAGAACGCAGAGTAAGGGCGTAGGGCAATGAATCTCAACAAATTCACCGAGAAGGCGCAGGAGGCGATGGTCGGCGCGCAGCAGCTCGCCGAGTCGCTCAATCATCCACAGATCGAACCCGAGCACCTGCTCGTGACACTCGTCGAGCAGGACAATGGCGTGGTCCCTGCCCTGCTGCGCAAGCTGCAGCTCGACCCGGCCGTCATCGCGCGCGAAGCGCGAGCCGCGATCGGCGAGGCAGCCGCAGGTGCACGGCGGCTCCCAGGCCACGATTTCGCCGCGCCTGAAATTGGTGGCCGACCTCGCGCAGGCCGAGGCGACCCGGCTGAAGGACGAGTACGTCAGCACCGAGCACCTGTTCCTGGCCATCGCCGGGGAAACCGGCCGCTCGCCCGGCGCGCGGCTGCTGCAGCAGCAGGGACTGACGACCGATCGCCTCCTGGCGGCGCTGTCCGAGGTGCGCGGCAGCCAGCGCGTGACCGATCAGAATCCCGAGAACAAGTACCAGGCGCTCGAACGCTACGGACGCGACCTGACTGCGTTGGCCGTGCAGGGCAAGCTCGATCCGGTCATCGGCCGCGACGAGGAGATCCGTCGCGTGATTCAGGTGCTGTCACGCCGCACGAAGAACAACCCGGTGCTCATCGGCGAGCCTGGCGTCGGCAAGACGGCCGTCGTCGAGGGGCTGGCCCAGCGCATCGTCCGGGGCGACGTGCCCGAGGGGCTGAAGGACAAGAAGATCGTCGCGCTCGACATGGGCGCGCTGGTCGCCGGCGCCAAGTACCGCGGCGAGTTCGAAGAGCGCCTGAAGGCGGTGCTGAAGGAGATCGTCGACTCGAGCGGCCAGATCGTGCTCTTCATCGACGAGCTCCACACCGTCGTCGGCGCCGGTGCGGCCGAAGGCTCGCTCGACGCATCGAACATGCTGAAGCCGCTGCTGGCGCGGGGTGAGCTGCACACGATTGGCGCGACCACGCTCGACGAGTACCGCAAGCACATCGAGAAGGACGCGGCGCTCGAGCGGCGTTTCCAGCCGGTCATCGTCGGCGAGCCGAGTGTGGAAGACACCATCAGCATCCTGCGCGGCCTCCGCGAGCGCTACGAGATTCACCACGGCGTGAAGCTGAAGGACTCGGCGCTGGTCGCGGCCGCCGTGCTGTCGAACCGCTACATCGCCGATCGCTTCCTGCCCGACAAGGCCATCGACCTGGTCGACGAGGCGGCGGCGCGCCTGCGCATGGAGATCGACTCGATGCCGGCCGAGCTCGATGAGATCGAGCGCCGCGTGATGCAGCTGGAGATCGAACGCGAGGCGCTGCGCAAGGAGCGGGACGCGGCGTCGCGCGAGCGGCTGCAGAAGCTGGAGAAGGAACTGGCCGATCTCAAGGAGTCGCGCGGCCGTCTCAAAGCGCAGTGGGACGAGGAGAAGGCCGCGATCCAGCAGACACGCCAGCTGAAGGAAGAGCTCGAGGCCCTGCGCCTGGACATCGAGCGCGCCCAGCGGGCCGGCGACTACGCGAAGGCCTCGGAGCTGCAGTACGGACGGCTGCCGCAGCTCGAGAAGGAGATCCACGAGCGCGAAGCGCGCCTCACCTCGCTCCGCGCATGCTGAAGGAGGAAGTGGACGAGGAGGACATCGCCGCCGTCGTCAGCCGGTGGACGCACATCCCGGTCAGCAAGCTGATGGAAGGCGAGATCCAGAAGCTGCTCCGCATGGAGGAGCGCCTCCACCAGCGCGTCGTCGGGCAGGATGAAGCGGTGACGGCCGTCTCCAACGCGATTCGCCGCGCCCGCGCCGGCCTGCAGGATCCGAACCGGCCGCTCGGCAGCTTCCTCTTCCTCGGGCCCACCGGCGTCGGCAAGACCGAGATGGCGCGCGCGCTCGCCGAGTTCCTGTTCGACGACGAGCATGCGCTGATCCGGATTGACATGTCGGAATATCAGGAGAAGCACACCGTGTCGCGGCTGATCGGTGCGCCTCCCGGGTACGTGGGTTACGATGAGGCAGGCCAGCTCACCGAAGCGGTACGCCGGCGCCCGTACGCCGTCGTGCTCTTCGACGAGATCGAGAAGGCGCACCCCGAGGTGCTCAACGTCATGCTGCAGCTCCTCGACGACGGGCGGCTGACCGACGGCAAGGGGCGCACGGTCGACTTCAAGAACACCGTCGTCATCATGACGTCGAATCTCGGGAGCCATTACCTGACGGAGCGCACCAGCGAGGCGACAATCCCCGAAGGCGTGCGCCGGCAGGTGATGGACGCCCTGCGCGCGCACTTCCGGCCGGAGTTCCTGAACCGGATCGACGAGACGATCCTGTTCCACCCGCTGAGCCGCGAGCACCTGGCGTCGATCATCGAGATCCAGGCGCGCCACCTGCTGAAGCGGCTCGAGGATCGCAAAGTGCACGTCGAGCTGTCCGCCGCCGCCCGCGATCTCCTGGTGCGGGAGGGCTACGATCCGGCATACGGCGCACGGCCGCTCAAGCGCACGATTCAGCGGCTCGTGCTCGACCCGCTCGCGCGGCTCGTCCTCGAGGGCGAGCTCCGCGAGGGCGACACCGTCATCATCGACGCCGACGGCGGCACGCTCGTCTTCCGCAAGGCGGCCGTGGCCGCGTCGGCCTGACCAGGAGCCTGAGTGGCCAAACCCAGCCTGCTGCCGCCTCGCGGCGACCGCAAACCCGGTGAACGCCGGCCGTTGACCCCGCCACGGCCGGCGTTCTCGATGTGGTACGTGCTCGGCCTGCTGCTGCTGCTCGCCGTCGCCCAGGCATGGTTCCTCGGCACCGGCGGGCGCGCGATCCCCTACAGCGAGTTCAAGTCGCTGGTGCGGGCCAACCAGGTGGTCGAGGTCACCGTCGGCGACCAGACGATTCGCCGGCAAGCTGAAAGAGCCGCGCGGCGATGGCCGGCAGCGGTCGGACCTGTTCGTGACCACCCGCATCGAGGATCCGAAGCTCGTCGAAGAGCTCGAGGCCCACCAGGTGCAAGTACACGGGCGAGGTCGTCAGCCGCTGGCTGCCGGAGATTCTCGGCTGGGTGATCCCGCTGCTCCTGCTGGTCGCGCTCTGGAGCTTCTTCTTCCGACGGATCGGCGGCGCCGAGGGCGGCGTCATGTCGTTCGCGCGGAGCCGCGCCAAGATCTACGCCGAAGACGACGTGAAGGTGAGCTTCGCGGACGTCGCCGGCGTCGACGAGGCGGAGGAGGAGCTGCGCGAGATCGTCGAGTTCCTCAAGAACCCCAAGAAGTACACGACGCTTGGCGGCACGCATCCCCAAGGGCGTGCTGCTCGTCGGCCCTCCTGGCACCGGCAAGACGCTGCTGGCGCGCGCGGTCGCCGGCGAGGCGAAGGTGCCGTTTTTCAGCCTCAGCGGCTCGGAGTTCGTCGAGATGTTCGTCGGCGTCGGCGCGGCGCGCGTCCGCGACCTGTTCGCGCAGGCCGAGGTCAAGTCGCCGTGCATCGTGTTCATCGACGAGCTCGACGCGCTGGGCAAGGCCCGCGTGCAGAGCCCGATGGGCAGCCACGAGGAGCGCGAGCAGACGCTGAACCAGCTGCTGGCGGAGATGGACGGCTTCGACTCGCGCAAGGCCGTGATCATCATGGCCGCGACCAACCGCCCGGAGGTGCTCGACCCGGCGCTGCTCCGCCCCGGCCGCTTCGACCGCCAGGTGCTGGTCGACAAGCCCGACATCAAGGGACGCGAGGCGGTGCTGCGCATCCATGCCCGGTCGGTGAAGGTGGCGCCGGAGGTCAACCTCAACGTCATCGCCAGCCGCACGGTCGGCTTCGCCGGCGCCGACCTCGCCAACCTGGTGAACGAAGCGGCGCTGCTGGCCGCGCGCAAGGACAAGACCGCAGTCGACATGCGCGACTTCGACGAGGCCATCGACCGGCTGATCGCCGGCCTCGAGAAGAAGCGCGTGATGAACGTGCGCGAGCGCCAGATCGTCGCCTACCACGAGTCGGGCCACGCCATTGTCGCCTCGGCGCTGCCCGATCTCGATCCGGTGCACAAGATCTCGATCGTGCAGCGCGGCTTCGGCGCGCTCGGCTACACCATGCACCTGCCGCTCGAGGACCGGTATCTGCGGACGCGCACCGACCTGCAGTATCAGCTCGCCGTGCTGCTGGGGGGACGGACCGCGGAGGAGATCGCGCTCGGCGAGATCTCGACCGGCGCGCAGAACGACCTGCAGCGCGCCACCGACATCGCGCGCGCGATGGTCACCGAGTGGGGCATGAGCGACGCCGTCGGCGCGGTGAACTACGCCGGCGAGTCGCGCAGCCGGTATCTCGAGCTCGGGCTGCCGGCCGAGCGAAGTCACTATGCCGAAGCCACGGCACAGCTCATCGACGGCGAAGTGAAACGCCTCGTCAATGAAGCGCACGAGCTCGCGCGCAAGACGCTGACCGAGCGACGGGGCCATCTCGAGGTCGTCACCCGCCGGCTGCTGGAGCGCGAGGTGATGGAAGGCGACGAGCTGCGCGAAATTCTTCGGACCGTGCCCCCCGAGGCTCCCGGACTCGCCGCCGAACCGGTGCCAAGTCCCGCATTCAAGGCCTAGCCGGCGGGACGGACTTTCAGTTCTGGCCGGCCGTGTTCCGCTTCGGGACGCGGCCGGCACCCCTGTCCCCGCCGTCCGGTTTCCCGATCTTCAAGCCCATCCGTCAGTTAGACGATCGTGTCACCCCGGGCACCGGCTTTGCCCTATCGACGGATGCCCCAGCTCCGGAGTGACGTATGACGCCGCGACGACAACTCATGGGCCTCGTGCTGCTGTTCGTGGTCCTCGGCCCGGGCCAGCTGCTCCACGCGGACAACGGACCTTACACGGTTCAGGACGCCGGCCCTGCGCAGGCCATTGGTCTGGCGATCAACGCCAGCGGCGCGGTCGTCGGCACGTCGGCTGAGGCCGGCCACCGCAGCGCGTTTCTGACGCCGTACGGCGGCGGGTCGCTGCTGCTGCCCGGGCTCGAGCTCGGCGCCGACGCGGTCGCCTTCGGCGTGCATCCCCTGGGCTGGGCGGTCGGCGCCGCCGTCGAAGGCTTCTACACCCGTCCGGTCAGCTTCCAGTCGGGAAGCGCCGTCGACCTCGCGCCGAGTGCCGCCAGCGGCCAGGCCCACGCGGTGAACGCGGCAGGCGCGATCGCCGGCTGGGTCGACGACGGCGGCGTGCAGGCGGTGGTCTGGAGCAACGGCAGCGCGACGGTGCTGACCGGCACGTTCTACGCGCAGGCCTACGCGATCAACGACGCAGGACTGGTCACCGGCCGCTATTACTACGCGACCGACGGCTCGCTGCGCGCGTTCAAGTGGACGCAGTCCGGCGCGCCGGCGCTGCTGGCCTCGCTCGGTGGGTCGGTGTCGCAAGGCCACGGCATCAACGAGCACGGCGACGTCGTCGGCGACTCGACGGCGTCGGGCAGCTTCGACGAGCGCGCGGTGTGGTGGAAGGCGTCGGGCGAGCTGATCCCGCTCGGCACGCTCGGAGGCGCGACCAGCAGCGCACGCGACGTCAACAACCAGGGGCAAATCGTCGGCTACGCGCTCGACGGGCAAAGCCGGCGGCGCGCCTTCCTCTCCCATGCCGGCGGACCGATGGTCGACCTGAATACGTTGATCGATCCGGACAGCGGCTGGGTGCTGCTGAGCGCCAACGCGATCAACGACGCCGGCCAGATCACCGGCGAAGGGCTCTTCAACGACGAGCCGCGCGCGTTCCTGCTGACGCCGGCGACGGCCGACGACACCACCGCCCCGGTCGTCGGCGCGGTCGTGACGACACCGAATCAGATCTGGCCGCCGAATCATCAGATGGTGGACGTCGAGGTGCAGGTGCAGGCGACCGACGACTCGGGCGAGACGCCGGTGTGCGCCGTCTCCGAGTGTCTCGAGCAGCGAGGCGGACAACACGCAAGGCGACGGCGGCACGACCGGCGACTCGCAGATCACCGGCCCGCTGGCCGTGCGCGTCCGGGCGGAGCGCTCCGGGGCGAGCGGCGCGCGCGTCTACACCATCGCCATCGCCTGCACCGACGCCAGCGGCAACGTCGGCACCGGCACGGGCACCGTCGTCATCGGCGAAGGCAGCACTGCGGGGAAGAAGAAATAGGTCGGTCGAGGTCGGTAGGTCTGTAGGTCTGTAGGTCGGGTTGGTAGGTCGGTGTCGGTGGGTCTGTCAGAGTCGGTAGGAGTTGTCCCACCGACCCACAGACCGCACCGACCTACAGACCACCAGACTTACAGACCACCGACCTACAGACTTTCCTCAGCGCGTTAGCGTGGCGTCGGCTTCGGGGTCGGCGTCGGCGTCGGCGTCGGCTTGGTTTCTGCCTTGGGCTTCGGGTTCCCGCGACCGCGATCGTCGCCGTCGCCAATCTGTGACAGCGCGAAGATGGCCTGGCGGCGGACGTCGGCGCTCGGGTCCTTGATCGCCTCGGTCAGCGCCGGCACGGCCGACTCATCGCCAATCTGCGCGAGCGCGAACGCCGCCTGCTGGCGCACGTCCTCGCTTTCGTCGGACTTGAGCAGCGGAAGGATGCTCGGCACCGCCGAGGCATTCCCCAGCTGCGACAGCCCGAACAGGGCCTGCTCGCGGACGTCCTCGCTCGGGTCCTTCAGGGCCTGAATGTAAGCCGGGACCGCCGCCTGGGCGCCCAGCTGCGTGAGGGCGAAGATGGCCTGCTGGCGGACGTCCTCGTCGCTGTCCTTCAGCGCCTCGGTCAACGCGGGCACCGCCTGAACCGCATGCAGCTGTCCCAGCGCGAACGCTGCCTGCTGCCGCACGTCCGGTTCCTCGTCCTTCAGCGCCGCGATCAGCGGGTCGACGGCGCGCGAGTCCTTCAACTGGCCGAGCGAGAACGCGGCATGCTGCCGCAGGTCGGCGTCCTCGTCCTTCAGCGCCGTGATGAGCGCCTCGTACGCGACCGGCGCGCCCAACCGCGACAGCGCCTGCAGCGCTTCCTTCCGCACGTCCGCGTCGGAGTCCTTGAGCGCCTCGGTCAGGCCCTGAATCACGGCCGGCGACACCGGCTTCTGCTGGCGCGCTTCAGGGTTGACTCCGGCGATGGCCGAGTTGATGTTCAGCGCGATCTGGTCGATTCCACCGGAGATGCCCCCGGAGATCCCCCCGGAAATCCCGCCGGTAATACCCGCGGAGATCCCGCCGGCTACGGCTTCGGCCACGCTCGCCGCGAGCGCGCTGGTACTCGCGACGACCGAGCCGACCGCTGCTCCGATCTGCGCGTCGCTGGCAGCGATGGCAACCGGGCTGCCCATCCGCGGCGTCGGTGTCGGAGTTGGGGTTGGCGTGGGCACCGGCGTCGCCTGCATCGCCGTCGCCGCGGCCATCGTCTCGAGCGCCGGGCTGGCGACCGGCGGCAGCGACTGCGCCTCGCGGGCAACCGGTTGCACGCTGGCGATGGGCAGGACGATGGCGGCGATTGCCGCCGCCGCGCGCCACGTCATGCGCGAGCCGGAGAACCGCCGCGCGTGCCGTCCGTCGAGAATCGCGAGCAGCCGTCCCTCGAGCTCGGACGGGCGTGCCATGGCCAGCGCCGCCGCCGACAGGGATCGCCGCGGCGTGACGGTGCGGGCGATGTCGAGCAGGTGCTGCGCGTAGTCGGCGCCGCGCATGCCGGCGTCGAGCACGAGATCGTCACACGCCCGCTCGCGCTCGCTGCGCAGCCGGCGGGCAGCGACCCACGTCAGCGGGTTGAACCAGTACGCCGCACACGCGACCTGGCTCATCGCCTGCACGAGGCAGTCGCGCCGGCGGACGTGCGCCAGTTCGTGGAGCAGGACGACGCGGATGCGCTCGTCGGTCCAGGTGGCGAGCGCCGAGGCCGGCACCACGACGACCGGACGGAACACGCCGCTCGTGAACGGCACGGTCACATGATCGGAGGCGAGCAGCGCCGGCGTCTGCGGCAGGCCGAGCTCGGCCGCCGCGATGTCGATGGCATCGCGCCACCGCAGATCCTGCACGGGTATCGCATCACGCGTCAGCCAGCGGACCGACGCGAGGCTGGCGCAGTAGCGGCCGATGATCGCCGCGGCGATGCTGGCCCACACGAGGCCCAGCCAGTCGCTGGTCGATCGCGGCCGAGCGGGTGCCTGCTGCGAGATCGGCGCGCTCGGACGTCCCGGTTCGAGCGACGTGCGCGGCGCCAGGGGCGCGGCCGACAGGGCCGGCGGCTGCGGAATCGGCCGGGACGGCGGCGTCAGCTGCTTCGGCGCCACGGCCGCGACCTCGGTCGAGGGAAGAATCGCGACGCGCCACGACGGCACGACACCGCCGAGCATCGGCACGGCGAGCGCCGCCAGGAGCGCGGCCGCCCAGACCGCGTGCCGCAGGGCCGCGGGCCGGCGAGCCAGCAGGCCTACGGCGAGCCAGGCGCCAGCGAGAATCAAGGTGACGCGCCACGCCACGTCGAGCATGACCGTCAGGGTGCCGGGCGTGAGAGTCATTTACGCGTCCTCCTTGCGGGCGCGGTCGATGAGCACCGCGAGTCGTTCCAGTTCCGCCGGCGCCATGCGCGGCGCTTCGGTTCCAAGCAGCGCGGCCATCGCCTGTTCGGCCGAGCCGTCGAAAAACGTCTGCACCACGTGCTTGAGCGCCGACTGCCGCGCGCGCTCGCGATCGGCCCTGGGAAGATAGACGTAGCGGGGGCCGTCTTGTTCGTGCCGGACGTGTCCCTTCTCTTCCAGGATCCGCAGCAGGGCGCGGACGGCCGAGTAGCTCGGCGCTTCCGGCAGCCCTTCCTGCACTTCGGCCGCGGTAGCGCGGCCGCGCTGGAACAGCAGATCCATGATCTGCCGCTCGCGACGACTGAGATTGCCGAACAATGCCTTGGCCACGCCGATTCGCTCCCCGGCCGGCGGCTGCATGCCCGCCGTGCCTGCTAAGAAACTAGCATTTTTGACGCAGAGCTGTCCACAGAAGTTCCCGGGGCAGCCGCGCTACTTCCCTAACGTCTCCGCCAGCGCCCACGCCGCCATCTTGCGCACCTTCGGGTGCGGGTCTT
Organism: Vicinamibacteria bacterium; assembly: GCA_963719755.1. Lineage (GTDB taxonomy): Bacteria > Acidobacteriota > Vicinamibacteria > Vicinamibacterales > JAENWD01 > JAENWD01. The sequence continues at coordinate 59,390 of CAVRDA010000016.1, read as the reverse complement.
TCATGGAGCCCGCCAGCGGGTCCGCCGCCCGCGTGTCGGAGATCTCGCCGAGCGCCCACGCGGACTTGGCCCGGACCTCCCAGTCCTGGTCCGACAGTCCGGTCACCAGCGCCGGCACCGCCCGGCCGCTGCCGATCTCGCCGAGCGCCCACGCCGCCATTTCGCGGACCCGCGCGTGGTCGTCCTTGAGCGCGCCAACCAGGCCATCCACGCCGTCGGCGCTGCTGATCTCGCCCAGTGCCCAGGCCGCCTTCACGCGCGGCCGCCAGTCCTGGTCCTTGAGCGCGGTCACCAGGCCAGGCACGGCGCGCGCCTGCTTGAGCTCGCCGAGCGCCCACGCCGCCATCTCGCGGACCTCCGGGTGCTCGTCCTTGAGCGCGGTCACCAGCGCGTCGACCGCGCGCGTGTCTTCGATTTCCCCCAAGGCCTGCGCCGCCGTCACGCGAACCCGCGGATGCGCGTCCGACAGCGACTTCGAGACCGCAGGAACGACGGTGCCGTCGCCGGATTCGCCGAGCGCCCAGACGACATCCCGCCGCACCTGCCAGTCGGCGTCGCCGAGCGTCTTGAGCAGTGTCGGCAGGGCCGGCGACGCGGCGGTGTGGTCGTCGAGCAGGCCCACGGCCACCGCCGCATGTCGACGGACGACGGCGGCAGGATCGGCGAGCGCGCGGACCAGCGGCGCGACCGCGGTGCGCCCGAGCCTGGCGAGCGCGCGCGCGGCCTCCTGCGCGGGCGAGCTCAGGCAGACGGCCGGTTCGGGGCCAAAACCGTTGCCCCAGCCGCGATGCCCGCAATCGGGGCTCTCGACGCGCGTGTCGTCGCCGAGCAGGCGGACCAGGTCGCCCACCTGCGCCGAGGTCGCGATGCCGGTGCTGGCGACGGCGCAGGCCGCCTGGGCCCGCGCGAGCGCATCGGCCGCAGTCAGCACCGGGGCCGCCACCTGCGCGGTGTGCGTGTTCGCGGCCTCGTGGCCGCTCGTGAGCGGCCCGACGGCCGGCGCCATGGCTGCCAGGCTGACAGCCAGCAGAATCGAGTACCGGGACCAGATCACAGCGTGCCTCCTTGGGCCGCGTCGGGCGCATCCGATGCGTGTCCCGACTGGCGATGCTAAGAAACTAGCACGCGTCAGATCCGCTGTCTACAAAAATGTTAATTTCTTAGCACAGTGGCAGGCCCGCCTGCCCGACCCGCCGACCCCAGCAGCTGCCTGACCCGCCAGACCTGCCCGACCCAGCTAGACCCGCCAGACCTACCCCGCCCCTTCGGCGGGTTGACAATGCCTACATTGCAGACATACGATGCCTGCATTGCAGACATGAAGAAGCCCCTTTACCTCGGCGAGTTCGAATATCTCCGTCCTCCTTGCCGTGCTCCAGCTCGGCGATGGCGCCTACCCCGTCCCGATTCGCGCGCTGATCGAATCGCGCACCGGCCGCACCGTCGCGCGCGGCGCGCTCTACACCGCGCTCGAACGGCTCGAGAGCAAGGGCTGCGTGCGCTCGGCGCTGCGCGACGCCACCGACGACCGCGGCGGCCGGCCGCGACGTTATTTCACCGTGTCCGCCGCCGGCCTGTCCGCCATGCGCGCGACGCACGCGGGCCTCCGCAACCTGGTGACTGGCCTCGAGGGCGTGCTGGAGTCATGAGGGCCGCCCCTCCCCCGCTCGCCGAGCGCGCGCTCGGACTGGCGATTCGCGACACCGACTGGCGCGACGCCATAGTCGGCGATCTCCACGAGGAGTTCCATCACATGGCAGCGCGTCACGGCCACCGCCTACGCACGGCGTTGGTACTGGGCCCAGGCCATGGGTATCGCCGCGCATCGCGTGGCCGCCCGCACCACAGGCCGGATCGCGCCGGCGCGATGTGCTTGGCGTCCCGGAGCCTCCGACACGCGCGTGCGGGCGCGTCTCGCATGCTGTGGCACGACCTGCGGTCCGCGTGGCGCTCGGTGCGGCATCAGCCGGCCCTCTCGGCGACCATCGTGCTGGTGCTGGCGCTCGGGCTGAGCGCCAACGCGACCATCTTCGCGCTCGTGGACGCCATCGTCCTCCGGCCTTTCCGCTACCCGGGTGTCGAGCGCGCGGCCGTCGTCGCCTCCGACGAGCACACCAGGTTCTTCGATCGCGAATCGGTCGCGCCCGGCGACTTCCTCGACTGGCGCGAGCAGGCCACCGACGTCTTCGATCGCCTGGCGGCGATCGAGTGGTGGGATCCGCAGTTCCGCGGCGACGGGCCGCCGCAGCAGCTGACCGGCTTCAAGGTGTCGCCGGAGCTCTTCGAGATCCTGCGGCGAGCGGGCGATCCTCGGGCGCACCCTCCTGCCTGCTGACAGCACCGCGCCGTCTCCGGCGGTGGTACTCGGCTACGAGTACTGGCAGCGCCAGTTCGGCTGGCCGCGCGATGTCGTCGGCCAGTCCCTTCGTCTCAGCGGCCTGGTCTACGAGATCGTCGGCGTGATGCCGGCGTCGTTCCGCGTGCCCTACGGCGCCGACGTCTGGGCGCCGCTGCCGCTCGCGCCCGATGCGCGCGAACGGCGCTCCGGTGGATTCTGGATGGTGGTCGGGCGGTTGAGCGATGGCGCATCTGCGGCCGACGCCGAGGCGAGGTTGAAGACGATTCTCGCGAGTCAGCGTCGCAGCTACCCGGACACTCACACGAAGCGCGAGGTCAGCGCCTACAGCTTCACCGAAGGCTTCGGCGATCCCGGCGCCGGACCCTTCATCGCCGTCTGGCAGGTCGCCGCCGTCGTGCTCCTGCTCGTGGCGTGCGCCAACGTCGCCAACCTGCTGCTTGCGCGCAACACGCGAGCGCGAGCGCGAGTTCGCGGTGCGGCTGGCGCTGGGCGCCAGCGGCAGCCGTCTGGCGTGGCAACTGCTCGTCGAGGGCTGCTGCTGGCCGGCGCGGCGACGATTCTTGCGGTGCCGCTCTCATGGGCCGCGCTCGGCGCCATGCGGTCGGCGTTTCCGGATGCGATCGTCCGCTTCGTGCCCGGCTGGGTCTACCTCCATCTGGCGCCGCGGACGTTTCTGGCTACCGCGGCGTTGGCCACCACCGCCGTGCTGATCTTCGCCATCGCGCCCGCGATTCGCGCGGCGCGGCAGAACGTCACGGCAGGCCTGCGCGTCGGCCCACGGCTGACCAGCGGCCGAAGCCGGCAGCGGGCGCGGATGACGCTGGCAGCCGCGCAAATCGCGCTCACGCTCGGCCTCCTGGTCGCCGCCGGCCTCTCGCTGTCGGCATTGTCCCGCGTCACGGGAGAAGGGCTCGGCTTCAATCCCGACGGCGTGCTGGTGGGACGCGTCATCCTGCCCGAGCAGCGCTATCAGTCGCCCGAGTCCCGCCGCCAGTTCTTCGATGGCGTCGTGCGGCGGCTCGAGGCCATCCCCGCCACGACGTCGGCGGGCGCGACCAGCGTGCTGCCCTATTCCGGCAACGACGGATCGACAAGCTTCTGGCGGGAGGAGACGCCGCCGCGGCCGGCCGATGCCCTCGACGTCGGGCGACGTCGAGTGACGCCGGATTCGTTCAAGGCGCTCGGCATCCCGCTGCTCGCCGGGCGCGGCATCGATCGCTCGGATCGGCCCGACAGCGTGCCGGTAGCGGTCGTCAGCCAGGAAGTCGTCACTCGCGCGTGGCCGGGGCAGTCGGCCCTCGGCAAGCGATTCCGCACGGCCCCCGATGGCCCGCTCATCACGGTCGTCGGCGTGGTCGGAGACATCGCGCAGGACTGGCTGGTTGACGGCAGACGCCCGGCCTACTACCGGCCGCTCGACCAGGACCCGCCGGAATCGGCCTACATCGTGCTGCGCACGGCGATCGACCCGTCGCAGCTTGCCGCCGGCCTCCGCGCCGCAGTGCATGGCCGAAGACGCCGAGCTTCCGGTCGTCGGTCTGCGGACGATGCACGGCGGTGCTGGAGGATCGGACCGCGGGTCTGCGCATTGTGGGACGCACCCTGGGCGTCATCGCGGCGATCTCGGCGGTGTTTGCCGTCGTGGGCCTCTACAGCCTGATGGCATTTCTCACCGGCCGCCGGACGCGGGAGATGGGCGTCCGCCTGGCGCTCGGCGCGACACGCGGCCACGTCGTGCGGCTCACGTGCGCGCACGCGCTGCGGTTCGTGGCGGCCGGAATCGCCGCGGGACTGGTGCTGGCGTTTCTGGTCGGGCGCGGGCTCGAAGCTGCGCTGTTCGGAGTGGTGCGTACCAATGCCGCGCTGCCGCTGTCGCTGGCGGTGGTGCTGACGGCGGTCGCGCTCGCGGCCAGCTACTTTCCGGCGCGCCGCGTGTCGAGGGTCGATCCGACAATCGCGCTGCGCTCGGAGTGACCAGCTGACGGCATCGCGGCCATCCCGTCTGCGCAATTTCGTCAATCGTCAATCGTCAATCGTCAATCGTCAATCGTCAATTCCTACCCCATCTTCTGGAGGGCGCTGAGGAAGTCGCCGTTGCTCCTGGTCTTCCCCATCTTGTCGAGCAGCAGTTCCATCGCCTCGACCGGCGACAGCGGGTTCAGCACCTTGCGCAGCACCCAGATGCGATTCAGGTCGTCGCGCGGAATCAGGAGCTCCTCCTTCCGCGTGCCGCTCTTCTGGATGTCGATCGCCGGGAACACGCGCTTGTCCACCAGCTTGCGATCGAGGTGGATCTCCATGTTGCCCGTGCCCTTGAACTCCTCGAAGATCACGTCGTCCATGCGCGAGCCGGTGTCGACGAGCGCGGTGGCGATGATCGTCAGCGAGCCGCCCTCCTCGATGTTGCGCGCGGCGCCGAAGAAGCGCTTCGGCTTCTGCAGCGCGTTGCTGTCGAGGCCGCCCGAGAGCACCTTGCCCGACGGCGGGATGACGGTGTTGTAGGCGCGCGCCAGGCGCGTGATCGAGTCGAGCAGGATGACGACGTCCTTCTTGTGCTCGACGAGGCGCTTGGCCTTCTCGATCACCATCTCGGCCACCTGCACGTGGCGCTGCGCCGGCTCGTCGAAGGTCGAGGAGATGACCTCGCCGTTCACCGAGCGCTGCATGTCGGTGACTTCCTCCGGCCGCTCGTCGATGAGCAGCACGATCAGGAAGACTTCGGGGTGGTTGGTCGTGGTCGACTGCGCGATGTTCTGCAGCAGCATCGTCTTGCCGGTGCGCGGCGGCGCGACGATCAGGCCGCGCTGGCCCTTGCCGATTGGCGTCATCAGGTCCATGACGCGGCCCGACAGGTTCTCCGCCGAGGTCTCGAGCCGCAGGTGCTGCTGCGGGTAGAGCGGCGTCAGGTTCTCGAAGAACAGCTTGTCGCGCGCGGCCTCCGGGACTTTCGAAGTTGACCGCTTCGACCTTGATCAGCGCGAAGTAGCGCTCCCCTTCCTTCGGCGGCCGGATCTGGCCCGAGACCGTGTCGCCCGTCTGCAGGTCGAACTTGCGGATCTGCGAGGGCGAGACATAGATGTCGTCGGGGCCCGGCAGGTAGTTGTAGTCGGGCGCGCGCATGAACCCGAAGCCGTCGGGGAGCACCTCGAGCACGCCCTCCGAGAAGATGAACCCGCTCTGCTCGGTCTGCGCTTTCAGGATCTGGAAGATCAGATCCTGCTTGCGCATGCCGGTCGCGCCGGCGACGTTGAGGTCCTTGGCGATCTGCGTGAGCTTCTGAATGCTCATGTCTTTCAGATCGTTGATGTTCAGGCCGGTCGGCGCGGCGTTCGGCCTCGCGGGCCGGGACCTCGACGGTATCGGTGGCTGTCGTCTCGACGGGATCGGGGACGCTGCCGCCACCGCGTGACGCGGGCGGCTGCCGCTTGTGATTGGCCATGGCTGGTGCCTGCCCGGTGGGCGCGAAGGAATAAATCGGGAAAGCTGGAGGAGGCTGATCGGGCGCTGACGCGCGCGTCGTGCTGACGTACCGGTTCAGTATAGGGATCGCTCGCGAGGAGTGTCAAGGACGCGCATCGCGCTCACGGCCGCTCGCCGATGCCGACGATGCTGCAGGCTTCGATGGGCTGGAGGCCCAGCGCCTGCGCGCGCGCGACCAGCTCCTGGCTCTCGGCGCCGGGGTTCAACCACACCTCGGTGATGCCCTTCCGCGCGATGTCGTCGATGATCTCCAGGCCCGCCTCGGGCGGCAGGTACACCGTCGCCATGTCGACGTGGCCGGGCACGTCGAGCACCGAGCGATACGTCTGAAGCCCCTCGATCTGCGTCTCATGCGTGTTGACCGGCACGACGTCGTAGCCTTGCCGGAGGAACGCCCGGACGGCCTTGTTGCCGAACTTGCGGCGATCGTTGGAGGCGCCGATGACGACGACGCGGCGCGCTGGCGTGGACATAGCGATGGAAGCCCCTTGGGTCCAATATACAATCGTCAGGTTGTGCGGCGCGCGACCCTCCTGCTGCTGCTCTTGTGCGGCGCCACGTTCCTGGCCGGCCTCGGCCGCCCCGCCATTGGCGATTCCGACGAGGCGTTCTATGCGGAAGCCGCGCGCGAGATGCGCGAGCGCGGCGACTGGCTGACCCCGTACTACAACTACGAGACACGCTTCCAGAAGCCCGTCCTCTTCTACTGGCTGGTCGGCGCCACCTACGCGACCGGCGGGATCGGCGAGGCGCAGGCCCGGCTGTGGGCGGCCCTGGCCGGCGTCGGCCTGGTGCTGGTCACGGCCGCGGCCGGCCGGCGTTGGCGCGACGAGCCAACAGGGCTGTTGGCCGGCGCCATCGTCGCGACGAGCTTCGGGTATTTCTCCATCGGCACGGCTCGCACTGCCGGACCTGCCGCTGGCCTTCTTCGTCACGCTCACCGTCTACGCCACGCTCGTCGGCACGCTCGAGGCGCACGGCCGCGCGACGCGCTGGCTCGCGCTCGCCGGCCTCGGCGCCGGCTGTGCGTTCCTGACCAAGGGCCCGGTCGGGCTGCTCGTCGCCGGCCTGGCGATCCTGCCCGCGTGGTGGCTCGAGCGCGATCGCCTGCGCCTGCCCCTGCGAGGCGTGCTCGTCGCCGTCGGCGTGGCGGCCCTCGTCGGGCTGCCGTGGTACGTCGCGATGGTCGCCGTGCACGGACGGGCCTACCTCGACAGCTTCTTCGTCGGCGACAACTTCGAGCGATTCGCGACGAGCCGCTTCAACGACCCGCGCCCGGTGTGGTTCTACCTGCCGATCGTGCTCGGGGGCATGCTGCCGTGGACGCCGCTGGCTGCGGCGGCCGCACCACCGCTGCGGGCGTGGTTCTCGCGCCGCGAGGAGTTCTCGGCGCTCACGCTGCGTCTGCTCGCCTGGGCCGGCCTGCCGCTGCTTTTCTTCACCATCTCGATCGGCAAGCAGCCGCGTTACATCCTCCCCATCCTCCCGCCGCTCGCGCTGCTGCTCGCGAGGGCAATCCGCAAACGCATCGTCGTCAGCGGCGAGCGCCGGGATCCGCTGATCCAGGTGCCGGCTGCCGTGGTCGCGCTGCTGCTGGGCACGCTGGCGGTGCTGCTCTATCGCGCCCGGCCGCTGATCGTGATGGTGCCGAGCGTGTTCGTGCTGGCCGCGGTCGCGGCGATCGTCACGGCAGCCCTCGTTGCCCTGGCGGCGGCGCTGGCGCCGCGGTCGCGGGTGGTGCCCGGAGCCATCGCGGTCTCGGGCGCGCTTCTCCTCGCCGGGCTGCAATATGGCCTGTCGCCGGCGGGACGGGATCCCGTGCAGGACATGGCGACGCTCGTCGCCCAGCACCGGACGCGGGGCGAGACCATCGCGACGTATCGCGTCTTCGTGCGGAACCTGATCTTCTACACCGGCATCAAGCAGACCGATCTGCCGACCGAGCAGCACGTCGTGAATTTCCTGCAAACGCCGACGCCGGTGCTCTGCGTGATCGGCGCCGACGAGCTGGCGCGGATCGCGGCCGCTCACCCCATCCAGACGCGAGTGCTTGGCGAAGTGCTCTACTTCAACGCCTCGGCCGTGAAGATCCGAACGCTGATCGATCCCGACCAGGAACGGGACCTCGAGCGGGTGTTGCTCGTGACGAATCGGTAGCAGCCGGCCGATTCAGACCGCGACCTCGCGGCCGAGGCGGCGTCGCGGCATTCCGGTAGCGGTTCAGGGGAAGATCTTGCCGGGATTGAGAATCCCGTGCGGGTCGAACGCCTGCTTGACCCGCTTCATGAGCGCGATCACGTCTCCGGAGAGCTCGAGCCCGAGATACGGCGTCTTCGAGAAGCCGATGCCGTGCTCGCCGCTGATCGAGCCTTCGAGCGCGACGACACCGGCAAACAGATCACCGACGGCCAGCCGTGCCCGCTCGGCTTCGCCGGCGTCGGCCGGGTCGATCATGATGTTGACGTGGATGTTGCCGTCGCCGGCATGCCCGAACGACGGGATGCGCAGGGCGTATCGGGCTCGCAGTTGCTCGACAAGCGCGAACAGTTCCGGCACGCGCCCGCGTGGCACGACGACGTCGTTGTTGATCTTGTGCGGCGCGATCAGCCGAATGGCGTACGAGAGCTCACGTCGAATGCGCCAGAGCTGTTCGCGCTCCGCCTCGTCGCGCGCGACCAGCACTTCGAGCGCCCCGACCTCGCGGCATCCCGCCGCAACTTCCGCGGCCTCGGCGGCCACGGCCTCCGGGACGCCATCGACCTCCACCAGTAACAGCGCGCCGGTGCCCTCAGGCGCCAGACCTGTGCCGGCGTAGCGTCACCGCCGCGTCGAGGGAGTCCTTGTCGATCAGCTCCAGCGTCACGGGGACGATGCGGCGGCGGATCAGCGCCGAGACGGCGCGCGCGGCGGCCGGCACGTCCGCAAAGCACGCCCGCAGCGTCGCGACCGCCGGCGGCCTGGGCATGAGGCGCAGGATGATCTGCGTGACGATGGCGAGCGTGCCCTCCGAGCCCACCAGCAGCTGCGTGAGGTCGTAGCCGACGACGTTCTTCACCGTCTTGCCGCCCGTGCGAATGATCTCGCCGGTCGGCAGCACCGCCTCGAGCCCCAGGACGTACCGCTTGGTGACGCCGTACTTGAACGCGCGCGGGCCGCCGGCGCACTCGGCGATGTTGCCGCCGAGCGACGGACTCCTTCAGGCTCTGCGGATCGGGCGGATAGAACAGCCCGCGGGCTTCGACGGCCGCCTGCAGATCGCCGGTGATGACGCCGGGCTCGACGACGGCCAGGAGGTTCTCGTCGTCGATCTCGAGGATGCGGTTCAGGCGCTCGAGGCTGAGCACCAGCCCGCCCAGCAGCGGGACCGCGCCGCCGGTGTATCCGGTCCCGGCGCCACGGGGCACGAGCGGCACCCGCATCTCGTGACAGAGCCGGGCGATGACCGCGATCTCGGCGGCCGAGCCGGGCATCACGACCAGGTCGGCCGGATGCCCGCGCTTCAGCGCGTCGGTGCCGTAGGCGAGGCGCGCGGCCTCGTCCCGCCGCACGTGGTCGGCGCCGACGACGCGGACGACGGCGTCGATGAACGAGACCGGTATGACCGAGCGTCCAATCGCCAATCGTCAACCGTCAATCGTCAATCGTCAATCGTCTTCCTTGACCTACGCTCGCGTCACCGCCGGCACTTTGCCCTCCGCTTCGAGCTTGCCGATGAAGGCCTGGATCCGCTTCACGCCTTCCTGCAGCTGCTCCATCGACGTGGCGTAGGAGATGCGCAGGAAGCCCGGCGCCTCGAACGCCTCGCCAGCGGTGAGCGCCACGTGCGCTTCGTGCAGCAGCCGCTCGGCGAACTCGCTCGACGTCCTGATGCCGTCCGGCGTGAGCAGCGCCGAGATGTCGACGAACAGATAGAAGGCGCCGTTCGGCTTCACGCACTTGATCCGCGGATCGGCGGTCAGCCACGTGTGCAGCTGATCGCGCCGCCGCCGGTACTCCTCGAGCATCGCCGTCACGGTGTCGGCCGGCCCGTTCAGCGCCGCGACCGTCGCCTTCTGCGAGATCGAGCAGACGTTCGACGTCGAGTGACTCTGCAGCGCGTTCGCCGCGCCGACGATCTCGGCCGGCCCGAGCGCCCAGCCGCATCGCCAGCCGGTCATCGCGTACGACTTGCTCGCCGAGCCGCACAGGATGGTCTTGTCGCGCATCCGGTTGGCCAGCACCTTCGGCAGGTTGTGCGGAATCGGCTCGTAGATCAGCTGCTCGTAGCAGAGATCGAGGATCACGTAGATGTTCGTCCCGGCGATGCCGTCCACCAGGCGCTCCATCTCGGCCTCGGTCATCAGCGCGCCGGTCGGATTGCACGGCGAGTTGACGATGATGGCGCGGGTCGCCGGCGTGACCGCGGCCAGCAGCGCGTCCGCCGTAATCGCGAAGCCGTTGTCGGCGTGCGTCTCGACGATGACGGGCGTGGCGTCGGCGAGCTTGACCTGCTCGAGCAGCGTCGGCCAGCACGGCGCGTGCGTGATCACCTCTTCGCCGGCGCCGAACAGCACGAGCGGCGACGTTGTACAGCGCCTGCTTGCCGCCGGCGGTCACGATCACTTCGCCCGGCTTGTAGTCGATGCCGTAGTCCGCCTTGTAGCGCGCGCAGATGGCCTGCTTGAGCTCGCTCGTGCCGGCCGCGGGCGTGTACTTGGTGAAGTTGGCGTCGATGGCCGCATGGGCCGCCGCCTTCACGTGTGACGGCGTCGGGAAGTCCGGCTCGCCCGCGCCGAACTCCACGACGTCGATGCCCTGCTGCCGAAGCTTGTCGGCCTCGACCAGCACTTTCAGCGTCGGCGACGCCGAGACTCGCCCCATCCGTTCCGCCAGCATGTCTGTCTTCTCCTAGTCGCGCGGCGCGCGGCCCTCGCCCAGCGCGCGCAGGTGGGCCTCGACGTTGGGCGGGACCAAACCGCCGATGTCGCCGCCAAGGCGCCAGATCTCTTTGACCAGCCGCGAGCTGATCGCGCTCACCTCGGGCGCCGGCACGAGAAACACGGTCTCGATGTCCGGCGCGAGGCGGCGGTTCATCATGGTCATCGGCCACTCGTACTCGAAGTCGGCCGCGCTCCGCAGTCCGCGCACGACCGCCGTCGCCTGTGCCGTCCGCGCGTACTCCACCAGCAGACCGTCGAAGGTCTCGACGTGGATCCGCGGATCGCCGATGAACACGTCGCGAGCCAGCGCGACACGCTCCTCGACCGGCAGCAGCGGCCGTCTTCTGCTCGTTCACGAGAATCGCGACGATGACGCGATCGAACAACCGCGCGGCGCGGGTCACCAGATCGACGTGTCCCTCGGTGAGCGGGTCGAACGACCCCGGGCACACCGCGATGCGCGCGCTACGGCCTTCGATGCTCATGCAGAGTCCGCCACGTCCCCGGCCCGCCGATAGAAGGACAACGCGCTGTCGCCGGCGGTGAGCGTGCGCGTCAGCGTCAGCGCGCCCGCACGGTCGGCCGGCGCCGTGCGACGCGCATGCTCGATCACCAGACGCCCGCCCGCGGCCAGCGCGGCGTCCAGCGCGCCGACGGCCGCGGCGGGATCCGCCGTATAGGGCGGGTCGATCACGATGAGGTCGTACGCTGCCGCCAGCGCACCTGCGCCCTTCTCCAGATCACCGCGTAGAACAGTATAGCCGCCCGTCACGCCGCAGCGCGTGAGGTTCTCGCCGATGAGCGTCAGCGCGCGGGCGTCGCGCTCGATGAAGGTCACGTGCGCGGCGCCGCGGCTGAGCGCCTCGATGCCGATCGCGCCCGTCCCGGCGTAGCCGTCGAGGACGCGCGCGCCGCGCACGCTCCCGGCGAGCACATCGAACAGCGTTTCCCGCAGCCGATCGGAGGTCGGACGCAGCCCTGTCCAGTCAGGGCTCGCCAGCCGCCGGCCCTTGAGCGACCCGGCGATGATCCGGAGTTGATACTTCGACGGCATGACTCTCAGGCGTGAGTTGGATGATTGATGTCCCGGCGCGGGCGCGGCGCTGTCCTCATCGATCCGCAGATGCCGCAGATATACGCAGACCAGTCAGCCGATCGGGCGGCCGGCCGCGTTGCGGCCGGGCCGGCGGCAGACGAGCCGCTCGCCGGGCGTTGCCCGGCGACCCGATCGGCTGCAGTCCGGTAAGCCGCGCGAGAAACAAACACGCCATCTGCGAAATCTGCGTAATCTGCGGATTGATCCTCCGCGTAATCCCCGTCAAAAATCCGCGCAATCCTCATCCGACTTCGACGAGCCCGAACCTCTCGGCCCACGTGCGCTTCAGCTCGTCGAGCTGCTCGCCATCGGGATGGCTGGCGAGCCAGGCCTGGGCTTCGGCGCGCGCCTGCACCATCAGCGCGTGATCGCGGCGGAGGTCGCCCAGCCGCAGCGCGGGCATGCCCGACTGGCGAGTCCCCGACAAGTCGCCGAAGCCGCGCAGCTCGAGATCCTTCTCGGCGATGACGAAGCCGTCGGCCGTCTCGGTCATCACCTTCAGCCGGTCGCGGGCCTGGTCTGACAGCGGGTACTGGTACATGAGGATGCAGCTCGATTGATGCGCGCCCCGGCCGACGCGTCCGCGCAGCTGGTGGAGTTGCGCCAGCCCGAAGCGCTCGGCGTGCTCGACGACCATCACGGTCGCGTTCGGGACATCGACGCCGACTTCAATCACCGTCGTCGAGACCAGCACGTGCAGGTCGCCAGCGGCAAACGCGCGCATCACGCGATCCTTCGCGTCCGCCTTCATCCGGCCGTGCAGCAGCGCGACGCGGTAGGCGGGGAACACTTCGTGCGCGAGGGTGTCGGCCATCTCGGTGGCTGCGCGCAAATCGACCTTCTCTGACTCCTCGATGATCGGATAGACGACATACGCCTGACGGCCCTGCTCCAGTTCGCTGCGGACGAAGCCGTGAATCTCGTCGCGCCGCGACCCGGGCTTGGCGATCGTCCGGATCGGCTGCCGGCCCGGCGGCAGCTCGCGGATGCTCGACACGTCGAGATCGCCGTACGTCGTGAGCGCGAGCGTTCGCGGGATCGGCGTCGCCGTCATCACGAGCATGTCAGGCCGCAGGCCCTTCTCGCGCAGCGTCGCGCGCTGCAGGACGCCGAAGCGGTGTTGCTCGTCGATGATCGCCAGGCCGAGCGCGTGAAACCCGGTCGACTCCTGCACCAGCGCGTGCGTGCCGACGACGAGATCCACCTGGCCGGCGCCAATCTGGCGCGCGAGGTGCTTGCGTGTCGCCGCCGGCACGCTGCCCGTCAGCAGCTCCACGCGGAACCGCGTGCCGCCCAGCAGCCGGCGAATCGTCTGCGCGTGCTGCTCGGCGAGGATCTCGGTCGGCGCCATGAAGGCCGCCTGCAGGCCGTTCTCCATCGCCAGCACCGCCGCAAGCACGGCGACGATGGTCTTGCCCGCGCCGACATCGCCCTGCAGCAATCGATTCATCGGCTGGGGCCGCTGCATGTCCTCGCCGATCTCCTTCAGCGCCTGGCGCTGGCCGGCGGTGAGCTTGAACGGCAGCACGCCGCGCAGTGCGGCGCGGATGCTGTCGTCGACGCGAATGGCGTGGCCCTTCCGCTCGGCGTCGGCTTCGCGCCGCCGCAGCAGCAGCCCGACCTGGAAGCGGAAGAACTCCTCGAGGATCAGCCGCCGCTGCGCCGCCGAGCGGAACTGGTTGAGCTCGTCGAGCGGCGCGCCAGTAGGAGGAAAATGCGCGTCGCGCAGCGCGCCGTGCCGCGACGGCAACCCGAGCCGCGTGCGAACCGCGGGCGGCAGCGGGTCCGGCAGGTCGTCGGCCAGCGGCTCGAGCGCTTCGGCCACCAGCTTCCGCTGCATCTTTGGCGTGATGGACCGCGCCCGCTCGTACACCGGGACGATGCGGCCCGTGTGCAGCGTCTCGATCTCGTCGGCGTCGACGATCTCGAATTGCGGGTTGGTGATCTGCAGGCCGCTGTAAGGGCTGCGCTCGAACGTGCCGTAGACGACCAGCCGCTGGCGCGCGTGAATCTGGTCGCGCAGGAACGCGGAGTTGAACCACGCGAGGCGCACCGTGCCCGACGGATCGCGCAGCAGCGCCTCGAAGATGCGGAAGCCGGGGCGCCTCGTTGCGCGCAGGCCGCAGGTGATGACGTCGCCGCTGATGGAGACCGTCTGCCCTTCGCGCAGCGAGGCAATGGACTGCAGCCGGCTGCGGTCTTCGTAGCGGCGTGGAAAGCGATAGAGCAGGTCTTCGACCGAGGTGAGGCCGGCGCGCGCGAAGTCCGCGGCCTTGCGGGGGCCCACGCCCTTCAGGAACTGCAGGGGCGTGGCGAGCCAGGCGGCCGAATCGGACATCTGCGCCGCTATTGGACCACGAGTGCCTGTCCCTGCGTCGTGCGAATCTCGCGGATGTTGGCGGGCAGCTTGAACGGCGCTTCGAAGTCGATGCCCTCCGGCTTGCTTTCGCTGCGCGAGTAATAGCTCACGAGCTCCTGGAGGATCGTCTTGGGCACCGGCACGCCCCCGACACTTGCGGACTCGAGCGTGAACGCGCCGACGCCCTTCTCGGTGCGCAGCACGCCGACGGCCTCGACTGGCATCTTGCCGCGCAGCAGCGTCCAGGGGCTCAACATGCCCCGTTCCTTCTGCGTGCGCACGGCGTCCAGGTCCACGGTCGCCGTGCCCGTCAGGCGGCCGTCGGGAAGGATGCCGATCGTCGGGTCGAGCACGCCCGCCGGCAACTCCGACTTGCCGTGGACGGCGATGTAGGCGTTGACTTCGCGTTCGAGCAGGGGGGTGCGCTTCGCGGGCCGCTTCTCGGCCAGGCCGTGCGTCGCGATCTGCACCATCTTCGAGTGGAAGGCGTCGGCGTCGGCTCGCGACCACTTCGCAGTGGCGGCGGTCATCGACGCGGCAAGTCCGACGAGCAGCAGCCCCGCGGCAAGAGCGGCCCGACCGGCAACAGGCAACTGGCGCATGAAACGGTAGTCCTCAGCAGGGCCCGGCACTACCAATAGTACCACGACCTTCAGCCTCCAGTCTTTCAGCCTGCAGTCTTTCAGCTTTCGGCCTTCAGGGCTGCTGGTTGCGGAGCGCGCGGGCGCGGCTGTTCTGACGGGCCCGCATCAGCAGCTCCACCTTTCGGCGTTCGATCTGGTCTTCGAACACCCGGAAGCGGGCCTGTTGACGCGGATCGAGAATCTGATCGATGCCCTCGTAGGCCGTGCGCAGCGTCGCGGCGGACTGCTCGTCGAAGGCGCGCAACTGGCTCAGCTTGGCGCGCAGCGCTCCGTCGTCCAGCGTGCGGTCGCCAGCCGCACGCCCGAGCTCGGCCAGCAGGCGCTGACGCCCGGCCAGGTTCGTCCGCCGCAGGTCGAGCAGTGCCTTCAGCCGCGGAAGAAACTGCGGGTACTGCGTCTCGGTCAGTTGCAGCCGCTCCTGGGCCTGCATCGCGACATAGGCATCGAACAGCCGCTGCACTTCGCGCGGTGCCATCCGCTCGGGATCGACGGCCGGCTCGGATGGCGCGCCGGGCGCGGCCTGCCCCGGCGGCGTCTGCGCGGATGACGTCGCCGCCCAGGCCGGGCCGAGGCTCACGAACATGAGCAGCGCCAGCCGTCCGCAAAGGCCCACGGGCGGGAGACGGAATCCCACGTCAGATCTCCGGTCGGCGCAATTCGTTCTCAAGAAGGGCTCCCAGCTCCATCCGTTCGTCGTCGTCGAGCACCAGCAGCGCCCGATCGCTCATGTCGCCCGCCGCGACCAGCCCTGACTGCGCTGCCGCCTCGACATCGAGATCGGAGCCGAGCGCGGAGATGACGGCCCACGACTCGTCGTCGAGCGGCCACGGATCCCGCGCGTCGACTGCGTGGGGCATTGCTGGCGGTGCGACCGCCAGCGACGATGCGGGCGGCGAGGGCCGCACTGCCAGCCAGGCCACCAGCGTCGCCGCCGCCAGCCCGCCGACCCACGCCACCGGCGCGACGCGCCAGCGCGAGACCGGCGCCGGCTCCTCGTCGATCGCCGCGCGCACGCGTGCGGCGGCGTGCTGCCAGAACAGGGGCGACGGCTCCGGCACTTCGTCGACACCGATGACAGCGAGCGCCGCGCGCGCGTCGTCGAACGCACGGCGGCAGCTATCGCACTCCGCCAGGTGCGAGCGACCGGTTTCGTCGCGGCGGCCGTCGAGCAGGTCGACGATCTCGTCAGGGGTCAGATGCCGGCTCATCACCGCGTCTCGTCGTCCAGCAGCTTCTTGAGATTCCGCAGGGCGTGGAAGAAATTTGCCTTCACCGATCCGACGGAGCTGCCGAGCGCCGCCGCGATCTCCGCGTGCGGCAGATCGTGAAAGACGCGGAGAATCACCGTCGCTCGCTGCCGCGCTGGCAGGCGGTCCACCGCCTCCCGCACCGCGCGGGCGCGCTCGCGAGTCAGCAGGTCGGCCACCGGACTCGCGCCGGCATCCACGAGCGCCGCGTCGTCGGCGAGCGGCTCGCTCGGCGGACGCCGCGCCGCGAGTCGCGAGAGGCACACGTTCACCGCAATCCGGTAGAGCCACGTCGCGAAGGCCGCATCGCGTTTGAAGCGCGGCAGCGCGCGCCAGCCGCGCAGGAAGACGTCCTGCATCGCGTCGGCGGCCTCGGCATGATCGCGGACGAAGCGATAACAGACCTGATAGATCGCGCGCTGGTGCCGGACGACCAGCACGTCGAACGCCGCGTGGCTGCCGCCGCACGCGAGGGTCACAAGCGCCCGATCGTCGAGGCGATCGAGGCTCTCCTCCGTCGCCGGCTCGCTGCCAGGGCGTACGACCGTCACGCGCCACTCCGGACGGCGGCGTGCGTTCCAGGGCTGGGAGATCTCACGGCTCACGGGCATACCGCGCGGCACTCGCGACCAGGGCGAGCCGCGCCTCACTCCGGTTAGACCGGTTCGGACAAGGAAAAGTTGACTCCCGCCTCAGCGGCGCAGGAACTGCTCGACGTCGGCCACCCGCGGCAGCCCGTCGCGAGCCCCCAGCAGCCGGCACTTGAGGGCGGCCACCGCGGTCGCGAAGGTGAGGACGTCAGCGACGTCCGCGTCCGAGCCGGCCTGCAGGTAGCCGCTGATGAAGCCGCCCCGGAACGCGTCGCCGGCGCCGGTGCTGTCCACCACAGGGACGTCGAAGGCCGGTGTGCGGATCTCGCGGCCCTGACTCATCGCGAGGCTGCCTGCGCTGCCGAGGGTCACGCAGGCGACGGCAGGACCGTACTCGCGCGACATCGCCGCCAGCGCCGTGCCCGTGTCCTTGTGCCCGGTGAGCTTCTCGGGGAAGCCTTCCGACGCGATGATGACGTCGATGTGACGCAGCAGCGCGGGCACACCCGGCAGCACCGCTTCCACGTCGATGACCGTCAAGGTGCCCGCGGCCCGCGCCGCCTTGGCCGCGGCGGTCGCCGCCCCGATGTCCTCGCAATCCACGTGCAGCGCGCGGGCGCTTGTCCAGACGTCGTCGCCGACGTCACCGGCCCTCAGCGCCAGAGAGGCGTCGCGGTCCCACAGCACCGTGCGATCGCCCGTCCGCCCGTCGACCAGCACGATGGCAGAACGGGTGCGGGCCGCGACGGTTTGCGCCGCGGAGGTGTCCACGCCTTCGTCGGCCAGGCTCGACAAGCCCAGGCGGCCGAGATCGTCGTCGCCGAAGCGGCCGACGTACCTCGCGCGCCAGCCGAGCCGCGCGCAGCACACCATCGCCGAGGCCACCTGGCCGCCGGGCAGCCGGGCGAATCGCTCGATGCGATGCTTGGTGTTGCTCCGCGGAAACTCCGCCACGACGGCCAGTTGATCGACGCTGTTCTGGCCAAGCCCGACGACATCGAACGCGCGGCTCGCTGCCGGGAGCAGGGCGAAGGGAATCTGCATGCGGGCGAGATGCTAGCACGCGGAGGTCGGGCCGAATTCCCCGCCGCAGTGTCTAACGCTGGAGGGGGGCACCACGATGCCTGCGCGACTGGCTGGCGGCGGCCTGCGGCGTCATCCGCTGAAACTCGACAACGCCGTACTCGCTCTTCTCGTCTCTATCCTGGCGGGGCTGGGGCTGGTGTTCTGGGTGTTCCTGGCCTGGTCGGGATCGAGCCACTGATCTCACGTGCAGGGATCCGAGGCGGAGCCAGCGAAGCGGACGGGGCGGGGTTGACCTTCGCCTTTCCTTTGCATATGATAGCGCCCGCCATGATGCCCCTCACCAAACGGCAGCGCGAGATCCTCGATTTCCTCAACGATTTCATCCAGCGCCACGGCTACGCCCCCAGCCTGGAAGAAATCGGCAAGCGCTTCAGCCTGTCGTCGCTCGCGACGGTGCACAAGCACCTCACGAACCTGCAGGAGAAGGGGTTCATCAAGCGGGCGTGGAACCGCAGCCGATCCGTGGAACTGGTGCCCACACGAGTCGGCACGCGTGCGGTCGAGTTGCCGATGCTGGGCTTTGTCGCCGCCGGCGCGCCCATCGAGGCCGTCACCGGCAGCGAGACCATCGCCGTCCCCGAGGATCTCGTCGGCCGGCGCGACACCTACGTGCTCCGCGTGCGCGGCAACTCGATGATCGACGAGCAGATCCGCGACGGGGACTTCGTCATCGTCGAGGACCGCAAGACGGCCGACAACGGCGAGATGGTCATCGCCTTGCTGGGCGGGTCGGACGCGACCCTCAAGAAGTTCTACCGCGAGCGGGACAGCATCCGCCTGCAGCCCGCCAACCCGACGATGGAGCCGATCTTCGTCCCCGCCGACAGCGTGCAGATTCAGGGCGTCGTCGTCGGCGTGATGCGGAAGTACCTGAGGGCGCCCGGACCACGGTTCGCGCCTGCGTACGGGAAGGCCGCTTCGACGTAAACTGGCGGCATGTCCGAGCTGAAAGCGATCAACTTCACCATCGTTCCCGATCCGACGGCGGCGCCGGATCGCATCTACGCCAACTTCTGCGCCATCGCCCACACGCCGTTCGATGTGACGCTGTCGTTCTGCGAAGTGCTCCCGCTCGGCGACGACCAGATCAAGGCCATCAACCTGCAACCCGACTCCGAGGTCAAGGTCGCCGCGCCGGTGCGCGCCCGCGTGGTGCTGCCCTTCGCGGTGCTCGAGAACCTGGTCGCGGCGCTGCAGCAGCACATGCGCAACGCCGGCAGCACGCCCGCGGCGCCGGTGCACTGAGGCCCGTGTGCCCGACCCGCTTCCCGCACGCACGACGCGCGCCATCCTCGACCGGCTGGAAGGCCAGCACCCCAACGCCGACACGGAGCTCGTCTACCGCACCGCGTTCGAGCTGCTGATTGCGACCATCCTGTCGGCGCAGTCGACCGACGCGCGCGTGAACATGGTGACGCCGGCGCTCTTCGCCCGCTATCCCGACGCCACGCACCTGGCGACCGCCGAGCCCGCCGACGTGGAGCCGATGATCGTCTCGACGGGCTTCTTCCGCCAGAAGGCGAAGTCGATTGTCACGACGGCGCGGCTGCTCGTCGAGCGCCACGACGGCGAGGTGCCGGCCGAGATGGACGCGTTGACGGCGCTGCCGGGCGTCGGCCGCAAGACGGCGAACGTCGTGCTGGGCCACGCGCTCGGCATCCCGGGACTGCCAGTGGACCGGCACGTCCTGCGCGTCGCCAACCGCCTGGGGATTGCCGAAGGCGACGACCCGATCGCGGTCGAAGCGGAGCTGTGCGGCAAGCTGCCGCAAGCGCGCTGGACCCGCGCGAGCGACACGCTCATCCTGCACGGCCGGCGCGTCTGCCGGCCGACGCCGGCGTGCGATCGCTGCGCCGCCAGCGATCTGTGCCGCTACTTCCTGTCGCTGGGGGCGAGCCGCGCTGTGAAGCGGCCGCGCGCCGCCGCCGCGCGCAAGACAGCGGCCGAGAAGCCTGCCCGGTCGCGCCGATGACGCGGCGGGAGTTCGAAGCTGCTCGTGCGCGACGCGCTGTCGGCCATCCCGCGGCATTTTCGTGAGCGCTTCGATAACATCGAGGTCGTCGTCGAAGACGCGCCGAGCCGGGAACTGCTGTCGGAGATGGACATGGAGCCGGGCGAGACGCTCTTCGGCCTCTATCATGGCACTCCCCTGCCGGAGCGCGCCTGGGCCCACGGCAACGCGCTTCCGGATCGCATCGTCATCTATCAGCGCACGCTCGAGGAGAGCTTCGCCGATCCCGACGAGATGTTCGAGGAACTCTGCCTGACGCTGATTCACGAGGCGGGCCACTATTTCGGGCTCGACGAGGACGCGATCGAGGCCATCGAAGACGAGTTCTGGTACGGTGTCGAGCGCGACGCCGATGACGACGATGCGCGCTGATTCGGCGTCGTCGCCCCGGCATCAGCCTCGCAAGCGCTTCGGGCAGCACTTTCTCGTGCCGACCTGGTCGGCGAAGCTGGTTGCGGCGATCGATCCGGCGCCCGGTCAGACCTTTCTCGAGATCGGACCAGGCGAAGGCGCGATCACGCGTCGCCTGGTCGAGCGGGCGGCTGCCGTGACGGGCATCGAGGTCGATCGCGATCTCGCGGCGCGCCTGCGCGCGCTCGCGCTCCCCGCGCTGACGATCGTCGAGGCCGACGTTCTCGAGGTCGATCTCACCGCGCTCGACCTCCCAAAGGGGACGCGAGTCGCGGGCAACCTTCCCTACAACATCTCCTCGCCGATCCTGTTCCGGCTGCTCGAATCGCAGCGACGCGCCGACCTCTTCGCCGATGCCACGCTGATGCTGCAGAAGGAGGTGGCCGACCGGCTCGTCGCCGTGCCCGGGACCAAGGACTACGGACTGCTGACGATCTTCACGGCTCTAGGCGCACGGGTGACGCGCCTGTTGACCTTGCCGCCAGGCGCCTTTCACCCGCCGCCCAGGGTGACATCGGCGGTCGTGCGGCTGACATTTCTCTCCGCCGACAAACGGCCAGCCGTGCCGCCCACGTTCGAGCCGATGGTGCGGGCACTGTTCTCGATGCGGCGCAAGACCACCGCGAACGGGCTGCGAAGGCCGGCCGCGGCGGCGGGAACGACGCCCGGGGACGTCCTTGGCCGGGCGGGGCTCGACGGGCGGCTTCGGCCCGAAGCGCTGACCGTGGACCAACTGCTCGTCCTGGCGCGGGCGCTGGAAGCCGAGCGTGGAGCGTAGGAACATAGGAGCGTGGGGGGCGTCCGGACAACCCTTCCCTGTGCTATAGTTTCCAGCGGTTCGGCCCCTCCGTTACTCGAATTTTTCCAGGCTGTCCCAGCGGCCTGCCGCAGTCGACAGAAGCTCCCAGCTTCGGCCGGCTGACTTCCCGGTTGTCGTGCAGCGTGATGCGCGCCCGGGACAGGTGTCGTCGACGTCCTCAACCGACGTCGGCGAAACGCTGGAGGCTCTCTGTCCAACGACGCGCTCGAGATCGTCCCGCTCGGCGGGCTGGGCGAGTTCGGCATGAACATGATGGCCGTCTCGTGTGGCGAGACGACCATCGTCATCGACGCCGGCGCCATGTTTCCCGGGCCGGAGTTGCTCGGCGTCGATCTCATCGTGCCCGACCTCACCTACCTGCACGACCGCCGCGTGGCGGCTCTCGTCCTGACCCACGGGCACGAGGACCACATCGGCGGAGTGCCGTACGTGTGGCCGCTCGTTGACGGACCGGTCTACGGCACGCCGCTGACGCTGGCGCTGGTCGGGCCGAAGCTCGCGGAGCATCAGATCGAGCCGGGCGACCGC
This sequence comes from Vicinamibacteria bacterium, assembly GCA_963719755.1. Classification (GTDB taxonomy): domain Bacteria; phylum Acidobacteriota; class Vicinamibacteria; order Vicinamibacterales; family JAENWD01; genus JAENWD01. The sequence goes on along the minus strand of CAVRDA010000016.1, from coordinate 37,840 downwards.
CTCACGCGCATCCAGCCTGGCGATCGCGTCGTCGCCGGGCCGTTCACCGTGGAGTTCCTCCGCGTCACGCACAGCATCCCCGACTGCGTCGGCCTGGCGATTCACACGCCGGTCGGCACGATCGTGCACACCGGCGACTTCAAGATCGACCAGACGCCGCTCGACGGACAGCAGGTGGACCTGCACCGTTTCGCGATGCTGGGTTCGGAAGGCGTGCTGGCGCTGCTGGCCGACAGCACGAACATCGATCGCCGCGGCTTCACCGGCTCCGAGATCGAGGTGGTCGGCGCGTTCGAGGAGATCTTCACCTCGGCTGCCGGCATGCTGGTCGTCGCGACGTTTTCGTCGAGCCTTTACCGGGTGCAGATCCTCGTGCGGCTGGCGGCGCGGTTCGGGCGCAAGGTGGCGTTTGTCGGCCGCGGCATGGTGCAGAACTCGCAGATCGCGCAGGAGCTCGGCCATCTCCAGATGCCGGCGGGCGTGCAGATCCGCGAGAGCGAGGTCCCCAACTACCCGCCCTCGCAGGTGCTGTGCATCTGCACCGGGTCGCAGGGCGAGCCGCGGTCCGCGCTGTCGCGCATTGCCGTCGACGATCACAAGCACGTCAAGGTCGGCGCCGGCGACACGGTCGTCCTCTCCGCGCGCGCGATTCCCGGCAACGAGAAGGCGATCGGACGGGTGATCAACCACCTGACGCGCCGCGGCGCCGAGATCGTCACCGAAGCGACCAAGCACGTGCACGTGTCCGGCCACGGCAGCGAAGAGGAGATCAAGCTCGTGCACTCGCTGGTGCGGCCGCAGTATTTCGTGCCCGTGCACGGCGAGTACCGCCACCTCGCGGAGCACCGCCGCATCGCCGAGCGCGTCACGGCGGGCTCGAGCCGCCCGGTGAGCGTGCGGCTGGTCGAGAACGGCGACATCCTCCGGCTGTCGCGCGACAGCGCGGAGATCGTCGGCAAGGCGCCGACCGGCCGCGTGCTGATCGACGACACGCGCGTCGGCGAAGTCGCCGACGAGGTGCTGCGCGATCGCCGGCATCTCGCCGAAGATGGCATCGTCCTGCCGGTGGTGGCGATGCGCAAGCAGGACGGAGAGCTCGCCGGCCCGCCGGAGATCATCACGCGCGGCGTCGTATCCGACGCGACGACCGAAGGCCTCGTCGCCGACGGCGCGCGCCTGCTGACCGAAGTCATTGCGGCCCTGTCGGTCGAGGAGCGGACCGACCCGGGCCTGCTGCGAGAGACCATCCGCGTCGAACTGCGACGTTTCTTCAAACGCCGATCGGGCCGCCGTCCCCTGGTGCTGCCCGTCGTCATGGAGATCTAGGAGAGACCTGAAGGTGGGAGCGATTTCAACGCTGTCACGTCGAGCCAGTGAGTTTGCCGGAGTCGCGCTGTTCGGCGCCTCGCTCATCTGGCTCATCGCCCTCGTGACCTACGAGCCGAGCGACCCGGTGTGGTTCTTCACGTCGGGGGCAACCCATGCGCCGGCGAACTTCGTCGGCCTGGTGGGCGCCTTCGTCGCCGAAGCGTCGTACCAGGTGCTCGGCTATGCCGCGTTCCTCGTGCCGGCGATTCTCGGGGTGCTGGGCTGGAACTTCTTCTGGTGCCGCTCGGTCGAGGCCGGCTACACGAAGGCGATCGGCATGGGCCTCTTCGTCGGCTGCCTGGCGGCGCTGCTGAGCCTCGTGCTGGGCAACGCAGACGTCGCCGGCCGCACGATCCGCGCCGGCGGCTACACCGGCGAGTGGATCGGCGGCGCCTCGACGGCGTATCTCAACCGGCCGGGCTCGATCATCGTGATCGTCACCCTGCTGGTCCTGGCGGTCATCCTCACGACGCAGTTCTCCTTCGGCCGGACCTTCGCCTTCGCCATCGAAGCGGGCACGAGCGCGGGCGCCCGCGGCTTGAACTCGCTGCGGGCGTGGCGCGAAGAGCGGCGCAAGGAGGCGCAGCGTCGCGAGGTGATCGCGAAGCACACGAAGAAGCAGGGGGCCGACCCGGCGTCGGCCGACGCCGCGCAAGCGGCGCTGACGGCGGCGCGAGCCGCGCGGGCAAAGGCCAAGGCCAGAGAGAAGGACGCGCCGCCCGAGGACGACGACGAGGACGACGTACGCCCCACGGCCCCGGCGCCGCGCCGGGCCGCTGACGCGCCGGCCATCGCGTCGCGCGATGCGCGCGCCAAGGCCGCACCGCCGCTGCCGCTCGGCGAGTCCGAGGCCGCCGCCCGGACGCCGGTCGAGCGGCGGATGGGCGGCTACACGCTGCCGCCGCTGTCGCTGCTCGATGCGCCGAAGGCCGAGCGGAAAGTCGACGAACGGGAACTGATGGAAGGCGCGCGGCTGCTCGAGGAGAAGTGCCGCGAGTTCGCTGTCGAGGGCTCCGTCGTGCAGATCGATCCCGGACCGGTCGTCACGACGTTCGAGTTCAAGCCGGACGCCGGGGTGAAGTACAGCAAGATCACCGGCCTCGCCGACGACCTCTGCCTCGCCCTGCAGGCCGAGTCGATCATCATCGACCGGCTCCCTGGCAAGTCCACGGTCGGCATCCAGGTGCCAAATCACGTGCGCGAGCAGATCTCGCTCCGCGAGCTGCTCGAGTCGGAGACGTACCGCAAGTCCGCGTCGAAGCTCACGCTCGCCCTCGGCAAGACCATTCACGGCGAGCCGCACTTCGCCGACCTGGCGACGATGCCGCACCTGCTCATCGCCGGGTCGACCGGCACCGGCAAGTCGGTCGGGCTGAACGCGATGCTGACCAGCATCCTCTACCGTGCGACGCCGGACGACGTGCGGCTCATCATGATCGACCCGAAGCGCCTGGAGCTCGGGATGTACGAGGACATCCCGCACCTCCTGACGCCGGTCGTCGTCGAGCCGAAGCTGGCGAGCAACGCGCTGCGCTGGGCCGTCCACGAGATGGAAGAGCGCTACAAGACGCTGGCGGCCGAGGGCGTGCGCAACATCGACCAGTACAACCGCAACGTCCGCCACCAGCTCGAGGAGCTCGGGGCCTCGTCGCCGCCGGATGGCGAGGCGATGCCGAAGACGCTCCCTTTCATCATCGTCGTGATCGACGAGCTCGCGGACCTGATGATGGTGGCCGGCAACGAGGTGGAAGAGTCGATCTGTCGCCTGGCGCAGATGGCCCGCGCCGTCGGCATCCACCTGATCCTGGCGACGCAGCGGCCGTCGGTCGACGTCATCACCGGCCTGATCAAGGCAAACCTGCCCGCGCGCATTGCGTTCCGTGTCTCGTCGCGCATCGACTCACGCACAGTGCTCGACGGCAACGGCGCCGAGCAGCTCCTCGGCAAGGGCGACATGCTGCTGCTGCCGCCGGCCAGCTCGCGGTACGTCCGCCTGCACGGGCCGTACATCTCGGAGCAGGAGAGCGCGCGCCTCGCCAGCTTCCTGCGCAAGCAGGGCAGGCCGACCTACGACGCGACGATCACCGCCGAGGAGAAGAGCGGCGCCGAGGCGATCGAGTTCGAGAAGGACGACCTCTACGACGACGCGTCGCGGATCGTCGTGCAAAGCGGACAGGCGTCGATTTCTTATTTGCAGCGCCGGCTGCGCATCGGCTTCAGCCGGGCGGCGCGGCTCGTGGACATGATGGAGGCCGAGGGCCTCGTCTCGGCGGCCGTCGGCGGCAAGCCGCGCGAGGTCCTGGTAGCCAAGGACTACTTCGACGAGGTGGACGCCCAGCTCCGCTGAGCCGGGCCCGCGGGGAACCGTATGCGTGTCATCACCGCCTGCACCATTGCCGTCGCGCTCGTCGTGGCGGCCGCATCTGACCTTCACGCGCAGACTACAGCGCGCGGGATGTTCGCCTCGCTGCAGAAGCGCGAACAGGCGACGCGCCGCGCGCTCGACGCGGGCAAGCCTGCGAAGACGGTGCGCCGCGACGTCCAACGGATTGTCGTCGGATACGAGGGGCTGGTGGCGCGATTCCCGCGCAACGGCTACAGCGACAACGCGCTGTGGCAGGCCGCCTTCCTCGCCGCCGACAGCTACGCACGCTACCGCGTCGAGGAGGACCGCGAGACCTCCGTTCGACTGCTGCGCCGCCTGGCGGCCAGCTACCCAACGAGCCCGCTGGTCAAGCGATCCGAGCCGGCGTTGAAGCGGCTCGCCGCCGCGGCGCCTACTGCGGCGACGCACACCATGGCCGCGACCGCGCCGCCACCCGTGTCGGTTCCGGTTCCGGCGGCGCCGCCGCTTCCCCCGCCGGCGCCGAAGCCGGCGGCAGAGGACAAGGGCGAGCGCATCGACTCGGCCGTCCCGCGCACGGTGAGCGCCACGACGGGATCAGGGCTCGCGCACATTCAGGCGATCAGGCGCACCGTGCTGCCCGACATCGTGCGCATCGCGATCGAGCTGGATCAGGAGACCGAGTACCAGTACGAGCGCATCGAGGGGCCGGTGCGGGTGTTTCTCGACTTGGCGGCGACCGAGCCCGGTCCGGCGGTGTCCACCAACACGTCGTTTGACGACTCGGTCGTGAAGAGCGTGCGGCTCGGGCCGCGTCCCCGCAACGCCACGCGGGTCGTGCTCGATCTCGAGGGGGCCGGCCGGCACACCGTCTTCACGCTCTACAACCCATACCGCATCGTCGTCGACATCGACCGCGGATCCGAGCGGCGGCCGGAAGTCGTGCCGGCCATTGTCACCGCCGCGCCGTCGCCGGTGCTGAAAGCCTCGAACCCGGTCACGCGACGGCTGCCGCCGGCCACCGCGCCGACGCCGCCGCCGGCGCCTGCCGTGCTCGACGATGCCCCGCTCGAAAAGGTGCGCGTGCCGGAAGACGAAGACGTGCGCCCGGCGCCGTCGGTTCCAACGGCCGACGTCGACGCGGCCACGACGCCGTTGCCCGCGCGCCGGGCCGTGCGCGGCGTCGAGCCGACCACCGCGCCGGAAGCGCCGCGGCCGCCGTCGGCCAACGCCGCCGGACGCTTTTCGCTGTCGCGCCAGCTCGGGCTCGGCATCGCGCGCATCGTGATCGATCCGGGGCATGGCGGCCACGATCCCGGCACCAAGGCGCGCGGACTCTCCGAGGCGGATCTGGTGCTCGACGTCGCGCGGCGGCTGGAAACGCTGTTGTCGAAGGAGCCGGGGGTCGAGGTCGTGCTGACGCGGTCGACCGACGTGTTCGTCCCGCTCGAGGAACGGACCGCGATCGCGAATCGCCAGGGCGCGGATCTGTTCCTGTCGATTCACGCCAACTCGAGCCGCAACAGCGCCGCTGGCGGCGTCGAGACCTACTTCCTGAACTTCGCGTCGAATCCCGACGCGGAAGCCGTCGCGGCGCGCGAGAACTCGGCGTCGGGGCGCACCATGCACAGCCTGCCCGACATCGTGAAGGCCATCACGCTCAACAACAAGCTGGACGAGTCGCGGGACTTCGCGACGCTGGTTCAGCGGGCGATGATCGAGAACGTCTCCAAGTCCAACCGCGGCGTGCGGGATCGCGGCGTCAAGCAGGCGCCGTTCGTCGTCCTCATCGGCGCCGGGATGCCGAGCGTCCTCGCCGAGATCTCGTTCATGACCAACAGCCAGGAAGGCAAGCTGCTGAAGACCAGCGCCTACCGGCAGCGGATTGCCGAGGCGCTCTTCCAGGGGATTCGGAAGTATCAGCGGTCGTTGAAGGCAGTGACGGCCGTCGCCAGCCAGGAGTAGGAAGAAGTGCCGAGTGCCGAGTGCCGAGTGCCGAAGTGCTGAGTGAGTGTACGGTGCTGAGAAAGCGACAAAGCCGAGTGCCACTCAGCACTCCCCACTCTCCACTCAGCACTCTGCCACTCAGCACTTCGTCTATCCCAGCTTCAGCGATAACTCGTCGCTGCTCTCGCCGTTGAAGTGATTGTACGGGTTGCGGCGGCGATAGAGGATGAAGAGCACGCCGAGCACCACCCCCAGCACGACCGCCGTCGACGCGATGGCGCCGGTCAGTCCCAGCGCCTGGAGGACCACGTCGCCCAGCGTGAGCTCGTCGGTAGCCGGCCCGACGACACGCACGAGAATCGGCGAGGCTGGAGCCACGGAAATAGTGTACCTCAAAGTGCCGAATGCCGAGTGTTGAGTGCCGAATACTGGGCCCGGAACCGCGAGTGCGAGCCATGCAATTCGGCACTCGGCACTCGGCACTCGGCATTCGGCACTTCAGTCAGTCCCCCACCCCAGTGCCAGTTCTGCGAGCAGCCGCGTAGCCGCGCCAGTAGCGCCCTTCACCTGATACGGCCGGGCGTCGTCGGCCCAGGCAACGCCCGCGATGTCGAGATGCGCCCAGGGCAGGCCGCCGGTGAACTGCTTCAGGAAGACCGCGGCGGTGACGGCACCGCCCGGACGACCGCCGGTGTTGGTCATGTCGGCGACGTCGCTCTTCAGCTGGTCGAAATACTCGTCGCCCGAGGGCATCGGCCAGCACCGATCGCCGGTGAGCTCGCCGAGCGTGCGGATCCGATCGAGGAACTCCGGCGGACCGCCGAAGAGCCCGGCCATCATCCGCCCGAGCGCCACGACACAGGCGCCGGTCAACGTCGCGATGTCGACGAGGTGTGTTGCGCCGAGCTCGCGCGCGTACCAGATCCCGTCTCCGAGAATGAGCCTGCCTTCCGCGTCGGTGTTGATGACCTCCACGGTCTTCCCCGACGCGCCGCGAACGACGTCGCCCGGCTTGATGGCCCGGCCGCCAGGCATGTTCTCGGCCGTCGGCACGATGCCGATGACGCGAATCGGCGCGTTGAGCAGCGACACCGCGCGGAGCGCGGCGATCACCGCGGCGCCGCCCGCCATGTCGACCTTCATCCGCTCCATGCCGTCGGCCGGCTTGATCGAGATGCCGCCGGTGTCGAACGTGATGCCCTTCCCCACCAGCGCGAGTACCGGGCCCTCCGTGACGCCGCGTGGCTCGTGACGCAGCACGATGACGCGCGGCGGCTGGGCGCTGCCCTGCGAGACACCCAGCAGCAACCCCATCTTCAGCTCACGGATTCGCCCTTCGTCGAGCACGGACACCGACAGCGACGTCCCGGCCGCCGCCTTCCTCTGCCCGCCGCGCGAGCTCGGTGGGCGTCAGGACGTTCGACGGCTCGTTGCCCAGCGCGCGTGCCAGGTTCGTGCACTCGGCCAGCACGCGCCCCCGCTCGCACGCGCTCTCGAACGCGGCGCGCTCGTTACCGGCCATGTCCGGCACTACGAGCGTCACTGCCTGCAGCGCCGGCAGATCGGGCCGCGAGCTCTTCATGTGGCCCGAGTCGAACTGCGCGAGCGTGACGCCCTCGGCAATTGCCTGCGCCAGGCGCGCGGTCATCTCTCCACGGAGCAGCAGCGCGAGGCGCGTCAGCCGCCGCTGCCGTGTGGCCAGCGCCGCGGCACCGGCGACGCGCCGCGCGACCTCCGGGTTCCACCGGTCCCGGGGCCCGGCACCGATCGCGGCGACCCGGGATATGCCTGCCGCGGCCGCAACCGGCGACCACCACAGCTCGAAAAGTGCGCCGGTCGTCTCGCGCGCCTGCAGCGCGGCGGCCAGCGCGTCGCGCGGCGCGGTGTCGATCGCGGCCAGTTGCTCGGGAGTGTCGGCGTCGAAGATTGGGACGACGAGAAGGTCGGCGGCTCCGGACTCGGCACCGGAGATGACGCGAAAGGTCGGGGACGCTGGGGACGGCATCACCCGCGATTATCTCTCAATCGATGCGAGCGGCATCCGCACTCCGTTGCTGACCCTGCGGTCTGGGGCTACAATGCCGCTCAGGCCCAATTCCCCGGAAGGACGGTCTCGATGCGTTCGTCGTGGACATCTGGTTCAAGGCTTCGCCCGATGGCGGCCGCCTGTGCCCTGTGCGTGATCGCCGCCGCCTCGCCCGCCGACGGGCGTGCGCAGGACGACAAGGAACGCAAGGAAATCAAGAAGGCGTCACTCAGCCTCAAGGCATCGCCCACCATCGTCTTCTCCCCTGCCCGGGTGGTCGTGACCGCCGAGCTCAAGGGCGGCGCCGACGACAGCGACGAGCTCTACTGCCCGAGTCTCGAATGGGACTGGGGCGACGGCACGCGGTCCGAGGCCAACGCCGACTGCGAGCCGTTCGAGGCCGGCAAGAGCACGATCCAGCGCCGGTTCACCTCGGCGCATACATTCAACATCGCGGGGAACTACCGCGTGCAGCTGCGGCTGAAGCGCGGCTCGAAGATCGTCCTCGGGGGACACATCAGCGTCCAGGTCAAGCCAGGACTCCGCGACCCCAGCGAGAACTTCTAATCGCGTGACCGTGCCCGAACACCCGGCTGCCGGTGTGTCCGCGCCGGCGATCGACGTGCTCATCGCGGAGGACGAGCCGGTATCGCGGAGTCTGCTCGAACGGTCGCTCTCGGAGTGGGGATACCGGCCGCTCGTCTGCCCCGACGGGACCGAGGCGCTCGAAAAGCTCCAGTCGCCTGAAGCGCCGCGGATCGCCGTGCTGGACTGGGTGATGCCGGGCATCGACGGCGTCGACATCTGCCGGGCGATTCGCGAGGGCGACCCGCCGCACCAGCCGTACCTGATCCTGCTCACGGCCCGGGCGCGGCCCGAAGACATCGTCCAGGGGCTCCGCGCTGGCGCCGACGACTACATCACCAAGCCGGTCGGCCGCGACGAACTGCAGGCCCGGCTGCAAGTGGCCGGGCGCATCGCCGCGCTGCAGCAGCGGCTGTCGAATCGCGTCATCGAGCTCGAGCAGGCCCTCGCCCGCGTGCGGCGGCTGCAGGGCCTGCTCCCCATTTGCGCGTACTGCAAGCGCATCCGCGACGACCAGAACTACTGGAACCAGGTCGAGACCTACCTCGCCGAGCACACCGACGTGCAGTTCAGTCACGGCATCTGCCCGAGCTGCTACCAACGTGTGCTCAAGGACGAGTCGACCGATCCCGATCGCGGCGTCTAGGCCTCGCCGCGGCTAGGGCTCGGTCGGCCCTGCCATCACGGGGATCGGCGGCGGGCCGGTCATCTCGTACGCCGGCGGACGTCCGCCACGCGTCCCGAATCGCGTCAGCAGCGCCGCGCCGAGGCCGACGGTCCACGCGACGTACTCGACGAAGAACCCGATCACGGCGACAAACCACGTGATCGGCCAGAGCGGCAGCGGCATCAGCGAGATCGTGCGCGACAGCAGGCCCACCGCGCAGACGAGCACGACGCCCACCGCCATCGCGACAAACGTCGGCCTGGCGTCGCCCACCGCCCACCGGCCCACACGCCAGGCCACGCCGGCGAAACCGACGAGCACCGCCAGCAGGAACCCGATGATCGCGAAGGGCACGAGCAACAGCAGCGGGATGCCGATGATCGACACCGCCAGCACCACCACGGTGATGACGAGCACGGGCACGAACAGCAACTGCGCCAACAGGCCCGTGAAGCCGCTCATCCACGGCTCGCGCCCGGCGCGCTCGCCGATGCGTTCCACCGGCCGCGCCGCAATCAGCGCGACGAGCAGCACGAGCAGCAGGACGATGCTGATTCGCATCAGCGTCGCGAGCAGCCGGAATCCGCCGCCGACGACGTTGAATCCCTCGAGCCACAAGCCATCGAAGACGTGCCACGGCTTGAAATCGAACTGCGGCCCGATCCGCACTTCGTTGACGGTGCCGCCAATCGAGGCGCCGCGCTCCTGCTCCACGCGGCCGCCGACGGCGGTGACATCGCCGCGCACGCGCGCCTTCGGTCCGAGACGGACGCTGCCACCGACTGCCACGACATCGTCGTCGACACGGCCGAGGACCGTGACGCTGCCGCCGACCGCAACGACGGGGTCGGTGACCAGCTCGTCCTCCTGGACGACGATGCTGCTGCCGATGTGGACCTTGGCGGAGCTCTTGCGCCAGTGAATGTCGGATGGCTCATCCGTCTCCGGGCTTCTCGTCGCTCGAGGGCGTGTCCGTCGACGGGGCTTCGGCGGGCTTCTCCGGCTCCGGCGGCGGTGTCGGCGCCGGTGGCGGTGCTGCCCATCCTGCCAGTGTGTCTGCAGGGAGGTAAGAGACCTGCAGCACGAGATCGGCGTCGGCGCCGAGTCGCTCGCGCAGCTGCGCGCCGGTCGTCGCCGTGCCGTCGACCGCGATCACGCCGTCGCGGATCTCGATGGACTGCACGCCGCGGACCTCGCGGCGCGGCGTCAGGACGATGCCATCGCGGACGGGCAGCACGCGGAAGCGTCGCTCGACCCGCTCTTTGAGCGCCGGGTCGACCGGCGCGGCCGCCTGCGTTTCCTGCGCCGCCGTCAGTGGCTCGATCGCCATGCCGGCGCTGACACCTGCCATGACGGCGAGGACCAGACCCGAATCTCAGCACGCTCCGCATCAGACGTCTCCTCGCTCGACCGGCATCACGCGCGTCAGGCCCGCCAGGGCGAGCCACGCCGTGAGGATTCCGCCGATGAGCACCATAGTGCCGGCCGGACTCGTCATTGCCGTTGCGGCAACGCGCCCGACCCTTCCCGCGATTTCCCAAAGCGACACGCCGGCGGTCAGCCAACCGACCAGCCAGACGAAGCCACGGGCAATGCCTTCGACGGCAGCGCCCGTGTCGAACACGAACAACGCGGCGATGACCAGGACGGGCGCCAGCGTCAGCGCGGCGGCGCCGGCGATGACGCCGACGGTGACCGCGAACTCGGTCCGCAGCCCTTCCGCCGGAACGGCCGCGGGCCACTCGGCCCGGGTGGCGCGGAGCAGCCGGTTGCTGAATCCACGGGACGCCTCGCGCCGCGACACCCCGGCCAGCAGGGTGTGCCACCGGAGGTCGGCGGCGTCGCGGGAGTCCTGGAACGGAGGCGGCATGATGCGCTGTCTAGCCTTACGGCTGCCTCGCTGACCGGGTTTCAGGGCCGATTCCGGCCTCGCGAAGGCGGGCGGCCAGCTCGCGCCGGGCCCGGTGCAGATAGGTCTTCACGGTCCCCAGCGGCAATTCCATGACCTCGGCGATCTCCTCGTAGTCGAGGTCCTCATGGTGCCGGAGGACGACCACCGCGCGATATTCCGGCCGCAGCGCGTCGATGGCGCCGTCGAGGATCGCGCCAAGCTGCCGCCGCGCCGCGGTCTGCTCCGGGGTATCCCCGGAGAGGTCGGGCAGACCCGCCAGCGGATCCACTTCGTCGCCGTCTTCGTCCAGGCGGGGCGTCGCCAGCAGCAGCCGGCGCTGGCGGAGGTGGTCAATCGCCGTGTTGTGGGCGATCCGGAACAGCCAGCTCGAGAACTTGAGGTGCGCGTCGTACTGGCCGAGCGCGCGGAACATCTTGAGAAAGGTGTCCTGTGTCAGGTCCTCGGCCAGGGCCGGATCCTGAACGAGGCGGGCGACGAGGTTGTAGATCGGCCGCTCGAAGCGCCGGACGAGCTCCGTGCACGCGTCCGGCGAGCCCTTGCGCGCCGCGACGGCCAGATCGGCGTCGCCGATCGAGGGCTGTGGCTGTCGGGGGCCCCGTTGGGAAGGGTCGCTCATCGAGAGTCACGACCTATCGACGCTCATCGGGCGCTAGATGTTCCACGTGCCGCGTGCTACGTGCTGCGTGCGGTGCCGCGTGCACGGTGCTACGTGCGGTGCAGGGTGCCGTGGAGTTGCAGAGTGCCATGTGCGGTGCCCTGTCCAGCGCCGCACTCGGCACGAAGCACCGACGCGGCACGCGGCACGCAGCACCGCACGCAGCACTCGGCACGACTCGGCACTCGGCACTCGGCACTCGGCACTTAGCACTCAGTACGTTTCCACCACCATCGCCACCCCCATCCCACCACCGACGCACAGCGCCGCGACGCCGCGGCGGCCGTTCGTACGGCGCAGGTGATGGATGAGCGTCACCAGCACGCGCGCGCCGCTGGCGCCGATCGGATGGCCGAGCGCGATCGCGCCGCCGCCGACGTTCACGCGAGCGGCATCCACGCCGAGGTCGGCAGCGACGGCGAGCGCCTGCGCGGCGAACGCCTCGTTGAGCTCGAAGAGGTCGATCTCGCCAACCGCCAGGCCGGCGCGGTCGAGCGCCTTTCGCACCGCCGGCAGCGGCCCAAGTCCCATCAGCATCGGCTCGACGCCTGCGATCGCATAGCCCAGCACTCGCGCCAGCGGGCGGCCGCCAAGAGCGTCGGCATGCCGCTCGTCCGCGACCAGCAGCGCGGCAGCGCCGTCGTTGATCCCCGACGCGTTGCCGGCGGTGACCGTGCCGTCCTTCTGAAATGCCGGTCGCAGCGCCGCGAGCTTCTCCACCGTTGTGCCGGCGCGCGGATACTCGTCGCGAGCGACGATCACGGGGTCGCCCTTCTTCTGCGGCAGCGACACCGGCACGATCTCATCGGCGAACCAGCCGCTCGTCGAGCGCGAGCGCGGCGCGGCGCTGGCTCTCGGCGGCGAAGGCGTCCTGAGCGGCGCGGCTGAGACCGTACTTCGCGGCGATGGCCTCGGCCGTATTGCCCATGTGGCAGCCTTCAATCGCGCAGGTCAGCCCTTCGCCGACCATCATGTCGACGACCTCGCCGTGGCCCATGCGATAGCCCCACCGCGCGCCCTTCAACAGGTACGGCGCGTTGGACATCGACTCGGTGCCGCCGGCGACGACGATCCCGGCCGACCCGGCGGCGATGGCATCGGCCGCGTGCATCACGGCGGCAAGCCCCGACCCGCACACGCGGTTGACGGTCTCGGCAGGCACGGTCACGGGAAGACCGGCTCCGAGGGCCGCCTGGCGCGCGACGTTCATCCCGTTACCCGCTTGCAGCACGCATCCCATCACCACGTCGTCGACGCGGTCGGGCGGCACGTGCGCCCGGCCGAGCGCGTCGCGGATGACGATCGCTCCCAGCTGCGGCGCTGACAAATCCTTGAGGGCTCCGCCGAAGGCTCCGATTGGCGTGCGGCAGGCGGACAGGATGACGGCGGGCATCTCAGAACACTCCGATCGCCGGCGCCTCGAGCAGCGGCGTGCCCGTAGCGGCGCGAATGGCCTCGACAGTCGTGTCGCTGGCACGTTCGCGGAGCAGCAGCCCATCTGGCGTGACCTCGATCACGGCCAGCTCGGTCACGATCAGGTGGACCACTCCTGCGCCCGTCAGCGGCAGCGTGCAGCGCTCGAGGATCTTGTGGCCACCCTCCTTCGTCGTGTGCTCCATCGCGACGATCACGCGTCGTGCGCCCGCCACCAGGTCCATGGCGCCGCCCATGCCCTTGACCATCTTGCCGGGGATCATCCAGTTGGCGAGGCTGCCTTCGCGGTCCACCTGCAGCGCGCCAAGAACGGTGACGTCGATGTGGCCGCCGCGCACCATCGCGAACGAATCGGCGCTGCTGAAGTACGCGGTGCCCGGCAGCTCCGACACCGTTTCTTTACCGGCGTTGATGAGATCGGGATCGACCTCGTCGTCGAGCGGATACGGGCCGACGCCGAGCATGCCGTTCTCCGAGTGCAGCGTGATGTCGATGCCCACCGGGCACGTAGTTCGCGACCAGCGTCGGCATGCCGATCCCGAGATTGACGTAGTCGCCGTCCTTCAGCTCCGCGGCCACCCGGCGGACGATGCGCTCGCGTCTATCCATGTGAGGTCCTCACGGTGCGCTTCTCGACGCGCCGTTCGTATGCGGCGCCCTGGAGGATGTGCCGGACGAAGATGCCCGGCGTGTGCACGGCGTCGGGCTCGATCTCGCCTGGCTCGACCAGGTGCTCGACCTCGGCCAGCGTGACGCGCGCGGCGGTGGCCATCATCGGGTTGAAGTTGCGGGCGGTCTTGCGGAACACGAGGTTCCCGTGCCGATCGCCCTTCCAGGCGCGGACCAGTGCGAAGTCGGCCTTGAGCGGAAGCTCGAGCACGTACGGGCGCCCGTCGATGACGCGCGTCTCCTTGCCGTCAGCGACGATCGTCCCGTAGCCGGTCGGCGTGAAGAAGCCGCCGATGCCGGCGCCTCCTGCCCGGATGCGCTCGGAAAAGGTGCCCTGCGGGACCAGCTCGACCTCGAGCTCTCCGGCAAGGAACTGCCGCTCGAACTCGCGGTTCTCGCCGACGTAGGTCGCGATCATCTTCCGGATCTGCCGCGCCTTGAGCAGGCGCCCGAGCCCGAAGTCGTCGATGCCGGCGTTGTTGCTGATGACGGTCAGCCCCCCGGTGCCCCGCGCGTGCAGCGCGGCCAGCAGGTTCTCGGGATTGCCGCAGACGCCGAAGCCGCCGACCATCAGTGTCGCGCCTTCGTGGAATCAGCGCCACGGCCTCGTCGGCCGTGCGCAACACCTTGTTCATGGACTTCCGATTATGGCCGAAAGCGGCCTGCGGTCTTCAGTCGTCGGCCTTCAGCGATTGCGCAGATTGAGGGTCATCCGCGACATCACCTGAGGACCGAAGGCTGCAGCCTGAAGGCTGATTCGGCTACTTCACGCGCTGACCGCCACCGCTGCGCGGACTCGAAGAGCGGCGCGATCGACGCGTCGCTCTGCAGCTGGCTCCGCAACGACTGCAGCGTCTCGATCAGGCGATCGAGGGCCGGCGCGAGCTCGTCCGCGTTGGTCGCCGCAGATGTCGCTCCAGATCGCGGCCGGACTCGCCGCGACCCGCGTCGTGTCCGCCAGCCCCGCGCCGGAGAGGCGCAGGCCCGCGTCGCCGACCGACTCGCCGACGACGTGCATCAGCGCGCTGGCCGCAAGCTGCGGCAGGTGGCTCGTGTACGCCAGGACGCGATCGTGGGTGACGGGATCGACCACGACCTCGGTCGCCCCCAGCGCGCGGACGAACGAGACCAGCCGCGCCTGGGCGTCCGGCGGCGTGGTGGGTTCCGGCGTGAGCAGCCACGGGCCGCCGCTCGAACAGATCGGCGCGCGAGGCTTCGAGGCCGCCCCGCGCCGCGCCGGCCAGCGGATGGCCGCCGATGAAGGTCAGCGACGCCGGCAAGGCACGCGCGGCGTCGATCGTCGCCCGCTTCGTGCTGCCGACGTCGGTGATGAGCGCCGGACCGCGCACGATGCCGCCGAGCTGGGCGAGCGCCGCCAGGTTCTGCCGCACCGGCGCCGCCAGGACGACCAGGTCGGCGTCCGCCAGCGCCGCCAGCCCCGCGCTCCCCTGCTGAATCGCGCCCAGTTGCCGCGCCACCAGCGTCACATCGTCCCGGTCGACGCCGATGACCGTCGCGTCCGGAAAAGCACGACGGATCGCGAACGCCAGCGACCCGCCGATCAGGCCGACGCCGACGATGCCGATGCGGCGAAAGTCTCCGTCAGCGCTCACGCCTCAATCCACAATCGCAACTCAATCTGCAATCTGCAATCTGCAATTCAACTCCACCCCCGCCGCATCACCGGCTCCAGGCAGATCGTGCGGCCGATGGCCGGCGCGATGATGCGGAGCTCGGCCATCAGCCGATCGAACTGCGCCGGGAACATCGACTGCGCGCCGTCGCTCAGCGCGTGGTCGGGATCGCAGTGCACCTCGATGATGAGGCCGTCGGCGCCGGCGGCGACCGCGGCACGCGCCATCGGCGCGACCTTGTCCCGACGGCCGGTGCCATGCGAGGGGTCGGCCACGATCGGCAGGTGGCTCAGCTTCTTCACGACGGGAATCGCGGAGATGTCGAGCGTATTGCGCGTGTAGTTCTCGAACGTGCGGATGCCGCGCTCGCAGAGGATCACGTCGCCGTTGCCGCCGGCGAGGATGTACTCGGCCGAGAGCAGCCACTCCTCGATCGTCGCGGCGATACCGCGCTTGAGCAGGACGGGCTTGCGCGCGCGGCCGAGCTCCTTCAAGCAGCGTGAAGTTCTGCATGTTCCGCGCGCCGACCTGGAACATGTCGCAGTACTTGTCGATCAGATCGATCTGGCTGATGTCCATCACCTCGGACACCAGCTTCAGGTCGTGCTGGCTGGCGGCCGCCCGCAGCATGCGGAGGCCTTCTTCGCCGAGCCCCTGGAAGCTGTAGGGCGAGCTGCGCGGCTTGAAGGCGCCGCCGCGCAGGATCTTCGCGCCGGCGCGCTTGACTGCGGCCGCGGTGGCGTTGACCTGGTCCTCGGTCTCGGCCGAGCACGGCCCCGCCATGACGATGACCTCGTCGCCGCCGACGCGAACGTCGCCCACCGTCACGACCGAGCCTTCGGGCTTGAACGCGCGGCTGGCCAGCTTGTACGGCTCGGTGACCCGCAGCACCTCGCTCACGCCGTCGAGCATCTCGATGAGGCACGGGTCGAGGTGGCGATCGTCGCCCACCGCGCCGAGCACGGTGCGGCTGACGCCGGTCGACCGGTGTACGTCCATCTTCAGGCTCACGAGGTGCGCGACCACCTTCTCGATCTGCTCCTCGCTGGCCCGCTCCTGCATTACGACCACCATACTGCTGCCCTCCACGTTGCTCTCCGCTCGCGCCGCTGGCGACGGCCGAGCCTTACCGATTGTGCGAGCCGTCGGCCGGCGCCGCGCCGTGCCCGGGCTGGCTCGACGACTCGCGCTCCAGCCGGCGCGCCTCGTCGATGATCCGCTCGAACAGCCGCGTCAGGGCCTCGGGACTGAGCGGCCCCTTTATCGCGTGCCCGTGCTCGCGGACGTGCCCGAGCACCTGCGACTCGCGCTCCGGCTGATAGACCTCGATGCCCAGCTGTTGCTTGATCTCGCCGATTCTCAGCGCGCATGACGCGCGCTCGTTCAGCAGCTCCACCAGGCGCTCGTCCAGCTCGTCGATGCGGCGCCGCAGCGCGTCGATGCTCACGCTCGCGTCCCGCCCGGCGCGGCCGCGGGCGCCTTCGCGCCCGCGCCGATCAGCCATCGCACGTACTCCTCGACCCGTGGCACGAGGTCGGCGCTGTCTCCGGCATCCGCGATCACCTGGACCAGTCCGCTGCCGACGACGGCTGCGTCGGCGAAGGCTCCGACGGCCGCGACGTGTTCCGGACGCGAGATCCCGAATCCCAGCGCCAGCGGCAGGTCGGACTCGCGCCGCACCCGTGCGGCCAGCGCGTCGGCTCCCGCGGCGACCTGGTCGCGGACGCCGGTCACGCCGAGACGCGAGATCGCGTAGAGGAATCCGCGCCCGAGGCGCCCGGCCTCGCGGATCCGCTCGAAGTCGTAGTGGGACTCAACAGGAAAATTGTATCAACGCCCCGCGCATCGAGCAGGGCGTGCACCTCTCCGGCCTCCTCGATCGGCACGTCGAGCAGCAGCACGCCGTCGACACCGGCGGCCGCCGCGCGATCGGCGAAAGCCTCGAAGCCCAGTCGCGCGACCGGGTTGGCGTAGGTGAAGAGCACGATCGGTGTGCGGAGCGTCGCACGGACGTCGGCCACAAGGCCGAGCACGCCGTCGAGCGTCGCGCCGGCTGCCAGCGCGCGCTCCGTCGCCCGCTGAATCACCGGCCCGTCAGCCAGCGGGTCCGAGAACGGCACTCCGAGCTCGATGACATCCGCGCCCGCCCGTTCCAGTGCGAAGAGCAAGTCGCGGGTGCGCGCCATCGACGGGTCGCCGGCCGTGATGTAGGCGACGAGGCCCGTGCGCCCGTCGGCCTTCAGTCGTGCGAACGATTGTGCGATGCGACCCATATCACTCTTTCGGCCTTCAAGCCTTCGGCCTTCAGCCTTTCCGCCTTCGCGCGAAGCGCTTCGGCGGACCCGCCGTAGCCTTGGCGGAGGCGGCGCCTTCGTCCCGACAACGCGCGCTCGACCGTCTGCAGATCCTTGTCGCCGCGGCCCGAGAGATTCACCAGCACGATCTGATCGGGCGGCATGTCGCGCGCGACCTTCAGCGCATGGGCGACGCCGTGAGACGACTCCAGCGCCGGCAGGATACCTTCGCAGCGCGACACCTGGCCGAACGCGTCGAGCGCTTCGGCGTCGGTCGCATACGCGTACTCGGTCCGTCCCTGCGACTGCAGCCACGCGTGCTCCGGGCCGATGGCTGCGTAATCCAGGCCGGCCGAGATCGAATGGGTCAGCTCGATGTTGCCGTGCGCATCCTGCAGCACCCAGGTCTTGGTGCCCTGCAGGATGCCGACCGATCCGCCGGCGAACCGCGCCGCGTGGCGTCCCGGCGCAATTGCCTCGCCCCCGGCCTCGACGCCGATCAGCCGCACGCCCTGGTCGCCGATGAAGGCGTCGAAGATGCCCATGGCGTTGCTGCCGCCGCCGACGCAGGCGACCACGGCCTCGGGCAGCCGTCCGGCCTGCGCCAGCATCTGCGCGCGCGCCTCGCGGCCGATCACGCTCTGGAACTCCCGCACCATCAGCGGGTACGGATGCGGCCCGAGGACGCTCCCGAGCAGATAGTAGGTATCCGCCACGGTCGTGACCCAGTCGCGCATCGCCTCGTTGATCGCGTCCTTCAGCGTGCGGCTGCCGGCGTCCACCTGCGTGACCTTGGCGCCGAGCAGACGCATCCGCAGGACGTTGGGCGCCTGGCGCGCCATGTCCTCGGCGCCCATGTAGACCTCGCAGGCCAGCCCGAGCAGCGCGCACGCCGTCGCCGTCGCCACGCCGTGCTGTCCCGCCCCGGTCTCGGCGACGATGCGCCGCTTGCCCATGCGGCGGGCGAGCAGCGCCTGCCCGAGCGCGTTGTTGATCTTGTGCGCACCGGTGTGGGTCAGGTCCTCGCGCTTCAGGAAGAGGCGCGCGCCGCCGGCCTCCGCGGCGAGCCGCCGCGCCTCGTAGAGCGGCGTTGGACGGCCGACGTAGTGCTGCAGCAGCGCGTGGAATTCGTCGAGAAACGCCGGATCGGTCCGCACGCGGAAGTACTCCCGCGTCAGCTCCTCGATCGGCGCCATCAGCGTCTCGGGCACGAACCGCCCGCCGAAGGCGCCGTAGTAGCCGCGCGCGTCCGGATCGCGCTCGCCGAACACGGCGCGCTCCTGCTCCCCTGCCAGCTTCGTCGTCACCTATCCCTCCACGTCACGGACGGCCTTGATGAACGCGCCGAGGCGCGCCGGATCTTTCACGCCCGGCGAGTGCTCGACGCCCGGAGGACACGTCCAACCCGGCCGGACGGACGCGTGCCACGGCATCGGCGACGTTCTCCGGGCGCAGACCGCCGGCCAGAATCACCGGTCGCGTCGCGGCCAGCGCCGCGGCGCGCGCCCAGTCCACGAGGCGCCCGGTGCCGCCGCGCCGGACGGGATCGTGCGCGTCGATCAGCACCCGCACGTCGGCCCACGGCTTCAGATCGGGTAACGGCCCCTCGGCCGGCACCGCGACCGCCTTGATGACCGGCCAGGGCAGGCCCTGCACGAAGCCGACCGACTCGGACCCGTGCAGCTGCGCCGCCCCGAACGGCACGCGCCGCATCGCCTCGTCGATCTCCTCGCGACTCGCGTCCACGAACACCCCGACCGTCAGGACGCCCGCCGGGACCGCCGCGGCCACCCGCTCGGCCTGTGCCAGCGTCACTGCCCGGGGACTCTTCGGCCACAGAATCATCCCGATGGCCGCTGCCCCCAGCTCCACCGCCATCCGCGCATCGTCCGGGCGCGTGATGCCGCAGACCTTGATCAGCATGTCGCATCCGACAGCAGCACGGCCAGCGCCGCACCCGGATCGGGCGCGGCCATGAATCGCTCGCCGATGAGGAAGGCGCGATAGCCAAGCGTCGTGCAGGCCTCGAAGGTCGGCCCCGGTTCTGAGGCCGCTTTCCGCGACCGGCAGCACGCCAGCCGGCATCCGCGGCGCCAGCCTGACCGACGCGTCCACGTCCACGGCGAGCGTGCGGAGATTGCGGTTGTTGACGCCGATGAGGTCGGCGCCGGCGTCAATCGCGCGTGCGAGCTCCACCTCGTCGTGGACCTCGACCAGCACGTCGAGTCCGAGCTGCCGCGCGTCTCGAGCCAGAGCCCTCAGCGTGTCGTCGTCCAGCGCCGCGACGATCAACAGGATCGCGTCGGCGCCGCTGGCCCGCGCCTCGAGGAGCTGATAGGGCTCGAGGATGAAGTCCTTTCGCAGCAGCGGCACGTCCACCGCGCGCGCGGACGGCTTCCAGATGCGCCAGGGCGCCGTCGAAGAAGGTCGGCTCGGTCAGCACCGAAATCGCGGCGGCTCCCGACGAGGCGTACTGCCGCGCGATGCCGGCTGGATCGTAGTCGGCGCGCAGAACTCCGCGGCTGGGCGATCGTCGTTTGCACTCGGCGATCACCCGAAGCCCGTCTTCGGCCAGCGCGCGCCTGAAGCCCCGCGGTTGCGGCGCGTCGGAGGCGCGGCGCTCCAGCGACGCCGGCGGCTCGCGCGCGACTGCCTGCAGCACGCGTGTCCGCGTCGCGGCGACGATGGCGGCGAGCAGATCGCTGGTCTCCACGCTCATGCCGGCAGCTCCTGGCTGGCCACTCGAATCAGCGAGTCGAGCGTCGCGATCGCGCGGCCGCTGTCGATGGCGTCGGCCGCCGCGCGGATGCCCTCGCGGACGGAGGCGGCGTGGCCGGACACGAACAAGCCGGCGCCGGAATTGAGCAGCACGATGTCGCGCACCGGCCCCGGCGCGCCGCGAAAGGTCTCGACGAGGATCCGGGCGTTGGTGCGCGCGTCGCCGCCGGTGATCGCCGCGAGGGACGTCTTCTTCAGCCCGAAGTCGCCCGGGTGCACGTGGAAGGTGCGCACCATGCCGTGATGCCCTTCGGAGACCTTCGTGTAGCCGGTGCTCGAGATCTCGTCGAGGCCGTCTGCGCCGTGGACGACCCACACCCGCTCGGAGCCCAGCATCAGCAGCGCGCGCGCCACCAGCTCCGTGTGCTCGGGCCGCGGCACGCCGACGATTTGCCTCGACGGCCCCGCCGGGTTCGTCAGCGGGCCGAGCAGGTTGAACGCCGTCCGCAGGCCCAGCTCTTTGCGCGTCGGCGCGGCATGCTTCATCGCCGGATGAAACGCCGGCGCGAAGAGGAACGCGACGCCGGCTTCGTCCAGGCTGCGCGAGACCACGGGCGGCGGCGCGGTGATGTTGACGCCCAGCGCTTCGAAGACATCCGCGCTGCCGCAGCGGCTCGAGACCGACCGGTTCCCGTGCTTGGCGACACGCACGCCAGCCGCCGCCAGCACGATGGCGGCCGCGGTGGAGACGTTGAATGGTGCCGGCGCGATCGCCGCCGGTGCCGCACGTGTCGAACACGTCGCCGGGACGACGATCGAGCGGCACGGCGTGCGCGCGCATCGTCCGCGCGAGACCGACGATCTCCTCCGGCCGTTCGCCCTTCATCGACAGGCCGACGAGCAGGCCGGCCAGCTGCGCGGGCGTCGCCTGCCCCGTCATGACGAACTCCATCGCCGCGGCCGCCTCGTCGGCGGTGAGGTCGTCGTGCCTGGTCAGCTTGTGCAGCAGGTCGGTCAGCACGGTCACTCCGTTCGGCCCGGGAGATTCAGGAAGTTCCGAAGCAGTTGACGGCCTTCCTCCGTCAGCACCGATTCGGGATGAAACTGCACGCCGTGCACCGGATGCTCGCGATGCCGCAGCCCCATGATGAGGCCATCTCTCTGCGAGCGGGCGGAGACTTCGAGCGAGTCCGGGAGGCCCTCGTCGGCGACCACCAGCGAGTGGTAGCGCGCCGCTTCGAAGGGGCCGGCGAGGCCGGCGAACACCCCCTTGCCGTCGTGTTCGATCATCGACGTCTTGCCATGCTGCGGCACGGGCGCCCTGATCACGCGACCACCGTAGACCTGGCCGATCGCCTGATGGCCGAGGCAGACGCCGAGGATCGGCACGCTCGGGCCGAAGCGCCGAATGAGATCCGGCGTGATGCCGGCGTCCTCGGGACGACCCGGTCCCGGCGAGATCACGATGTGCGTCGGCGCCATGGCCGCGATCTCGTCCAGCGTCACCTGGTTGTTCCGCCGCACCAACGGCACCGCACCCAGTTCTCCGAGGTACTGCACGAGGTTGTAGGTGAACGAGTCGTAGTTATCGAGGACGAATATCATCGCGGCTACGCGCTCCACACTGCGGACTACAGGCCGGCCTGCGCCATCTCGAGCGCTCGCACCACGGCGCGCGCCTTGTCCTTGGTCTCCTCGTACTCGGCGGTCGGGTTCGAGTCGGCGACGATGCCGGCGCCAGCCTGGATATAGGCCTTGCCGTTGACCATCACGACCGTGCGGATGGTGATGCAGAAGTCGAGGTTGCCCGCGAAATCGAGATAGCCGACCGCGCCGGCGTAGATGCCCCGGCGTGTCGGCTCGAGGTCGGCGATGATCTCCATCGCCCGCACCTTCGGTGCGCCGGACACGGTGCCGGCGGGGAAACACGCCGCCAGCGCGTCGAGACGATCCGTGTCCTCGGCCAGCCGTCCCTCGACGATCGACACCAGGTGCATGACGTGCGAGTAGCGCTCGAGCGTCATGAACTGCG
Organism: Vicinamibacteria bacterium; assembly: GCA_963719755.1. Lineage (GTDB taxonomy): Bacteria > Acidobacteriota > Vicinamibacteria > Vicinamibacterales > JAENWD01 > JAENWD01. Next base: position 15,555 of record CAVRDA010000016.1, on the reverse strand, counting down.
GCACCCGCACAGTGCCGTAGTCGCAGACGCGCCCGAGATCGTTGCGGCCGAGGTCGACGAGCATGACGTGCTCCGCCCGCTCCTTCTCGTTGCGCTTCAACTCCTCGGCGAGCCGCTGATCTTCCTCGGTGGTCGTCCCCCGCGGGCGCGTGCCGGCAATCGGGTGCGTCTGCGCCCGCCGCCCCTCGACGCGCACCAGCATCTCCGGCGACGACCCGACGATGGCCAGCGGGCCAAGCCGCATGAAATACATGTACGGAGACGGGTTGACGTGGCGGAGCGCGCGGTAGACCGTGAATGGGTCGGCGGTGACTTCGGCCTCGAAGCGCTGCGACAGCACGACCTGGTAGATATCGCCGGCGGCAATGTGCTCCTTGGCGGTCCGGACGTGCGACTCGAACGTCTCCTTCGAGAGATTCGAGGTCAGCGTCACGGCGCCGCCGGCGGCTGACTTGCCGCTCGACAGGCTGCGCTCGAGCTCGGCTTCGAGGAACTGGATTCGGGCGCAGGCGAACTGGTAGAGCGCCTCGAGATCGTCGTCAGCGGTGATGCGCGCGTTGGCGATCAGGAGCAGCCGGTGCTGCGCGTGGTCGAACGCCAGCACGGTGTCGAAGAGCATGAACGTCGCCAGGTCGCTGGCGGTCCCCGGTCCCTCGAGCGGTCCCCGCGCGGACGGGACAGGCTCGAACCACTCCGCGGCGTCGTACGTCAGGTAGCCGACCGCGCCGCCGGTGAAGCGCGGCAGGTTGGGCACGTAGGGCGCGCGAAAGTCGGCCATCAGCTTGCGGACGGTCTTGATGAACCCGTCCGGAGCCTCTTCTGTCGTGCCGGCCCGCTCGATGACCGTCTTGCCGTCGCGGACGCGGACGACCAGGAACGGATCCTTGCCGAGGAACGAGTAGCGGCCGACGTGCTCGCCGCCTTCCACGCTCTCGAGCAGGAACGCGTAGTCGGAGTGCTCGGCGATCTTGAGGAAGGCCGAGACCGGCGTCAGCAGGTCGGCCACGATCTCCTTGCAGACGGGCACGAACGTGCCGCGCCGGGCCAGCTCCACGAATTCGTCGAAGGTCGTCAGTTTCATGATGGCAACGATGCAGCTACGGAAGTCGGCGCGGCAAACCCGCGCAGACGGCGGTCGGCGGCCTCGAACATCACTCCCGGGGCAGGCCGATGCCCCGTCCAGATCTCGAACTGCCGTTCGGCCTGCGCGACGAGCATGGCCAGGCCGTCGAGCGTGTCGCAGCCGGCCGCCCGGGCCTCGCGGAGCAGCCGGGTCTCGCGAGGGTTGTAGACGAGGTCGTAGACGAGCCGGCCGTCGAACCTCGCGTCCGGCCACGGCGTGTCGTCGACATGCGGGTGCATGCCGGCCGACGACGCGTTGACGAGGAGGTCCCAGCTGCGCGGCATCGGCGGCAGCAGCGCCGCAGCGACGCCGACCTCCGCCGCCACGCGACGCGCCGCATCCTCCCGACGAGCGGCGATGGTCACGTGCGCGCCGGCGTCGGCCAGGGCGATGGCGGCGCCTCGTGCCGCGCCGCCCGCGCCGAGAATCGTCGCGCGGCTGCCGGCGATGGCGATCCTGCCGTCGAGCGGCGCGAGGAACCCGGCGACATCGGTGTTGCGCCCCAGCCAGCGGCCGTCCTGGCGCGCCAGTGTGTTCACCGCGCCAACGCGCGACGAGAGCGCATCCGGCTCGCAGAACGGCAGCAGATCGACCTTGAACGGCAGCGTCACGCTGGCGCCCTCGAGGCCGAACGCCTCGGCAAACGCCATCACGTCTGCGGCGTCGGCCGCCTGCAGGGGGATATAGAGCGCGTCGCGCCGCTCGGCCCGATGCGCGGCGTTGTGCATCGCGGGCGAGACGGAGTGGCCGACCGGGTTGGCGACGAGCCCGTAGAGCGCGGCGCCGGGGCTGACCTCGCCGAACCGGAACTCCTCGCGCAGGCGTGCGATTGGGACCTGGCCGGGCGCCACGCCGTCGCCGCCGTAGGTCCAGGCGGAGTCGAACCGGCCCGGCAGGATTCTGGTGATGAGGCCAGGCGCGCCCATCGCGAGCACGACCTGCCGCTGCGGCGCTTCGATCGAAGGGCGAGCAGCGGGACGCAGTCGCCGAGCGCATGGGCGGTGACCGCCAGCTTTACGACCGCCGCACCCGTGGCGGCCATCGCGCGATGGCGAGCCGCCAGGTCGCGCGGCACGCCGTCGAAGTCGTGATTCGAGACGATCAGCCGCTCGCCGCGGGTCGAGCCGACCCAGGGCGCCCGCCCCCACGCGGCGAACTCGACGTCGACGAACTCGGCGCCGGCTCTCCAGGCCTGCTCCAGGAACCCCAGCCGCGACGCCTCGCTGCCCGTGAAATGACCGCCCTCCTCGGCCGCGCGGCACGTCAGGATGACGGGGCCGGTTCTCCCCTCGAGCGCGCCAGCGACGTCGGGGTCGGCGACCGTGTCGAGTCGCAGCTCCACCAGGTCGGCCACGCGAGCCGCCTCGTCCCGGCGGGCGCGGAGCTCGGCCAGGGTGGGCGCCGTGACGGCGGCGCAGAGCCGGGAGTGGTCGAATGTGGCCATAAAATCAAAAAGCCTCTTGCACCGGTCTGGTGAAGAGGCTCTGCTTCGTGTCAATCGCGACGTCTTGTCGTCTGCGGCGCGTCAGGCCCCTTCGTTGTGCGGCGAGTAAAACCACCACCAGCCCCGGTACGCACCCGTCCCCGCCGCATGAGCCGCGGCAGTGCAGGAGGCGACGTGGGAAGCCGAGAAGATCGACATAGCTATCGAGAGCCGGAACGCTACCAGAGCGGCCGTGACGCTGTCAACCGCCGCCGTCAACCGTTGGTATAATGTCTCACGGCTGTCAGAGCCAGCCGCCGCACCAGGTCGTCCTACTTGAAGAAGCTGTCGCCCATGCACCACGGACGCGTTGTCTGCACTCTGCTGCTGTCGGCGTGCGCGCTGATTCCGCTCGCCGCCGTCTCTCCAGTCATGCCGGTGTCGGAAATCAAGCCCGGCATGACCGGCGTCGGCCGCACGGTTTTCGCCGGCACGACGGTCGAAGAGTTCAAGGTCCACATCCTCGGCGTGCTCGAGAACGTGATGGGGCCCAGCCGCAACCTGGTGCTGGCGCGGCTCGAGGGCGGGCCGCTGGCGACCACCGGGGTCATCGCCGGCATGAGCGGCAGCCCGGTGTACATCGACGGCCGGATGGTCGGCGCCGTCTCCTATTCCCTTGGCGTCGTTCTCGCGAGAGCCCATCGCCGGCATCACGCCGATTGATGAAATGATTGACGCGACGCGGAGCACCAGCCGCCGCTCCGTCGGCAGCCGCGCCCGCGCCGAGCTGCACCTCCCGCTCAGCTCCTCGTCGCTGGCCGCCACGCTCCAGCAGGTCTTCTCGCGCACCAACCCCTTCGCCCAGTCGCCGTCGGATGTCCGGTCGGCCGGGTTGAGCGGACTGAACGGCGGAGAGCTGGGCGCGATGCTCCGGCCCATCGCCACGCCGCTCGTGATGGGCGGCTTCCGCGGCGACGTCGCCGACCTCGTCTCCACCGGCTTTGCCGCCAGCGGCTTCACGCCGATGTCGAGCAGCGGCGCCGCCGGGCCTTCGGCCCCTTCGACCGCGCCGCTCGCGCCGGGCGACGCCGTTGGCGTCGGTCTCGTCAGCGGCGACCTGGCGCTCGGCGGCACGGGCACGGTCACCTCCGTCGACGGCAATCGCGTCTACGCCTTCGGCCATCCCTTCTACAACCTCGGCCCGACCAGCTTTCCGATGACGCGCGCGTGGATCCACACGCTGCTCCCAAGCCTGATGTCAGTCGTCGAAGCTGGGCAGCCTTGGCGAGGTGATCGGCACGATCGAGCAGGATCGCGCGACGGCAATTGCCGGCACGCTTGGCGCCGCGCCGTCGATGCTGCCGATTCGCCTGGTGCTCGATACCGATCGCGGTCCCAGCCGCACGTTCCAGTTCTCGGTCGTCCGCGACCAGCTGTTCACGCCGCTGCTGACCTATCTCTCGGTGGTCAACACGCTGAAGTCGTACGAGCGCGAGTTCGGCACGTCGAGCTTCATGGTGAAAGGCCGGGCGCTGGTGGACAAGCACGGCGAGATCGCGTTCGAAGATCTCTTCACGGGAGACTCGCCGTCGATTGGCGCCGCCAGTTACATCGCCGGCCCCATCACCTTCCTGCTCAAGAACGACTTCGAGCCGGTCGAGATCAACGAGCTCGACCTCACCATCGTGTCGTCCGAGTCGCCGCGCACGGCCGTGCTGGAGCGGGTGTGGCTCGATGCGCCGGAAGCGCGGCCGGGCCGCGCGGTCCCGCTGAAGCTGCTGGTGCGCACCGCCGCCGGCGAAGACGTGCTCCACACGGTCAACGTCGACGTGCCCGCCAACGCCAGCGGACCGCTCACCGTCATCGTCGCCGACGGCGCCCGCCTGGCCCAGATTGAGCAGCGCGAGTCGCGCCTGCAGCAGCAGCCGCAGGACGCGGCGCAGCTCGTGAAGGCATTCAACAAGGCCCGGAAGAACAATCGCCTCTACGTGCGGCTCGTCTCGTCCGATGCCGGCGCGGTCGTCGGCGGCGAGACGCTCGCGGCACTGCCGGCGTCGGTGCTGGCTGTCTTCGATGCCGACCGCAGCGGCGGCGGCGTCAGCCCGCTTCGCAGCGCGACGCTGGGCGAATGGGCGATCCCGACAGACTACGCCGTCAGCGGCGCGCGATTCCTCTCGTTGCCGCTCGACCAGAACTGATTGCCTTTTCCAGCCGGGGCCCGGGCGCGCGATCAGGCGCGGGACTCCACAACTCGGACGGACATGCCCCGACCATTCGTTCGGCCCCTCCTGGGCCTCCTCTGCGTGTGTGCCCTGACGCTGCCGGTCTCTGGCGCCGGGGCGCGGTTCTGGGAAGTGGCGACGCTGGCCGACTTCCTCAAGGGCGACGTCAACAACCTGTCCATCGACCTGCATGGCCGGCTGGTGCTCGGGCCGACCCTCACTGAAGTCGCCGCGCCGACCGCCCCGGTCCTGTGGTCCGGGCTGGCCATCGACGACGGCGCGATGCTGGTGGGATCGGGCAACGACGGCCAGGTGCTGAAGGTGGCGCGCGACGGCGCGCTCTCGGTCTTCTTCGACTCGCCGGAACTCGAAGTCCATGCGCTGACCCGCGCGCCCGGCGGCGGCTACTACGCCGGCACGTCGCCCGACGGACGCATCTACAAGCTGGATGCGTCGGGCAAGGCGACGCCGTTCTTCGACCCCGACGACAAGTACATCTGGGCCCTCGCCGTCGACGGCAAGGGACAGGTCTTTGCCGCCACCGGCGACAAGGGCGTGGTCTACCGCATCACGCCCGACGGCAAGGGCGAGGTCTTCTACCGCACCAAGGCCACACACGTCCGCGCGCTGCACGTCGCCGCCGACGGCGCGTTGCTCGTCGGCACCGAATCACCGGGCCGCGTGTTCCGCGTCACGCCGGACGGCGCCGGATTCCTGCTGCTCGACTCGGGCCTCCAGGAGATTCAGCGCGCTGCGCCCCGGCCCTGGCGGCATCGTCTACGCGGGCGCGTTGACCGGCCGCGGCGACGATCGTCCGTCCGGGCCCGCCATTACGCCCGAGCCGTCGCGGCCGATCCCCGTCCCGACAGTCTCGACGGAGATCACGGCGATGACGGTCGTCGAGCCGACCGGGCCGATGGCCAACGCGCCTGGCGGCGCGGCCCGCGAGTCGGGCGCGCCAGCGGCAAGGGCGCGGTGTTCCGCATTCATGCCGACGGCGGCTGGGACCAGGTCTGGACGTCGGCGGAAGACGCGCCGTACGACGTCGCGGTCGACGAGAGCGGCGCGCTGCTGGTCGCCACGGGCAGCAAGGGCAAGGTCTATCGCGTCTCCGGCGAGCCGGCGCAGACGACGCTGCTCGCACGGGCGACGGCGCAGCAGGTGACGACGATCGTCGGCGACGGCAGCCGCGGCCTGCTGCTCGCCACGGCGAACCCGGCGAAGGTGTTCCGGCTGTCGGCGCGCCCGGCGACGACCGGCACCTACGAGTCCGAAGTCCGCGACGCGGAGTCGCTGGCCACCTGGGGCGCGATCAGCTGGCGCGGCACCGCGCCGACCGGCACCGAAGTGCGGCTCTACACGCGATCGGGCAACACGCAGTCGGCCGACGACACCTGGAGCCCCTGGTCCGCTGTGTACCGCGACCCCGATGGCGAACAGATCACCAGCCCCAAGGCGCGCTACCTCCAGTGGAAGATCGAGCTGACGGGCACGGCGGACCAGAGTCCCGTGGTGACGTCGGTCACCGCCGCGTACCTTCAGCGCAACCTGCGCCCGGAGATTGCCACCATCACCATCCACCCGCCTGGGGTCGTCTTTCAGAAGCCGTTCTCGACCGGCGAAGCCGAGATCGCGGGCTTCGATGGCAGCGCCACGGACCGCCGGGCCGGACAGACGGCCAACGCGCCCGGCCGGCAGCGCGCCGCCTCTCGGCCGCCGCGGCTACCAGAAGGGCCTGCAGACCTTCATCTGGAAGGCGCAGGACACCAACGACGACGACCTCGCCTACGACGTCTTCTACCGCCGCGAGGGCGAAATCACGTGGAAGGCGCTGAAGCGGGACCTGTCGGATCCGCTGTTCGTGTGGGACACGACGTCGGTGCCCAACGGGACGTACGTCGTGAAGATCGTCGCGTCGGACGCTCCCGCCAACCCGCCCGGCGCGGCGCTGGTCGCCGAACGCGAGAGCAGCACATTCGACATCGACAACACGCCGCCGACGATCACGATTCTCGGCACCACGCGCACCAACGGCCGGACGGCCGTGCGCTTCACCGTGCGGGATCTCGACTCGGCGGTGCAGCGCGTCGAGTACGCGCTCGATGCGGAACGGTGGCGGCCGATCTACCCGAAGGACGGGATCGCGGACTCACGGTTGGAGGAATTCGAGCTGACGCTCGAGACCGACACGGCGGACAAGGCGATCATCCTGCGTGCGGTGGATGCGATGAACAACGTCGCGACCGGGCGTGCCGAGCCCGTGGACACGGGACGGCGCTGAGCGAACCGCGCCTCAGGCCGCGGTCGGCTCGAGGCGAGACAGTCGGAAGTTCGCTGACGGGCATCGACGGCGGCAGGACCGGCGCCACGACCCGCGGCCTCGGCACGTCGACGACCGGCCAGGCGTCGATGCCCTTGCCGCGCACGGTGGTGTGTGCGACCAGCCACACCAGGTTCACGGCGACAGGAGTGCCGCCCGCCCGCGCCGGCTCGAACCGCGCCTGCGCTGCCTGGTCCAGAAGTTCGAGCAGATCCCGCTCCCCGACCGGCACGGCCCTGGCGTCCGGTTGCAGCAGTGCGAGGTTCTGCACGCGCCCTTCCCGCGTGACGACCGCGACCAGCGCAATCACCGCGTCGTCACGATCCTCGATGATGGCGTCGACGAGCGCCGCCGGATCGGAGCGCGGCAGCAGCATCCGGCCGTCGACCGACACCGGGTTGCGGTCCGATCCCGGCGTCGCCATCGCGCCGATGAGCGCCGCCATCGACAGCGGCTGCTCGCGCAGCGCCAGCGCCATCGAGGCCACCACCGCGCAGACGATGATCACCGTCGCCAGCGTCGCCCCGGCGGCGGCCCAGACGAGGTGCAGGTCTTCGAACAGGCGGTTGAACGAGTGATTCCACGACGTCTGGCGTTCGGCGTGCAGCCGCGCCAGGACGTGGCGCTCGATGCGGCTGCGATCCTCGGGACCGCGCGCCACGACACCCTCGCGGAGCAGCGCGCCGACGTCGGCCAGGCGGCGGCGCTCCATCGAGGCACCCGGCGCATCCGCGCAGGTGGGCCTGGACGCTCACCTGCAGGTCGACCGGCAGTTCTTCGTCGTGATACTCGGCCAGCAGACGCCGCGCCTGACGGCAGCTCAACGCGCTCATCGCGGCGACTCCTGCAGCACCGTGCGAAGGGCCTGCCGCGCGCGCGTCAGCCGGGACTTGACGGTCCCCAGCGTCACACCGAGTGAATACGCGATTTCGTCGTAGCTGAGGCCGTCCACTTCGCGCAGCACGATCGCGGTGCGCTGGTCGAACGGCAGCCGCTCGAGCGCGCTCTGCAGCCGGCTGGCCAGCTGCTTCTGCGCGAGCATGCGGTCCGGCGCCACCTGCTCCCGTCCGGCCAGGTGATCGCCGTGCTGTTCGAGGTGCTGATCGAGCGACACCTGGCTGCTGCGCAACCGCCGCCGCCACCAGCGCTGCCGGTTGCGGGCCTGGTTGACGACGATGCGGTAGATCCAGGTGCGGAGCTGCGACTGCCCGCGGAAGTGGCCGATGGTGCGGAAGACGCGAAGGAAGACTTCCTGCGACAGGTCGAGGGCTTCGTCGCGGTCGCCGAGCAGGTTGATCGCCAGCTGCATGACCATGCGCTGGTGCTCGCTGACCAGCTCGGCGCAGGCCTCCTCGTCGCCGTGGGCACAGCGTTTCACGAGGAGAGCTTCCCGGCTGCCAAGGTCATCCCAGGCGCCGGCGCCGGATGCGGATTTGACCAGCAGGTCTTCGGCCACGGTGCTCGCTCCCACTATAGCAAGTCCGACCGTCTGGGGCCCGGGCTGGACGCCCGTGCCGTCATGTGAAGGGTTAGACACCGTCGGGACGGGAAAGTTCCTCATCAAAATGTGCTGCCTTCGGTCTTCGGTCTTCAGCCTCCAGCCTTCGCGATGCGGACGCCGGGACCTCGGCGGAATCGCCCTGAGGCCGGGGGCTGAAGGCCGTTATCATTGCCTTGCATGAAGCGACGCCTGGCCGCCGCGCTCGTCGTCCTCGCCCTCGGCGCGGCCGCGGCGGTGGCCTACACGGCCGCCGCTCGGGACCGGGAATACCGGCGCCTCGTCGCGGCCGGCGAGGCGGCGCTGGCCAGCCAGCAGACCAGCGTCGCCATCGAGGCGTTCAGCGGCGCCATCGCCCTCAAGCCGGATTCCATGCTCGCCCACCTGAAGCGGGGCGAGACCTATCGCCGCCACGGCGATTTGAAGGCCGCGTTTCGCGATCTCCGGGCCGCCTCGTCGCTCGACCCCTCGGCGACGCGGCCACTCGAGCAGTTGGGCGACGTCAGCCTGGCGCTGCAGCGGCCCGAGCGCGCCGCGGAGCGGTACGCCGCCTACGCGCAGCTCGACGACCGCTCGCCGCGGGTGCTCTATAAGCTGGGCCTGGCCTACTACCGCGCCGGACAGCCCGAGCGCGCGCGGGCGCCGGTGAGCCGGGCGCTGGCGCTCGACCCCCAGTTCGCGGAGGCGCATTACCTGTCGGGGCTCTGCCTGGCCGCCCAGCGCCAGCCCATCGAGGCGCGGAAGGCCCTCGAACGCGCCATCGCGCTTCAGCCGGCGCTGATTCCGGCCCGGGAGGCACTGGCCGCCAGCTATCGCGCGGCCGGCCGCCATCTGGATGCCAGCGAGCAGCTCGAGGCGCTTGCCGCGCTCGACCGCACCCGCGCGGCGCGCCTCATCGCGCTGGGCCTCGAATACGAAGACGCGCGGCGGACCGATCTGGCCGTGTCGACGCTTGGCCGCGCCGCCGAACGCTTCCCCGACAACGTCGAGGTCTACACCGCGCTGGGAGAAGTCTGGCTGCGCATTGCCGCGGAGGCCGAGGACCGGGTCGCGCTCGGAAAGGCGCTGGAGGCGCTGCGGGAAGCGGTCGTGCGCGGCGGGTCGAGCCGCGCGATTGCCCTGTACGGACGCGCGCAGCTGGCGTCGGGGGACGCCAGCGGCGCGCTCAGGACGCTGCGCGAAGCGTCCACAAAGCTGCCGGTGCCGCCAGGCACGCTGATGGATCTCGCGTACGGCGGAAGAGCGCAACGGCCATCGGGCCGAAGCGCGGATCGCACTGGAACGCCACGTCGCGCTGATGGCCGGCGCGCCGGCGCCGACCGGCATCGCCCGCCGCGCTGGGCGATCTCTCGCTGGCCACCGGCGACACCCCCGCCGCCGTCCGCTGGTGGCGGCGCGCGGCCGTCAACACGACCGACGTCGCGCTCCTCGTGCAGCTTGCGGACGCCGAACTCCGCTCCGGCGACCCCGACACGGCCCGACAGACCGTCGCCCGCGCGCTCGCGCTCTCGCCGGCCGATCCAGGGGCGCGCCGGGTGCAGGCGGCGCTCCGACACTAATCGTGCTTGGTGCTACGTGCTAGCGGTGCCACGTGCGGTGCCGCGTGCTGCGTGCTGCGGTGCCACGTGCGGTGCTGGGTACACGTCAGCACGTGCACCTGGCACGGTGCACGCGGACCGCACGTGGCACGGAGCACGTAGCACCCAGCACGGTCAGCGTCATTTCACCCCCGCGGGTCGAGCCGATCGCGCAGTCCGTCGCCGAGAAAGTTGAACCCGAGCACCAGCAGCGCGATCGCGATGCCGGGAAAGACCGTCAGGTGCGGCGCGTCGATCAGGTGCACGCGCCCGCCATTGATCATGGTGCCCCAGCTGGGCGTCGGAGGCTGGACGCCGAGGCCGAGAAAGCTCAGCGCCGCTTCCGCGAGAATCGCGCCCGCCATCCCCAGCGTCGCCTGCACGACAAGCGCGGGCACGGCAGTCGGGACGATGTGTCTGGCGAGCAGGCGGGCGGGCCCGGCCCCCAGCGCGCGGGCTGCCTGCACGAATTCCAGCTCACGCGCCTTCAACACCTGGCCGCGCACGAGCCGCGCGTATCCCACCCACCCGATCGCCGACAGCGCGATGACAACGTTCGTGAGGCTTGGACCGAGCACGGCGACCAGCGCGATCGCGAGCAGGATCCCGGGGAACGCCAGGAGGATGTCGATGATGCGGCTGACGATCTCGTCGGTGACCCCGCCCAGATAGCCGGCGACGGCGCCGATGGTCAGGCCGACACTCGCCGACACGCCGACCACGACCAGACCGACGAGCAGCGAGATGCGCGCGCCCGCCAGCAGCCGCGACCACACGTCGCGACCGAGCTCGTCGAGACCGAGGAGATGGCCGGCCGTGGGGCCTTCCAGGCGCAGCGCGAGGCTCTGCGCCGCCGGGTCGTGCGGCGCAATCCACGGCGCGAAGAGCGCAGCGAGCACTGCGACGGTGACCAGGAACAGACCGAGGCGTATCTGCACGGCTCCCCTACTCGAATCGGATCCGCGGATCGAGCCAGCCGTACATCAGGTCGGTCACGAGGTTCATCGTCACGTAGGTCACGGCGATGAGCAGGATGCAGCCCTGCACCATCGGGTAGTCGCGGAAATTGATCGACTGAATCAGCAGCCGGCCCACGCCCGGCCAGGAGAAGATCGTCTCGGTGATGATCGATCCGGTCAGCACCGCGCCCAGCTGCAGTCCGAGAATCGTCACCACCGGAATCAGGCTGTTGCGCGAGCGCGTGCACGACGATCGCACGCGCCCGCGACACGCCTCTCGCCCGCGCCGCGACGACGTATTGTTCACGAAGTTCCTCGAGGACGCTGGCCCGCGTCATCCGCGCGAGGATGGCGGCCAGCGCCGACCCCAGCGTGATCGCCGGCAGCACGAGGTGGGCCCAGCTGCCACGCCCCGAGACCGGCAGCCATCCGAGCTCCACGGCAAAGATCAGCGCGAGCAGCGGACCGAGCCAGAAGCCCGGCACCGAGATACCAAGCAGCGCGAGCCCCATCGCGCATTGATCGACCCATGTGCCTCGCCAGACGGCCGCGATCACGCCGAGTGGAATCGCCAGGCCGACGGCGACGAGCATCGCCGCCGCGGCGAGCTCCGCCGTTGCCGGCAGCCGCTCGGCGATCTGCTGCGCGACCGGCTGTTGCGTACGAAGCGAAGTGCCGAGATCGCCGCGCGCCAGCCCCTTCAGGTAGGTCCAGTACTGCTCGGGCAGCGGCCGATCCAGTCCCAGCCGGCCGCGCAGCTGCGCGATGTCCTCGGGCGACGCGCCGTCGCCGAGCATCGCCTGCGCCGGATCGCCGGGCACCAGGTGAATCAGCGAGAACACCAGCGTGGCCACGCCGAAGAGCACGGGCACGGTCAGCACGAGGCGACGAGTGATGTACGACAGCATCGGGTCAAGGGGCGGGCGCGGCCCGGTCGGCATCGAGCTGCAGGCGATCCACGAGCTTGGCCAGCCCCTGCCTGGTCAGCCCGAGTGCGGTGGCGGCGCGACCGCGATGGCCGCCGGCCTGCGCCAGCGCCGCGCGCACCAGGCGCTCGTCCACGCGCCGGCGTGCCTGCTCCAGGGTCACCCCCGCCAGCGGTTCCAGCCGCGACAGGGTCACCGGCAGCGCGGATGCCGGCACCGTGCCGTGCCGCGGCGCGCGCACGGCCAGCGCCGACAGCGCGTTCTGCAGCTCCCGCACGTTGCCGGGCCAATCATAGCGTGCGAGCGCGGCCAGCGTCTCTGACGACAGGCGCGCATGGCTTCCCACGCGCTCGGTCGCACTCCTCCAGAAATGCTGCGCCAGCATCGGCACATCGTCGGGCCGCTCGCGCAGCGGCGGCAGCGAGATGCGGACGACGTCGAGCCGGTAGCGGAGATCGGCGCGAAAGGCACCTGCGGCGACGGCATCTGCGAGCGGGCGGTTGGTCGCCGCGATGAGGCGGACATCAACGCGGCGGGGCTTTGTCTCCCCGAGACGCCGCACCTCGCCCTCCTGGATCGCCCGGAGCAGCTTCGCCTGCGCCCGCGAGCTCAGCTCGCTGACCTCGTCGAGGAAGAGCGTCCCGCCATCCGCCTCCTCGAAGAGCCCGGCACGATCGCCGACGGCGCCGGTGAAGGCGCCACGCGCGTGGCCGAACAGCTCGGCCTCGCAGAGGTCGTCGGTGAGGGCGGCGCAGTTCACGGCGCAGAACGATCGGGCTCGCCGCGGGCCGAGCCGGTGGATCTCCCGCGCCACCAGTTCCTTGCCGCTGCCGCTCTCGCCTTCGACGAGCACGGTGAATGGCACCCGCGCCGCGGCGTCGACGGCAGTGCGCACGTCGGCCATCGGCCGGCTCGTGCCGAGCAGGCTCGACGCCGGCGCGCGTGACGGAACTGGGTGGCTGGCGACTTCGACCGCCAGCCGCACCGTGGGCGCAACCGCCGTCGCGGCCGCGTCGAGCAGCGCGCGCGCCGACTCCTCCCGCCCGTCGGCGGTCGCCCAGTGGCACGCCAGTGCCCCGACGACGGCCTCTCCCGAGCTTGATCGGCACGGCGCACTCGGCGGCGCCCTCGCGGCGTTCGACGACCGGCTGACCAAGATCGACGGCGCGCAGAACGGTCGCGGAGACGTCGTGGCGCCCCGCCGCCGCCAGCCGCAGCGTCCCCGCGGTTGTCGCGCCGACGATCGCCGTCGCGCTGGCACGCAGCTGCGACTGCACGCAAGCTGGTCACCTCGGCCAGCGCGGCGCGCGGGTCCTCGTGCGCCTGGCACGCACGCAGGTACGGCCACGAGAATCGTTGAGCATGGGAGCACTCCCCGAGTCGGCTGGCTTCGGCCAGCTCGAGACGATGGCCCGACCGGCGATGAGCGCATAGGCCCGGGTCGCACGGGCGACGCGAGCGACGTCCTCGTCGAGATCGCGGCGATGAGGGCCGGGCCCGAGCGCCACGGCGAGCGCCAGCCGCGCCCGCGCGCGTGCGAGCCGCGGCACGTCGGCGCGGATGAGGGACCGAAGCTGATGCCGGTCCTCTGGTGAAAGCGCCAGTCCCGACCGTGCCGCGCGCTCGAGCGGCAGCAGCAGGCGATCGTCGCCGTCGAGCGTCCGCGACACTTCTTCGCGATCCTGCCGCTCGCCCGCCAGGCACCGTTCGATGCCGACGGCGATGTCCACACGCGCACGCGCGGCGTCGATAGCGAGTGCGGCCCCGGCGGAAGCGAAGTTGGATGCCCGCTCGAGGTCCGACAGCGCGCCGGCAAGGTCGTGCTGCTCGATTCGCGGCCAGACACACGCGGCACGCACCAGCGGATCGTCCGCACCCGGCTCGGCTTCATGCAGGGCTTCGGCCCAGCGTGCCTGCCATGACAGGCAGACGACCAGCAGCGTACGAAGGACCGACGCGTCGCCTTCGCCGATGACCTCGATTGCCGCCAGCGCCGCTGCGGAGCAACCGCTCGGCGTCCACCAGTGCCGCCTGCCGGATCCACTGCTCGGCCAGCCCGGCCGCGCACGCGGGCATCCACGTGAACCGACTGCCGGCGCAGCCCGTGGCGTCCCGCCAGCATTGTCGCGACCGCGCCAATTGACCGCGCATCGCTGCGAGGCGCGCCACCTCCGCCAACAGTCGTCCCGGAGCGTCCTGCTCGCCACGCCGCGCGAGCGCGCACGCCGCCCGCTGCAGGTGCCGCTCCGCGGCGGCGACGCGGCCTCGGGCCGCCAGCGCCCTCGCCCGAGTCAGGATGAGAGACGGATCGACGCCGTCGCGAGAGGCGGCCGGCGCCTCACCGAAGTCAGGCGCGCGCTCGTGCACCGACGGCGCCGCGTCGGCAAGTCCCAGCCGGCGGGCGACCGTCGCGACAAATGGCCCCGGCAGCCCGCCACTGGCCGCCGCCAGGCTTCTCGCGCGAAGCCAGTGTGGTGAGTGACTACGCGAAAGCCATAGCGCCGCCGCCAGCGCATCGGGTTCGAATGGATTCGAGCGATACGTCGCTCGCCGTGTCCGGCCTCGCCGTACGACGTCCACCACGATCGCGCCGGGAGCATCGAGGCCGCCGAGCCGGACGACCAGCCGCGCGAGAGACTGCCGCTCGGCCAGGCGCCAGTCCGCACGCTCGTGGTGCACCAGCAGGGCGCAGCCGTCGAGCAGCGCCAACCACGATGTCCGCCGGCCATCGCGGCGCGTCACGAACGACTCCAGCAACCGCGCGTCAATGGGGACGTAGCCGCGCTCGCGCGCGGCCCGCGCCAACACGCGCCACTCGCTGCGCCACCCGCTGCCGGCGACGGCGTCGACGCTCCAGACGCGAGGCCATGGTCCCCGCGAGGTCGTCGAGCGCGGCGAGCAGGCGCCGACGGAGTGGCCGATCGGCCAGGCGCACGCCGAACCCCGGCGCCGGTTCATCCTGCTCGACACCACACATTTCCGACGGCGGCAGTTCTGGCAGGCGCGTGACTCCACCCCACTCGAAGCGCCTTGTCGCCAGGGCGCACGGGACGTCGTGTGCTCTCACGAATGACGAAGCGGATACAGACAGCGCGCGCATGGCGCGCCTTGCAAAGAGCCTCTCGCGTTCGGGGACGACGTAGGCTTGAACCACTCGTGCGCGTTCGCCCAGCCGAAGTCCACACAGGTCGCCACGGCCGGATGCCAGAGCCGCGCGAGCGTCTCGATGACGCCGGGCCACACGAGCCGCGAGACCTCGTCGAGCGCGGGACGCTCGATCCACACGCGCCCGGCTGTCGCGAGATCGAGGCTGGTCCCGTCGCCGAGGTCGAGATAACGCATCGCGATCAGCGGTGGCGCGTGGGGGTGCATCGCGTGGTCTCGCGTTGCAAGAAGCGGGTCGCGCGACTCGGCCGGGGCGTGCATTCGCCCTCCGACGTATACGTACACGATTGACGGGCAACGAGATCGCGGCCGCGATCGGTGGTGATTCCGCACGCGTTTCGA